>CAWDNI010000028.1:0-268700 GCA_963803615.1 uncultured Acidobacteriaceae bacterium
GACCTTCAACTACTTTACCGGCAAGGTGGAAGCATTTGACGTGGAAATGGACAACTCCTCGAGCGAGTTGATCGATTACTTCATCAAGCAGAGCCACCGCCGCTAAGTCCCGGCTGAAGCAAAGGGACATTGGCGCCGGGTACAGGGTGCAAAGCGAGAATCCAAATGGGTTGGAAGGGATGCGAAGTCTCTTCCAGCCCATCGTTTGGACTCGGTCAATAACAGTTCAATCGATGGAGTACTAGCATGGCAATTACGGTTAGGGACGAAGGCAAAAAGATCAATTCCAACATTAACGTCACGCCTATGTGTGATGTCATGCTGGTGCTGCTGATCATCTTCATGGTCATCACTCCGATGCTCCAGAACAAGGTGAACATCGAGTTGGCCAAAGTAGCGGATCCCACCGCTATGCCTGACGCCGACAAGGAAGATGCGGTGGTGGTGGCCGTTACCCGCGACAGCAGGGTTTATCTGGGGCAGAACCAGGTATCCATGGGTGATCTCGGGCAAAAAGTAGCGGATATGCTGCAAAACAAGACCAACAAAGAGATTTTTATGCGCGCGGATGCACGGGCGCAGTATGGCACGGTCGAGGACGCGATCGATACTGTCCGCACCGCCGGGGTGGATCAGGTAGGGCTGCTTACGGAGAGGATCAATGAGGAAGCTACTCCCGTGGCTCCCGGCGCCGCGACTCCGGCCGCTCCTGCCGGTAACTGAAGAAAGATCCGGCTTGGCCAAGCTGAGCCGAAGAAAAACGAGGAATGATTTATGGCAATGACAACGGGCGGTGGTGGAGGAGTATCCTCCGACATCAATATCACTCCTTTGATCGATATCATGCTGGTGCTGCTCATCATCTTTATGGTCATCGTGCCGGTAACGCCGCACGGCCTCGATGCCCTGGTGCCGCAGCCTCCCAAGAATCCGCAGAAGCAGCAGGAGAATGACCGCACCATCGTCGTCCAGGTGCAAGCGAATGGAGCGGGCCAGCCGGGCTATAAGATCAACGAAACGGATGTATCGCTTCACGATCTGCCCACTAAGCTGGAAGGCATTTTCGCCACCCGCGCGGAGAAAGTGATGTTCATCAAGGGAGATCCCAAGTTGAACTTCGCCACCATTGCGACTGTGATTGATATCGGCAAAGATGCCGGCGTGGATCACATCGGCTTGATTACACCGAAAGTAGAGGCGGGTCAATAAGCGCCAACCCCCAAGCATCGGCCCGCGAGCGCAAGAAGCGCGGCTCCGCTCAGGGCCCGGGCTTCTTCTTGCGTGCAAAAGTCCGTTGAGTGCAATATCGCTGTACTTCACAACCAGCCGGGATGCGGATCGGGATTCCTACGGCTTAGGATTTGCAGGAGAAGTGGCAAAAACGGCCTTTCCCGAATTCCCTGTCCGCGGCTGCTCCATTTGGCATCCGCGGACTTTGTTTTGCCTGCGGGCCTTGCTATGAGCGTTAAAACAATTACAATCACAGCGCGGAGCTTTACATATTCTGTTCCCCCGCTATAGTGTGTACGATTACGATGTCAGGCGCATCCTGGCGACCGAAGGAGATGAGAAGCCTAATGAAGCGAAGCGCATATTTACCCATCTTGGCAGCCGCTAGCCTATCGTTGCTCACCTTGATGGGGTGCAGTAAGCTAGAGGCCCGCGACCAACTGAACAAGGGTGTCGAGGCTTACAAGAACGCTAAATTTGAGGAAGCGATCGATCATTTCCAGCATGCCGAGCGCCTCGACCCCTCCCTTACCATGGCTCCGTTGTATCTCGCTACCGCTTATGCGCAGCAGGTCGTCCCTGACGCCAATACTCCGGAAAATTTGAAGAATGCGCAGTTTGCAGTCACCGCCTACCAGAAGGTCCTGGACAAGGATCCCCGCGATCTCAACGCGCTGAAGGGTACGGCAGCCGTCTATCTGAACACCGGAAAGCTGAATGACGCGAAGCAGTGGCAGCAAAAAGCCCTGGAAATCGATCCGAAAGATCCGGTTGCGCACTATACGATCGGCGTCATCGATTGGAGAGAAGCCTATCGGAATGCGATCCGGACGCGCAATAGCCTGAACATGCAGGATAACGGCGACATGATCAAGGACAAAAAGGCCTGCGCGGCTCTCCAAGAGCAGAACACGCCTCTGGTCACAGAAGGAATCCAGCAATTGCAGCAGGCCATCGATCTGCGCCCGGCTTACGACGACGCCATGTCCTACCTGAGTCTCATGTACCGGCGCAAGGCGGATTTAGATTGCGGCGACGAAGAGGCGCACAACGCCGATATGGACTTGTTCAACCAATGGGCTGCCAAGACGATGGCTACGCGCAAGGCCAACGAACAGAAGAAGAACCAGCAGACACCAGGCGGCGTGGTGATGGACAATACCAAAAAATAGCTAAAAAGCGGTTAGCTAAAAAGCGGTCAGCTAAAGTCCGGTCAGCTAAAAAGCGGTCAGCGAGAGCGGTTTGAGATCTAGCTAACCGCTTTTTAGCTTAATTCTGGTTAGACGGTGATCGCCGAAGCGAAAATGTTCTCGCTGACCGGCTTTTAGCTGACCGCTTTATCAGCTAACCGCTTTTTAGCTGACCGCTTCTTAGCTGCCTCTTAGCTTCCATGCGAAAGATCCTCATCGCAAACCGTGGAGAGATTGCGCTCCGCATCATCCGGGCCGCCAAGGAGCTGGGCATCGCGACAGTGGCTGTGTACACCGCAGCGGACCGCGCGTCTCTTCACGTCCTTCACGCCGACCAATCCTACCTTCTGGCGCCCGATTCCAGTGCCTACCTGAAACGCGATTTGATCCTTGAGACCGCCCGGAAGAGCGGAGCGGATGCCATCCATCCCGGTTATGGCTTCCTGTCGGAGAATGCCGATTTCGCGGAAGAATGCGAAGCCGGCGGTATCAAGTTTATCGGTCCCTCGTCCTCCGCTATGCGTGCATTGGGTTTGAAGACGAGCGCGCGCCGGGCTGCGGACAGGGCCGGCATACCGCGTACGCCCGGCTCGACCAAGGCGCTGGCCTCGCTCAAGGAAGCTGCCGAAACAGCGCTCGCCATTGGATATCCGGTAATGCTCAAAGCTGCTGCCGGCGGCGGCGGCAAGGGCATGCGGAGTATCGCCGCTCCGGAAGAACTTCCTTCCGCTTTCCGCGACGCGCAGAGCGAGTCGGAGCGCGCATTCGGCTCGCGCGAAGTTTATCTGGAAAAGCTGATTGAACGGCCGAGGCATATCGAAATCCAGATATTGGCGGACGAACACGGCCACTGCGTATATCTTGGGGAGCGCGAATGTTCGGTGCAGCGCCGCCATCAGAAGGTGATTGAAGAGGCCCCCTCTCCGATTGTGGACGAGGAGCTGCGCCGGCGTATGGGTGAAGCCGCCGTCCGGCTGGCGCGCGAAGCCGGTTACAGCAATGCCGGTACGGTTGAGTTTCTGGTCGACGATAACAAGAACTTCTATTTTCTCGAAATGAACACGCGGCTGCAGGTGGAGCATCCGGTCACTGAGCTTGCGACCGGCCTGGATCTCGTCCATCTGCAGATTCTGATCGCGCAAGGCTTGCCCTTGCCTTTTTCGCAGAAGGAGATAGTTCTGCGCGGGCACGCAATCGAGTGCCGAATTTACGCAGAGGATCCGGAGAACAATTTCTTTCCTTCTCCGGGGCGCATAACGCGTCTGACCCAGCCCTCGGGACCGGGCATTCGGGAGGATTGCGGCGTCTACGAAGGCTGGGTGGTTCCCATGGATTACGACCCTTTGCTTTCCAAGCTGATTGCCTACGCCCCGGCACGCCAGGCGGCAATCGCCAGAATGCTGCGCGCTCTTGCCGAATATTCCATCGGGGGGATCCAAACCAATCTCCAGTTCCTTAAAAGTATTTTGCGCGATCCGGCATTCGTAGATGCGCGGATTGACACCGGGTATCTCGACCGCTGGATAGGCCGGCAAAAGCAGATCGAGGAGGAGAAGCCGCTCGAGGGCGCGGCTGCGGCGATCGCGACAGCGCTCTTTGAGAGATTCCGGGCGGCGGCAGCAGCGAAACAGGGTTCAAGCACATCCCCGGAGCAAGGGACGCAATGGAAAGCCCACGCCCGATGGGAAGCTCTGTCATGATTCTGCAAGTTGCCATCGACGGCCAAATGCGCAAGCTTAATCTCCAGCAAAATGAGAATGACGGAAGCTTCGTATGTGAGATTGACGGGGAAAAGCTTGAGGGCTCGGCGCGCCTGCTCGAGCCCGGCATTCTTTCGCTGCTGATAGGCGTCGAATCCTACCGGTGCGTGCTGGACGAAGGTGGGCAACAACCCGCGGTCTATCTCGATGGTGAACGCCATGCTTTTCACATCGAAGATCCACGGTCGCTGAAAAGGAAGCTTGCCCGAGGCACACATGAAAACGGACCACTGTCTATCAAGGCCTCAATGCCCGGGAGAGTCATCCGAATCCTGGCGGAGCTCGGATCTGAGGTCGAAGCTCAGCAGGGAGTCGTGGTGATCGAAGCCATGAAGATGCAAAACGAGTTAAAAGCCCCGAAGGCCGGAAGAGTTGTCGAATTGCGTGCAGAGCCAGGAGCCGCGGTCAACGCGGGCGAGGTTCTGGCGATTATCGAGTAATACAGCGCGGGGCTGCCCCGGCGATTTACGGGAAGGCAACGGATTTAACAGAATCTATGGCGTGTCTCCTCCGTAGAGAGGTTTCGACCGTTTCTGACCCAGGAGTTTCTGACCCAGGATCAGACTATCGAGAATGCCGTGGACCGAGATTAAGGCAAAAGGTTGAGTAACAATCGTGGGCTTTGTTTGCGACGCAACGTGAACCAGGAGAAAGGGTCGAGGGTCGTAAATACCTCCACGGGACGCGACCTGGTCTTCTGTGGTCCAGTGTCTGCCTAAACGCCATACAAAGGTGCGCCAGGAGTGGTCCCCACAAACAAGAACGCTCGTATCTTGCCACCGCGGCGATTGCTCAAGGTCTGATAGCAATTGGCCTAAGGCTTTGTCCGTGAGCGCAAGATTGTCGATGTAGGACCGAGTACCCGATGTGTCGAACCGGCCTGTCTCACGGTCATAGAATCCTGCTGGATGGGGCAACGGCAAGTGGATAAATATAAAATCGAGCCGGTTCTGTGCAAGTGCTCCGTCAGCACGTGTCATCAGGGATTGATAGGTGCGCACCTGGTAATCCAGAGATCGCTCCTCTCGGGCTGGATGCAGCACGATCCGATAGCGGTCCCACGTGTCTTTAACGTTTTGCCAGAAACGATCCCCCTCGATAAACACTGCAGGGCTTAACGGGTCGTAGGTCCAGTAGCACTGATTGAGGTAGGGAGACAGAATGCTGCAGTAGGGGTTATACCAGCCGACGACGCTAGTTGTCATTCCATGGCTGGTCGCCAATGCGAAAGGTGTTTCGCCTGCTTCAAAAGGGCGCAACGGTTCACCTGGAGCAGCAACAAGGAATCTGTCGCCGTTGGTGACATAGACCCTGTCTAAAGCTCTTCCCAAAAACATCGAGGGGATCGCGAGTTCCGTGACTATGGCGGCCGGCCGTACGTTGGAGAATACCGTGGAGATCTCGCGTAGCTTCTCGAAATTTGGCAATGCAAGTTTGTCAAAGCGATGCTCAAACACCTGGTCGTAGGAAAGCTCATCGAAGACTATCCATACAACACGGTTGTGATGCCCACTTTCGGCCCTTAGAGGCGCGAGTGCTCCGTAACTGGGCAAGGGCTGCCACAGACTGAGGTGGACAAGCTGCACTACCACAATCATGCTGAAAATTCCGGCTCCCATGAAGCCGGCACCGCAGAGTCTTAGAATGATGCGGGCGCCATGCTGCCATACCAGCCGTGATACCAGCAAAAGGCAAGTTATCGTTAGAAAAATGAGAAAGGGCCAGACAAAACGCGTCGGAACGCCTCGCAGACCGATGTAGATGTTTTCAAACAGCCCAGCGGCTAGTGCACCCGGAAGGCTAAGCCGCAACAATCTGCCCAGCCATGTCTTATCGAGCGATAACGATAAGAAAAAAAAGAGGAGCGTCAGAGCGACAATATTGAAAACCAGTCCTAAGCCAAAATATCTTAGTGGCACGTGACTATGCATCCGGAACCAAGCCGGGTGTGCAAAAGCTGGGGCATAGACAGGAAACAGAAAAATCGCGGTAGCACCGGCGCTCTGAAGCAGCACGGGCGCTTTCATCGTTTTTCCAAGAAGAGCAAAATTCGCCCATTCGACAAATCTTGGCGCCGGGATACCTGGAAGTGCGCGGCAAATGACGCCAACATGGTGTCTAAGCGAAGGTGTTGATACAATCGCCCGCGCCCTCTGAGCAAGAGCTGAAACATGGGGTCCTTCTGCGGAACCCATTCCAACAGGACATAGCGGCGCGCGAGCTTGGCCAAAAGGAAGGCGATGTGGTCCAGAGGGACCTGATCCATTAGCAAGAGATGATGGATAATTGCCAGCGCGAGCACAAGATCGAATTTATTTTCCATTCGATCCATGAGCGATAGAGACTCTGCATTTCCCCAGCCTATGGCGGGCGTGGGGCGCGCGATATCAGCAATTATCGGTTGGACGTCCTGGTTCTCCGCACTCGCGCGGCGCCATATCTGGTCGACCGCCGTGGTGTCTTTGTCCAGAGCAACCACCCGGGCTCCTTGTTTGGCTGCAAGCAAAGCGTAGGTTCCGGTATTTGCGCCAATATCCAAAACTGTTTCCGGCCTGACCTCTTTTAGGACCTGGAAGACGAAGGCCTGTTTCGTTGCAAGATCTTGCGGCGAGTAGTGCTTAGCCGTGACCGTATAGCTGCCCCAGTGGGACGGGCGCACTGGAGGCGTTGCTCGTTCTACCTGCTTCCTGAGCCGCTGTATATTCTTCTGCAGGATGTGTGTTGCCATTTCTGGACTGCGGCGCAACTGTACAGGTGCGCTGGGGGTGCGCTTTTCAGCACGTCTCTCTAACCATGTGGGCAAGGTAACAAACCAAAAAAGGCGTGGATCCAGCTTTTTGAGGGTTGAGATGCATTCATATAGCTCTTGCGGCTCGTATCCGTCGCGACGTATCTGTGTGGCTGACAAGGGCCAGCCAAGGTAGCGCCGTGCTAGTAATGGCAGCAAAAATGTACGAACAAACTGGGCCTGCGCCAACCATAAACTTTCTTCGGAAGAGCGCTCTTCAAAGGAGAGGAGGTCGACAAAAATCGGTTTCGACCCCTCGAACAGGACGTTGAGGGGAGTGGCATCCTTCAAAAGATAACCGCTCGTAATCGCATCCTCGCAAAGTTGCAACGTCAATAGAGAAGCAGCTCTCCATTGGGCCGGAGCCCATTCCCAGGGATAGGAAGGGAAAAATATGCGGGGATGCCGTAAAAGTAGATTGCCACCGGCTATGAGTGCTTCGGTGGCGACGATATGAGAACAAGCCTGCGAACGTTGAAAAAAAAGGGAACTTATGAATTTGCGGGTGCATTCAACGTACTCAGGATGTACATGTCGAAGAACCGCACTTTCCGTGAACTCAACGTAGCCTGCCGGATCGCGAAAAGTCTCCGGGAGTTCTGCCCTCATTCGGGGATATCTTCCGGTAGATTTTTGCCTTCTTTATTAACCGCGCCGGCGCTTCCCCTAAACAGGCGTCCTACTTTTTGCCTGAAATAGAAACTTATGCCTGCAAGGAGGGAGCCAATTATTTGCAAGGTCATTAGGCCCGAACCAGGATCCGCATACGCGTATGCTGTCCCTTCCCAGGCCAGGAACAAGCTCGTCAAGCAAAGCAGCGTACAAAAGAGTCTGAGAAACCTGTATCCCATATATACGTCACAATCTCGGCTTAATACGATGACGACGAAGGACAATACAGAGGTGTAGACCGCCTTGCAGGCTGGAAAGTTGCGGTCCCTGGCGCTTTTTTTAGCTTGGTGGTCCGCATTTCCGGCGGAACCGGGTGCGTAGCTGCACTCCGGTCGGATGACAAGATTATGGAATGGAAAGATGACTTGCCGCACAAGTGCGTAGAGCTATTGGGCGCCGTTCTTGAAGATCTGCTCGGCGAGGTAGTTCACCACATGAGCCTGATCGCGCAGCATCTCGTAATAGGCCGCGCGCAGTAATTGGGCTCGGCCATCCCGCAGTTGCTGGCGAATATCCTGCTGCACCCGCGGATCCTTCAGCTCGCGCTGTCCCGCCGGCTCTCTCTCCAGGAGCTTATAGATGGCGTACGCCTCAGGGGTCTTCGATCCTGGAGGCATTAACGGAACCACATCTGTCATCTGGCCCGGCTTGAGCTTGGAGATCGCGCCAAAGACGGCAGGATCGCCTCGCAACGTAGATTCGGGAATCAGACCCATGTCCCCTCCGTTGCTGGCGTCATTCGAATTTTCCGAGAAGTTCATGGCCACACTGGCGAAATCATCCCCACTCTCCAGACGGCTATGCAGCATTTGAATCTTCTTGAGAGCTTCAGCGTCGTTGCCGGCCTTGCTGTTCTGGAGATTGGCGCTCGCCTGGATCTTGGTGGGATGGGTGGTGACCACAATTTCCGCGATGTGGTACTTAGGCTCGATGAAGTTGAACTGAGCTTTGTTGCTATTGTAGAAATTTGTGATATCGGCGTCGGTGATGTTGACCCGGGAGATGATCTCTTTGTTGATCAGCTCGTCGGCGGTGAGGTTACGGCGAATTTGCCGGCGCAGATCTTCGAGTGACAAGTTCGAAGCCTTGAGACGCTGATCGAATTCTTCCTGAGTGTAGGGAGCCTTCATTTCAGCCAGCTTGGCGTCAACTTCCTCATCGGTGGCGACCAAGTGAAGCTTGGTGGCGCGCTGCTGAAGGATTTCGTCATCGATCAATTGACGCAGAATATTGAGGCGCGTAGCCTCGGCCTGCTCATTGCCCGGATGTTGCGGCGAATTCCCCAAGTTATCACGATAGTATTTCTCTACTTCCGAGCGCTGGATGGGTTGGCCATTGACCGTAGCCGCCACATCCGGACCATAGGCGCGGTTACAACCTGCCGAAAAGATGCCGCTCAGCAATGCTAAGACAATCCAAAACGGGGCCCGTCCCAGCTTAACGGCATCCGATACCGGCCGGATGGTGCGGGCGTGTTCGATAAAGGCTTCTGGCAATCGTTCTTCTCCTCCGGCTTGAATTCGCTGCAAGCCCGAAGTTGAGATCTTCTCGAGCATATTTCCGCGGCTGCCGGCCAGACTATTTACTCCGCGGCTGCGCCATCCGTGCCGCTTGAGGTTTTTCCTGCGGGGGCGGCTCGACGCCGGCCGCCTTGAGCGCGCGATCGACCGCGATCCAGAGCATCTGGGGAGGCAGTACACCGGAGATGCGCTCCCCGTTGACAAAGATTGTCGGCGTGCCATTCACGCCCAGCGCGCTGCCTTGCTTCATCGAAGCTTGAACGACGGATTCGTCCTGTTTTGCGGTGCAGTTATCCAGCTTGACCAAATCCAGCTTGGAACGTTCTCCCTGCTCATGGGTAAGCTTGTCCAGCGTCTGCAACGATGCCTTCACATCATGCGCCGCTCCGGTGATTTCACCGGCATGCTCATGCACATAATCCACGAAGCTCCAATAGGCGGCGCCGTTCTGATCGGCCAGGCAGTTCGCATCGACGGCAGCATGCATGGCCCAGGGATGAATCTCGACCAGCGGATAATCCTTATAGACGAACTTAACCAGGTTTTTGTAGTGTTCGGCAGTTGCGGGAAAGAGTTCGGCGTGCATTTGCGCGCAGTAGGGGCACTCCAGATCATCGAAATTAACGATGGTGACTTTCGCCGCCGGCGCGCCGCGGACAGGACGGTTCTGGGTGGTTATCATTGCCGCGGGGCTGCGGCTGATGTCAAACTTCTCCAGGCGCGCTATGGTATTGCCGTCGTTCGAGAGCAGGAAATTAATGGTCGTCGATTGACCTCTGCCAGTGAAGGTTATCGGCAGGGTTTGATATCCGGGAAAGTCACTCCTGCTGACAGTCCCGATGGTCAAGTCCATGTTGGGCGGCACATCGAATTGCGATCGTACCAGCACTTCGATCCTGCGGTGGAGCTGTGGAGTGAGCGGAACGGGCGGGGAGCCGGCCGTAGTCTGCGCCTTGCAGCCTGCCGCAAGCACAATCAGCAGGAAACAAACAAGGGTTCGGGTCAGAGACAAGAAAGCCGCCTTTCACGCATACATTTCATTAGACAGTTTTTCCCGTTATCGTGTCCAGCGGCGGGTTGGGGATAGAACAGGCTGCGAAAAAACGGTTCTGTGGCCGGTTCATCTTCTATTACCTGGGTAGACCGGTCGGGGTTATACATTTTCTTGCGCCTCGCTTGTTGCTTCGGCGCGTTTTTCCGCAGCCTGTGAAGCCCCCTTGCTTCAGCACATGGAAGCTGGACTTTAGGGACTGTTAACAAGCCCTAGTAAATCTGTTCCGTATGTTTGAGATTCCCCGCCGCTCCCACGCCGGAAAGAGTGAAGCTGAAGACAGGCTCGCCTTCATTCCGCAACGAGCCAAGAGCTAAGCGGCGATATTCGACGCTCAGCCCGCAGCAGTTCCAGTTGTACGACGTCTGGACGCCGTAATACTGCAACGCGTTCTCGGTGAAGTCATAGCCGGCATCCGCTCCGGCGCTCAGGCCCGGCTTGGCCGAATTTCCGAACCCCAGGAGGAGACGAAGCAGATTGTATTTCGTCACCTGGTTGCCGAGTTTGGGATTGAAGGAAGGATTGAGCGCCTGAAGCGTGGAATAGCCGACGCTGCCGAAGATGCTGGCGCGCCGGTAGTCGGCGAAGATATTGCTGGCATTCAAGCGCCCCTCCTTGGTGTCATAATCGGCATCCCATTCCAAATCCATGCGCTGGCTGGTGCGCACCCGCAGCCGGGAAATAATGGGAGAATAGCGCCGCGGGCCGCCTAGAAAGGCGACTCCGGTGAGGTCAAGCGTGGTATCTAAGACGTTGCGCCGCAGCGGGGTTACGGCGCCGCCAAAGGTGCGATCGAAGTAATAATCGGCGCCTAAGGTCCAGGTGATCCATGCGTTGTCATCGCCGCCGCACTCTCTATAACTGCCGGGCACATAGATGACTCCGTTGAGCGGAGCGGGGAGAGCCCCATTCACGCAAGGCTGAGGGTGCAGATGCTTGAGGAAGAGTCTTTGCGTCAGTGAATAGTCGACTTCATCGGTGTCGCTCACTATATCGGTCGAGTCGAAACGTGGGATGGAGGAGAAGTTGCCGATGCCTCCCACATACTTATATTCCACTCGAGGCTCGAGAGTATGACGCACATCGCTGCCTAGGAAATGCTCCAGCCAGGGCGCGGTGAAATCGCGCATCAGCACCGGCGGGCGCAGCTCGAAGCTGGCTTCAATATCCTTCCGATTGACGCTGGCAGGGTGGTTTACCGGAGTAGCGCCGTCAGGGGTCTGGCTCTGGGTATAGAAGGTTTCGCGCACGCGCCCTTCCGGCCGGAAAGACCATCCTGCCATGTGAAAAGGAAGAGCGAGCCGGGGATACAGATCCACGCGCCCTGTTTCTCCGGAGTTGAAGTTCGGTTCGTTGCGGCTAATGCCTGCCGCGGATCCATCGAAGCCCCAGATCAGCGGCGTACGTCGAAACGGGCGATCGACTGAATCGACGTCCAGGCTGGGCAAGTGCAGGATTTGAATTTGCGGCGTGTAGTAAGTGTTGCCGGTGAGGGTAACTCCTTGGAAGTTCTGATAGCGGTCCAAATCGATGCTTTCTGAAAAACCATTCTCATTGTGCGTAAGGAATGCCGACGAGGTTACCTCCGAGGCGACGGCGAGCGCAAAGGATTCGGCGAACGCCTGGCGGTAGACATAGGAGCTGAGATACTCCCCCGAGGCGACCGCCCTGGTGTGACCGTCCGGATCGAAGTCTTTCCGGCCATTGAAAGCAATGTCCTGACCCCCTTGATTGAGATTGCCGGGGGCAAGTCCGCGATCGAAGAGAGCCACAAAATGGAAGCTGGCGAAATCCGCTCCTTCGCCTCGATAACGGATCTCGCCGCTTGGCGACCAACCGCGCTTGGAGAAGTATTGAGTACCGAAAGTAGCGTCCATGCTGCGGTTGATGGCCCAGTAGATCGACTCCCCGAAGACGTAGCCTTTGACGGTAGAGTCGCCGATGATGGGAATCAGTATGCCGCTTTGCCGGGATTCCGTATCCACCGGGTGGGTCACATACGGCAAGTAGAAGATGGGCACGCCGAGGAGGTTGAAGTGGCCGTTCTTGGCGCGCGCTTTGCCATTATTCACGTCGATATCAGAGGCGATGATCCGCCAGTCCGGTTTAGGCAGACGGCACGAAGTCATCGTGCCGGCGATCACGCGGTATCTGAGCGGGCCTTCCTTGATAACTTCCCGCCCGGTAAAAAGGAAGGGATTGGCTGTTGTATAGACCAATTTGCGTTTATTCGTGGAGGCTCGGGTGCCGATGCTGCCGATCACGTTATAGAAGTGGCCGGTATTCAAGTCGAGGTTCATGCTGCCGTGGTCCGCGGTGATAATCTCATCGTCCGGACCGCCTTCAAGTTCGACATGCCCTTGGGCCTCGGCGGCGCTTGTATCCTGGTCGAAGGTGATCTTGTCGGCCAGCAAAGTGTAATTCCTATAGTCGATCCTCACTTCTCCGGTCAGCGTATAGATGCTTCCGTGCTTCTCCTGTTGGTTGGACTGGAAGCGAACGGGATAACCCGATGGGGGCGCGGGAATAACTTCGGCGATAGGGTATCCGGGTGCGTCGGGAAGAGAGTCGGCGGAAGATGCCGCCGCGTCTGATTGACCGTCGTGCGCTCTTGAGGCCTGAACCGCGGCGGCGGCGCTTTGGGCCGCGAGGGGAAACTGCTTGGTCAATGCTTGAGGCCAAAGCTGGAGATGACATAGCAGTAACGTCGTGATAAACAAAAAGGTGCGGGCTCTTATTACCTGGGGCGAAGTTAGTAGCAAGTAGCTCAAGCGTGATGTCCTAGAACTGGTCTCATGAATAGATTTGAGGCTTCGGTCGAAAGCATGAGCCCCGCTTCGCTGGCGGATTTCATCCGCAGCGTTGGCGAGGGCATTGGGTTTATGAGACCAGTCCTAGTCCGCATAGTCGCTCTGGCCATCGATACTCGTTGCCTCGCCATTGGAGTATGCCAATGATCGAAGAAACGTGTGTTCGTCTCCTCCGAATGCTTGTGGCTGAATGATGGGAATGTATCGCCGCAGGCTTCTATCCGCAAAAGAGGAAATCGCTTGAAAAACAGAGTGAGGAATCCGCATTGAGTACTTCTTCATCCAGACTTGACCTGAATTTCGACGCAAACAGCGCCGTACCCGCATGGAAGCACGAGTTGAACGAGCGTCTGCAGGCGACGCGCACGCGCCACGCGCGCAGAGCGGCCGAGCAACAGCCGCCCGGCCGCACACAATTCCCGGAGCAACTCTCCAATGCGGAATCGCGTGCTGCCCGGCTCGCCGCCAAGGTTGCGGCGCGCTATGCGAACGCGCCCTCTTATAGCGAAATACTTGCTGAGGAAGCCCGTATTGCCGCGGAAGCGGCGCGCTATGCCGCACAGCATGCCTCGTCCGCGACGCAGGCGCTCCTCGCGGGAGTGGAGACTCCGAAGCAACAACCTGCCGCAAACGAAACGCCAGTTCTTTCCCAGGCCCAAGCCCAAATCCTGCCTCAGGAAAGCCAAGACGCGCGCCCAAGCGAGCTTCTTCATCCTGTTTCCGAGCCGGGGCGGGATTCAGCATTGCATGCGGCGAGAGATTCAGCATGTAAATCCGCAAGCCCTTTGGGGAAAGATTCCGCCGCGGATCCCCTCGACGACGCGATGGTATTTCCCGCTCAGCCCCTGCCGGTCAACCTGATTGAATTTCCTCGCGAGCTTGTGGCGGCTCGCAAAGCACGTCCTCGGCTGGCCGAAGGTCCGCTGCGGGAAAGCTTTGAGGAAACGGCCCACGATCAATCGCAACTCCGAATCTTTGAAGTGGAATCTGAAAACATTTCGAAGACCGTCAAGCTTCAGGGGGCCGCTTCCGAATGGTCCTCGATCCGCCTGGATGCACGCCCTGCTTCTATCATCGCGGATGAAGAACGCTCATCTCCTCTGGAAATCCCGCTTGAGAGCGCGCCGCTGGAAGACCGCTTGATGGCGGGCATTTTCGATGCCGCTCTGGTGCTGTTCGCCTTCGTGCTTTTTGTCTTTGTCTTTGCCGCGTGCACCGCTCACCCTCCATCGGATAAACCGGCATTGTTGGCCGGAGGCTTGGTGCTGGCGGGTCTTTTTCTACTCTATCAATATCTGTTTTTCAGGTTTACCGAAGGCACCCCGGGGATGCGCTACGCGAAAATCGCGCTGTGTACCTTCGAGGACGAGAATCCCACGCGAAAAGCTATGCGCCGGCGCATCCTCTTTTTGGCGCTTTCCGCGGCTCCGCTGGGCCTGGGTTTTGCCTGGGCCTGCTTCGATGCGGATCGCCTGGGATGGCATGACCGCCTGAGCCGGATGTACCAGCGCAGCTATCGATGAGAAGCAGCGGTCAGCGAGTCTGAAAATAGGCTGCTATGTTCCTGAAAATACGGTCCCCTGAATTTTTGGTTTCCCACATCTGACGCAAACAGCGCGTCAGATATCGGAAACCCAGGATCTGTTGTACTTTCAACAAAACACGACACACAGCCGCTCTTGCTCTAACGCTGATTGGCTGAAGCGGCGACCCGCTGACCCGCAGATGCGGCCGCGCCGATGATCCCGATCTCGTCATTCAGCGGCATCACCTGCAGCTTATAGCTCTGCAAGGGGCTCATCTTCACCATCTGCCACAAATACTCTTTGAGCAGCTCCAGTTCCAGAAAGTGAATGTTGATGCCGGTGAAGTAGAAGCGCCCCGGTCCATCCAGGTGGATGGAAGTAGCGGTGGCGGCGCTGAGGGCGCGATGCCACCGCTTCACAAAATCGACGCAGCGGGCATCGCCTTTTTTGGCGGCGGCAAATACCTCTTCCGGCTCCATGTCGAGAAAGCGCATGCGCATCGCGCGATAGCCCATGATCCCTTCCAGGTGTCCCAGGCCGCCGCAGCCGCAGAAGGTTTCCTTAGGATCGAGCGTCACCACGGTGTGGCCGCCTTCCCAAACTCCTTCAAGGTACGGGTAGCGTCCGAATCCGATGCCATTGCCGAGTGTCCACACCCGCACTACACGATCCAAATGGCCTTGGGTGGCGGCCAGTCCGGCGGCTACGGCGTCGGCGTCGTTGAGAGTGGTTACCGGCGCATGGATGCCTTGGCCGGCGAAGGCGGCGGAGAGCATCTCCGCGATTTTCGCGCCTTTCAACTGGGCCAGATTCGGTGAGTCTTCGACCACGCCTCCGCGAATAATGCCAGGCATAGCCACCCCGATGGCCTCGATTTCGCCATGGCTTCCCTCTCGAGGTCTCAACGCCGCCACCTGATCGCGGACGCGCTCGCACAGGCTCTCGACGGGATGGTCCAGCAGGGCCGCGTGATCCTCCGGGTTCTCCGGGAAGGAGTTCAGCGGCGAGACCAACTGGTGCTCCTCAACCAATCCCGCGACGATATGCGATGAGATGACAACCCCAATGGTCCTTCCCATTCCATCCTTCTTTCAGCCCGGGATCCTGGAGAGCCGGTTGATGCCGTTGAATGCCGCGGCCTTATAACATTCGGCCAGCGTAGGATAGTTGAAAACCGTGTCGATGAAGTAGTCCAGGGTGCCTCCCAGCGACATGACTGCCTGCCCGATGTGCAGCAACTCGCTCGCCCCTTCGCCGATAATGTGCACGCCAAGAAGATGCCGGGTCTCCCGATGGAATACGATCTTCAGACGGCCGGTAGTGTCGCCGCGAATCTGACCCCGCGCAATCTCACGGTAGTAAGCGACGCCGACTTCATAGGGCACATCTTCATCCGTCAACTGCTCTTCGGTCTTGCCGATGAATGAGATTTCCGGGATCGTGTAGATGCCATAGGGATACACGCTCGGGTTCGAGGTCAGGCTCTCATTATTGAAAGCGCGCGCCGCCGCGATGCGGCCCTGTTCCATGGAAACCGAAGCCAGGCTGGGAAAACCTATCACGTCTCCCACGGCAAAAATGTTCGGGGTTTTGGTGCGGAAATCTTTATCGACCGGGATGCGCCCGCGAGAGTCTGCTTCTACTCCGGCGGCGGCGAGGTTGAGTTCGTCGATGTTGCCGGCGCGTCCCACGGCGTAGAGCAGAGCGTCGCCCGAGATGCGCTTTCTACTCTCCAGGTTGGCGACCACACTGCTGTCAGGCAACTCCTCCACGCTTTCCACTTCCTCGTTCAGGCGCATGGTGACGCGGCTGTCGCGCAAGTGATAGCTCAGGGCTTCCACAATCTCCTGATCGGCAAACTCCAGAAGCCTGGGCCGTTTCTCGACCAGGATGACGCGCACGCCCAGCGCTGCGAACATGCAGGTGTACTCGACGCCTATTACGCCTCCTCCGACCACAATCAACGTCTTTGGCAGGCTGGGCAGATCCAGGATCTGGTCGCTGTTGACAATCGTGCGGCCGTTGACGGGTACCTTGGGCGACCGGGCAGGCTTAGTGCCTGTAGCAATGATGATCTTGCCGGCTTCGTAGATTGCTGAGTTGGCTTCGCTGGTGACTTTGACGTGGGTTGGGTCCTCAAAACTCGCAGTCCCGGAAAGAACATCGATGTTATTGCGCGAAAGCTGCGCCTCGGTAACATCGATCTCGGTCTTGATCACGTGCTGCACGCGAAAGGCAAGATCGGACATCGAGATCTTTTCCTTGACGCGGTAGTTCATTCCATAGACCGAGCGGTAGTTATACCCGGAGAGGTGCAGGACCGCCTCTCGCATAGTTTTTGAAGGGATGGTGCCGCTATTCACGGAAACGCCGCCGACCGTGCGGAACTTCTCCACCACGGCAACGTGTTTGCCCAGCTTGGTGGCGTAGATAGCGGCACGCTGCCCCGCCGGGCCTGACCCGATGATGAGGAGATCGTATGCCTTCATGACTATTGGAAGAGTACCGGAACGGCAGAATTTTCTTCTCCTGTTCTCGTGAAAATAGTTTTGGAAAGAGGCCTAAGCGACTGAAATTGTGAATTTTGAGCGCTTGAAATCAGACTCTGGTCCCTGCTTTAAACTTCAAACGGATGCAGCTCTGCGCCATTACCGACCGCAAGCGTCTCGCGGGAGAAGACGAAGGAGCGCGTCGCCGGTACTTACGCAGCTTGATTATCGATTGGAACGAGGGCGGGGTGGACTACATTCAACTGCGGGAAAAGGACCTGAACGCCTCTGAGCTGGGTTCGATCGCCGAGGAGATTTTGACCGGACTCGACCGGAGCAAATCGAAACTTCTGCTCAATATGCCCGCATCGTCCCCGTTGCTCGAAGCTGTGGCGGCGGTCGCCGACGGTGTGCACATCCCTGGCCAAGCGAGGCGAGGCACAGTCGGCCTTGTGCGGCAGATCTTTCAGGCCATCGGCCGGCCGGCCATCGTCAGCATGGCCTGCCATAGCGTAGAAGACGCGGAGATAGCCCAAGCCGAGGGCGCGGACCTGGCGCTCTTTGCTCCAGTCTTTGAGAAGCCGGCCGGGGAGAAATCAGACCGGATTGGCTCCCGGGAAGGGCCTGAACGAATTGGAGCGGGTCTGCGAGGCGGCTCGCGACATACCGGTTTTTGCGCTGGGTGGAGTCACCGTCTCCAATGCCCCGGAGTGCCTTGCGGCCGGGGCCGCCGGGGTCGCGGGGATCAGGCTGTTCATGGGCAGGGATTGGCGCCTGCTCACAACAGCGCCGGGTTAGCCAAGATGCTCGACGGATATATAGTTAAAAAAGGTTTATGTCCAAAAAGTTGATGAGGTCCTCCACTCCGGCCCGTATGCGGCAGTTTTACTTTTTCCTCAGTTCAGCTTTCCTGATGGCCGCGCTGCTTCCGACCGCCCGCGCCCAGGATACGCGAAGCCTCCCGGCTGCTCCGGCGGCGCAAGACACGCGCCGGTTTGATGCCGCATTGAGCGCGTTCTATCAAGTTACCGGCGCCTCCAACGGCAACTTTATCCGCGAGGATACCAGTGAATCTCTGGGAGGGCTGGCCAGCTTTCGCCAGCCTTATAGACCATGGCTGGGATATGAGATCAATTACGGGTTTACCCGCTACTCCGAGTTTTACGCCAAAGGCGTGACCACGGTTCAGGACAATGTCCATGAACTGAATGCAGCCTACCTGGTGCAGACCCGCACAGCCTATTACGGCTTGCAGCCGTTTGCCACGATTGGAACCGGCCTCATGATTTTTGCGCCGACTTCGGCCGGCGGCCATGGCCAATCAACCCAATTGCTTCCGGCCTTCGTCTATTCCCTCGGGGTGAATTATGTGGCGCTGTCGGACCATATTGGAATTCGCGTGCAATATCGTTCGTTGACTTATAAGACCCCCAATTTCAACAACGTCCTGCTCGATACGCATACTTTGCGCAGAACGATGGAACCGAGCGTAGGCGTCTATTACCGATTCTGATCCATCTTCAAGAGGCTGGCTATGTTTATCAGCGTGCTGGATCTCGAGCGCGAAGCGCTTGAATTTGAAGAAACTGTGGCCCCCGGCGCCATCGACTACGGGGAAGGGGTTCGCCAAATAGATGGCTTGCGGGCTGCCGGCAGGGCGGAGCTCATCCTTGAACATCGTGGGGGGGAGCGTCGCGGCGACCGCGGCATTGTCGAGGACATCCGCTTGCGCGCGGATATGCAAGCAGAGTTCGAGCTACTCTGCGCCCGTTGCCTCGACCCGGTGAAACACGCGATGAAGGAACGAGTGGATCTGTTGTTCCGGCCGCTGGGCGCCGATGCGGGATCGCCGGAACATGCCATCTCGACCTCCGACACGGAAATCGGGTACTATCAAGACGGTGGTCTTGTCCTAGAAGACGTGTTGCGGGAGCAGGTGCTGCTTTCCCTGCCTGCCAAAACGCTTTGCCGGCAGGATTGCAAAGGACTTTGCCCTCGCTGCGGTCGAAATCTGAATGCGGAAACTTGCATCTGTGACGACGCCCTGCCGGATCCCCGGTGGTCAGCGCTCGCAGATCTTCGCGGCAGGATTAAAACATAAAAGTTGAAAGCGTCCTGTTATTCTCCCCGCCTGGAGTAGACTGCAATACGGCGAGCGGAGCAGTTGATCCTGGGCGCGTGAAAGGAATCTGCAATGCCAAATCCAAAGCGGCGCCATTCGAAAGCCCGCACCTCAAAGCGCCGCGCGCACGATGCGCTGACACCCATTGTCACATCTGAATGCCCCAACTGCCACGAACGGAAATTGCCCCACAGGGCATGTCCAAAATGCGGAGTTTACAAAGGCCGCGAAGTGCTTGAAGGCAAGGAAGCTTAGTTCCGTCCGTGCCGATGCTCACCGATATTGCGCTCGATGCGATGGGCTCGGACCGTTCCCCCGATCCTGAGATCAAGGGCGCCATCCAGGCCTGCCGCCAACTGCCTGTGCGGGTCCATCTGGTGGGGCCTGAAGCGCGTTTGCGCGCCGCGCTCCGCGACGCTGCCGCAGGCGAGGATCTTCCCATTGTGATCGTTCCCGCCAAGGAATGGATCACCATGGATGAGAAGGCCGCAACTGCGATCCGCAAAAAACCGGAGAGCAGCATGCGCGTCGGGCTTCGCCTGGTCAAAGACAAGCAGGTGGCGGGTTTTATTACCGCAGGCAATACCGGCGCAGCAATGGCCATCGCCAAAATGGTGCTGGGAGCCCTTCCTGGAGTGGACCGGCCGGCGCTTTGCAAAATGCTCCCTACCTCCACCGGGTCGCCCTGCGTGCTGCTCGATGTGGGCGCGAATGTGGACTGCAAGCCGCATAACCTGGAGCAATTCGCCGTGATGGGCGAGTTATATGCCCGTAGCGTGCTCAAGATCGCCCGTCCACGGGTTGGCCTGCTCTCCATCGGCGAAGAGGAAAACAAGGGGAACGATCTCACCCGGGAAGCTGCGCCGCTGCTCAAGCTTCTGCCGCTGAATTTTATCGGCAACGTGGAAGGCCGGGACATCTATAACGGCAATGCTGATGTAGTGGTCTGCGACGGGTTTGTTGGCAACGTCGCATTAAAGACATCGGAGGGCCTGGGGCGGCTGGTGAGCGATCTGCTGCGCCAGTCCCTCAACTCCACGGTTACTGCTCAAGTTGGTGCGCTGCTTTCGCGCAAGGCATTCAATGACTTCAAAAAGCGTTTAGACTACTCCGAGTATGGTGGTGCTCCGCTGCTTGGGGTCCGAGGGGTCTGCATCGTGAATCACGGCTCTTCGAATGAGCGCGCCATCTATAATGGCATCCGGGTTACCGCGGAGTTTGTATTGGCAGGGATCAACCAGCGCCTGGAACAGGAGTTTGCCCGCAACGGTCCCGCAGGTCCGCAGCCGCTGCAAGGGGTAGTGTCACCCATTCAGTAGTCGATCGAGTTCCGTCACATGAGCAAGACAGCATTCCTATTTCCCGGTCAAGGGTCGCAAAGGGTTGGTATGGGCCGCGACTTGGCCAGAACCTTCTCCATCGCGCGCCGAACCTTCGAGGAAGCCGACGACGCCCTGGATTTCAACTTGGCGGCGCTCTGTTTTTCCGGGCCGGAAGAGCAGCTTCGCTTAACCGAGTTCACCCAACCGGCGATTTTTACCTCCTCGATCGCCGCCTACCGTGTTCTGGCGGAGCGTGGCATCTTTCCGGATTATGTAGCCGGCCACTCGCTGGGTGAGTATTCAGCCGATGTCGCCGCCGGGGTTCTTCCGTTCGCCGATGCCGTTCGCGCGGTGCGCCATCGGGGCCGATTGATGCAGCAGGCGGTGGCAGCGGGCGAAGGCGCTATGGCCGCCGTCCTGGGAATGAACCCGCAAGACGTGATTGCTGTCTGCCGCGATGTCTCTAGCGAGACCCGCCAAGTGGTCGCCGCAGCCAACCTGAACTCTCCCGAACAGACTGTGATCTCCGGCGCGACGGCTGCCGTCGAGCGGGCGATCGTGACAGCCAGGCAGCGCGGCGCTAAAAGAGCCGTCATGCTGCACGTCTCCGCGCCATTCCATTGCGTTCTGATGCAACCTGCGGAGGATGCTCTTCGCCCGGTGCTTGAGGCCATTCCTTTCGCGGATGCGGAGTTCCCCGTGATCGTGAACACAGATGCGGCGCCTGTCAGCGATGGCGAGGCGCTGCGCGCCGCCTTGATCCGGCAAGTAACCGGCGCGGTGCGCTGGACTGAATCGATCCGCTGGCTGCTTGGCGCGGGCGTCACCAATTTCGTGGAAGTCGGTCCAGGAAAGGTGCTCAGCGGACTGTTGCGGCAGATCGACCGCAGCCAGCATGCCGTCCACGTGGAGGACGCCGCCAGCCTGGAGAAGATGCTTGGCTTGGTATCCCTGTAATTAGCTAAGAAGCGGTCAGCTAAGAAGCGGTTAGCTAAAAACCGGTCAGCTAAGAAGCGGTCAGCGGTTTCCTGCAGCAATTTTCGCTGACCGCTTCTTAGCTGACATCAGTCCGTCGAGAGCGGCACCGGCGAGAAGCCGATCGTCTTATTGCTGCGGTCCTGCCAGCGGATTAACCGCAGATCCCTCCACTCCGCTTCGCTTTCCGTCGGGATGACAAATAAGGATTTCCATCCTCTTGGGTGGGCCACAGGCCCATGAGCACTCCGATCAAGATGACAAATTTATTTTCGCAGCCAACAAAACCCACATCTTAACCCCTTTTTCTGACTTGCAAGACTCGCTGACCGCTTTATCGCTGACCGCTTTATCAGCTAACCGGTTCTTAGCTGACCGCCTTTTAGCTGAGCTCAGTCCGTTGCGAGCTGCACCGGCGAGAAACCGATAGTCTTATTGCTGCGCTCCACCCAGAGAAACGTTAGCGGCGACTTTTGCCCGTTGACCTGTACGCCCACAACCACTCCCGAGCCGACCGTCTTGGCCATCACAATCTTGTGCGTCTTGATGTCGCCCCAATCGCTTGCATGACCCCAGTCGATTTCAAATCGGCCGTAAGGATAGGCGGCATACTTCTGCGGGTGCTGCTGCCAGTTGGGATCATGGTTCCATATGCCGAAGGCTTTCGGCATGTCGCGGGATTCAATCGCGGCGAAGAACTGGTTCACCAGGCGCTCTTGCGGCCAGTCCCAGAAATACCACGCAAATCCGGCAATCACCAGGCAGGTAATGAGCGCCGTAATGAGTACATTACGGCGAGTGCGCGCTTTGGCGGCATTGTAGTGTGGCGCATCGAGCAAGGTCATCGAGGTTCTAAGCTCCTCTTCTTTCGCAAGCGGGGCTTCTCCTCATTTGAGATGCCATCCTGATTGTATTGGACACCGCAAAGCCGGAGGGGTTCCCGCTCATCGGGAATAGGAGGTGTCTTCCCTCTCCGCATGCCGTTCCATCGCCAGCTCAATCAGCCGGGAAATCAAATCCCGATACTTCAACCCGGAGGCTTCCCACAATTTGGGATACATGCTGATCGATGTGAAGCCTGGCATGGTGTTGATCTCGTTGACGTAGAGCCGTCCCGAGGCGCCTGGTTCGAGCAGGAAGTCCACGCGAGCTAATCCGGCGCAGTCGCAGGCCTGGAACGCGGCTATCGCCATGGCGCGGACCTGCTTGGCCAGCCTCTTGCCTATCTTGGCGGGGATGATGGCCTGCGATCCCTCGCTTAAGTATTTGGCCTCATAATCGTAGAATTCCCTGCCGGGAACAATCTCCCCGACCACGGAGGCCTGAGGAAGATCGTTGCCCAACACGGCTACTTCAAGCTCCCGCGCCCTTGCGGCTTCGCGTCCGCGTCCGCCAATTCCTTGCTCGACAATAATTTTGCGATCGAAGCTTGCCGCCAGGTCGATTGCCGGAGCGAGTTCGGTGCGATCGTGCGCCTTGCCGATGCCGACTGAGGAGCCTAGATTGGCGGGCTTGACGAAGAGCGGATACTTGAGTGCGGCTTCGAGCCTCGCGATGATTTTCTTGGGACTTCGCCGCCACTCCTGGCGCAGAAAGGTGACATGCTTCGGGATTGGAAGCTTGGCCGCCGCGAAGAGGCGCTTCATCACATCTTTGTCCATGCCGGTGGCCGAGCCCACCACGCCGGAACCGACATAGGCCAGCCCGGCAAGCTCAAAAAGCCCCTGAATAGTTCCGTCCTCTCCAAAGGTCCCGTGAAGCACTGGAAAAATGACCTCCAGTTGCAAAATGTGGGCGCCGGGCTGAACGGCTGTGGCTTCCCTTTCGAAGGGCACAAGGGTGCTGGTTTTCCCGCCGCTGGGCACAGGCGGAACTATCACACCCTCTCCCTTGGCCAGGAGCGCCGCCGGCGCAGTGGTCTCAGGATCGCCGGCACGCAAGCTGCGTCCCTGCGCAGTCTCTTCCCCATTCAACAACCGCTCGGCGTCGCCGGACGCTACCCAACGGCCTTGCTTGGTGATCCCGATGGGGATCACCTCATATTTGGCCGGATCGATTGCTTTGAGAACCGAGGCGGCGGAGAGCAGCGAAACTTCATGTTCGCCGCTGCGTCCGCCAAAGAGCACACCCACGCGGAGTCTTTTCGTCATGTGATCTTGATTCTCCTACTGTGCCAGATGCGATGTCCTCAGGAAATCCATAAGCGAGGCTTTCTTCTGCTCCGTAGCGGTTCCTTCGCTGCGCCATAAAACCAGGCCGGCCTTATCGGTGAGCAGCACGGCGATCTGTCTCTCTGAGGGAATCTCCAGCGATTTTAGAAATTGCCGCTTGTTTACATAGAGCGGAACGGTGTATCGCGCGGATTCACTGGCAGGCAGGCCCCCGCGCATAGAGGAATTGAGCCACCACTTGTATAGAACATCCCGCTGCGCCGAAACAGGAAGCACCCAAGGTTGAACTTTAGCGGTGGCGCTCTGCACCTGGGCGGCAATGGGAAGCCAGGTTTCGACCGCGCTCTGTTGATCGCGGGCGAAGGACAGAATGACGAGATTGAAAGGAGAGGAGAAATCCGTGGGCAGGCCCCACTTGGTCTTGTCTAAGGCTTCGGCGGTAGTAGTCGGCAGCTTCGCCGGAGAAGAAGGCCGGTGTTGTTGCTGAGCTAACGGCGCAAGAGAAACCATGAGGGTGGCCAAAGCCAACCCTCGGAGCGCGCGCATGCTGAAGAGAGATAGACGCAAGTTGGATTGAGGTCTCATCCGATCATAAACTACCGCTCTCACCACCCCTCCAGTACGCTTCCTATAAAGCATTTTAGGTTTACTGTGAACTGGTTATGTCAGCTATGAGCGGCCGTTCTTCGATGGAACGGCCGCTTCGGAAGCGGTTTTCTCGTCTACACTGTGTCCCTGGTGAGAGTTGGTTTATGTGCAGGCGTGCTTGGATGGAATGCCAGCGTCGAGAGTAATTTCTTGGGATACACCAATCGTGAAAACGCTATAACGGGCAGGTTACATCGAATCGGGTGCTTGATCAGGAAGGAAAATCGAAAAGCAAGTGCCACTCTTGCCGGAATCCACGCGGCTGCGCATGCGAATCGAGCCGCCAAGCCGGCTTACAATCCCTTGCGTGACCCACAGGCCCAGTCCCGTGCCCTGCTCGCCCTTGGTGGTAAAGAATGGCTCGAAGACATGGACCCGGTTATTCGCCGGGATTCCGACACCGCGGTCTGCAACTACTATCCGAATACCATGCACCGCTGGATTGTTTCCTTGAATCGATTTGCGAACGCGTATGGTAATGACGCAGCCGTTCTTAGAGGCCTCCAACGCATTCACGAGCAAAGTTGTAAATATCTGACGAATCTCGCCGGCATAGCTGTTGATGGGCGCGTTCGAGAGATACTGCCTGACTATCTTGCCGCCTTTCTGCTCGATCTGTTTGGAATACAGATTGAGCACCTCGTCGACGGTTTGCGCCACGTTCACCACTGCGGGTGAAGTGCTATCTCTGTAGAAACTCAAGGATTGCCGGGTTAAATGCGTAACCCTGCCAAGCTCCTCGGATGCCATAGCGGCATAGGATTTATCGTGTATGTTCAATCGGGGAGATTGACTCAACAACGCAATCAGGTTGGTAACAGCCTGCAGCGGGTTATTGATTTCATGCGCCAAGGTAGCGGCCAAACGCCCGGCGGTGGCCAACTTTTCCGACTTGATCAAGGCTGCTTCCGCGGCTTTGTGTTCGGTCAGGTCGCGCGTGGACCCCGCAACCAGCTCAACCGCGCCGTCGGCCCCAATCACGGGACTCAAAATGTACTCGTAGTAGCCGGGCTTGCCCATTGGGCTGACGTACGGGGTCTCATCAGCGACCCTATGTCCGGTGGCAAAGACCTGTTGGATCTGCCGCTGAAGTTTAGCGGCAGTTTCATCCGGATATCGCAAGTCGAAGAAATTTTTTCCCACGGCCTCTTCCAGCTTCAGTCCCCATAAGTCGAGCAGCGGCCGGTTGGCATAGAGGAAACGTCCGTCGCGATCGAAGATGTAAACGAAGTCGCTGATCGAGGAAAGCATGGTATCGAAGATGCGGGACTGCTGCTCGATTCTGCCGGAGAGCGCTCGCAGCGATTCTGCCGCCTGGCTGCGCTGGGTGATGTCCTCGATTGCCAAGAGGATCATTGCGGGGCCGCCGCCGGGAACGTCTTCAATTCGCCGGCCGCTGACCAGCATCGTCTTCCAGCCGATTTCCTGGAACTCGTGCGTCACAACAAAATCTCTTACCTGTTTGTTCTCGGGCAGCACCTCGTCCAGCAATTCTCTCAACCTGGGGATGTTCCACTGCCCGTTGCCCAAACGATAAAAAGGGCGGCCCTCGGTCTCCGCTTGAGAGACATGGAATGTTGTGCAAAAGGTCCCATTTACCAGCAGGACCTTTAGATCGACATCGAGAACCAGCAGCGGATTGGTTACATTGTCGATGATCTGTTTTAAATACTGTTCGTTGTGCTTCAGCCGGTCAATGTCGGGCAGCGCCAGGATCGCGCCCTCGATTCGATTATCCGCGGTCCGGTAAGGGCGTATCTCGAGAGAGCGCCAGCGCCCCTCCGCATCCTGTACCTCCCGTTCGATAGTCGTAAGACTGGAAACCGTTTGCTGGATAAGCTTGGCCAAATCGGGCACATTCAGGCTGTGCTTGACATCGGCGATAGGCCGTCCAATATCGGACGGGCGCACGCGGAATATCTCCGCCGCCGTCGAGGTAATCCGCCGGAGACACAAATCGGCGCCGACGAAGAGAATGGGAATTCGGATGGCATCGAGAAGGTTCGCCAAATCGTTGTTCAGGTGTCCTAAATCGATGTTTCGGTTACGAAGCTCGTCATTGAGCGTGTTCAGTTCTTCGTTCGCCGACTGAAGTTCTTCCTTCGAGGTTTCCAACTCCTCGTTGGTGCTCTGCAACTCTTCATTGGCGGAGAGGATTTCCTCGTTCGCCGACTGAAACTCCTCCTTCATCGCGTCTTCCGCTTCGATCGCGGAACGCAGAGCATCCCTGGCGCCGGAAAGCTCCTGCTTCAGGCGTCTGGCTTCTTGTTTGTCCTTGGCCGCAGTCTTCGCTTGGCCCGGGGAAGCATCCCGGCGGCTGGGGGTCCACTGCGGTGTAACATCGGCGAAAAGAATCAAGAAAAAGCGTTTATCTCCAGAACTTTTTTCCCCCAGCGGCGAGACCGATATATTGAGGATCCGTTTGTGCCCATTGCCCTCGAACGAGACACGCTCTTTCTTGACGGATGCGTTCTTCTTCATCGCCGCGCCGATAAGCGTACGCAACTCGATCGCCAGTCCATTGCGCGCCAGCTTGAGCACGTTCAGGCTCGGTTTGCCCGGCGCCGGCTCCAGGTAGGGGGTCGTCCGCCCGCGAAACTGCACTACCTCCATCGCGCTGTTGATCACCACGCCCACTGGGGCATGGCTCTTTAGAACCAGGCGGTCCGCCTCGGCCTGCACATCGATTTCGCGTCCTGGCGAGGCTGTGGACGGGGCCGTCGCCATGCGGCCAGTGGCTTCGGGGCGGTAGAGTTGGCCGAAGTCATAGGGCAGCCTGTAGGCGGTCGGCCGCTTCGCGTAGATCTTGTGCTTCTTGTCTACCGTGGTGAACAGCTCGGGGAAAGCGGTGACGCTTTCCGAGCCCCCTAAGACCAGAAACCCGGAAGGCTTCAGCGCGTAATGCAGGATGGGTATGACCTTCTTTTGCAGCACCGGCTGGATATAGATAAGCAGATTGCGGCAGGCCACCAGGTTCATCTGAGAAAAAGGCGCGTCGCTGGCCAGGTTCTGCCGGGCGAAGATGCACATATCGCGCACTGCTTTATTAACGCGGTAACCCTCATCCACCTTCACGAAAAAGCGGGAAAGGCGCTCCGGCGAGATCTCTTCCGCGATGGTTGCCCGGTATACCCCAGCCCGCGCCTTTTCGATGCCTTTCTCGTTCAGGTCCGTTCCGAAAATTTGCACGTGATAACTGGCGGCTTTGTCCCCCAAAAACTCCAGCAGGGTCATCGCCAGAGAATACGTTTCTTCTCCCGTCGAGCAGCCCGGCGCCCACATTCTGATGCTCTCTTTGTTGGCCTTGTCCTTCACAATGGCGGGATAAACGCGGGTCTTCAGAGCTTCGAAAGCCTCGAAATCCCGGAAGAAGCTGGTTACGGGAATGAGAACGTCTTCATACAACTGCTGCCGCTCGTCAGGATGCTCCGTCAGGTAGGCCGCGTATTCGCTGAGTGAGTCAAGTTTGAGAATCACCATGCGGCGCAATGCTCGACGGTGAATGGTATTAGGCTTGTATTGGCTGAAATCGACCCCGCTCCCGCTGCGCAGTTGCTCCAGGATTACGGAGAAATCTCCCTTTTGGGGCTGGGAAGATTCGATCGGCGGCGGCTCGGGTTCCAGGGTTGCATAAGGATGGCGATGGATCCTATCGAGCTCCTGCGCGATGGCTTTCGGCGATAATACGAAGTCTACGCACCCAGATCCGATGGCGCTCCGCGGCATGCCATCGTACTTAGCCGAGGCGGGATCTTGCGCGAAGGTGATGCCTCCTGCCGCTTTGATTTCTTCTAAGCCTAAGGTCCCATCGGCGCCCGTACCCGAAAAAATGATACCGATCAGCCTGTTTCCCCGGTCTTCAGCCAGCGAGCGCATGAAAATATTGACCGATAGATGCTGGCCCGGGTCTTTGCTCCGTGGGGTCAGCTTAAAAATACCGCCCGCCAAAACCATGAGAGCGTTAGGGGGAATCACATACACGCGGCCCGCTTTGATTCCGACGCCGGACTTGACCTCCTCGACCGGCATTCTGGTTGCCTTAGCGATAATCTCCGTCAACATGCTGTGGTGCCTCGGGTCCAGGTGCTGCACCAGCACAAAGGCCATTCCGGTATCGGCCGGCAAGGCACGAAAGAATTCGGTGTAGGCTTCCAGCCCGCCCGCTGAGGCTCCGATCGCTACGATCGGAAACCCGCCGTTTTGCACAGCAGTGTTTTCTTCCGGGAGATCTTCTTCGGGAGGGGAAGCCGTTTTGGGCGCGCGGGGTTTCATCTGCGCGTTACGCCCTTTCTTCACGCGCTCAGCGGCACGCGATGCTTATCGAAATTCGGCTTGCTGGGGGGAGAGGCATCTTCGAGAGTATCGTACAACAGGCGAAGCTTAACAAAGGCCGGGCGCGCTAACGAATGCGATCTCTCCACTTCCGGCAAGACTCGCTCACCGCTGACCTGCTCTAATCTCAATACATGTTGAGCAAGCTGGTGTCTATGGGCCTGGGACTTTCCGCCGGAGGATATGCGTACGCCGCCAATTGGCCAACCTCGCAAATCTTTGGCTATACGCTGGTTGCCGGACAAAATCCCCAGGAAATTGCACTTACCTATGATGACGGCCCTAACGATCCTTACACCCAGCGGCTGCTCGAGATCCTAGCCCGGCACAACATACGCGCGAGTTTCTTCCTTATCGGGCGCTTTGTTCGTCAACGGCCCGATATCGCGCGTGCTCTTTACGCCGCCGGCCACGTGGTTGGCAACCACACCATGACTCATCCGGTGCTGCTTTGGCAGACGCCGGCGCGGGTGCGTGATGAACTGGCCGGCTCGAACGCCGTGATTGAGGACGCGATCGGAGCAGCAGTCCGCTTCTTCCGGCCGCCGCACGGGGCTCGAAGGCCGGATATTCTGCGGATCGCGCGTGAGTTCGGTCTCACACCGGTGATGTGGAATGTGACCGGTTACGATTGGACCGCACCGCCGCCAGAACGCATTGTCCGCCGAGTCGAATGCAAGGTTCGCCGGAACCAGCGCCGGCGCCGGGGCAGTAACGTCTTATTGCATGACGGCGGCCAAGCCCGATTGGGAGTCGACCGCTCCCCGACCCTGGCGGCTACCGGCACGCTCATCAGCTCATGGATAGAAAGCGGGCATCGTCTGGTGACGGTAGAGGACTGGGCCAGGGGCCAGGGGCATCAGGATTCAGATGAACGTGGGCGCCCCCCATCTCGATTTTGAGATGTGGGTTTCATAAGCCGCGAGAAGTCCGGGTCTGCCGGGAAGCTAACCGATTACGAAATCCTGATCCCTAAAGCGTTTTAGGTTTCGGTGTAGACGAGAAAACCGCTTTCGACGCGGCCGTTCCATCGAAGAACGGCCGCTCATAGCTGACATAACCAGTTCACAGTAAAACCTAAAATGCTTTAATCCCTGAAAATGCCCGCTGCGCCGCCGCCACCGTGAATTCGATATCGGCGCCCGTGTGAGCGGCGCTCAGAAAGCAGGCTTCGAATTGCGAAGGCGGCAGCCACACGCCTTGCTCCAGCATCGCGCGGTGAAAGCGTGCAAAAGCGGCCGTGTCCGACGCTGCTGCCGTGGCAAAATCGGTGACCGGAGTTGCAGTAAAAAACCAGGTAAACATCGAGCCGGCACGGGCAGCCGTAAGCGCGACACCAGCTTGCTCCGCAGCGTGTTTTACTCCTTCGACCAGAGTTTGGCTGTGCCGTTCGAGTGCAGGGTAGATTTCATGGCGATGCGCGGCAAGATGGTTCAATGTGGCGATGCCGGCGGCCATGGCGAGCGGATTGCCGCTCAGAGTGCCTGCCTGGTAAACCGGCCCCAGCGGAGCCAGGAGGTTCATGATTTCCGTTTTGCCGCCAAAGGCCGCGCAGGGCAGACCTCCGCCAATAATCTTGCCCAGGCAGGTCATATCCGGATCGATGGCGAAGATCTCCTGTGCTCCCCCGAACGCGACGCGGAAACCGGTCATGACTTCATCGCAGATGAGCACGGCTCCCGCGCGACGGGTGATCTCCCGCAGCGCCTCCAGATATCCGGGCCTGGGAAGGACGCAGCCCATGTTGCCTACCACCGGCTCCACAATGACGCAGGCGATTTCTCCACTATGGGCAGAGAATGCGGCTTCGAGTTGCGGGATATTGTTGAATGGCAAAGCCAGCGTCCAGTGCGCAATTTCTTCCGGCACGCCGGCCGAGCCGGGAATTCCGAAGGTCGCGACGCCCGAGCCGGCCTTCACCAGCAGCCCGTCGGAATGGCCGTGATAGCAGCCCTCGAATTTGATTACATACTTGCGCCCGGTATGAGCCCGCGCCAAGCGGATGGCGGACATAGCCGCTTCGGTGCCGGAATTGACGAATCTCAGTTTTTCGATGGATGGGACGGCGGCGATCACGAGCTCGGCTAAATCGGCCTCCGCAGGTGAGGATGCTCCAAAACTTGTGCCCCGCTCGGCAGCCCGCTGGATTGCCTCGACTACCGGCGGGAAGGCATGCCCCAGGATCATCGGCCCCCAGGAGCCGAAGTAATCGAGGTAACAGTTGCCATCGGCATCCCAGAGGGATGCGCCCTGGGCGCGGACCAGGAAGGGCGGATCCTCGCCCACAGCGCGGAAAGCGCGCACAGGAGAGTCCACGCCGCCAGGTAGGTATCGCTCGGCGCGGCATTGCAGTTCCCTGGAACGGGTGAAAACTTGGGACATAATTTCCTTATACCGTATAAAGGCGCGAAGTCCCCGGTTGGCCGCGAAAACGTTGCGGCGAAAAACTCGCCGAAAAGAAGAAAACGGTGATTCCCGCTCACCGTTGACTGAGTCCTCCCCCGAGAATCAATCTCCGGCCTGCAAGAACCACCGCTGATTCTGAGAATACAAGGCTGGGGCATTCTGGCTAGAGCCTGCAAGTAACAATTGGAAACATAACAGTACTCGAATCCGGTAATACGCGCAGAACAGCATTCTTGCTGGACATATCTTTCACCCTGTGGTTCCTTGGATTACGGAGACTGAATGAGCACGGCACGCACCGCTCCGGACACGCCTATCAATACGCCGCGGCAGGTCCTGTTCGCCAGCATGATCGGCACCACCATTGAGTTCTTCGACTTCTACATCTATGCAACGGCGGCGGTGCTGGTTTTCCCCCGCTTATTTTTTCCCGCGTCCGATCCGGCGTCCGCCATGCTCGAATCGCTGGCGACCTTTGGAATCGCCTTCCTGGCGCGGCCGGTCGGCTCAGCGCTCTTCGGGCATTTCGGCGATCGCATTGGCCGCAAGAAGACGTTGGTTCTTGCCCTCTCGACCATGGGCCTATCCACAGTCGCCATCGGCGCATTGCCCTCCTATCACATGATCGGCTTCGCCGCGCCGCTGCTTCTGGCCCTATGCCGGTTCGGCCAAGGACTAGGTCTGGGCGGGGAGTGGGGCGGCGCAGTGCTGCTGGCCATCGAGAACGCCCCTCAAAAGAAACGCGCCTGGTATGGCATGTTCCCGCAACTGGGCGCGCCCGCCGGATTCTTCCTTTCTGGAGGCGTCTTTCTGATGCTCTCCCACTTGCTTACCGATAAACAATTTTTCGCTTTCGGTTGGCGCCTGCCCTTTCTAGCCAGCGCCGTGCTTGTTTTCCTGGGCCTTTATGTACGGCTGACAATTACCGAGACTCCGGTCTTCCAGGAAGCCCTCAGGCGCGGCGAGCAGGTGAAGGCGCCCATGCTGGTGGTTATTCGCAAATACCCGCGGATACTCGGCTCAGGCATCCTGGTGTGCCTCGCGACCTTCGTTCTCTTCTATCTGATGACTGTGTTTGCGCTCTCCTGGGGCACCACTGCGCTCGGTTATAGCCGCGGGAAGTTCCTGCTGATGCAGTTGTTCGACATCTTGTTCTTCGCGCTGGCCATTCCCCTCTCCGCCCTTTTAGCCGAACGGGGACGCCGCCGGATGCTGCTCTGGGTGACGGCATCGATCGGCGTCTTCGGTCTGATCATGGCGCCGCTGTTCGCCGCCGGCACCACCGGGGCGGTGGTGATGATGGCAGTGGGTCTATCGCTGATGGGCCTAACCTACGGCCCGCTCGGAACTGTGCTCTCCGAGCTTTTTCCGACATCGGTGCGTTACACGGCCAGCTCACTTGCTTTCAGTCTGGCCGGCATTCTGGGAGCGTCGCTGGCCCCCTACATCGCCACCTGGCTGGCCAAGAGCTATGGACTTGAGTACGTCGGTTATTATCTCTGCGCATCGGCAGTGCTGACGCTTCTTGGACTGCTTTCTATCCGGGAAACAAAAGACCGCGACCTTTCCGTTACAAACATCTGATTTGGACGTACGCTGGTGCAACGTGGGGCGCCCAAGTCTCAAATACCCGCAACATCATGCGGCTCACGTCCCGCCTCATCTTGAGATAGCTTAACTACATGATGGTTCCAGGACGGGTGTCTATCGGCTTGCCTACGATCAACCGCAGCCGCTTGGCCCAGCGCGCGATCAACAGTGTGCTCGAGCAAACTTACCGCGACGTTGAACTCATCGTTTCCGACGATGTTTCCACCGACGACACGGTCGCATGTGTCGAGCGCATCGCGGATGCACGGCTAGTTATCTTCCGGCAGAAGGAGCGGCTTGGCCTGGTCTCCAATTTCGACTTTTGTTTACGGCATGCGACGGGCGAGTTCTTCCTGCTTTTAGGGGATGACGATCTGCTTTTGCCGCAGGCCATCGAGCGGCTTGTATATCCCTTTCTCCAGCCTTCGGTGAACGCGCCCACCGGGTCGCTCGGGGTTGTTTGGTGTCCATGCCGGATCGCCACTGCGGATAACAGCGGGTTATGGACAACCGAGGCGGGACCGCCCTCGGAAGCGCCGGAAGACTTGCTGGCAGCGTTGTGGGCGGGCAATCGCGGTCCACGTCTGAGCAGCGTGCTCATGCGCACGACGGATGCGCTCGCCATAGGCGGCTTTCAATCCAAGTACGGAGACATCTGTGATATGGGCTGTTGGGGCGCGGTGGCGCTGCTGCACGATAGGGTGGTATGTGTCCCCGACCCGTTGGTGCAATACACCAATCATTACGGAAGCACGACCAGTCAATCGGCGGTGCGGAAGTGGCAGGACTGGGCGGGCGTGGTGCACGCGGACCTGATTGCAATCACGCAAAAACGGGGGAATCGTCACGCCGAAGATCTTCTGCGGCAGGCCAAGAGTGATTTCATCAGCGGAATCACTTTAACGATTCTCATTCAGACGATCGGAAAGCCGGGCTGGATCCGCAATGGAATCTCGGAAGTATTCCGATCGCCAGGCGCCATATTTACTCCTTATGTGCTCCGCCGTCTCTTGAAGGATGGCGGGAAAATTCTGGAACTGCGGCAGAGCTCAAAGCGGGCTTCCGGGGTAGTTGGCGTTTCTGTGCGGTGAGCGCGTGCTGATCGCAACGCTTTGATAACGAGCGTGCAATAAGGCCTCGCATAAAGACACGCAAACTGTTCTACTATTTCAACGCAGCTTCACGGGCCGATCCTCATCTATAGCATCAACGAAAGGGCGGGGCTGGATTAAGTGTCACGAGTGATCGTCATCGGCGGCGGTCCCATGGGCTTGGCCGCAGCCTATCAGGCGGTTAAGGATGGGCATGATGTCCAACTGCTGGAAGCGGCAAGTGAGCCGGGTGGAATGGCCGCGCATTTTGATTTCGGTGGGATTTCGATCGAGAAGTTCTACCACTTTGTATGCCAGGCCGATGCGCCGACCTTTGAGCTGTTGGCGGAACTCGGGCTCTCCGATCAAATGCGTTGGGTCCCCACCTCGATGGGTTTCTTCTTCAATGGCCGCCTGAATTCCTGGGGAAATCCGATCGCGTTACTCCGCTTGCCAGGCGCAAGCCTGGTGACCAAGCTTCGCTACGGGCTTTTCGCTCTCGTCTGCACTCGCAGAACTGCATGGCCCGCTCTCGAGAACAGGCCGGCCAAGGAATGGTTGATCCAGTGGTGCGGCGCGCGAGGATACAAGCAGTTCTGGCATCCTCTGCTCGATTTCAAGTTCTACGAGTTTGCCGAAATAATTTCAGCGGCCTGGATCTGGACCCGCATCAAGCGCGTCGGGCGTTCGCGCAAAAGCATGATGCAGGAGGAATTAGGCTATATAGAAGGCGGATCGCAGACGCTGGTCGATGCCCTGGTGCGTGCGATCGAGTTGCACGGCGGCAAGATATGTTTGGGCTGTGGCGCACAGCGGGTAATCGTCGAGAACGGGAGAGTTACCGGTGTGGCTACGGCGGCGGGCCGGATTCCCGCCGATTACGTGATCTCGACCATTCCCATCCCGGCCATTCCAAAGCTGATACCCGACATGCCGGCGGAGTGGAAGGAAAAATACTCCGCGATCAAAAACATTGGCATCTGTTGCGTAATCTTCAAGCTGCGGAGATCCATCAGTCCTCACTTCTGGATCAACATTACGGACGACGCTCACGAGATTCCCGGAGTGATCGAATTTACAAATCTGCGCAAAGTCGGCCCGACGATTGTCTACGTTCCCTATTACATGCCTGTCACAAATCCCAAATTCGCCTGGAGCGACGAGCAGCTGATTGCCGACGCGTTCGCTTGCCTGCAGCGAATCCGCCCGGAGCTCATGCGATCCGACTTGACCGACGCCAAGGTCTCACGATTGCGGCATGCTCAGCCGATATGCGAAGTGGGATTTGCCGCAATGATTCCGCCAGTGCAAACCCCCATTCAAGGATTGCAGGTTGCCGATACCTGCTACTATTACCCGGAGGATCGAGGCATTGCGGAGAGCGTCCGCCTGGCACGGCAGATGGCGCGGGCTGTAGCGGCGAATTACCAGCAGAGCAAAAACGGGAATGAGCAAAGCGATAACCTTCCCTGAAACACAAAGAATAGATGCCGGAGGGAAGGCTCACCAAAGGTCGCCTTTGCTCAACGGGCTGTTTTGCACTCTGATTGTCTCAGCAGCTTTGCTGGCCAGCTATCCTGTTGCTGAAATCGGCTTTATTGACGACTGGTCCTACATCAAAACAGCCCTCGATTTTGCCCGCACCGGGCACTTCCTCTACAACGGCGGGACTTCTGCAATGCTGGGTTGGCAGGTCGTTTGGGGCTCGCTCTTCATCAAACTTTTTGGCTTTTCGTTTACCGTTGTGCACTTGTCGACCTGGCCGGTAGCGCTGGCCTCCATCTTGCTGTTCCATCAGATTCTGGTGCGCTTTGGGATTACCGCAAGACATGCCATTTTTGGCACGCTGGCCCTGGGACTCTCACCGGTGTTTGTTCCGCTCGCGTCGAGCTTCATGAGCGACGTCCCTGGACTGTTTGTGGTCCTGCTCTGCATCTATATGTGCCAGCGCGCCATCGCGGCAAGCAGCGATCGAGCGGCCCTGCTATGGCTGTGTTCCGCGGCCCTGGCCGATGTTGCAGGAGGCACCGCACGCCAGATTGCATGGCTGGGAGCGCTGGTCATGGCGCCATCGACAGCTTGGTTGCTTCGCAACCGGCGCGGCATGCTGCCGGCGGGAATTCTGATTTGGGCGGCGAGTGTTATCGGCGTATTCGGATGCTTGCACTGGTTCGATCTTCAGCCTTATTCCGTCTCTGAGACAGACGTCGTTGGGGCTCCAATTCACCCAGCCATGTACTTGCATCTAATCGTACTGCTTCTGAAAACGCTGTTATGTCTGTTGCTGCTCCTTTTGCCGGTTCTCGCAGCTTGGCTGCCCGCAATGCGCAAGCTGAGCCTCAAGGCGTACATTCGTATTGCAACTGTTGTACTTGCAATCGCGGCATGCTATGTTTTTCTGAATTTCCGCGGCCGGCTCGGTGACTTCATCGCGCCTTGGCTAAGCCATGTGATGATGCAATTGGGCATGGCTCCGACATCTCCCGAGGGGATGCTCGGCACCGCACCCGCAACGCTGGCGATACCGGTAAGGATCGCGATCTCGCTGGTCGTAATAGTTGCCGGGCTGGTCTTTGCGGAACAAACCTTCGCTATGTCCACCGGCGAAAAAACGGCGGCAGACACAAGCTCTCTCGAGCACAAGCAATCCTCCTGGCGGGAGTTGGGCTGGCTCCTGGGGCCGTTTGCCCTGAGCTACCTTGTCCTGCTGCTGCCACGAGCCATGCAGGGTTTCACCTTCGACAGGTATTTACTGCCGCTGTTGCCGGTCGCAATCATTGTCCTGCTGCGGCTCTACGAGCTGCGGTTTGCCGTCGAACTCCCCGCTCTGAGCTGGCTCGTGCTCGCTGTGTTTGCGCTCTACACGGTGGCCGCTTCCCATGATCTGTTTTCGTTGTATCGCGCTCGGGTGCTTGCCGCGAATGAAATCCGGGCCTCAGGCATTCCCAGGACCGCGATAGACGGAGGCTTCGAATATGACGGATGGACGCAGATCGAAGATGGCGGCCACCTCAACAGTCCATTCATCCAGGTTCCGGCCGGAGCGTATGACCCCAATGTAAAGTCTTTCCCGCTTGCGCCCGCTTGCCAGAAGGTTGCTACCAGGCAGATGCCCGCAGTCAAACCGAAATACTTTTTGACTTTACAGCGAATGGATTGTCTGTCGCCCTCGAACTTCCCGGCGGCGGAGTATCACGCGTGGCTGCCGCCTTTTCATCGCAAGGTTTTCGTTCAACAACTTCCGGAGAAGTCGAAATAGCTTCTCATCCCGGAGGATCTTATTCCGGATCAACAGGTAGCGTACGACTCGCCGAAATCGACACTGACGCGCGAGAAACCTGATGACATGTCAACCGCGCATGCTCACGGAGCTCGCGATGGCCTGTTCTGCGCGGCGATTGCCGCAGCCTGCCTTCTGGCAAGCTATCCGGTGGCGGAGATAGGTTTCGTCGATGATTGGTCCTATATCAAAACGGCCCTCGACTTTGCCCGCACCGGCCACTTCATCTTTAACGGCTGGGCCACGGCGATGCTGGGATGGCAGGTGGTTTGGGGCGCGCTGTTTATCAAGCTTTTTGGTTTTTCATTCACTGTCGTGCGCTCGTCCGAGTGGCTGGTCGCGCTGGCGTCTGTGTTCCTCTTTCATCAGATTCTGCTGCGCTTCGGGGTCGCCCCAAGAGATGCTGTTTTCGGAACACTGACCTTAGGAATCTCTCCATTATTTCTTCCTCTCGCGGCCAGCTACATGACCGACGTTCCCGGTCTGTTCGCCGTTCTGGTTTGTATCTACATGTGCCAACGCGCAGTTGCGGCAAAAAGCGATCGGGCAACGCTGCTATGGCTTTGTTCCGCGGCTCTGGTTAATGTTGCCGGAGGAACCGTGCGGCAGATCGCGTGGTTGGGAGCCTTGGTCATGGTGCCGTCAACGGCTTGGCTGCTGCGAAGGAGGAGGGCGATTCTGCCGGCGGGAATTCTGCTATGGGCCGCGAGCCTGGCCGGCGTCTTTGCATGCATGGACTGGTTCAGCCGCCAACCCTATTCCGAATCCGAGGCGGGCATCGTGGGCGTGCCCATTCGCCCCACCATGTTTCTGCATCTTGGGGTGACGCTTCTGAAGACCTTGCTCTGCCTGCTGTTCGTCCTTTTACCGGTGCTCGTCGCGTGGCTTCCGGCCGCGCGCAGCCTCAGCCTTAAATCACGCCGCCGTATCGCCGGTTTTGGCTTGGCTATTATCGTTATCTATATTTTTCTGGGCTTTCGAGGCTTGCTCGAAGGAAATATCCTGCCTTGGATAAGCCATATACTGATGCAATCCGGCATGGCTCCGGCTCCCGGCAGCACTATGCTCGGTTCTGCCCCGGCAATTTTCCCGGTATGGGTAAGGGTTGCGATTTCCGTAATTGTAATAGTGGCCGTGCTGATATTCGCGGAAGTACTGTTCTGCGAACGGATGCTCCAAAAAATCAACCGTTCCGGAAAAACGAATTCCTCCTGGCGGGATGTGGCCTGGATCCTGGGGCCTTATGCCATCAGCTATCTCGCGCTTCTGTTGCCGCGGGCTATCCACGGACTCATCTTTGACCGTTATTTGCTCGGACTAATGATCGTGGCCATCGTCGCTTTGCTCAAGCTTTATGAGCAACAGTTTTCCGCCCAACTCAGCGGAATAAGCTGGTTTGTGCTCGCCTTGTTCGCGCTCTGCACCATTGCCGCTACACATGACTGGTTTGCACTGAACCGCGCACGAGTTGCCGCCGCCGCCGAGATCCATGCCTCGGGAATTCCCCGGAGGTTCATCCAGGGTGGCTTGGAATACGACGGATGGACGCAGATCGAAGACGGTGGCCACGCCAACAGTCCATTCGTCCGCGTTCCGGCCCAAGCGTATGACCCAAATGTACAGCCTCTCCCGCTTGCGCCTGCTTGCCGGCTGGGGTATACCAGTTTCACTCCGCTGGTAAAGCCGAAATACTTTTTGACCCTGGGCCGGATGAATTGCCTGGCGTCCTCAAACTTTTCCCCGGTGGAGTATCGCGCATGGTTACCGCCATTCCAGCGAACGGTTTACATCCAACAGCTTCCGCGGAGTTCTAAATAGTTTCCTCTTCGAGGAGTAGTACATGCGCCAGATCGGTTGTCTGCTTGGGGAGTGTATCTTGGCTGAAGAGGGAATCAATAGTCGACCGTGGCTCTATTAAGCAGATTGCGGCATTCCAGGCTCAGCGGATTCGCTCGATCGGGTCTACGCTGGATGCATCGGCTCAAGCATCGCGGCGGACAGCCTGTGCGTTGCCTCGTGACCCCTGGGCTCGAATTTGAACTTCACCCCAAGGGCGAACTCACTGAATTTCTATCGCTAGGACCCCTCTTCGAACGAACGGAGATGAGACTGGCCGCAAAGCTCCTTAAGCCATGTATGAAAGTTGTGGACGCCGGCGCGAATATCGGCCTTTACTCGCTCCTGGCGGCAAAACGTGTAGGGGAAGATGGACGGATCTGGTCATTTGAGCCCTCGCAAATCACCTATAGTCTGTTTCTCGACAATCTTTCCCTCAATGGAGTCACGACCGTAGCCGCGCACCGCCTGGCGTTGAGCGATTTTGCAGGAGAGCTCACGCTGCGTTCCGAGCGCGGCTTGGGCGATCTTTACCGGCATCTGGACTATACGGGCAAGGTCGCCGAAGGCGACGCGGTCGAGACTGTGGGGGTTGACACGCTCGACGGTTTCGCGACTGCCCAAAAAATCGACCGCATCGATTTCCTCAAGATTGATGTTGAAGGGGGAGAGTATCGCCTGCTCAAAGGCGCGCAACGTCTTCTGTCGCAGTCACCCAATGTCATCGTGATGTTTGAAAGCGAGGAAGATTGGTGCCGGCGTAGCGGGTGCAAAGCAGAAGACGCATTGGAGTTGCTGAAGAGTTTAGGATTCGGCCTATATTCCTGGTCAAAACGGCAAAAGCGATGGTCAACAATTGAGAGCGAGCTTAGCAAGAGCCGCACCGTGTGGGCGGCAAGAAGTCCAGAGTTTCTCGCCGCCGCTCTAGGATAGCAAGATCACCGTGCCGCAGGGGCGAGTTTTGGCAAACACGTGTCCCTTGGCTGGCGCAAGCGTGGCATTCTCTTCGAAGTCTGTAACGGTGCCCAGCGATCCATCGACACCAAGTATGGGAAATGATGCCAGGTAGTCAGGAAAGACGCTGCGCTTGGACATCTCATCAAGGAAATGTGTCACCACTTCATTGGTTGCCGTGGTGTCGTCCCCGCCGCTGCCATCAAAGAACGTGTATTCCGATTGTGGAATGCCGAAATTTTCACTCAGGTTTCGTTTCTCGACAGCAAGCGCAGAATCCATGCTATCGACGCCTTCGGTCAGGCCCCACAGCACCAGGCTTGTGTCGGCTCCCAGGTTGTAACTTACTTTCATGACCAGCTTTGCATCTTCGCTGTACGGCAAGCCCTCGAGTTCGGCCACCCGCGCTTGGGCCTTATAGCAGTCCTTGCCCGGCAATAGTTTTGTAGGATTCGGCTCGACCGCCGGGGCTTTCACGGTTACACCGGCTGCTCGCAACGCCTCAATAAATACGGTACGTGCGTAGTCAGAAGGTTTGGTAATGCGGTAGGTGCGAATCAGCGGATAGCTACCCGTGAGCGGCGGCGTAAAGCCCACCGGCAAATTGCCCTGCAACGTAACCGAGCACCCAGGCTCCCCGATACACGTTGGTAGCTGGGGTTTAATCGTCTCCTTGCTGTCACTTGCGGTCATCTCGACTTCGTTCTTTACCCTCAGCGCTTCTGAGACCGGGCGATGGCGCAGGGAAGCGAGGTCTCCCTGCTGCTCCGGATTGATAATCAAATCCACCAGGTCGTCGTTAACGAAGATAGGCCGCATATCGAACTCTTCGCGAAATTCATACGGCTTGAACAAACGGTCGTCGATAACGACATCTCCCTTGATCTCCGTTATGCCGCTGGCCGCTACCTGGCGGGCAAGCGCTTTATATCCCGCTAGGGGATCCGGTTTGGAAAGAACGGCATTGCCCAAACCGTTGGCTTCATTGTGATCAAAGACGGTATACGCAATTCGTTCGATCAAGACATCAGAGGTGACGGCCGCTCGAGATCAAATCAGCGAGGCCTTTTGGTCTTCAACACTAGTTGACGAAAACCGACTGAAAAGTTTTGGAGAGTGCGAGGGGCGAAGAAGCCGATGTAGAGAAGACCAAAGCTAGTGCAGAGCGTAGGCTAGCTTTCTGCCACTGCGAGCGTCGATATATCCGGCCAAAACTTGCGCGCCGATCTTGCCTCCTGCCAGATATGTGCCGGTCTTGGCAAACACCTTTCCTCGTGCGGGGCTGTTGCTGCCAAAGTCAGCCAGGGAACCATCCACTCCCAGGATCGGTAGCGATTGGAAAAACGGGATGAAATCCGGCTGGTCTTTCATAAATCGCAGCAGCTTTACCGTGGTTTTTGCTGACGCCTCGCTGTCTGGGCTGCCGCTGCCATTGGTTGGGAAGTAGAATCCTTTGCCATCCAGGCCGTCCTGCTCCGTCAGGGTCTTGCGCTCTACCTCGAGCGCCTGTTGTATCGTGTTTACCCCATGGCTCAAGCCAAACAGCATCAGGCTTAAATTGGCGCCGAGATTGTGGCTTATTTTCAGGACCAGCTTCGAATATTGCGCATAAGGTGTGGAGACCAGAGTGGCAACCTCGGTATCCGCCGGGTAACAATCAGGTGGGGGAAGCTTGCGGGCAGGGTTAGACCCCAACAGTGGCGCATTGACCGTGATGCCCGCCCGGCGTAACGCTTCGATAAACGTGGTGCGGGCGAACTCCGTCGGCACCTGGAGTGAGGCCGGAGAATCAGTGTCCGCCGGATTATCCACGGCAAAGGTTCGCACCAGCGTTTGTACGCCGGGAAAAGGCGGTTTATAGTCCACTGCAATTTGTCCGCTCACATGGCCGGCGTGCGGCCCGGACTGCGTAAGCTCGACGTTTGTTTCGTGGCCAGCAGCCGCGGTCATCACGTCTTGTGTCACCGTGAATGCTGCCGTGTGCGGCCGCCATTCAATTTTTGCACGCTCCCCTGGCTTCGTCGGCAGGACCGTCACATCAATGCGATTGTAGTTGATGATGATCTGCGTGTCAGCAGGTTCTGGTTTGGAACCCGGAAGGGCATGAACAAGCGATCGTCGATGATCACGTTGACGGAAATCTTCGTGATGCCCGAAGCTGCCACCTGTTTGGCCAGCCTGTTGAGGCCGCCCAGTGGGTCAGGAGCCATCCTGCGCGACCATCAGGTCATCCTGCTCATAACAGCCTCGTATTCACCTGGCCTAGTGAGCTGAAATCCTCTCCATGTAGTGAAGACTTTTAGCTGACCGCGTTTTAGCTGACCGCGTTTTAGCCGACTCCGGAAGTTTAGCTGACCGCTGCTTAGCTGATTCAGGGATACATCCGATTGAGCGTGCGGGCGAAGGGGATTGTCTCGCGGACGTGCTCCAGGCCGCAGACCCAGGCCACCACCCGCTCGATTCCCATGCCGAAACCGGCATGCGGGACCGAGCCGTAGCGGCGCAAATCCAGGTACCACTCTAATGGCTGGAGCGGCAGATGGTGCTCTTCGATTCGCTGCTTCAACAGCTCATAGGATGAAATGCGCTGCGATCCGCCAATCACCTCGCCATATCCCTCCGGCGCCAGAACATCGACGCAGAGCGCGAATTTGGCATTCTCCGGGTCCGGCTCCATGTAGAAGGCCTTCACCGCGGCAGGATAGCGGTGCACCATCAACGGCCGCTCAAATTGGCCGGAGAGATAGGTCTCGTCGGGAGAACCGAAATCATTCCCGTATTCGAACGTATGTTCGATCAATCCCTTGGCGTGGGCTTCTTCGAGCATTGCGGCCGCATCGTCATAGGTGATACGGGGAAAAGGGGCCTGGACCGGCTCCAGCTTCGCCGTCTCCCGGCCTAACACTTTCAGATCGAGCGGCCGTCGAACAAGCACGCGCTGCACAATGAAGCTGAGAAATTGCTCCGCCAGGTTCATCAGATCATCGAGATTGGCGTAGGCCATCTCCGGCTCTACCATCCAAAACTCGGTCAGGTGGCGCCGGGTCTTCGATTTCTCAGCGCGAAAAGTAGGTCCGAAGGAGTAGACCTTGCCCAGGGCCAGCGCGGTACTTTCGATATAGAGCTGACCGCTCTGGGTCAGAAACGCTGGATCGCCAAAATAATCGACCGGGAAAAGCGTACTTGTACCCTCGCAGGCGGCTGGGGTGAGGATGGGCGGGTCAGTCAAAGTAAAGCCGTTCTGGTCCAGGAAATCGCGGGCTGCTTTTATGATCTCCGCCCGGATGCGGAGAATGGCTGCTTGTCTCGGCGTCCGCACCCACAGGTGCCGGTGCTCCATCAGAAAGTCAACACCGTGCTCCTTGAGCGTGATAGGGAAAGGAGTGTCTTCGGGCACACGCTGCACGATCTCTACGTCTTCGACATCAAGCTCGTAGCCGCCGGGCGCCCGCTTATCCGCGCGCACCTTTCCCGTGACGATTACGCTGGATTCCTGCGTAAGGCTGCGTACGCGCTCGAAAACCTCCGCGGATACCGCCGCTTTGGGCACAATGCCCTGAATAGCGCCGGTCCCATCGCGAAAGATAGGGAAGAGCAGCTTTCCGCTCTCGCGCAGGTTGTAGAGCCAAGCGTGCAGCGTGACCCGTTGTCCTTCATGCCGGCTGAGCGCTGCGATTGCCGCCGAGGGAGCGGCATCTTCTTTTGTGTTCTTCCCGTCCGCCATTTTGCGCGTTCAGCTCCGTTTCAAAGCTCAAGTTTGGCGAAGGTCTGCGCCGCCCGTTGTGCAACTTCTTCCGGCGATTCCCCAAATTGATAGTGGATCTCGAGCACGCCGCCGGCGATCTCCGGGGCAGTGCCCAAATCGGCCATGGCTTCCACCCAGTCGATTGTCCCATCGCCAGGCCATAGGTGCTCATCCTTCACGCCCTGGTTATCGTGAATATGAGCGGTGAAGATCAGGTGCTTCAGCTCTTGGATAGTGGGGCGAACGCCGTCGCGGAAATTGGCATGACCCAAATCCACGCACAGGCCGACATCCTTGAAGTGCCCGACGCTAACGATCTCCAGAAGATTTTTGGGCTCGGTCACCTCGTTTGGAATGTTCTCCAGCAGCAGCTTCACGCCCAGCGGCCTGGCGAAGGCCTGCAGATGCTCAATGGCTGTCATGGCGTGCTCCAGGGTTCGCTGGTTCCAGCGGTCTTCGCGCTCTCCCAGGTGCAGCACCAGGAACTTGAGCGGCAACACCTCCGCCGCCTCCAGCGCTCGCTTGACCTCGTCCATGGCATCGATGCGCCGGGACTTTTCCTGATGCACCACGTTCACCGCCGGAGCGCCCCCGCGGCCCATTTCGACGTCTGCAAATAGCGGCGCGTGCATGGAAAACGGCTGCAGAGGATTGGACCGGAGCCAATCGGCAATCTCTTTGACATGGGTGCGGTTGGCATAATCGAAATGCTGCCGCGCGGCAAAAATCTCGACTCCCTGTGCGCCGCCATCGGAGATGGCCTGCAGCAGACCCGGATGCAGCCGCTGGCGCAGAAATACATGGGTGGATATGACTCTCAGCATTGTCCGGCTTTCGCAGATCTCAAAGGGGCAGTACCTCGCTCCCCTTATCTTCTCAGATGCCGGTGGTGAGGAGGTCAGCGGTCAAGGGAATGAGGGATTAGGAGGTCCGGATGAAGAGGCGCCGGTCACTTTTGCAGCGGTACGGTCAGAATTGAGATCGGCGCAAGCCCGTCTTCAGAGGAATGGAGCGGGAATGGATGGCGTTCGAGCAGCGTATCAAGTACCTGTGCGGAATCGTAGGCGGTCTCCGCCACGACGAGTTGTTGACCATAGATGCTGTGAATCACTATGCCGCGATCGTTGCGGATGTGATACTCGCGGATATGGCTCAACTCCTGCCAGCGAATGCGGGTCGCGGGAGATCCGCGCTCAAGCACTCCATCTTTATCGAAGATCAATGGTTCGGGCCAGTTTGAGAGCACAAGGAGAACCAAGGCAAATCCAAAGGCGAAGCACGCCCAACCGCCCCAATTAGAGGCTGCGGATGCGAGGAGTCTCCGGCCGGCGTAAGCCACGGAGCAGATTCCGGCGGCAAAGCCGATCTGGTACAGGAGCGAGCAGGTTAATTTTACCGGGAAGAGCCAACCCTCGCCGGTTTGCTTCGGCTTGCGGCCGAAAGCGGGCGCCAGTAAGATCAGGAGGCCCAGCGCGCCGGCTGTCATCATCCCAATTTCGATCCACTCGGCGCTGGAGAGTCGCATGCCAAGAAGTTTCCTTCTTGGCTCCGTCGCAGACAATCACACGATAGAGCTATCCGGCCCCGGGGAAACGTGGAGCACGAGAAATGCTCAAAAAATTTTTCCTAGCCGACGGAATTGATCAGCGTGCCAATTCCAGTAATCGTGATGCGGATCTCGTCTCCCTGCTGGAGGGTGAAGGAGTCCGGCGGTACCACGCCGGTACCGGTAAGCAGAAAACTCCCATGCGGGAAGCTGTTCTCTCTATAGAGATATTCGAGCAACGTGGTTAGCGGACGCTTCAGCTCCGCCAAGGTCGTAGAACCAGCGACTTCAACCCGGCCGCCCCGTATGATCTCCAGGCTAATCTCAGTCGAAACCGGCAACGGGGCTGAACAAACCAGAATTCCCGGACCCAATGCGCAGCTGCGATCGTAAACTTTGGCCTGCGGGAGATATAAGGGATTCTCGCCTTCGATATCCCGTGAGCTCATGTCGTTGCCGATGGTATATCCGACGATCTTCCCGCCGGGACTGGCGAGCACCGTGAGCTCCGGCTCGGGAATAGACCAGGCAGAGTCCCTGCGAATGGCCACTTTGCCGCGATGACCCACAACCCGCTGGGGAGCGGACTTGAAGAAGAGCTCCGGGCGCTCAGCGGAATAAACGCGATCGTAAAAATCACCCCCACCCGAAGATTTTGATTCCTCCATTCGAGCGTTGCGGCTGCGGAAGTAGGTGACGCCGGAAGCCCACACATCCTGGCTTAGAACCGGAGGCAGCAACGCTTTCTCAAGCTCTTCAAAGTTTTGAGCCTCAAGCGCTTCAAGCTGGGAAATGCGTCGCTCTAAATAGCTCTCGAGGTCCTCCCGCGTCACCAACTCGTCCCAGTTAGGCTCGCTTCCCGCATAGTATCGATTCCGCTGCTCAACTTCGCGTTCTACAACATAACCATTTGCCGTTCGGTAAAGCTTCATACCTTCTTGCCTTCCAGAGGCCGGAGCGAGGAGGCCTCCGGGAGCGAATTTCGCAGCTATTTACCGTTTGAGTATAACCTCGTCCGACCGGCGAAGCTTAAGGCAGAAACAGGAAAGGAATCCGCGCTTGATTGCTCTAACCGCTGTGGCTTCAATTCCTTTTATCTCAATTTAATTCACCAGGAATCCAATCCAACTTCGACCGTTTGACGTAATCGATCTGGAGGACCACAGCCGGGACTTCTCCCCTGTTGCTGCGATCTGCTCCACCCGGAGCCAATTCCCCATACGGCTCTACTCCATCCACTAGCCAGATGGCGGCTCTACTGCCGCACAAACCCGGGCGGCGTGGGCCAGTTGAATGTCTTCGATTACCAACGCAGAGGGAGATCTAATGAAAAACACTGAACAAGAAGTGGCAACCGGCCTGACGCAATCTGCATTCAACCGTCGGGCATTCGTCAAAGGCGCAGGTTTTACCGGGCTTGGATTGGCAGGCGCCACGCTGGCAGCCGGGAAGCTGGGCATGATGGACAGTTTACCGGGCGCGCGCGCGCTTGGGATCAAGCCTTCCTCGGTTCTGGCAGCAGGCGTGACGGACGTCGACATCCTTAACTTCGCACTGAACCTGGAATATCTGGAAGCTGAGTTCTATACCATGGCCTTGACCGGCAAGACCATCGAAGACTACGGAATCGGTATAGACGGCACCGGGACTCAGGGTCCAACCACCGGCGGGATGAAGGTGGATTTCGATAACCGGCATGAAAGATCGAGAAAACTGAACGAAATCGCTACGGAAATAGCCTACGACGAGGCGCAACACGTTATCCTTCTGCGCGGCGCCTTAGGAGGAGCTGCTGTCGCCAAACCCGCCATCAATCTCGACGCGTTAGGAATTGGATTTGCAAACTTCAGGCAATTCCTGCAATTGTCGCGTGCGTTCGAAGATACAGGCGTTTCCGCCTACGGCGGCGCCGCTCCATTGATCACCAGCAAGGCATATCTGCAAACGGCGGTGCAAATCGCATTGACCGAGGCTTACCATGCTTCGAACGTTCGCTTGCTGATATCGGAGAACGATGTTGCGACAACCGCAACGGATAGCATGGATATCCTTCCGCCGCCATCCGGCGTGCAGTACTTTACGGTTAACCTACAGGCGCTCGCCGTGGTCCGCACCACCAGCCAGGTGCTCTCCATCGTTTACGCCAACAGCCAATCGGGCACGATGAGCGGAGGATTCTTTCCCAACGGAGTGAATGGCACGATCAACACTGTTTAAGCGATAAAGGAGAAAGAGCGGAGTGAAGGGATCCATGGTTTACCCGTTCCCACGCGTGAACCGCGGATCGCTCCCCTCCGCTTCACTCTATTGGGCCGGGGAAGGATAATACCCGGTACGGTGGCGAACGGTATAGTTTGTCCCTGCGGGCGGGTTTCGCAGATGAACCGAGATGGTGCGAAATTCCTTGTTATCCGAATTGTCTTTAGGGTAATAGCCCAGCAGGTATTGAGTTCGCAGATCCTGCGAGACCTGCTGGAATGTCCGATCCAGGGAGGAAGCGTCGGCATAGTAATATTTGCCGCCGGTTTCCTGAGAAAGGGTGATCATGGCGTGTTCCCCGGCAAGATCGCGGCCGGCGCTGGCATAGATGGGAACATCGATGATGCTATAGACGATGGCTTCGCCCCTCACCGCCTGTTCCAATGCCATATCATAGGTGGTCCCTTTCGCGGTATTGCCGCCATCGGAGATGAGCACTAATACTTTGCGGCCCGAATAAGGCGCGAGGCTTTGCGATGCCAGATAAATAGCGCTGTAGAGCGCCGTAGCGGACCCGACGCGGATGCTGCTCAATCCGCGATCAATGCGGCTGAGGCTATTGGTGAAGCCGACAACCTCGCGCACGTTATCGGCAAATTCCATCACATCAAAGCGATCGACCGGACGAAGCATAGCGCGTACAAAACGATGGGCTGCTTGCTCTTCGAGCGGGAAATCCTTGGCGACACTGCCGCTTGCGTCTATGGCGAGCACGATATTCAACGGCAACTCCGATTGGCGCTCGAAGACGGCGATTTTCTGCGGGTGTCCGTTTTCGGAGAGCAGAAAATCGTCCTTGTTAAGTCCCGGAACCGGAGCTCCACTACTATCCGTAACATTGACGAACACATTTACGAGCCGCACATTGACGCTGATCGTCGGAGGCTCCCCGGACTTTTGCTGGGCCAACGGCCGGGGCGGTAGCAACTGAGCATGGACGAGAGGCAGGTAAAACAGAAAAGCCAGGCAGGAGAAGGCTTTCACCGCATTTCCTTCTGCAGGATCTTCGAAGGAAAGGGCTCGCCATCGGCCCACACAGCGCCATCTTCAAAATGTTCCTTCTTCCAAACCGGTACTTCCCTCTTCAATGTGTCGATCAGCCAGCGGCAAGCATCGAAGGCCTGCCCGCGATGAGCGGAGGCGGCAGCGATCAGCACGCTCGTCTCCCCCACTGAAAGCTTGCCCAGGCGATGAACAATCGCCACTTCGCGGACTCCATGTTCCGCCACGGCCGAGAGCGCCAGTGAGTTCATCAGCCGCAGCGCCATTTCCTCGTAAGCCTCATAGACGAGGTAAAGGGTGCGGCGTCCGCGTGTGTTGTTGCGAACGATGCCGTCAAAGACCGCCACTGCGCCGTCTTCCCCTTGCTTCAGGGCCGCGACGATGGATTGCGCATCGATGGGCTCGCGAACTAAGGCAATGAGCGGCTCTCCGCCGCCGCTCACCGGAGGCAGAAGCGCAACTTCATCGCCGTCGCTCAGCGGCTGTGCGGGCGACGCATATTCCCGGTTGACAGCGACGGCAAGTGCGGACCAAAGCTTGCGCTGCTCCGGCGCCTTTGCACGGTAGCGATCAAGCAGGGCATCGACAGTCGATCCCTCGGGCAGCTCCAGCATCTGGCCGTCGCCCGGAAAAACATCCTTGAGCACTCCGAAAAGCAGAACACGCACGCGCATAGAAAGAGGATATCCGACGGGCTTTCTGCTGTTTAGACGCAGGCAAGGGAAAAAGGGAGATGGCGCCCGCCGAACGCCGGGCAGTCCTACTGCGCTGCTGCTTGTGCTTCCGGTTGCGGTTCTTGGAACTCTTCTCCGATCCAGCGTTCAAAAGCATCCATGTTTTGTTCGCGGCCGAGAAAATCTTCTATCAACGTACGTCCGGGCTTCGATCCGCCGGGTTCGAGAATCGCCTGCCGGTAGCGCATCGCCGTTGGTCCTTCGAGCAGATTCGAACGGTCGAACTGACTGAAAAAATCAAGAGCGATGACCTTATCGAACATGTAGGTGTAGTAATTGGACGAATATCCGGTGAGGTGCGTGAAACTCGCGTACATGCGATTGCCATCCACCCATTCATAAGGCAGCAACTGTTTGTAGCCCTGTTCCAGCAGCGCATCGGGATCGACACCGGCAGCGGGCAGATTGTGTACCTGCAGCGAATAGCTGGTGTAGAAGAGTTGCGTGCGCACCCCATCGGCTCGTCCGAAAGCGCTCGCCCGGTTCATCCGCTCGACCAGTTCCTCAGGAATCGGCTCATCCGTCTGATAGTGCCGGGCAAAGGTGGCCAACAGCTTCGCGTCGTGGAAAAACTCTTCCAGCATCTGCGACGGTACTTCTACGAAATCGCCTTCCGTAGCGATACCGCTCACCCCGGCCCACTGCTGCTGCCCGCCCAGGATGGCGTGCATCAGATGACCGAATTCATGGAAGAACGTGACTACATCGCTGTATTGCATCAGGCCAGGATCATCTGGTTTGCCTCCGGGGAAATTGCAGATCAGCGCCGCTTCCGGTCTCTGCCGGCCGCGAATCCCGGGAATCAACGGAGCTGCGCTGAACCACTTGTCTTTGCCCTCCCGCGGGTGCATGTCCAAGTAGAACCGGCCGACTGGCCGGCCTCGGTCATAGACGTCCCATGCCGTCACCGACGGTTCCCAGACTTCCGCATCCCTGGCCCGCTCGAAACGCACATGGAAGAGCCTTTCGGCCGTCGCGAGGATGCCCTTCTCGACGCGCTCATAGGGGAAATAAGGGCGGACGGATTGGGAATCGAAATCAAAGGCGGCGCGCCTGTACTGCTCATACCAATAGCCCCGGTCGCTACTCCTGAGAGCCGTGAGTCCAGGTTGCTGTTTCCGGGCAAAATCAAGCACCATCCCGTACTCCCGTTGCGCGCCGCTCCGCGACGCCTGCTCCAGCTGGGCGATAAAAGTCTTCATGTTCGCGGCCGAAGCGATCAACTGATTGGCCGTAGCCAGATCCGCCCAGGAAGCAAAATCTAAGATAGAAGCTATCTCCTCCCGCACCTTGAGCAAATCCAATAGGACTTGGCGATTGACCGGGTAAGCCCTGGTGTTATAGGCGCGGAACATGCGAAGCCGAAGATCCTCGCTACGGGCGAACGTCATTACCGGCTGCATGTCCGGATAGTCGGTGGTAAGCGTAATAACTCCCATCGGCATTCGGCGGATGGTTTTTGATGTAATCGGCCGGAAGTCCGTCCAGTTCCGACAGGTCCCGCACCTCGATCCGGTTTACGTTCTCCTGCACATTGTTGCTGAAAGCCAGCGACAGCTCGGTCGCCCGATCCGATAGCTCGCGCAAATGCTGGCGTGTGGGCTCATCCTTGTCTACGCCTGCCAGCCGGTAGTTCAGCAGCGTTTGGGACACGTAGTGCCGGGTCGCCGGGTCCGCATCGGAGAGATCCATCGCCTCGAGCGCGCGGAAGACCTCATGGTTGAGTGATAGTGCGGTTCCGGCCGCGGCGACTCTCTGCGTCAGCTCGCGCGCCTTATCGCGCACCTCCTTCTCCGGATAAACACTATCCAGGAGCGATACTTGGGAACCTGCAGCGCCCAGAGCAGCCACGGCGTCATCGTAAAAGCGGAGCGTATTTGCCACCGTTCGCAGGCCGCCGCCAGCACCAGAAATCAATTGTTCAATGCTTTTCTGTTGCCTATCTAGCCCGGCGCCGACCCAGGCTTCCAGACTTGCCACGCTCAAGTGGCCGCTATCCTCCTCTGGCTCGCCATCTTGCTTCGGCGCGCTGGAAGTCCAGGGGTTCAACTGGAGTTCCCGGAGCGTTGGAATTTTCCCTTCCTCAGTAGATACGTCAACAACTTTAGCCATATTCCCTCTGAGTCTTCAGAGTAGAGCATTTCTCCGATGGGTGTAGACCGGAGCTAAGCTGGATACGCAGCTTTTTCGAGGAGACGCTGCACATAACCGCTCTTGGAACGGGCCAGTAATAGGAGAAATGCCTCTTATCACCGGGCCGAAGTATTATTCCTTCCTTTGGTGTAAGGTAAACGGTAAAACTACAGCAACAGAGAGTTCTGTTGCATACTATGCTCTGTTACCCATAAGCCATAGGACGGCCCCCGGTAACGTTTAGCAAGTGGAACTATGCATTCTGCCGCTACAACTCTGTCTCCGCAATTCTTGCGTTTGCGCATGGGGAAAGTATGTGTCGCGATCACCGGCTCGACGGCGGTCGAGATGCTGGATCGCGCCGCGGCGGCTGCGCGCGAGAACCCTTTTTTGGAATTTCGTCTGGATTACCTCGCCAAACCTGTGGCCGCGCTGCCCAAATTGAAGCAGTTCCTGGCGGAACATGGGGAGGTGACCGCGCTCGCGACCTGCCGTCGAGCCGCCACCGGCGGTAAGTTCAAGGGAACGATTGCCGCGGAACTGGAGGTGCTACAGAAGGCGCCATCCTCAGGATTTCATCTCATCGATCTGGAATTGGAGACGGCGGAGTCGATCAAGTCTTCCGAACTGGAAAAGCTGCGCGCGCGCGGCGCAGCCCTCATCATCTCGCACCACGATTTTCAGGCCACCAAAGATTTGGACGGCATCTTTGAGCGTATCCGGCCCTACGAGCCGGAGTTTATCAAGATCGTTTCCACCGCAAAATCGCTCTCCGACAATGTAGTGATGATGCGCTTTCTCGAACGCGCTCATGACATGGCCAACCTGATCGGCATTTGCATGGGAGACCAGGGGTTGGTCAGCCGGGTGTTGGGAGTTCGCGCGGGCAGCGTCTTCACCTTCGCTTCCGCCGCAGAGGGCGAAGAGACAGGCTCCGGGCAAATTGCCGCGCGCACATTGCTCGAGACTTACCGGATCGGCCAGATCGATGCGGCCACCAAAGTCTACGGTGTCTGCGGCAATCCCATTAAGCACTCCCTCTCACCGCTCATGATGAATACCGCCTTCCGCCGTGAGACTGTCAATGCGGTTTACCTGGCTTTGCAGACCAACAAGCTCGGTGACCTGCTGAAACTGGTCCGCGAAGTGCCGTTGCACGGCTTAAGCGTGACCATGCCGCTCAAACAGGAGGTAATGAAGCATCTGGAGAACACAGATCCGGTTTCGGCCGAGATCGGGTCATGCAACACTATCGTTCGCTCCCAGGATGGCAAGCTGTACGGCTTCAACACAGATGAAGGCGGAATTGTGCGGCCGCTGGAAAGGCGGCTGGCGCTCAAAGGCGCCAAGGTGCTGGTGCTCGGAGCCGGCGGAGCGGCACGCGCAGCCGTTTTCGGTTTAGCCCGCAGAGGCGCCGAGGTGATAGTGCTGAACCGCACCACGCAAACCGCCCAAAAACTCGCGCGCGAGGCAAAGGTCAAGACCATCCGGCGGGACCAGGTGGCCAAATCCAGCTTCGACGTTATTGTGAACGCGACGCCCATAGGTATGCACGGTATTAAACCGCAGCATATTCTGGAGCCTAAAGAGATCAACGCCCGCCTGGTTTTCGATCTGGTCTACAATCCGGTGGACACTCCCCTGATCCGCATGGCGCGGGAAAAGGGTATTCACGTCATTACCGGTGTTGAGATGTTCGTTCAGCAGGGGGCACGCCAGTTTGAGATCTGGACAGGAAAGCCGGCTCCCGAAGATGAGATGTTGCGGGTAGTAGTTCACGCCTTGCGCCAGCGAGCCGAAACTACTGCGGCCGAGCACCGCAAAGAGTAAGGATTTCTTCCCACCAGCTCGATCCCTCGTTCCGTCGCGAATTTGAGCAATAAACATCAGGCTGCGGCATCCTGGAAACACGCATCCCAGTAAAGGGCGGTCTATGACCATGATGAATCGCCGGCGCTTCAATTCCGTCCTCGCCGCGCTCAGTCTTTCGCCGGCAAGCCAGGCGATGGCTGGAGGCCCAACCGCCCCGGAGCCTGAAATTCTCCGGCTCTCGCGCAACGGGTGGATGCCGAATAACCAAAAGCTGCCAGTTTTGCTTTACAGATCGATTCTTCCCAAACCGGCGGAAGATCCGGCCTCTGTTTTTGAAACTCAGTTCGGGCGCAACGGATGGCCGCCTCAATGGCGCAACGGAATCTATGATTTTCACCACTATCATTCAACCGCCCACGAAGTTCTCGGCATCGCTGCCGGGCACGCTTTGGTGATGCTGGGCGGAGAAAACGGAACGGAGATTACTTTGCGCGCCGGCGATGTGGCTGTGCTGCCGACCGGCACTGGACATTGCAAGGTTAAGGCGAGCGGCGATTTTCTGGTCGTGGGCGCCTATCCTCCAGATCAGGATTGGGATATCTGCCGCGCCGCGCCCTCGGCGGCGGAAAGCGAGCGTATGGGGCACTTGCCGTTCCCCGCTTCGGATCCAGTCAGCGGAAAATCCGGAGCCTTACGCAGACTCTGGCGCGCAGAAAGCAGCGCATAGATCGCGCTCCACTAACGTTCCGGGGATTTCTTAAAAACCACGTTCTCACTGCTCGCCCTATCAGTGCCAACAGGTCCTAGAATAATCTGGTGAGCCAGCGTTTTCTCAATCTCATTCGAAAAGGGGAGACGGCCGAAGTGGCGGCCGCCGCCGAAGAAGACAAATCGCTGGTTGCGTGCAAGGATGCGCAAGGCGTTTCCGCTCTCTTGTGGTCCGTCTACAGCGGGCAAACGCTGATCCGGGATTTCCTGCTCGCCCAGCTTTCTGAGCTTGACATCTTCGAGTCGGCAGCCGTGGGGGATTTGAACAGGCTCGGCTCTCTTCTGCGGCAGGATGCCGTTTGGGCTTACCAGGTATCCGCCGACGGGTGGGGACCGCTTCATCTGGCTGCCGCATTCGGCGGACCCGAGGCGGCAGCCCTGCTGCTCGAGCATGGAGCACATCTGCATCAGTTCTCGCGCAATCCGATGCGTAGCCAGCCGCTTCATGCCTGCGTCGCCTTGAGCCAGAATTTGCAGACTGCGCGCCTGTTGATCGATCAGGGAGCCGACGTAAATGCTGCGCAGGCGGGAGGCTATACTCCGCTGCATCAGGCGGCCGCCGCCGGCAGACGAGAGCTGGTCCTTCTGCTGCTTGAGGCCGGCGCCGATAGCAGCAAGCTGTGCGACCAGGGTAAGACTCCCGCCGACTATGCCCGCGAGCGCCGCCATGAGGAGATTGTCGAGATCCTTGGGGGCGGTTGAGTAAGCGCCTGTGCGTGGTCAGCCGTTAGTGAACCGCACCATTAGTGAACCGCGGCATGGACGCTATATATTTATGCCATGCGTGCATTGGTATATACCGCGCCAAAAACACTGGAAATGGGGGAACGCTCGCGGCCGGAGCTCGTCCCAGGCGAAGTCGAGATCGCCATCGAAAAGGCTGGAATCTGCGGCTCGGACATCTCGGCCTTTCTCGGCCATAGCTCGCGGCGGCGCCCTGGGCTAGTGCTCGGACACGAGTTAATCGGGTCGCTGGCCGACGGACGCCGCGTGGTCGCCAATCCGCTGATTAGCTGTGGACGATGCTGGGCCTGCTTGTCGGGCTCGCAAAACCAGTGCGAGAGCTGGCGATTGCTGGGAATGGACCAGATTCCAGGCGCTTTTGCCGAGTTCGTGGCCGTGCCCGAATCTCAAATCTACGAGGTACCCGGTTCGCTTCCCTCAAGCCGGGCCATCCTTACCGAACCGCTGGCCAACATTGTGCATCTGTTTCGGCTGGCTGCGCCCCCGCCGTTGTTCAGACTGGCGATTGTGGGCGCGGGCACCATGGGAGCGCTGGCGGTCTGTTTCGCTAACCTGATAGGCGCCAAAGATCTGATGGTAGTGGACGTGAACGATCGCCGCCTGGAGTGCATGCGGCAACTGGGAGCCGTGGCGGCCGTGAATACTGGATCGGCTGAGGGCCGGGCGGAAGCCCTGGATTTAGCCGGCGGGGGCTTTGACATGGTTCTCGACGCGAGCGGCAGTGCGGCAGCCCGGCAAATGGCCTTTGATCTTTGCCGGCCAGGCGGTGAAGTGGTCCTGCTGGGCTTGGGCGCTCAAAAGAGCGAGATCGATTTCGTCACCAGCATCCGCAAGGAGCATCGAGTTCTGATGTCGTTCGCCTATAATCCTGTCGACTTCGAGCGATCCCTGTCGCTATTGATAGCCGGAAAGGTTGATCTGTCTCCGTGGACGCTGGAGCTGCCGCTCGAACAAGGCCAGCAGGCATTCGACATCGTCTCCGGAAATCCAGGAGCCACGCTGAAAGCTCTCTTGACGGTCAGCAGCGCGTAGCCCGGAAAACTATTCGTAGGCCAGAGCTTCGATCGGATCTTTTCTGGCGGCCTTGATTGCCGGGTAGCTCGCTCCCACCAGAGCCCCGCCAAACGCGATCACTGCCGCCTGCACGATCCATTGGGCGCTGACCGGGAACTGCAGCGTAGGAAAGTGGAGAGCCAGCGCAGTTTTCAGCACGAAAGTCAGCCCGATTCCCAAAGCAATGCCTACGATCGCCAGCAGGCCGGTTTCTCTTAAAACCACGTTCACGATATAGAACTGGGAAGCGCCTAGAGCCTTGAGGATGCCAATCTCGCGCGTTCGCTCGAGCACGGCCGTATACATCGCCTGAAAAATGACGATAAACCCGATAACGACCGCTATACCCATCACGGTGTGCAGCCCGGTGTTGAACCCAGGCAGATGCTCCGGTGTTAACTGGGAAAGAAGCTCCTGAAGGGTTTGAACTTCGTATTGGGAGAGTCCGGGCGTATTGACAATCTCCTGCTTGATGAGCGGCTGGTACTTTACATCGTCGCTCTTGATAAAAAACAGGCTGGCATTGTTCGGCGAGCCGAGAAGCGCGCCCAAGGTTTTGATTGGCAGGTACTTACGGCCGCCCTTGCCATGCTCGACGATGCCGCAGATGCGGAATTTGTGGTTCAAAATTGTGATTGAATCCCCAACATGATATCCGCGGTCGGTGCGCGCAAAGACATCGTCTACGATGACATCTTCGGGATTTTGGAACGGGCCGCCGCTAAGAAAGGTAAATGGACGCAGGGCATTGAAGCTCGGGTAGTCGATGCCCCATATCGTCTCAACCGTGCCGCTGGTCGTCATTTGCTGGATCACCGGTGAAACGACGGCGATGTGTGGCAGCTTGCGGAGCACATCGGCGATCTTGGCGGAAACCGGAGCGCCGCTCACCCCGGAGAGAAAGCTCTCATTGGGAGGACGGACGATTAGGTCGGCGCCTATGCCGCTGGTTTGCGTTCGGGAACCGGCGATCATTCCGACCATAATGGCTACGATCGAAAGGATCATGATGACCTCGATGGCCACCGCGAGCACGCTGATCGCAGATCGAAGCGGCCGGTGCAGAAGATTGCCGATTACCATCCTGTTCATCGTCTTAAGCTGAGTTTATAGCATTTTCATTTCAAGCCGCCGGTGACGGGCGGCTCGTTCCCTAGTAACTGCACGGATGCCGTAGGCCTAACGAAATAAAGGCCCGCCGGCAATTTACTTTGACCACGGAAAAGCGTGCCCGTTATGGTTAGGCTTAATGGCCTGGCTGTTCCCGGAGTTGAGATGGCAGACCGGTCGGGATGGGTAGAGACAGTATTTTGCAAGTGGCGGCCGGGAAACGAAACTCACGGCATGGTTTGAGGCATTGCAAGCATGAGCGGATTCGGCGAGACATTGCGTAAAGAACGGGAGGCTCGCGGGGTTGCGCTCGAAGCGATCACCAAGATCACCAAGATCAGCAATCGCCATCTGGTTGCGCTGGAGCGGGAACAGTTTCAGGCGCTCCCCGGGGGCGTTTTCAATAAGGGCATCGTGCGCAGCTATGCGCGCGTTGTAGGCCTGAATGAAGAAGAGTGGGTGGAGCGGTACATGTCCGCTTACCGTTCCAGCGGAACCGCTCCGGAAGACGAGTCCGGTTGGGCCCAGTTCGCGGAAAACGCCAGTAAAACGCGCGAGGCTTCCCAGGCCAGGCGCCCGGAGATGCGTCTGCGCTGGACCGGGATTGCGGCGCTCCTCTTGATATTGGCGGCCCTTACCTGGTTTGTTTGGAATTATGTCCAGAAGAAGATTTCTCATCCTCCAGCGATCCACCAAATCAGCTCCGTATCAGCTCCGTATCTCCCGCCGGATGGCTGGAGATGGCGTTAGACCCTGCCGCTCCCGTCTGGTACCGTTATAAAGAGTTCTTAAAGCGATGCCAGCGCCGCGGATAGACGCGGGGAGGAGATTGTTTGCCAGCACACGACAAAATTTTATTTACCTCGGAGTCGGTGACGGAGGGACATCCCGACAAAATTGCCGATCAGATTTCGGATGCCATTCTGGATGCATGCCTGGAGCAGGACCCTTTCAGCCGCGTGGCCTGCGAGACGCTGACTGCGACCGGCCTGGTAGTGATCGCCGGCGAGATCACAACCAAAGCTTATGTGGATTTCCAGATGCTGGTGCGCGGAGTGGTCGCGGCCATCGGCTACGACAATGCCCTCTATGGCTTCGACTCGAATACCTGCGCGGTAATCTCCAGCATCAATAAGCAATCGGGGGATATCGCGATGGGAGTGGACACCGGCGGCGCCGGCGATCAGGGGATGATGTTCGGTTACGCCACGGACGAAAACGAGGAATTGCTGCCCACGCCCATTTCCCTTGCCCACAAACTCACCCGCAGGCTGACAGAGGTGCGCAAAAACGGTCTGCTCAGCTATCTGCGGCCTGACGGAAAAAGTCAGGTGACGGTGGAGTATGACGAGAACCAGAATCCGGTTCGCATCGATGCCGTGGTAATTTCCACCCAGCATTCTGAGACGGTTTCTACCGAGGAGCTGCGCTCGGCCATCCTCAAGCATGTCATCCAGACGGTGCTTCCTGCCAACCTGCTGGATGCCGACACCAAGTACCACATCAATCCGACCGGCCGGTTTGTGATTGGCGGTCCCATGGGCGATACCGGTTTGACCGGGCGCAAGATCATCGTGGATACCTATGGCGGCATGGGCAGGCACGGCGGCGGCGCGTTCAGCGGCAAGGACCCGACAAAAGTGGATCGCTCGGCGGCGTACATGGCACGCTATATAGCCAAGAACATCGTGGCCGCCGGACTGGCCAAGCGCTGCGAAGTTCAGTTGGCCTATGCCATCGGGGTAGCCGAACCGGTGAGCGTCAAGGTCGATACCTTCGGGACCGGAAAGATCGATGAGCAAAAGCTTCAACAGTTGGTGAGGGCTAATTTCAAACTCACTCCCAAAGGCATAATCGAGAGCCTGGATTTGCGCCGCCCAATCTACAAGAAAACCGCCGCTTACGGTCATTTCGGGCGCAGTGATGCGGATTTCACGTGGGAGGCGACGGACAAGGCCGCTGTATTGCGCGAGCAGGCGCAGGGCAAGCCTCAACTAGCGGCCGCAGCCAAGTAATCGCTGCGGACAAAAATGGATTTGGCGGCAAGATCCGGATATCCCTTAGGCGCGGATTGCTCCAATATCTGGGTATGCAGACCAATATTCATAGCGTTCCCAACCTTCAGTCGCATTCCGAACGGCTCTGGCAACAGGTGCTGGCTCGCGATCCGAATGCAGGCTTTGTCTATGCCGTCGCCAGCACCGGCATCTTCTGCCGTCCGTCCTGCCCCAGCAAGCGGCCGGCGCAGCAGAACGTAACCTTTTTCCCGAATACCGCGGAGGCCATGGCGGCGGGATATCGGGCTTGTAAACGCTGTGCCCCGCTCGGCCGCCATCCCGAAGCTGCGATGGCCATCCGCCTGTGCCGCCATATGGCCCGGCATCGCGACCAAACTTTCACCCTGGCCGAGCTTGGTGCGCTGGTTGGCAGCAGTCCCTTTACAGTTCAGCGGAGTTTTGAGCGTGTGATGGGAGTGAGCCCGCGTGCCTACCAGGCACAACTCCGCGCTAACAGCCTCCGCCGCGGCTTGACCGCCGGCGCCAGCGTCACGGGCGTGATTTACCAGGCGGGCTACTCTTCCTCCAGCCGGTTTTATGAATATGCAGCAGAGAATTTAGGCATGAGTCCTACCCGCTTTCGCAGTGGCGGCCGGGAAGAGAAGATTCGCTTCTGCATTGCCGATTGTGCCCTTGGTCTGCTCCTGGTTGCGGCGACTGAGCGCGGCGTGTGCAGCGTCGTGCTGGGGAACGATAGGGCCGCGCTCGAGCGCGAGTTGCGGCAGCAGTTTCGCGAGGCGGAGATCATAAGCGACGGCAGCGGATTGGGCGAGTATGTCTCAGGCATCCTGGCCAAGCTGACGAATCATCCGGCGGTCCAGGATCTGCCCCTGGATGTGCGCGCGACATCGTTCCAGGCTCGAGTCTGGCAAGCGCTCCGGCGGATTCCCAGAGGAGAGACGCGGAGCTATGCAGAAATCGCCCGAGCATTGGGACAGCCCAAGGCGGTTCGAGCAGTCGCCCGAGCTTGCGCGTCCAACCCGGTAGCGATCGCTATTCCCTGTCACCGCGTGATTGGGCGCGATGGCGCGCTCACAGGATACCGGTGGGGCATCGAACGTAAAAGGAAGCTGCTGGAGCTGGAAAAGCAGTGAGCGCGGCAGCGGTTAAATCGTTAGAGCGTTTTCACGATTGGTGTATCCCAAAAAACTACTCTCGACGCAGGCGTTCCATCAAAGAACGCCTGCACATAGCCAACTCTCACCAGGACACAGTAATTGTGAAAGCGCTATAGAATAGAGTTTGCGACTACACGATCCTACTTATCCGACTATGAGGCTTCGATGGCTACTGCAACGCTGAATCGCACCACTCCGGCCGCTGATTTTAAGGTGGCGGACATGTCTCTTGCCGATTGGGGCAGAAAAGAGATTTCGATCGCCGAACACGAGATGCCGGGACTTATGTCGATCCGCCGCAAGTATGCCGCGGAGAAACCGTTGGCCGGTGTGCGCATCACCGGGTCCCTGCATATGACGATCCAGACTGCGGTCCTGATCGAGACATTAGTGGAACTCGGGGCCAGCGTGCGCTGGGCAAGTTGCAACATTTTTTCCACGCAGGATCATGCGGCAGCGGCAATTGCAGCGGCCGGCATTCCGGTGTTTGCCTGGAAGGGCGAGTCGCTTGAGGAGTACTGGTGGTGCACCTATCAGGCGCTCAATCACGGGGAGGGCAAGGGTCCGCAGTTGGTAGTCGATGATGGCGGCGATGTAACTCTGCTCATTCACAAAGGTTATGAATTGGAGAAGGGCGACAAGTGGGCCGATGGGCCTTCCTCCAATTACGAAGAACAGGTAATCAAGAATCTCTTGAAGCAGATTTATGCCGGCGACGAGCAGCATTGGCAAAACATCGCCAGGGAATGGCGCGGCGTGTCCGAAGAGACTACAACCGGCGTTCACCGGCTCTACAAGATGAAGGAGCAGGGCAAATTGCTGGTTCCGGCCATCAACGTGAACGATTCGGTGACCAAGTCGAAGTTCGACAACCTTTACGGGTGCCGGGAGTCCTTGGCGGACGGTATCAAGCGGGCAACCGATGTGATGGTTGCCGGTAAGGTCGCGGTAATTTGCGGCTATGGCGACGTAGGTAAAGGCTCGGCGCATTCCTTGCGTGGGATGGGCGCGCGGGTCGTAGTCACCGAGATCGATCCCATCAATGCTCTACAGGCGGCAATGGAAGGCTTTGAAGTCACCACGCTCAAGGATACTCTGGGCCGCGGCGACATCTACGTGACCTGCACTGGGAATGTGGACATAATCACTCTGGAAGATATGCAGGGCATGAAGGATCAGGCGATTGTCTGTAACATCGGGCATTTCGACAATGAGATCCAGGTGGATCGCCTGAACAACGCGCCGGGCGTGGAGAAGTTGAACGTCAAGCCACAGGTGGACCAGTACAATTTCCCCGCCGCCAAGGGCAAGCCCGCGCATAGCATCTTTCTTCTCGCCGAAGGCCGATTGGTAAATCTTGGTTGCGCGACCGGCCATCCGAGTTTTGTGATGAGCAACAGCTTCTCCAATCAAACGCTGGCGCAGATCGACTTGTGGAAGAACAAAGACACCTACAAAAAGGAAGTCTATACGCTTCCTAAGAAGCTGGATGAGGAGGTCGCGCGCTTGCATCTGGAAAAGATCGGCGTCAAATTGACCACGCTCACTCCGGGCCAGGCTGAGTACCTGGGTGTGCCGGTCGAGGGCCCGTTTAAATCCGACCATTACCGGTATTAGTTCTCGGGTTCGCGAAGTTAACCTGGGTCGTTTCGCAAGATGAGAGTTGTCGTTTCCCATATCTGGCGCAAACAACGCGCCAGATACCGGGCACCCGCGCTCATACCATACCGTACGGTCAAAGCGCATGCGAAGTGGTTGGCGAAAATTTGGAATTGCTGCCGCAGTTGTATTTTTAGTCCTCAGTTCTAATGCCGCTCAGACGGGCGCCCATCCGCCGGTCGAGGTTATCAAGGCCACGGCGCCGGATAAATCTGTGCTAGCGGCCCGTAAAGCTTCCTACTCTTTTACCGTGGGCAATGGTGACTGGAAGGATACGGGCGTAATCGTCACCACAGGCGATCATCTCACCTTCACCGCCACTGGTACTGCGAGCATGGCCGATGGCAAAAATGTAGACCCCAATGGAATTGCGCGCGGGTGGCGCGACCTGATCCGCATCTTTCCTTTGAACAGCGCGGACACCGGCGCGTTGATCGGCCGGATCGGCGAGGGAGACGCTGCGCTGCCCTTTTTGATCGGCGCCGGCAAAGAAATGGATGTCACCGCAAGCGGGCATCTGTTTTTGCGGCAGAACCTCAGCTCCGATCTGACTGCGACCGGCGACTATACAGTCAAGATGAAGCTCACTAAGGAGGCGGCGGGGGCGGCCGCAGGGAAGAGTATCTCCGCCCCGGATCTTGCCGCACTGCTCTCCCCAAACCTATTCGCAAACGTGCCCCGGCGAGTCCAGGACCAGCAAGGAAATCCGGGCGACATGGTGAATTTCGCGCTGATCGGAACTGAAGACCAGGTGACAAAGGCCTTTGCTGCAGCCGGATGGGTGCAAGTGGATAAGACGAACGAAGAGGCGGTCCTGCACGGTCTGCTGTCTACGCTATCGCACAATGCCTATACTGAGATGCCGATGAGCACGCTATTTCTGTTTGGCCGCTCGCAGGATCTGTCCTTTGCCCGTGCGGCCCCGATCGAGGTCGCTGCCATCCGGCACCATCTACGAGTCTGGAAGACGACGGAAACGGTGGGGGGCCAGACGCTGTGGGTAGGTTCGGCTACCCACGACAACGGTTTTGAAAAGGACCAGCGCACTGGGGGGATAACCCATCACATCGACCCGAATATTGATGGGGAGCGGGATTTTCTAGAGCAAAGCTTCGCGGACGCAGGTACGCTAGCAGGAGCAGCGTATGTGCTGCCGTCCAATCCGCTCACCACGGCGAGGACAGCAACCGGCGGCAGCTTTCATTCCGATGGCCGGATCGTCGTGATGGATTTACAGTGACCAGCCGTGAATCAAGTTCTTACCGCGGGCGCTTCAGTGGTGAGTGGGCCTGATTGGGAGCCAAAAGGTTGGATTCTGTTCGATCGAAGTCAAAGCCGGCGAAGTCAGAGCCGGCTCCCTCCGCGCGGGCTTGGCTATGTTTGGCAGCCGTAACGATGCTGCTGGCGCTGAGTTTGCAGACGGCGCATGGGCAGGATAACTACGAAATTCAAGTCTATGGCTCTGATACCGTGCAGCCCAAGACAACAATGGTTGAGCTGCATAGCAATTTCACAGCGAATGGCTCGAGAGCCGTTCCAGGCTCAAATTTAACTATTGATGGGACCTATCCCACGAATCATGCCGAGCACGAAACCATCGAGATCACGCAAGGCTTAACCGACTGGTCCGAGGTTGGGTTCTATATTTTTACCAGCGAGCGCAGCGGGCAGGGTATCCAGTGGGTAGGCGATCACATCCGGCCACGGGTTCGCGCGCCCGACAGTTGGCATTGGCCGGTTGGCGTGAGCCTTTCAACGGAGATCGGTTATCAACGGCGGGTATTCTCAACCGATACCTGGACCTGGGAGATCCGCCCAATCATAGATAAATCAGTAGGGCGCTGGTATTTCACGGTAAATCCCGCGCTCGAACGTTCCTTCCACGGCACGAGCGTTAACCAGGGGGTGGCTTTCTCTCCCAACGCCAAGTTCAGCTATGACTTGAATAAGTACATCAGCGCAGGCTTGGAGTATTACGCGGCTTTTGGAAAAATCGGAAATTTTCTGGGACTGCACGATCAGCAACAGCAATTTTTTCCTGCCATTGACCTGAACGTTTCACCCAACTGGGAGTTCAATTTCGGAGTTGGAGTAGGACCGACAGCCGGCACCGATCACCTCATCATAAAAGCCATTCTCGGACGCCGATTCGATTGGACCCATCATCGCGAAGTGGGAAGCTCGGACAGCATGCAATGAGGCGCTTTTGGAGCACGAGTGAAATGAACCGCCGGGAATTCATCGCGTTTTCGGGCGCGGCTCTGGCCGGCGCGGCTCTCTCTCCGGCCTCTCCAGCTTGGCCGCAAACGGCGAGCGACGTCACGCTGGAGATCGCGCCATTGAAGCTGGAGATCGCTCCCAAAAAAGTAATCGACACGATTGCTTATAACGGCCGTGTTCCGGGCCCGCTCATCCGCTGGCCGGAGGGCAAACTCATTACCGTCGATGTGCTGAATCGCACTGCGGATCCCGAGATCGTGCACTGGCATGGACAATGGATTTCGCCGGATATGGACGGCGCTTCGGAAGAGGGTTCCCCGATGATCGCGCCCGGATGCAAACACCGCTACAGTTTTAGCCCGAAGCCCTCCGGTTTCCGTTGGTACCATACCCACACGTTTGCCGGACACGACCTGAAGAGGGCCGCTTACACCGGACAATTCGGTTGTTTCTATGTCGAGCCGAAGAGAGAGCCGGGCGCATACGATCAGGAGATTTTTCTTACTCTGCACGATTGGCATGGCTATATGGGTGGGGCGGCCGACGCGTCCATGGATGTGTTCTATGACTATGCGACGATCAACGGCCGTATGCATGGTTTTGGCGATCCGATTCGCGTCCAGCAGGGACAGCGAGTGCTTTTCCATATTCTTAACGCCAGCGCCACGATGACACATTGGCTGGCAATATCAGGGCATGAGTTCACCGTAGTCGCCATGGACGGCAATCCCGTCCCGGTAAAGGCCCGAGTGCAAGCCATTCGCCTGGGTCCGGCGGAGCGCATCGATGCGTTTGTTTCCATGAACAATCCGGGGATTTGGACCTTGGGCGAGACGCGCGACGAGGTCCGCACTGCCGGCATGGGCATAGTCGTCGAGTATGCCGGCCGGAACGGCGCCCCACAATGGGTCGAACCTAAGGAAACACTGTGGGACTATCTCCCGTTCGCATCGGCCCACGCAACTACCATCATGCCTGACGAACGCATTCCATTGGTCTTCGATGCGAGGTTTCGCGGACATGGCGATTTCGATTACTGGATGATCAATGGAAAGTCCTATCCCAGGACGGAGATGCCTGTGTTAAAGGAAGGGAAACGTTATCGTCTGCTCATGACGAACAAGAGCGCCGACGATCATCCCGTGCATCTCCATCGCCACACCTTCGAGGTCACGGAGTTGGATGGGCGGCCGCTTTCGGGCTTGTTGAAGGATGTCATCGTAGTCAAGGCCAAGAGCACCGCGCAAATCGATTTCACCGCGTCCAATCCCGGGCTCACGCTCTTTCACTGCCACCAGCAGAGCCACATGGATTTCGGTTTTATGATGCTCTTTCGCTATGCCTGAACAGCATTTCTCAACGTTGGGTGGGAGGAGAGGGAGCTGTGGGGGGTGATGCGTCAGGGATATTTCCCTGCAGTCTGGCATAGCGGCCCTTGAAGAGCTTGTGCGCAACGTCCGGCCAGAATTCGTCCGCCAAGGCTCCCAAGGTTCCTTCCGCCGTAACCGTAAGACCTCGTTCGATAGTCAATCCGGCGCCCCGATCGGACGACGGATAGTACAGATTCGAGATGCCTCCGGCGGCGAGGTTTCCGATCACGTTGGAATAGTTCGGGCCCCACTTGCCGTTATCGTTTTTGGACCACACGGTGGTTGAAATGGAATAGAGGATACGGCGTTTGAAAGTCCCTGTGCCCATACGGAAGTAGCGTGGATCCTGCTTGAGGAGGACAGGAAGAACTGCGTTCCCGATCATGGTGCCGTCGAAATCGTCTAAATAAGAAGCACCGAAACGCTTGCCGTAGCCGGCCCATCCTTGTCCGTATCCCGGAAAATCGTTTTCCGCTTGGCTGATGCCCGCGTCCGCCCCCGCCGCGACAAATATAAAGGGATCGACGGAGCTGCGAAACGCCAAGCTGAATTTTTGCCGGGGCGAAAGCGGCGCCGCGTCCGATATATAGGAAGTGTTGAAGTTGGGCACTACCCCCAGAATTCTCTGCTTCTCCTCCCTTTTGAGCTGCTCGGCGGCCTTTTCCCGATTCGTTTCGGCAGGCGTGTGATTATCCGGCGTTTGCGCGCTCTGAGGGGCGGGCGCCGCACTCTGACCATTGGTAGGATTGGAATCCTGTGCTGCTGATGGGGACTGAGCAGGAGAGGCGGCCTGTGCATCTCCGGCTGATTGCGCGCTCTCGATCAATCCGTACATTGGTTGGGGAGCGTCAGCGATTTGCGCAGCCGCAGTGTACGCCAGCGAAGCGGCGATCAATCCGATCGCGGTCATACAGATCTTCAAAGGCTTCTTCGTAATCAAAATGGAAGCATATCTCCTGATGCTGTGTCTTTGTGAAGAGTGAAGAAAGTTACGTGCCGTTTCATAGGCGAAAAGCCGCGCAGCACGCTCCATGATATTGGACAACTCTCGGTGAATGAGAGACGCAATCAATAAGCCTAAAGATGCAGGAATCTAAATAAATAGAAATCCTGATTGGGTGCAATAGGTTGCGGAACAAACGATGAAAGCAAAAGAACGTCGCGGGAAGATACAGTGGGTTGCTTATAGCGTTTTCACAATTACAGTGTCCTGGTGAGAGTTGGCTATGTGCAGGCGTTCTTTGATGGAACGCCTGCGTCGAGAGTAGTTTCTTGGGATACACCAATCGTGAAAACGCTATAGACGAGATTGATTCTCCTGTAACCTATGTCATTTGGGCGACGCATCTGTGTTGTGGATTAGCCGGAGAGAGCGCATCCAGCAGTTTCGCGCAAAATTTACGCTTTACGATTCTCTCCGCACCGGTTTTCTCTCACGGGCAATGGCGTCCAGCACCCCATTGAGGAAATTCAACGATTCGGGAGCTGAGTAACGCCTCGCAATCTCCAGCGACTCATTGATGACTACAGGAACCGGGGTCAGAGGAAACCCCAGCATTTCGGCGATTGCCGCCCGCAGAACATTGCGGTCGACCGCGGGAATTCGTTGCAGCCGCCAATTCGCCGAATGCGATTCGATGAGCCGATCGATCTCTTCGTCGCGGGCTGTGGCTACACGAAAAATATCTTCCGAAAAGCCGCGCGTTTCCTCATCCACCTCTTCGCGCGCTGCCCAAAACGTTTGCCGCACTTGATCCGCGGTTTGCTTGCCTACGTCCGCTTGAAAGAGCATTTGCATGGCGAGTTCCCGGGACTTGCGCCTTTTGCCGGTTGCGGTCATTCTTGAGAACTTCCGGAAGCGGTTGCCTGGCGCATCTTGCGCTGAAGCGAAACCATCTCGATCGCAGCCACCGCCGCCTCAAACCCTTTATTGCCCGCCTTGATCCCGGCGCGGTTCAATGCCTGTTCCAGCGTCTCGCAGGTGAGCACGCCAAAAGCATGCGGGATACCTGTCTCCTGTTGCGACTGTCCGATGCCTCGCGACACTTCGTTATAGATTGCTTCATAGTGAGCAGTCTCGCCGCGCAGCAGAACTCCCAGGGTGATCACCGCATCCGCTCCGCCGAGCGCGGCCAGCCGCGCGGCCGGGGGTATTTCCCAAGCGCCGGGAACGCGGATCACCCGTAGGTCTTGCCGCGCCGCGCCCGAGCGCAGCAGAGCGTCGAGCGCCCCTTGCAGCAGCCGGTCGGTAATGACCGAGTTCCAGCGCGAGACAACTATGGCAAAGCGCATGCCCGCGGCGCTCAGGTCGCCTTCCAACGCTACCGGCCTCCCCTTCAGCGGATCGGACCATTCCCAAAATGTGAAGGCGTATCCTGGAACCGGTTCCACGGTAAAAACCCGGCTTTTCCAATCCGTGTCACTCACCGGGCTAAGTCTCGCCCTTATTTCGTCTTCGTCCCAAGCCGCCGCAATCCACGCGCGCGCCGCGCTCTCAATGGCCTGCAAACTTGTGACTTCCACCCAAATTCCCCCGTTTCCGGCGGCGCCTTCGGTGAACTCCAGGTTGCCTAGCGGCGCGAGGAAGGAAGCACCCCGGCTCCGCTCCTCCTTCCATCCTCGCCCAGCCTCGAAACCCAGCGCCGAAAAGAAGCTTGCCAGCTTTTCATAGGCTTCCGGCGTGGCGGCCGGTTGGACAATGGTGATGCCTTTGATCATCTCTTTGACTCTACCATTCCGAGCGCGGCAGCCCTTGCTATGCTGGTAAGGTGGCGTGTGCTCAATTTCCGGCTATTTCTTCGCTAAAAGTCCGGCAATCCCGCCGGACCTCTCTCATTTTTTCCATTTCCGTGGCACTCGTCCTGATGGCCGGCGGTTGCTCGCGCAACGGCCCGGCAAAGTCCGCCGAATCGCAGGCGGCCGACGCGCGAGCGGCCCGAGTAAGAGCTCGCAATGCTGCGCGGACGAAAGAAGATGCGGCGCGTGAGGAATTGGAGCAGATCCTGCCGCCCTCCAAAATGCGTTACCTGGGCATTCGCACCAAAGACGCCTATGCCAACCCCTTCCTGGTAGTGCATCCCGAAACAATTACGCTGACCATCATTTTTCCGGATCAGGATCCGAATGCATTCGGAACCGGCGGGATGCTGCGGCCGGTGAACGCGCGCAGAAAGCAGTTTGAGATACGGCTCGCCGATCTTCCGGATGCGCTCGCCTCGCTTCCCGCTTACGTTTGGCCGTATGGACGGGTGGTTGCTATTGAAGAATCTCCTGCTCCGCCGGGGGCGGCACGGGTAGCGATCCGGCGCAATGTCGAGGCCGCGATCCAGGATCTCAACGATCTCGGAGTGGTGGTGGATGAATGGACGGGCGCCAATGGCGCGCTGCTCAGATAATCGCAGGCGAAAGCGGCAGGGAGTGCGCCTGATTGTCCCAGGTACGCTGGTGCGAAGCTGGGGCGCGTGGCGGTTTACGGTTTTGCGGCAACGTGTAAAGCCGATTCCTCCCTTGATACCATCGAATCTGTGATGCCAGTTGCCGATCCTTTCCCGATCCTTGTCCCGCCTGTTGCGAAACCTGCGCCTCGCGCGGCTCACCCTCATGAAGGTTTTTCCGCCGCGAAAGAACTTGAAGCGGGATTGCGCGCAAAATTGCGCGGCGAGGTGCGCTTCGACGAAGGCTCGCGCGCCCTCTACGCGACCGATGCATCGAATTACCGCCAGGTCCCTATCGGGCTGGTGATACCGCGCGATGCTGCTGATGCCATGGCCGCTGTGGCTGTATGCCGCGAGTTCGCGGCGCCTGTGCTCTCGCGCGGCGGCGGAACAAGCTTGGCCGGTCAGTGTTGCAATGTTGCCGTGGTCATGGACTTTTCGAAATACATGCATGGCATCCTCGAGTTGGATGCGGCGCGGAAGTTCGCCCGGGTTGAACCTGGCATCGTGCTCGACACATTGCGCAACGCCGCTGAGAAACACCAGCTCACCTTCGCCCCCGATCCCGCTACCCATAGCCGCTGCACGTTGGGCGGCATGATCGGTAACAATTCCTGTGGCGTACATGCCCTGATGGGAGGCAAGACCGTAGATAACATTGAATCGCTTGACGTCCTGCTCTACGACGGCACGCGGTTCACGGTTGGCGCGACCTCGGAGGAGGATCTGCGCGCCATAATTGCCGGCGGCGGACGGCGCGGCGAGATCTATGCCGGCTTGGCGCGAATCCGTGATACTTATGCCGACGCTATCCGGCAGCGCTTCCCTAAAATCCCCCGCCGTGTCTCCGGTTACAACCTCGACGAGCTGCTGCCGGAAAATGGCTTTCATGTTGCGCGCGCTCTGGTCGGCGCGGAGGGCACATGCGTCACCGTTCTGCAGGCTGGTTGCCGGCTTAAGCATAGTCCGCAGCATCGCCGCCTGGTCGTCCTCGCTTTCTCCGATCCTTTCATTGCCGCCGACTATGTGCCTGCGGTTCTCGAGTATCAGCCGATCGGGCTGGAGGGCTTCGACGGTCTGCTGGTCGATTACATGCTTAAGAAGGATCTCGCAGTCGAGGATGTCAAGCTTCTCCCCGAGGGCCGGGGTTTCCTGCTATGCGAATTCGGAGCCGATTCCGAGCAGGAGGTTGAGGCCCAAGTGGAGGAGTTTACGCGGGCAGCCCGCAACTTTGCGTGCAAGCCCGGTGTCCGCTTCTACTCCCAGGCCGAAGCCGCCGGCGTCTGGCATGTGCGCGAATCCGCCTTAGGCGCTAACGTCTTCGTGCCCGGCAAACCGCATGGATGGGAAGGCTGGGAAGATTCCGCCGTGCCGCCGGAAAAACTGGGCAGCTATCTGCGCGAAATATACAAGCTGCTGGACCAATTCGGTTATACGACGCCCATGTACGGTCACTTCGGCCAGGGATGCGTTCACCTGCGGATCACCTTCGACATGGAAACCGAGCCCGGCATCCGCAAGTTTCGGGAGTTCATTGAGCAGGCGAGCGACATTGTTCTGGCCCATGGCGGCTCGCTTTCCGGCGAGCACGGCGACGGGCAATCGCGCGCGGCGCTGCTGCCGAAAATGTTCGGTCCCGAGATCATGCAGGCATTCCGGGAATTCAAGGCATTGTGGGATCCGGAAAACCGGATGAATCCCGGCAAACTGGTCGATCCGGTAGCGGTGTACGATCCGGTGGATAACCTCCGGCTGGGAGCCGGATATCAATCGCAGAAGCCCGAGACCTGGTTCCAGTTTCCGGAAGAAAAAGGCTCTTTCGGCGAGACCACTCTGCGCTGCGTCGGCGTTGGAGCCTGCCGCAAGCAAGACCACGGAACCATGTGCCCGAGCTATATGGCCACGCTTGAGGAAAAACACTCGACCCGCGGACGGGCACGTCTGCTTTGGGAGATGCTGCAAGGCGAGGTTGTCTCCGGCGGCTGGCGGAGCGAGGAGGTCAAGGAAGCTCTCGACCTTTGTCTTTCCTGTAAGGCGTGCAAGACTGAGTGCCCGGTCAATGTTGACATGGCCACCTGGAAGTCTGAATTTCTAGCCCATCACTTTGCCGGCAGGAATCATCCATTGCAGCATTATGCGTTTGGCATGATGGATCGCTGGTCTCATTTGGGGTCCAAGGCTCCGGCGCTAGCCAATTTGCCCCTCAAAACACCGGGAGTCAACCGGGTGCTGAAGGCCCTGGTCGGGGTTGCGCCGCAGCGTGAGCTGCCCAGCTTGGCCAGGAGAAGCTTTCAATCGCGGCGCCGCGATCGCGCCCAGGCGGCGAGCCAATCCGGTTCCGTTCTGCTGTGGCCCGATACCTGGAACAACTATTTCCATCCGCCGGCGCTTGAGTCTGCCGAGGGGGTTCTCCGGTCCGCGGGATTCAACGTGCAGTTGCCGGCAGGCCACATCTGCTGCGGACGTCCGCTCTATGACTTTGGCTTCCTCGATCGCGCGCGTAACTACCTGCTCGACATTCTTGGCCGTCTCGGGCCGCAGATCGATTCCGGAATGCCGGTTGTCGTTCTCGAGCCAAGTTGCGCCAGCGTCTTCCGCGATGAATTGATCAATTTGTTTCCCGCCAACGAGCGCGCGCGCCGCCTGAGCAAACAAACATTTTTGTTAAGCGAATTCCTCATCCGGCATGCGCCGGATTACAAACCGCCCCTGCTGAGCGGCCGCGACATCGTCGTGCATGGCCATTGCCATCACAAATCGCTTATGGGAATGCAGGACGAGATCTCACTGCTCAAGGCGACCGAAGCCAATATCAATTTGCTGGACTCGGGATGTTGCGGTATGGCGGGCCCTTTCGGCTTCGAACGCGACAAGTACGAGGTTTCGCAAGCTATCGGCGAACGCGTGCTTCTTCCCGCGGTGCGCGCCGCCTCCGAGCAAACCATCCTGATCACCGACGGCTTTAGCTGCCGTGAGCAGATCAAGCAAAACACGCCGCGCCGCGCCGTGCATCTCTCTGAGGTACTTGCTGGACACGTTTAAAGCATTTTTGTTGGTACCCTGGTGGGGAAGATAGCCTGGTGGGGGCAAGATTCGCTTTGAGGCTTGAACGTGAAGGCCGCGTTACAAAAGAATGACGGCGCCGGCGATGGCCGCACGAATTTGATAGGAAGAACCGCTGCTAAAGCGTATGGTTAAAGTTAGTCCCTTTGACAGCTTTGGCTTTGTAACAGTCCTTCCCTGAAGCCAAAGCCCCTTTGAGACAATCCGAGCAATTACGTGAGGCAATGTGCGCTCTGAACTGGTCTATTGGGCTGGCATTAAGATCGAGAACCGTTTTCTTCTCGCGACCGTGACGATCAAGGCTGTGCGTAAGCTGCACATCAGCACGACCCGCACTGAAGACACGGCAAATTCCGTTTTTCAAGAAGTAGCGGCGGGCCATTACACCGATGTAAAAATGCCTGAACTCGTCCCGCTGCCAGCGATTGAGCCGCTGCTCGTGGATCCTTTCGTTATTTCAGCCGCGTGATCCGGCAAGCCGCGCTTTTCCATACGGGCCCGCCTCAGCGCAAGCTGGCCGGCGGGAACGATGAGCCGGAAAGCTGCTTGAACTCCTCGTCAGACAATTCGAGCGAAGCGGCGCTCACATTCTCCTCTAAATGTTTAATCGAAGCGGTGCCCGGAATCAGCAGGGTATTCGGGGAGCGCCGCAATAGCCAGGCCAAGGCAACCGCCATGTGCGGGACGCCATGGGCCCTGCTAATCCGTTCCAGAATCGCCTGCGTGCCGGGAACAGCGCGAATCGGCGCCCAGGGAATAAATGCAATCCCGTTCTCCCGGCAATAATCGAGCAGGTAGTCCCATTCCCGGTCGGCGAAGCTATAACGATTCTGTACGGAGACGATAGGCACGATTTTGCGTGCTCGTTCAACGTGCTCACGGGTTACGTTGGAAAGGCCTACGTGCCGGATCTTACCTTGGGCGCGCAGCTCCGCCAGCGCCTCCATGGAAGCGTCGAAGGATACAGCTGGATCGGGAACGTGAAGCTGGTAGATGTCGATGCGTTCCATGCGCAGGCGCCGTAAGCTGCCCGCAACCGCTTCTCGCAGGTTCTTGGGGCTTGCATCGTGCGTCCATTGCCCAGGGCCTGGCCGCTTCCAGCCGGCCTTGGTGGCGACCACCACGCCAGGAGCGTAGGGCGACAGCGCTTCTCCAATAATCTCTTCGCTGGCATCCGGTCCGTAGGAATCGGCGGTATCGATAAAATTGACGCCAAGCTCGACCGCCCGGCGCAGCAAGGCGATAGCTCCCTGGCGATCTTTAGGAGGGCCCCAGATGCCGTCGCCGGTAATGCGCATGGCTCCGTAACCGAGGCGGTTTACTGTCAGGTCGCCTCCAAGCGTGATAGTTCCGGCAGCGCGGGCAGAGAGCTGCTGGGTCGGGCTGGCCATCGGTCGATCTCCTTAATGCAAAGTTGTTTGAGGAAAATGTGAAGGGCAACTCGCCTTCGTTCCGCACCGGTCTCGTCATGGGCATTATAAATGCCCGGTGATGGGTTAGGAGCGTGACCGAGAAGGGATCGGGTGCGGAAGACCTCTTTGCCCTTCTTCGACTACTTGTTCAGCCGCTCTTCTGCAGCCTCTAATAAACCCACGCCTCCGCCCGAATTCAATTTTTCCGCAATTAAAAGATCGATCTTACTTTGGTCATCTTTAGGTCTAGATTGTCGACACGAATACCACAAAAGCTACCTAGAGCTCCAGGACTCGCGCTGCTAATTTAAACGAGTTAAGACGGAATAGAGCAATCTCGATGCGGTCAGCATCTTTGCCGAGCCGGCTATTTCCGGTGAAATCTCTGGAGGTCTTCTGCGTAGCTTCTCCCGCCAGTTTCTTAATTCGTCTTTGCACCGACTTACACCGCATAGATCACGTGCAATCTCCGTGCTCGGTATTCTTGGCGCGTTGCTCTTCAACCATTTGCTCTGCGCTCAACCTCCGTATGATGCCGCCACACCAGAACAAACAATCGATTGGAAGCGCGTTGAGGTGACGATCATTGCGCGCGGTCCTGGCGCAACCAGCAGCACTGGCAATATGGACACATATCTGGCGCTCATATCTGCTGAGGGCCGCAATCGTCCGGCGACAGCCGCGCGAATCGTGGACTACTATGCCGGCTTTCAAGCTGGCTTATCGGATGAGCGGATTGAATCGCACCATGCGCTCCGTCTGCGTCTGAGCTACGCAGACTATTGCAGGATGGCGGTCAACGCATTTTATTGCCCGCAGTATCTTTGACCCGGAGGAATTCACGAAAGTCAAGGATGCAAATGGACGAAACACATTGCCATGCTTTGTGGTGCGGCGCTGATAAGAGAGGATCCTCTGCGGGAGCCCTTACTTAAGATGCTTTCCAAATCAGCCAGTTACAGCCAGCGATATTGACCATTAGCCCCATAGCTTTCTCAACGATTGCCGGAGGTATTTTGTGAAACAGTACGCAGTTGTTCGTGATTGCTCCCGTTCCTTACTCAACTGCCGGATGCCTCTTTTTGTCGCTTTGGTTCTCGTCTTTGGACTTGGCCAAGAGCAGGCGCAGACAGTCGCGGCAAATAGCACAGCCTTACGGGATGCAGCGTCGCTTACTCTGCTCAATGGCGCTCTGCAAAAGCTGGGTGGCGCCGCGGCATGGCAATCCGTTCGGGCATCGCATGTCACCGGAACGATTTCTGCCTCAAACGGCAAATCGCGCACGGTCGACTGGCTCGACGATTGGAGTCAAGGATCGATTCGCTACCGCCGCACCTCCTCAGACGGATCCAAGTCCCGGACTGCCTGGCACGATGGAAGTCCGGTCTTTAACACAAAGCAAGGCTCACGGACGATGGCAGTGCGTGAGTTCGACAAATCAGCTATCTTGTTGGCTCATCTGCCAGGTGCGGCCCTGGAAGAGATTCTTAGCAATACGAACTACAAAATGACTGCTTCAACAGTCGCTGGAACCGCAGGCTCGACGGAAATTGATGTGATCGTCACGGAGGCAGGAAGACCAAAGCCGGAGACTGAAGAGCGGTGGTTCATCTCCACAGAGTCTGGATTGCCAAACTCCGTGTTGTTAAGAATACCCGACATACTGAATTCCACTCATGTGATCTGGCAGGCGGTGACGTTCACACACTACAAGCAGGAGCACGGCTTGGTTGTCCCCGACCAAGTAGAGATTATCCCTCCCAATAGACAACTATTCATCTATAAGCTGACGTCATTTGAGGCGAATCCTCAGGTAAGCGCCAGCGACTTCAAGGCCGAGGCATCGCAATGAAAAACTCCGCTCTCAAGAGATTTGCTCCAGTCGCTGTCCTTATGCTATTTAACGCCTCTGCCATCCTTGGCCAGGACCAATCTTCAGCGACTCCAATAATGGCCCAAGGTTTACTTCCATATGCTCCATATACGGGAGGTAATATCGATTCGATCAACCTCGAGAATGGAAACCTAGTCGAAAAGATTCCTCTCTTTTCGCTGCCTCAAAAGGGTCAGCTCGCTCTGAGCTATTCTCTGGTTCTCAATAATCAAGGTTATATAACAGGCTCGTTCTGCGCACCAGTGGGAGAGGACCCGGATTGCGTTCAATACTACTACCGGGTGACGCCGATCGGGCCTGTTTTGACCCTGGACCAGGACTTCACAATAAACTCGTTCGCCACCCTTCAGATTGATAATGAACTCAGCGGCTATCCTTATACTCTGATCTACACGCTTCAGGACGCTTCCGGAGCCCAACATACTCTCGGCTCTGATAGCGCCAATCCAAATCTATTTCATGCAAACGACGGTTCAGGCTACACATATACTCCACTAGAGGAACAAGCCTATAACTATTACCGCGGAGACTTACCAACTGAGTACCCAGACCCGAGCTGTACAATAACAGAGGGGGAAGATCAATTGTACGGTACAGGAACCATCGCGAGCCCTGATGGCATTTTGCTTATAATCGCACCCGCATGCCTGCAGCAGATTTCGATAATAAATCCCAATTTTCCGTATGAGACTGCCCAGAGCGTCGACAAGCGCACGATCGGCGATCCGGACGGAAATTCGATTAACTATACGATCTGGACTGATTCGAATACGCTGTATAACAGTCCCGGCCAAGTGACAGACTCGGTGGGAAGGACCATTCCTTCCTTTGCTGCTCTGCCGTACAGCAGCGATGTGACAGGCTGTCCGCAGTTAGGCATAGCGAATCAGCCGGCAATTCTAAGTAGAACCTGGAGCGGCATACCGGGGCCTAACGGGAACTCGGCCACGTATCTCTTTTGTTATACCGGAGTCACCTATAATACCAACTTCAGCGGCGGTAGCACCCGGTCTTAATTACCTGATGATGCTGGGATTGCATATGATCCAGACGCGATCGGCGGCAGCCTCGCTATTCAGGCTGTTGTCCTGCCCAGATCAGACATTATTGGGCATTTGTCCTATGATAGTGCAGGTGAGCATTGGAAGACGGTCGCAGGACGGCGCATATCCTGACGGGAGCAACACGCCATACGACCCAACGAAAAGCCCGATAGCTTATGCGGACCTCGTGCAGGTCCGCCTTCCGACTGGAGGTGCGATCAGCTACAGCTATACGAAACCAGTACCGGCTGCTACATGGATGATAATATCGAATCGATATGTAGCAGTCGCGGATCACTGATAGCACTCCCGGATGGCAATATATATACAACAGACCCGACGGCCGGAAATAATTACACGTATTCAGTGACTGGAGATCGATCCCGCAAGGAAACGATACGGTTCATAATTTTACATACGCTTCCAGTCAGGAGGTGCCGGCAGAGCGGATTACTCATGCGGTCTCACCGAAACATTGACGACGAAATATCAGGGCAGGCAGGCGCCGGCAATACGCTGCTGAGCACCACAGAGCACTCAGTTCTACAAAATCAATAATCCTCAGGCGAGCCCGCCATTTGTCGATGAGGTGGTAAAGTTTCTCCCCAAGGAAGATTACAACGACGTTCGCAAATGGACAGAGCCACGATCCACGAGCTATTCTTATCCTCCACTATTCATCAAATGTGCAGCCGGTATGTGCTCATGGAACACGTCAGCCTCCATACACTGGAGCCGTGTGGAATAGGATAGCGGCTTCAAGTGTCGGCTATAATCGGCCGGGAACAACGACTACAACCGATTACGGCGGCGCTCCGTTAGTGGCCACAAAGACCACTTATCATTGGGAGAATTGATCCGGCGTATTTGACCGCAAACCTTCTGGACCGAATGGAATCGACTGTGCGTGCCTGCGAGTGGCTCTACAACGTGTACGCCCAGTAGCTCGGATACCGTCGCGTTTACGAAATATGGTTATGACGGCAATGGCAACCAAACGTCAGTCGAGCAATGGCTCAATACTACTGGTCAATACCTGATAACGAGTACGGTCTTTAATTCCCAGGGAATGCCGACATCGAGCACGGATCCCGAACGGAAACACTGACGACTTACTGCCTACGACGGGACGGGCATGTTCCCGAGCGCTGTGACTCAGCCGACAACCAGCAACGGCGTTGCGCATGTCGATTCCATTACACCTGGGACGCAAATACCGGCAACATGCTGTCCCATACCGATCAAAATAATGTTGTAACCAATTATTCTTACAACGATCCCCTAGGCCGGCTGACCTTGATCGATAGCGCGATGGGTACTCTTGACGAATACGGTCTATCTGCAGAAAGCAAGACGACGTATTCTTATCCGAGCGCGACTGAGGTCGATGTGGCACGAGACCAGTTCTCTACCGGAGACGGCGTGCTCAAGAGCAGCACGCTCTATGACGGGCTGGGACGCGCGATCAAAACCACCGCCGCCGATGGATCAATTGTGGAAACCATGTATGACGGCCTTGGTCGTGAATGTGCCGTATCGAACCCGACCTATAGCGGCTCCGGCCCGGTAAGCTGCACAGCAAGCCAGAATCCGGCACAGACAGGCACAGATGGAATCACGTATTTTGCCTATGATGCTTTGGGCCGCAAGAAACTGCAAACTCAGCCGGACGGTAGCACGGAAAGTTGGACATATACCGGAAACACAGTAGATTTCTACGACGAAGATCAAGATCACTGGCAGAGGACCAGTGATGCTCTTGGCCGGTTGACCAAGGTCTTGGAAAACGATCCTGCCGGATCGGGCACACTGAGTTTGGAAACCGACTACGGCTACGATGCGCTCAACAACCTGACTTCGGTGAACCAGTTGGGCGGCAGTGGGGACACTTCACGAACGAGGGGTTTTGGTTACGATTCTCTTTCCCGGCTGACCAGCGCCAATAATCCGGAGAGTGGAGCAGTGAACTACACTTATGTGAACACGGGCGGCTCGCTTCTGTTCGGGTGATCCATCCAACGTTTGCACCAGGACGGATGCACGGGGGATCGTCACATCGTACTCCTATGACACGCTCAACCGGCTGGTTGGGAAGAACTACGCCAATGAGCCTGCGAATGCCCCTACACCCGCACTGAATATCGTCCTATGACACAGAAATCGCTTGGCAACTCGTAAACTACGAGAACCATCCGGTTGGCCACGTGAACCAGATCGTTACGACGCTGGGGACGACGCTTCTGGATACTTGGCTGAGCAACGACTATGATGAGCGCGGACAGCTAATGGGCTATGCAGATTGCATCGGATCGACCGCACAGAACTGCCCAAGTGCGCCAGGGGTAAACGGAGTCTATGATTATAATCTGGACGAGAGTTTTCGAGATTGGGCAATGAACGCCTGCGGGTCTGTACTGCGACTCGGCAGCAGAATTTGTTAATTATAGTTATGATAATGCGGGACGTTTGGCTTCGCTTACAACCACGATTTATCTTGATGCGTCGGAGAATAATATTGCCTCCACGATCTTCTCGAGCCCGACATACTATGCGGGAGGCACGCTCAAGAGTGCGAATCTTGCGGTTGACCCGCAGAGCCAGCAGCCGGCCATCACGCTTTCACGGAGCCTCAACGATCGGGGCTGGATTACGGGAGAGTCGGACACAAGCGGGCAGCAGCAGCCGGTGTATAACTATTCGCTCGGCTACGATGGAAATGGCAATGTCACCGGATACACTGATTCTGTGATGGGCGCATGGAATACCGGCTATGACCTGCTGCACCGGCTAACCTCCGATACCGCTACCAGCGGGACCTATGCGGGAGTTACCTTCAATTATACGTACGACAATTTTGGAAACCGCAAGCAGCAGACGCTATCCTACGGCGGAACGCAGGTGCAAACGACGCCCTATCTCAACTTCAGCGGCGGAACCAACCGGGTGGATGGCTGGAGCTACGATGCATCGGGCAATCTGCTGGATGATGGGGTGAATCGGTATTTATATGATGGGGAGGGACGCCTGTGCGCGGTCGATCAGTACTATCTGGGTGGAGGACTGACGGGATACTTCTACAGTCCGGACGGGAGCCGTCTGGCCAAGGGAACAATCACAAGCTTTAGCTGCGATAGCAGGGTAAATGGCCTTACCTTAACCAATGTATATGTCCGAGGACCTCATGGAGAACAGGCGGAAGAGACAGACGGGAATTTTAATATGCTGAGTCTGAACGTATTTTTAGGTAGCGATCTGCTGGCAACTTACACGGGAACGAGCTACTTGCAGTCGAACTGGCATTATGCACTGAACGATTGGGTGGGCACAAAGCGGGTGGTGGCGAATAACGACGGGACCATTTCGGCTACGTTTGCGAGCGGCGCATTTGGCGACGCCACGCCCCAGCCGGGACTCGGCGGCAATTCGGATACGATTCTTTTCACCGGCAAAGATCGCGACACCGAATCCAACCTGGACTACTTCGGCGGCCAGATACTACAACTCCAATATGGGCCGATTCCTATGAGCCCAGATCCAAGCAGGGATAACGTATGCCAATCCAGTACAACCCACAGAGTCTGAATCTTTATAGCTATGCGCTGAATAATCCGCTCATCAATATCGATCCGAGTGGGATGGAATGCGTATGGGATGACGGTAGCTACGACTCGGCGGATGATCCAGATACAGGAAATGCAGCCGGATGCTCCGGGCAAGGCGGGACTTACGTTAGTCCAAACCTTTTTGAAAATGCCCTGCTGACCAACGGACAGAATGCAAACATCCAATCCGGCTCCTGGAGTAGTCAAGCGAATTCGACGATTGCATCGAGTTGGCTTACTTCCTCATCAACGACGAATGCCGGACCCTGGGATTTCGCTACATTCTCGGCCTATGGCTCACTATGGGCTGCCGGGGCGCTTCCAACACAATTGAATTACGGGCCAAATGACCCTGCAACGTTGGCGATGACCGATCGTCCATATGTACAAGCACAGTTAGCAGCCTACGCGCAGGCGGGATGTCCCGCAAGTTACCCTGCAGGCCAAGAGTCTGGTGCGGCCTATAAGGAATCCGCCGGGGATGTCGCTTCCGGCAACCCAAATTACGTTCAGATGGAGGTGGGTGGCTATAGTGGCCACATAACCAGTTCTGGCGGCGTAACAAACGTCACGCTCTCCAACGTGTCCGGGATTTCCTCACTTTCCGGTTACTCCGCCGGTGTAGGCGCGATCAATACAGCCACCGGCTCCCATCTGAATCGAAATGCGCTGGATACAACGAGTGGACCAGGGCGCAACGTAACGCAAACATTTAACTGGTCGGGGCCCAGCCCATGCGGACACTAAGGCGGATGAGATTGTTTGGCACGTTCGGTCTCCTGCTAGGTTGCATGTTCGCTGCGGGCTGTGGCTTCCGTACGCTCACGGATCAGGACATAGCCGGAACCTATGAAGCGAGTGCAGACTGGGGCAGATCGACTCTTGTCTTACACCCGGATCACAGCTTCGACCAAACAGTCGTGCGGAACGACCACACGCAGACGAGCACAAAGGGGACATGGAAACTAAAGTTCGTCGCTGGTAAGAGGGCGTCGTATGGAATCTTGGCCTTGAAACCGTTCCTGGACGTTGAGCACGATCACAAGGGCGATCTTGCTGGGGGAGCTGCTCCTTCGATCAACCGAGGCTTCCTGTGGGGCATTAGCATAGCCGCCGATCCCGATTATGGCATCTCGTTCGAGAAGAAGTGACGACTGGCCAGGTCATCCGGTGGTGGGAGTTCCGTCGGCTTCTCTATAACGCGGTGCTGCTCGTTGTTGGGGTGGCGGCTATCGCGGGCATGGAATGGCTGATGGGCCAAGTCGTCCCGATGGGCGAAGACGCCATTGAACCGATGGCCTTGGCCCTGGGAGTGGCTGTGTACGGGATCATGGCAAATCTCTGCTACACGCTAGGCTGGGTGGTCGAGGTGTGGGGGCGAAAGGCTGACCCGGTGGCCGCGCGGCTGGGCGGTCAGTGGATGTTCCGGGGCGGACCTGTTGTTCTCATGCGTGCTGACGAGCCTTCCGTTCTGTTTCGCCTGTGTGTACTGGATCACGCATCGCGGTCATGCTCACTGATCCTCTTTTAGCCGCCGCTCCGAGTAGCCGCAGGCTGTCCCTCTGGGGGCGGCTTGCTTGCGTCTGTGTCTTCCCATGCGGCGTCCTCTGAGCTGCTGGCAGAGAAGCGCCATGCTTGCGCATGGGAAGTAAAGTTGACACTCCATCCCTGAAGCCTCTGATGTCAACCGATTTGCAGGCACGTGGCGGAGTATGTCACGATATAGGATTTCCGTTGAGAAGGGTCGCTATCCATGCGATGCAGCCATTAAGCGAAAACTCGTGTTCGGGCTTCGAGAGAAAAAAGTGTGCACTGTATCTGGGGCACAGCATCGCGAACTCTACTGCTGCAATAGGGGATAGCTGGAGCGTAGCTTTAGAAACCCAGGGGAGTCGTGAGATGGGCTGATTTATGAGTCCGGATCCGAGAGGCCTGCTGTATGCCAATCCACTGAATCCACAGAGTCTCAACCTTTACAGCTACGCATTGAACAATCCGCTCAGAAACACCGATCCCACCGGTATGTATTGCTTCTACGGCGGTATCGGGGATACACCGCAAAACGACGACGATCCGACGGACTACGATTTCGGAGCTGAATCGGCCGACGATTGCGCAGATGGCGGACAGTGGATCGATACCAGTGCGACCGTGATGGTGGACGGAAATGGTAATGGCGGCGATAGTGCGGATAGCAGCTTCATAAATCCGATCTCGCCAAGCGTATCCAACTCTATTTCCCCACCTCCTACGGCCTCAAATAAACCGGGCATCACTACCTGTGCGGCCAATTTCGCCGATAAATACAGTATCGCTGGCGGCCTCCATTCCCTTGGTATCGGCAATAGTGGCGTAGGTGGGTTCGTCACGAATGCACTGGGAGGAAATGCCTTTAGTGGGGCAACAAACCTAATATCCAGTTTTGGCAGCGGCGCTGCTGGAGGTCATAGTGTCTTCTACAACATGGGTGAGAGCCTAATGGCTGGCCCGCTCCAGGGTATTCCTGGAGGCCGCGGTCCTTGGGGTGCTTCCGCCTCAGATTTAGCTACAGGAGCGATTGCTGGAGGCGCCTTCACAGCCTTGACTGGCACGGGTCAGACACTACAAGGGTTGAATGGCGCAGCTAGCTTTGCCTCAACAGGAATCGACGCAGCAGAGTTTGCTACCGGCGTGGGCGAGGCCAAATTTGCATATGACTTTCTGTCATATGGAGCTGGATTACTAGCGTGTTCTGGAAATTGAAGGGGCTTTAGATGCGGCAAAGTATAGCTGTGGCGATATTTTTTCCACCCTGTGGGGCGTTCGCGTGGTGGTTACTGAGTCGCGGCTGGGCGAAAATAGTGCAAGGCGGTGATGTCAGCGAGCGGACTAAGAAGCGTCAGCGCTATGAATTTTGGATATTGATGATTGCTGCATATGCGCTCTTGATCATTGAAGGCTTGGTTTTGCACAAATTCTGACTGAATCTTGTATTCACATTTTTTATTCTGCTCAGGCACGTTTGTAGCCCCAAATAACGGCAGGAACTGTACACCCGGTTCAGCGAGCGCAGGTCAATAGATCAATAGATCGAAGGATCGAATACCGCGCCGCCCTTCGTAACCGTAAGAGTTCATTTATAACCGGGTAGAGATCACTCCCCGTGAGCCGCTATCACCGCAACCCGCGGCGTGACCTGGCGGCCGTCGTGAAAGATAGTCACGATATGCCGGGTATTGGTGATGTCTTCCAGCGGATTGGCCGCGAGCACGATCAAGTCCGCCCGCTTTCCCGGGTGGATAGTACCTCGCGTGCCGGCAATGTGAAGCAGTTCCGCATTGTTCCGGGTTGCGCACACGATGGCCTGCATCGGCGTGAGCCCCGCTTGCACCATATCCTCCAGTTCGCGGTGCTCGGAGAAGCCTGGAATGCGTGTCGCAAAAGCGCCCGAATCCGTTCCAAAGCCGACATGGACTCCCGCATCGTAGAGCGTCTTCAGATTCCGTCCATCCATGCGGAAATCCGCTTTATGCTGGGCAGTTTTCGGGTCGTCTTGCACCTGTTTGATATAGGCTTCGCTGGTCAGCATCGCGAGCGTCTCCGGAGGAAGCGATGCCTTGAAGAAATCTACTTGCATGAATGCCGGGCGCTCAGCATAGATGTAGAAAGATTCATCCACGGTGAAGGTCGGAATGTACCAGACGCCGTGCTGCTTCATCAAATCAATCAGCTCCTGATCGACCGGCCGATCGCGGATGCTGTGCGCCAGCACATCCACACCGGAACGTATCAGCGCTTTCGCGTCGGCCAGATAGTAAACGTGAGCGGCCACACGGAGATGGTCTTTGTGCGCTTCACTAATTACCGCCTGATAGATCTCGGGCTTCATTTCCGGCTTAGTCCCATAGCTGCTGTCTACCCAGATCTTTACGAGGTCGGCGTGGCGTTTCGCCATCGAATCCACGGCTGCGCGGGCTTCCTCGGGGCTAGCCGGACGGTAATTCTGGTCGGGCGCAGAGGGTCCAGGGATACCACCGGGAACGCCAATGCCGCGGTCGGCGGTAAAGACCGTGGCCCCATCGAGCTTCCCCTCGCGCTGCTGCCGGCGGATTGCATACAGTAGATCCTTGTTCAATCCCAGCGCCAGCATCGTGGTTACGCCGTAGCTCTCATATTGGCGCAGCCCTTCCAGCACATGTTCCGGCGTATAAGCGGTGGTCGAGTTCTGTCCGTGTTCAAGCTGTCCCAGGTGGCCGTGCGCATTGATCAGCCCGGGAATCACAGTGTCACCATGAAGATCCAAAATCCGGTCGCGGCCAGCCGCCCTGAAAGCTCCGCGATGAATAGAGGCGATGTGATTGCCGTCGATCACCACGGTGGCATCTTCAATCGGCGGGCTGCCGGAGCCATCGATCAGGCGTACATGAGTCAAAACCGTTACGGCTTTTTCCATCTGGTGTTGAGCATAAGCGGGCAAAACCGCCGTGGCCACGAACAGGACGGCGGCCGTATAGCAAAATCTAGATAGGCGTGTCTTCATGAGAAGGGCCTCGCGAGATCTCAGGCTTGAGATTGAAGTTAAAGTTCGGCCTCACTCTTGATAATGAAGCAAGCTGAAGACATCGTATTCTTTGAAGCGCTCGCGGCCTTTCAAGAAATCCAGTTCGACAGCGAAGGCCAATCCGACGATTGTGCCTCCCATCTGCCGTACCAGCTTTGCCGTGGCCTCCATTGTTCCGCCGGTCGCCAGCAGGTCATCGACGATGATCACTCTCTGACCAGGCTCGATGGCATCGAGATGGATTTCGAGCGCGTCACTCCCATACTCCAGGTCATAGGTCACGCGCGCAGTTTCCGCGGGCAGCTTATTCGGCTTCCGCACGGGCACAAAGCCAGCGTTCAACCGGTAGGCGAGGGCTGGTCCGAAGATGAAACCGCGAGCCTCGATGGCCAAAACCAGATCGATATCCTCTCCGATATAGTGGGCGGCCAAAGCATCCACCAGAGTGGCATAACCTTTTTTGTCTTTCAGCAGAGTGGTAATGTCGTAAAACAGAATGCCCGGCTTGGGAAAATCCGGAACGGTGCGGATGAGAGCTTTCAATGGCTCACAATCGATGGGAGGATGGAACATCGATTACCAGGCTCCTTCAATCTGAAATGATTCGAAGCTGTCCGCCGTTTTCTCCTCTACCTCGGTCTCATCGACGGCATCGACCCGGCTGCCGCGCGAACCGCGCTCGAGGGCAGTTCGCAGGCGGCCTAACTTCTCCGCATCTCCTGCGGCTACAAGTTCAACCTCCCCATCGTCCGTGTTGCGGACCCATCCCTTCAATCCCAAAGCCGCGGCTTCGCGATGGACGAACCAGCGAAACCCGACGCCTTGGACGCGGCCTCTCACGACGTAGTATCGGACCATCTGGAGCATCTCCCCTGCCGCTGTGTCCTTTCTAAGATGAGCCGTTTACGCGCGCGAAAGGTAGGCTCCCTCTGCCGTATCAACGCGGATCTTTTCTCCCTGGTTGATGAACGGCGGGACCTGCACCACCAGGCCGGTTTCCAACTTGGCCGGCTTGGTTACGGAAGATGCCGTAGCCGATTTGAGTCCCGGCTCGGTTTCAACAACAGTAAGCTCAACCGTCTGCGGTAGTTCGATTCCCACCGCGACCCCGTCGAAGAAAGAGACCTTGATCTGCAGATTGGAAATGAGATACTCGACCGCGTCGCCCAGCATCTGGTGCTTAAGATTGGTCTGCTCGTAATTGTCGGTATTCATGAAGTAGTAGTCGTCGCCATCGGCGTAGAGGAACTCCATAGGGATTTCATCGACTACGACGCGCTCGATCGGATCCGGCGAGCGAAAACGGTGCTCGAACATGGCTCCGGTGCGCAGGTTGCGCAGTTTGGCTTGGATAAATGCGCGCAGATTTCCAGGCGTCCGGTGCTCCACGCTAAAGACTGCGTGTAGCTCATTGTTGTGTTTGATGATCATGCCCGGGCGCATCTGTGTGGCGGGAATCGCCATAAATGAAGAAGCTCCTTAATGTATGCCGGCGGATGAGAGCGATCACATAGCCGCCGTGATATGGCTCTGGCGGGAACTGCAAGGTCCCCGATATCTGAATTGTAACCCGCCGTCCCGGCGCATACTTCCGCTGGGTCCAGTGCGCTTCCCAGCCCCGGCTGCGCTCTCTCGAAACTCATCCAAACCGCAGTTCCGGCACTTCTTTTTCCACGCCGGCTGCGCTGCGGTCCTAATGAACGAAAACGCCTGCGGGTCTTTGAACGTCCGCTTATCCCATACTTCGCAGAAAGCGGGCGGGCGAGATATGGGCCACCCCTAAATTAGATCGCATTACGATATAATAATTCCATGCGGGAAGGTGAAAGCCAGGATACCGTTCAGGATCTTGCCTGGTTCCGTTATCAGCTGAGAAAGTTTCTTCATTTTAGCGAGAAGGCAGCGAGACAGTGCGGAATCACTCCTCAGCAGCATCAATTACTACTGGGCGTAGCGGGATTCACAGGTTCCGCTTCGGCCAGTGTTTCGCAATTGGCGGAGTTTCTCCAGGAACGGCACAACTCAGTCGTCGGATTAGTGGAACGTGCTGTACAGCGCGGACTTGTTCGCCGGGAGCATGATCCGAGGGACCGCAGGCTTGTCATCGTCTCGTTGACTCAGCAAGGCGAAGATATTCTCGCGCGATTGAACAAAATGCATGAGGAAGAGGTAAAGCGGGTGCGGATGGGATTTGCGAAAGGGACCAAGAAGCGTCAGCCGGCGGAACACAAGGGAAAGCGTATTGGCGCCTAAAGATTGTGCGATTGTATTACGCGCGCTGCGAGGCGCATTTCTTTTTTAGCAAGCCAATGGATGGAATGAACGACCACATGCGGATATCGAATTGGGTGTTGAAGCACCCGCTGCTGCGCAAGTATCTGCCGCTGGTGCATGAAGACCTCACCGCGACCTATGCGCGCGATCTCCGCAAATGGCTGCTGATTGCCCCTATCGTCGGAGTTTTGACCGGTCTCGCGATCACTGGCGTCACTATTATCATTCTCGGCAAACTGTGGCCCGCCGTGCTCGGCTATTACTTGCGCCATCACTGGGCCATTATCCCGGGATTGGTCCTCGGCTTTGCCGTCACCGGGCTCATCATGCAGTTCCTGACTCCGGACCCGAACGAGCACTCCACGGAAGAAGTCATCCGGTCCTACCATGAGCACCAGGGCGATATCGACATGCGCCCGTTCGTGCCGAAGTTGCTCGCCGCCATCACCACGGTGGGATTCGGCGGCAGCGCCGCGCTCGAAGGTCCCAGCATTTATGGCGGAGCCGCTATTGGCTCATGGCTCTGGACAAAGCTGCGCCTGGATGCCCGCGACCGCCGCATCATGCTCATTTGCGGTGCGGCTGCAGGCATGTCCGCTGTGTTCCGCGCGCCTCTCACCGGCATTGTCTTCGCGCTGGAGATGCCTTATAGGGACGATTTAGCCCATGAAGCACTGGCTCCCGCTCTGATCGCTTCCGTAGTCTCCTACGTAACCCTCACATCGTTTGTAGGGGCCACGCCGCTCTTCAATTTCGCCGGGGCCAAGACGTTCGCTCTTCATGACCTTTACTGGTGCGCCCTGCTGGGTCTGATCGTCGGACTGGTCGCCATGGGATTTGTTATCACCTTCCGGCGCGCCCGCGTGTTCTTCGTGAATTGGTCCCGCCCTCATTGGATTAAGCTAACCATCGGCGGGCTGTTGACAGGAATCTGCGGGGTTCTTTTCTTACTCCTTTATCATGGGACGCTTGTACCCCTGGGTCCGAATTATGAAGCCGTCGGAGACATTCTTGGCAAGCAGCACGGCACTCCCGAGCTCATCATCTTTGCCGTACTCAAGCTTGCCGCTACCATCTTCACCCTTGCCGCCGGGGGCGTGAGCGCCATGTTCGTCCCGCTCTTCCTTACCGGAGGGGCGATCGGCACTGCCTTCGCTCAGTCCGTCGTTCACAGCTCTTCGCTCGGATTGTATGCCGCGGTAGGTATGGCATCTTTCATCTCCGCCGGCTATAAGACGCCGCTCGCCGCGGTGGTGTTTGTTGCCGAAGCCACCGGCGGCCATGCCTTTATTATTCCCGCCCTCATTGGAGCAGCCGTCGCCTATGCCGTCTCCGGCGATGCATCCGCTTCCGGCGATCAGCGCCTGCACGAAGGGGTGAAGGTCCAGGAACTGCAGAGGATTCCAGTCGGTGAGGTCATGCAACAACAATTGGTTTACGCTCAGGCGGCCTCGAGCCTGCGTGAATTTGCCGGTCTCCTCTCACCTTCCTCCCCCCATGAGGCGTTTCCCGTATTTGAGGACAGACAACTTTTAGGCACGATCGCGCTATCCGCCGTCGCGCAAGTTCCCCCTGAAAAATGGGGGACTACCAAGGTTCGAGACATCACCGATCGGCGGCTCATAAAAGTATCTCCCGATTCTGACGCCATGGAGGCTCTTCGCTTGTTGTTGGGCGAGCATCGCCAGCCTATGCTTCTGGTTGTCTCCGCCAACGGTAAGCTGGAAGGTATCGTGACCAAAACCGACATTCTGCGAACACTCAAGACGCGCAGGGATCCGGCGTTGGCCAAACATCAGGACACGGCGTTCGACCTCAGTTTGGCCGAATGAAGTTCTCCCACATCTGCCGCAGGGCAGAGCGCGCCGGCTTTGGCACCTGGGGTTTTTAGGAATTGAGAGAAAGCAATCGAGAGGAGATTCTCATTGGCCGACTTTCCTGTCTCTGAAGTCAGCGCTATCCCTGAATCGCAATCCAACAAAAAAGGTCAGTTTGGAGTCGCACTCGAACCGGAAGTTCTCAAGATATGTTGCTATGCGCTTTTTGTAGGCTTGATTGGCGGCCTTGTCGCGCAAGGTTTGCTTGAGCTCATTTATTTTTTTACCAACGTTTTCTTCTACGGCAAATTCTCCTTCCAAATCACCAGTCCGGAACATAATCACCTCGGGATCTGGGTCATTTTGATCCCCGCAATCGGCGGCCTGCTGGTGGGCCTGATGGTGCATTACTGGGAGCCAACGCTGAAAGGCCATGGCATTCCTGAAGCAATGGAGTCGGTGCTCTTCGGACATAGCCGCATGCGGATTCGCGTGGCCATTCTTAAACCGCTGGCTACCGCCTTCGCCATTGGAACGGGCGGTCCGTTCGGCGCCGAGGGTCCTATCATTCAGACCGGAGCGGCTTTGGGATCGCTCTTCGGCCAAGCGGTAGGGCTTACACCCTACTACCGGCGAGTCCTGCTGGCGTGCGGGGCCGCGGCCGGCATGGCGGCTACGTTTACCGCGCCCCTGGCAGGGATTCTCGTAGCCGTGGAATTGCTGCTGTTCGAGCTTCGCGCCCGCTCCTTTATTCCCGTTGCCCTGGCCGCCGCCGTAGCCACCGGAGTGCGCATCCATTTTGCGGGATGGGCTCCCCTGTTTCCCACGCCGGCTTTCAAGCTCACCAGCATGAACGAGCTGTGGTTGTTTGCATTGATGGGCGCCCTGACGGGGTTGGCGGGCATCGCCATGATCCGCGTGCTTTCATGGCTCGAAGACTTTTTCGATGAGCTTCCCATCAAGCGCGCGCTTATCTGGTCGCCTGTCATCGGCGCGCTGGCCCTGGGTGTCATCGGATACTTTTACCCGCAGGTCTTTGGAACCAGTTATGGCACTATACGCGACATGTTGAACGACCGGCTGACCGCCAGCCAGTTGGTGGGAGTTTCCGTCTCCAAGTTCTGGGCGTTGGTGATTTCTCTGGGCTCGGGAACCACGGGCGGCGTATTCGCTCCTTCCCTCGTGGTCGGCGGAGGTCTGGGTGGAGTTTTCGCCATGGGCTGCCGGCATATCTTCCCCCATATGGTGAGCGACCCCGCATTCTATGCGCTGGCCGCAATGGCGGCGGTGTTTGGGGGAATCGCTCGTGCGCCCTTTACCAGCATCGTGTTTCTCTTCGAGCTAAGCCACAATCCCAATTCGCTGCTTCCTCTTATAGTCTGCGTCATGGTATCCGACGGATTTGTACGCCTCTTCAGCCGCGACTCGATCATGACCGTCAAGCTGGTCAAGCGTGGCCGGATCGTCCTTCAGGATTATTCCGTGCCGGTCCTGATGCGCGCGCGAATCGATCAGGTGATGCGCAAGCAGTTCACGGTGATGCAGGCCGAAGATGAGCTGCGCGCTGTCCTTGAAAAATTCGTGCCGGGAGACGCCGGGTTCATCCTGGTAGTCGACAAGGATGGCGTCTTAATGGGTATTGTCGAAGCCCATGACCTCCTAAGAGCGGAGCCGCCCGATCATCATTTCAAGATGCGTGAGCTGGCCCGGCAGGATTTTGTGCTTGCCTATCCTGGTGAAACAGTGGACCGGGTGCAGCGCGACATGATGCTGAAGAACATTGAAAATGTTGTCGTCGTCCCAGCCGGCGGACCGCGCAAGCCAATAGGAATCGCTCGCGCCAACGACATCCTGCAACTGCGCCGTTGGTTAATGGAAGAAGAGACTCGTGAAATGCAAACAGGAGCGGCGGAGCCGCCGATGAAAGGTGTTGACTCGCAGTAAAGAAAACGCCGGTTTATAAGCTCGAAATCGAAGTGCGGGTCAGCCTCATAAAAAAGATCGGGTGTGTCACATCATTCCTTGTCAGCAAAAAGGCTCTATTTACCGAACATTCGGGCGAAGAAGTGGCCAACGCTATGAAAGAAGCCCGTTGAGTGGCTCCGCGGCTTGTTTTGGATGGCGGAGGTTACTGGAGTAGACAAGGCGCTGGCCGGCAGAGAAGTTTTTTCTGCCGCAACGTTGCCAGCTGAACCCTGCGCAGCCGATGAGTGAACACTCGGAGTTGCGAGTCCCTGAGCCCCCGGTCCAGAAGCGGGAGGATTCTCGCCATCGTAGGTAAGCGGCACCGTGACCTGAGCATGCGCTTCGCCGGCCGGCACCACGGGTTGGGTGCTGGGTGGGGGAGGCGGAGCCAATCCTTCGCTCTCCGCCAATGGAAATGCCGTATCTGCGGCAGTCGAAGACGGCCCTCCCACAGGTTGTCCAGGGTGCGCTGGACGGACCGAATTCGACGGGATACCGGCAGCAGCGACGGAGGTGGTTGGAGCCGCGGGGCAGCCGCATGGTTCAGCCTCATGATCCACAACTTCCCTAAGGCTGCCGTGCTCGAAAGTGACGCGCTGGTTCGGCATCACGCGGTAAACGCCGCCTTCCAGTTGGCTGCTGACGGTTAGGTATGGCGCATCGGCCCCGTGATTGTCGACACAGGTGTCACCCTGAGTGTTGAGGCGGATGCTCAGGTTCGCCTCACCGGGGCCGGAGATGAGGATGCGCAGATCCGGCGTAAGCAACACGTCGGAGTACTTTCCTACCGTATAGTTGGCCTCCAGCGCACCCCGGTCGAGCGCCATCATCAGCGCGGTGTTTTGTGGGTCGTCGATGGAGCTGTCTTTGGAAAGATGCAGGCTGGTGGTTGAACACAGCCGCAATTGCCCCCCGCGCGTAAGCGCAATTTTGACCGGTTGGCTTCCCGCTGTCACGGTGCTGCCGTTGCCCAGAAGCATCTCGCCCTGGCTGAGATCTACCGCGCCTGTAACCCGCACCTCGGTTGCGGAGGTGCGGGCAATGGGTTGAGAGGATTGCCGGCCCGATTGCTCCGGCTGCTGGGAAGCAAGCAAGTGCCAAGGCGCACATGCTGTAGCGATCAGTAGTAAGCAGGCTAGCCCGGATGGCGGAAGCTTATGCACGTTCTCTACGCTCTCGTTATAAGGAGAGGAAATTTCGGATCAGGCGCTTGCCGTCCACGGTAAGCACGCTTTCAGGGTGAAATTGGACGCCCTCAATCGGCAGGCGCCGATGCCGCAGCCCCATAATCGTTCCTTTGTCGCCCGTCCACTTGCCCGCGCCATTGCCATTTCCACTGTCCTCTTCGCTCCCGCTCTTTACCCGCGCGGTGATGACCAGCTCAGAGGGCAAGCCCTCTGCGGCCACAATGAGCGAGTGATACCGGGTGCAAGTCATCGGGCTGGGAATACCAGCGAAAATAGTCTTCCCGTCGTGCTCCACTTCGCTGGTCTTTCCGTGCATCAACCGCGGCGCGCGCACGACACTGCCGCCAAACGCGGCTCCAATCGCCTGGTGCCCCAGGCAGACTCCCAGGATAGGAAGTTTCCCCGCAAAATAGCGGATGAGCGGAATACTGATTCCGGCCTCCTGCGGGGTGCAGGGACCCGGTGAAAGCACTATGCGCTCCGGCTGAAGCGCATCGATCTGTTGCAGCGTCAGTTCGTCGTTGCGGCGGACCACGACCTCCGCTCCCAACTCACCCATGTACTGCACCAGGTTGTAGGTGAACGAATCGTAGTTGTCGAGAACAAAAACCATGGAAGGCCTGTGCTTAGTGTAGAGCAATCGCGGCCGGCGAGTCAGCCACATGCCCGGCGCGCTTTGCCGGAATCTGCAAGGAATCCCTGACGGCCCCGCCGTTCAACCTTAAGTCTCCAGTCAGTTTCACGCTACTATGTAAGAAGATGTAGATGGTATGACCGAAAATCTGCTGCAAACGCTCCAACAATTGGTTCAGGACGTTATCGCGCCCGACGTGCGCGAACTGAAGGTGCGCCTGACCTCGCTAGAAAAGCAGATTGAGGTCCGGTTCGCTGCGCTCGACCAGAAGAACGACGCCAAATTCGCCGCGCTGGAGCAGCGATTCGATTCGATAGACCAGCGATTTGTTTCCTCCGACCAGAAAAACGATGCTAGATTCGCTGCGCTGGAGCAGCGCTTTGATTCTATTGACCGGAAGAACGACGCGAAGTTCGCTTCTCTGGAGCAGCGGTTTGCGTCATTTGAGCAAAAGAGCGAAGCGCAGTTCAAATCCTTTGAACAAAAGAGCGAGGCGCAATTCAGGGCCCTTATGGCGGCCATCGGCGAATCGAAGGCGCAGGCGGAACTTACCAGTATGAAGGTGATCGCGGCGCTCAGCGAGCGGGTTGCCGTGCTGGAATCGCAGCGGCATTGATCAGCCAAAAACTCGACACCCAACGAACGTTTCCCGGCGAAATTTGCCTCAGCGGGTAGGCCAGTTGCGGGCGCGTTCGATAGCGCGGACCAAGGCCTGGGCCTTATTGACGGATTCCTCATATTCCTTGCTGGGAACCGAGTCGGCTACGATTCCGGCGCCTGCCTGGATGTATCCTCGCTCGCCATTGAGCCACATGCTGCGAATGGCAATGCAAGAATCCAGGTTGCCGGAAAAATCGGCATAAAAAACACTGCCTCCGTAAGTGGCGCGCCGCGTGGGCTCGAGTTCTTCAATGATCTGCATCGCGCGGATCTTGGGCGCCCCGCTCAGGGTTCCAGCGGGAAAGCAGGCACGAAACGCGTCCACCGCGGATAGACCTGGCTTCAGCTTACCTTCGATGGCGCTTACCAGATGCATCACATGGGAGTAGCGTTCGACAAACATCAGGTTCTTCACCCGCACACTGCCGAACTCGCTTACGCGGCCTACATCGTTACGCCCCAGATCGACCAGCATGACGTGCTCCGCCCGCTCCTTTTCATCGGTTAGAAGCTCCTGCTCGATGCGCAGGTCTTCTTCTTCATTCAGGGAGCGCGGGCGCGTACCGGCAATCGGACGATATTCAATTTGGCCCTGGACCACGCGCACCAGCAATTCCGGAGACGAACCCAGGAGGTGAATTGGAGCCGGAGACGAGCGGCGCAGCGCGCGTTTTCCCGTCGCGGTCCTGCAATGCCGCTTCGTCATCCAACCGGCAGCGCAAGAAGTAAAGATATGGAGAAGGATTTACGATGCGCAGAGCGCGGTAAATGGAGAACGGGTCGACGCCCGGTTCAACCTCGAAGCGCTGCGAGAGAACGGCTTGAAAAATATCTCCGGCAGCAATGTATTTCTTTATCCTGGCGACTGAGGAAAGAAAAGCTTTCCTGTTGGTCCGGCTGGTCACCTTGACCGCACCCTTTGCCGGCGGCCGCCGGAGCCGTGAAATCGGCCTTGCCAGCCGATTCTCGAGCCGGTTAAGCCTTTTCACTGCTTCAGTGTAAGCAGCTAGGGGTCTTTGGGCATTGAGGTTGGCCGTCACGATGAGCAGAATCTCTTTTCGTGCGTGATCAAAGGCCAGAATCTCGTCGAAAAGCATAAAACAGGCATCCGGCGCCTGCAGGTCGTCCTCCGACAATTCGGGAAGCCGTTCGATCTGCCGCACCATATCATAGGAAAAGAAGCCCACTGCCCCGGCTGTAAAGGGCGGCAATCCAGGAATGCCGGCCGGCTTTTGCCCGCCAAGCATCTCCTTCAAGACAACAAATGCATCCCCTTCGATGGACCGCTTCTTGCCTTTTTCCGTAATGACAATAGAGCGCCCACGGGCGACAATTTTGCGATACGGACGGACGCCGATGAATGTATAGCGGCCAACCTTTGCGCCGCCCTCGACAGATTCGAGCAGAAAGCACTCTGGTTCGTCCTCAGCCAGCCGCAGGAATGCGGAAACGGGGGTCTCCAAGTCCGCTATCAGAGTGCGATAGACCGGTACCAGGCTGTGGGTGGACGCAAGCCGCAGAAATTCCTTGCGCGGGGGCGAAACTGGATCTTTTTCCGGCATTCCTGCTCATACTAGAGCATTTCTTCTGGGACGGTGGCGTGGCAAGAGCGGTTGAGCATCTGAATCAATGGAGATTCCGATGCGGAGTGGTTACCGTTGTGTGCGGACCATGCATACCGTTGCGTGTAAGGTAAGTGGCAGCGGATTCATGTTCGAAACTACTGAAGCCGCTGGAATTTTGGAGATCCCCTATGCAACCCCTATCTCTTGAACAAGAGATCAATCCCTGGGAAGCCCAGGCCGCTCGATTCGACTTCGCCGCGCAAAAGCTAAATCTGGACGAGGGGTTGTGGAAGGTGTTGCGCTACCCTGAGCGGGAAATCATCGTACACATCCCGGTTGGCATGGATGACGGCAGCATCGAGGTATTTACAGGATTTCGCGTCCAGCACTCAATCGCGCGCGGGCCCGCCAAGGGGGGAGTCCGCTTCTCACCGGATGTCAATTTGGATGAGGTTCGCGCTTTGGCGAGCTGGATGACCTGGAAATGCGCAGTGGTCAATATTCCCTTTGGCGGCGCCAAGGGAGGAATCGTCTGCGATCCCAAGAGAATGTCTATCAACGAGTTGGAGCGAATGACGCGCCGGTATACCTCTGCGCTGATCGAGTTTATCGGGCCGGAGAAGGACGTGCTCGCGCCCGATATGAACACCAACGAGCAGGTCATGGCCTGGATCATGGATACATACTCCATGCACATGCGCCAGACTGTCACCAGCGTGGTAACCGGAAAGCCATTGAACATCGGCGGTTCCCGGGGGCGGCGGGAAGCGACCGGCCGGGGCATACGGGTGATGTGCGATGAAGCATTGCGTTATCTGAACATGCACCGCGAAGGCTGCCGCGTCATTGTCCAGGGATTTGGCAACGTCGGTTCCAATGCAGCCAAGCTGATGATGGAAAGGGGTTACAAGATCGTCGGCATCGCCGAATTCGACGGGGGGCTCTATAACAGCCATGGCCTGGACGTGCTCGCGCTCCAGGAATACCGTGAACGGAATGGCGCGATTCTCGGTTTCAAGGGCGGTGAAGCGGCTGATTCCAATGATCTATTGCTCGCTGATTGCGAAATCCTTATCCCCGCGGCCACGGAGAACGTGATCACCAGCCGAAACGCCGATCGCATCAAGGCGCGAATCGTTTGCGAAGGAGCCAATGGCCCGACCACGGCCGTTGCCGATGAAATTCTGGCAGGGAAGAAGATCTTCGTTATTCCCGATATTCTGGCAAACGCGGGAGGCGTCACCGCCTCCTACTTCGAATGGGTGCAGGACCGGCAAGGTTATTTCTGGAAAGAGGCCATCGTTAACGAGCAATTGGAAAGCATTCTGGCCGAGAGCTTCGATGACGTGGTCCGCTATGCCGAGGCTCATGCCGTCAATAACCGCATAGCCGCTTATATGCTGGCCATTGACCGGGTTGCGTTCACCATTAAGCAGCGGGGCTTCTATGCCTAGTTCCTGACCGCGTAATTAAGGCGGCAAGCACGCGGGCTGGTGCATAATAGAGGCAAGCCGCTATAGGCGTTTTCACAATTGCTGTGTCCTGGTGAGAGTTGGTTATGTGCAGGCGTTCTTCGATGGAACGCCTGGGTCGAGAGTAGTTTCCTGGGATACACCAATCGTGAAAACGCTATAAACCGCTCGACCTAGACCGCTCCACTCGGGTAGATCGTGAACCTGCCAAACTCCATCACGATGAGCCGCATCTTCTGCGTACCGCTGCTCATCTGGATGCTGTCTCCAGTCTTCCCATTCCGCAGCTCGAACGGCGAACAGGAAATTGCCGCTTCGCTGGTTTTTATCCTCGCCTCCATTACTGACGGAGTGGATGGCTATTTGGCGCGCAAACGCGGTCAGATCACTACCATGGGGATGCTCCTGGATCCGCTCGCCGATAAGTTGATGATCACGGCGGCATTCATCTGCCTGGTCCAATTCAATCCGCACATCATGAAGGCATGGATTGCGGTGCTGGTCATCGGGCGGGAATTTCTGGTCAGCGGACTGCGCTCGATTGCAAGTACCGAGGGTTTCACCATCGAAGCGAGCAATCTGGCCAAGCTCAAGACGGTGATTCAGATTGTCTCCGTCGTGGCCATCATCCTCGACCATCGCTGGTTTGAGTGGCATTTCGGCTGGTTCATCCTGCCGGTGGAGTGGACCGCTGTCGCCGCGATCTACTTTATGGCGCTGGTCTCCATTATCTCGGCAGTGGATTATTTCGTGGCGTTCTGGCGCAAGATCGATCACGCTTCCGCGGACCGGCGTTCCGGTTTCGTATTGAGCCGCAGCAGGAAGATGCCGGCTTCCGACAAGATCTCCTTATAGATCGAAGCTGTAGATCGGTAGCTCGAAAGCAACAGAAAACCCCAGCCGTTAAGGCTGGGGTTGCGCGAATACGCGTCAGGTTCCGAGTGGAAGGCTTTAAGCCGTGGCCGCATGACCCGGCCGGCTCATGCGGTGGACGAAATGATAAGGAGGCCAAGGGCCCGACAACTGCATCCGGCAGTCCTTCAACTGCTGAGTTGCGGTGGAATATTTGTTTTGATAGCGCTCGATACCCTTGTTTTCGATAAGGTGCGCGATGTCCAGCAACATCTTGCCCGAATCCATCCTGCGGCAACTGATCTCTTCATCGAGCGGGCTGAACATGCGATGCATCTGCACCGAGACGGCGCGCGCCTTGGTTTGGCGTTCACGCTGCCGGGTGGCATTTTCACGCAAGCTCGATAAATATTCCCTGCCTACACAGTCCATGGCTGCGGACTTTTTCTGTTCCCGGATGCAATCATCGAGAACCACTTTAAGGTGCATTTCCGCCTTGCCTCGTAAACGCTCGACATTGGCTACGAATTGCCGTTGATTCGAACGGATAGATTTCCGCAATGCATCGTCGTCTGCGAAAACCGTTCCAAATCGGAAGGGCAGAACAGTTGACAGCTTGAAGCAGTCGCTGATCACGCGCGCGTGTTCCACGGCTGCCTTTTGGTCCAGGTTTTCTGAGGGATTGTGTTCGCTGACGATAACTGCTAAATCACTGGCTGGATAGAGGAAGATTTGGTTGCCGGATATGCCGATCACCGATTCCATTGGTACTGGTTTTCGATGACGGCTAAGTTCAGGGAAAGATTGTTTGTCGCTAATGCAATATGCATACCAAGCCATAGAGAGCCACCCCACACTCGCTGGCGAATAAAAGCTGCCAGGTTTTTCATGTTATTGGTGAGCTTCAATCAGTTCGCGGGGTGTTCTTGCGCGCCCGTCGAAACGGGCTGCACTGAACTATTCGGTATGCTAGACCTGCATAGGAACAACTGGCAACACGTAAACCCCAACCAGAGTGGCGGAGATGCTCTGAATTTCTAAAGTAGGCTCTATAATATCCAAATATGTTTCTATATCATAAAAACTAGGCCCGATTGCCTCTCCCGGATCGCCTCTTAATGGCCTGTATGCGCGAATAGAAAAACCGCCATTATGATCAGCATCACGGATGCTACAGCCGCCAGGATGGTAAGAGCACGAACCCAGCCTTTGAGTGACTGGAGCACTGCAGGCAGTTGTCCCGTTTCCTTTCGGCTACGTTCAGTTATCTCCCGCAGGTGAAGCAGTTGCTCTTCGATCCTTTCCAGCCGGAGCGACTGGTTGCGGACCTGTGTCTCCAGGCCGCGGCTTCCGGTGTGTACGTCCTGAAGGTCTTTGCGGAATTCGGAAAGATCTGGAGCGGCCTTCAGCAGACCCCGGTCGAGTAGAGGAACCAGGCGAGTGAGATAAGGCAGCAGAACGCGCAACTGCATGATCAGTTCCCACATAGACCGGAGCGAGCCTTTCTCTGCATGTTCGAGGGGCAGCGGAGCGGCCCGAATCGCCGCTTCGTCCAATTTCAGAACACCTTCGCTGGATTGAGTGCTTTTCTCGTTGCTCATCGAATTCCTGAACTGTCTCTCAACATCGTACTCAGATGATCCGGGATTTCCTACCCGATATTTTGGTGATGGACGTACTCACCCGGGGTAATCAATATATAAACATTCCGGTAGTTCGCCGGAGGAAGCCGGGTGGCGCAACCGGCGAACCTGCTGTAAACGTGAGGTCGGAGGGGATTTTAGGGCTGCGGGATAATACTGTTTTTGGTAACACTTTTTTCAGAAATCTATGAAAAAAAGTGTTGACCCCGGGTTTCAATCGCGTTAAGTTCATGGTGGCCCTGCAAAACTGCGGCTTGTTCGAGGTCTGTTCCGCCACCCGTTTTTCGTCTCAAGTGTTTTTCAGGCTCGGAAAGAATGAGATGCCTGCTGGACATCGGGTTTGCGTCCGTGCGTGTATGGGATTGACCGAGCACTCAAAGGCTGATGCGGGAGACCGCTATTCAGTCTTTACGGTTTGGATTACACGATACAAACACGCTATAAATTACGTCCTAAAAGAGAACTTAGACGTCTAAACCATCAAGAATCGACCGACGCTGCGACCGGACGGCTCTGTGCCTAATCCAATGTTGTAGGGGGACGGTCAAACGACAAGGAGAATCAAGATGCGCTCTGATCTTATTTTTGGGGCACTTGCCCACGTTAAAAATCGTTATCAGCTATGTCAGTTGGCTGCCAAGGCAACAAGAAAGCTGCATAAGCCCAATACCAGGCTGCAGGATACGGCGAACGAAGTTTTTGTCCGCTTCCACGATGAAAGCCCAGTAGCAGACTCTGCCTCCACGCCGGAAGCATCTCAGGTTCAGCAGCGCCGCGCAGCATAGCGCGGCCCTGCTTAGGGCCTCTTATCCTCTTCACTGCGAAATTCCGCTCAGCTAAGCAAAACTCCTCTCAATAAATCCCCTCCAAACCTTCCCACCTGTAGGTGAAAATGACAATCTCAGAACTGAAAGAAAGAAATATAACCGAACTCAGCCGCATCGCGCGCACGCTGGAAATCCCGGGAGCCAGCGGGCTACGCAAGCAAGATCTGATCTTTAAGATCCTTCAGGCACAGAGCGAAAAAGAAGGGCATATCTTCGCCGAAGGCGTATTAGAGATTCTGCCTGACGGCTACGGCTTCCTGCGATCTCCTGACTACAACTATCTGCCCGGCCCCGACGACATCTACGTCTCTCCGTCGCAGATCAGGAAATTCGATCTTAAGACCGGCGACACGATTAGCGGCAACGTGCGCCCTCCGCATGAAGGAGAAAAATACTTTGCTCTGGTCAAAATCGAGGCGATCAACTTCGAGTCGCCGGAGGAGACCCGCAACAAAATCCTGTTCGACAATCTGACGCCCCTCTATCCGCAGGAGCGCATCAAGATGGAGACGGTGCACGAGAATACCAGCGGCCGGGTCATGGACCTGCTCACCCCCATCGGCAAAGGCCAGCGCGGGCTTATCGTCGCTCCGCCGCGTACCGGTAAGACAATGCTGTTGCAATCGATCGCCAACTCAGTGACCACCAATCATCCTGAAGTCGCGCTGATTGTCTTGTTGATTGACGAGCGTCCGGAAGAGGTAACGGACATGCAGCGATCGGTGAAGGGCGAGGTCATCAGCTCCACCTTTGACGAGCCTGCCGCCAGGCACGTACAAGTAGCCGAAATGGTGATTGAGAAGGCCAAGCGCCTGGTCGAGCACAAACGCGACGTCGTCATCCTGCTCGATTCGATCACCCGCCTGGCGCGTGCCTACAACACCATCGTTCCTCCTTCCGGCAAGGTGCTTTCCGGCGGCGTCGACTCCAATGCGCTGCAGCGCCCTAAGCGATTCTTCGGCGCGGCCCGCAATATCGAAGAAGGGGGATCGCTTACCATTATCGCGACTGCGCTGGTGGACACCGGGTCGCGCATGGACGAGGTCATCTTTGAAGAATTCAAGGGGACCGGCAACATGGAGATCATTCTGGATCGCAAGCTGGTCGATAAACGCGTTTTTCCGGCGATCGACATCCAGCGTTCCGGCACCCGGAAAGAGGAGCTGCTCATCGTCAAGGAAGATCTGCAGCGTATCTGGGTTTTGCGAAAAGTCCTCAATCCCCTTTCGCCGGTGGAAGCAATGGAGTTGCTGGTCGATCGTCTGGGCAAGACGCGTAACAATGCCGAGTTCCTGCTGAAGATGAACTCACTCTGAATCAGTGAGTCAGCGAAGCGCTGGGAGCCGCTGTTCCACGAAACTGGCCGGCGGAAAGCAACTAGCTGCAATTTCTCTCAAGAAAGACCAGGGCTAAAAGCGCGATTTTGTTTAGCCCAATTGCTTACGCGGGTTCGCCGCAGCGAACCCGCTTTCCCGGCTAAAGCCGGGAACTACACCGGTGGAAGCCCTGGGCTTCAGCCCAGGGAGGCGGACCTTTTAGGTCCGCCGAAAGGGGCTAGTTAAATAAGGGCTTTTAGCCCTGGTGCTGTGATGTTCGGGTCACGTTATGTCACGCTTATGAGAAATCCCGGCTAGGGCCTGTTAGCACTAATAGGCTCCAGCTGAGCTAACTGACTCGCTGACCTGCTGCCTGGCTGCTTGCCTAGCTATAATCATTGGATTGTGGCCCAGTCAAAGCACCGCAAGTGGAGTGTCGCAGCTCTTGCCGGCGGGATGGTCTTGCTGTTGCTCCTGCTGGCCGCGCTCAACGCGTTCAATCCGCTGCCCCTTCTGCATCCGAACTCGAACCGGCTGATCTTTCTTTTCTTCGGACTCTCCGTTCTGGTCTTTCTGCTCCTGCTTTTTCTGCTTGTCCTGCTTTTCCGCAATGTCGTTAAGCTGGTGGCTGACCAGCGGAACCGGGTATTGGGATCTAAAATCCGCAGCCGTATGCTGGCTGGAGCTCTCCTGCTCTCTTTCGCGCCCGCTGTCTTCATGTTCCTGTTCAGTTTTCTGCTGCTCAACCGGTCGATCGAGCGGTGGTTCTCTCAACCAGGCTCGGAAGTCCGTGAGGAATCGACTCGAGTGGCCCTGGAACTCTCGCAGTATGCCGCGGCAAATGCCAGGGCTGAGGCCGAGTCGCTGGCCAGTTCCGCCCCTTTGGTGGAGTCACTGAAAACGGGAAACTATGATGCCCTGCTGGAAGAGATGAGGACCCATCGCATTACCTTGGAGGGGGGCTTTGTCGTTGTCTACCACGACGGGACGGTCCTCCGTCAATACCAGTTTCCCCGGGATACGGGTTCGGCCGTGGTGCATCCCTGGATGGATGATAACCAAGGCGACAGCCGGCAGGATGAACCCCTCCCCGCCTTTGTGCTGAAGGCCGCGCAAAGGAGCGATCAGCCGACGCTGCTGTTGGGGAAGGGAGAATACATATTAGGCGCGGCAAGTACCCAGGGCAGCAACATCGTAGTGGTTGGGCTGCCCATGCCGGCCGGGCTAAGCGCAACGGTCGAACATATTCGCTCTGCGGCACGCGATTATTGGCTCCTCTTCCGCGTGCGCAATAGGATACGCGGCACCTACCTGCTTTTGCTGTTCCTGCTCACCACGCTTACATTCTTCGCCAGCAGCTGGCTGGCGCTGTTTCTTTCAAAGCAGGTCACCAAGCCGGTGGAAGCGCTGGCGGACGCGATGGACGAAATTGCCGCGGGACGTTATGGCCATCGGGTGAGAGTTGACGCGACTGAGGAATTGGGTGAGCTGGTGAATTCGTTCAACCACATGGCGGGAGACCTGGAGGAAAGCCGAACCCGGGCCGAAACATCTACCATTCAGCTCTCCGCCGCCAACCGGGCGCTCGAGGAGCGGCGGAGCGAATTGGAGACCGTGCTTGAAACCATTCCCAGCGGCGTCGTCACTCTCGACGCGCGCATGCGAGTGCTGCAGGCCAATCGCGCCTTCCAGCGCCTGCTGAGCCGGGAGGAGGGCGATGGTCTTACGGGGGCGCCGCTGGAATCCATTGTCCCCCCGGAGATTGCCGATGAATTGATTCTCCTGGCGCGCCGGAGCTATCGCATGGGAGTGGCGGCGACGGAAATTGAACTCCCTGGACCTCGCGGTGTTCTTACCGTAACCGCGACCGTGGCCACGCTCGAATTGGCCAATGACAGGCAGGGCTGCATCCTGGTGCTTGAGGATGTGACGCAGTTCCTGCGGGCTCAGCGGCAGGCGGCGTGGAAAGAGGTGGCCCAGCGAGTGGCCCATGAGATCAAGAATCCGCTCACTCCTATTGCGCTCTCCGCGGAGCGAATTCGCAGGCATGTGGACCGGCCCACGCCGGAGTCGCCCCACGTTATCAGCAAATGCAGCGACGTCATTCTGGGCTCGGTTGAAACTCTGCGCAAACTGGTAGATCAATTCGCCGCACTGGCCCAGTTCCCGGCCTCGCAGCCCAAGCTTTCTGACCTGAACGCGATTGTTGAAAGCAGTCTGGCCCTGTTCGCCGGGAGGTTGGATAACATTCGGATGGTTCAGCATCTGGGGCGCAATATCCCTCCTGTCATGGCCGATCCAGAGGCGATGAAGCGCGCCGTCGCCAACCTGATCGATAACGCCGCGGAGGCCATGCAGAAAAGCTTGTTGCGGCAGCTCACGGTCGAAACCGCAGTCATCGAAGACCACACCATGGCGGAGATCATAGTCGCCGATACCGGTCACGGCCTGAACGACGAGATGCGCGAACGGCTCTTCCTGCCCTACTTCTCAACCAAGCAACGGGGCACCGGTCTCGGTCTGGCCATCGCCGCGAAGATTGTTCGTGAGCATCATGGAGCCATTCGCGCGGAACAAAACAGCCCTGTGGGCGCGCGATTCATCATCGAGTTGCCGCTCGCCGATCTGAAGGGTGCAGCGGAGGCGCCTCTCGTCGCCGGCGCCGGCAGGACGGTGGCATGAACCATATCCTGGTAGCAGACGACGAGACCGAGATACGCGAGTCGCTTAGCGAAATTCTTCGCGAGGAAGGGTATACGGTCACCGGCACGGCCACCGGTGCGGAGGCGCTGGTGCTTCTTCGCGACTCTCTGTACGATGTGCTGCTACTCGATATCTGGCTGCCCGATCGCGACGGCTTGGAGGTGCTGGCGGAGATTCGCTCTTTGGAAAGTGAAAGCAAACCGGAAGTCATCATCATTTCCGGCCACGGCACGATTGAAAGCGCGGTGCGGGCCACCAAACTGGGAGCCTTCGATTTCCTGGAGAAGCCGCTCTCCATAGATCGCACCCTGATCCTGCTTAAGAATGCGATCGAAGCCAGGCGGCTGCGCAGCGAGAACCAGGAGTTCAAACGCCAGCTCTCCGTCCATACGCCCATAACAGGGCAGAGCGTTCCGATCAAAGCGCTCCGTCAACAAATCCGGCTCATGGCTCCGACCAACGGCCGCGTTCTCATCTACGGCGAATCGGGATCCGGGAAAGAGTTGATTGCTCGCGCGATCCATGCCGAGAGCTTGCGCAGCGAAAGGGTATTTGTAGAGCTGAATTGCGCTGCGATCCCCGAAGACTATATCGAGAGCGAGATGTTTGGCTATCGTCACGGGTCGGTTCCCGGAGGTCCGGCAGAAAAGCGCGGCACGTTCGAGCGTGCCGATGGCGGCACGCTCTTCTTCGACGAAGCCGGTGATATGAGTTTGAAGATGCAGGCCAAAGTTCTGCGGGCGCTTGACGAGCAGCGATTTACGCCGGTGGGCGCTACGCAGCCGATCACGGTGGATGTGCGGGTGATCGCTGCTACCAACAAGGATCTGGAAGAAGAGATCGCCAGAGGCAATTTTCGCGAGGACTTTTTCTATCGTTTGAATGTGATCCCGTTCTATGTGCCGCCATTGCGGGAAAGGAAAGAGGATATTCACCTGCTGGTGCGCGAATTCCTGCAGGAGCTCGGGCGCCAGTATGGCCGCCCGCGCATCGATATGAGCGACGACGCGATTTCGGTGCTCAAAAAATACCACTGGCCCGGCAATGTACGCGAACTGAAGAACGTTATAGAACGCATCGTGATTTTGAACCCGCAGACGATCCGGATCGAACGCAAGCACCTGCCCATGCTGGTCTATCGGGGAAACGGCAGAAAGGGAGAGGAGTTCAGCACCTTGCAGCAGGCAAGGGAGGCCTACGAGCGCGATTACATTCTCAAAAAAATTGATGAATGCCACGGCAACGTAAGCCGGGCCGCGGAATCCCTGGGACTGGAACGCAGTCACCTCTACCGCAAAATGAAAGCTCTGGCCATCAGCGTCCGTGAATGAAGTCAGCGAGGACAGCAAGTCAGGGAGGACAGATTGCTGAGCCTGCTGACTGGCTGTCTTACAATGGGCTATGTCCCCGGTTCGTACAATTCACACGGTCTGCTCGCACGATTGTCCGGACTCCTGTGCAGTTCTGGTGACGGTCGATGAGCTTGGCCGCGCCACTCATCTGCGCGGCGATCCCACCCACCCGGTCACGCGCGGCTTCTTGTGTGGCAAGGTCGCCAAGTATCTTGATCGGGTCTACTCTCCCGAGCGCCTTCTCTATCCTATGCGCCGTCGATCGGGTATACCCAAGGGACCGCTGCGGCAAGGCGCAGAGGCGCAGGCCTTCGAGCGCATCGGCTGGGATGAAGCTCTAAGCCAGATCGCAACGCGGCTGGCCGCGATTGGCCAGGAACAGGGCACGGAATCCATTCTGCCCTATTCGTATGCCGGCACCATCGGCGTGCTGGGCTATGGCTCAATGGATCGCCGTTTCTTTCACCGGCTGGGCGCCTCGCAACTGGATCGCACCATCTGCTCGACCGCCGGCGGAGAAGCCCTGATTTCGGTGTATGGCAAAAAAATTGGCTCCGACACTGAGCATTTTGAGCACTCGCGCTACATCATTGCCTGGGGAGCTAACATTCTCGGCAACAACGTGCATCTTTGGCCATTCGTCGAACGGGCGCGGCGCAAAGGAGCCAAGCTGGTTGTGATCGATCCCTACTCTACCCGCACGGCGCGGCTTGCCGACTGGCACATTCGCATCCAGCCCGGCGCGGACGCCGCTCTTGCTTTAGGTCTGATGCGGGTGATCGTTAAAGAAAATCTTTTTGACCGGGCGTACGTAGAGGAGCACACATACGGCTTCGACCGGTTGCGAGAGCATATTGAACGCTACACGCCGGAGTATGTAGCCGCCGCGACCGGCATCCCGGCGGCGGAGATCGAACGGCTGGCCCGCGAATATGCTGCCACGGCGCCCGCCATGATCCGGTTGAACTACGGAGTTCAGCGCTCGCAAAACGGAGGGGCGGCGGTGCGAGCAGTATGCATGCTGCCCGCGTTGATTGGAGCATGGAAAAACCTGGGCGGCGGTCTTCAGCTCTCCACCAGTGGAGCGTTCGAATTCAATAAGAACGCGCTCGAGCGCCCGGATCTTATGTGGAAGAGCCCGCTGGGCCGCGCAGCCCGCGTGGTCAACATGTCGCAACTCGGGCATGCCCTTACTGAATTGGGCCTGTCCGGCGCGGACGGGCCCCCGGTGAAGGCGCTCTTCGTGTACAACTCCAATCCGGCGGCTATCGCGCCCAACCAGAATGCGGTTGTCCGCGGCCTGGCACGCAGCGATCTCTTTACCGTCGTTCACGAGCAGTTCTTCACGGATACGGCGGATTATGCCGATTTCGTCTTGCCGGCAACCACCTTTCTCGAGGACGAAGACATTCAGGGAGCCTATGGCCACTACTATGTGCAGATCTCCGAACAAGCCATCGCTGCGCCGGGTGAAGCGCGCACGAATGTCTGGTTGTTCAGCCAGCTGGCGCAGCGCATGGGCTTCTCCGATCCATGCTTCCGGGACGGCGCCGGCGAGTTGATCGAACAAGCGCTCTCGACGGATTCCGGGCGCCCGCTCAATGCGTCAGAAAACCTCTCTCAAGATTCGTGGATGCAGGGAATCACGCCGGAACTCCTGCGGAGAGAAAAGCGAGTCCGGCTCAAATTCGACTCCGAGCGAAAGGGCAAACCCTTTCTTCCATTTTCGACAGGTGAATTTTCGACGCGCAGCGGGAAAATCGAGTTCTATTCCGATACGATGGCCGAACAAGGGCTCGATCCGCTGCCCACGTTTTCTCCCGCGGACGAGTCGCGCCACAGTTCCGGAAGTGAGCGCTATCCGCTGGAGTTTCTGCCTCGAAAAGCGGATAACTACATGAATTCAACATTCGCCAATCTGCCTGCGCACCAGCGGATGGAATCGCAGAGCATGGGAATTGTCGAGATGCACGCGAGCGACGCGGCGGATCGGCGGATCGCAGAAGGGGATCGGGTTGCGGTCTTTAACGGCCGCGGGCGGATCAGGATGCGTGCTCATATCAACAGCAGGACGCCGCCCGGAGTGGTCGCGGCCAGCCTGAATTGGAACAAGCTCTCCTCGGGCGGAAACGTGAACGTCCTCACCTCCGAACGGCTCACCGACTTGGGCCGGGGCCCCACCTTTTATTCCACACTGGTCGAAGTTGAAAAGCTCACTGTAGACGAAGCGCAAAACGCCTTCCCTCCGATAGACTAAGGTGAGTCTAGAGCAATATCAGAGTTGCTGTAATTTGGTGATACGGGCTGCGGAAAAACCCCGGCTCTATCGGCGCACGGGTTCACAGGCTGCGGAAAAAATTCGGCCTTGTATCACTCGTCCAACGGCTTCAGCGACCCACGGGAGATGAAAATGCCGGAGATTCGCGGTTCCCCGTCCTTGCGCAACCGGGGTTCCCGGCAAGCGAAGCTTGCTGGGGCGGGCGGCGAGGGTGGACTTCCACATCTGATCGGATTGAGCGCAGTTATTTTCAGGGCAAAGCAGGGCATAACTTTAGGCGCATGAAAAGAAAAAACGTCTCTAATTTCGAGCGGGAACAATGGGCGTCGCGGAGCTCTGTACTGCAGCTCAGCAATACCAGGCGACATGGGAAAGGGTTGGAAGTTGGGAACTATCCCGTCCGTCCCATATAATCGCTCTTTCCTCAAGCAGGATCCGATTTTCAGCAGTGAGGGTGTGCCTATTTTTCCCGTCAATTCCGGGAGCATCTGCTCCCAGTCTCTTAAAAACAAAGCTATGCGCCCGCTTTTTCGCCGCATGTGCCGAGCGACGGCGCTGCTTTTGTTCTGCTCGGTATCTCTTGCCTTATGGGCGCAGCAGGACGTAATCAGCAACATTCGTGTGATTGGCAATCGCCGCATCCCCAGAGAAACAGTGCTTGCCCGCCTGTTTACCCATCCCGGCGACAAGTATGACGCGTTGGCCATCGAGCGCGACTTCAACTCACTGTGGAACACGGGTTATTTTGAGAACCTTAGGATCGAGCGCGAGGACACGCCGCAGGGCATCGTTCTGGATATCATCGTTCGGGAAAAACCAACCATACGCGAGATCAATTACAAGGGCCTGAGCTCGGTCTCCACCTCCGACGTATTGGAAGCCTTCAAAAAGCAGCACGTCGACCTGACGGTGGAGAGTTCCTACGATCCCGCGCGCTTGGCGCATGCGACCGATGTTATCCGCGAGTTGTTGTCGGAGCACGGACATCAATTCGCAACCGTCAAAGCCGATGTGAAAACCATTCCGCCGGCATCGGTATCCGTCAACTTCAATGTGAAAGAAGGCCCGACTGTCAAAGTCGGGAACATCACGTTCGCCGGCAACAAAGCGATTAACTCGCGCGATTTGCGCGAAGCGATGCGGAATCTGAGGCCGATCGGGATCCCCCATTCGATATTCCTCGAGAACCTCTTTTCCCGAACCTACGATGCGAGCAAGCTTGAGGAAGATACGGAGCGCGTGCGCAGGGCTATGCAGGACCGGGGCTACTTTCGCGCCGAAGTGGGCGAGCCCGTCACCCGCATCCGCAACGAGGGCGGTCTGTCGCTCATCACGTTCCGCCCACGCAGAGGCAAGCGAATCGATATCCGCCTTCCTGTCGACGAGGGCGAGCGCTATCGCCTGGGGGGCATCACCTTCACGGGCAACAAGGCGGTCAAGAACGTCAAAGCGCTGCGCGCTCAATTCGCCACGAAAGACGGTGACTGGGTCAATGCAACGGCCATCGGCAAGGGCCTGGAAAATCTACGCAAGGCGTACGGCTCACTCGGCTACATCAATTTCACCGCGGTGCCCAACCCCCGTATCGACGACGCCAAACACCTCGTCTATCTGGATATCGACATCGACGAAGGCAAGCCGTTCTACGTTTCGCGTATTGAATTCACCGGCAATACGATTACCCGCGACCGTGTCGTCCGCCGCGAGTTGTTGCTCGAAGAGGGCCAAGTTTACAACAGTAATCTATGGGAACAGAGTTTGCTGCGGCTCAACCAACTGGACTACTTCGATCCACTTAAAGTCGATCAGGACACCACGCTTCAAACGGACCCGGACAATGGCACTGTCTCGCTTTTGTTGAAAGTGCATGAGAAAGGCAAAAACTCCATTGGGCTGAATGGCGGCGTCAGCGGCCTGGCAGGTTCGTTCCTCGGCCTCAACTATCAGACCAACAATTTCCTGGGCCTGGGTGAAACGCTGACTCTTCAGGGCAACATTGGTAATTTGTCGCGCCAGTTGCTCTTTGGATTCCAGGAGCCGTACCTCAGAAATCGCCCGGTAAGTGTCGGCTTTCAGGTTTTCTCCAGGAAGTACGATTACAACTCCGCGCGTAACTACGCGACTGTGACCGGCCAGGCGGCAAACCTATCCGCGGCCGCGCAGTCTCTCACGCAGAATTACAACCAATCCAGCACGGGAATGAATTTTTCCATCAGCTATCCTTTGCGCCGCTCTTTCAAGCGCATCGGCTTTACGTATGACTGGAGCAAATCTTCCGTCCAGACCTTCAGTCAGGCCTCCGCCAACCTTTTCCAAACGCTGGCCTTCCGCAGCGGCCAGATCCAAGGACCCAACGCGCTGGAAGGCATTTATACCAGCGGCATTTCGCTTAGCTATACAGAAAACAAGGTGGGACCGAGCCCCTTCAAGCCGCGTTATGGCCATGACCTCTCGGCCGCGTTGCAGGTGACCGGCTTGTTCGGGAACGTACGCTATATTTCACCGGTCGTGCAGTACAAGCAATATTTCGCAGTCAGGGGTTTGAGGCCCGACAAAGAAGGCCGCAACATTGTGGGCATTCGCTTTCAGGGAGCATACGTCGTAGGTTATGGCGGGGATGTCGCTCCGCCGTTCAACCGCCTTTATGCCGGTGGAGACGCCGATCTGCGCGGCTTCGATCCTCGGGCCGCTACTCCCTACGCCTTTATCCCAGTGCGGCAGAACATTACGCTCACCAATCCTGACGGTACCCCCGTCCCTATCGATCCCACCAACTACACATTGGGTAATATCCAGATCCCGATCCCCATCTATCGGCCGGTATCGGTCGGCGGCGACATGCAACTCACGTCCAATCTTGAGTACCGCATCCCCATCGCAGGTCCGGTCACATTCGCCCTCTTCGACGATTTTGGAGTCGACCCGGCCATTAGCCAAGGCCAGTTGAAACAAAGTGTCGAAGGCGCCGATCAGCTCAATGCCCCCCTGTACGGTTGCACCTCGTATTTCAACGGAGCTTGCCAGGGGGGGCAGGCGATTAAGTTCATCAATGAGATCCGTCCCATTGCGGGAACCAATTGGGTGCCCCGCATGTCTGCGGGCGGCGAGTTCGATGTCATCCTGCCGATCGTCAACGCGCCTTTCAGGCTTTATTACGCGTACAACCCGCTGCGCCTGTATGAGACCCAGCAAGGGGAAAGCCTGATCACGCGTAGCATGTTCCCCGCAGGCGGCGCGGGCGACTACACCTACGCTCAGGCCATCCAGGCATATAACTCGCTGTTACAATTTCGCGAGCCAAGAAAGACCTTCCGCTTGAGCGTCGGTACGACCTTCTAGAATCCGGGGGCGCGTTGACGCTGTTCCGGCGCGCACCTATAATTTCCACAGTTCCTGAGAAGCCCGGCGTCTTTCCATTGCAAACCCTGCCAATTCCCTGGACGGGCATCTGCGCTTTCGGATACGAAGACTCAGGCAGAGCGGAAGCGAAGACCTGTTTTCCGCGAGAAATGCGGGCAATCCGGATCGAAGAATCGAAGGAGTTTGCTATTCCGATGAAGCGTTCGCTTACAGTTGTCTCCATGCTCGCGATTACCATTGGCGCGGGCTCCGTTGTATTCACCAGCCAAGCCGCCGCACAGGCCCCGGAGCCGCCATCCGCGCCGGCTCCTGCGGGCTCGGCGATTTCGGCCGGCCCCACTAAGGTTGGCGTCATTATTTTTCAGCAAGCCGTAGCCCAGACCAACGAAGGCCAGCGCAATTTTGCCCAGCTCCAGCAGAAGTTTGAACCCAAGCGGGCTCAACTGAAAACTCAAAGCGATGAAGTGGACGCACTCAAGAAGCAGCTTCAGGATGCGGGCTCCAATTTGAGCGAGGATGAGCGGAACCTCCGCTTGAGGACCATCGACGAAAAGACTAAGGCTCTGCAACGCACAGCGGAAGACGATCAGAACGACTTCAACTCCGCAATGAACGATACTTACCAGGCATTAGCTCAGAAAGTTTACGCCGTACTGGATACGTACGCCAAGCAACAGGGCTACACGCTCGTTCTGGATGCAAGCCAGCAACAGAATAGCCAATCGCCCGTGCTTTGGCTGAATCCTGCTACCGACATCACAAGAGCCGTGGTCGAGGCTTACAACGCCAAATCCGGCGTTCCGCCGCAGCCCGCCGCGACGGCTGAGCCTAAAGCGCCGGCTGCCAGGCGTACAACTCCCAGAACGCCTACCCGCCCCAGCACCACTAGCCCACAATAGACGGCCTTGTTAATTTAGTTAGGATCAGGTCCCGCTTCGCGGGACCTGATCCGCAGGCGATTGAGATCCCTCGCGTTCTGTGGAAAAAATTGTGGAAGACTTTAGAGCCCTGTTGACCGTTTCCTCAACCGGGTTTCGGCGACATTGTCGCTGTTTCAATATACAGTCCACAAATGGCGGGAAATCAGAGACTTACAAAATAATTTGCAGCCACTATCCTGACTCCTCGAACGCCATGCATCGGATGCATCGAAAGTAAAGCTTTCCACAAATCTGATTACAGCAATATGACTCCGCGCGAGAGCCACGGCGAAGAGTGAGTCTTCACTCTTCCACACCCGAGGATCGAAACCAAAGATTGAAACCGGGGAAAAGTCCATCGGCATGCTCAGTCCTTGCTCTCTTCATCTCTACTCTTCTCCTGCGGCTTTACTGTTGAGCGGACTACCATAAATTTATTCAACAGGTCGAACCAGAAAGGAGCGCCCAGGGAAACAGCAAATGTGGTTAGCAGAATTCCACTTAGTTTGATGATCCAGCCTCCGAAGGAAACAGGAGCTCTGCGCCAATCGTGCTGGAAATCTTCCATACTTTGTTCGGGTTGAGGCGCGAAGAGCCATCCTATCGGGACGCCGCCCTGACGTTCCAGCCAGGCTTCCGGGTTGACTAGCTCAGAAATGGCTGTCTCTCTGTTTGCGCGTTGATTCTGCAACTGGGCAATGAGCGCTGTTCGCGCTGTCTGGTTTATGTTCAAGTATCTTGCGATCGAGATTGCGTCGAGATTCATCAGGAGCGCCAAAAGCAGCCCGATAAGCGCGATCATCTGCTGAGTCCGGCACTTATACCATCCAGAAACTTGATCCATTACGCCGTCGTACCAATCTTCGACGTTGCTGCGTGCTCTGACGAGGTCGCCATTCGCAGAGTCGATAAGCGGTAGAAGCGCACCCTTGACGGACCGATTATCGATTTTGAGTACGAGCGACCGAATCTCCATCAGCGGGTTCGCGAACGACGGCGCAGATATGCCGGTGACTCCATCTGCAGTCGCGGGCATGTGCCGGACAAGATTCAAAAGAGCGAGTGCGAAGGTGCGGGAAGGGATATAGGACGGAAGGTTGGCGGATTTCTGAGGATTATAAGGCCCTCTATAAAGAGCCTTGATCAGTGGATGGTTATAGAAATCCGCTACCAGGCCGGCATTATCCCGCTCGCCCAGCAGCTCCTGGATACCGCGCCGCAAATCCCGAGCACGATGATTGAGCACGGTCTCGAGCGCTTCCTTTATTGATGAACAAATAAGGCTCACGAGCAGGAACAAGAAAACCAAGCCTAGCGCAACATCCACTGTCTCGGAACCGAACACAGAACCTCCCGGCAGCCCTATTTCCCTGCGTCCTCACCTACCTTGAGCACTGCCAGAAAGGCCTCTTGCGGGATGTCCACTTTGCCTATGCGCTTCATCCGCTTCTTGCCTTCCTTTTGCTTTTCCAGCAGCTTGCGTTTGCGGCTGATGTCGCCCCCATAGCACTTAGCCAGCACATTTTTGCGCAGCGCGGCTACAGTCTCCCGAGCCACGATTTTGGCCCCGATGGCTGCCTGAATGGCTACTTCAAACATCTGGCGGGGAATCAATTCGCGCATCTTGGATACCAGCGCCCGGCCTCGCTCGTAAGCAAAATCCCGGTGAACAATAATCGAAAGCGCATCGACCGGCTCGCCGGATACCAGGATGTCCAGCTTCACCATGGGAGATTCCCAAGTTCCCGACAACTGGTAGTCGAGAGAAGCATAACCTCGCGAAACCGATTTCAACCGGTCATAGAAGTCCAGGACGATTTCATTCAGGGGCAACTCATAGGTCAGTATCACGCGCGTCGGGGTTACATACTCGAAATTCTTCTGGCGACCGCGTTTCTCCTCCACCAGCTTGAGAATTCCTCCCACATATTCCTCATTGGTCAAGATTGTTGCAGTAATCACCGGTTCCTCGACCTTGGCGATCTCGCTCGGGCCAGGCCAACGTGAGGGATTATCTACCTCGATGAGTGTTCCGCCGGTAAGGGTAATCCGGTAGCGGACACCGGGCGCGGTGGTAATCAGATCCAGATTGAACTCGCGCTCCAACCGCTCCTGGATGATCTCCATGTGCAGCAATCCTAAAAACCCACAGCGAAACCCAAAGCCGAGCGCAACCGAGCTCTCAGGCTCGAAGAAGAATGAAGAGTCATTCAGCCGCAACTTCTCCAGGGCATCCCGCAGCAGAGTATGCTCGTGCGAATCGATGGTGTATAGTCCGGCGAAGACCATCGGCTTGATGTCTTCAAAGCCGGGTAGCGCAGCGGGAGCCGGACGCGCGTCCTCGGTTACGGTATCGCCGATCTTGGTATCGGCGACATTCTTGATGGTGGCGGAAAAGAATCCAACCTCGCCTGCCGACAATTCGGCGATCTCGACGGGCTTCGGCGTCAAAACGCCCAGGGACTCCACATCGAATGCGCGGCCATTCGACATGAGCCGAATCCTCGCGTTCTTGCGCAGGCGGCCGTACATCACGCGCACCAGCACAATGACTCCGCGATAGGAGTCAAACCAGGAGTCGAAGATGAGCGCCTGTAACGGCGCTTCCTGGTCCCCGGAAGGCGGAGGCAGACGGTGCACGATGGCTTCCAGCAGATCGGGCACGCCCTGCCCGGTTTTGGCGCTTACCGGGATAGCGTCGGTCGTATCGATGCCCACGGCGGACTCGATCATCTCCTGGGTGCGCAGAACGTCGGCACTGGGCAGGTCAATCTTGTTAATCACCGGAATCATATCCAGGCCGTGGGTGATCGCCAGATAGGCATTCGCCAGGGTCTGCGCCTCTACGCCTTGGGTCGCGTCCACCACGAGCAGAGCGCCCTCGCAGGAAGCAAGAGCGCGTGACACTTCATAGGAAAAATCCACATGGCCCGGGGTGTCGATGAGGTTCAACTGGTACATCTCGCCGTTGCCGGCGAGATAGTTCATGCGCACAGCATGCGCCTTGATGGTGATCCCTCGTTCACGCTCAAGGTCCATCGCGTCCAGCACCTGCGCCTGCATCTCGCGCGCCGTCAAAGAGCCGGTCAGCTCGAGCAGGCGGTCGGAAAGCGTAGACTTACCGTGATCGATGTGCGCGATGATCGCGAAATTGCGAATGTGGCTGTTATCCATGCGGGGATGCCGGTTGGATCTATTAACGCCGGCAAGGCGAATAGCATCGTGGCGGGAACCGTTCTGCGCTCCGATTCCTGATCTTAACACCCACTCAAAACCCTCCCGGGCAATACAATAGGCTAAGCGCGAAGGGAGTCCGGCAGAAATGGCGGGAAGAGGTATCAGAACAGTTCAGCGGTCCCTCCGGGACTTTATTCCGAACAAACACTGATACCCAGCACTGGCTTGAGGGATCATTTTCATCCGTCCCAACGGGACTCAGCAGATGTGGAAGTATTTTTCTAAGAACGAGCTCCGGGCAATCAACATTTCGCATGGGCATTCGCAAAGCTTTCCTTCCTACCGTCCTTACTCTCGCGGTGCTGGCACTCGCCGGTTGCGCTCTGGACGACCCTCCGGTCTCAACTCCGGGCAAACAGGCGCAGGCGACGGCTCCCACTGTGCGGCCACCGGAAAAGACCAAGACTCGGGCCAAAGCCTCGAGCCCGCCTCAAGCCACGCCGGCAGCCGAACAGACGGCCGGATCGGCCGCAGCGTCTCCCGCCGCAACCTCCGGAGAAGAGCAGGATCTGATTCGGGCCGTCGAGCTGGCCTATGGGAATGGCGTCAACAACTACCATGCCGGCAAGCTCGAAGCCGCTAAGGCAGAGTTCGACCGCGCAGTTGACCTCATGGTCAGCAGCGGGTTCGACATCAAGAACGATCCGGCGCTGGATGCGGAATTCAACCGCATTGTCGACGGAATCAATGCGTTGGAGATGGAAGCTCTCAAGCAAGGCAATGGCTTTGCCCCAAAGATCGAGCCGACGCCGGTGGACATTGCCAATGACGTCACATTTCCGGTGGATCCGAACATCAAGGCGAAGGCTATCGCCGAGCTGAAGACGACGCAATCGGATCTCCCGTTGGTGATCAACGATCCCGTGGCCGGCTACATCAACTATTTTTCTTCGCGAGGCCGCGGCACTCTGGAACATTCCCTTGAGCGAGCGGGCCGTTACCGAGGCATGATTGCCCGCGTCCTGGCACAGGAAGGTGTTCCTCAAGACTTGATCTACCAAGCGGTCGCTGAATCCGGTTTCCAGCCGCGAGCTGTAAACTCCCGCTTCGGGGCCGGCGGAATGTGGCAGTTCCTGCCTTCCGGACCTTATGGCCTGGAGCGCAATGGCTGGTTCGACGAGCGCTTCGATCCGGAGAAGTCTACCGTCGCCTATGCCCGCTACATGAAGACGCTCTACAGTCAGCTCGGGGATTGGTACCTCGCCATGGCTGCTTATGATTGGGGTCAAAGTAACGTGCAGCGCGCAGTGCAACGCACGGGCTACGCCGATTTCTGGGAGCTTTACCGGCGCAATGTTCTTCCTCAGGAAACCAAGAACTACGTTCCCATCATCATTGCCGCCGCCATTATGGCCAAAAATCCCCAGCAGTATGGACTTGAGTCCCTCTCTCCCGATCCTCCGCTGGTCACCGACGTGGTCACCACCAACTACAGCGTGGATATGCGCCTGGTCTCGGATATCGTCAATGCGCCGGTGCAGGAGATTCTTGCGCTTAATCCCAGCCTGTTGCGCATGGCTACGCCGGCCGATGTCCCGTTCGATCTCCATCTTCCTGCGGGCAGCAAGGATCTGTATGAGAAGCTGATTGCCGAAGTTCCCACCGACAAGCGGAATCTGTGGCGGATTCACAAAATTGCCGCCGGCGATACTCTTGCCTCGGTAGGCTCCGATTACCACGTCAAACCGACAGAAATTGCCTTCGTCAACCAATTGCAACCAGGCGACGAATTGTCCGCGGACAACGCGCTCATCATTCCGGTCGCGCCTTCGCCTTCACTCAGGGGGGAAGCTCGCCCGACCGGATACCGCGTCCGGAGGGGCGACACTCTGGTTACGGTGGCCGACCGCTTCGATGTCACCGTCCAACAATTGCGCCGCTGGAATCATCTCAAGTCCAGCAGTTTGCAGCCTGGTCGAAGCCTCTACGTCGCTGAACCCGCCCACATTCGCCGTTCTACCCGCTCGCGCAAAACCCGGAAATCATCACGCAGCACGACCGCCGGCCGCTCTGATCAAGCGCCTTCCGGGAGTTCCCATGAGACCAGCGTTTCCGCGGCGCGTTCAGCGGCTCGCGCCCGAACAACCGCTGCGCTTCATGACCAATAAGGATGATCCCGGAGAGCATGAAGAGAGGATGCAGAAGAAGAAATGCTCTGGAAATCTGAATTCGCTCTTGCGTTCGCTGGCGTACCGTTGCATGCTGTTGCTATAATCCGCGCCGCGGGTAAGTATGGTTGTAGGCGGTCGCGTGTACGCCGAAAACTCGAAGGAACCGAAGCCCTGGAGGCATAAGAATGCAGGATGAACGCAAGCTTTTCGCATACAACGATAGCGAGTCGGAGCCCGAGCGGGATGAATACTCGGAAGATTTGGAAGACGGCTTCGGAGACGATGATGAGGAAGAAGAAGTGAGCATCTCCGTTTCCTCCGACGATGACGAGGATGTCGATGATACGGACGAAGGCGAAAGCAAAGCCGTCCATCCGGACATCTCCACATCGGAACACCCCGATGAGGAGCTGAAACAGGCGCCCAGCAAGCGTGCTCCAGGGAAGAAGGCGGCCGCCAAGCCAGCCCCGGCTGCTCCAGCCAAGAAAGCGGCGCCTCCTCAAGCTGCTAAACCGCCCGCCAAGAAGGCGCCCAAGAAGACCTCGGCTAAGAAAGCTGTTACGAAATCTGCCGCCAAAAAAAGCAGTTACGGCGCGAAGGGCGGCGGTAAGGCTGCAAAAGCGGCCGGCAACAAGAAGAGCGCCAGCAGCAAAAAATCAACTCAACGAGGTACACCTTTGGCAGTAAAGAAATCGGCAACTAAGAGGGCTCCGGCAAAAAAAGCGGCAGCCAAGAAGAGTGCGGCCAAAAAATCGCCGGCTAAAAAGACGGCAAAAAAGGCAGCCAAGAAAACTGCGGCCAAGAAGGGCGCCAGAAGGTAATTCCGGCAAAGGCAAGCAAAAAGGCCCGGCGCTCAGCCGGGCTTTTTTGCGTCCGCGGATTGGGCTGCAGACAGATTGGAGACGGAGATTTTTGCGGCGCCCCATCCTCGATTTGTTGCATAGCTGAATAAAGCCCCGGCCCGTCTATAGACCAAGCACGCGCCGATTGAAATCGCTGTCCGGGCGGGCGCCGGCGAAATCGTCAAAGGCTCGCTCTGTGACATGGATAATGTGGTCGCGAATGAATGCGGCTCCCTCCTTCGCGCCGTCCTCCGGGTCTTTCAGACAGCATTCCCATTCGAGCACGGCCCAGCCCGGAAAATCATACTGCGCCATCTTGCTGAAGATGGCGGTAAAGTCGATCTGTCCGTCACCCAAGGAACGAAACCGGCCAGGACGGTCGATCCAGCTTTGATATCCGCCATAAACGCCGGAACGTCCGTTGGGACGGAACTCCGCATCCTTCACATGAAAGGCGCGAACCCGTTCGTGGTACAGATCGAGGAAAGCCAAATAATCCAGTTGCTGCAGAATGAAATGGCTGGGGTCATACAGAATATTGGCGCGGGGATGCTGATCGACAGCATTCAGGAAGCGATCGAATGTCGCGCCATCGTGCAAGTCTTCCCCAGGATGAAGCTCGAAGCAGAGATCGACCCCGGCGTCGTCGAAGGCGTTGAGAATCGGCTTCCATCTCCGGGCAAGCTCGGCAAAGGCCTCTTCGACCAAGCCCGGAGGTCTCTGCGGCCAGGGATAAAACAGATGCCAGGCGAGCGCCCCTGAAAAGGTCGCGTGGGCCGTCAGATTCAGGTTGCGGCTGGCCTTAGCCGCCAGCAGAAGCTGCTCATTTGCCCACTCCTGCCGGCCTTTGGAATTTCCGTGAAACGCGGCCGGCGCGAAGTTCTGAAACAAATCGTCGTACGCCGGATGGACCGCAATAAGTTGCCCCTGCAGATGGGAGGAAAGCTCGGTGATCTCCAGGCCCTGGCCGCGCACTATGCCGGCAATCTCAGCGCAATAGTCGCGGCTTTCGGCGGCTTGCTTCAGATCGAAGAACCGGCTGTCCCAACTGGGAATCTGTATCCCTTTGAATCCCAGGCCGGCCGCCCATTGGGCAATGCCTGGAAGTGTGTTGAAGGGCGGCTGGTCACCGGCGAACTGAGCCAGAAAAATCGCCGGCCCTTTCAATGTTTTCATGCAAACACTCGCAGTCTTTTATTCAACTCGGGTCATTAGAGCATTTTAGCTTTGGTGTATGCGCGGGAAGAACTGCCCACGTGGCTGTTCCATCGAAGAACGGCCACACACAGCTGCTCTTGCCAGATGACAGTAAAAGTTAAAATGCTCTAATCCCTAAGAGGTACCCATCCCGCGCGCGCGCGGCTGCTCTCCACCGCTTGCTCGACGAACGCCATGCTGCGCCGGCCTTCGTAAATGCCCGGCACCAGATCAGTAAGCGCCGCCTGGGGATCGGTAAAGCGGGCGCGCACTGCGGCTGCAAAGTCTCGATAGATGTTGGCGAAGGCTTCAATCAGCCCTTCCGGATGGCCCACCGGCAAACGGAACAAACGCCGGGTGGATTCCGACAGATAGCCGGCGGCTGCGTGCAAGGTTTGGCTGGGCTGGTCCAGAAAATTCAACTCGAGCACATTATTCTTCTCCTGCGACCAATGCAGTCCGCCCTTCGGTCCATACACGTGCAGCCGAATGTCATTGCGGTCTCCGGCGGCGATCTGTGATACCACCATCACTCCCGGCGCGCCATTGTCCAGTTTAAGCAGAAAGTTGCAATCGTCATCCAGCGTCCGGCCGGCAACCACGGAGGACAGCGAGGCACAGAACTCGGCTACGCGCAGGCCAGTGACGTACTCCAGCAGGTTGAATGCATGGACGCCAATGTCTCCGACGGCTCCGCCCAAGCCGGACTGTTTGGGGTCGGTTCGCCACGCCGCCTGTTTGTGTCCGCTCTTCTCCAATGCTTCGGTCAGCCATCCCTGCGAGTATTCGACAACCACCTTACGGATGCCGCCCAGAACGCCGCCCCGGACCATCTGGCGCGCCTCGCGAACCATTGGATACCCGGTGTAGGTATAGGTGAGCGCATAAAGAAGGCCCGTCCTGTTCACCATGTCGTCCAGCTCAAGCGCCTCGCTCAAGCTGGCGGTGGCCGGTTTGTCGCTAACGACATGGAAGCCATTCTCCAAGGCAGCGCAGGCGATAGGAAGATGGAGATCATTGGGAGTGACGATACAGACAAAATCGATTGGGTCTTTACGGGCGCGTTCGCGGGTAATCATCTCCCGGTAGCCGGAGTAGGCGCGGTCCTCGCTAATCCCATAGGACCGGCCCGCCTCGCGGGATTTTGCCGGATCGTGACTGAAAGCCCCAGCCACCAGTTCAATCTCTCCATCCAGTTCGGCGGCCTTCCAGTGCACCGGCCCGATAAAAGCTCCGGGGCCGCCGCCTGCCATGCCCATTCGAATGCGTCTTCTTGTTGGCTGTTCGCCCATTCTGTTGCTTTCCTAAACAGGATTTCGACCGCCTTTTCTAAAATACTAGAAAGTGGAAAAGCGGTCAGCTAAACGCCGGTCAATTAAGAGTAGTACCTGATTCCTGGATCGCCTGACCTCTGTCAACTGATCAGGCCGCGTTGCGCGATGGCGATATTGTCGCGAGTGGATTTTTTTACCAGATACATCATTTCGTCAGCGGCACGGATGATCTCGTGGGCCGTGCGGCCATCTTCGGGATAGCCGGCAAGTCCGAAGCTTGCGCGCACGGTAAGCGCAACTTGCCCGGATCGCATATAACAACCTTCGCGTAGTGCCCGGAGCAGCCGATGACTGACTTCCAGGGCCGCATCCTTGCCCGTCTGGGGCAAGAGGACGATGAACTCATCGCCGCCGTAGCGAAAAGCGGAATCGACTCCGCGGATATTTTGCCTCACCGTCTCAGCGACTTGCGCCAGCAGCCAACTGCCCACAAGATGTCCGTGCCGGTCATTGACCCGTTTGAAGTGATCCAGATCCATAAAGAGCAAGCTGAAGGGCATATGGAAGCGGCGCGAGCGCTCGATCTCCCCCTCCAGTACGGAGGTCAGATGGCGCGAATTGTAGAGATTGGTGCAGTCATCGGTGATAGTTAATTCCTGAATCCGCTCCATGGCCCGCGCATTTTGAATGGCGATCGCGGCATAGTCTGAGAGCACGTGCAGAAAGGAGATCGTGTAGTCGGTAAGGGTGCTCACGCGATAATTCAGCAACTCGATTACGCCCAGGGTGCGATCTCTGGAGCGGAGGGGAATGCAAATTACCGAGCGCACAGGCCAGGGCACGGTGCTCTCCGCGGAGGGCTTAAAACGAGCATCGCCGATGGTTTCCGGCACAATCAGCGACTCCCCGTTTTGCGCCACCCAGCCGGCGATACCCTCTCCCAGAGGAATCGGCCGGCGGCCCGGCTTTCCCGGAGACTTCCCCGCAGCGACCGCATAACAGAGATTCCGTTGCTGTTCGTCCACGATCAAAAGCGACCAGGATTCGGGTTCGAAAAACTTCTCCATCTGCTGCATAATCGCGCCGAGGATTGAATCCAGATCGAGTGACGAGGTAAGCGCCCGCGCAACGTCATGAAAGACCTTTAGGTCTTGAAAGGACTCGCTTTCTGGAGAGATCCGATCGTTCATTGCCCGGCGCCCTGACGTCCTGATCTTTGCATAGAAAAAACAAGCAATAGAGTGGGCCTGTGGGAACGGCCGCAGTGCATTCCGCTGAGAACTCACGTCTCAGAATCGAGCCGTGGGCCGCCAATCTCCGCAGCCATGCTCGCGGATTTGCTGCTGCGATTCTTTATCCGCCGATATGGACCATGCTGCGCGACGGTTTGAGAAAGCCGGGCTCCCCGATGTGATGCCGAGCCTCTTTCAAAGCTACTGTCGCTTGAATGAACCGGGCGAGATCCTCGTCCGAACCGCCGCGCGCCAGCACACCATAAAGGTCGTGATCGGACTGCGAAAAGAGACAAGTGCGGATCTTACCGTCGGAGGTAAGTCGAATCCTGCTGCACGCTCCACAAAACGATTGCGAGACGGGCGCTATGATGCCGATCTCGCCCACGCCATCGTCAAAGGTATACCGCCTTGCGGTTTCGCTGGGATTGTTGGCGGGTAAAGGAACCAGCGGACGAAACCGGTTTAGCTTCTCGACGACTTCTTCCAGCGGTATAACCACCTGCGGCGTCCAAAGGCGGTCCTCTTCGAGCGGCATGAACTCGATAAAGCGAACGATCACCCCTTCGTCGCGCGAAAACCGGGCAAATTCGACGATCTGATCGTCGTTGAACCCCCGCAGCAGCACGCAGTTGATTTTTACCGGCCCCAAGCCTGCCCGCTGTGCCGCGCGTACCCCCGCCAGGACCCGCTCAAAGCTGCCCGGCACCCTGGTGATCCGGGCGAAGGTAGCAGAATCCACCGCATCCATGCTTACAGTCACCCGGGTAAGCCCGGCAGCCTTGAGAGGAGCGGCCAATTCCGCCAGCAGATGGCCATTGGTGGTGATTGCAAGGTCTAAGCATCCGCGATCGGCAGAGCGGCCGAAGGCGGGCTGCATTTGGGAAAGCCTCGCGACCATACTGACAAGATTTCTGCGCAGCAGCGGCTCGCCCCCGGTCAGCCGCACTTTTTCAATGCCGAGTCCTACAAAAATCCCGATAATCCGGAGGTAGTCTTCTATCGGCAGCTCGGCGAACTGGGCGCCTTGGTTCCCCGTCCGGCAGTAGACACACTTGTAATTGCAGCGGTCAGTAACCGAAACCCGCAGATCGGTGATGGTTCGGCCGAATTTGTCCTTCAGGCGCGCACCGGGAACGAACTCGCCGTTGGCGAAGGGTTCAGGGATCACTGCCGGGTTGTGCAGCACAGAAAACATAGAGAAGCCTCGATCCGCCCCTATTCCACATTGGATGAGCGCCGGCCGTCTTGCGCCGCAAAGGATTGCCCCACCGCCCGTCCCGCCCGGCGCCCGGCATCCGGTCTCTACTCTCCAGAATTCTGCATCCGGCAAGGCTTGGAATGCATCTAGGTGCTTCCCAAGGCGCGGGTTCCTCTATTATAGTCAGCTACACGAATGGATACCTCGACTGAACCAAAAGTGTTGCAAGAAAAGGCGGCCGGATTCCCCTCGTCCTCCGGTCAACTCTTCAACGGATACTTCACCCAGAAGAGAGGGTGGAAGTTCCACAAAAGCGATCTTATCGATGCCCGCGGACGGCGGCTCTTCGAGACGACCGCCTTGGCCTGTGACGTCGACGCCTATCCGTTCCAGATTCCATTAGAAGCAAGAACCGGCCCGGAGGTACAAGCCGATGGCCATTCCATGCTCATGCTCTCCTCTTATGATTACCTGGGGCTGATTGGCGATCCGCGGGTTGACGCGGCAGCCATCGAGGCGATCAAGAAATACGGCACTGGCACCGGCGGCGCCCGCCTGCTTACAGGGACCACTGACCAACACCAGCGCATGGAGCGGGAGCTGGCTGCCTTTCGCGGGACGGAGGCAGCCATCACCTTCAGTTCCGGGTATCTCGCGAATGTCGGCATCATTGCGGGGCTTTTTGGCGCGGCGGATCGCGTGATCATGGACGCCATCTGCCATCGTAGCCTGACCGATGCGTGCCGCTTCGCGGGGGTCCAGCTACAGCGATTCCGGCACAATGACATCGACTCTCTACGGCAGGAGATACAAAACGGCCCCCCGGCAAATCGCACTTTGGTGATCACAGAGGGTGTCTTCTCCATGGACGGAGATATCTGCCGCCTGCCGGAGATCCTTGAAGTAGTCAGACGATTCGGCTGTTTTCTGCTGGTAGACGATTCGCACGCCACTGGGGTGCTGGGAGCCCACGGGCGGGGCGTGGATGAGCATTTTGGCATCGATGCCAGCGAAGTGGACATATGGACAGGTTCACTGGCCAAGGCCATCCCCGCGACAGGCGGATTTGCGGCGGTTTCGCAGGAGTTGGCGATCTTTCTCCAACATGCGGCATCGCCGTATATTTTTTCGGCGGCCTTAAGTCCTGCTTCCGTGGCGGGCATCCGCGAAGGCTTGGCGATCCTCGCTCTGGAACCCGAACGTGTCGCTAAGATTGCGCAGAACGCCGACTTCCTGCGCGACGGCCTGCGCGAGCTGGGCTATAACACCGGTCTCTCCGAAACCGCTGTGATCCCGGTGATTCTGAATGACGAAGCTACAACCGGGCTTTTCGCCAGACGCCTGCGCGATTACGGCATTCTGGCCGCCCCGGTCCTCTTCCCTGCCGTTCCACAGGATTCGGCGCGGCTGCGGCTCTGCGTGACAGCGGCGCACACGCGTGCCCACCTGGAATATGCGTTGGAAGTTTTCGAGAAGATGGCCCGGAACTAGTGCCGTTCAGGGCATCGAGCATCTAAAATAATGACAGAGACATCATGAGCCACTCGGTAACCATCACTACCCCGTTTCTCTCGCCTGAGGAGGTGGCATCTCGCTTGGGCGTTTCCCGGCAGCGTCAACGGGAGATTGCGGAAATCGTCGGCTCTAAGATCCCGAGCACACAGCGCACAGGCCTTAGGGCGACGCAGCGATCGAATTCCAAGACCAGTCGACGGATAGCTAAAAAGATCGGCGTAATGCAAAGGCAGCCGGCGAAATCAACCCGCCGAACGGTGAGCAGTGCCGAGACCAAGGATTGATCGCAATTCTGTTTTCTTGAATATCCCTTACGATAGCGCATTTGAAAGGCTATACCTGGCATACATCGCCGGACTCAGTGTGTTGGGGCTTTCTCCTCGCGCCACCTTGGAAATTCCAGGTGGGGAGCGCCGGCTAGACCGGATCTTCAAATTAATCCAAAGCTGCCGGTATTCCATGCATGACCTTTCTCGTGTTCAGTTGGATAGAACATTTCCAGCAACTCCACGATTCAATATGCCCCTGGAACTGGGGCTTGCGATTGCCTGGGCAAGACTTAGTCGTGGCGCGCATACGTGGTTTGTGAGTGAGACTCAGCCTAGAAGGGCTTTGAAGTCAATCAGCGACCTTAACGGCACTGATTTCAACATCCATGAGGGGACCGTCCAAGGGGTCATGCGCGAACTGGGGAATGCATTCGTGCGGCGCGGACGCAGCCAGCCAGCCGTGCCACAAATGATGTGGACCTATCGCAGACTGCGAAAGCACGTTCTGGAACTTCAGCAAAGCGCTGGTACAAAAACTCTGTTTGAGGCAAGAATCTTTGGTGACGTCTGCGTCGCAGCTTCCAAGCTAGCCAGTGAAACGCGTCAATCCTGGGCATCCCAGGGTTCATAGGACAATTTAGAATCGATGCCTTCGGCTTCTGATTTAGCTGTAGGCGCGGAAGGCTAGGACCGCGTTCAGGCCGCCGAAGGCGAAGTTTTGCGATAAAGCAGCTTCTACCTGCGCCGGGCGAGCCTGGTTGGGAACTACATCCAGATTGCAAGCCGGATCGGGCGCGGTGAAGTTCACGGTAGGCGGCAATATTCCCTGTTCAAGCGCAAATATGGCGGCCGCAGCTTCGAGCGCTCCCGCGGCGCCCAGGGCGTGCCCGTGCATGGATTTTGTCGAGCTAATGGCCAGCCGGTCGGCGTGTTTGCCGAAAACCGCCCGTATGGCGGCAACCTCCATGCAATCGTTGGCTTCTGTGCCCGTTCCATGGGCGTTGATATAACCGATCTGCTCCGGCGCCAATCGGGCGTCGCGCAATGCCGAGCGGACTGCCAGGGCCGCTCCCTCGGCTGACGGCTGGGTCATGTGGGAGGCATCCGCCGACATGCCGAATCCCACAATCTCCGCCAAGGGTCTCACGCCACGGGCCAGTGCCCGCTCCAGGGGTTCCAAAACCAGCATGGCTGCCCCTTCCCCGAGGATCATGCCGGAGCGATTCCGGGAAAAGGGCCGGCAGGTATCAGGACTGACAACGCGCATTGCCTCCCAGGCCTTGAGCCCACCCAAAAAAATCGGCGCCTCACTGCCGCCGGCGATGGCCAGAGGAGCCGCCCCGGAACGCACCATCCAGAAAGCCTGTCCCAGCGCGTGCGTAGACGACGAGCACGCGGTAGAGAAATTGAAAGTCGGTCCCTGAACACCGAATTCCATCGATATATGGCTAGCTCCAGCGTTGCTCATGCCCAACGGTATGGTCAACGGGTGTACGCGGTTGCGGCCGTTGTGGAAAAGCTCCCAGTAGCCATTCTCCTCAGTCGATCTGCCGCCCATGCATGAGCCGGTGACGATGGCCGTAGTCTCGCGTATCTCGCGATTCCATTCAATGCCCGCAGCTTCAACGGCCTCCCGGGCAGTAACGACCGCATACTGCGCGAAACGGTCCATGAAGGTGAGGGTCTTGCGGTCGAAGTGCGCGTCGGGATCGTATCCTTGCAGGAGTGCGGCATTCTTGAAGCGAAGCTGGTCTACCCCGGCCTCAGGACCGGGTGGGGGTACCAGGAAGGGTCCGATTCCACATTGCCCGCGAGCCAAGGCATCCCAGAATTCTTGCCGGTTTGAGCCCACGGAACTCAGGACGCCGATGCCAGAGATGACAACTCGTTGCATTCAGCCGTTAGCCTTGCCGCGAAGTGTTCTGCTTCGCTTCGACTAAGAGGGTGACGCCGTCGACCATTTCATTGATGGTGCGAATCTTCTTCGCGTCTTCGTCTTTGATTTCAATGTCGAACTCACTCTCGAGATCGAACAGGATATTGATGCTATCCATCGAATCGATGCCTAATTCCTCGAAAGTGCTATCCGGCTTGACTCTCTCCAGAGGAATACGCTGAGTGGTGGCAATGACTCTTAGAACACGGTCTTGAATTGTTTCAGACATTAGGAACCTTCGTAGACCGCAGCACGACCCCGATTCACGGCAAAGTAGCGAACGGCTTCAGTAACGTTAACCCGGCGTTCAAAACAAGGCAAGGTCATAGTCCCCATGGGAACTGCTCAATCTTCTGCGACGCGGGTTTTTTGAGCCGTCCCGCAGGACTGTAGGCCGTTGTTGGAAAGTAAACCCAGGGTCCATTTGACTCCTCCGGGCCGTGATTGGCAGATCGCCGGCGATTGGCTGTATCGTTCGATCGGAGGCTTCGATAGGAGATTGGTAATCGATTCCAGCTTTGCCCATGCATGGCAAGCGGAGATTTTGTCCGGGCGCCCGCTGATTCTCCCCGGCCGCCAGTTCGTGTATCCGGTTCAAGTGGAAGAAGTGGAACGCGGAGCAGTCGAAGTGCTGGTAAAACCACCGTCCGGCAGTAACGACGCGCGGCAATTTTTGGCGACGTGCGCTTTGGGGTTTGCCGGCCCGCTTGCACCTAGCGGCGTTTGGGCCTGCCCCCATCCGGAATGGATGTGCATTGTGGCCGGAGGATATGCGTATTTGATTGACACGACATATCCCTCGCGGTGGGAACAGCTCGAATACCGGCCCGTCACGGCAATTCGCGCTTTGCCGGATCATAATTTGCTGCTCTTTGCCGGATTTCATAGCCTGCTTGCCTGGGGGCGCGATGGCAAGGTTTGGAAAACCGGGCGGCTTACATGGGATGGCTTGCGGATAACCGGCATCGAGGGAAATACTCTGATCGGGTTTGGCTGGGAGATGAAGACTGACCGGGAGTTGCAGTTTGAGGTCGATCTAAAGACTGGTGAACACCGGGGCGGAGCCTATCTTGGCTAGTCGGGATTCGAGTAAATGGACAATTCTATTCTGAACCAGTCGTGTGATAGAAGCTCAGGGTGGACTCGCCTTGCTTGAGGACTCGTGTGCGATGGAGTGAGCCATAGCGGCCCTCTAGCGGCTGCTTATGATGATGTTCGGCGATCACCAAGCTGTCCGGCGCCAGAAGGGAAGTGCCGGGTTGCCCCAATGTGGTGAGCGTACCCGAGTAGGCTTGGGCTGCCTCATACGGCGGATCGAGGAAGACTAAGTTCCATGGGTATCGAACAGCGGGCTGCGGAGAAGGCGCGTAGAGCGGCGGAGACAGCGCGCATTTCAATACGAAAGCCGGACTGTATGTTGAGCGACGCGAGATTGGCGCGGATAGCAGCTATGGCTGCGGGATCGTTCTCAACAAAGCAGACACAGGTTGCTCCACGGCTGAGGGCCTCGATACCGGCCGCTCCCGATCCGGCATAGAGATCGGCGAAGACTGATCCCTGGATGCGCGGCGCCAGAACATTGAAGAGTGTCTCTCGCAAACGATCGCTGGTGGGCCGGATAGCTGCTCCGCGAGGCGCGGTAAGGGGCCGGGAGCCGTATGTGCCGGAGATGACCCGCATGCGACTTCGATCATAAGCGAGGCAGAGCACCTGAGCGAGGCAGGGCACTGGGCGGCGGAATCGCCGGGCAACCTCTACAATGGAGTGACAGAGTGGCCTATCTGCTCCACGGTGTTTCGAGAGCGGGCGTTCAAGTCAGCCTGAAACGAACCTGGAGGCTGCCCATTCTGCACAGGTAAGGACGGAAGAAAATGCGTGGATGGTCATTCTCTTTGGGGCGATGGATGGGCGTCGAGTTGCGCATCCATACCTTTTTCGTCCTGCTTCTGGGTGTTTGCCTGGCCTATTCGGAGAGCACGCACATCTCCGCCCTACGCGGAATAGGTCTTTGGCTGGTGCTGGTGATCGCCGTTGCCGTGCGGGAACTGGCCCGGCTGATTGTTGCGGCATATCACGGCTTGCAGCTTAGAAACGTTCTGCTGCTGCCGATTGGCGGGCTGATGGCATATGTCAATGCCGACAGCGCGGAACGCGCATCCGACAGCAAAGTGCAGTGGTGCATGGCCCTCACCGGACCGGCGGCCAATCTGAGCTTCGCGCTATTGGTGGGTCTGCTGGTGACGGGCATGGCTCCGACAGTGAATTTGCTGGGACGGCCGTGGATCACACCCTCGCATTTGATCCGCAGCACCATCTGGATGAATATCTTTCTCGGATTGCTCAATTTGCTGCCCGCCTATCCCCTCGATGGCGGCAGAGTGGTACGTGGAGGATTTTCCAAGACGCGGGGAAGCGCCCAGGGCGCCCGTGTCGCTGCCGGTCTGGGACAGATCCTGGCCTTGGCCTCTATCGTTGCCGGGGTGGTCACCATGAACATTTGGCTATTGATGGCCGGGTTCTTCATCCTGATAGGCGCTCAATTGGAGGATCAGGGCGTGCTCTTCCAAAACGTCGTGGACACGGTGCATATGGCGGACGTGATGCTGACGGAGTTCTCCATGTTGGCTCCCTCCGACACGCTGGAGGATGCTTTGTTCAAATCCATCCATACCCTGCAGGACGATTTTCCGGTGGTGCGCGGTGACAGCCTGGTCGGCATCATCTCCCGGCAAAGCATTCTGGATGCGCTGCGCAGCGAGGGTAACGGGTATGTACAGGGAGTGATGTCCAAGAGCTTCCACGTAGCCCAGCCGGAGGACTCGCTGGGAACGACCATCAGCCGGTTCGGCGGCCGCGGGCTCTCGCTGGTGCCTGTGACCCAGGGCGAACGCATTGTGGGAATCGTGACCCTGCAAAACCTGATGCACTCAATGAGTCTGCTCTCGGAGAGCCGCAAGCTGCAGCGTCAGGGCCAGGAATAACTTCGATTTGGAAGAAAACTCTTGCCATGCCCCCTTGTGATTGCTGAAGAGCAGCCGGAGCGCGAACCTCTTGAGCCCGGGCTCTATCTGGTAGCGACTCCCATAGGGAATCTCGAAGATATTACCTTGCGCGCCCTGCGGGTGCTCAGGGGCGTCGATCGTATAGCTTGCGAAGACACCCGCCTTACTCAAAAACTGCTCAATTTCTTCGCTATTCAGACTCCCACTGTCAGTTGCCATGAGCATAATGAACAGGCCCGCACAGCAGAGCTGTTGGACCTGCTTCGCCAAGGCTCCCGAGTAGCCGTGGTCAGCGATGCGGGCATGCCGGGGATTTCCGATCCGGGGATGCGTTTGGTTCGCGCTGCCGTCGATGCCGGAGTCAAGGTGATTCCAGTACCTGGGGCCAATGCCGCCCTGACGGCGCTGATCGCGTCGGGCCTTGATACCGGGCGCTTTTTGTTCGTAGGATTTCTGGCGGCGAAACCGGGAGCGCGGCGGGCAGAGCTGACGAAACTCGCTTCCGCTCTGGCTGAAGGAGAAGCACTGACGCTGGTGGTTTACGAAGCTCCGCACCGCATTTTGGAGACTCTCGCCGATATCGAGGCTACTTGGGGCGCTCAGACTTCGGTAACGGTGGCCCGGGAATTGACCAAGCGGTATGAAGAATTCCTGCGCGGAACCGTCGCCCAAGTACGCGCCGAGCTGGGGGCGCGCGAACGCATTCGGGGAGAGATCGTGTTGTTGATTGAGGCCAGGCGGCCGGTTAGGCCGGCGGACATTCGCTCCAGCATTGCTGAACGGGTGGCGGAATTGGCACGAAGCGAAGGTCTGGACCAGAAAGACGCTCTAAAGCGCGTGGCGCGCGAACGGGGAGTTTCCAAGAGCGAGGCATACCGCGAGCTGCAGCAGGGGAAGAAATAACCCGATCCGGACTTCGTAAGTCTTCAACCCTAGCTTTTCAACTCCCAGGCCGGTCTGGGGCGCTCCGCAACCGGTAGATCGCGCCCCTTGACCCGGTCGTAGAGATAGACGTCGCTGGTGGTTCCTAGGGATTCGTTGTACAGGCTCGGCTCGCCTATGGTTTCCCGTAGCTCCTCAGCGAAGCGATGGACCGCCTTCAGGGAATCGGCTGTAGCCGGAATCTCCAACTGGGGGAGTTGCCAGAACTTCTGGTATCCGCGATCGAGCAGAATGCCCACCTGGCCGCCTAGCAGGAAACCGGGATGGTGAATCCACACCGCCGCATGTTGCGGTACAGTGTCCTTGGACCGGTGGGGCTTGCTCCGCCAGTCCGGGTTAGCTCCCAATATGGCCCCCGCACCATATTTTTTGACAAAGATGCGCTTCTGGGCCGGTTGATTTGCGACTCCAGGGACTTCTTGCACATCATATTGAAGACTGCGCAGAGAACTTATAATCTGATCAAAGCTTATGGATTGGACTTTTGTTCGCATTTTCCGATGTTGTCTGTAATCGGTGACCCGCCCGGCAGAACCCTGCACTGAGGACAACGCCCTCGCTCTCTTCAATGTCGCACATTGGCAGCCGTCGCGGCAACGCGATGCAGAGAGATCGAGTCTCACGGTTTCGGAGAAGCAGCGAACATCATGGCACATGCCACATCGTCGGTATTCAAACAAACACTCACGCCCTTAACCGCGCGAAGGCGGCGCCTCGGCAGCACCGTTCTCGAGCGTATCGGGAACACTCCGCTGGTGCGGCTGGAACGTATCACAGCTCACCTGCCGGGTGTTCAACTGCTGGGCAAGGCGGAATGGGCGAATCCCGGCGGGTCGGTGAAGGACAGAGCCGCGTCGGCGATCGTGGCCGCCGCTGAAGCCAAGGGATTGTTAGCAGGCAAGCATCTCCTCGATGCAACCAGCGGAAATACCGGGATCGCTTATGCGATGTTGGGCTCGGTCATGGGATTCCCCGTTACCTTGTGCATGCCTTCGAACGTTTCTCCCGAGCGGAAGCGGATTCTCTCCGCATATGGCGCGAATATCGTTTGGACCGATCCGGCCGACGGCTCCGATGGCGCCATTCGCAAGGCCCGCGAGCTGGCACAGGACAGCGAACGCTACTTTTACGCCGATCAGTATGGTAACGACGCCAACTGGAAGGCGCACTACTGCGGGACGGCGAATGAGATATGGGAGCAGACGGGAGGACAGGTCACCCACTTCGTCGCCGGCCTAGGGACAAGCGGAACCTTCGTTGGCACGATGCGGCGGCTCAAACAGCTTAATCCGGCGATTCAGGGGATCGCCATGCAGCCCGATTCTGCCTTCCACGGTTTGGAGGGCCTGAAGTACATGCCGGCGGCTATCGTGCCTCCGATCTACGACGCCGGCCTTGCCGATCGCAATGTGGAGCAGTCTACTGAAGAGGCCTACGCCATGGCCAAAGAATTGGCGCGGACCGAAGGCCTGCTGGTAGGCATCTCGGCGGCGGCAGCGGTAGCCACAAGCCTGAAGATAGCCGAAGAAGAATGGGCAAAGGGAGAAGAGGCGGTAATCGTGACGGTGCTGTGCGACTCCGCCGACAAGTATCTGAGCGAGCGCTTCTGGGAGCAATGATGTTGAAGATGAGCCGGGCCGCCTATGACGAAATACGCAGGCATGGCGAGGAAACTTATCCGCACGAATGTTGCGGTGTGCTGTTGGGCTTGGCGGCGAATGGACTCAACGATCTAGAGGCGGTGGTGCGCGCGGGCAATGCACGCACCGATTCCGCGCACAACCGGTACCGGATCGCGCCGGGAGAACTGGTGCGAATTCAGCGGGAGGCGCGGGAGCGGAATCTCGATATTGTGGGCTTTTATCACTCCCACCCGGATCATCCGGCGAAATGGTCTTCCACGGACTTTGCGGAAGCGCATTGGCTGGGCTGCTCCTATGTGATTACCAGCGTCGAGCAGGGCGCGGCCAAGCAGACGAACTCCTTTCTGCTGACCGGCTTGGGTGAGGACGATAAGAAGTTCGAGGACGAGCAGATCGATATTACGTCCGCTTTAGCCGGACCTGTTTTGTTGAGATGAGAAAGCGAGATCCCGACGAATGAAGATTCATATCCCGACTCCTCTGCGCCAATATGTGGATAAGCAAGCCACAGTGACGGTAGAGGCCGCGACTGTAGGTGAGGCGCTCGGCGCGCTTACCGACGGCCATCCGGAATTGAAGAAGCACTTGTACTCCGATGAAGGCAAGCTGCGCGCTTTTGTGAACGTATATCTGAACGATGAAGACATTCGCTACCTGGCGGCAAAAGAAGACACGCCGATCAAGGACAGCGACAATCTTTCGATTATCCCTTCCATCGCGGGCGGGTTTCAATCGTCCTGAAAGGATCGAGACATGGCGGCAACAATGACTGAAGTACCGGTGGCGGCGCTCCCGGCGCTGGATAACGAAGAGCTGGCACGCTACTCGCGCCATCTGATTCTGCCGGAAGTAGGCATGGAAGGGCAGCAGAAGCTGAAGGCAGCCAAGGTGCTGTGCATCGGCGCTGGGGGTTTGGGGGCGCCGTTGACCTATTATCTGGCCGCGGCAGGCGTTGGGACCCTCGGGATAGTGGATTTCGATGTTGTGGATTTGAGCAATCTGCAGCGGCAGATCATCCACAGCACGAAGGACGTGGGACGACCGAAAATCGATTCGGCCGAAGAGAAGCTGTCGGCGCTGAACCCTCACATGAAGATCGTGAAGTTCAACACCTCGCTCAATAGCGAGAATGCCCTGGAGATATTCAAGGACTTCGACATCGTCGCCGATGGTACAGACAATTTCCCCACGCGATACCTGGTGAATGATGCCTGTGTTCTGAGCGGCAACAAGCCGAATGTTTACGGCTCGATCTTTCGCTTTGAAGGGCAAGCCAGCGTTTTCGCGACTAAGGAAGGGCCGTGCTACCGCTGCTTGTACCCGGAGCCCCCGCCGCCGGGGCTGGTTCCCTCCTGCGCGGAGGGCGGCGTGCTCGGCATTCTGCCGGGACTCGTAGGGGTGATGCAGGCCACTGAGGTGATCAAGCTGATCCTCGGCCGAGGCGAGCCGCTGATCGGGCGTCTGCTTCTGATTGACGCGCTGAACATGCGTTTCCGTGAGCTCAAGCTGAGGAAAAATCCCGATTGCCCGGTCTGCGGTCTCCATCCGACGGTGACTAAGCTGATCGACTATCAGCAGTTCTGTGGCATTCCTGCGGCGGTTCAGGCGGAAGCTCAGCCGGTGAACGGTGTTCCCCAGATTTCCGTGGCCGATTTTAAGCAGCAACGTGATGCCGGCAAGGATTACTTTCTGCTCGATGTGCGCGAGCCGTATGAATTTAAGATCGCCAACTTGGGTGGCTATCTGATCCCACTCAGCGAGATCGGGAAACGGGCCGGCGAACTCGATGCCACGCGTGAGATCGTAGTCCACTGCAAGATGGGCGGCCGCAGCCAACAGGCGGCTGAGGCGCTCAAAAAGCTTGGATTCAAAAAGGTACAGAACCTGGCAGGCGGCATTCAGGCATGGAGCGAGAAGATCGATCCAAAAGTACCGAAGTACTGAGAGCACGGCCGCCAAGGCCGGGGTTGTTGCACGGACATACGATGAGTAATCCTGCGCCGTCCCGGCCGGTTCTTGATTTTCCGGTGAAATTCTGTCGATTGGTAACGAAAGTTACCAAAAACTGGTTTGACAGACACGGGCCTCCGGGTACAATCTTGCCGAGAATCTCTGATTCCAGGGTCAAAACTCCCACATGAACACCGTTTGCAATCACCCTAAGGTTCGCGTGGTAGCGCGCGAAGAGGACGTTGAATACGTCGAATGTCAGGACTGCGGCGAGGTATTCGATTTCAACGAGTTCCGCGATATGGCAATCGAGCAAGACGTTGAGCGGGAACCGGATGAGATCGATGAGAAGGATTCCCGCGCCAGGCCTCTGCGTGCTAAAAGGCGAAAAGCCAGCTGACCGTCGTAATCTTCTGGTTTACGTCGCCGGCTGCAATCCCGAGCGAAACCGCTTCAATTGACCGCCGCTTCGGCGATGGCGAGGCGGCGCGCCGTGCGCCACGCATAATGAAGCGCAGAGATGACCGCCAGCGCCGCGGTAGCTTCCAGAGCTGCTTTGCGGAGTATCGCTAGGGGTGTGGGAGCGTAGAACTGGCAAAGCAGCACGCTGAGGAGCGCCAGTATCTGCGCGCAGGTGCTTGCCTTGCCATAAATGCTGGGCCGGAAATCGCGAATGCCAAGCGCGATGTAAAGCAGGGCAGCGACGATCAGGATACCCAGATCGCGGCTGAACACCAGCACGGTGACCCGCTGCGAGACTAGCTGCTGGTGCATGAGGACCAGGAAAAGACTGCTCAGCAGAAGTTTGTCCGCGACCGGGTCGAGGTATTGGCCAAGCTGCGTCTGTTGTTGGAGCATCCTGGCAGCCAAGCCATCAAGTCCATCGCTCAGACCTGCCACTACAAAGAGGCAAAGCGCGGTTCGGTAATGCGAGTCCAGCACCGCCAGCAGAAGAAACGGAATAAGGCACAGCCGCAGGAAAGTCAGCAGGTTGGGAGCTGCGCGGAGTTCTTTTAGCACGGGACTCCATAGGCGCGCCCAGGCACGCGAAAAGGGCTCAACGAACCTGATGGTACATGAGGCGGCTTGCGCTCCGCATCTTTGCCGGGCTGGAACGCATTCCGATTCCGGCAATCTGAACCTTGGTATGATGGAGGAGTCGTTTCCGCGGCATGCAGGCGCGTAGCTCAGTTGGTTAGAGCGCTACCTTGACACGGTAGAGGTCTGGGGTTCGAGTCCCCACGTGCCTACCATCTGGGGTTCGAGTCCCCACGTGCCTACCATTTTTTCAAATACTTGCAGCAAGTTCCCTCTCGGTTTGGGTAGCAAACGTTGCGAACCGTTCCGCGACTTCTGCATTTTAGGCAAGCATGGAAGCAAACTCGTTGCCGAGTACATGCTGTCACCTCAGGAAGCTTCCGCTCCTCTCAAGTGCGTAAACTACCCCCCGACCTGGGTAGAAAGCGAATGTAAGTGAATCGATATTAGTATCCCAGTTCTTACGCGCTGCCTGATGTCGCCTCAGAACTCATCTGGCGCGTAGCCGACGAAGCAATCCGAATATTTTCCACCGGGCAGGGGCCGACCAGCTTGAAATGCTTGACAAAGAACGGACCTCCCGGTCTCTCTCCGCCTATCTGTACCTGGAGGTCTTGTATAAGCCATAGCTCCGAGGCGGCCCCATCAGGTAGTTAGCGAAGATGGCCGTCATTCGCATAAGGTCGGAGAGGCTATAAATATCGCTCATGAAAAGAGGCCTCGATTTCTGCACGGGAGCATTCGTATTCAACACCGGACATATAGGTATCTTTTATCTCAGTATTGAAATTTATCGGTTGGTTTACTGAAGGGCACGCCGCTTGCGTCGAAGAAACTTGTTCTTCCCACCCGCCTCATACTCCGCGGGCCCTGCGGATGCCATAGTGAACAACTCAGCGATTGATTCCTTTTGCCGTTAGAGCTTTTCTAAATGTTGTAGAAGGAAAGCGGAAACCCTGTCGTAGCCATTAGCATGCGCCCTTTGCGTGAAGGGAGTGAAAGAATGGCTTCACCTCGGGGATCTTTCCACATCACAGCATTAGGAAATGCTCTCAATCTGGAATGCTCGATAGAGTACGCAACTGCCGCGGCGCATTCATTAATTGATTAAAAGTTAAGCTGGAGGCAGCTCTCAGGCCAGTGTCTGACACATAGGGCAAACCCTTGACAGTTCATCGCATCCCCTAGATATTATTCGGCTGGCGTGACAGCGTTGTCAGCATGGCCGTCGCGGAATCGTAGGAGGGCTTCGAAGATGAACTCGACATGTGAGGAACGGCGAACCGTGAGACAAACGGACAGCACGCTGCGGAGTGCGGTGCGGGATCTTTGTGGAATGGCATTCATGCTGATGATGCTTCACGCCGGCGTCATCTTTGCTCAAGTGGACCAAGGCACGATTACCGGAGTAGTGCAGGACACCACCGGCGCGGTTATTCCAGATGCACGAGTGACGCTGACGAACACTGATACCGGCCTGGTTCTTCAGGATAAGACAAACAGCAGCGGTATTTATGTGTTCTCCCCTGTCAAACAGGGGGACTACAACTTGAGCGCCTCGGCTGCCCGCTTCCAAACTACAGTGCAGCAGAACGTCCATGTCGACATCCAGCAGCGGGTGAACGTCGTACTTACCCTCCAGCCTGGTGCGGTGTCGCAGACGGTAACGGTTTCCACGGCTCCGCCGCTGCTTCAAACGCAATCGGCTTCTGTTGGTCAGGTGATGAGCACGCAAGCCATCAACAATACTCCTTTGGCCCAGCGAAACTGGGTATATATGGCGCAACTGGCGCCGGGTGTGGTGCCCTCGGGCGGAACTCGAGGAGGCGGCACGGGTGACTATGAGTCGAATGGCCAGCGCGCAGAACAGAATAATTTCGTTCTCGATGGAGTGGACAACAACGTCAATATCGTCGATTACGAAAACGGAAGCAGCTACGCGATCGCCCCGCCGCCGGATGCATTGTCTGAATTCAAACTGGAAACCTCCAATTTTAGCGCTGAATTTGGCCACTCGGCAGGCTCCGTGCTCAATGCCAGCATCAAGTCCGGCACCAACCAGATCCATGGCGACCTGTGGGAGTATTTCAGGAATACCAACCTGAGCGCCCGGAACTGGAACGCGCTCACTGTACCTCCTTATCACATGAACCAGTTTGGGGGCACGCTGGGATTTCCGGTCATCCGGAATAAACTGTTTTACTTCGGAGACATTCAGAACACTCGCATATCCTATTCGGCAGCGAATACTTACAGCACTCCAACCGCGTTGATGCGGCAAGGGAATTTCACAGAGCTATTGGAACCCGGCCTTACCGGTCAGGCAAAACCCGTTCAGCTTTATCAGCCGAATTCGGGCGGAGGCCCGGGCGGCACTGCGACCCTGTCCTGCAACGGCGCCAACAATGTGATGTGCCCCAGCCAGATCAACAAGGTCGCCCAGAATATTCTTAATCTGTATCCTGCGCCGAACGCGAATGGCGGAAAGACATTCAACAATCTAGTGGAAAATCTCCCCACTCACTATGATCCCATTCAATGGGATCAGCGCCTGGACTGGAACATCAGCGGGAAAGACCAGGCATACGCAAGATATAGCTACGTGCACATCATTCAGCGTAATACCGCGCCCTTGGGACCGATCCTTGATGGAACGGGAAACTTCATAGGCCAGACTGACAGCTATCTGACTGAAAATTTCATGCTCAGTGAGTCACACGTCTTCAGTCCGAGCCTGACCAACGAATTTCGCTTCTCCTTCAACTGGGGGAAGTTCAACAATCTCCAGGAAAACTACAACGTGAACATCGCGGCAACTCTGGGAATGGGCGGAATGCCGTTTGGACCGGCCTATCCCAATAACGGAGGCCTGCCCAACGTTTCAATGTCAGGAAATACCGGGGTTACCAGTTTTGGTACACATGGCAACGATCCGTCGGATGAAGGGCAGAACATCTATCAGATGCTGGACAACGTAACCAAGGTTATTGGCAATCATTCGTTGAAAGCTGGAGTCAACGTGCAAAAGATTCGGATCCTCTTTTTGCAGCCGCCGACTCCACGGGGCAACTACGGCTATAACGGCCTTTATACGAGCATCCCGGGTCAAAGCTTCACCGGCTCGAGCGTTGCCGACTTCCTGGCCGACCAGATGAACACGGCACAAATTACCAATGAGCCGGCCCTTAACGATGAACAAGGGTACACGGCAGTCTATTTTGAGGATAACTGGAGGGCAACTCAGAAACTAACTCTCAACCTGGGCTTGCGTTACGATTACTTCCAGCCGTACAAGGAGATGGCTGGGATGCAGGCGAGTTTTATTCCGCTGACAACTGGGATCGGCACCGGAACGGGCATTTATCTAATTCCCGAGCAGAGCCGCAAAATCGCGCTTCCGCCGGCATTTACCAGTACTCTCCAGCAGGACAATATCAGCCTTCAATACACGAATAATCCCAGGCTGACGACTTCCCAGAAGACAAACTTCGCTCCGCGACTCGGCTTTGCATATCAGATAGACCCCAAGACCGTGGTGCGGGGCGGCTATGGCATCTTTTACGGAGCCATTGAAGGTCTCGGGTCAAATGGGAATCTAGGAGAAAATTATCCATTCGTGATCCATGCGAGCCTGGTAACTCCGAGCTGTAAGGCGGACAGCCCTTGCCCTTCTTTGGGAGCGCAGAGTGCGACCCTCGAGAATGGACTCTCGGCACAGCTCGCTCAGGGGATACAGAATTTTGTTTCAACTCCGTCGCTATATGGCATCGATCAGACGGTTCGGACCCCCTACACGATGAGCTGGAACTTCACCGTTCAGCGCTCACTCTCGAATAACATGTCTGCAACCGTAGGTTATGTCGCGAATGTGTCGCGGCACCTGATCACCAACATCAGTTCCGACCCGGCAGATGCGCTGATCACCGCGGGACTGAACCCGCAGACAGTGCAACCGTTCCCTCAGTTCACCAATTCCAACCATCTCGCCTATGCTGGTGAGAGCAGTTACAACTCCTTACAGGCCACTCTGGAAAAGCGCTATTCGAACGGGCTGAATTTTTTGGCTACTTATACCTGGTCACATGCGCTAGACGACTCTCAGGATCCCTTGGGCGGGGGGATTGGCGATCGTAATACGAATCTGATCCCAATCTCCGACGAATATACAAATTCTGCCTATGATGTGCGGCACCGTTTTAACTTCAACGGATTTTATGAACTGCCTTTTGGTCTCGGCCGGGCCCATATGAACCACTCTCATTTAACCGACCTTTTCGCAGGCGGTTGGGCGGCAAACCTGACCTTCTTTGCGCAGACGGGTTTTCCATTCACTGTAGGGCCGAACATCTCTACGGCGGCAGGAGCCGGTTCCACGAGAGCGTTGCTGGTCGGCCATCCCTTTGCTTCGGGCGGAAGTCCCAACGCGACCAATCCGGGCGTAACTTGCGCCGCGCAGACTCGGAACAGAACCAACTGGTACAACCCCTGCGCCTTTGCGAATCCGCTGCCGGGCAATACCATTCCTGCCGGAACGAATGTCACCAGCTATGAACAGGTGGTTTCCTATCTCGGAGGCTTGTCGAATACCGTATACGGGCCAGGTTTCGAACGCATCAACATGTCGTTGTTCAAGAACTTCATGACTTGGCGCGAACAGTACTTACAGTTCCGCGCCGATGCCTTCAACGTAATGAACCATGCGAGTTGGGCAAACCCCTCCACCGCGAATGACAACTCAAACGGTGGAGCAATCACCGGGCCCGTTAGCTTCCAAAATGTCACCCCAGATGCCCGGTTCTTTCAACTGGCACTCAAATACGTGTTTTAGTGCCCGTCCTCTATTGACGAAACCACCAGTGTCTCGAGGCCGGCCCGTCGCAAGCGAATGGCCGGGTGCCCGGTCCGTTGACGAGAACAGGGAGTAATGGATAGGAGAACTTTCAGCAAGTTAGCTGCGTTCGCGGGACTTGGAGCCTGGACGGCCAAGGAGAGCCTGGCGGATCACGCATCTTTGACGGCATCGGTTTCAATCGCGAAGGCAGTCCCAGAAATCGGAGATGGTGGTTTGTGGGACCACTACTTTTTCGGCACCGCCTACTACCCGGAATGGTGGCAGCCATCCGATTGGGAAGCAGACTTCCGCCGGATGCAAGCCCTGGGTATCAACACCGTCCGGATGGGGGAGTTTGCCTGGGCGATCTTCGAACCGTCGCCCGGGAGATTCGAGTTTGCATGGATGGATCGGGCGATCGCTCTTGCAAGCCACTATGGGGTCAAGGTGATTCTCGGCACACCCACAGCTTCCGTGCCGCCTTGGTTATACCAATTGCATCCGGATGTGTTGAGCGGCAATGATATTGGCCCGTATACCTATGGAGGACGGAAAGGTTACTGCACCAGCAGTGAAAATTATCTCGCCGCATGCGCTCGTATCGTCACGGCTCTGGCGGAGCAATATGGGCGCCATCCGGGAGTGATTGGATGGCAGCTCGACAACGAGCCGGGCTACCCTTTTCAAAGCTTCGATCCTGTTTCCAAACGGGCATTTCAGCTTTGGCTGAAAAATCGCTACGGCACGCTGGATGCGTTGAACCGCGCCTGGAATGGCGCCTTCTGGAGCAATCGGTATTCCGACTGGTCACAGATCGATTTCCCGACGAATTCGGCGGAAGGCGGCTGGCAGCCCGCAATCACTCTTGATTACCGGCGGTTCTTTTCCGATTCATTTCTGAATCATCTGCGGCGGCAGGCAGTCATCCTGAGTAAGACGGTCAAGAATCAGTTCATCTATACGAACTGGCCGGATGTCACCTGGTCTGTGGATGTGTTTGCCGCGGCGGAATTTCTGACCGCCGTGGCCTGGGATAACTATGTCAGCGCGCCCGGACTGAGCCCGTTCCAGCGCCAGTACATCTCTGGATTCAATTGTGATTTCTGTCGATGCACGGGTCCGCGCCAGCGATTCTTCTGCGCCGAGCAGATCGCGTATGTTCCCCCGAATGCGTCCAAGGAAGGGCTGCGGTTACAGGCTTACATCAACCTGGCGCACGGAAGTCATGGGCATCTCTATTTTGAGTGGCGCCGCCCGCTTGCGGGAGGTGAGCAGTACCGGCCATCCTTCATAGAAAATTTCGATGGCACCATCAATCCCGAGAAGGCTGTATTTGAGCGCCTCGGCAAAGAGTTCGGCCGTCTTGGGCCGCTCCTGGCGGGAGCCACGACTCGCGCGGATATAGCACTCCTCTATGACTTCTCGAACGAGTGGGCACAAGGGTTCGGATCATCGGGCAGCAGGAATGAGCACTATGATGGCGGAGCGATGCGCTACTACAATGGCTTGAAAGTCCTGCAGCGGAATATCGACATCGTACCGTTATCCGCAGAGTTATCGGCGTACAAGCTGGTTGTTGCGCCGAATCTGCGGCTGATAGATGATTCCACGGCGAAACGCCTGCACACTTTCGTGGCCGCCGGGGGCACGCTCGTGCTCAACTACCGCGCCGGCACTCAGAATATGGACAACAGCATGCGGCGTGTGCTGCCTCCTGGCCCATTCGCCGACATGGTCGGTGCAACCGCGGAGGCCAAGCTGGACCTGGCGGAATACAGCGTGCATAGCGGTCAGCTGGATAAGGACCTCGAAGCGCAGTTGGGAATTACATTCTCCGGGGACTCAACTATTTTTCACCCAACAACTATCCTGGAGGCGCTTACCCTTCACGGAGCTGAACCAATCGCGACCTTCGAGGGCGGTCGAATGGCCGGTCTGCCCGCGGTTCTCCGCAATCGTTATGGACAAGGCTGGGCCTTCTATGCCGGAACCGATTCTGCCGAATCCGGTTTCCACGAGGCCGTGGCGCGCGCGGCCGGCGCCAAGGCGAACCTGTCTCCGTTGCTTGCGGCTCCCTACGGCGTGGAAGTTGTCAGTCGTGAAAACCAAGGCACCCTCTTCTACTTCCTGCTCAATCTCACAGAAAAGGCGCTCCCCAAAATCCGGCTGCCTCAACCGATGGAGGACGCGGTGAACGGGAACTCTCGTGTGACAGAGATCGCTTTGGGACCTCTCGACGTGGCTGTACTGGCGTCGCGAAGAGACGGGAGCGCTGCATCTTAAAAGGGACTGGAATGGATCGGGGATTGGCTAAAATTCGTAGACGCGACTTCCTGAAGAGATGCGCAGCAGCCGCAGCCGGGTTTCCACATGAGCAGCAGGCCCAACAAAGAATGGGCATCCGCGCCGGCGGATCGTCCTCCCTCAGGGCTGGTGAGTAGTCGCGCGGGCGCCGCGACATAGCTGCCATCCGCTTTGGAGCCGCTTCTCGCGTGCAGTGGGGACAACCGGCGCGGAGCCTACTTTCAGGTTGGCCAGCCTCGGTTCGGCCACTTTGTAAACTGCCAGTTAGTATTTTCCGCGATTTCTAGCAGCCGGTTGTATTTTGCCAGCCGCTCCGACTGGCGAATGGATCCGTTTTTGAACTGATCCGCCTGCCAACCCACGGCCAGGTCGGCTGCCCAATCGTCTTCTGTTTCGCCGCTGCGAACACTCAGCGTGACGGACCAGTCTGCCGACCGTGCTTGCTTATGCGCTGCCAATGCTTCGGTCAGGGTTCCGATCTGATTCGCCTTCAGCAGCAGCGCATCACAGGCTCCAATCTTGATGGCCTGCTCAATGCGGGTGGGATTGGTGCATAAGAGGTCGTCTCCCATCGTCAATGCCCGGCCGGCTATCACCCGGCGCAGTCGTGGCCAGTTTTCCCAATCATCCTCCGCCAGACCGTCCTCCACGCTTATGATTGGAAACCGTTCCAACCAATTGGCGATGGTCTGAATCATCTCTTCGCTATTGAGAACGCCGGAATCGATATGATAGCGTTGGTTCTCGTAGAAATGCGTTGAGGCCACATCGACGCCCAGAAAGATATCCTTGCCAGGCACGTATCCGGCGCGCTCGATTGATTGCACCGCAAGAAGAAACATCTCCTCCACAGACTTGAACGGCGGAGCAAGACCGCCTTCGTCCCCCGTGAGCAGACGCATTCCATATTTTTCAAATGCCAGCTCAGCGGCCGACTGATAAACGTCATAGGCTGCGACCAGAGCCGCATCGACGGTTTCAGCGGACATGGGGATGATCAGCACATCCTGAATCGAAACCTGCTGTCCGGCGTGCTTGCCACCGCTAAACAGATTAATCGTCAGACGAGGCAACGCATCCGCCGGAGTACCCAGCATCTCCGCGAAATGTTGATAGAGAGGAATTCGCCGATGCAAGGCACAGGCCCTCGCGAACGCAACCGACACTGCCAGAATGGCATTGGCTCCGAGGCAGGATTTTGCCGGAGTGCCATCGAGCGCGATCATAGCGTGGTCGAGTTCAGCCTGGTCGGTGAAGCCGCGGCCTGCGAGTTCCCGGTGAAGCACTGCGCCGATATTCGCGACCGCTTTCCGGCAGCCCATGCCGCGATATCGCTTGCGATCGCCGTCTCTAAGCTCGCAGGCTTCCGCGCTCCCAGCCGATGCCCCTGAAGGTACAGAGGCGGACGCCGTTATACCGCCATCAAGAACACAGGTGGCCAGAACAGTTGGTTTGCCCCTGCTGTCTAATATCTCCCGCCCGAGAAGTCTTTCAATTCTGAACATGAGTATCTATCTCTTCAATGAACTGCGCGATCAAATCACCGACACGGGCCGGCGGATTCGCCATAACCCCCAACACAACATCCCGCTGCCGCGATTTCTCCGAGCTTGTAAGATATTCGAGCGGCGATTTTCCTGCTACCCGGGCAAGCAAGCACCCAAGCGTATGACGTATTGCCCGCGGCTCCAGCGCATCCCATCCGTGCGCCACAACGGCTTTGAAGTAACTTTGAAAAAACAGACCGGCCGCGCTGCCCAGACGCTTCCGTTCCCTGCTCAAATGATGTGCTTTACTGAGAAAGTGCGATAGCGCGAATCCCACGTCAAATGCCGGGTCGCCAAAGTGAGCCACCTCATAATCCAGCAGAATCAGTTTGCCACGATAGATAAGGGTATTCTTCGGACTGAAATCGCCATGAACTAGGGTGAGCTTGTGCCGCAGGGTTTCCTCGGCCAGAGGGTGGAGAAAGTCTGCGGCTGGCGGGATCTGCTCTGCCGTATACAGATAATACGGTTCTAACCGCAGGCTCTCAAAGTAAGTAGTGTCGGCGAAGACGCGTGCGAGATCAGGCTCTAATCTGGCCGACTCATTGTGAATGGTCCCGAGCATCCTACCGAACTGCTCAAACTGATCCGGGATTATCCGGCCCGAAAGCAATACAGCTTTCCAGTTTTCGTGGTCTTCCGGTATCGCCTCCATCGCCAGAACGTCATTCGCCTTATCTTCAAAAACAAACAAGGGAGTCGTTCCCGGCGGGGCCAACCGGTTCAACCAGCGGAGCGCCTTTGCTTCGACCTGGATCCTCTCCGGATTGCTGAACCAATCCGCGTTGACTCGCAGTTTCGGCAATGCTTGCTTAACAACCCAGCCACTCCCATCGGCCCACATCACCCGAACCGCGCGGTTAGAAACCCCACCGAGCAGTTTGCTGAGTGAGACAGGCGGCCCGTGGTTGCTGTGCCGCTTCAGGTAACAGCGCAACGCTTCAAAATCTTCGATATCGAGCTTCATAATCAGCCGAGCACGATTGTCGCACAGCCTATGCTTACCTATATGGGCGCAGTCGAGGAAACACGCAAGCTGATTCAGGACTTTTTACCGCCTGAATTGCGAACTATTACCGCCCGCCTTGACGCGCTTGAGGCCAAGCTTGACGATCATCACAGGGAAGTGATGCTTGCGATCACGAATCTAGCCAATTATCAATCTGTTCTTGACCGGTGGCGCCTCGGTTCGGCCACTTTGTAAACTGCCAGTTAGTATTTTCCGCGATTTCTAGCAGCCGGTTGTATTTTGCCAGCCGCTCCGACTGGCGAATGGATCCGTTTTTGAACTGATCCGCCTGCCAACCCACGGCCAGGTCGGCTGCCCAATCGTCTTCTGTTTCGCCGCTGCGAACACTCAGCGTGACGGACCAGTCTGCCGACCGTGCTTGCTTATGCGCTGCCAATGCTTCGGTCAGGGTTCCGATCTGATTCGCCTTCAGCAGCAGCGCATCACAGGCTCCAATCTTGATGGCCTGCTCAATGCGGGTGGGATTGGTGCATAAGAGGTCGTCTCCCATCGTCAATGCCCGGCCGGCTATCACCCGGCGCAGTCGTGGCCAGTTTTCCCAATCATCCTCCGCCAGACCGTCCTCCACGCTTATGATTGGAAACCGTTCCAACCAATTGGCGATGGTCTGAATCATCTCTTCGCTATTGAGAACGCCGGAATCGATGTGATAGCGCTGGTTCTCGTAGAAATGCGTTGAGGCCACATCGACGCCCAGAAAGATATCCTTGCCAGGCACGTATCCGGCGCGCTCGATCGCTTGCACCGCAAGAAGAAACATCTCCTCCACAGACTTGAACGGCGGAGCAAGACCGCCTTCGTCCCCCGTGAGCAGACGCATTCCATATTTTTCAAATGCCAGCTCAGCGGCCGACTGATAAACGTCATAGGCTGCGACCAGAGCCGCATCGACGGTTTCAACGGACATGGGGATGATCAGCACATCCTGAATCGAAACCTGCTGCCCGGCGTGCTTACCACCGCTAAACAGATTGATCGTCAGACGAGGCAACGCATCCGCCGGAGTACCCAGCATCTCCGCGAAATGTTGATAGAGAGGAATTCGCCGATGCAAGGCACAGGCCCTCGCGAACGCAACCGACACTGCCAGAATGGCATTGGCTCCGAGGCAGGATTTTGCCGGAGTGCCATCGAGCGCGATCATAGCGTGGTCGAGTTCAGCCTGGTCGGTGAAGCCGCGGCCTGCGAGTTCCCGGTGAAGCACTGCGCCGATATTCGCGACCGCTTTCCGGCAGCCCATGCCGCGATATCGCTTGCGATCGCCGTCTCTAAGCTCGCAGGCTTCCGCGCTCCCAGCCGATGCCCCTGAAGGTACAGAGGCGGACGCCGTTATACCGCCATCAAGAACACAGGTGGCCAGAACAGTTGGTTTGCCCCTGCTGTCTAATATCTCCCGCCCGAGAAGTCTTTCAATTCTGAACATGAGTATCTATCTCTTCAATGAACTGCGCGATCAAATCACCGACACGGGCCGGCGGATTCGCCATAACCCCCAACACAACATCCCGCTGCCGCGATTTCTCCGAGCTTGTAAGATACTCGAGCGGCGATTTTCCTGCTACCCGGGCAAGCAAGCACCCAAGCGTATGACGTATTGCCCGCGGCTCCAGCGCATCCCATCCGTGCGCCACAACGGCTTTGAAGTAACTTTGAAAAAACAGACCGGCCGCGCTGCCCAGACGCTTCCGTTCCCTGCTCAAATGATGTGCTTTACTGAGAAAGTGCGATAGCGCGAATCCCACGTCAAATGCCGGGTCGCCAAAGTGAGCCACCTCATAATCCAGCAGAATCAGTTTGCCACGATAGATAAGGGTATTCTTCGGACTGAAATCGCCATGAACCAGGGTGAGCTTGTGCCGCAGGGTTTCCTCGGCCAGAGGGTGGAGAAAGTCTGCGGCTGGCGGGATCTGCTCTGCCGTATACAGATAATACGGTTCTAACCGCAGGCTCTCAAAGTAAGTAGTGTCGGCGAAGACGCGTGCGAGATCAGGCTCTAATCTGGCCGACTCATTGTGAATGGTCCCGAGCATCCTACCGAACTGCTCAAACTGATCCGGGATTATCCGGCCCGAAAGCAATACAGCTTTCCAGTTTTCGTGGTCTTCCGGTATCGCCTCCATCGCCAGAACGTCATTCGCCTTATCTTCAAAAACAAACAAGGGAGTCGTTCCCGGCGGGGCCAACCGGTTCAACCAGCGGAGCGCCTTTGCTTCGACCTGGATCCTCTCCGGATTGCTGAACCAATCCGCGTTGACTCGCAGTTTCGGCAATGCTTGCTTAACAACCCAGCCACTCCCATCGGCCCACATCACCCGAACCGCGCGGTTAGAAACCCCACCGAGCAGTTTGCTGAGTGAGACAGGCGGCCCGTGGTTGCTGTGCCGCTTCAGGTAACAGCGCAACGCTTCAAAATCTTCGATATCGAGCTTCATAATCAGCCGAGCACGATTGTCGCACAGCCTATGCTTACCTATATGGGCGCAGTCGAGGAAACACGCAAGCTGATTCAGGACTTTTTACCGCCTGAATTGCGAACTATTACCGCCCGCCTTGACGCGCTTGAGGCCAAGCTTGACGATCATCACAGGGAAGTGATGCTTGCGATCACGAATCTAGCCAATTATCAAGCTGTTCTTGACCGCGTGGCTAGACTGGAAGGCCGAACCAATCAGCAGCAGTAAGCCCGCCCTCAAAAAATCGCTCTAGAATTCCTCTTGATGCGCCCGTTACAAGCGCGGTTTTGTTTTGGAGTGTAGGCATTGTCCTCTCCTGCTCCTGTTGGTCAGGCATTCATTCCGCCATCCACGGTCAGATTCGCGCCTGTAATGTACGAGGACTCCGGACCGGCGACGAACGCCACCATTGCGGCGATCTCCTCGACGTGCCCGTAGCGGTCGAGAGCTGTGGCTGCCTTCTGGGGTACTGCCCAATCACCCGAGGCCGGATTCAAATCCGTGTCGATCGGACCCGGCTGGACGTTGTTGACCGTGATGCCCCGGCTCCCGACCTCTCTGGATAAGGCCTGAGTGAATATTTTCACGGCCCCTTTTGTTGCCGAGTGGGGCACGAGCCCGGGCGTCTGGACACGCTCACCCACGGCTGAACCGATGTTGATAATCCGGCCGCCATCTTTCATGTGCTTCAGTGCTGCCTGCGTCGTGACCAAGACACCGCGGAGGTTGATGGCAAGTAGCTCGATCCATAGCCTTGCGATGTCCAGAGGGCCTTGAGATCTTTCAACCAATTTGCTGGCAGGTCTCCTGCGCCATAACTGCTGTCGATAGTGTTCGCAATTTGGTTGAATCCCCCGAAGGCGTCGGAGAACAAGTTAGACCAATGGCCGATCACGAATGCGGCAACGGCATACTTGAGGAATGTCGTAGCTAGTGATCGAATATCTCCACTTTTTACATAGGCCTCGTATATCCCGAGAACTAAGCAGATCGTCATCAGAACGTAAGAAACGCTCTGCACCGCAGTCAGCAGGCTCCCGCTGATACCGCTGACAACGGACGTCATCATGGACTGAAATTAAAAAATTCCCGGATTCATCGGCACCCGCTATTGCGGTGGAGTGAGAATTTGAATCATCCTCTGATTCATGTTCTGCATTTGAGCAGTCGAGTCTTTGAGCGCTCCGCTTCGATTCGATACCGTCGCGCTATTCACCCGCAGCAACTCCGCCATCCCCATCTGGGTATAGGCATTTGCCTGCAGCACCCACGCGGAGGCCTCAGCATCGAAAATCGGCGCTGTGCCGGGGGCGGCGGCGGCAATCTGATCGTTCAGCTTCTGAGCAACTTCCATCTCCCGCTGCGCATTGCGCCGCCAAACGGTCCACCGGACGCCAGGAAGCGTCCCAATTGAGAGACTCCTGAATTGACCAAACCCGCCTTTGTCCGATACTCATTCTAGGGAATGAGTACGCGCGACATTAAACGCAGGCTGATTGCAGGGTTCGGCGCCAATACTTTCAGCCGGCTCTCAACCACGCTGACCCAGATCTTCTCCGTCCCGGTCTTCCTGACGCATTGGGGAACGCACCTCTATGGCGAGTGGATTCTGTTGAACGCGATTCCCAGTTATCTCGGCCTCAGCGATGTAGGTTTCGGCAGTGTTGCCGGCAACGACATGACCATGCTGGCCGCGGCAGGAAAACTCGATGAAGCCTTGATCGTCTTTCAAAGCGTCTGGGTGCTGACCACCGTGATATCGGGCATAGTGGGCCTGTTGCTGCTGGGGGCGATCTGGTTTATTCCCCTGGACAGATGGCTGCACGTTTACGTGCTGAGCACCCATGACGTCAGGCTCATCGTGCTCATGTTGGGACTCGCCATCCTACTGGGCATGCAGGAAAACCTGTTCCAGCAGGCTTTTCGCTGCGTGGGTAAATATCCTCTCGGCACAACAGCAAAGAGCCTGGTGGTGCTCGCCGCCTTCCTGAGCACCATGATTGGAGTATTGCTGGGCATGACCCCGGTTGAGGTCACCATTCTTTACGTCGCCACGAATGTGATCGGCGTTCTCGCGTTATGGATTCTACTCAAACGGGAAGTGCGGTGGATTCGTTTTGGCACGCAGCATGCTCGCTGGGCGACCATCCGCCGGCTTACCAATCCGGCTCTTTCCTTTATGAGCTTCCCTTTAGTCAATGCCCTGAACCTGCAGGGGATTTTGGTCGTTGTAGGGTATGTGTTGGGACCTATCGCGGTGGTGACGTTCAATACCGCGCGCACCATCTCGCGCAGCGCCGCCCAGGCAATGAACCTGATTAACAATTCGATCTGGCCGGAGATGTCCGCTGCCTTCGGCCTGGGAGATATGAATCTCGCGCGCAAGCTGCACCGCCGGGCCTGCCAACTATCCATCCTGCTGTGCCTGGCGATCACAGTAGGAATTACGCTCTTTGGCAATTGGATTTGGAGAATTTGGACGGTCGGCAAAGTGCCCACCGATCCGGTTCTCTTGTATATCTTCCTGGGGCAGATGCTGGTCTCGGCATTCTGGTTCACCAGCCTGGTGGTGCCGATGGCGATTAACCGGCATCAAAACGTGGCGCGGATCTTGCTGGTCACAACATTGCTGATGCTGCTGCTTTCATGGGGGCTCATGCACGTTCCGGCGCTTGGCTTGCGGGGCGCTGCGATCGCGCTCACAGTCGGCGATCTATTCACCGCGCTGTACGTCCTTCGGGAAAGCCTGCGCCTGCTCGACGATAATCTAAGCGGATTCATGAGCAGCATGTTCGATCTTTCCGTGCTTCGCCACTTCGCGAGAAGGCCGGCGCTGCCTATGCCTAATGAGGAATAGATTGTCTGTTTTGAAGTGTCGCCAGAGATTCATCCTCACCGGTCAAACTCGATAATCGAACCCGCTCGCCGCAGTTAACGGGAGTGCGCATTTGCGGGCCGGCAAATACTTCGTGGAGCTCAAGGTAATCATTGCCTCCCAGGATGGTTGCGCATAGACTGGGTTTCTGAATCCGATCAGCATGGGCCCCGTCCGCCCACTTTATACCGCGCTGCATACTGACTCCGTCGTTAGAGCAAAGCGCCCTGTTCGCGAGGAGAGGGATAGTTTTCGCTCGCCACGAGAGCATGCTGATAATTCTGCATCGACGGTACGTCCAAGGATCCTGCATATGAGCCAAACGCTGGAAGCCAGTCACGTCTTGACTTTGGAAGAAATCGGCGCTCTCGCCAAGGAGGGCGGCAAGCCGGCCGAGACACTCATGAATGTCGTCGCCCTGATCGCAAAACGCTTCGAAGTCGATGTCTGCTCCGCCTATCTGCTCGAGCCGGACCGGGCAAACCTGGTGCTGGCGGCGACTCTGGGCCTCAGCCCCCACTGCGTCGGAGCGCTGCGCCTGGCGCTGCATGAAGGCCTGGCCGGTCTGGTGGCCGAACAAGTCCGGCCCGTTGCCGTCGAACAGGTGAAGAGCCACCCGCGTTTCAAGTATTTTCGCGAAGCTGGTGAAGATGAGTTTCAGTCGTTCCTCGGGGTTCCTCTTCTCGATCGTGGCGTACTACAGGGGGTCCTGGTGGTCCAGACGATAGAGCAGCGCCTGTTTCGCGAGGAAGAGATTCGCATGTTGACGGAAGCGGCCGCCGAGGTGGCGCCGGTGGTCAGCGAGGCCCGCACTCTGGACCGCTTCATCGCTCCCGCGCAGGAGCGCCTGTGGAGCTTGGCGCGAAATCTATGGTGGAGTTGGGATCACGATTCGATCAGCCTGTTCCGCGATCTGAACCCGGTGCGCTGGCGCGAGCTGAACCAGAATCCTGTCGCTCTGCTGGCGGAAACTCCTCTGGAGGAGATTGAACGGCGCGCCACGGAACTGGTGCTGCACAGCCGCATCAATTACGCCTATCGCCGCCAGCAGGAATACTTGCACGCCGACCGTACCTGGGGAGCGGCTCACGCAGGCGTGTTGCGGCCCCGTCCGGCGGCTTACTTCTCCGCCGAGTTTGGATTGCACGAATCGCTGCCGATCTACTCTGGCGGCTTGGGCATTCTGGCCGGCGATCATATCAAGAGCGCCTCGGACCTGGGCATTCCGCTGACCGGCATTGGCCTGTTCTACAGTCAGGGATATTTTTTGCAGAGGCTGGATCGCACCGGCTGGCAAAGGGAAGAGTACCTCGAAACCGATGTCAGCAAGCTTCCCATGGAGCCGGCCATCGGCGCCGACGGCGCGCCGGTTACGGTGCATATCGAGACCCGCGGCGGATCGATTGGCGCCAAAGTCTGGCGGGTTAAAGTAGGACGCTGCGATCTGTATCTGCTCGACTCCAATATGGAAGGAAATGCTCCGGAAGACCGGGAGCTGACCTCCCGCCTGTACGGCGGCGACGGCCGCATTCGCATTCGCCAGGAATTGCTTCTGGGCATAGGAGGCTTCCGGGCCCTGAAGAAGCTGGGCATTGAGCCAGGCGTGCTGCACCTGAACGAAGGCCATAGCGGTTTCGTGGTTCTCGAGGCTGTTGCCAGCCGCATGCGTGATGAAGGTTCCGGCTTCGCTCAAGCCGCGGCGCGCGTTTCTCGCGAGATCGCGTTCACAACGCACACTCCGGTACCGGCCGGCCACGACCGGTTCAGCCCCGCACTTATCGAGGAGCATTTAGGGCCGCTGCGCGATCAAATGGGCCTCTCCGAATATGCGCTGCTGGCTCTGGGGCGCGAAGATGCGAACAACCCCGAAGAAGAGTTCTGCATGACTGTACTCGGCCTGAAGCTGGCGCGGCGAGCCAACGCGGTTTCAGCGCTGCATGGCGAGGTCTCGCGCGAGATGTGGACCGGGCTCTATCCCGGCAAATCGGAGGACGCAATCCCCATTGGCCACATCACCAACGGCGTGCATGTTCCATCCTGGCTCTCGCCGCAGATGTTCCGCCTTTATGATCGCCACCTCGGCGCCGGCTGGGAGAGGCACGGCGCCGAAGCCCGCATTTGGGAGGGAATTGAAAATGTCGACGATGGCGAGCTGTGGGAGACACATCTGAGTTTGAAATCGCAGTTGATTGAGTTCGTGCGCCGCCGGGCCTGCGAGCAGGCGGAGCGCCGGGATGAATCCCCGGCCGCTTTGCAGCAGTTCGGCAGGGTTCTCAGCCCGGATGCTTTGACCATCGGATTTGCCCGCCGTTTTGCAACCTACAAGCGGGCTAACCTGATCCTGGCGGATATCGAAGGACTGGCTGTAATGGTTAACGACCCCAAGCGGCCGGTACAATTCGTCTTCGCCGGAAAGGCGCACCCGCGCGACGAGCCGGGCAAGCGCGTCTTGCAACAGATAGCCGAGCTCATGCGCGACTCGCAATTCGCCGACCGGTTCGTCTTCGTCGAGGACTATGACATCAATGTCGGACGGCGCCTGGTGCAGGGCGTAGATGTATGGCTCAATAATCCACGCCGCCCTCTGGAAGCTTCAGGCACCAGCGGTCAAAAAGTGGTATTGAACGGCGGGTTGAATCTGTCGGTCCTCGATGGCTGGTGGGCCGAGGCCTACGACGGCCTGAACGGATTCGCGATCGGGAACGGACGAACCCATTCCAACATGGACGTGCACGATACCCGCGACGGCGAAGATCTGTACCGCGTCCTTCGCGAAGAGGTGATTCCTCTCTATTACCAGAGGGACCGCGACGGCCTGCCGCGCGGATGGATCAAGCGCATGAAGCGAACGATCCGCACTCTTGGCTGGAGATTCAATGCCGATCGCATGGTGATGGACTACACGACACATTGCTATGTGCCGGCGGCAGGCGGGATATCAAGCGACATGAGCGTCAAATACTGAGCTCTTGAGCAGGACGCCCATATGCGCGCGGTCAGAGACGAAGGAAGAACGATGGAGATCAGAGAGGCCATCGCAGCGGACATTGAGGAGATCACCGCAATCTACAACGATGTGCTGATGAACACAACGGCCATTTACAGCGATCGGCCCGCAACCTGTGAAGAGCGCCTGTCCTGGTGGGAAGCCCGCAGGCAGCAAGGATATCCAGTCATGGTTGCAGCAGATCGCGGCGCCATCCTGGGGTTTTCTTCGTTCGGAGATTTCCGTTCATGGCCCGGCTATCGCTTTACCGTTGAGGGCACAATTCACATCCGCGCTTCCTCGCGTGGACAGGGAATCGGAACGCAACTCCTGATGAACTTAACCGCCCAAGCAAAGGCAATGGGAAAGCACATCATGATAGCCGGAGTCGACTCTCAGAATCACCCGTCCATCAAGTTTCTCGAAAGCTTCGGATTCAAGCGCGTGGCATACCTGCGGGAAGTGGGCTATAAATTCGATCGGTTCCTCGATCTGATCTTTTGCAGTACTGGCTTTAGGCGGGATTTCTACCCCGATGTATGAAAAAGGGAAAGGGTGGAAGCCCCGGACTTAAGTCCGGGGAAGTGGGCCTTGCAGGCCCACGAGTAGCTTTCCATTCCCAAAGGAGGGCCTTTTAGGCCTGGTGGCGTTGACGCCGCCGCGTCGGTGAAAGAGGATATGCGGATCTTTTCTCGCAAAAGTATCAAGAGACACTCTGAGCAGGTGGGGAGCACACTCCAAGACAACTTCAGACGGACTTCCGAAAGCGGTGAAACACCACCAGGGCTGAAGCCCGGTCTGCTTGGATCCAACCCTATTCCCGCGGGTCTGAAGACCCGCTACCCTGGACTGAAAGTCCAGGGCTTTCACCCGTTTCCTGTGAAAAATCCAAGTTAAAGCAATCTAAGAGAGGGCTTCGCGGCGCCGAAGCAGTTCTTTTCATAAGTTGTCTCTTCTCTCCCTATCTGATTGATCCAGATCAAGGCTGAGAACGAGATCGTGGTAGGTTCCCCGCCCAACCCGGAAAATCCGGGTACCCGTCTGAACAAAGCCTTGGCGGCGATACCACTCGATAGCCTTTTCGTTTCCGTCGTAAACGCCGAGTAAGATTCGTTTGGCTCCCCGCGCCAGTGCCTCGATTTTGGCCCAGTCCAGCAGCGCGCGGCCGGTTCCACAGCCGTGGAAACGCGAGAGTAGATAGATCCGCCTTAGTTCCAGATCGCCGGGTGTGAGATCTACCGGCAGATCCCGAGGAGTGGTCAGAACCGCATATCCTACCGGCGCATTGCGCAGTTCCGCAATTCCAACCGCACTTTCAGGGTCGGCAAGCCACTCCTGATATTTTTCTACGGCATGCTGCAATAAGCAGTGCCTTATGACATCTTCGCCGGCCAGAATGCCGGCAAAGGTTTCCAGGAATGTCGCGGCGCCCACCAAAGCAAGAGGTGCAGCGTCTGCTTGGACACAGCGGCGTAGCCGAGGCACTCCCAACACCGGATTCTCATCCATGAAAGCCATAGTCATGGCGCCTGCAGGTCTTGAGGGTCAGCGTAGACGCTTTTGACGAATCCGGCTGCATTGGTGCTGGGCCAGTCGGGATGATGCGTTTTGAGATCGGCGCTGACTCGTTTACCGGCATCGTCGACCGGCACGCCCTGACGCTTAAGCGCGAGAGCTTCCGTGCGGATTTCGGAGATCAGGTTCCGTTCCGCCTCAACCAGGGAACCATCGCCGGGAGCGCTGTGATCGGGCAAGACGTGTGCCGCATTGAGCTCGGCTACCTTGGCCAAGACGGCAAGCCAAGTCGTAGGCGTGCCGCCGTCCCCGAAGATATTCGGCATGGTCTTGTTCTGCACCACGTCGCCTGAGATCAACGTGCGATCCGGCTCGACGAAAGTCAGCTCGTCGCCTTTTGTGTGGGCGCCCCCGAACCAGAGCAGGCGGGCCTCAACACCGCCAAGGTCGACCGTCGCCTCCTGGTCAAAGGTCACATCCGGCGGCCGCAATCGAACACCCGCGAGCAGTTCTTTATTCAGTGCCGAACGCGTGCTGAACATATCGATCATCTCCTGCCCATGCTTCTCCATTTCCTGCTGTTGCACAGCATTGCGGATTAGGATGGCGCCTGGAGGAAATCCGGGCTCACCGGCAGCGTGTTCCGGATGGAAGTGCGTGGTGGTAAGGAAAAGCTTCCCGTTGTTGGGCGCGAGTTTGGCGGCTACGCGCGCGGCGGTGGCTCCATTTTTTGGACCCAGGCCAGTATCGACGACCAGCGTCGCATGGCTGCCGACAACTATGGCGACGTTGGGGAAACCCATGATGGCCCAGACGTGATCGGAAATCCTGGTTGTGTTCTCGCCGAGCATCGGCTGGCTCATCTGCGCGAATGCCCCCGTTGCCGCCATCCCGGCCAATGTCAGTAGCGTCAAAAGTGCCTTCATCGTGTCCTCTTTGTATTACCGTCTTGTTATTATCCCTTTTACTAGACTGCTTTAGTTTTGCAGCTCCAGAGGATGACTTGATATGAATCGACGTAATTTTTTACGTTCGGCTGCAGCTTCGGCCGGTTTTGCACTGGTGAAGCCGGCTTTTGGCAAGACAACCGGCTCAGCCACTCTAACCCATAAGGAACGGGTTGACCGAGCACTTCGGGGACAGGATTTGGACCGCCCTCCCTACACTTTCTATCATCACTACAAGAGGCCAACCGCGCAGTTAGAGGCTCAGGATCATCTGAATTTTCACAGAACCTACAATACCGACATCGTTAAGGTCATGAATGATTTCGATTATCCACACTCGAGTACAGGTAAGTGGTATGAACTTAAGGTCCTGAACTCCCCATTTCCAGAGCAGTTAACTACGCTCAAGATAGTCCGCGATGGCCTGAATGGAAATGCATACTTCATCGACACCATCTATGGGCCTTATATGACGGCGATGATTCTATTTGGGGCGCAGCCGCAATTTGCCAGCCTGGGAAAATCAGAGGAAATAGCCGACAAGGTCATCCAGAGCCTTTACCGCTTTCAGAAAGAAAATCCGGAGCAGTGGCATAGCGCGTTGGAAGCGATTACCCAATCGACGATCAATCACATACGGCACACCAAAGATATCGGGGCTTCCGGAGCGCTGGTCAGTATCTTCAATGCGGAGAGCAAATTCGGTTCCGTTGACGACTATCGACGCTACAGCCGCCCTTATGACAAGCGCGTATTCGATGCATTGGCGGATACGAAGTTAACCGTCCTGCACCTGCATTACCTGGAAAGACCCTATATCGGTCAGTTTAAGGATTTCAACGCACCGGTCGTTCAATACTCCGTAAAGACAAGCGGCATCCCCATCTCAGAGATACGCAGCCAGTACTCGCAGACAATCGCAGGAGGCGTTGATGAGATTGACTATGACAAGCTGACGACGTCGGAGATCCGCGAGCAGTGGACGGAAGCAAGGAAACAAGCGGGAAGCAAATACATCGCCGCACCAGGCTGCTCGGTTCCGAATGCGTCAACGCCGGCCGAGCTTGCGCGCTTTCCCCGCTCTTTTGGCATATGAAGAAGACGGTACACTCAGGATTGAAAGAAACTTCGAAGAAGCTGAACACGATTTAGCTAGAGAAAAGAGGCCGATATTGCCTGCGAGGCGGCAAGCAATCATCACCGGCGGCGCTAGTGGGATTGGTTTTGGCATCGCGACTGCAATGACTGATGCTGGTTACGATGTAACGGTGACTGGCCTTACCGATGAGCAAGTCGCTGCTGTCCCCCGGAGAGAGCATCTCTCGGCAGTCAGGCTTGACGTCACCTGTCCTGAATCGATCGCCGCCGTGCTATCTCCGTTCGACGAATTGGCTGCGCTCATCAATTGCGCCGGGGTGATTTTTCGCGATGGCCGCGAATACAAGATCGAGACGTTTCAAAAAGTGATCGATGTGAACCTGACCGGGACAATGCGTATGTGTGTCGCCGCCCATGCAAAGCTTGCCAAGGCCCGCGGCGCGATCGTCAATACTGCATCTATGCTCTCGTTTTTCGGCGGCCCGTCGGTTCCCGCCTACACCGCCTCGAAGGGCGGCGTGGTGCAATTGACCAAGTCCCTGGCGGTTGCCTGGGCAGCAGAGAGCGTTAGGGTCAACGCAATTGCTCCGGGCTGGATTGCGACCGAGCTAACCCGGGGACTCTCTGAAGATCAAAGCCGGTCTGCCACTATTCTCGGGCGCACACCGCTTAAGCGTTGGGGCGAGCCGGCTGATATAGGTGGAGCGGCTGTTTTCCTTTGTTCCGACGCGGCCCGCTTCATCACGGGAGCGGTACTGCCCGTCGACGGCGGCTACTCGGCAGTATGAAGAAGGAGAAATCTACTATGAGCACTGTCAGCACTAACCGTTCGGATATGGAGCGGACTGAAAACGAAGCACGCATTCCCTACCGGCACCCTCAGCCGAAGGAATGCTTCCCCGAGCTGGTCGTTCCCAACGCCATCCCGGAGGATGAGCGGCTATGGGTGCCACAGCAGGAAAATGTCTGGTTTCGCCCGCTATGCCTGTCGGCAAGCCGGGGATATTGGATGAACCTTTTGCGGGTGCGCAAATCAGGCGTGCTTTCGCGCCACCGGCACCCTCAACCTGTGCACGGCTTAGTGTTGAGGGGTAGTTGGCATTATCTCGAACACGACTGGACGGCCACGGAAGGAGCTTATGTCTACGAGGCTCCAGGAGAGACGCATACATTGGTGGTAGAGGCCGATGTTCCAGAGATGATTACGTTTTTTCAGGTGAATGGCGCTATGATCTACGTCGATCCCGATGGACGAGTTCTCGGTTATGAAGATGTGTTTACCAAAATTGATCTTTGCCGCCGTCACTTTGCGGCTGTAGGGCTTGGGGAAGGTTTTGTAGATCAGTTCCTCCGCTAAAGCATCTCTGCATGCGGGGGTGAAAGCACGGATGCTCATGCCTCAAATAACTCTGATAAATGCTCTAACTTAACGCATGAGTCACATCGAGTTCGCTCAAGCGCAGCACCAGGCATTTGGCTGACCCACCCGCCTTCAGGAACTCAGTGAGCGAGAGCTGAATCACGCGAAAACCTCGTGCCTGCAACTGTTCCGCAAGCTCGTCGCTGATTCGATTCAACACGATTGTCCGGTTTACGTTGATCGCATTGCAGGCAAACCGAAGAGCGTCGGCTTTACTGACGGGAATCAATTTATCGGCGGGATAGCGCCGTTCGATTCTGACCAGCGAGGCGGCATCGAAGGCCTCCGGAAAATAAAGGAGATAACCGCCGAATAAGGGACAGAAGCAGGTGTCGAGGTGATAGAAGCGAGGGTTGACCAGCCGGAGAGAAATCACGTCGATATCATCCCACGCTTCTTTGAGCAAACGATGGCTGGAGACAGCGCTGCGCAATCCGTGGCCGGCCCACAACCGGAGGCCATCGGCGTCGAACAAGGCGTCTCCTTCTCCCTCGAACGGAATGGCTGTTGGCAGCTCACAAATCGAGAGGCCGAAATCATCGAACCACTTACGAAAATGCGGCTCCTCGGCCTGACGTTCAGGATGTAGGAAACGGCTCAGCGCAACTACCCCTTCCCGGACAAGACCGGCGTTTGCCGTAAATACCATATCCGGGCAACCAGGTTGCGGCGCTACCGTCGTCACCGATGCGATCCCGCTCAACGCGCTGTGGAGCGAATGCCATTGCTCTGTGGCTCGCTCCCGCGAAGAGGCGTGCACATTCCCATCCATCCACGGATTGATTACGTACTCCACCTCATATAAAGTAGGCGCGCACATCAGAAAAGTTGGACGGACGAGTGAAGGGGCACGCGCGCTGAGACAAATAGGGGAAGTCGGCAATGCTATGGAGGCTTCCATGGCTGAGTCTCGCCTGGAGCCTAAGTGAAGTCAACATGAATGATAATTCAGTATTATTTGAATAATCATGCAGCCTGGAGTTGATCGTGGAGTTGATTTTGGAGTTGATTTTGGGAGTTGATGAATGAACTCCTGATGCCGGCTTGAGATACATGCGCATGGCAAACTATAATTCTCGCGCGAGCAAGTCGCGCTCTGAGGGAGAGTTCTAATGACAATGACAATGGCGATATGCAGGCCTGCGCTCGGTTCAGCGGCGACGGCGTTCCTTGCCAAGAAACATCGAATGCTGATCGACGGCGAATGGGTCGACGCCCGCAGCGGTCAAACCTTTGCGGTCGAGGACCCTGCAACCGAAGAAGTCATTGCCCACGTCCCAGCCGGAGATAAGGCTGACATCGATCTTGCTGTCGCCGCCGCACGCCGTGCCTTCGAGACGGGTCCCTGGTCTCGCATCTCGCCCGCGGCCAGGCAGCGTCTCGTCTGGTCGCTCGGCGATCTCCTCGAGCGTCATGCCGAGGAATTAGCGGAATTGGAAGCGCTCGACAACGGAAAGCCGGTCACAAACGCCCGCCGCGATGATGTCGGCGGCTCGATTGAGATGTTCCGCTACATGGCGGGATGGGCAACGCGGCTGAATGGCGAGCAGATTCCGGTCTCGACGGCAGGCGACTGGCACGTCTACAGCATTCGCGAACCTGTCGGGGTCGTAGGCCAGATCATCCCCTGGAATTTCCCGCTGATGATGGCCGCATGGAAGCTGGCGCCCGCTTTGGCGGCGGGATGCACAATCGTGCTGAAGCCTGCGGAGCAGACTCCGCTCTCCGCCATACGCCTGGGCGAACTCATCACTGAAGCCGGCTTCCCCGACGGCGTGGTGAACATCGTCACCGGCTATGGCGAGACGGCCGGCGCCGCCCTGGCGGAACATCCGGATGTGGACAAGATCGCCTTCACCGGTTCAACCGAAGTCGGCAAGCTTATCGTAAAAGCGGCTGCCGGCAATCTTAAGCGCGTCTCGCTGGAGCTTGGCGGCAAATCGCCGGCGATCGTATTCCCCGATGCCGATCTCGAACTCGCCATCGCTGGAACAGCGAGCGCCATCTTCTACAATCAGGGCCAGTGCTGCACAGCGGGCTCACGGCTGTTTGCCCATAAATCGATCTTCGACAAGATCGTTGAGGGCGTCACCAAGGAAGCCGGCAAGCTGAAGGTCGGGCATGGTCTGGACCCGACGGTCAACCTCGGGCCGCTGGTGTCAAAGGAGCAGCACACACGGGTGACCGGCTTTCTTGAGGCGGGACGGCAGGAGGGCGCCGAGGTCGTTACCGGCGGCAAGGCTATGGGCAACCAAGGTTATTTTGTCGAGCCGACGGTTCTCTCCCGGACCGATCGCTCGATGAAGGTTGTGCGCGAAGAAATCTTCGGGCCGGTGGTATGCGTCCAGTCCTTCGACGATTCCGATCTTGATTCCGTCGCCAAATTCGCCAATGACACGGAGTATGGCCTGTCTTCAAGCGTCTGGACGCGGAACCTCAAGGCTGCCCACATGATGGCGCGCAAGATCAGGGCCGGCACGGTCTGCATCAACACTCACAACTACGGCGACCCGGCTTGGCCGTTCGGCGGCTACAAACAATCCGGCTGGGGCCGCGAAATGGGCAAGGAAGTTATGGAGCATTACACCGAAACCAAGGCTGTCGCCGCTAAGCTCTGATAACCATAGCCGGTGTTGGCGAGCGACTCAAAATTCGCCGCTCGTTCTGTTCCAAGCGTGAACGACTCGGAAGCAATGGCTCCGCCCGCCGGGGCCAGCAGCCCGATACACTTCCGGCTGCAGATGAATTGCTGCCGGAACTTCTGCTTCTGAATCGATCGGTTTCTCCTTCGTACACCACTGTGGGAGTAGAAAACGAATCCTGATGGAAGCATTGGCTGGAATATTTTGATTACGGAAAAAATACTGCTTTTCAGGTAGAATAAAGACCTCCCCGGATCCCTCCGCAAACTCCCCCGCCAGAATCCCCAACATCCCCCAAATCCTCTACGGCATCGCCTGCTGTTTCGGGCCACGCCGAAGCAGGTGGGACCATTGGGCCTTGATCATACGGGAGTAACGATTATCGGGGGTGGCCCTGCGGGGCTTGCGCCTCTGCTCGCCGCACATAGAGGTGGGCGCCTCGCTGAATTGTTAAGAGAGGGTGTCACGGTCGTCGAGCAATCGAGCGCCGTGGGGGAAGGGAGCATCGGGCGTTGGTGCATCAACTCCGACAGTACCGCTTTCACCTTTGCGGACTGCCTCGCGGGACCACCCGGATGCGAGCTCGCGGCGCTACGAACTCATCCGCTTGCCAGAGAGTTCCGGCAAATAGGAGACGGCACGGTACCGTTGCGCCGCGCAGGCGAATTTCTGGCTTTGGTCGGGCAAGCGATCAACAAGGTGATTGCCGCCAGCCCGAAGGGCCGTGTTCTTAAGAGGTCCAGGGCAATTTCCACCCAGCGCACCAGAACCGGTTGGCGCACGCTCATCAGAGACGTTAAGACCGGACATGAGCGAACTATCGATTCTCGAAACGTAGTGCTCGCCACGGGCGGCTCACAACCGCCAGAACGCCTTCGCGGTGAGATGGTTGCCGGCGTCAACCTGGTCAATCGATGTGGCCATAAGCTGTTGCAATCCGGCGACGTGCTGAGCGCCTCAGGTTTCCGAAAAATCTCTGCCCGTCTCGGCGGCCTCGGCCGGCCTCCACGGGTTGCCATCATTGGCGGCTCCACTAGCGCGGCGGCAATCGCATACGCCATGCTTCACCGTCTGACCGGCGTCACTTTTGGTCCGCGCGGGGTCACCATCCTGCACCGGCGGCCGTTGCGCATTTTCTATCCCAGCGCGAATGCGGCCCTTGCGGACGGTTATACGGAATTTGGGCCCAATGACATTTGTCCGGTCAGCGGGCGTGTCTTTCGCCTCAGTGGATTCAGGTTGGATTCGCGAGAGTTAATCATGAGCGCGCGCGGCATAGGGGGGCGGCCGCCTGAGCCTCGCTTGCAGTTACATCGCCTCGGCTTAGAGGATGCATCTTCGCTAGCGCTGCTGGACAGTGCCGATCTTGTGATTGCCGCTCTGGGCTACCGCCCTCGTGCGCTACCGGTCCTTGATCAGGAAGGGAGACCGGTGCCCCTTCAGGCCGAAACAGGTCCGCAGGCGCCGCTGGTGGATGATCATTGCCGCGTATTAGCTGCGGGCGGCAACCCGCTCCCTCACTTATTCGCAATTGGCCTGGCCGCGGGATTCGTCCCTCATGGAAAGCTTGGCGGTGAGCCAAGCTTTAGGGGACAGGCAAATGGCTTATGGCTCTGGCAGAGCGACGTCGGCGGGTTGATTGTCGATGCCATTTTGTCTCCGTGCTTTGCTGAGAACGACTTACTTGAGCTGCCTGCGCTTGCGCGCTTGGAACGGATCAATGCTACTCAGGAGCTCGAGGCATGAAGATCCCACTTTTTCGTCCCGCCCCTCCGCAGCTCTCCCTAGCCTTCGCAGAACTGCAGTCCCTTGAGCAGAGCGGTATCTTCAGCAATTTCGGTCCGGTCAATACCTGCTTTGAAGAGGAGATGCTTGCCCGCTTCTTCGGCGGTGAGGGCGCGTGCATGACAGTGTGCAATGCCACAATCGGCCTAATGCTGGCGATCAAGGAAGCGATTGGGGAACGCTGGGCGAAGCGGTGGCCGAAACCGCCCCTGGACAATTTGCCCTCATGCCGAGCTTCACCTTCGCAGCCGCTGCGCACGCGGCGCTTTGGTGCGGCCTGACACCGCTCCTCTGCGACATCCATCCAACCCATTGGGCGGCCGACTTTGACGCCGAGTCGGCGATGCTGACGCGCTATGCAGGCAAGATTGCGGTTGTGATGCCATACGCGACGTTTGGCTATCCGATCGACCTGGAGCGCTATAAGAGACTCGCCACTCAGCTCGGCGTGCCTGTCGTAGTCGATGCCGCAGCCTCGCTTGGCACCTGTGACGCGCATGGCCGAGGCTTCGGGAGCGGCTTTGCCGGAAGCGTAGTGTTTTCCATGCACGCAACCAAGTCTTTTGCCGTAGGAGAGGGCGGCCTGATCTACAGCGCGGATCCGGAGCGTATTGCGAGGCTTCGAACCATGAGCAATTTCGGCTTTGGTGAGCCACGCACCGCGACGATGGCCGGCTTGAACGGCAAACTCAGCGAAGTGGGCGCGTTGCTCGGCCGGTTACGTCTTGCCGATTACGACGCCATTACGGAGCACCGCGCCGCGCTGCTCAGTCACTATCGCGCCGCACTGCCGCAATTGGATTTTCAACTGCGAGCGCCAGGTATGCAGGCGCATCAGTTTGTGCCGGTCTTATTGCCATCTGGATTGAGCGGGCGCAGGACAGCTATCCGTGCGGAGCTAGCTCATCGGGGGATCCTGACAGGAGCTTATTTTAGTCCGCACTTATTTGAGCAGCCATACTTCCGAAAAGTTTGCGTGGGAGGTCCAATGCCTGTCTGCGACGATGTTTCCGCGAGGATACTTAGTCTGCCTCTTTTCGATGCAATGACTCATCATGAGGTCGATCAGGTGGCTGAGTGCCTTCGCGCGCTGATAGGTGGTACGGAGCGGCGGAGGAGGTGGCGAAAGCCGTCACCCAGGGAACAGAGCGTGCCGCCGGTCTATCCAGGCATGAACAGCGCGAGTGGAAATTTATCCCCTGATTAGAGCTCTGATTAAGTCTGATTTGTATCAGGGCACGGCTTCAGCCGTGCCGAAAATGTCTGAAATCCTTAGGGCTTTTAGCCCCTGTGAATTTCTATCGGCAGCAGACCTTCCCTAAGATTGGCAGGATCGAGACACGGGCATGACCATCACTACTCCTCGCTGCGCTGTTGTATTTAAAACTTACGCCTGGGATGGTTTCGTTGAGCGTCAGGCTCGGCGCTTGGCTGAAGCTGCCGGCGCTCTGGACTTCTATATCTCGTTCGATGAAACCGGAGGACCGGCCGGGCCGATCCCATTCGAGCATGTGATCCGTTTCACCTGTGCCGATCTCAAAGCCGTTGGTCTGGCGATGCGCTCTCCAGTTGGTGGAGTGCTGTGGTGGAATCCGGACTACGCGCATTATCACTTTCTAAAACAGTGTCCAAATTTCGACTATTACCTGTTTGTCGAGTACGACTGCGTCGCGCAATGCTCGCTGGAACAGTTTGTTTACCGCGCGGTAGCAAAAGGTGCCGATCTTATTGCCATGCCGATGTCATCACCCCACCATCTATGGCATTGGATGCCTTATCAGCGCGATGTCTATCGGGCGGGTGAGGTCCAGCGCGCTTTGCTCAACGTGTGCTTTCACTCTTCTCGCGCGTTAAACCTGCTATATCAGCGGCGTCTTGCCATGAAATCTGATCCGTCGGTCCGCAATTGGCCGAACAGCGAGCTTTTTGTTCCGACCGAGGTGGTGCGGGCGGGCATGACCTGGCTACCGCTTGGCGACTTTGGCGACCTTTCCCGTTATGTCTGGTTCCCGCCGACACTGGAAGATGATTTGCGGCGGGCCGATGGCAACGCCTTCCTCCACCCAGTGCTTGACCGCCGCCGTTACGTCTCCTCTATGCTGCATAACCGTGGCTCACTCCCGCCCGGCGAACTGGAACGTGCCCTCTCCCGTTTCTGCCGCGAGGAATATGCCAAGCTTATATGGCCGGCCGCCCGCAACAGAGCAATGAGGCGGATACGGCATAAGCTCCTTCAGTGGCGAACCTAGAATGGGTTGGATGGGTTCTGCAAAAGAAGTCCAGAATGTGCGTGAAAGGGAATGTCTAACTACCTTTGCCGACGCCTTCGGATGTTCTGGGACGCGAAGCTCTACCGAAGGATAGGTGCAAACTATCGATGCGACATACAAAACAGGAAGTGAATTGTGATAATTGCACCCAATGTTATCCCCGATCTGCAGCTGAACAAACCGGGCTTTCACTGTAGCGGTCAGAGGGAAGTGCAGCGAATGCCGAGCGAGAGCCCCGGCCCGTCTTCCCTGTCGTTCATCTCCTCGACATCAAACAGGGAGAGCGTTGAGCGGCTGCGCAATCAGCGCGCGCGATCAGATCACGCGGGAGTACTACGACACCGGAAAGGGTCTCGGCGGAGGAGTAGTAAATGGGGCGGGTGGCCCATTCAAGCCCTTTTTTGGCTTGAGTGGGGTGAATTTGCACCTAGAGTTGCTTTATGCCTTGGGGACCGAAGAGATTCCAGGAGTCTGGGCAGAATCACTTTGTAACCTTCTGCTGCTACCGTCGCCGAGAGTCGTTCATCGATGCGTCGGCGAAGCATACGTTTGAAGTTGCGCTTGAGAGCGTCAGGCCGAGTTTGCGGTTCTGCACTCAGCTCAGCTCTTGCAGGCCACGACATTACGCCAATTAACTCTGAAATACTACGCCAAGTAATTCTGAAAGCTACGATCTGGAGGCTATCCAAATACCTGTCCTAATCGCTCTCGACCCACGGCGGCCATAATGGCGGCAAGCACAAAGACGCTCACTGCTGTGAGCGCCATCGCCGTAGCGTAGCTTGTCTTTTGGGCATAAACCGCCTCTATATAGACGACGGAACTGGCGAGCAAGCCTGCACTCTGATATGCAAATCCAGGGAGGAAAGCCCTCACCGAATCTGGGGAGAGTTCCGCCAAGTGGGCTGGAATGACCCCCCATGCCCCCTGTACCATGAACTGCATCAGAAAGGCACCCAGCACCAGTAAGAACTGATTAGCAGAAAAGGCCCAAAGTGGGATGAGAAGTATTGCGAGAACAAAGGCCACGATGATGGCCCGCCGCCGTCCCCATAAATCGGAAAGATGCCCGACAAGAATTCCTCCGAGAATAGCTCCGATGGCGGAAAACGCCGTGATCGCAGAGCGGCGCATTGGGGAGAAGTGCCACTCCCGCTGCAGAAATGTGGGATACATGTCTTGGGTTCCGTGCGAGGCGAAGAGCATCATTGTCATGAAGGCCAGTAGGTAAATGAATAATTTCCAGTGGGTCAGGATTTCCTGAACCTGTTGCGTCCAATCCTGAGTCTTGCTGCGTTCCCATACGGCGGACTCCTCAACTCGGTGATAGATGATGACCACCAAAACTAAGGCTGGCAAACAGCCCAGAAAAAAGAGGGGCCGCCAGCCCACTCTCCCATAGAGGAAGAAAAAACTGATGGCCGCCAGGACGTTCCCCGCAGCGTATCCCTCTTGTAACAGTCCAGAAATTATTCCGCGTTTGCCTAGTGGTGCCTTTTCCATGACCAGGGACGTCCCTACCCCCCATTGACCGCCCATGACTAAACCGAAAAATGCACGCGCAAGCAGGAGCATGGTGTAGGTAGGGGCCAGCCCGGTGAGCACCTCCGCAATGACAAAACAGCTAAGGTTGGCCATTAGCGGCCCACGGCGGCCATAGCGGTCCGCCAAAATCCCAAAAATGAATCCGCCCGCTGGCCGGAAGGCCAGGGTCATGGTGATGAGCAACGCGATTTGCGCGTCTGATTTATGGAAATCCCGCGCGATGGCGGTCAAACAGAAGGTCAGCAAAAAGAAATCAAAGGAATCGAGTAGCCATCCGGAGAAGCCCGCTACCGTGGCAATCCAATGGTCAGCCGATACTTCTTCTTCTTCTTCGCATTTCTCAGGCATTACGCTCCCCGTTATTCCAGGTGTGGATAATAGCAGGAAACCCGTTATGCATGACCGCAAACTGCCGGTATCTAAGGGCTTGTCACACGTTACATGCCGGTTACTAACACAAATTCCCTTTCCGCTGTCCACAAAGCAAAGCTACGCTCATGTCCGCTTTGAGATGTGCCCGAGGCTCGTTCTGAAACCGTATTACGGCTGGGGAGGAAACATGAATCGCATCATTAAATGTCTATTTGCAATCGTATTGGGTTGGATGGTTTGCGGATATGCTTCTCGGGAATTATGGGGGCAAGCGACGGCCAACGCCAGCATTATCGGTAAGGTAACTGACAACACGGGGGCCGCAATTCCGAACGTGACGGTAACCGTGACTAGCCCAGCGTTGCAAGTTCCGCAGGTCACCACGGTTTCTGATGGCGAAGGAAACTATAAGGTGGTAGATCTTCCCGCACCAGCAGTTTACCGGATTAGCTTCGCTCTGAACGGCTTCGAGACCTATGTCCAGGCAGGGTTGAATCTCAGCGTCGGCTTTACCGGGCGGGTGGATGCGGTCTTGAAGCTGGGAGCGGTGTCGCAGACGGTCGAAGTCACCGGGGCCAGTCCGGTGGTAGATACCGTGAGCACGGCGGGGCAAACAACGATCCCGGAACAAGCGGTGCAGAATATCCCGCGGGGCGCTAATCTCCAGGAAATGGAGCCAATGGTAGCTGGTCTTAATTTGGCCGGGAAACCGGATGTGGGGGATAGCAACTTCGCATCGCGTGCCACAACCCTAACCTATGGGATTCCACTGGAAACGACACTCGGCGTAGAGGGTATTGATAATACGGACGACAAATTTGCCAATTCGTCCATCTACCTGAACTTTTATGCGGTGGAGGAAGCGGAGTTCAAGACTAGCGGCAATAATGCGGACGTTGCGTTTCCCGGGGTAGATCAGGTGGTGGTGATCAAATCGGGGTCGAACACCTTCCATGGGAGCGTGCGCGGCGATTACGAAAATCCAGGCTGGCAGAGCAATAATCTCAATGCTGCATTGAAAGCGCCGCCCAGCAGCCTAAAGGTTACAAATCCGCTCACCAACGTTGGATACTACGATTACGCGGCGGATTTAGGCGGCCGTATCATCACTGACAAGCTGTGGTTCTATGCCGGGTTCAGCCGTCAATACCTCGACCAGCTCAGCGTCGGCTACGTCGGTGGACCGGGGCGCATCGGAGTTGGCGGCTGTACTGCGGTGACGGCATGGATCGCAGCACAATGCCCAAGTGCGCAATTGGCGAGCATCTTTGCCAATCTGCCGGAATACAACTGGAAAATGTCTTATCAGGTGACCCCCAGCGTGAAAGTGCTCGGCACCTGGATGTGGGACGACAAGTATATTCCCAACGATCTCGGATCGACCAGCGTCCCCTTGCCTGCCAGCCTTTATGAGGAGCTCCCCTCCTGGACATGGAAGGGTGAAGTAACAGTCGTTCGTCCCCATTGGCTGCTTGATATCCTGGGGGGCGCGGGCGACGCGCATCCGCAATATATCCCGCAACCCGCAAGCGAGATTGGGCGGTATGGATTTACCAGCGGAAGCGCCTTTGCCGGTTCCCCTTCGGAGCAGGACCTCTACAACAAGCTTCAAACCGGGCCGAACGACGAAGTCTATATCCACATTTACGACCGCCATGAACTGACCGGCGACTTCAGCTATCTCCCTAGCAAGCCGATTTGGGGAGGCACTCATCAATTCAAGTTCGGATCCACGGAGACTTTCGAATCGGGTGATACCAAAGTGCCAAAGGAGTATCCCAGCGGGGATTATCAATTGATCTTCAATAGCCCTAACGCGCAAGCCACGAAGCCCTCACCTTATGAGATCACGGTATTTAATTACCCCGTATTCCCACAGAACCAACTGAACAGTCAATCCATTTATGCAACGGATACTTGGGCAATGAAGCGCGTGGTCCTCAACTTAGGGGTCCGCGCGGAACGGTACCGCTCGTTTTACCCGAAGCAGGCCACTACAGCGAAACAGTTCGCCAGTGTCTTCCCCGTAGCCACCGTTCCCGCCACCACGGTGCTGACATGGTTTGACGTTGTGCCGAGAGCGGGCGCGGCGTGGGATATCATGGGCAACGGCAAGACCGTGGTGAAAGGATCATTCGGCATGTTCGGCGACACCATGGGGTTCCTGTACGCCAACCTTTATAACCCAGAGGCCGTGCAATCCAAAACCTACGACTGGAACGGTCCTTGCCAACCTACTGCTGCTCTTGCCCCAGTAGAGTGGCAGTGCGATGTAACCTCCTCGTTCCTATCCACGCTTCCGTCGCTGCCGCTTATTTCGCAGAGCGGAGGTATTAGTCAGGTGCTGAACCGGAATCTTAAACAGGACAGGACTTATGAATACGTCTTAAGAGCCGAGCGGCAATTAGTACCTAATGTTGCGGTGAGCGTCGGATATTTCAGACACTCAATTTATAATAATTATAACTACACGACCAATGGAGCATCCATCGCTCCCACCGAGACTTATACCACAATTGGGAACAACGTCGGCATCGCCGTGGGACACCCGTATAGCACTTACACTCTGCCAGCAAAGTTCACTTACACCCTCAACGGCACGGTAACTCCCGTGACCCTGTATACCTATCCGGCCGGCAGTGGCAACACCAACTACGAACTGCTCAACAACCCGTCCGGCAGACCGGACATCTTCAACACCTTCGAAGTGGCGCTAACCAAAAACTTCTCCCGCAAATGGAACGGTTCAACATCGTTCTGGATGACAAAAAACCATAGGTGGATCAATGGACTCGCCGGGACAGGCATCGGTAATCCGAATGACGATCCATATCCGATAGACAACACCTGGAATTGGGATGCCCGTGCGGATGTATATTACCAACTCCCCTGGGGCATCAATGCGTCGTCTTTCTTCCGCGCAAGTTCAGGAACGTACGGGCAGCTCACGGGATCGTTTTCAGGTACAGGTTCCAATGGCCAAAAGCTGAATCAGGGCGGAGTAACCATGAGGCTTGGACCGTTCGGGCAGTATCAGGGACCGTTTGTGGAGGTGCTGAACGTGAAAGCGGCCAAGGTGGTTACCTTCAAGGAGCGTTATCACCTCGAAGGTAATTTCCAAGTCTTCAATGCTTTCAACAGCAATGCTGCGGTCAGCACCAGCTATCTGACTTCAACCTTCGGCGCGGTGACAGGGATTGTGTCAGCGCGTGTATTCCGCATTGGCACGGTCCTAAGCTTCTAATTCCCGGAACCAAGGTTTTGGTCCCTCCTTAAAAACCTTTCACTGAAATGGAGAACCCTATGGAACGTCGTAGCTTATTGAAAGCCCTTTCCGCCGCGGTGGCAGTCGGTGCGGTCACGAATCTCGGCGGCGGACGCACTATTTCCGCAGAAGCTGCCGCTGGTGTAGTCGAGACAATGGGCGGGGGAGGACCACTGGCGCAGGCACGATCTGCGGCACGCCGCGGAATGCCTCCGTTGAAGATTACTGACGTCAAGATCATCGCAACAGCGCCCGACAACTCCAATTGGACGATCGTCAAAATTGAGACCAGCGAGCCAGGTCTCTATGGCCTTGGCGCCGCCACGCACCAGGAGGTGCCGCAGGCGGCGCAGGCCTATATCGAGAACAGGCTGAAGCCGTTTGTCATCGGGAAGAACTGCGATGAGATCGAGGACATCTGGCAGTCCGCCTATGTGCAGCAGTACTTTCGCTCCGGACCTGAGAGCAATGACGCATTGAGCGGGATTGACGGCGCGCTGTGGGACATCTTGGGCAAGCGCCTGGGCGTCCCTGTATACCAGCTTCTTGGCGGCAAGGTAAGGGCAGCAGTACCGTTGTATGGTCACGCTGCGGCTATGGAACTGCCGGACTTGGAAGACCAGGTGCGAAAGTACATGGAGAAAGGCTACCAAGTTGTGCGGGTGCAGTTGGGAGTACCTGGATGGGCGGGATACGGAGTGGGAGGCGCGACCACCTCCGATGCCGTGCAAAAGCTTCGGCCGGATGGGGTGACGCCTTCGCCTGCATTTGATCCCAGCCGCTATGTCACAAGAACTATTGAGATGTTCGAGTATCTGCGCTCGAAAGTCGGGTTTGATGTCGGGTTGGTCCACGACGTTCATGAGCGGCCGGCGCCTAACCAATCGATTGAGCTGTGCAAGGCTGTAGAACAGTACCGGCCGTTCTATATGGAGGATTGCCTTTCTCCGGACGATGTGGGCTGGTTCCAAATTTTCCGTCAGGAGACGTCGGCGCCTCTTGCCATGGGCGAACTGTTCGTCAATCGCAATGAGTGGCTCCCATTGGTGGCCAATCGTTGGATCGACTTTATTCGCTGCCACCAGTCGGCGGTGGGCGGCCTGAACATGTGCAGAAAAATAGCACACTGCTGCGAGTTCTTCGACGTGCGTACCGCATGGCATGGCCCGGCCAATGTCGATCCTGTCGGTCACTGCTACAACCTGCACCTGGATCTCACTACGCCCAATTTTGGCATCCAGGAGGAGACGGTCTTCCACGAAAAGACCCAGGAGGTTTTCCCCGGGACGCCAGAGATCAAAGGGGGATACATGTATTCGAACGATAAACCTGGCTTCGGTATCGAGATTAATGAGGCAGCAGCCGCGAAGTATCCTTACAAACAGCCATTCCAAAGCCGGGGCAACCAACGCTTGCTCGACGGAACCATTGTTAGGCCCTAGGAGACATGAGCCGATCTTCCCCGATTCAGGGCGAGCTGGGTAGATTACAGGATGGACGTTTACATCCTAACGCAGCAAGAAGGCACCACCACCGTTCCGGGTGCAGGGACAACCCCCTGCAACCGGGCGGATGCGTGGTTTCAGCTGAACGGCCGTGATGATTTCTATGAGATAACACTGGGTGAGATCAGTCACTTGGGGCTGGAGAACGGTCTGCTGCTGTGCAAGGCCGTTCTCGACCGGCTCACGGATTAGCTAGGCTCACATCATCGAAACCGGAGCGAGTCGTACGGCTTCCGCAGAACGCTGCGAAAGAAGCAATCAGCCTAACCCTGTTGGGGCAGTGTTCGGTTCTGCTTCCGCTTCGCCCTATGGGCTACGCTCCAAAGAACTTAACCTCAACGTTCCAACACATGGGCCAGAACAAACGGCCAAAGTGGGCCAAAACAAGTTGCCAAACGCACCCTACCGCTTTTTTTTGCGCAGCGCCTTATTTTTGGGCGGCTTGTAGGGATGTTTTTTGCCGGCGGCTTTCGATTTCGATTTTGATTTGCCCGGGCGGCCGAGAGGACCTGGGGCGATCTCTTCCACAATCGAGAATTGTAACCGTCTTTGTTGTTCATCCACGCGGTCCAGCACCACGCGCACACGATCGCCCATGGAGTAGCGCCGCCCGGACTGTTCGCCTACGATCTGCCGCGTGTTTTCGCGGTAGGAGTAGTAATCGCCCTGGAGACTGAGGATGGGAACCAGGCCCTCGATGAAGAGGCTGTCCAGCTCCACAAAACAGCCATACTTGGTAACGCTGAGGATCATGGCGTCGAAGTCCTCGCCGACCCGGTCCTGCATGAACCTGACCTTCTTCCAGTCCATCAACTCGCGCTCGGCCTCGTCGGCGCGGCGCTCCGCCTGGCTGGATTCATAGGCAATGCCGGCGAGCATCAACTCATCCAGAGGCGCGATACCGTTCTCGAGCCCAGCCTCAGGAGGAAGATCCGCGCTTGGGCCCTTCCGATGTGCTTTGTGCCGCCGCACCTCGTGCCACGGCGCTTTGAGATCAGCTTCGGCAAGTACGCCGTGTCCGCTTTTGCCGGCGCGAAGCATGGCTTTGGCAATGCGGTGCACGATAAGGTCGGGATAGCGGCGAATGGGCGAGGTGAAGTGAGTGTAGCAAGGCGCTGCCAAGGCGAAGTGGCCTTCATTCTTTTCGCTGTACCGCGCCTGGCGCAGGGAGCGCAGCATGAGATGGGCGAGGATACGTTCCTCGGGTTTGCCGGAGATTTTGAGCGCCAACTGCTGGTACATCCGCGGGGTGACGGCAATATCTTCCGGAATCTCATACTGGCGGGGAGAATGGCGTCCCTGTCCCCGGTTTCTCTGGTCACGCCGATCCGATTTCATGGTCATGCGTTTTACCGGCAGCGCGCCAAGCCCAAGAGAATATCCAAACGATGCCGCCACGTCTTCAAACTCCACTACACGGCGCGGTTCCGGCTTCTCATGGATACGGTAGAGCGAGGGAACAGGCAAATGCTCCAGCCAGGAGGCGACGCACTCGTTGGCGGAGAGCATAAATTCCTCGATCAGGCGATTGGCCCAGTTTCGCTCCGAGCGCACGATGCGCTCCATGGCGCCCTGCGCGTTGAATTCCACCACCGGTTCGGGTAAATCGAAATCAATCGAGCCGCGGCGCTGCCGCTTGGCGTTGAGCAGATGCGCAAGCTCGTGCATGCCCTCGAACTCCTCCACCAGCGGAGCGAATTCCACGCGGGCCTGCCGGTCTCCCTCGAGCACCTGATGGACCTGGGTGTAAGTCATGCGCCGGGCGGAGCGGATCACGCCTTCGCTGATTTCGTAGCTGAGAATTTCGCCCTCATGATCAATTTGCATGATGCAGGAGAGGACCAAGCGGTCCCGCTCGGGGCGCAAGCTGCAAATATCGCTGGATAACTCCTGCGGCAGCATGGGCACGGCGCGGTCTGGAAAATAGACGGAGACTCCCCGCAGGCGGGCTTCGAGATCGAGTCCTGAGCCCGGGAGCACGTATTGAGCGACGTCGGCAATGTGGACCTGCAACTCCCAGCCGTGGTTGGTTCTCCGCGCCATGACGGCATCGTCAAAATCCTTGGCTGTCTCGCCATCGATGGTGACGATGGGCAGCCCGCGAAAATCGCGGCGGCGGCGAATCTCTCTATCGTCAAGGTGAGCGACGGCGCGCGCCTCTTCGAGTACATTGGGGGGAAAGACGTGGGGAAGATGGTGCTTGCGGATGACGATTTCTACATCGACACCGAAGTCGTTTCTATCGCCCAGAATCTGGATCACGCGGCCCCGGGCGGGTCGGGCGGGTGTAGGCCAGTCCGTAACTTCCACATCTACCATCAAACCTTCGAGGCTGGGATAAGTCTGTGCTGTGGCCCGGATGGCCTCTTCTCCAAAAACGCGATCAGGAGACGAGACCTCCCGCCCCAACTCTTCCATGCCGAAAGGAATGAGGATGGGCTGTGTCATCCGCTCATCCCACGGGGTTACGAAGTTCCCCGGAGCTGACTCGCTGCGGGCATAGTGGAAAACTCCCACCACTGTGGGATTGCGGCGGGTGAGAATGCGGGCGATTCTTCCGGAACGTCTGCCATCGGGACGAGGAGGGGCCAGCTCAACCAGCACCTGATCGCCTTGCATCGCGCCGTTGATTTCATTGGGAGCAATGAAGATGTCGCCGTCTCCCTCGGAGCGGCGAGGCTCCTCGCGGACAAAACCGAAGCCGTCGCGATGCAGATCGAGCCGGCCGGCGGCGAGGTTTTCGCGAGAACGGGCTTGGCGAAGCGTCCAGCGGTCCCGATCCAACTTGGTGAGCTCGCCTCGCGCAGCCAGGCGGTCCAGTTGTTCCACTAGAATACGGCGGTCGCGGCCGCCGCCGAGGCCAAGTTCGCGGACCAATTGCTTGTAGCTTGCCGTCTGGCCGGCGGAATGCTCGATACGGCGGAGAAGTTCACGGTCTGTCATTGTCTGAAGTTTTGCCGCCCCATCGGGCCGGCGAGTTGTTGATCGATGAATGGCGCGCGATAAGAGGCAGTCACGCTTGATTATTGTTGATATTAACGGCTCCGCCGTGGAAAAGACCCGGATTGGGGATTTCAATTTTTCATCAAGCATGGTTAAGATGCAGACTAGAGCACGGCGTTTACGGCTGGTGCGGCTTCGATCGAGTAACATCGAGCAAGCAGGATCAGATTCAAAAGAAACGACTCCCCCGAATTGGCCTTCAACAGCGGAATGATCTCCGCAGGGTTGTCTCGGGAGCAGGTAATCAGACGTCACCGAAAGGAAACACGAATAGATGTGGAAACCCAACCAACCCGGAAGCCCATTGTCATCCTCAGGCACGGAGCCGGTGCGTCCGGCGGTGTCTCCAACCGCAAGCAATGAGTCAACCAACACGCGTCCTTCCGGTACCTCTCCTGCGGCGCCGGCAATTGCCGATCAGGCCACGATTGGCAAGAGCCTGGTGGTGAAAGGCGAAGTAACGGGCTCCGAGTCGTTGTACATCGACGGCAAGGTGGAGGGCGCCATCAACCTGCCCGGCAATCGGGTCACTGTTGGACGCAACGGCCAGGTGTCGGCGAATATCTCTGCCCGCGAAGTTGTGGTTCTGGGCAAGGTGCGGGGCAATATCAATGCCAGCGATCGCGTAGACATCCGCAGCGAGGGTTCCTTGACCGGAGACGTAATCGCGCAGCGTATCAGCATTGAAGACGGCGCCTTTTTCAAGGGCGGAATCGATATCCGCAAACCGGGCCAGACAACGAAAGAGACTCCCATGCCCTCGGTGAACAGCGGAGCGGTGGAATCTCACAAAGCGGTTGTCACCGTTTAAACCAGGGATTAGGGATCAGGAATCGGTCAGTCCTCTGACTTCTTCATCCTGATCCCTGACCCCCGAAACTGACTGACCCCTGCTTTAACGGCGGAAGCGAGCGGTCAACTGGCCGGGCAAAGCTGAGCCGGCTGAGCTTGAGCGACGCTCCGGCCGCCCCGAGCCATACCACTGTGCCCACGGCGAGCAATAGAAGGTCTGCGCCAATGCGGCCGGCTGTGGGCAGAACCTGCCGCAATCCATAAAGAGCCGCCAAACTTACGAAAGTCGCAAGCAATGCGCGCCATAGCTCCGCATGTTCCAAGCCGGAGAGGCGCACCATTTTGCGGCGATGAAGCATGATGGCGAGCACACAGGTTTGCAGCAGGATGGCGGCATCGGAAGCAAACGACAGCCCGATGGCTCCGGCCCCGCGGTGCAGCGACCAATAAATCGGCAGCGACGCCAGCGTGACAACGACTCCCGCAGCCATCGGGGCAAAAGTGTTCCCAGCGGCGTAAAACGCCCGCGCGTAGATTGCCTGCGAGGCCCACAAAAAAAGCGAAATGGAAAAAATTGCGAAGTAGACGGCGGTTTCTCCGGCATCCCGGTGGTTGAAGGATCCTCCGCGGAAGACCAAGTCGACGGCTGGATAGGCAAGACCCACCATCCAGGCGGAGAGAATAAACGAGAAGGCCAGGATTCGCGAGACGGAAGAGTTCACGGCGGCGGCAAATTCCGTGAGGCGATTCTGGCTGAACAAGGAGGCGAAGAAGGGCAACGAAGCGGCGCCCACCGCTTGCCCGAGGATCGCCGATGGCGCGATGAAGAGGGTCTTCGCATAGGACAGCCGCGAGATCTGGCCCTGCGTGCCCGAGGCGAAATGATTGAGAATCCACGTGTCGGCGGTGACCACGGTGACGCCCAGCATCAACGGGAGCGAGAGACGGAGCCACTCGCGCAGGCCTGGGTGGGACCAGTCGAACCGCAGGCGGTAATGCACGCCCACGCGATGCGCGCCCCAGGCATTGAGCGCCAGCCAGCCCAGGAAGGACCCGGCAACCACGCCCAGAGCCAGGGAAGAAACGCCCATCGATTTGGCCAGGAAGAGAGCGGCCAGGATAATGGCCAGGTTGTAAATCAGCGGAGCAATCGCCTGGTACGCAAACTGCCGGTGTACAAACAGCACAGCGCCGAAAACTCCCCCAACAAAGAGGAAGAGCGGCTGGAGCAGCATGATCCGTGTCATGTGGACACAGAGCACGGCCTCGGCGGCCTTGAATCCCGGAAAAAAAACACGAACATACAGGGGAGAAAAGATCTCTCCCAGGAGGATAGCTGCGCCCAGGACGCAAACCATCATCGTCAGGATGACGGACAGAGCGTGTTCGCCTTCCGCCTCGTTGCCGGTCTCGCGATAACGGCTGAGGATGGTGATGAAGGTAATCGACGCCGCGCCCCCAGCGACGAAGTAAGCGATCATGTCGGGCAATTGAAAAGCCGCATTGTAAGCGTCGGTGGCAATGCCCGCGCCAAAAAGAAAGGCGATGTACTTAACCCGCACCAGCCCCATGATGCGCGATAAGAAAGTGGAAACCATCAGGATGACGGTTGCGGAGAAGACCGAATGCCGGTGCGATGGCCGCAGCAATGCCAAGCCGCGCCGCCACACGGTGGCGGGTTTAGACCCCGGTGGCGTTGAAGAAAGCTGGTCCATGTTTCCGCTGATTTTAGGTGTTGCACTGACGGTAGAGCAATCCCACAGCCGGCGTAGGTTGAGAAGTGTACTTCTCACGCCTGAGGGAGCGGCCATCAAAATCACGGCTTGGGCGCCCAACCTTCCTTCTTTCAATCCCACCTTTCGTTGCAAGAGACTGGGCTCTGCCAGACGAGGGACGCTGGGTGTATGCTTAATGCGATTGAGGATGGCGCCACTCACCGCAATTGAAATTGTTGAATGGACAAGATCCGGATGCTCACCGGGGCATGTCCAGCGCAGACTGAATAGCGCTTGTTGGTGTGGCGGCCAGTTCGCTAACCCTGACCTGCAGCCCGGTTCCGCAGCGGGCCGTTCCCATTATTTGGATTTGGAGATCAATCTATGAGGCAGTCCTTTGCTATCGCTATCGGAGGCGCGGCCGGTCAGGGTGTTGCCACGCCAGGAGACATTTTCGCGAAAATCTTCAGCCGGCGCGGATTGCACCTGAATGCCTACAATGCCTATCAATCGATCATTCGCGGCGGCCATACTTTTCTCACCATTCGCGCCGGGGTGGAAAAGGTCACCAACATGGGAGACCGGATCGATCTGTTGATCGCCCTCAACCAGGACACGATGGATCGACACCTGGGCCTGCTTACGGCCGGTGGCGCATGTGTCTACAACTCCGACACCATCAAGCCCGGCAATGCGGCGGCAGGAGTACAGTTGTGTCCGCTTCCTGTTTCCAAGCTGGCCGACATAAGCCGGAACAAGGTGGCGCAGAATACCTTGGCGATCGGCGCCGCGCTCAGCATGACAGGCATCGGCTTCCAATCGTTGGAGAGCGTCCTCACAGAGCAATTCCGCAAGAAGGAACAGGCGGTCATCGACGAGAACGTGGGATTAGCGCGCACCGGCTACGATTACGCCACGCAAAACTTCCAAGCCTTCCCCAATCCGATGCCGATGACGGACAACCGCTACGCGGTGCTGAGCGGCAATGCCGCCATGGCCATGGGCGGCGCCGCGGCCGGAGTTAAGTTCTACAGCGCTTATCCGATGAGTCCGTCGACCGGTGTCCTGCACTGGATGGCCGACCATGCCCGCAAGGCCAACATCATGGTCCGCCAGGTAGAAGACGAGATCGGGGTCATCAATATGACGATCGGGGCGGCGCACGCCGGCGTTCGCGCCATGTGCGCTACTTCGGGAGGCGGCTTTGCCCTTATGAGCGAAGGTCTGGGCCTCTCCGCCATGGCGGAGATTCCGATCGTCGTCATTGATTGCCAGCGCGCGGGTCCGTCCACCGGAGTTCCCACCAAGACGGAGCAGGGCGATCTTTGGCAGATGTTGGGCGCGGCCTTCGGCGATTTTCCCCGGGTGATCGGCGCGCCTCTCGATATCGGCGACTGCTTTACCATGATTCCGGAAATCTTCAACATCGCCGACCGCTTTCAGTGTCCCGGCATTGTGCTTTGCGATCTGCTCTTATCGGAAGGCCGGCTCAGCGTCGAGCCCAGCCTCCTGAACTTCAGCCCGGAGATCGATCGCGGTGAGATAATCGCGTCCGCCAATGGCGATGGCAACGGCAACGGACATGGAGCGTATAAGCGCTACCTCATCACCGAAAGCGGTGTTTCGCCTCGCGCGTTTCCCGGCATCCCCGGCTACATCCACACCGTCGCCAGCGATGAGCACGATGAGGACGGCGTGCTCATCAGCGACGAATACACCAACACGGTGAAGCGCCGCGCCATGATGGAGAAACGCATGCGCAAGAATGCCGGGATCGAAGCCTCCGTTCCGCCGCCGGCATTGCAAGGGCCAAAGGAAGCCGATGTCACCCTGATCGGCTGGGGATCGACCCAGGGCGTTATCGAGGAAGCGCGCGAGATTCTTGCCGAGCAGGGAGTTGTCGCCAATCAGCTTGCAAATCCGCTGGCTCGTCCCCTTGCATGGCGACGCGATTGTCGATCTGCTGAAAGGCTCGCGCCACACCATCATTGTCGAGAACAATTACAGCGGCCAGTTCGCCCGCTACTTGCGCAGCGAAACCAGTTTCGTGGCAAACGGCCACATTCGCAAATACGACGGAGAACCCTTCATGCCGCACCACATCGTGGAAGCGGTAAAAGAGCAGTTGGACGGGCGCACAAACCTTTCGGTTCCGGCGCACGAGATCATGGTCTAAGGAGAGGAAACAATGGCGACGGATGTAGTGGCTCCAAAACAGATCACGATGGCGGACATGAAGGGCAAGGTCGATCCGGACTGGTGCCCTGGGTGCGGCGATTTCGGCGTGCTGGCAGCCGTGCAGAAGGCCTTGATTGAATTGCAAATCCCCAACCATGAGGTTGCCGCCATCAGCGGTATCGGGTGTTCCTCCAATTTTCCGGGATACATCAACACTTATGGAATGCACACCCTGCACGGCCGCTCGCTAGCCGTAGCTACCGGATTCAAGCTGGCGAATCACGGCATGACCGTACTGGTGACCGGGGGCGATGGCGACGGTTTCGGCATAGGCGGCAACCATTTTATGCATACCATGCGGCGCAATGTCGATCTGCTCTACATTGTCATGGACAACCAGATCTACGGCCTGACCACCGGCCAAACCTCGCCTACCAGCCGCAAAGGCATGAAGACCAAAAGCATGCCCTTCGGCAATGTCGAAGCGCCGGTGAATCCCATCTCGCTTGCCCTTTCCGCGGGAGCCACCTTCATTGCTCGCGGCTTCAGCGGCGATCAGAAGCATCTGATCGACCTGATCAAACAAGGTATCCAGCACAAGGGGTTTTCCTTTCTCGACGTCTTCAGCCCCTGTGTGACCTACAACCACGACAACACCTTCCCGTGGTTCCGTTCGCGGGTAAAGAAACTCGAAGACGACTCAGCGTATGACTCGACGAACTGGATGGGCGCCATGGAGAAGTCGTTGTTGTGGGGCGACGAGATTCCCATTGGCAAATTCTTCGAACGCACCGACGTGCCGACCCTGCATGGCGCAGAGCCGGTGCTGAATGCCGGGCCGCTGGTCAAACAAGGCTCGCAAATTCCTCCGGAGATCGCGCGAGGTTTCGTGGAGGAGTTGATGTAGCGAGGCCGAACCTTCGGGCCTGCCACAATCAACAATGAATGGTCAATCGGCTGGTTGTGTGGATGGAACCGCGCAACCGGCCGAATCCAACTACTTCACTTGCAAGACTCTGCCGCAACCCGATTGAGAGAGTATTTGCGGCGATTGTGCATTTTAGCTTTTGGTGTATGCGCGGGAAGCACTGCCCACGTGGCCGTTCCAACGAAGAACGGCCACACACATCTGCTCTTGCCAGATCACAGTGGAGCGCCGGTTAGGCGAACTGGCGGACTGAGAACGCCTGCATATGGCCAACTCTCACCAGGACACAGCAATTGTGAAAATGCTATAGCGAGCAGGTAGGCTCAGGCTCCGATTTCTGCGCGAATCGCCTCGGCGATAAGCTCCGCGTGCTCGCGCATCTGCTGCTCGGATTCCGCTTCGATCATCACCCGCGCCAACGCCTCCGTGCCCGAATAGCGCACCACGACGCGGCCCATCCCGTTTAGATCCGTCTCCGCCCTGCGGATACTGTCTACGACCGCAGGTATCCTGTCGAGCGGCCGCTTCTCCCGCACCCGTACGTTCACTATGATTTGCGGAAAGACTCGTAGGCCGCTCGCGAGTTCGTGAAGCGGCTTTCCGGCGCGATCCAGCAGGTCAAGCAGCATCAACGCCGTGAGCAGCCCGTCGCCAGTCGTGCTTCGCCGGGGAAAGAGAATGTGGCCCGACTGCTCACCTCCCAAACTGGCGTCGTGCTTCTGCATGATCTCCAGGACATATTTATCACCGACGGGGGCGCGCAGCATCTTAATTCCGCTTCTGCTCAATGCCTTCTCCAGACCCATATTCGACATGGTGGTCGCAACCACAAGGTTGCCGGCAAGCTCGCCTTTGGCTTGCATGTCGCGCGCAATTACCAGCATCACGGCATCGCCATTCACTACTTGTCCCCGGGCATCGGCGAAGAGCGCGCGATCGGCATCGCCGTCGAAGGTGATTCCCAGATCGGCGCCCAGAGAGATTGTCTCTTTGGCCACGACTTCAGGATGCAGCGCGCCGCAGTTGTCGTTGATGTTCCGTCCATTGGGCGTGACATGCGTCAGGTGAATCTCGCCTCCCAGCGCGGCAAAAAGCTCGGGAGCGATTGCCGCCGCCGCGCCATTGGCGCAATCGATAACGATCTTCTTACCTTTCAGATTCAGTCCGGGCGCCACGTTGCGCAGATATACTTCGTATTGTCTTCGAAACTCCGGCAACACCGTGGGCGGTTGAAGGGTTGTAATCTCGGGCATGAGCACGCCGTTAAGCCGGCGAAATATCTCCGCCTCGATCTCCATCTCCGCCTCGTCCGGCAACTTGTATCCATCACTGCCAAATACCTTGATTCCGTTGTCTTCCCAGGGATTGTGCGAGGCGGAAATGACCACCCCGGCAGCGAAGCGATGCTTATGCGCGAGATAAGCGACCCCAGGCGTTGTGATAATGCCGGCATTCAGCACCTCAGCCCCTCCACTGACCAGTCCCGCGGCAATTACGGCGGAGATCCAGCCGCTGGACTCGCGCGTATCCGCGCCCAGCAGCACCTTGGGGGAGGGGAAATTCCTGCTCAAAAAATGAGTCAGCGCAATTCCGACAGAGAAGATTGTCTTGCAATCGAGTGGGGATTCTCCGGCTACGGCGCGGATGCCGTCTGTTCCAAAAAGTCTTCTCATGCTTCCGGCCGTGACTTCCTTTCGATCACCCGGCTGGTGATCGTGCCATTTGCCAGCCGCGTCATCAACACTCTACCCTCCGCGACCGAGAAGGCATCCTTCACCAACTCTCCGCTATCGGTGAAGACCAAGGCATACCCGCGATTGAGCACGGCCAGCGGGGAGAGGGAGGAAAGGAGGGCCTCAGTGTTCACCAGAGAGGCTCTCCATCTTTCCAGGATGTCGCGTTGCGCACGCTCAAGTCTGGCGTGCTGCACGTCAAGCCGCTCGCGCCAAACGCGCAAGCGGTGGCTTACATCCTGGCGCAGCAGCCGCGATTCCATTCTCTGCAAGGCCTCCGAGTGAATCCTGCACTGCCGCTGCCAGGCCGTATCCAAGCGGTATTGCAGCTCGTCCAAGCGCTGCTGCCGCCGCGCAAATGCATTGCGCACGCGCGCCAAGGCCGCCGGCGCGGAGAGGCGGGCGAAGCTCTCGTTTGCGCGCATCAGCGCATAACGGCAGGCATGGAGAAGGCGGCCTTCCAGTTGCTGCAGGCGCCCCTCAACTTTATGCTGAGCCTCGGTCAGCAGTTCGGCGGCGGCTGATGGAGTAGGGGCGCGCAGGTCGGCGACAAAATCGGCGATGGTGAAGTCCGTCTCATGACCAACGGCGGAGACTACCGGCAGTTCAGATTTCGCGATGGACCTGGCCAGCAATTCGCTGTTAAAAGCACTGAGATCTTCGAGCGATCCTCCGCCCCGCGCAATCACGATCACATCCACTCTGCGCGCCTGATTAAAGAATGCAATACCGGCGGAGATCTCTGCGGCAGCCGCATCGCCTTGCACCAGCGCGGGGTAAATATCAACCTGCAGGGCGAGGTGCCTGCGTCCGGCTACATTAAGAAAATCCCGGATAACCGCGCCGCCAGGCGAAGTGATGATGCCTATACAACGAGGAAAATCTGGTAGAGGCCTTTTGCGTTCCGCGGCGAAGAGCCCTTCCAGCTGCAGCTTGGCCTTCAGTTGCTCAAAAGCAATCTGCAACGAACCTGCGCCGACCGGTTCGGCAAATTCGGCTACCAATTGCATCTGTCCGCGCTGTTCATAGACCGAGACTCGCCCGCGCACCAGAATCTCGAGCCCGTCTTCCGGACGGAACCGCAACAAGATCGCCTGCCGGCGGAACAACACGACCGGCAACTGGGCATCGCCGTCCTTAAGCGTGAAATACAGGTGGCCCGAAGGCGCGGAGCGGAAGTTCGATATCTCTCCCCGCACCCACACATCCGCGTACTCCTGCTCGATCCGATTGCGGACTTCGCCGACCAGTTGGCCAACGGTCCATACCTTTCGCACGCTCAGATCGGGTCCCGGGAAAGCCAATCCCATCTGATTGAACCGCTCCGCGGAATTGGGCACCGATGCCTCCAACCACAGTCGAGTCTAGACCATTTCTCCCATTTCCGCGTTGATTCCGCTGGATGATGCTTGCGGCCGCATCAGCTATAGCGCAGCCAGCGTAGGATCTCGGGCAGCGTAGGGCGCTTGCCATACATGAGGATGCCCACTCGATAAACACGCGCCGCTACCCAAAGCATTGCCCAAGTCGCCGCGAGCATGAGGACGAGCGAGAGCGCAAGTTGCCAGACAGGCGGCATCTGCGCCGCCATGCGCATGTACATCACGATGGGCGTGCACGGCGGGAAAAGCGAGAGGGCCACGACGGCCGGCGCACTAGGATTCCTGAAGATGTAGCTCGTCAGAATCAGGCCCACGACCATGGGCAGGACGATGATGAAGCTGAACTGCTGAATCTCCTGTTCGGAGCTGACGCTGGCGCCGAAGGCGGCGCTTAGGGCGCTGTAGAAAAGAAAGCCCAGCAGGAAATAGAGCACGAAGAAAATAACCTGCATCACTGAGATTCCCAGCGATGCAAGACCATGCCGGCCCATGCTTGCCGCCAAGGGAGAGCCGGCATAAAGCAACGCGAAAGAGATCCAGATACCGATTTGTGTCAGGCCCGCGGCGCCTACCCCGATGAGTTTGCCGGCCATAAGAGACTCCGGCCGGGTGGCGGCGAGCAGGACCTCGAATACGCGAGAGGTCTTTTCCTGGATGACCGAGCGGGCGACATTCATCCCGTAGTAAACAACAGAAAAATAGAGCAGGAAAATCATTCCAAAGGCGCTGACGAAGCCGGAAAGAGAGCTGGATAGCGAGGACGCGCTCCCGTTTTTCACCTGAAGTGTTTGGACCTGGACGGGCCGGAGCAGTTCGTCGATTTTGTCCGGCGGAAGTCCCTGCGCGGCTAACTGGCTGCGGCTCACCGCCCGGGTGACGGCATCCTTCAAGAGATCGCCGGCAAGGAGATCCGCTGAAAATCGCGATTCGTAGATTGCGCGCGGCCGGATCCAGCCTGGCCGCGTCTGAAGCCAAAGAAGGCCATCGTACTCGTGCGCGTCCACCGCCCGCGTAAGCTGAGCGCGCTCCGTTTCAGCCACCGGCGCCAGGACGTCCGCGCTAAAGCGCGAGCTCTTATTGTTTTCCAACTCCGCCTTCACGTTCTCCGCCAACGCGGCATCATTGGAAGCGATGACGATGGTGCGATGGCCGCGGTTGCTTTGCCGCGAAGCTAAGACAGCGCCGGCGATGAAAAGTCCCATGAAAACAGGAATGACCACGGTAGTGAAAAGGAAGGCTTTGCTGCGGACCCGTTCCAGATATTCCCGCTTGGCGATCAGCAAGGCGTCATGCATCGGTTTTCTGTCCTACGGTGCGAATAAAGATCTCCTCGAGCGAAGGCTCCATCAGCTCGAACCTGAAGATGCGCGCTTGCTGGGCGGCCCGGAGCAAGAGCGACTGAGGGTCTGCGCCGTCCTTGAGCCTGAGCTCGACATGGTTGCCGTACTTCGTCGCTGCAGCGATCGCCGGATCCTCAAGGAAACCGGAGTCGCCGTCGAACTCGAGTATGACCCGGTCACGCGGATATTGGGATTTAATTTGGCGTACGCTGCCGGCAAAAATCGCTTGCCCGCCGTTCACCAGGCAGATCGAATCGCACATCTTCTCCACCTGATCCATACGATGAGTGGAAAACAGTATTGCTTTGCCGGCCGCGCGCAGGTCCAGGAGGGTCTGTTGCAGAAGGTTGGTATTGACGGGGTCCAGGCCGGCAAACGGCTCGTCCATAATGATGAGGTCCGGCTGGTGCATGAGCGAGGCGATGAACTGCACTTTCTGCTGCATGCCCTTGGAGAGCTCTTCGGTTTTCTTGCCGAGACTCTCGGCGATCTCCAGCTTGTCACCCCATGATTTGGCGCTCTTCTCCGCAGCTTCCGCATTGAGGCCGTGCAATTGTCCCATGAAGATCAACTGCTCGAGAACCTTCATCTTTCCATACAATCCGCGCTCTTCCGGTAAATAACCCACGCGCCGCAGTAGCTTGCGGTGGAAAGCTTGGCCGAAGAGACGTACCGTGCCCGAATCGGGCAGGGTGATGCCAATCATCATGCGGATGGTCGAAGTCTTCCCCGCGCCGTTTGGGCCGAGCAATCCAAAGATCACTCCGGACTCGATCTGAAGACTTAGTTCCCGGACGGCGATCTTCTGGTCATAGGTTTTAGAGATGCGGTCCAACTCGACCACGGGCATGGGCAGCTCTCCTTAAGGATCGCGCTTAACAGGCTGCGGAAAAACGCGCCGAAGCAACAAGCGAGGCGCAAGGCAATGTATAACGCGCAACACTCCACCCATGTAATAGAAGGTGAACCGACCACAGAACCTTTTTTCCGCAGCCTGTTAAGTGTATCGCGGCGCTGTGCCCAGACCGCCATCGGAGTAGAGCGTTTTCACAGCCGATGCTCTAGGATCGTGGATGTGCTTACCCTCGAGACACCGGTTCAGTTCGTGAAGGGAATCGGACCGCGCATCGCACAGATGCTGGGCGAAAAAGAGATCGTAACCGTCGAGGACCTGCTCTATCACTTGCCGTTTCGATATGAAGACCGTCTGCGTCCGCAGGCTATCGAAGATCTAAAGCCGGGCGAGATGGCCAGTTTCATCGGCCAGGTACGCGGAGCGGCGCTGCTGCGCACGCGCCGCATGCCGATCTTCGAAATGACAGTGGGCCAGGGGCTCAGCCGGGTAAAGTGCATGTGGTTCCACGGCGCCTATCTGAAAGACAAATTCAAGCCCGGGCAGATGGTCGCGGTTTACGGCAAGGTGGAGGCCTCGCGCAGTACCAATAGCTTCAAGATGATCCAGCCCCAGGTTGAGCTGCTGCCGGACAATCATGATGACGAGCAGTCTAGATTGCTCGAGGTAGGAAGGATCGCGCCGGTTTACGAGTCTTTGGGCGGAAGCAAGCTGACATCGCGGTGGCAGCGGCGGGTGATCTGGGGAATCCTGGAGGAGATCAAGGGCCGGATTCCGGAGACGCTGCCCAGAGCGATGTGTGAGCGGTTGAAGTTTCCCTGCCGCGAAAAGGCGCTCCGCGAAGCTCACTTTCCTGAAGCGGGAACTCCGCTGGGGCAACTCCAATCCTCTGCTACGCCGGCGCAGCGGAGGTTGATCTTCGAAGAGCTGTTTTACCTGGAGCTGGGTCTGGAGCTAAAGCGGAAGAAATTTCGCCAGCGGCCAGGCATCGCTTTCGCTGCCAATGAAAAGGTTCGCGAGGCGCTGCGGCAAGTATTGCCTTTTCATCCCACGTCCGCACAGAAGAGGGCCTTGGGCGAGATCGTTTCCGATATGCGCCGGCCGGGACCGATGCGGCGGCTTCTACAGGGCGACGTAGGATCGGGAAAAACCATCGTGGCTTTGCAGGCGGCGCTGATCGCGATCGAGAACGGTTATCAGGCGGCACTTATGGCCCCGACAGAAATTCTGGCGACTCAACATTACCTGGGAGCCAGGCGTCTGCTCGAGCGATCGCAGACGCGCTACCAACTGGTATTGCTCACAGGATCGCTGGACGAAGATCGCAAGCGCGCGAACCGCGGAATGATCGCCCGCGGCGAGGCGCAACTGGTGATTGGCACGCACGCGCTCATCGAAGAGAAGGTTGAGTTCGCGAACCTCGGACTCGTGGTGGTCGATGAGCAGCACCGCTTTGGTGTCTTGCAGCGCTTCCGGCTGATGAAGAAGCCTAACGCCGGCGAACCCGATGTGCTGGTAATGACGGCGACCCCTATACCCAGAACCTTGGCTCTCTCTCTTTATGGAGACCTGGACCTGAGCGTATTGGATGAGCTGCCGCCGGGACGAACGCCCATTATGACCAGGCAGGTTTCAGATGCACGAGCGGCTGAGGTGTGGGAGTTTGTCCGCGCGCAGGTCAAGATGGGGCGGCAGACGTATGTGGTGTATCCCGTGGTGGAAGGCGCGAAGGAGGATCAGCCGGAGCTGGATTTCCCCTCTCAAGAGGAGCCTGAGCCGGCCCAGCTACTCAAGAAACAGGCCACATCCGGGGGCAAGAAACAAACCACATCCAGCCCTGACGGGTGGATAGCGGGAAAGCCGTCGCTCAAAGCTGCCACGGATATGTATGAGGAACTGAGGCAGGGAGCTCTCAAGGGACTCCGCCTGGGGCTGCTGCACGGCCGCATGGATGCGGACGAGAAGGAAGTCACCATGCGCCGCTTTCAGCGCGGAGAGGTGGATGTGCTGATAGCGACCACGGTAATCGAAGTAGGAGTCGATGTGGCGAATGCCACCGTGATGGTGATTGAACATGCGGAGCGCTTTGGCCTGGCGCAGATGCATCAGTTGCGCGGGCGTGTAGGACGAGGGGCGGCCAAATCGTATTGCATTCTCATGACCGGCGGAAGACCGTCTCCCCAGGCGGAGGAGCGGCTGGCGGCAATGGTGCGCACACAAAACGGATTCGAGCTGGCTGAGTTGGATTTGGCGCTGCGCGGACCAGGGGAATTCTTCGGTACCCGCCAGGCGGGGTTGCCCGGTTTTCGAGTGGCGAACCTGGTGCGTGATCGCGCGCTGTTGGAATTGGCAAAAGAGGAGTCGGCCGCCTTTGCCGCGAGTCCTGAGAAAGAAGTAAGCGAAGATGAGAGAAACGCGGTTTGGGCCCGGCTCCGCGAGGCTTGGCAGCGCCGTTACGGGCTGGTGGAAGCGTAGAGCTCCGGTCGAAATGACAAATTTTTCTGTTGAGTGGAAGTGATACCGTGGTCAGCATGCTGCTTGGGACAGGCGTGGATCTGGTTGAGGTCGAGCGGATCGCTCACTCTATCGAACGGTTCGGCGATCGCTTTTTGAGCCGCATCTTCACTCCGGGGGAGATTGCGTATTGCAGCCGCAAACGCAACCAAGCGGAGAGTTTTGCGGCGCGCTTTGCCGCCAAAGAGGCGGCAGCGAAGGCTCTGGGCACCGGGATGAACTTTGGGGTTACCTGGCGCGAGATCGAGGTTGGGCGATCCGCGACCGGGCGTCCGAGACTGGAACTCTCCGGCCACGCGCTTCGCTTCGCCCAGCAAAATGGAGTGCGGACGATCTCGCTTTCACTCACGCACACTGCGGCGTCAGCCATTGCCATGGTGATCATGGAAGATTGAATCACCTTGGCGCCCTCCATTGACGCTATTTGGTATCCTCACGTCAGGGGCTTGGACCCCAGAGCAAGATGCTCTCATAACGGCTGCACCAGCTTTACTCCGAGGGGGTCTGTGCCGAGCCAGCAGGAAGTTCGATGGTCGCAACTGAAGGTGGGCGTGCTGGTGATTGTCGCGCTGGTAGCGCTGACCGCCCTCATTTTTCTCATGACCGGAAGCCAGGGCGGATTTGGCTCAAAGCTGACCTTGCGTTCCTACTTTGAGAACTCCGCCGGCCTGAAAGAAGGAGCTCCCGTCAATCTTGAAGGAGTCACGATCGGCAATGTAACGCACATTCGAATCGTTCCCGAACGCAAACTTACGCCGGTCGAAGTGGTCATGAAAGTCAACCGCAAGTACCGGGATGCGCTGCACACAGATTCGAAATCCAGCTTGGACACGGTCGGCGTTCTGGGAGACACGGTAGTCGACATCAACAGCACGAACGCTACAGGGCCGTCGATAGCGAACAACGGCGAATTGCCCACCACTGAGACTCCCAACCTCTCCGACGTGATCAAATCCAGTCAAGGGACGATTCAGCAGGTGAACGTCATCCTGGCCAAGGTGAATACCATCGCCGACGCTCTGACCACGAACAAAGGCTCAATCGGCGAGTTGATCAACAATCCCGATCTTTACCACAGGGCAGTGGTCACCGTGACCCAATTGCAGCAACTGGTAGACCAGGTGAGCAGTGGCAAAGGCTCGATCGGCAAACTGGTGGTGGACGATAGCCTGTACAACCGCGTGAATGATGCGGCGGGCAAGTTGGACGCGCTGGCCACGCAACTGGACGAGGGCAAGGGCTCAATTGGCAAACTGCTCAAAGATGAGACACTGGCCAATAACCTGAACAACACTGTGAAGAATGCCAACCAGCTTCTGGCCGACATCAATGCAGGCAAGGGAGGATTGGGAATGATCGCGAAGGATCCTGCCTTCGCGGCTAAATTGCGAGACACGGTCGATAAAGTGGACTCGCTGGTGAGCCGGGCAGACAGTGGCGAAGGCACCCTTGGACAACTGGTAAGAAATCCCGCGGCCTATAACAATGCAAATCAGATGTTGACGGAAACACGCAATCTCGTGGCGGCGATTCGAGAGAATCCTAAGAAGTACTTGACCTTCCACGTGAAGGTGTTCTGAAGCTATCAGGCAGCGATAAAAGCGAATCATCGCTCTCCCTAGCCGAAACGTGGTTTAAGCTTTTACAATTCAAGCGGGAGATATCCCCTAACAGTTTAGCTGCAGGCGCAGCCCCAGGCCGCTCGAAAGGGGCCGGGACGAAGGAAACACATGAAGTTTAGGAAATTCGGCCGGATAGCACTGGCCTTGGCAGTATCCCTGGGAACAGGATTGGGAGTGACCTCGTGCCAGACAGACTTCACAGCGGGCTATCTCTGGGTGACAGGTTCGCAATACAATCAAATCGGCGGTTTCAGGATCGACAATAACCTCGGCCAGCTAGTCCCGAATCCCGGCTCGCCCTACGGCTCGGGCGGCGTGAATCCGATCAGGGCCGTGGTGGCCAATGCCGGACGATTTCTTTATGTTTTGAATGCCGGGTGTGGGGGCACTTCTCAGATCGTGTGTCCCTCAGGCACCACTCCGGCTCAAGCCGGGGCCAACATTTCTCTTTTTCTCATCGGCGGCAAAGGATCTCTAAGCTTTCAGCAGAGCTATACCAGCCAGGGCAGCCTGCCCGTCTCGATTGCAACAGATGCCTCCGGTAAATTTCTTTTCGTTCTAGATTCCCTGGCTCCCTCCACGGCGAACTGCATCGGATATGTGGCGGGCAATCCGGCGTCGGCTTGCGGAGACATTACCGCCTTTAACATCGATAGCAACACCGGGCGCTTGTCGCTGATCACCAATCAAACGATAAGAACCCCCTCACCGGAAGCAATCTCACCTTCTTCCCCATCGGGAGCGGCCCGATCGACTTTGCGATCTACAATAGCGCCTTTATCTACACCATCGAGAAGGGCAGCGGAACGGGGCCGGATCCCTTGCAGGCCGTATTTGTATATGCACTTGCCGACAGCACCGGTCAACTCACGCTGACGCAAAACACCGCGATCCCGACCAACGCGGCCAATCTAACGTATATCTACGCAGGATCAGGAGCGACAACAGGAGCGGCCAACATCTATCTTCTCGATGCCGGCAATTTGACCACTCCCGGCACGGTGCTGCCCTATACCTCGAGTACAAATGGAGCGCTGCAATCGCTGGTAGGCGGCGCAGTTCCCAATACCGGCACCACCGCATATCCAACAGCCATGCTGGTCGATCACTTGGGCAAATTCGTGTACATCGCCAACCGGGGACCGAACTTGACGCCCAGCAGCCCTGCCAGCACGGTGAGCGCTTTTTTCATCACGCCCACTACCGGGCTGTTGCAGCCTTTGACCTCAGGGACAGCATCGAACAGCGTTCCTTTCGGCGCCGGTTCCGGTCCACGCTGCATTCTTGAAGATCCGTCAAATCAATACCTATACACCGCCGACTACGACAGCAGCACGGTAACCGGCGCTCTGATCAACCAGCAGGCGGGAACGCTGACCAACCTGCGAAAGAATTCATCCTTCGGCACCGTAGGACAACCCACGTGGTGTGTGGCAAGCGGGACCTTGTTCTAGAAAGCAGTTGAAGCTCCTACAATGCAAATGAACTCTCACAATTCTTTATATAGCTTTGCTGCGAGGCGCAGCTCTCGCCCCTGCTCGGCATGGGTCAGGATGAAGGAAGCGCATGAAGTTTAGGAAATTTGGGCAGATAGCAATGGTTGCTGCTGCGTCTCTCGGGCTGGGATTAGGCATTACCGCGTGCGGACCCAGTAACACGATCGATTTTGTTTACGTCACATCCTCCAAACAAAATCCCGGGCAGATCAATGTCTATCAGGTCGATAGCCAATCCGGTTCACTGATACCGATCCAGGATTCGCCTTATAGTTCCAATGGCAGAAACCCGGTGGCCGATGCCACGTCCCCCAATGGCAAGAATCTTTACGTTATCAACCACGATGACAACACAGTAGTGGAATTTGCCATAGGTACAGACGGCAAACTCTATCCCCAGCAGACGTGCAACATGCCTGGAACCTTCCCTATGCAGTTGGCCGTCAATTCCGCGGGAACATTTCTGTATATAGTCGAGACCTACCAGCCTAACTATAATGTCAGCCTTCCCGGACCGGGCGCGCTGGTGGTCTTCCCTATCAATCCGGATGGCAATCTGGGCAACACCGGCAGCTTGTGTACGCCAGTGCCCAACGGCAGCAGCTCGTTCTTTCCTGTGGGCAATAATCCGGTTGCGGTCAATGTGCTCGCGAGCGGTAACTTTGTCTACGTAGTCAACGAAAACGATGCGACCATTCAGGCCTTTCAGGTTAACTCGGGCGGGGGAGTAAGTGCGGTGGGGAAGTATCCAATTGGCGTCTCCCCGAACGCCGTCGCCAGCGATCCCACCAATCGCTTCATCTATGTCACCGATGGCGCATCGAACCAAATAGTCGGTTTTCTTATTCAGACCAATGGAACCTTGCTGCCCATGCAGCAGCCCTTCAGCACAGGCAATCTTCCCGACGCGATAACTACCGACCCGCGCGGCCAGTATGTGCTGGTCGCCAACTATAACTCGAATACGATAACGGCATATTCGATCAATCTGGGTAACGGGAATCTGTCGGCAAACGCGACAACGCCGTCGTTCGGGGTGGATACCGGACCGACCTGCGTTCTCATCGAGCCGGCGCTGGGGCGATATGTCTACACCTCGAATTTTCTGGGCAACACAGTTTCAGGCCTTTACATGAACCCGCTGTCGGGAGCACTTTCCGCCGCGCAGAATACGCCTTTTAATGCTCAAGGCCAGCCGACGTGTTCGGCAGCCGTTACCCACGGCAATCATCCCATCCAGCATGTGCAACCGTAAGTTCATTAGATGGAATGGAAGATTACGGTCTTTAGGTAAATAGAATTGTTTGGCTGAAGCCAAGCAATTTGTAACAGCTTATGTACGGTCTAAACGCCCGTACCTTGTAGGGCCGCGATGCTTGCCCCCTTCTTTCGAAAATCAATTTCAAGCCGCAGATCGTCCTACAAATTACGGTTGACGCATCCCGCCCACCGGCTATGCGGACCGGCTGCCGCTGTGGAGATGCTGGGAAAGCCATTTTCTTGCAGGCCGTTCGATCAGCCGCTTGGTCAGGAGTGCGGCGGCTATGAGCAGCAGGTAAGAGATCCAGGGATCAAGCGCAATAAGCCCAGTCGTTTTGAGTATCTGCGAATCGTGCATTATATTCCACAGATTGAAGTGCAGCAGATACAGGCAATAGCTGGCTTCGCCGACCGCGATAAAAGGGAGTATGCCAAAAAACCGCGCGAGCGGGTTGCTGCCCGCCAGGCAGAGAATAATTCCTGCAAACAACGGCATTAACAAGCCATCGTGCAGCAATACGAACGGGAGGCGCTCGCCAAAATACAAAACCAGGTAGAGCCCGGTAAACGCTGCGACGCCAGCGGCAAGCCGGGTGCGGCTCTTTGCCGGAATCAGCTCATGAAGAAAAGCCAGGGACATTCCAAAAAGAAAAGATGGTAAATGCTGCAGCGGCATGTACTTCAAGGCGCGCAGCCAGATACCCGCGGAATAGCGCCCGATGTGCGTATCCCCATCGGGATTGAAATGCATATAAAGCAGGGGAAGCACCAGCCCGAGCGCCCAAAACCCGAGCATGAACAACAAAATGGTCCTGCGCCGCCGCGGGCGGCGCAACGTGACCAGCCATGGAAATAGGAGATAGAAGAAGGCCTCCGTAGACATGGTCCACGCTGGGGTGTTCCAGAAAGTGGAGAGAATCGGATGCCAGCCCTGCAGCAATAACGGGGTCAGCACCAGCCCGGCGGCGAACCGGAGGCGGGTTTGGGCATGGAACTCCTGGACCAGCATCCCCGCTGAAATCAGCAAGCTGAAGAGATAGACCGGATAGAGCCGTGAAAACCGGGCCAGCCAAAAGCTTCGGGCGGAAAGCTTTCCTTGTTGGGCCCGTTCGGCATAGTTGTAGGTGAGGATAAAACCCGAGAGCAGCAGGAAGAAGCTGACCGAGACGTAGCCGCTGTTGACGATGGGGCTGAACGGTCCAAACCACTGCGGATTCGAATAGTGAAAAAAGACCAGGTTGAGGGCGGCAAAGCAACGGATGCCCGTCAAGGCGGGCAACTGGGCTCGTCTAGGGTGGGTGGCTGCCGGGGATTTCGCCGGGGCAGCCGGGGATTGGAGGACTGTGCTCACCGTATTCAGGCGGCCTCAGGCGGTTACCAGAGATCCGACCTTTTCTCCGCTTACCACTCGCAGGATATTCCCCGGCTCATTCATGTTGAAGATGATCATGGGCAGATTATTGTCCTTGCACAGGCTCACCGCCGTGGTGTCCATTATCTTTAACCCCAACCGCAGGATTTCCATGTAAGTAATCTGCTCAAATTTGACCGCATCTTTGGTAATGACGGGATCGGCGTCGTAAATCCCTTCGACTTTGGTGGCTTTCAATAAAACATCCGCCTTGATTTCCATGGCGCGAAGGGAGGCGGCGGTATCCGTCGAGAAAAAGGGATTTCCGATACCGGCGGCAAAAATCACGACCCGTCCTTTTTCCAAGTGGCGGATCGCCCGGCGGCGGATATAAGGCTCCGCTACCTGGTTCATTTCGATGGCGGACATGACGCGAGTCTGCACGTTGCACTTCTCCAGCGCATCCTGCAGGGCAAGCGAGTTGATGACGGTTGCCAACATGCCCATGTGATCGGCGGAGACGCGATCCATATTGCGGGCCTGCTCCGCGACTCCGCGGAAGAAGTTGCCGCCGCCGACGACGATCGCGACCTCCACTCCCAAATCCTGAATTGCCGAAATCTCCTGCGAAATTTCACGCGCCCGAACGCCATCAACACCAAAGCCGCGGCCTGCAGCCAGCGCCTCGCCCGACAATTTGAGGAGAACCCGCTTATACATTCAAAAAAAGTATCGCACATCGCATTCGGCTTAACCTTGGAATCCCTCCTCCCTTTTTTGTTCATCTCGCCCTGCGAACCGTATCTCCGGCCGTCTCGGCCGAGGCCGGGCTGGACGGCTCACGGGAACTGCTAAGAACAACTCCCATTGGGCTTTGGCATCCTACAAAGTTGGGTTTGCCGGTCGTCCCGGAACGCGATTTTGACAACCCATCGGCAGTAGCTTTTCGGAGGTGTTATGCATCTGTGTGCTGCACGAAAGGATTCGCGTCTTCGGGATTCGCGTGTTGGCGGGTTGATTGTCCTCCTCTTTCTTCTCTTCGTCGCGTTCAGTCTTCCAGCGTGGGCGCAATTCAATGCCAGCCTTTCGGGCACGGTCGAAGACAATACCGGGGCCGTGATAGGCGGAGCTACGGTGACGTTGACCAACAAAGGCACTCAGGCCGTCAAAACCACGGCCACGAGCGGTTCGGGCTATTACAACTTCAGCGAACTCGCTCCCGGCGCCTACTCCCTCGAAGCAACGGCCAAGGGCTTTGAGAAGTCGTCTTTCGCGGATATCACCTTGATTGCGGAAACGCCGCGCAACGTCGATATCAAGCTCCAGGTCGGGGGAGCGGCCCAGACGGTTACCGTTTCGGGCAATGAGGTCCCGGTGCTGAATACCTCCGACGCCAGCGTCGGCACGAGCTTGTCTTCGGCCGACGTCACCCGGCTCCCGGTCTTCGGGCGCGATCCGTATGAACTGCTTCGTCTGACGCCGGGCGTGATCTCCGATGCTGCCCGCGGCGGCTCCGGCACGAGCGTCTCCTTACCCAACAACCAGAGCGGCAATCAATCCAATAGTGGCATCTTTCAAACGGAGAACCAGATTCAGGCGTCGGCGGCGGGTCAGCGCGTCACCTCGAATACTTACCTGATAGACGGGGTAAGCGTTGATAGCCTCTCGCACGGCGGCGCCGCCATTGTTACGCCAAATCCCGAGTCCGTTGCGCAGATCACTACAACCTCCACCAACTTCGATGCCGGTGACGGACGCAACGTCGGCATGCAGACCCGCGTAGTCACCAAATCGGGGACCAACAACATCCATGGCAGTCTCTTTTTTCAATATGATGAGCCTGGGTTGAATGCCTATCAGCCGTATGGCGGCCCGGCGGGCGCGCTGCCCGTCCGCGTGGAGAACAAACAACGCGAATATGCCGCCAGCATCGGGTTCCCGATTATCAAAGACAAGCTTTTCTTTTTCGGCTCGTTTGAGGGCATTCACAGCTCCAACAACGGCTACTCCGAGCAGTATGTGCCCACCCCTCAGTTTCTGAGCGCGCTGAAATCGTCGCGCAGCTCCGGTATCGTTTCCACCATTCTTACCGCCTCGAATGCTCAGCCTTCCGTCGTAAAAGTGTTACCGACGCTGTGTCAGAATCTGCAAAGCCCGTGCAACCAGCTTCCAGGGGGCGCCGACCTAGGTTCATTTGCCGGCGGTCTCGGCGCCTATCTCCCCTCTTACAATGCGGCGACGCCGAATGTACCTAATTTTGTAACCGGCGGCGGCCTGGACGGCATCCCCGATGTGGAATTCGCCGAGATTCGCACCCCATCGAGTTTCCACGCCAACCAGTACAATGCGCGCGTGGATTGGAACATCACTCCGCGCGACCAGCTCGCCATCAGCGACTTTATCGTCAAGCTCGATCAGGTCAGCGCAGACCCTACCACTGGAGCGCAGCCGCTCTCGAATCTTCCTTTCAAGCCCTTCAACTCCTCCGGCACGCTGGTTTACATCCATACCTTCAGCCCTACCCTGCTCAACGAACTTCGCGCCAACTACACCCGTTTTGCCGATAATCAGAACAATGACGCGGGTAATACGGTGGACTTCGGAGTGCCTCGTTTCGAGGTGCAAAACTATACTTTTGGGCGTCTCTATGCCGGCCCAAGCTGGGGATCGACCACCCCCGGTATCCTGGCTCAGAATACCTACGAAATCCGCGATACCCTCATTCAGACCTTCGGCGCACACACGATCCGATATGGTTTCCAATACCGGCGGGAGCAGGATAATGACAACCTGAGCGGCTTCTCGCGCCCCGATTATGTCTTCAATGGCATCTGGAACTATGCCAATGACGCGCCGATCGATGAAGGCATTGCCACCAATCCCAACACCGGCGGCGTCGCCAGCGGCCAGCGCTACTTCCGCGATCACGACATTGCCGCCTTCGTGCAGCATGACTGGAAGGTGACGCCGACGCTTACCGTTAACACCGGCCTGCGTTGGGAGTATTTTGAGCCTATCTACAGCAATGGCGCACGCATCAACCTGCCTTCCTTCGGGTCGAATTACGCTACTTTCCTTACCTCGGCTGTTCTCCGGCCCGCTAATCATCTTTTCAATGCCAATTACAACAACTGGGGACCCAAATTGGGATTTGCCTGGACCCCGCCAGTTGCCAACTCCAAGATGGTCCTTAGCGGCGGATTCGGCGTTTCCTACGACCGGATCGACGACGGGCTCTATCTGAATAATTTCCAGAATGGTCCGGGCTATGCGCAGTTTTCTCTCTGCTGCGCCGACGCCACGCACTCGCCCCAGTCGATCCACATCATTCTGGAGCGCGGCTCAAGCCATTCCGCGTACAGCTTTGCTCCCAATCCATTCCTGGCTGCCGGGACAAATCCGATCACAGGCCTGCCCGCCGGACAGGATAAGATTCAAGTGTACGGAGCCGAACAGCACACTCCTCAGCCCATTCTCTACAGCTTCACTCTTCAGACACAGTACGAGTTGCCGCACCAAATCGTCGCCACCATCGGCTACCAGGGCTCGGTAGGGCATCACTTCCCTCGTCTTGTCGATCAGAATTTCCTTTACCCTACCTGCTCTACCGCCCTTGCCTCCGATGGGAGCTGCCCCGGAACCAGTACTCCATTTAGCGATACCTATGTTCCCACTACGGATGTCTACACCAATTACAACGGCCTCAATCTCACGGCGAACAAACGCTTCAATCGCGGTTACAGTCTCAACGCGACTTATACCTACTCGAAAAGCCTGGACCAATCCTCCAATGAGGGACCGGGCGCCCTGTCCAATCAGACCGATCCCGCACAACCGGCAACCGAATATGGGCCGTCGGATTTCGACAACCGCCATCGTGTTACCGTTTCCGGCAATTGGGATTTGCCTAAGTACCACAATGGCCACGGCTGGATTGGTCAAACGTTGACCGGTTGGGAGATCAACGGCATCTATACTTTCCACACTGGTTTCCCGTGGACACCGGTCACCGGCCAGCCTACGGTCGCCATTGTACAGAGCGCGCAGACCATCGCGCCTACCCGACCTCTCGCATATTATGGCGGAGCGCGGAACTCATGCTCCAACAGCGCGTATATCAATGGAACGAATTTTCCCGGCGGCGGCAAGCGGTACTTTAAGATAGGCGCGCCGGGACCTCCAGGCATCGGACGCAATTCCTGGAACGGTCCTTGCTACATGGACACGGATCTCACGGCGGCCAAGGAGCAGCCCTTCTCCATCGCCGGCCACGAAGGATCCTTCCGAATTCAGGCTAATTTCTACAACGCCTTCAATAAGGAGAATTTGAATCCGCTGATCAATGGCGCGAGCAGCAACGAGTCGATAATTGAGAATAGTCTTTTCGGGCTGGCTCCCGGCTCCGACGCCGGGCGGGTGATCGAGTTATTCGCGCGGGTCCAGTTCTGAGGAACAAAGACAGCGGAGATCCGCGTCTCCCACGCTTCGCACGGAACAGCGCCATGCGAAAGGTGGGACGCCCTTCAGTTCAGTCGTGTCGTAAGAAAAGAAATAATCGGGACTTTACAGACTGCGGAAAAACTCTGCTTTGTATCAGGTACGGCCTTCAGGCCGTACGTTCTATCGTTGGAAATTGATCCGGCTTTAGCCGCTGCCGGGATCTTTCCGTCCGTAGATGATATTGTCGCAGGGGCTAAAACCCTGATTATATGCCGTTTACGGCACGACTGAAGTCATGCCCTGATACAAAGCTGTACAGTTTTTCTATAGTTCCTGATACCTCTCCGACGAGAGTCTTTTTCGCGGCCTGTTTAGCCGGGTTAGTTTTCAGGGTACCCATCCTTGCGAGTAGCAAGGGTGGGCACCCATCTCTGACCGTGGTGAAGGCGGTTTATTTTCGAGAGCACAGATACGGGGCATCCGGATCTGTTTCCGGTGAGCTACTCTTGCTCGCCTAGCTTGGTCTGCGCCACAGTCCAGGCTGTGTCCCCGACCTTGAAGCGCGCAAAGCGGCGTACCACGATGTTCTCGCCCAGCTTGCCCACTTTCTGCGCAATGAGATCCTTGATCGCGAACGACTGATCCCTGATGAACGGCTGTTCGAGCAGGCAGACCTCTTCGTAAAATTTGCTCATCTTGCCCTCGACGATCTTCTCGACGACCTGTGGCGGCTTGCCCGTCGCTGCGGCTTGGGCGCGGTAGATATCTTTCTCGCGCTCCAGGTCTTGCTGGGTAACATCCTCCCGCCGGACGTAGCGTGGATCGGTGGCAGCGATATGCATCGCGATATCCTTGAGCAATACCTGAAAGTCTTCTGTCCGGGCGACAAAATCGCTCTCGCAGTTGATCTCGATGAGAACGCCGATCTTGCCGCCGGCATGAATATAGGTACCCACGGCTCCTTCCGCGGTGCTTCGGGAGGCCTTTTTGGCTGCCGACGCCATTCCCCTTTTACGCAGGACAACAACGGCTTGCTCCAAATCGCCTTTCGCTTCCTGGAGCGCGTTGCGGCAGTCCATCATCGGCGCTCCGGTCTTTTCGCGAAGCTCCTTCACCTGTGCGGCGGAGATAGTTTCAGTCACGGTTGACATCCCTTTTTCCTTTTGTATCGAGTAGATAGCGAGGCAGGCTTACCTTGGATGATAAAGCACAGCCTCTCCGCAGCAATGCTTGCTCAGGAGAGACTTGAAAACGTTTAGATCGCTCCTTCGGCTGCTTCCGGCTCTTCGGCCGCGGCGATCACGCCCGGCGCCTTACGGATGCCGCCGCCCAAGGCTGCTTCGAGGTCGACCTCTTCTGAATCGGCAGCCGATTCGGCCGGCGCGCCCGATAATTCCTCGGCAGCGGGAGCCGCCTCAAGCTGCGCATCGCCGGTTACGCCGGCATCAGCCGAGCGCTTTTCACCCGCCATCTGTACACCTTCCACCACCGAGTCGGAGATCTTGGAAGTGAACAAGCGGATAGCGCGCAAGGCATCGTCATTGCCGGGAATGATATAGTCTACGACCGTCGGATCGCAGTTCGTATCCACCACGGCGACGACTGGAATACCGAGCTTGCGGGCTTCCTTCACAGCGATCGCCTCATTGTTCGAATCGACAACGAACAATGCATCGGGCAAGCGGCGCATATTCTTGATCCCGGCAAGGTTCGCCTGTAAGTGCTTACGCTCGCGCTCCAGCCGGATAACTTCTTTCTTCGTGAGTAAGTCGTAGCGGCCGTCGGTGGCCATATCATCCAGTTCCTGAAGGCGCTTCACGGACTTTTGCACAGTGATCCAATTGGTCAGCAAACCGCCCAGCCAGCGCTGGTTGATATAGAACATGCCGCAGCGGTTCGCCTCTTCGGCGATCGCATCCTGCGCCTGTCTCTTAGTGCCGACAAAGAGAATTACCCTACCCTGCGAGGTCAAATCAGTCACAAACTTGCTGGCTTCCTTGAACATCTTCAGGGTCTTTTGCAAGTCGATGATGTAAATGCCGTTGCGCTCGCCGAAGATGTACTCCTTCATGCGTGGGTTCCAGCGCTTCGTCTGATGCCCGAAGTGGACCCCCGCTTCGAGCAGCTCTTTCATGGTGATAGTGGCCAAACGACCTCCTCTTGGATTGCATCCTGGAGCTTAGTCCAGAATTGATTCCCCAGTTGAACAGGGAAGATTGTTAAAGCATTACCTCTTGCTGAACTGGAACCGTTTGCGAGCGCCCTTCTGGCCATACTTCTTGCGCTCTTTGATGCGGGCATCGCGCGAGAGCAGGCCGTCGCCCTTAAGCGTCTTGCGCAATTCCGCATTGAACTCCAGCAGGGCGCGGGCAATTCCCATTTTCACCGCATCCGCCTGGGCGCTTACGCCTCCGCCGCTGGCGGTGGCCAACACATCGAAATTCTCCGCCAGTTCGGTGAGCACCAGAGGCCGCTTGGCGGAAACCCGCTGCTGCTCGGTGACGAAATACGTCTCGTAGGGCTTCTGATTGATGACGAAGTTACCGCCGCCGGGCCGCAGAAATACGCGAGCTACGCTCGACTTGCGGCGTCCGGTTCCGTAATACTGAACTAAATCTGCCATGTCCGTCCTGTATCTTAGCGCGCCGTCAGCTCAAGCACTTGTGGCTGTTGCGCTTCATGGGGATGCTTGTCGTCGCGGTACACCTTTAGCTTGGTGGCCATTTGGCGGCCCATCTTGCTCTTGGGAAGCATTCCCCTGATCGCTTCTTCGAGTATTTTCTCCGGTCTGCGCGCGAGCAGACGTACGAACGATTCCTCGCGCAAGCCGCCGGGGAAACCGGTGTAACGGCGATAAACCTTTTGTTGGCTCTTGAGCCCGCTCAGCGAGACCTTGGCCGCATTGATCACGATCACATGGTCGCCCATGTCGATGTACGGCGTGTACTTGGGGTTGCGTTTACCGCTCAGCACAGAGGCCGCCTCCGTCGCCAAACGCCCCAGCGTCTTGCCGCTGGCATCCATGACGAACCATTTACGGGTGATCTCATGCGAACTCGGTATATATGTAGACATCTTTGTATTTCCCTATCTCCCGGAAAATCCGGCAAATACTGTCGGAACACGCGAATAACTCCGCGGATTCGCAATCCATCCCCACAAACGACAAATTCAAAGATCGTGTGAGTGGCGCAGAGAAAATCGACCAGGCGCTTTCGATTGGATCTTCAATCGGCCTGCTTCAGCTCGCTCGAAGATTCCCGTTTCGCAGATCTTAACTTGCAGATCCCATTTCGAAGGCCAATGCAGACGGGCAGACGCTGCCCTGCGCAAGGATTTAAGACTATCGCAGTTCAGGCAAGGAGTCAACGCCAATTGAGTCTAGGCGGTGAGAGCCCTCTCCACGAAAGAGGGATTTCGCTCTCAACCATGCCGGCTTACGCTCTATGGTACTTACGCCGGAGGTTCCCCCACCATGTCGCCACGTGGCTTCGACTCGCTCATGGCAACACTGATCCGCATCGGCCTGCTGTTGGCGCTCCTGATTATGTTGATGGCCGAGAATGCCCATGCTCAACCCTCCCTCATCCGGCATGGCCGCCTTTCTTTGGCAATCCATGGGAAGCAGAGTCGAGCAGCGGAACGGGGGCAATCGAAAAATGATTACGACAGGACCGAGGTCTAGGTATGTGCAGCCGTTCTTTGCCGCGTTTCTCTTCTCTTCTGGCGTTGCTCTTGGTGAGCGCCGCATCCCCCGCGATGCAGGCGCAGCAGACCGCCGCCACTCCAACCGCGATTGCATCCAACGCCCGGAGCAGCTCCTCCGCCGCTAAGGCCAACAAAACTCCTCCCCTCACCGAGGATGCGCTCAAGAGCCGCTATGTAGGCAAAATGGTGTTCATACGGGGCTTCTATGTATCAGACGATCTAAATTTCGATATGGACGGCAAGGTGAACGGCTCGCCATCGGTTGCGTCCTTCACGCTTTCAGCCCTGCAAATACGGAAGGTCAGTCTTTCCAAGAAAAAGTTGGAATTTGAAGCCGATCGTTACGCCCTGCATTTCTCAGGCGCACTGCCCTACGAGGATGATTCCAAGGCTTTCGACAAGGTGAAAATCTCGAAAAAGCCGGTGCACATTGCAATTGAACGCGAGCTCGTGGTTGTCCCCAAGGTAAAGAAGGACAAGAAGAAAGATAAAGACAAGAAGGACGTCAAGGGAACGCCGCCTGGCTCCGCCCCTGCGGTGACCCCGGGCTCAGCAACGGTGACCGCCTCTACGGCGCCTCCAGCGGGCGCGAATGCTCCTCCGGCCATCGTTTTAGCGCCCGGCACCACCACGGACCCCGCGCACAGCGCGATGCTTCTGAACGCTGCGCTCGATAAGATCTTCGCCACCGACATCGACCAGCGTATGATGGCGAACCTGCCGGAATACTGGCGGCAATACTTCAACAGCAAGCGCGACCATCATGAATTCGTTCCCGCCGACACCAGCGTTCTGGAGGTAGGCGGCAATGTAACCGCGCCCAAGGTTCTGAACAGCATCGATCCCAGCTCCAATGAATATGCTCAGAAGTTCGGCGTGGCCGGATTGGCGATGCTGCGCACAGTGGTCGATGCCAGCGGAAAGCCTGAACAGATTGCGATTGCCCGGCCTATTGGATTCGGGCTCGATGAAAAGGCCGTCGACGCGATCAAGAAATCGCGCTTCACGCCCGCAACCCGGGATGGCAAGCCGGTCCCCGTTGTGATCGACTTGGTGGTAACGTTTCGCATCTATTCCAATCGGACCAAGCCCGGCTCGGTGATTAAGGGCTCCAAACAGACGGAAGTGGTTGCCTCCGCGTGGGATTCAGATTCATCTACGTCCGCGCATTGATGGGGAACGGCTGAGCGCTGAAATCCTGTTATAGCGTTTTCAGAATTGCTTTGTCCTGGTGACAGTTGGCTATGTGCAGGCGTTTCTTGGATGGAACGCCTGCGTCGAGATTGGTTTCTTGCGATACATCAATCGTGAAAACGCTATACTCTCGTGGGCTGTTCTTCAGCTCCAATAGGTGCGGTCGAGAGTGCGGTACTGGATAGCTTCAGCGATATGACCTATGGCGATCTCCGGCCGGGCTTCCAGATCGGCAATGGTTCGCGCGACCTTGAGAATCCGGTCATGCGCGCGGGCGCTTAAGCCTTGCTGTTGCATGGCGCGCTCCAGCAGGTTTTCGGCCTCCGATGAGAGCTCGCAATAGGTTCGGATCTGGCGCGTGCTCATCTGCGCGTTGGCGTGAATACGATCCGCTGCGAAACGCTCGTGTTGGCGCTCACGGGCTGCCAGCACGCGCGCTCGAATCTCCTCCGAACCCTCGTTCGCCGCCCCTCCGCGGAGCTCGCGGTACTGGACCGCGGGAACCTCAATATGGATGTCGATGCGGTCGAGCAGCGGTCCGGAAACCTTGGAAACGTAGCGCTGCATCATCGGCGGCGTGCAAAGACATTCCCGTGACTTATCGTTGAAGTATCCGCAAGGGCATGGGTTCATCGCCGCAGCCAGCATAAACCGCGCCGGAAAGCTAAGCGACATGGAAGCGCGGGCGATCGTCACCATGCCATCCTCGAGCGGCTGGCGCATGACCTCGAGCACGTTGCGCGGGAACTCAGGCAGCTCGTCGAGAAAGAGAACGCCGTTGTGGGCAAGCGAGACTTCACCGGGACGCGGCACGGAGCCACCGCCGATCAACCCGGCATCCGAGATGGTGTGGTGCGGCGAACGGAAAGGCCGATGCGTGACCAAGCCGGCCTCGGCATCAAGAACGCCGGCCACAGAGTGAATCTTAGTGGTCTCCAGCGCCTCCTCGAAACGAAGAGGGGCAAGAATCGAAGGCAGCCGCTTGGCAAGCATGGTCTTGCCTGAGCCGGGGGGACCGATCATTAGAATGTTGTGCCCTCCCGCAGCCGATACTTCCAGAGCGCGCTTGGCGGTGTGCTGCCCGCGAACATCTTTGAAGTCCAACGGGAAATGCCGCAGCTCACCGAGAAGAGCTTTAGTATCGATGCGAACCGTTTGGGCATGAATGCCGCCGTTCGCCGCGGAGTTGAGCAGCTCGCGCACTTGGTTGAGCGAGTGGACGGAGTAGACGTTGAGCCCCTCGACCACCGCCGCCTCGGATGCGTTTGTATGAGGCACGAGGAGATTGGTTATACCCCGGGCACGCGCGGCAATCGCGATAGGCAACACGCCGGGTACGGACCGCAGCGCGCCATCCAGCCCTAACTCTCCGACCAGTAGGAATTGACTTAAATCCCGCAATTGAAGCGCACCGTAAGCGCCGAGGATGCCGATAGCCATGGGCAGATCGAAACCGGCTCCCTCTTTCTTCAGGTCGGCCGGAGCAAGATTGATGGTGATCTGCGTGGGTGGAATCTCGAAGCCGGAGTTCTTGATGGCGGCGCGGACGCGGTCGCGGCTCTCGCGTACCGCGGCATCGGGCAGCCCTACAGTATGGAACCGGTCTTCCAGTGTCTTGATGCCGGAATAATCCACCTCCACATCGATAATGTGCGCATCGATACCATACACCGCTGCGCTGAGGGCCTTGAATAACATTCAGTGTCCGATCGAATTCGGAGTATAGCAGGAGGATCTTCGCGCCGCGATACACCTTATGGGGATTCAAAAATGGAGATCCTAAAACTATCATGGGTCCGGTATTGCTTGACACAATCGAACGCTCTGCGACGATTTGTACATTGCGAACGTGGCAAAAAGGGTAGATCCGTAGTCAAATGTCCTAGAATGTCTTAATTGGTTAAGAACTTGCTCGGCTGCCGTCGTCCTTGGCTATCTATGAATCCTGCGGGAAATCGCTCTCCATCGGTTGGCTTATCGGGCAGGCTTCTCGTTGCTGTCCTTGTTTTGGTATTTGCGGTTCTGCTATTTGATCTCTCCGGTTCGGCTAGCGGCCTCTCAGCCAACGCACAGCAACCTCTCCCAGCGAGTCAGATGGTCGAGCGGATGGTGCAGACGGAAACGGCTGCGAGAGAAGACCGCCAGCATTTCATGTATCGCAAACAAGAGAGGTCAACCCGTACTCGGGGCCACCTTTGGGAACAACTGGTGGTCGAGACCTCTGCCGGGCGGCTGCAACGGCTTGTTGCGGAAGATGGCAAACCGCTGTCCGGCAGCCGCGAAAGAGCCGAAAATAACCGCCTCACATATCTTGCAACTCACCCTGACGAGTTCCGGCGGCAAGCCCAAGCTCGTAAGGAGGACGAGTCTCGCATGGCGGAGTTGCTGAAAGAACTCCCAAAAATCTTCCTTTTCAAAACAATTGGCTCCGCGGATGGCTGCACCAGCATCGCCTTTCAGCCAAATCCCTCGTTTCAGGAGGAGAGCTACCAGGATCGCGTGCTTCACGCAACCTCAGGGATATTGCTCATTCATACGCCGGACATGCATCTATGCGGGATCAGCGCGCACCTGGAGCATAAGGTAGAGTTTGGCTTTGGCCTGCTTGGGGAGGTGAGTGACCAAGCTCACTTCTCCATGACCCGCCAGGAAGTCTCTCCCGGGCAATGGAAGACGACCAAACTCGACGTGCATGTAGATGGGAGCATTTTGCTTTTGAAGAGCATCTCCCGCAATGAGGAATCGTCGCACTATGGCTTCCAATCGGTCGCCCGCAATCTGACCGTCGCAGAAGCAGCGGCAATGGTTCGCTCAACTGCTTTCTAGGGAAGACTCAACTGCTTTCTAGGGAAGATCTGATTAAGTCTGATTTGTATCAGTCTTCCACCGGCGATTCCGGCCTCGATGGATGAAACGAGCGCCGCGTAATCGATTATGTGTTTTGTTGGACTTGCAGTGTTGTTTCTTTTCAGGGCACAGCTTCAGCCGTGCCGGAAATGGCTGAAATCCATAGGGCTTTTAGCCCCTGAGTGAGTTTCTATCGACTTGATCAGATCTTCCCTAAAGCATTTCTCCTGTAGGATTTCCCTAGATTCATGCCCGTTGAAGCCACCGAGAATGCAAAAGAAGACAAATTCCCGGAACATTCCCTCGCTGGACGGTTTGAGGGCCATCTCCGTTTTAATGGTGGTCGCGGCGCATTCAAACGGAGCCTTGGCGCAAAGAATTCCCTTCATTCCGTTCTGGGTCTATGTGCTTTGGGGCAATTGCGGGGTGCAGACGTTTTTTGTTATCAGCGGGTTTCTGATCACTCACCTCCTGTTAAAGGAAGTGAATGCTACAGGAACCATCAGCCTGAAGCACTTTTACCTGCGCAGAGCATTCCGCATCTTTCCTCCGTTCTATCTGTATTTGGCAGTGGCGCTCATTGTCACTCTGCTGCATGTCTTTCCCGGCCAGTTGAAAGCTTTCCTTATTGCAGCTACGTATACCTGGAATTATCTGGGGCACGGCAGCGAGATCCTGGAACACACCTGGTCGCTCAGCCTGGAAGAACAGTTCTATCTGCTGTGGCCCGCGGCGCTGATCCTGTTGGGAACAAAGAAAAGTATGCGCTTGGCCATCTGGGTAATTCTGCTCTCTCCTCTTTCCCGGATAGTGACCTATTTTCTTGCGCCGAGCCTGCGCCCGGATCTGATCGGCATGCTGCACACCGGCCTGGACAGCATTATGTTCGGCTGCCTTCTGGCTCTGCTCTGGCGAAGCGAGCGTTTCAACCGGTTGATTCGGCCCTTTGTGCGCGGATGGGTAGCGGCGCTTGCAGCTCTGTTCGCGCTGATCGTCAGCCCCATTCTGCAGATCGATTTCCGGGGCTCCTACGGGATGGTATTCGGACTCTCCCTCACCGCTCTCAGTCTGTCCGTCATACTGGTCTATGTTGTGAGAATGCCGGAATCCGCAGCGGGACGGCTGTTGAACACGCGCGTATTGCGGCGCTTGGGCGTGATCTCCTACGCCGTATATCTTTGGCAGCAGATGCTAACCCGCCCCATATTCATGCGCTTCTTTCCCTGGAATTTGCTTGCCATCCTGGGCTGCGCTGAACTTTCGTATTGGCTCATCGAACGGCCATCGTTCCGTCTGCGGGACCGCTTAGAGCGCGTTTTCAACTGGCAACGGCCGGCCGCTGTCGAGTCTCGGCATGCGACGATACCGGCGGAACAGCAATTTAGAGCATTTTAGCTTTTACTGTGATCTGGCAAGAGCAGCTGTGTGTGGCCGTTCTTCGATGGAACGGCCACGCGGGTAGTGCTTCCCGCGCATGCACCGAAAGCTAAAATGCTCCCATACATAGCTCTACAGAAGCATGACCTTTCCGCTGGCGATGTCATAGTATGCGGAGCTGATTTTCAGCTTATTGTCTTTGATTAACCCGGCGAGCACTGGAGACGATTCCCGCAATAGAGCCGCCTGGATCCTGGCGTTTGCCTTGGTGGCGGCCTCCAGGTCATGTCCCGCCTGCTCTACCGCCGGCTGAATATGCGGGTAGAGGGCGCTGATCTGGCCGGGGACTTCCTTGCCTTGGATGGTAGCCTTCACCGCCCCGCAATTGCCGTGCCCCATGACCAGGATCGCTTTTGTGCCTAGAACGGCGGCGCCGTATTCGAGACTGGCCATAATCTCCGAGGTGACGATATTTCCGGCCACGCGGGTAACAAAAACATGGCCGATACTCTGATCGAAGAGCAACTCGATAGGTACTCTCGAGTCGGCGCAGGAGAGCACGCCCGCGAAGGGCTCCTGTTTTTCGACGGTGTGTTGTTTCAGGATGGCAAGGTCCTGCTGGTGGGCGGTGAGACGGCCGCTGGTGAAGCGGCGATTCCCGGCCATCAACTCCTCCACGGCGCGGTCCGGGCTGAGGATGCTCTGGGCAAGACCTGGAGAGGGATTGGCAAACTCGAATTGCGCCGTTAAGCCGGCTACCCCTAGCGCCATCGCGGTTTCTAAAAACCCTCGTCTGGACGGTGACACATCGGGGAATGACTTTTGCGGATTCCTTTCCATTGCTTCTCCTTCGTCCTCAATTTGGCACGCTGAATTTAGTGCTCAGACAAGAAAACAGAAATTGAACCGGTGTCGATGCATCGTAAGCTTATCCGGTCAATTTTGGAAGACCTAGGGCAGAAACAGGATGGATATTTCCCAAGCCGCTGCCATCAACCGCCTTAAAATCGCTATCCTCCCCAGGGCTCCGCCCGGCACGATATAAACAAAGAGCGGAGTGTTAATGTCCCCACCGGCTTCCGGCACGGCAGCATTTGCCTTTAGAGATTTCCGGCGATACCAATTGGCCCGTGTGATGGTCATCATGGGCGCTGAAGCACAAGCGGTGGGTGTAGCCTGGCAGGTTTACGAAATCACCCATAAAGCCATCGATCTTGGCTATACCGGCCTGGTGCTTTTTCTGCCCGGACTGCTTTTTCTGCTGCCCGCGGGACACGTGGCGGATCGCTACGACAGACGCAACGTGATTCTCGTATGCTACCTGTTGCAAATCTTATGCACAGCGGCATTGCTGGCTTTCGCTTGGCGCGGGATGCACAGCGTACTGCCGATTTTCAGCGTTTTGTTTCTCATCGGCATGGGACGGGCCTTCAGCGGGCCTGCCAGCGCGGCATTCCTTCCTCACCTGGTTCCTCCTGAGCATTTCGTAAATGCGGTCACCTGGGGCGCGACTGTTTTCCAAATCGCTAATATGGCCGGCCCTGCGATTGGCGGTTTGCTGTATACCTTGCCGCACAAAGCAGGCAAATCGGGAGGAGCTTCCACGGTTTTTGCCTTCACGCTGGTTTGCCTGGTGTGGTTCGTCATACTTATCGCCTCACTCCACACGCGGCCGGGACGGATGGAGCGCCGGGCCATCTCCGCCGACGTGATCCTGGCCGGCTTCCGCTACGTATACAGATCGAAAATCCTGCTGGGTTCCATCACTCTTGATTTATTCGTGGTGCTGCTCGGCGGCGCGGTAGCGCTGCTGCCGATTTTTGCAAGTGACGTTTTGCATACCGGACCGCAAGGATTGGGCGCCTTGCGGGCCGCCCCTGCGCTGGGGGCGCTGGTCGTCTCGGTATGGCTGACGTTCAAGCCGCTGCGAGGGCGGGCCGGCGTTAAGATGTTCGTCGCCGTGGCCGTTTTTGGCGCTTCTACGGTGCTCTTCGGCCTCTCCAAGAGCTTTCCCATTTCTCTCGCGGCGCTAACGGTGGTCGGAGCTTCGGATATGGTCAGCGTCGTGATCAGGTCGTCGATGCTGCAACTGGCCACGCCGCTCGAAATGCGCGGCCGGGTGAGTGCTGTGAACTCACTCTTTGTTACCGGATCCAACGAACTGGGCGAATTCGAAAGCGGACTGACCGCGCAGTGGTGGGGCGCGGTACGCGCCGTGGTTGCCGGCGGTATCGGCTCTCTGGTCATCACCGGGTTGTGGAGCACGCTCTTCCCGGCAATGCGACAGATCGACGAGCTTACCTCAGAAGCGCTGATGAGTGTACAAGAGATCGAGGCGGGTCGCGAAGGGGCTACCCCCATGGTTTAGTCAATCCGATGTTTCTTCGGGAACAGCAGACGCTTCCGCAGCTTGAACGCCGGACTTGAACAGGCCTGCCGGGACGATGCAAGATTAATTAATGATAAAGAAGTCAAAGCTTCCGCTTTGACATCCATATTTCAGATGACATCCGTACGCACCCGCAGCCGCAGATCCTTTGAACGCACTCTAGCCAGCGCCAAGAGAACCATGGTGCTGAGCGAGATCGTGAAGCTGGCCATCGACAGCTTCCGGGTGAATAAAGTGCGTTTCATGCTCACTGCTCTGGGCATGGTGATCGGCTCCGCATCGCTGATCCTGGTAGTCACCGTCGGCTTGACGGGTAAGCAGTACATCCTCAATGAGATTCAAGGGATTGGAACAAATGAGGTTGAGGTCGAGTACTCCGGCGGGGGTACGGGACCGGTCGCCGCGCAAAATTTCCGTAACGACTACATGACCCTTGAGGATGAGAGGCAAGTGGTAGAGCAGGTGCCCTCCGTGATGGCGTCCTCGCCCGTTCTGGAGATGCATGACCGCATAAACGTGGGCAATGGAGTCAGAAAAGACGTTTTGGTCCTTGGAGTGTCGCCGCAATACAAGCTGGTGCGCAACCTGGTCGTTGTAGCTGGGCGCTTTTTCGACGAAGAAGATGATGCCAGCCATGCCAAAGTCGCGATTGTAACTGTACCTTTCGCTGAAGAGAGGTTTGGCAGCGCTGACGCCGCCGTGAATCAATCCTTTGAGATCACCGGCCTTCCGTTCACGATTGTCGGTGTTTTCAAAGAGCGGGTGGATACCTTTGGACAAACCGAAATCGCCAATCAGACGATTCTCATTCCCTACTCGGTTGCGCGCTATTTCACAGGTACGGACAATGTGAAGCAGTTGTATTTTTCTATCCGCGACCCAAATGAGGTTGAGCAGGCGGCCAAGCAAATCGTGCAAGTCATCCAATCACGCCACCAGCCCACCTCCGTTTATACGTCGCAGACCCTGACCGCTCTTCTGACCACGGCGAGGCTGATTGCGAATGCGCTCACTGTTATTTTGTTGCTGGTTTCGGCGGTCACCCTGACCGTGGGCGGAGTGGGCATCATGAACATCATGCTGGCCAGCGTGCGCGCCCGCATCCGGGAGATCGGAATCCGTAAAGCGCTGGGCGCCACCTACCGCGAGATCAAGCTGCAATTCCTATTGGAGGCGGTCTTCATTTCTCTCAGCGGGGGTGCAATCGGCACCATCCTCGGCTTGGCCGTCCCGCTCTCTATCCGCTTCTTCACTTCTTATGTCATTCCAGTTTCATGGATCTCGGCAGTCGTGGCGATGGCGTCGGCGATGCTCGTCGGAGTGATTTTCGGAACATTGCCCGCCACCCGCGCCGCGCAAATGGATCCGGTGGAATCCTTGAAATATGAGTGAAACGGGGACGCTAAGAAGCGGTCAGAGGGGCAGCTAAGAAGCGGTTAGCTTTTTAGCTGACCGGATTTTAGCTAACCGGCCTTTAGCTGACCGCTGTTTAGCTCTCACATCACATAAGCCATGCGCTCGAGTTCCTCCTGGATGCAATCGAGATTGCACCCCGCGGGTTCAACCAGCCGGCCGATCGCATCGCGGGCATTTTGGGCGCTAACGCCATAGCCGCGACCAGTCAGAAATCCATGCAGCACTTCCGCTGCCTGCCAAGAATCGATGCCCGACTGCATCAGGTCATTGCGCAGGTTTTCCAGTTCTGTGGTGGAAAACTTTTCGACCTTGGAGCTTCCGGTAATCACGAGCATCCCCTCTCATGTTTTAAGTAACTACCTGGCCGCCCGACAACGGACCTACACGATCGCCATTCTTGCGCTCAATGCGTTTATCGGTATGCACAAAGCCCGTCATGAGCGCCGATTCAGCACCGCGGTAACGGCCTTCTCGAAAAAGGCCCGCTATATTCGAATCCCAGAGATAGTTATATAGACCGGATGTGACGTAACTTCGTAAGCGCGGCCTGCGAACGGCCAGCTAAGGTGCGCAGCAGCTAGGGCTAAGCATCCCATTTTCGTTAGAGCCCATTCTTCACCGCCGGGATGGCCGCCATCAAGGCAAATTGTTCAATGGCGTGGGCCGGTCGTGGCGCATTCTTTCCGCATCACTGCGAGGCCATCCTCGACGGGATAGTAGCGGCCGCAACTTTGGCAATAAATCCATTCCTGCATCCCGCTCTCAGCTCCCTCATCGCGGGACGAGGATTTTTCTTGGTCTCCCGGCAGCAAATGCTTCAGTTTTCCGTGGCACACCGGACAAACCAACACCTCGAGCAGCGCGGCGGAAACGAAGCTTCGGCGCATTGCCCGAGTTTATACCAGACGTCCATTTACCATGGGCGTAGAGGGAAGGACGGCAATGGCAGGGGCAAGAATTCTGAACGGGACCGCGATAGCGGCGGAGATCAAGCGAGAGGTAGCGGCAGAGGCCGCCCGCTTGGCATCCCAAGGCATACGGCCCGGACTGGCGGCAGTGCTCGTAGGCCAGGTAGCAGCTTCTGAGATTTACGTGCGCAGCAAGGTAAAAACCTGTGGGGAACTTGGCCTCTTCAGCGAACTGATCACTCCTCCCGATTCAGTCACCACTGACGAGATGCTGGCCTTGATCCGCACCCTCAATCGGCGCGAGGAGATCGACGGCATTCTCGTTCAACTTCCGTTACCCCCGCAAGTGAATGCGAAGCTGCTGCTCGAAGCGGTGAGCCCGGAAAAAGATGTCGATGGCTTCCATCCGGTAAACGTCGGCCGGTTACAAACCGGGCAGCCAGCGCTAGCCCCCTGCACCGCCGCGGGCGTCATCGAGATTCTGAGGCGAAGCAATCTGCCTATGACCGGCCGGAATGCCGTCGTGCTAGGACGCAGCGATATTGTCGGTAAGCCCACCGCGGTCCTCCTGCTTGCGGAAAATGCAACTGTCACGATATGCCATTCGAAGACGCTCGACATCGCGTCGTTTACCCAACGCGCGGACATTCTTGTCGCCGCGATCGGCCGTCCAGGGTTTGTCACCGTGGAGATGGTCAAACCCGGCGCTACGATCGTGGATGTCGGAATCAACCGGATCACCACGCGCGAGGAGTTCGACAAGTACTTTGCCGGCGACGCCCGCCGCGAAGAGAGCTTTCTTAAAAAAGGCTCGGCCATCGTCGGTGATGTGCATCCCCAGACCTTTGCGCAAGCCGGCGCCTATACCCCGGTTCCCGGCGGAGTGGGGCCTTTGACCATAGCAATGCTCATGGCTAACACTGTTCGCGCGGCCAAGCTGCGCCGCGGGCTTTCCGTCCACGGTTCAATCCACGGTTCAATCCATGGTTCGATCTAGGGGAGCAGGCGAATGCTGCGCGTGGGCTTGACCGGCGGGCTGGGCAGCGGCAAAAGCACAGTAGGTCGTATGTTCTCCGCGCTGGGCGCCCAGGTAAGCGCAGCCGATGAGACTGGGCGCGCGCTCATGCAGCCGGGCCAGCCGGTGTACGCCGCCATTGTCGAGATGTTTGGCGGGCGAATAGTAAACGGCGATGGTTCGCTCGATCGCAAGGCTCTCGCTGAGATTGCCTTTCAGCAGAATTATGCGGACACACTGAACCGCATTGTGCATCCCGCCGTCATTGCCGCAGAAGAGGAATGGATGCGCGGCATCTTCGAGCGAAATCCCGCCGCGATCGCCATCGTGGAATCAGCCCTGATCTTTGAAGTTGAGAAATGGGCAACCGCGCCGGATTGGCCCCGCTGGACCGACCGCTTCGACAAATTGATTCTGGTTGCGGCTCCCGACGAAGTGAAGATCGCGCGTTTTGTCGCCCGCGCTGCGGTTGCCGATAATCCCGGCCGCCGTGCAATGTTGGAGCAGGATGCGCGCGCCCGCTTGGCGTTGCAGATTCCCGACCTGCAAAAGGCCAGCCGCTGCGATTACGTGATCGACAATACCGGCCCGCTGGAGGAGACCCGCAAAGCGGTGGAGAGTATCTACCTTCAGCTAAAGGCCGGTCAGCTAAGAAGCGGTTAGCTAAAAACCGGTCAGCTAAGAAGCGGCAGCGAAAAGCCGGTCAGTTAAAAAGCGGTCAGCGGGTCATGCCGCAAATCCCGCTAACCGCTTTTTAGCTGACCGGCCTTTAGCTATCCGCTTTTCTAGCTGACCGCCTCTTAGCTGATAATAGAGTTTCCGATATGAGAGTTCGCCAGATCATCCTCATCGTCCTGTTGCTCAGCGCATTCTTTTACCTCACGTCGAACAGCAGCTTTCTTGAGCGCGGCCGTTTGCCTCTGCTGAACCGGGTAGAAGGTTCGTTGCCTGGAAACCTCGACTTGACCGTAGCCGACGCGCAGCCTGCCTACACCGCACAGGAACAGAACAACATCGCCGTCTACAAGCGCGTTCTGCCCTCGGTTGTGAACGTCACCTCTTCCGCGCTGGCATTCGACTTCTTCTATGGCGCGGTGCCGCAACAGGGCCAGGGATCGGGTTTCATTCTGACCAGGGACGGACGCATCCTGACCAACTACCATGTGATCGCCAATGCGCAAAAGGTCATGGTCACTCTCTCCGACAAGCACACCTACCCGGCACAAATTATTTTGCAAGACCAGGCGCACGATGTCGCTCTGCTGCAGATCAAGGCCAGCAATCTCACTCCGGCGATCCTGTCGCAGTCGCGCAACCTCCAAGTGGGTCAAAATGTGTACGCCATCGGCAACCCCTTCGGGCTGAATGGCACCATGACCACCGGCATCATCAGCTCCATACGGTCGGTGCGCGAGCCCAATGAAGGAGCGCCCATTGAGAATGCCATCCAAACTGATGCGGCCATCAACCCTGGAAATTCAGGCGGTCCGCTCTTGAACTCGCGCGGCGAGGTCATCGGCATGACCACCCTGATCGCGAGCAATGGAGCCGAACAGAACTCCGGCGTCGGCTTCGCCATTCCCGTCGATACGCTCAGAGCGATTCTGTCCGATTTCAGCAAGTACGGTCGGGTGCGGCGTCCGTCGCTCGGCATCGTCTCGCTGCCCGATTGGACCGGACCTGGCCCAGCAGATGGGATTGCCGGCCGATTATGGCGTACTGATCCAGAAAGTTATCCCTGGAGGTGGGGCGGAGCGCGCCGGATTGCGCGGCGGCGATCAGCAAGCCTACCTGGGGAACACGCCTATCTATCTGGGTGGAGATCTGATTGTCGCCATTGACTCGCAACAGGTGAGCGATACCCAGGACATTACCGAGATTATGGACCAGCATCAGACCGGCGACACGGTCACCGTCACGTTCTATCGTGGAAGAAGGAAAATGACCGCCAGGGTCACGCTTGGCGAAGCAGGAAACGTCGCCGCATAGGAGGGGCTCCTTAGCCGGTGTTGCGCAGGCCGGCGGAGATGCCGTTGATGGTGGCGGAAATGGCGCGGTTGATGGCCTCTGAGTTGTCGCCGGCGCGTTTGCGGCGAAGCAGATCGACCTGGATGAAGCTCATGGGATCGACGTAAGGATTGCGCAAGCGAATGGAGCGGGCGAGTACCGGATTAGTTTCCAAAAGCTCTTTTTGTCCAGTGACGGCTAGGATGGCGCGCCGCGTGAGGCAGAATTCCGCTTCGAGTTTGGAAAAGACGCGATCGCGAAGTTCGGGATTTTTGACCAGCGAAGCATAAAGCCGGGCGATGCCGAAATCAGACTTGGCCAGCGCCATTTCCACGTTGCGCACCAGATCGATGAAGAGCGGGAACTCCCGCGCCATGGTCCTGAGTACGGTGGCGCCCTCGGGCCTTTTCAGGAAGTGATCGAGGGCATGTCCGACGGCAAACCAGGCGGGCACGACCTGGCGGCTTTGCGTCCAGCCAAAAACCCAGGGAATAGCGCGCAGCTCGGAGAGATTGGCACGGCCGCTGCGCCGTGAAGGCCGGGAGCCAAGCTTCGCGTGTTCCAGCTCGGCCACCGGGGTGCCTTCTTCGAAGTACTCCAGCACTTCCGGATCGTCGAGGATTTGCGCGCGATAAAAGGCGAAGGCAATGCTCGACAGCTCATCGAAAACAGCTTCCCACTCCGGCAGCAGGATACCGGTCAAATGTCCTTGAGGATCGCGCGCATTGGGGCGGGCTAAAGAATCGAGGGAGGCCGCGATCATCAGCTCCAGATTGCGTTCCGCCAGGATCACGTCGGAATATTTCCAGTTGAGCACTTCGCCCTGTTCGGTGATGCGAATCTGTCCCTCAAACGCGCCGTTCGGCTGGGCATAGATTGCGCGGTGAGTGGGCCCGCCGCCGCGTCCCACAGTTCCTCCCCGTCCATGGAAAAGACGCAGGCGAACGCCGCATTCCCGGGCAACCTCGTGCAACGCGCGGTGAGCGCGGAAGATCTCCCAGGTGCTGGTGAGCATGCCTCCATCTTTATTTGAATCGGAATAGCCAAGCATCACCTCCTGGGTGTTTGACCAGGATTCGAGCAGACGGCGATAACCTGGCGATTGCCACAGCTCACGGCAAATGGCGGGCGCATTGCGCAAATCCTCAATGGACTCGAAGAGGGGAACCGGCATCAAGCCGGGATCGCTGCCATTGCCTTCGACCCGAACCCCGCCCAAGCGAGCCAACCAGATGACATTGAGCACGTCTTCAGTGCTGGCGGCGCCGCTGATGACGTAGTGCCTGATGGTCTCCGGGGAACAAGAGCCTTTCAATTCCGCGATCGTACGGAAGGTTTCGATGACATTGGCAGATTGCGGCGTGAGAGATGGCGGAACGGATAGAGCGCGCTCCGGCTGGCGGTTCCAGGCAGAAACCTCCTCCAGGGCGGCGGTATGCTGGCGGGCATGTTGCCGGATGTCCAAAGTATGCAGATGCAGGCCATAGGTGCGGACTTGGAGGATCAAGGGATCGATCAGAGAGCGCGCAATACGTGGCCCGCGGTTCTCAACCAGGCTGGAGTGCACCATTTCGAGATCGCTGAGAAACTCCTGCGCGGAGCAATAAGCAGGCAAATTGGCCAGGGGTGAATCCCTCTCTGGGGCCTTGGCGCCTATGGCTGCCAGGCGCGCGCGAACACAGCTCAGCAGCCGGCGGTAGGTTTCAAATTCGTAACGCTCTCCGAAGGCCTGTCCGCTGGTGGTATTGAGTTCGGCGAGATAGAAGCGGAGCCGTTCCTCAATCGCGGCGCTGACCGGAGCCTGCTGCTCGGAGGCGCTGAGCAGGTCGATAATCATCTGGATCTGCTGATCGTAGTGCGCCAGCAGATGTTCACGGGCCATCTCCAGAGCCTGCCGCGTGACCTGCGGCGTCACATAAGGATTGCCATCGCGATCGCCGCCAATCCATGAGCCAAAAGAGAGCAGCACCGGGAGCTCGGCTGGACTGAGTGAAAGGCCATACTCGCTCGCGAAGGCATCGGCGATCTCGGCATACAGGCCGGGCAGAGTGGCAAAGATTGAGGCTCCATAGTAATCCAGCCCCATCTTGATCTCATCGCCTACCGTGGGGCGGCGGTTGCGCACCTCATCGGTCTCCCAAAGCGCGGTGATTTCCGCGGCCAAGCCCTCTTCCAGCCGCTCCAACTGCTCATCGGAAAGCGGTATGCGGTCCAGGTGTTCGAGCAGATCGCTCATGCGGCGGCGCTTGAACATGACCGAGCGGCGAGCTACTTCGGTGGGGTGGGCGGTAAAGACCGGGATCACCCTCACTCGCCGCAGCAACTCCAATGCTTCCGCGGCCGATATGCCCACCTTGCGCATTTCCTTGAGCGTTCCCCGCATCGAGCCACGCGGCGTTTCAGCATCGCCGGAAAGCTGCAGCGAAAGCCGCCTGCGTTTGCGGTGGTTGGTCTCAGCAAGGTTAATCAATTCGAAATAGAAGGCGAAGGCGCGAGCCAGCCGATAGGCTTGGACTGAATCCAGCGAGTGAACCCTGGCCAGCGCGGAGGCAAAGAGCTGCTGCGCTTCGTTCTCCTGATTGCCGCCGCTCTCGTTCTGCGCTTCGCGGCGGCGGATGGCGATATGACGCAGAAACTCCTCTTCTGCAAAAAGCTCCTCGCCCGCCTGTTCGCGCATAACCTGGCCCAACAGCATGCCTAGTGAGCGGACATCGCGCCGCAGCGGCGCCTCTTTGAGATCGCCGGAGCGGGCTTCCAGTTCGGCTAGGCGGAGAGACCAGCTTTCAGGTTTCCAGAGAGGAGTCATTTCCTTCGATTATGCAGGATTGTCCTTGTCCTAGACAGCCTCCGGCAGCAAAAACCTCCTGCTGTCCTCGTCGTAGGCAGTTACCGTCCCGGAACCGATGTGATAGACCCATCCATGCAGGGAAAGGAAGCCTTCTTCGAGTCCTGCCACGACCGCGGGATGCGTGCGTAGATTTCTAAGTTGCGCCACAACGTTGCGCTCCGTAAGCGCAAGAAGAAATTCCGCACTCGGCTCAAGCTCCCGGCCTTCCACTTGCGCGTACCGCAGCCACGCGGTGACGTTGGGGTAAGCTTTAAGCGCTTCCGGGTTGAGCGCGCCTTTCATGACACCGCAATCCGTGTGACCGCAGACGATGATCTCCGGAACCCGCAGCACCCCGGCCGCATATTCGATGGTTGCTGAAACTCCGCCGATCGCGTCAGGGTAGGGCGGCACTATATTACCAATCACGCGGCAGATAAAAAGCTCTCCAGGTTTGGTTTGCGTCAGCAGGCAAGGGTCGATGCGGGAATCGGCGCAGGTGATGAAGAGTGCTTCCGGCCGCTGGCTCATCGCAAGTTTTTCGAAAAGATCTTGATGCTTCGGGTAAACATGCTTTTGGAAGCGGGAGATACCCGATAGGAGCTTGTCGACGGCCATAGGCCTGGTCCTCGATTGTAAATTTCTCGGGATTATGAATTTCCGGCTCGGTCTGTTCTTTGTTGACAGGGCAGAACTAGCGCGCTACGCTTTCGAGCGAAAGGCGAGTGAACGGAACTTCCCGTTGAATAGCTTGTCCACCGGAGTGCCTCCTACATCTAGTATCGCCGCAAGCCTGACCAGGAATTTCAATTCGAAAGGGGAATTAGCATGTCCATCCGGCGGAACCTATGGGTATTGGCGGCTGTTATTTGCCTCGCTTTACTGCCGATTCGAGCGCTGGCCGCGTCGCCGGGCTATGACGCGATCTATGTTTTCGGCGACAGCTATTGCGACGTGGGAAATATCTTCGCCGCGACCGGCGGCACAACTCCTCCCTCCCCGCCTTATTTTAGCGGCCGCTTTTCCAACGGGCCCATCTGGGTTGAGCACGTAGCCGGCGCTTGGGGGCTGCCCATGAAAGCGTCCTTGCTCGGCGGAACGGATTACGCCGTCGGCGGAGCCTACGTGACCAGCGCTCAAGTGACCCCGCAGGGTACCATTCCCAGCGTGCCGCAGCAGGTTGAGGAGTACCTGGGCCAGCATGGCGGCCACGCGGATCCCAATGCACTCTACATCATCGAAGGCGGAGGGAATGACATCCTGGGCGCATCGAGTGGGTCGCCGGAAGAGCTTGGTTACCAGATCGCGCTAGGCATTTCCGCAAGCGAGCTGCTGCTGCGCCGGGCCGGCGCTCACAATTTCCTCGTTCCCGATCTTTTAGATATAGGACAGTTGCCGGCGGCGAAAGCCAATGCGAGTTTTGCATCCGCGGCTTCTGTGGCAACAAACAAGGCGCTCGGCCAGTTCTTGGGAGTTGAGGATTTCATTGAGGGAGTACACATCCATCGGCTCAACGTGTTCACCCTTTTCCATAGTATTGCGACGGATCCGGCCCACTTCGGGTTCACCGACATCACCAATCCCTGCCTGAACCCGGCGCCGTGCAGCGACCCCGACCATACCCTCTTTTGGGACGCAGAGCATCCGACGGAGTTTGGCCATGCATTTTTTGCGGTAGCGGTGGAGACGGAACTCGGCCGTTGATCGAGGCGGTTGAGAGTCTCCGCCATAAGGAGTTCTTATTACGTAGTTTGCTGCTCCAGCTCCAGGGCAAGTTCTTCCCATTCGGCGCTAAGCGTGGCATGTTGCGCGCGGAGATCTTCCAGCAATTGTGTCAGCCGCCGCGTTTCTTCCACGCTTACGTAATCTCCGAGAGCGTGTTCCGCGTCGAGGATCGATCTCTCTACTCGGGGAATCTCCTCTTCGACCAAGGCGCAGCGTTCCTGCATCTGTCGCAGTTTGATCGGGTTCACCCGCCGCGAGCGGAGGCTGGAGGCTTCAGGCGAAGCTTTCTCCTCCTGCTTTTCGAGTGCCGCCGTCCCATTGGAGGAGTTTGCCGCGAAGCCGGCGGCAATCGGATCGGCCAACCCCTGCTTGCGCAGCACATAATCTTCATAGTTGCCGGGATAAACGTGAACATGGCCGCCCTCAACCTCGAAAATGCGGGTGGCAAGGCGGTCGAGAAAGTAGCGATCGTGTGAAACCAGGACCACGGTTCCGGTAAAGCTGGAGAGCGCTTCGAGCAGAACGTCCTTGGCGCGCAAATCAAGATGGTTAGTGGGTTCGTCGAGCAGCAGGAAATTGGCCGGGCTCACCAGGATGCGGGCCAACGCGTATCGATTCCGTTCTCCTCCGGAGAGCACGCCTAAAGGTTTAAAGACATCATCCCCGGAGAATAGGAAGCAGCCGAGCAGGCTGCGCAATTGCGCGGTGGGGACGCGCGGCGCGATGCTGCTGATGTCGTCGAGCATGCGCGCATTCGCGTCCAGAACTTTGTACTGGTCCTGGGCAAAGTATTCTCCGCTGACGTTGTGCCCCAGGCGCAACCCGCCATGACTGGGCGGCTCCATGCCGGAAAGCATGCGGATGAGGGTGGATTTGCCGGCTCCATTGACTCCAACCAAAGCGATGCGATCGCCGCGATCGATAGTGAAGTTCACTTCGGAGAGAACCTGCTTTGCGCCATAGCTCTTGGCCAAATCCCGCACCTCAACCACAGTGCGGCCGGAGGATGGCGGCTGAGGGAAAGTGAAGTGGATGGCCTGCTCTTCGACGGGAATCTCAATCCGCTCGATCTTTTCCAGTTCCTTGATGCGGCTCTGTACCTGCTTGGCCTTGGTTGCCTGGTAGCGAAAGCGGGAGATGAAGGCTTCCAGATGCTCGATGCGCTCGCGCTGGTTCTTGTACGCTGCTTCAAGCTGTGCCCGGCGCTCTTGTTTCTGCTGAAGGTATTGCTCGTAATTGCCGTGATAGAAATGGAGCCCCTTGTTCCATATTTCGACCGTCTTGTTAACCGTCACGTCCAGGAAATAGCGATCATGAGAAATAAGGATGTACCCGTTAGGGTAGCCGTGGAGATAATCCTCGAGCCAATTGCGGGTTTCCAGATCCAGATGATTGGTGGGCTCATCGAGTAACAGCAGACTGGGCTTTTGCAGCAGTAGCTTAGCCATGGCGATGCGCATCTGCCATCCGCCGGAAAACTCTTCGCTCTGCCGCGACCAGTCATGTTTGCTAAATCCCAGGCCGTCGAGCACAGCGCCCACCTGGGCATCCAGCGCATAACCGCCGTGGGCACGGAGCTGGGAATCGATGTGCGAGTAGCGCTCGGCGGAAGCGCCATATTCGGCGCCGCTGGGATCGAGCTCAGCCAGAGATGCGGAAAGAGTTTCGATCTCCTGCTCCATCTCGCGCAGTTCGGCAAATACGGAAAGGCATTCCTCGAAGACACTGCGGCCGGAGAGCACCAGCCCCTCCTGAGGAAGATAACCGATGGACGTGCCGCGGGTACGCTGCAGGGCGCCGTAATCGAGCGACTCCGCACCCGCGAGCACCTTGAGCAGCGTGGATTTGCCGGTTCCGTTGGCTCCCACCAGAGCGGTGCGCTCATCCGGCGTGATAAGCCAGTTGGCGTTTTCGAACAAGACTCGTGGACCAAACCGTTTGCCGGCAGCAGAAAGTTGCAACATGAGGGAAGCAGCACAGATGCGCTCCTTTTATTGTCGCATCCGGAGCGGTTCGCTCTCGCGCGAACTACGCTTTCCCCGCCTTCGCCGGGCTCTTGACTGGCGCTGCGCGTGGCTGCGGCTTCGTTCCTCGGGGTCGCCGGGGAGCGAAGCGGGAGTGCAGAAAGGCCCGGTAATCAAGCTCCGTCTGATCGGCATATTCCTGGGCGAACTCCGTGATAGCCAAGTCGAACTTGCTTGAGCCGCCAATATAGCCATTGAGAACCAACGGATCGCCTGAGCGGGCATGGCCGCGGGCCAGCAGCTCGCCGCAAATCTCCGCATACTGCATGAGCCCCTCGCCCTTCAGATCGTCAGCGGAGATCGATGCTTTGTGATCGTTCAATTGGCGAACGAGATACTGGCGATTGTTGATGGTTGTCCAGCCCAGGAAGATATCCGATTGCAATTGCATGGCGCGCTGGCCCTCGGCTACTCGCCGTCCATGGTGCTGCGAGGCGCCCTGTTCCCCGAGGTACGGAGCATAGGCGGAGCCGGGCTCTTCCTTGATTTGCAAAAACAGAGGGTCACCCGGTCCATTGCCCTGAAGATAGATAACGTAATCGCGTAAGCCTACGCTTCCGGTGCCGACCACCCGGAATGCGACATCAAGCGGCCGGTATTGGTTGAGGAAATGCTGACGCTCAGGCAAAAGACTCTCGCGGTACGGAGTGATGGAGTCGAGAATTCTTTGCGCTTGTACTGTCTTCAGCCGGTATTGCAGCGGGCGGGATTCGATAAAGATGCGATGCTCCGGAGGATTGTTTTTGGCTCCCCTTTGAGCTTTGGGCGCTTCCGTCAGACGTTCCAGAGTGGACTGCGGGGTTTCGCGCTCGGCCTTGCGCAGAGCCAGCGAGACCGGCGCGATGCGTTGCAGACGGTGGACCTGATGGCGGGCCATCTCCAGCACGGATATACGGGCAAAGGCATGGATTGAGCCGCGATAGCGCGTGAGAAACATGGCCGCCGCTTCTGAGCAGGCAGTGTTCTTGGCCCCCGTCTCGCGCCCTGCCAGCACCAGGCTGGTAGCCATGCGCTTCAGATCCCACTCAAATGGCCCTCGGATGGTTTCGTCGAAATCGTTGATGTCGAAGACCAGCCGGCCATCCGGGGCAGCGAAAGCGCCAAGGTTCTGGATATGAGCATCACCGCAGAGTTGGGTGGAGATTCCCGTGTGCGGCAATGCAGCCAGATCGGCGGCCATCACGGATACGGCTCCGCGAAAAAATCCGAAGGGCGAGGCCGCCATGCGCTCCCACTTAATAGCCAGCAGCGCCGGTACACGCCCCGGCACCGTGGCTGCAATAGCGTCGATAGGGTCGGTTTGCCGGTCGGCAAGGCGCCAGTAATTGTGGGACTGCCGCGGCAGCTGTTTGCGTCTGGATTGACCGTAGGCTTGGCGTTGCTCAGGATCCCGTGGATGAAGATGCATAGTGGGAGACGATACACGGGCAGGTTGGAGGGATCAACAACCGGATCGCCGGCAACGCACAATCATGCTCTGCTTCCGTTATTCTTGCCGAAGGGTTCGATTGCGGATTCAAATGGACGCGCTGATCTCTCCATTCCGCTGCTGCTCGAGATAACGGATTATTTGACGATTAACGACTCACCACGCTAATTGCAAGCGCGGATTGTAACTTGTGGGTCTCCCGCGACTCAAAATGTTATATCCGATGTTGTACCTGTCCGCCGGAGAACAGGAGGCGGCGTTCAGCTCATGGCGACGATCCCCCGTAATCAAAGCGAGATGTCTGCTTCGCGGGCCAGCATTCGGCTGGAGCGGAAACATCCATTGGCCATTCGATGGATGCATTGGGTCAATTTTCCCGTCCTCTTTGTCATGATCTGGAGCGGACTGCTCATCTACTGGAACGACTCCGATAACGCCTACCAACATCCGCATGCGGTCTATCGCATCGGCATTGGCCGCTTTACGCTGGTTCGTTTCTTCCCTGAGTGGTTTTGGAAATTGATTCATGCTCCATTCCACGTCACCCAAGGGCTGGGACACCACTTCTTCTTCATGTGGATCTTTGCTCTCAACGGAATTGCTTACGTCCTATTTCTTGCTATTTCCGGAGAGTGGCGGTTCCTGATTCCGCTAAAACGTAGCTTCCGGGATGCAATCCAGGTAACACTGGTTGACCTCCACATCCGCAAAGACCCGCCGCCGCAAACCAAGTACAACGGTGCACAGCGCATCGCTTATACCAGCATCGTGCTCATGGGTTTCGGAATGCTCATAACCGGGTTAGCTATCTACAAGCCGGCGCAGGCACACTGGCTCACGTCCCTGCTTGGTGGCTACGAGATGGCGCGATGGGAGCATTTCTGGCTGACAATCGGCTTCGTCGCGTTTTTTCTCGTTCACGTGACGCAGGTTGTGTTGGCAGGATGGAACAACTTCCGCAGCATGGTAAGCGGTTTAGAGATCAAAGACGCAGATGAGCCGTCGCTCGAGGCGGAACGGAGGGCTCGGTAAATGGTGGAACAAGGCAATGCGGGAAGCGGAGAAGGTCTGCCAATAGCCCCTGCTCCAATCAGCCAGAGTGAGGCTTCGGAAGAGGCTCTTCTGCAGCGCGAGCGTCAACTGCCTGCCGGCGAACAGAACTCTTCGGCCGAGACAGCCGAGGCAGGGGCAGACAGGGCGGAGAACCTGGCGCCCTTTGAGCCAACGGAGCCCGCGAAGAATACATCACAGCAGGGTGATCCCGAACCGAGCGCCGTAGAACCGGCGGAACTTACTGCGAGGCAAGGCGAACTAGATGCAGGAGTACGAGCTCAATCGCGGCGCTACACCCGCCGGTCTTTCGCCGTCGCCACGGCAGCAGCGGTGGCCGGATACGGTCTATATAAATGGATCGATAACGGCCCAACCGACGAAATGCAGCCCCTCCCGTTGCGGCGGGCTTTTCAAGCAAACGCAGCGATCTCGCGCGCGATCTTTGGAGAGCGTGCGCTCTCCCCCACCTATCCCCCGAATCGCGCCGAGAACCTCCGCGTGAATGGCGTTTATGGATTGAAGAGGGCGCTCGATCCGGAAAGTTGGCGGCTTCAGCTCGTGGGCGCGAGCGACGCCCAGAGCCACTCGCGGTTCGCAGCCGATGTGACAGCCTGGGAGTACCGCTATAGCGGCTCGCATTCCTCAGAGGATCAAGGACACGATACGAAAACACCCCCAGCTTCAGCCAGAACATCGGAGAAAATGGCTCCCGAGTCAATGCTGGCGCAAGAAAGGCAAAGGGAAGATCGATCCATACGGATGCCGCGCGGTCGGGAAGAGGCGGGCCAGAGCCGTTCCACTCTTGCGCCGGGGACCGGTGGGCTGCTTCTGAAGATAGAAGACATATCGCGGCTGCCGCGTTATGAGCTGGTCACGCAATTCAAGTGCATCGAGGGTTGGAGCCAGATTGTTCATTGGGCAGGGGCGAGAATGGCCGACTTTTTGGAGGCTTATCCTCCGGCCCTGGTCGATGGGAAGGAACCACGATTCGTTTATATGGAAACACCCGACGGTGATTACTACACCGGGTACGACATGAAGGTCTGCCGCCACCCTCAGACTCTCCTGGTGACCGAAATGATGGGCGCTCCACTGACGCAGTTTCATGGTGCGCCGCTGCGTCTGCACATGCCGATAAAATATGGTTATAAGCAGATCAAGCGTATTGCACTGATCAGGTACATGGACCAAAGGCCCGACGATTACTGGACCAAACTAGGCTACGACTGGTACGCCGGCCTTTAGCAGTTCCGCCGGTAGCAAGCGCAACGGGCAATTATCGAACCATTCGAGAGCGAAACTTGCAGGCACCAGCATGAGCTTTCCGCCATCTGATATCTCCGCCGACAATAACGAGGGCGTCTTCGAACGATGTTCATGGTTCTATAGGCTGTGCCGTGAGCAGCTATTTGCCGATCACACCGAGGAAATTGCAAGGTCCATGGCGCCGGTTCTCTGTCAGGAGCGCCGCCCGTTGCTCCTTGAGCTTGGTTGTGGTCCTGGATTTTATTCCTATCATCTTGCAAAACGCTTTCCGCAGGTCGACGTTATCGGGATCGATCCTTCCCAACGCCTCTTAACGCACGCCAGGCAAAGGATTGAGCGTGAAGCTTTAGAGAACTGCCGTTTCATACGTGCGCGCGCCCATCAACTTGCCGGCTTTCCTGAAGAGGCGGATTTCATCATCGCCTCCCGCCTCTTTCTCATCCTTGCCAATCGCAGCTCCGTGTTGGAGGCTATCTATGTTGCTCTCAGACCGACCGGGTTATTGTTTATCGCGGAGCCGCTTTCGCCAGTCCGGGCCGCCTTGCCGCTGACTTGCATGCGCATCTTGCAAGCGCTCACCGCTCGCGGAGGCCGGCCGAAGGACTTCGCGCAGTGCAGCGTCATCGACAAGCCGCAGTTCGCTGACTTTGTTGCATCCCAGCCATGGAAGCATGTGCGGCATTGGTCCGATGAGCGCTACCAATACGCGCTCTGCGAGAAAGCTGCATGAGACAAACCTTATACCGGGTCATCGATCCGGAGCAGCCGTCTCTCGAATTCCGGGGACGCTGCGCCCTGGCAATCATGGCCAAGCTTCCGCATGCCGGAAAAGTGAAGACACGGTTATCTCCACCTTTGAATCCGGAACAGGCGGCAGCGCTCAACGCCGCATTCCTGAAAGACACGGTCGCCTGCCTGGAAGAAGTTTCGCTTGCTCTTCCCGCAACTCCAGTCGTATCGTTCACTCCCCGAGGCGAGGAAGCGGGCTTTCAGGGAGTGATACCCAGTCACATCGTTTTGATCCCGCAACGTGGAAATAGTTTCGGGGAGCGTCTGCGGTACACCGCGGACGATCTGCTGGCGGTTGGCTTCGGCGCAGTTTGTCTAATCGACTCCGACAGTCCGACCGTACCCGCCGGCGCGTATGCGGAGGCGGTGCAGCGGTTGCTCGCGGAGACGGACTGCGCCGTCCTCGGTCCATCCGATGACGGAGGCTACTATCTTCTGGGGCTCAATTCTGTTCCGCCCAGGCTCTTCGAGGGAATTGCCTGGAGCACGGAGATTGTTGCCGATCAAACCCGGCAGCGGGCCGGTGAAATCGGAATGCCCATGTATTCTCTACCCACATGGTTTGATGTCGACGATCGAGAGACTCTGCTTCGCCTTTACCGCGAGTGCATCACATGCGAACCGGATCACCAGGGCTTTCGAGCGCCGCACACGCGGCGATTCTTGCAGACGATCGGAAGGCAGCTCGGCGAAGAGTTGCTGAGTGCATCGCAGGATTAAGCAGCCGCCCGCAGGTTTGAAGGAGCCGCTGGCACGTTTGAAGGAGCCGTCTGATGAGGAGTCTTGCCAGCTTGGAGCGTTACCGGGCTTCCATAACCAATGCTGGGCTGATCCTCTTTGGAGTGGCGTATCTCCAGTTTTCCCGTGCCGGCGTGGTTGAGTTCAAGCACTACATTCACGGCTACAGCATGGACGTTCTCATGCAGATCGTCCTGTACGCGGGCGGATTCCTCCTCGTCACGCTGGGCGCCACCAACCGTTGGACACTCCGCATCATTTTAGGCGTGGCGCTGTTAACGCGGTTGGTGGGCGTGTTTGCACCGGAGTTTCTTTCCTCCGATCTCTATCGCTACGTGTGGGATGGACGGGTGCAGGCCGCAGGAATCAATCCCTACCGCTACATTCCAGCGGATCCACACCTGCAGGGCCTTCGGGATACGGAAATCTATCCCAAGATCAATCGAAAAAGCTACGCTCACACGATTTACCCGCCGGGCGCGGAGCTTCTCTTTTTGGGTATTACGCGAATCTCGGAGAGTGAACCATGCATGAAGGCCGCGATGGTCGGCTTCGAGGCTCTGGCCTGTTGGGCAATTCTGCAGATTCTCGAATCCTTCGGTCGACGGCGCGAAGAGCTTCTGCTTTATGCCTGGCACCCGCTCTGTGTCTGGGAGATTGGCTCAAGCGGTCACGTCGACGCCGTTGCAGTCGCACTCCTCTCTCTTGCCGCACTGGCGCGTCTGAGAGATCGAAACACCCGCGCCGCTCTTTGGATCACCGCCGCCGCCATGGTAAAGATGTACCCGATCTTGCTGCTGCCTGCTCTTGTGCGGCGGTTGAGCATTCGCCTGCTCTCTCTTTGCGCGGCTGTCATCGTGGGCGGTTATGCAATCTATTCGAGCGTTGGACTAGGTGTGGCCGGCTTTCTCGGCGGATATTCCAAAGAAGAGGGCCTGGAAACCGGGAACCGCTACTTTCTTCTGGCATGGGCTCACCGGCACTTTCACATTCCCCTTTGGCCGCGCGCCTATGTTGCCGCTTGCGCGCTGATCCTTGCCGCATTGTGTGTGTCGGCCATGCGCCAGAGCCAGGGGCCAAAACGAGCGGTCGTTTATGCATTGGCCATCAGCACGGTAGTGACCCTTTTGTTTTCCCCGCACTACCCCTGGTATTTCCTTTGGATTTTGCCCTTTGCTGTCATGCTGCGCTATGTGCCGGCGATCGTGCTCACTCTGGAGGCCAGCTATTGGTACGCGACGAGTCTCGCCCTGCCGGGCGAAAAGATGTTCCGCATGAACGAATATATGTACGGCATCTTCCTGGCTGCGCTTGCAGTGGATCTGGCCGTCCGTTGGGTGAAGCGCGCACATCCGCAAGCGATTGCCGGCTTTTCCCCTAAAAATTCAAGCGTAAGGATGGTTGGCAGCAGGCCATCCGTTGGAGAGGCTTATGAATAACCTGCTTCACCAGACGAATGTGCCGCCGCAAATGCGGCGCTATTTCGAGAAGCCTGAAGACGAACTCCAAGCACGCGTCGAAGCCGAGCCGGTCTGCTTATACCTGGAGACAACCAACCGCTGCAATCTTCTATGCACAACGTGTCCGCGAACTTTCGAGGAACTGGAGCCGGAGGCTGACATGTCGTGGGACCTGTTCACACAGCTTGTGGACCAATTCACCAATATCAAGCGGGTGGTGCTTCACGGCGTGGGCGAGCCGATGTTAGTCAAGGATCTGCCGGAGCGCATCGAATATCTCAAGCGGAAGAACATTTATGTGCTCTTCAATACGAACGGTACTCTCCTGACTACCCCGAATGGCGAGAGGCTGCTTCAGACCGGCCTTGATGAGCTGCGAGTCTCTCTGGATGCCGCTGACAGCTCGGTCTTCCAAATGGTGCGTGGCCGCGATATGTTCGACCGCATTGTGCGCAATCTGACCCAGTTCCGTCAAAGGCAGCGCGAGCTCGGCATCCAGCTACCCCGCATTTCGCTATGGCTGACCGGACTTCGCGAGACGATCGGACAGCTCGAGGCCTTCATCCGCCTGGCGCATCGGATGGATGTGCCGGAAGTCTACCTGCAGCGCCTTGTCTTCTTTGAAGAAAATCCTATCGGGCTTGCACGCAGCGAGAGTGCGCTGTTTGAAAAGACCAGCTCGCAAGAGGAAGATACGATTCATCGCGCCGAGGAATTAGCAAGATCATTAGGGGTGGCTTTCAATGCCTCCGGAGCCACCGAGCCCGGTACCAGTATCAAGCAGCGCCGCGAGGATCAGCCCTGGTCGCTTTGCCGCCGCCCATGGACCCTCATGTATTTCACTGCCACGGGACGAGCCTTGCCTTGCTGTATCGCGCCATTTTCGATGCACGGCTACGATAGCTTTACACTCGGTGATGCTACCCGGCAAACGCTGCAGGAAATCTGGAACGGAGAGCGGTACGTCGATTTCAGAACCAGGCTCATGAGCGCAGAACCTCCTCGAGCCTGCGCAAATTGCGGCCTGCGGTGGAGTTTATAGAAGGTGCCGCCGCAGCGGGTGAGCCTGATCATTCCCGCGCTCAACGAGGCCGAGGCCATCGGGGCGGTGGTGCGGGAGCTTCCGTGGAGTCTCCTGGCGGAATGTATCGTTGTCGATAATGGCAGCACCGACGCCACGGCCGAGGAGGCGCGGCGCAACGGCGCACGTGTCATTGTCGAACCGCGTCGCGGCTACGGCCGTGCGTGCTGGGCCGGCTCTCAGGCAGCGGATCCGTCTTGTGACGTGATCGCTTTCATGGATGGAGATGGGAGTGATCTTTCTTCCGATCTTGTGCGCCTGGCCGCTCCAGTAATCGAGGGCAACGCGGATTTTGTTCTTGGCTCCCGTACGTCGGGAGAGCGGGAGCCGGGAAGCTTGCTTCCTTCGCAGATCTTCGCGGGCTGGCTAGCCGGCCGGTTGATATTTTGGCGCTACGGGGTGAGCTACTCCGATATGGGGCCCATGCGCGTGATCTCTCGCGCTGCGTTGAGGCGTATGGACCTGACAGAGATGACTTACGGCTGGAATATCGAGATGCAGATCCGCGCAGCCGAGATCGGTCTTCGCATTCAGGAAATTCCTACCGGCTATCGGCGCAGACGCGGCGGAATCTCCAAAGTCTCCGGATCGCTCACCGGATCTATGAAAGCTGCGACGCGCATTCTCCAGGTGTTATACCGGCTCAGGAACCGGGGCCATGGCTCGTCAACGCGGAAATTCCGGTCCTAGATCCAATCCGGCTATACTGCCGCCGGGCCGGTCTTTTTGCCGGAACAGGCTGGATAGGGCGGTGAGATTTTTACTCCTTGCTTTCCGGACTTCGCTCCGTGTACTATTGTATTTGCCTATCGAGCGGCTGAAGCCAGAGCTTACTTGAAAGCCGGGCTCGCCGCATTTCTCGAGAGTCACAGAAAAGTTTGATTGCCGCGTCTTAATTGCGGGCCAAATGAGCGATGTTCGTCGCAAAGCCCTGAATAGCGGTCCAAACCAACGTCAGTACGCTATTGAAAGATCAAACCATACGTTCCACCTCGAAACGCATGTTCCGGATCAATCCCGCTCGAATGCGTCGGACGCGGTAGCGAACCGCCGGCGTGGAACAGTGAAGTTCCGCCGGTTTCTACCCCTTCGATTCACGTATGGCAGTGACGGTTGTAATCGTCAAGAGTAGTCAAATGCGTCAGGAAGTGCATGCATGACAATAGAGCAAAACCAACCCCAGTCCCAGCCACAACCCCAGTCGACTCAGGCCCAACCCGCTTCGGGACAGACGCAAACGCCAGGGCAGCAACATCGCCGCCGGCGGCGTAGACGTAAGGGATTCGCCAACGGATCAGCCAAGGGCCAGGTCAATGGCCAGCCGAATGAAACTGCCCAGCCAACTCCCGCCAAACAGTCCTCGCGATCCAAGCCCAACCAGAACAGGCCCGCGGCCAAGAATGTAAACGGACGCGGCGGCGGTCATCCCAACGGCGCGCAAGGCGGCCGGCGCAAGAACAAGCCGCGGCGGCAGCAGGCCTTCGTCGGGCCTATGGACCACAGCTATCGCACCGTGAATGGCAATATGGCCGACGTATCTCCTTCTACCATTGAGTTTCGCGGCAACGGCCAGAATGGTTTCTATCATGACGCGCCCCCGCCCGAGTCTGTGGTTATGCCAGTCAGAGAGGATTCGCCCACGCGTATTTTCTGTTTTATCGACGACCTGTTCGTCCTTGCCAAAATCCAGGAGACAGCTCGCAAGCTTGGCGTGAAGGTCGGTTTTGTAAAGGCGGATAAAGATATTGTTACGCGGCTGGCGGACGTGCCTGAAGGCGCTCGTCCCTCTTTGATCGTCTTCGATTTGAACAATGCCGGCGCCAAGCCGCTCACCCTGATTCCCCGGATTAAAGCCAAGTTGAAACGGGGAACCTCGGTCATCGGCTTTCTCTCGCACCTGCAGGGCGATCTGAAGGCCAAGGCCATCGAAGCGGGCTGTGACATGGTTATGCCGCGCTCGGCTTTTTCTCAGAACCTGCCTAATCTTCTTCGCCGCCATGGCATCGAGGAAGAACTCGAAATCGCCGAAGCTTAGATGAGAATCGTTGATCCTTTGGTCGCATGACTTCAGCCGGGCGGCCAATGCATAGTGCGGCCGCCGAGCACGTGGATATGCAGGTGGTCGACTGTTTGGCCCCCGTCCGGCCCGCTATTGATGACAGCGCGGAAGCCCTCGACTAAGCCCTCTTGCCTGGCAACCTCGGTTGCGACTTCCAAAAGACGCCCCAGGAGAGCTCGATCATCCGCGGCAATGTGAGCGAGCGAGGCAATATGCTTGCGGGGCAGCACCAGCGCATGAGTGGGCGCTTGGGGATTGATATCGGCAAAGGCAAAAGTCTGGTCGTCCTGGTACACGACATTCGCGGGAATTTTGCCGGCGATGATTTTGCAAAACAAACAATCTCCGTTACTTGAATCCATGTTGCTCAATTCCTCTTGCTCTACAGATTTAACCATATGATTTCCTTGGTATGTGAGATCCGGGTGGCTCGCAATACTCACATTGGAAACGAAAGCCTCATTTTGCTCCTACCCGCTATCCATGGCACGCCACGTGGTCGATAGCGGAGGTTATTCGCTCGCGTGTGGCAGCATCGAGCGAGGGCATGGCGCCCTGTTGCGACGCCACCCAGGAGCCCCAGCGGTTACCTGCCTCATTGAGTACAGCCAGGGGAGCCCTTTGCAGATAGTAATGGGTGAGAGCCGCGGTGAAAGCATCCCCCGCGCCCACGGTATCAATCACTCGTGTTGCGATCCCCGGGTGCCGGTCGACTTCGTCCCGCGTAACCAAAAGGCTGCCGCCCTCGCCCCTGGTGACGCAGACCAGATCAATCGGGAACCTTTCCAGAAGTCTTCGCGCGCCCGTCATGAGCACGTCGGCAGTTGTTCCGCTGGACAATCTACGCAGCCCCAAAAGGCGGAGAACTACCGGGAGCTCGGCATCGTTCATCTTGAGCAGCGTGGCATGGCGGAGGGAGTTCTCGATGATCTTGGCGGAGTAAAACGGCGGCCGCAGATTGACGTCGAAGACGCGCACGCACCGGGGAGAAGTGCTGCCAAGGAAGCATTCAATGACGCTTCGGGAAATGCGCGACCGTTGCCCCAAGGTGCCGAAACATACAGCGTCGGCGCGTGAGGCCAGCTCCTGCCACTCCCGTGTTAACTCAAGAAAATCCCATGCGACAGGTCTGCGGATCACATAGGTTGGCTGGCCATTCTTCAACTCGACTGATACCGAGCCGGTTGGAAAGCGGGCATCCGTCTGTACGAACGCAGCATCCGCGGGCAAATGGAGCAATTGCTCCCACGCCTGACGGCCGAGGTCATCGTCTCCCAAGCGGCTGGCACAGATGCCATGGTCGCCCAGCCGCGCGGCCAGCACAGCAAAATTTGAAACCGCGCCACCAAGTCGAGGTCCTGCGGGCAGCAAATCCCAAAGAATTTCCCCCAGCCCGACCACCCATTTGGGCTCGCTAACCGTCACTGCGGCCTCGCCGGTCTGGATTTGAGCAGGTGCTCCATCTCCACATAAACCGCGTTGGTCCAGCCGAAACCGACTACGTTTTTGTAGCCGGCGATAAGCTGGACATCGGACGATCCGGTAATGACATTGTATTTTTCGTGAATGGTGCCCTCCTTTTCGAAGCTGGACGCGACCGTATGTGTGAACTCGGCGGCGACGCGGCGCGAATCCGCCGAATAACCATAACGCTCCAAGCCCTCCATGGCAAACCAGTTCAAGGGAGCCCACCCGAAAGGCAAGTCCCATTGCAGGCCGCTGTCATAAGTGCTGGTGGCCACGCCTCCGGAGCGGTTGAGCAGCGCAAGGTTTCGATCCACTGCGCGCGCTTGCTCTTTCGTCGCAAGGCCTGCCCAGAGTGGGTAAAAGATGGTCGCGAACTTGTATGTGGATTGCCTTCCCGTGGTGAAGTCGTAGTCGTAGAACATGCCGTCGCGCGCATTCCAAAAATACTTATCGATAGCCTGGCGGCGTTGCAGGGCCTGCCGGTTCCAGGCTTGAGCATCTTCGGGCTTGTTGAGCAAGGCGGCGAAGCCGGCCAGGTCGCGCTCATATTTATAGAGCAGGCTATTCAACCCCAGGGCGGCATAGTGATGGGTTGAGCCGCTGAACGGGCCAAAGCGGAAAGTGATATCGAATCCCGACTCGCGCACGGAACGGTCGCCTTTATAGAAATCACGGCTCAAGCGGTAACCGTCCCAATAAGCGAGCCTGCAGACGACGGACTGGCGCATGCCGCAACTGGTTTTCGCGAGCGAGTCCTGCTGGGCTGCCGTGGGGTTTTGGGGAGCCGCGATGAGATAGCTGGTGTGGACCGCCGGGTGCGCTACTAGCCAGCGGATCACGTCAATGTAGTAGCTGCTGTGATCGGCGATATCGGGAACCGGGCCTTCGCCAAGATCGAAATAACGAGCCAGGCCAGTCTGACCGGCACGGTGAATATCGCGCAGCCAAAAGTCATGATCCCGCCGGGCGTCGATATAGGCGTGTTCCAGCCATGTCTTCTGCCGCGCGCGATTGGCCGGCGAAGGATCGCGAGCAAGCTCCGCATCGTATACGGCGCGAATCATGGAGCTGAGCAAAGGCGGCTGGGACCGGGTAAGAAAATAAGTGCGGTTGGCATTCAGAACGGCGCCATAGTTCTCGATTTCGTAAAAGAAGTTCTCCACCATGCCCCGCGCCAGCTCCACGCGATTGTCGCGGAGCAGCCCCAGGATAATGAAATAGGAATCCCACCCGAACATTTCGTTGAAGCGTCCTCCGGGAACGACATAGCGGTTTGGCAGATATAGCAGCCCGGGCTGCGAAATCTCCGATTCCTTCACATCCCCCAGTTGAACGATGCGGTGGGGCAGATGCGCGATCCGGATCTTGCATAGGGAGCGCAGCCGGAGCAGCTCGGGCGGCACAGGAGCGCCGGCGGGGAGGTAAAGCAAAGGCGCGGCATTGACCTTTGGGTCGATGAGCGACTGACAATCAGCCATGGAGCGGGAGAGAGTGTCCCAGCCTTCGTGGATATAGGCATCGATTGACTGGGTTCGCGGAGGGTGGGGTAATTTAGCTTGAGAGGCGGGTCCGGAAGCCGGCGCAGCCTGATTTTGCGCCATCACTGGATACGGAGTCAGCAGAGCAGCCAAGACAAACATCAGCGCGGCATGGGAACGGAAGCTAAGGCGCGGGCGGGGCTTTGAGGTTTCCGCTGTCGTTCGTGTGCTGCCGGCGTATCGCATTACTCGCAACTCTCCTTAACCATTCAATAGCGCTGCCTGCTGTCCTAATGCGCTGCTTCCGTTCGAGGTACGACGTGGGTTCCATATCCGGGTTGGTCAGCGCTTGCGCCGGAAGTGGGAGACCACAAATTGTATATGGTATATCGCTCTCCCGCTCCTGCCGGTTAGAGCGTTTTCACGATTGGTGTATCCCAAGAAACTACTCTCGACGCAGGCGTTCCATCAAAGAACGCCTGCACATCCAACTCTCACCAGGACACAGTAATTGTGAAAACGCTATAGAGCGGGTCCATGCCGGAAGCAGCCGGCAGGGAAAAGGTGTCAAATAAGGACAGATTCAAAGAAAGGCCGCAAGCTTTGGAAATGTCATCGGGACCTATTCGCACCCCATTCAGGAAGAGGCATCGACTGCTGTTTTGGCTGGGAATTTCGTTTTGCGTCATCGCCGCTGTTTTGATCGTCGCCTTCGAGGTTCTCCTTCACCGCGCGGAACCGATCTTGAAAGCGCGCGTAGTGCAGACTCTTTCGACCAGATTCAAAAGCCGGGTGGAACTCAAGAGCTTCGATGTTTCGCTGTTGCGCGGTATTGAGGTCTCAGGTAAAGATTTGGCCATCTATCCGTACAATCTCGAAACAAGCAATCCGGCGTTTTCGGTGGAGAGTTTTTCGTTCCGCACAGCCTTAACCAATCTTTTGCGATCCCCTATGAAGATCGGCCATGTCGATGTCAAGGGAATGCGTATCAATCTTCCGCCCAAGAGTGAGCGCAAGCAGATGCCCGGCATGGGCGGCCAGAGCGGAGACAACGGCAAAATCAAGATATTAGTAGGCGAGATTCGCTCCACGGATGCGGTACTGACTCTGGAAACCGATAAGCCGGGCAAGGTCCCTCTACAGTTCAAGATCAACAATCTTGTTTTGAGGTCCGTCGGCGGGGGTAAGCCGCTAGAATTCACAGCCATGCTGGTCAATCCCAAGCCGATAGGCAATATCAGAAGCAGCGGCACATTTGGACCATGGAATTCCGACGATCCCGGCCAGACAGCGGTTTCCGGCAATTATTCTTTCCGTAATGCGGACCTAAACACGTTAAAGGGTATTGGCGGTATTCTCTCCTCCACCGGCCATTACCAGGGAGTCCTTGACAAGATCGTGGTGGACGGCCAGACGGACACTCCGGATTTCGAGGTGGACATCAGCGGGCACAAGGTTCCGTTGCATACGGATTTCCATGCCATCGTCGATGGCACCAATGGCGATACTTATCTACAGCCTGTGGTCGCTCATTTTCTGCATTCCTCGCTCACTGCCAGGGGAAGTGTAGTGCGTACCCCCGGAATCCCCGGTCACCATATCTACCTCGATGTATCGATGGACCACGCCAACATTCAGGACCTGCTCCAACTGGCCGTGCACACCGATCCACCTGTGATGACGGGACAGATCAAGATGCATACCGGAATGGAGATTCCGCCAGGAAACGAAGATGTTGCTCAAAAACTTAAACTTAAGGGTAATTTTAGGATTGTGAACACGTATTTTACCAATCAGAAGGTTCAGTCCAAGGTGGACGAGCTTAGTTTGAGAAGCCAGGGCAAAGTCGATTTGGCTAAAGAAGAAGCGAAGGATCCGCGGACCGCGAATGTGAGCTCGAAAATGGAAGGCGATTTTGTGCTGAACGATGGCAAACTATCCGTGTCCAATCTGAATTACGATTTGCCGGGCGCCAAAATCAAGCTCAACGGAGTCTACACCCTGGATGGCAACACCTTCGATTTCTTTGGGACCGCGAGCCTGAAGGCCACCGTGTCTAAGATCGTCGGAGGCTGGAAAGGCATGCTGTTGACGCCTATCGACCCGTTCTTCAAGAAGAATGGCGCGGGAACCGAGGTGCCGATCAAAATCACGGGAACGAGGTCGGAACCTCACTTCGGTCTCAACTTATTCCATAAGGATGAAAAGAAGCAGTAAAAACCGCGATCCAAGTGAGGGGAGTAACTGCGAATTTGCGTTTGCAGAATTGGGGGGAAGATTCTATTGATGGAAATCGAAGGCAAGCGCTGTATTTCACCTGTCAGGAGCGCGGCCATATGCCTTGTCGTTTGCTTATGGGCCGGCTTGGCGGCCGCAAGCTCCGGCCCTGCGCCGCTATCCGCCACGACAAATTCCGCAGCAGATCCGTGGTGGAAACATGCTCTGATTTATGAGATATATCCGCGTAGCTTCCAGGACACAAACGGAGACGGGATCGGCGATCTAAATGGAATTAACAAGCGCCTGGACTACCTGAATGGGATTACCCAACACCTCGATTACCTGAGCAGTCTGGGCGTGGATGCGATCTGGCTGACGCCTATCTATCCTTCTCCTCAAGTAGATTTCGGATACGACATTTCCAACTACGAGGCGATCGATCCGCAATATGGAACCATGGCTGATTTCGACCGCATGATGGCCGCAGCCAGGAAGCGGCACATCCGCGTCGTGATGGACATGGTGATGAACCACACATCGGATAAACATCCTTGGTTCATTGAATCCAAAAGCTCCAAAACGAATCCAAAGCGCGACTGGTACGTATGGCGTAAGGGCAAGGCTCCCGGCGTGCCGCCGAACAACTGGGAATCGGTCTTCGGGCACTCCGCCTGGACCTTCGATAGCTCCACTGACGAGTGGTACTATCACAAGTTTTATCCGCAGCAGCCCGATCTGAATTGGAGAAACCCCCAGGTCCAGAAGGCCATGTTCGCGGCCTGCCGCTTCTGGCTGGACAAAGGAGTGGCAGGTTTTCGCCTGGATGCGGTTCCTACCCTGTTTGAAGATCCGCAGTTCCGTGACGAAAAAGTGCTGCCGGGCACGAATGTCTATGGCGACCCAAACCTCGACGATTCCTACACCAACAACCTACCCCAAGTGCATGTGGTGATGCGCGCGCTGCGCAAGTTGGTGGATAGTTATCCAGGAAACCGGGTCCTGATCGGTGAAACCTATCTGCCGAACATCGAGGAGCTGCACAACTGGTACGGCAAACACAATGATGAATTGCAGTTGCCGATGGATCTGCAGGTGGGATTCATCAACAAGCTCGATGTATCCCGTTTCAGAACGCTCATCGACCAAGCCGAGCATGGCCTGGACGGAGGCCAGCCGCTTTTTGTCTTTGACAACCATGACAGAGTTCGCAGTTGGGATCGGTATGGCGACGGCGTACACAATGTTGAGATTGCGCGCGTGATTGCGACGATTTTGCTGGGGACCAGGGCCACCGCTCTGATGTACTACGGCCAGGAGATAGGGATGAAGACCACGCCTCCCACGCGAATCGAAGACGTGAAAGACCCGATCGGCAAAATCGGCTGGCCCAAGGAGAAGGGCCGGGATGGCGAGCGCACGCCCATGCAGTGGGACGGCTCGCCTAATGCAGGATTTACGACGCCATCCGCGACTCCTTGGCTGCCAATTCCTCCAAGCTATAAGACAGTCAACGTCGCCCTGGAATCGCGCGAGGACGATTCCTTGCTGAACTGGTACAAACAGTTGATCGCTTTGCGGCGGGAGAATCCGGCGATGCGCGCGGGCGCGTTGACCATGCTCAATGTAAATGACAATAAGGTTCTGTCATGGTTGCGTAAAGCGCCGGGCAGTCCGGCTGTGATTGTAGCCTGCAACTTCACCAGGCGGCCGCAAAGTGTCTCCTTTGACCTCTCCGCGCAGGGAGTAAGTGGCGATCACCTGAAGACGTTAGTCCTATCGCCGGAAATGCACGAGCCGGCTTCCGTCCACTCGGTCGATCTGCCGCCCTTCGGCGTCTATATAGGTCAGATACAGTAGCAGATTGGCTCCGTCCTGTCTTAGGTATACAGCTTTGCGGGGATAATCTCCGGTTCGGGCTCGCCCGCAGCTACGATCATTTTCTTGAGTTCCTCCCGTAATTCGTCCGCCTGCTTGCGGTATTCCTTGCGAGCGGCGAGGTTGATGATCTCACTGGGATCGCCGCGCTCATCGTAGAAGAGGTACTCGTGGTACTTGAGGCTCCACTTATCTGTTTTTGTGTCCGCATCGGGATCGGCAACGCAATAAACCCAGTCCGCCGTCCGGATCGCCCGGCCAACCATCGCCTCGCTGATCTGAATCAGCTCTTTGTTCGGCCATTCCGCGCGCGCTTTGCTGTCGGTAAGCAAGGGCAACAAGCTTCTTCCCTTCATCGACGATGGCGGTTGGATGCCGGCCGCATCCAGCAGCGTTGGCGTTATATGAAGGTTTCCGGCAATCTCATCCAAACGCTGCGAGCCGTTGAAGCCGGGCCCTTCAACGATCAATGGGATGCGAATCGATGCGTTGTGCGGGCTGCGTTTGTATTCCTGGTTTCGCGTCATGAACTGGCAACCGTGATCGCTGATAAAAACGAAGATCGTGTTGCCGGAGAGATGTTCCTCTTCCAGAATCTTTCGGATTCTTCCCACCGATACATCGATCGCCTCGCAGCAGCCGTAATAATCCGGCAACTGCGACTGCCAGTTGCCCGGGAAAGCCTTGAGATCGGGCGGCACAAACGGATCCTGAAAACGCTCCGCTGCTCCCTTGGGTGCGATAAAGCGCTTGGCGTCGTTCTGGAAATGCGGTTCCAATTGCGAAATGAAGAGCAGGAACGGCTTGTCATGCTTCTGACGCAGAAATTTTTCGGCGCGATCGGTCACGAAATCGACGCGGAACTCACCTTGGAAGGTGATGGGCTTGCCATTCCCGTCGTAGATTGTGCCTTCGTAGGGATGCGTCGTGAACTCAAACTCATTAGCGCCTTCCCACAAATCGAGAAAGCCGGCGCGATATTCCGGCTTCACATAGCCTGGACCGCCTCCCGCGGCCGCGGTGGAAGGGGCCAGATGCCACTTACCCAAGAGATTTGCCGAGTATCCGGCCTTGCGCAGTTCACCCGCCAAAGTCGGTAAAGAGGGATTGATAGGCAGCGCATTGTGCCAAACGCCCGTCTCGGTCGCATACCGTCCGGTCAGCATGACGGAACGCGAGGGTGAACAGACCGGCTGGTTGGTGACCGCGTGGGTGAACAGGGTGCCGCGCTCGGCCATGGCATCGAGATTGGGAGTATTCGTCGAGCTGTTGAGACGGTTGGCTCCGACGAAGTCCCAACGGAATTGGTCGGCCAAATAAAGAATGATGTTTGGCTTTTGCGCTTGTGGCGCTTCTCCGCTTCCGCTTTCCGCCTTCAGGTTTAACGGCGTGGCCGCCATGCCCGCGCCCGCGGCTGCGGCAACACTTCCCAACATAAATTCCCGTCGATTTGTAGGCACTGAGAATTCCCTCTCAAATATTTTTGGCTGTGACCCTGAATACACAATAATGAGCAGCCTCTACAGGCTGCCGATTCGTGAGTCCCGCGAGGGACGGCATGAAAATAGCCCAGCACGTTTTTAGTGCAGGGTAGCGTTTATAAAGGGAAAGAGTCCCGTAGGGACGGCTGAATTATTACTCAGTTACACAGTTTTCCGCAGCCTGTAGAGCCCCAATCCCTTTCAGAAAATAAATTCCCCTGAGTCAAAAGTAATACTTCACACTGAACTGCAGCTCGCGCGGATCATTCGGATTGTCCCGCGTCGCGCTGATCGATGCGAACGTGGCGCTGTTGGTAAAGTTCAAATTTGCCGCTAGCGGCTGGGCGAAATTTGGCGTGTTGGTCAGGTTAAACGCTTCAGCGCGAAATTCGAAGAAAGTCTCCCGCACCGCGGGAAACTGCCTGACGATGGAGAGATTAAGCCGGCGGAAGGGAGGGCCGGTTACCTGGGTCGGCCGGCCGCCCAGGTTAACGGGCGATGCCGCGGTAGCAGTTGCCGCTGGAGGATTTTGAAACGCCGCCGGATTAAGAAATTGCACCGCATTATGACGTCCCGCATAAGGGTTCTGCCCGGTTACCAGCAAAGCATTGCAGCCCAACCCCGCGGCATTGGTACTGGTGCAAGGAACGGTAAGCGGCTGTCCGTCTTGCGTAAACAAGATCCAGTTTGTGGACCATCCGCCCAGAACCCATGCTCCCGGACCGGAAGTAAGAAATTGCTTGTTCCTGCCGAACGGCAGCTCGTAAATTCCGCTCACATGCCCGATTTGCCTGACGTCGATGTCGCAGAGTCCATAATCGGCGCTTATACCCATACCCGGAACATATGGCGCGCGATAACTGCCGATGCCGTTGTCCAGCATATCGCGCGCATCGCCCAGGCATTTTGAGAACGTATAGTTGGCGAGCAGGCTGAAGCCCTCAGAGAAGCGATGCTCTACATTCACCTGAATGCCGTTGTAGTTGGTTGCTGCCGCGCGCGCGATAAACGTACCATTGGTCGCGAAGCCGGGAAAGAAGGAATTTGTGTTGGCGTTAGCGCTCGGCGGAAGGATACTGTTTACCGTATTGGAAGGCTCCCCAACCTGCAGATGCCTGGAATTGGTTCCCACATAGGCCGCTTCGACCACAGTGTTGGGAGTAAGTTGATATTGAAGCTGCAGGTGGTAAGCCTGAGCGTACGCGGTCTTGGCGTGATAGGGCTCTCCATACAGTCCCAGGCTTGTGGTAGACGAACTGGCTGCGGCGGCCGGGGTCAACGGTACATTGAGCAATCCGTTCTGCAGGGTTCCCACCGAGTTATTCGAAGTAAGCGGAGTGGTTGAGTTTCCGGCGGTGTAACTGGAACTTACCTGGAAGGGGAAATTGATGAAATCGCTGATGCTCAGGCCGTGGTCTTCATTGCCTTGGAAGAAAATGCCGTAACCACCGCGCACCACCAGTCTCGGCGAAGCCTGATATGCAAAGCCGATGCGCGGCGCGAAATTCGTCTTCTGCGCGAGGGCCAAGCCATTGCCATTAACAGGGGTGAAGACAATTCCATTCTTCGCCAGCAAGGCCTGAAAGGCGGCCGGCTCATTGCCCGCCTGCGAATTTGGAATGTAGAACCTAGATACTCCATCGGAGGTCAGCCCGGTCTGGGCCGGGACTAAGTTGGCGAAGCGGCCATTGCTCTCAATCTGCGGGCCGATAAACTCCCATCGCAGTCCCAGGTTCAACGTCAGCTTGGTTGTGGCCCGCCAGTCATCCTGAATATAGGCTCCGAAATACGGCCGAACCAGATGAAAAGACGGCGGAAAATTCGTGGCCTGGAAGGCGTTGGCGCCCCCGACATTATTAATCCCGTTTGCCACAGTGGCCGGTTCGGGATTGAGCACGAACTGGGCGCGGTCGGTGGAATTATCGGTATTGTTCACGATCGAGGTGTAGATTCCGTTGTTCGTGAAGTTCCCGCGAGGAGCGGTAGGCGTGAGCGTGGGAGCGGCTATGTGCTGGAATTCAGTTCCCACCCGAACCTGATTGCGTCCGCGGTCGATGGAGAGGTTCTCGGTCACCTGCAAAATATCGCTGGCTTTGTCGCTGGGCAGAGTGGTATTGGCGCCGAGAAGACTCAGAGTGCCGAAAGTGAAAAGCGGCAGACCGCCATTGGTCGGAATCTGCGGAACGCCGGGGATGCCGTATTGGGCTGGGATGCCCAGCACGCTGGCATCGTTCTGCCGCCGTTCATCAGCCACGCGGCTATAACCTATGCGCGCTTCCAACACCAGCTTGGGCGAGAAGATATGCGTCTCGCTCAAAGCTACGTTTTGCGATTCGGTGTGTCCTGTTCCGGGGCGGGCGGGGCCTCCGTCGGCAACGCCGGGAAGCGGACTTGGCTGGAATTGATTGTTGTAGACGAAACTATAGCGGACGAAGCCCGAATCCCGTTGGCTGAAGGTCTGGTCCAGACGAACGTCGGTGCTGTCAATATTTGTGGTTGCCGAAGGACTATCGGTGTAATTATTCGCGAGCCCGCTCGAATTAGGCAAAGGATACAGCTTCAACAGGGCAACTGCCGTCGGGTTGATGCGCGCTACTGGAATCTGGTTCAGCAGCGCTTCATTGCCGGGAGACGTGAAGTTGGTTACACCCGCCAAGGCCGCCCGAATAGAAAGGATCGCGCACCTGACCGGTCGTTGTGGCCTGAATGCCGGAGACCGGATCGACTTTCCCCGCGGTAATGTTGCGCGTAGTCGCCGGATCGAAAACTGTGCCGCTGGGGAAAATCCGGCCCAGAGCGTCCGTTTTGGTTCCCTTTTGCAGTGCCGCCAAATCTTGAAGATTGGTGAAACCGCTGCTGTTCTCGAGGGCAGTGGGCACAGTCTCGGTATAGGTCTTGCCCTGCACGATGCGCGTGCCCTGGTAATCCACGAAGAAGAATGTTTTGTCGCGGCCATTGTAGAGATGAGGAATCAGCACCGGGCCGCCCAGCGTTCCGCCAAACTGGTTTTGCCGGAATTCCGGCTTACGCTGCGTGCTCAAAACGAAATAATCTTTGGAATCGAAGTAGTCGTTGCGCAAAAACTCCCATAGATCGCCGTGGAAGGAGTTTGTGCCGGATTTGGTCGTCAGGTTTAGGACCGCGCCGGCGGCATGGCCGAATTCGGCGGAGTAATCGTTGGTCTGCACGGTGAACTCGCGCAGCCCATCCGGCGGCGGAAGAACGACGTACTGCGACTGGTTCACCAGGTCGCCGACGGCCACATTGTCGTCCATGCCATCGAGAAGATAATCATTTTGGGTGCGGCGGAGACCATTGGCGGTGAAGGATCCGCTCGCCTGCAAGCCGCGGCTGTCATTCTGTGCGATCGTCACACCGGGGGAAAGCTGCGCTAGAAATACCGCGTTGCGGCCGTTAAGCGGAAGTTTGTCGATCGCCCGCTGCCCCACCAATTGTTGCAGAGACGAGTTCTGCGTCTCCAGAATCGGACCCGTCGAGTTCACCTCGACACTCTCCGCAACCGAGCCAACCTGGAGCTTTGGATTGATCTCCAGCCGAGCCTGGAGAGTGACCTGAACATGCTCCTGAACCGTGGCCTTGAAGCCTTGCTTCTCCGCCTTGAGCGTGTAACTTCCCAGCTTCAACGGACTGAGGATATAGCTGCCATCCGGCCCAGTCTGCACCGATCTTTTGCGGCCTGTGCTCTCTTCCGTGACGCTCACAGTGGCCGCCGGAACGCTTGCGCCGGCGGAATCCTCCACCGTCCCAACGATCGCTCCGGTATCAACCTGTGCATTGGAGAACGGGGCAAGCAACCCGAATAAGAGGAGCGAGAAAGCCGCGCTGCCCCAGAAAGCAAGCCGGGGGTTCGGGGTTGAAGCGCGTTCGCGGCTCTCACGGTTATGGTGGAGCAACTGTTTGCTCTGGATGAAGTTGATCATGGTCTGCTCCTCCTCGAAGGAGGCCGATGCATGTTCTCAAGACGGGCCACCGTTGTCAATCCGGAATGCAAGGGCTTTTTCTTGACTTGTGTGGCCTGTCCTTGATATACACGTGAGCGACGAGTGCAATGCGTATTGCACGTTACGCAAGCGCGGTTTCGGGTGTACAGGGGAGCTGACAAGGAAACGATATGTCCAGAAAAGGTCTTTTGCTGTTGATTGTATTTGCGCTGCTTGGTTCGGCGCCTATGTTCGGGTCTGGTCCATCGTTTCGCCCCGACGAGACACTGAAAGGTTCGAGCCTGACCGGATGGCACACGTTGGGCCAAGCGAACTGGCGTAACGAGAACGGCGAGGTGATCGGGACTCCCAAGCAGGCAGGCAGCGGCGGCTGGCTGATGTTGGACCGCTCGTTGCAGGATGTTGGGGTAGCCGCTCAGTTTCGTTGCACGGGCGGTTGCGAAACAGGAGTGCTGTTGCGTGCGGAAAAAACCCCGAACGGCATGAAGGGCGTCTACGTATCGCTCAGCGACCCGGATCTGAAATCCTATAGCGTAACTCTTGATGAGCAAGGAAAGATACTTGAGCGGACTGAGTTGAGGCGCGGTGGCGGCCTGGTAAGAATCGCGCCGCCGCCTAACCCTAACGCGCCGGTTTTCCATATGCCCCCCAGACCGAATGTGCCGCTGCCTTTCTTGCCGCCCGATACCAGTTTGCGCCCCAATGACTGGAATGGAGTCGAAATTCTTTTCGATGCAAACATCGTCCGTACATTCTTGAATGATGGACGCGAGCACGGCGCGGTGGGAGACGAGGGATACGGGCCGATTGCGCTCTACATCGGAGGCAGCGGCGAAGTCCGCTTCAAGGACTTGGGATATAAGGACCTTGGTCTTAAAGTCCGTGTTCCGGAACAGACCTCAAGTGACTTTCGCAAGCAGCAGTTGAGCGATTTCTATTATTCCTGGAGCTCCGCATCGGCCGATTTCAACCATGATGGCATTGCGGACGTTGTATCCGGGCCTTACATCTATTATGGGCCCGACTATACGAAATCAAGGGAGATGTATCTTGCTCAGAGCGCGAATGCTTCGACCAAGTTCGCCGACGATGCATGGATGCAGTTTGCGGCGGACTTTACCGGGGACGGCTGGCCTGACGTAGTGAGTGTCAGTTACGGAGCTCAAAATGGCGGCGTATTTTTGTATGTCAATCCACAGGGCGCGGCCCGAAGGTGGGACAAATATAAGGTAGTCAACGATGTCCAAAGTGAAATTGCTGTGATGCGAGATGTGGATGGCGACGGTAAGCCCGAGATAGTTTATATGGGCGACGGGCAGGTTCGTTATGCGAAACCTGACCCGGCCAATCCAACCGGGCCTTGGGTTATTCACAATGTTTCCGAAGCAGGCTACGGAACCGCTCATGGAATCGGCGTAGGCGATGTCAACGGCGATGGCCGAATGGATATCCTGAACGCCTATGGATGGTGGGAGCAGCCTCCGGCCGGCAGCAAGCAGGAGACCTGGACGTATCATCCGGAGGCCTTCGGCCGCTATGGCCGCGGCATTATGGGCGGTAGCGTGATGGCCGTCTACGACGTGAATGGCGACGGATTGAACGATGTGGTCACCGTGCTCAACCCACATGGCTGGGGACTGGCGTGGTTCGAGCAAAAGCGCGATTCCGCGGGGAAAATCTCCTTTGTAAAACACATGATCATGGATGATCTGTGGACCAAGAATGCGGGCGGGGTCGTCTTCTCCGAACCGCACGGAACCACATTTGCCGACATGAATGGCGACGGAATACCGGACTTCATCGTTGGCAAGCGTTACTGGTCCCATCTGAATACTTATCTCGATCCGGATCCCTACGGCACGCCGGTGCTCTATTGGTACCAGACGGTTCGGAACCCAAAGGCTCCCGGAGGAGCGGAGTTCGTCCCCCATCTGATCAATAACCATTCCGGCGCCGGTTCCGACCTGTTGGCCGTCGATCTGAACAAGGACGGGGCGATGGATGTCGTGACAGCGACGAGATGGGGCACATTCATCTTTTGGGGCAAGCCGCACGGAGGGACGGTAGCGAATACCGGCACTCCGAAGTAAGAGTGACAAGGTAGCTTGCCGGGACTCCAGATTCGCTCCGGCGGAGATGAACCAACTTGGATGTCTCACGAGAGGCGGGTGAAAGTCCTGGACTCCCTTGAAAACTCCCGTTTTCATACTCGGCTGTGCGGCTCCGCCCGATGCCCACCTTAGTCCCGGAGGAGTGGGAAAACACAAGGGCTAAAAGCCCGGTCTGCTTCTATCCCGACGGTATCTTCGCGGGTCTGAAGACCCGCTACCCCGGACTGAAGTCCAGGGCTTTCCACCTTTTCCCTTTGACTACCTTTTCTTATTTAGCAGAACACTTGGCGCAGATCTCGCCGGTTACTCCTTTACCTTCTTCGACGGTGTATATCTTGTCCACACCGGGAAGTCTCACGTTCTCTTTGACTCCGTCGGGCCAGTGGATCTCGGCGCGATCGACTTTCGTTGCGTTGTCCAGGCCGAAGTGCACCCGGGGATCGTTGGAGGATTCGAAACTGCCGCCGCTCAGCACGTCGCCGCGTTGCCTAAGACCGCCGGCTGTGAGGTATACCTGAGCGCCTACCGCGTCGCGGGGTCCTTTCACTCCTCCGATCAGATTCAGTTCCACCCAGTGATGCTGGTCCGCATTTACGTTTCGCAGCAGAGTCGGCGTACTGTCCATGTCATTGATTACTACGTCAATTTTTCCATCATTGAATAAGTCGCCGAAGGCAGCCCCACGAGCGGGTATTACGACAGCGAGTCCCGAGCCTTCCACTGCGGGAACCAGCGCGAACTTACCATCTTTCAGATTACGGAACAGCAGCGGCCGCTCAGCATAGGTGGTACCCCAGTTATTCTTATCTACGATCGGATACACATGACCATTGACGAGAAACAGATCCTTCCATCCATCATTGTCATAGTCGAGAAAACCGTCACCCCAGCCTAAAAAGGGAACGGTGTCCTCCGCAAGTCCGGCTTGGTGGCTTACGTCGGTGAAATTCCCGTTACCGTCATTGCGGTACAGCACATCGTAGTCATCGGAAAAAGTTGTATTGAAGATGTCCAACCGCCCGTTGTTCTGATAATCTCCGATCGCGGCGCCCATCGAGGCTGTCTCCCGGCCGTCTTCGTTCAGAGCATAACCGGAAGTGTAACTATCGTCCTCAAATGTTCCATTGCCTTTGTTGATGTATAGATAGTTTGGCGTAGAGTCGTCGGCGACCAGGAGATCTAACTTACCATCGTCGTTCAGATCGGCGAAGACTGCAGTCAATCCGTAGTAGCCGTTGGGATCGCTCACTCCGGCTTTCTCGCTCACATCGGTGAATGTGCCGTCGCCGTTATTGTGAAAGAGGTGGTCGTGTTCACCGTTCAGGCCGCGTGGACCGCACATCACCTTCACACCGCGAAACTGGCAAAAGTTGTTTGCCACGGAACTGGCTGCCGGCGTAGGCGCCTGGTTTCCTTTGTAGTGAATGTAGCCGGGCACGAAGAGGTCCAGCCTGCCGTCTCCATCGTAGTCACCGAACGTTGGCCCGGTGGACCATCCTCCCAGTTGCACACCGGCCTGTTCCGCTCTATCGGTAAATGTGCCGTCGTGATTGTTGTGGTAGAGACGGTTCTTTCCAAAATTGGTCACATACAGATCCGGCCAGCCGTCGTTGTCATAATCGCCTACAGCAACGCCAAATCCCCAGCGGTCATTGGTTACTCCGGCCTTGGCCGCAACGTCGGTAAACGTGCCGTCGTGATTGTTGTGAAACAGGGCCGCATGCGGCGGTAGTGATTTACCGGATAACGCATCGTAAGTCGATCCGTTCACCAGATAAATGTCCAGCCAGCCATCTTTGTCGTAGTCCAGCAAGGCTACGCCCGAGCCTGGAGCATCCAGGATGAACTCCTTATCCGGTGTGCCCGTCGTGTGATGCCAGGAAGTCAGGCCGGCTTTGGCGGAAATGTCCTCGAAGATCACCGGACCGGTCTTGACAAATCCGCCCGCGGTGATCGGCCGGTTCTGAGAATCGAGCACTGGCGCGTGTGTGCCTCCAGTGCTTACCCCGCCCATCTCACCCTGCGGGGGCTGCGGCGTTGAACTCTGGCTATAGAGAGCGCGTGGAACAAACACCAGTGCGATACACAGAAAAACTAGACGGGAACCGAGCAAGCCGGCTTACTCCTTTGCGCGCCAGGCTTAGGATAACGGATTCCGCGAGCGCATGAACAGGCTGACCGTTTTCGAGCTGGGCCTGCGCAAAAGGCCACGCCGCAAGGGATATCGAGAATGAGGACTGGGCCCGGTTTGGCTTGGCTTATGAGCCGAATGTGTGTCCGCGGCGCTCCCGGCCAACGGCTGCCATGATGGAGGCCAAAATGAATACGCTGACTGCCGTCAATGCCATGGCCGTCGCATAACTGGTCTTCTGGGCGTAGACAGCTTCGATGTACACGACGGAGCTGGCCAGCACTCCGGCACTTTGATAGGCGAATCCGGGAAGGAAAGCGCGGACTGAGTCCGACGACAGTTCTGCGAGATGCGCCGGAATCACTCCCCATGCACCCTGGACCATAAACTGCATCAGAAAAGCGCCTATCACCAGCAAGATCTGATTGGGCGCGAAGGCCCATACCGGGATGATAGCGATTCCCAGAATGAATGAGCCGATGATGGCGCGCCGGCGTCCCCAGCGATCGGAAAGATGCCCCACGATTACGCCTCCCAGGATGGCGCCCACCCCGGAGAAGGCCGTGATCGCAGAACGCCGCATCGGGCTGAAATGCCATTGCCGCTGCAGGAAGGTGGGATACATGTCCTGCGTGCCATGCGAGGCGAAGAGCATCATGGTCATGAAAGCCAGCAGGTAGAGGAAGAGCTTCCAATGCGAAATGACGTCACGGCATTGTTCGCCCCAGCTTTGAGTCTTGCTCTTTTCCCACACCTCCGACTCCTTGACACGGAAGCGAATCAACAGCACTAGAAGGATCGCCGGCAGGCTGCCCAGAAAGAAAAGCGGACGCCACCCGAGCCGGCCGTAAAGGAAGAAAAAGCTGAGCGCAGCCAGCACATTGCCGGCCGCGTAACCCTCCTGGAGCAACCCGGAGAGCATGCCTCGCCTGTGGGATGGAGCCTTCTCCATGACCAATGAGGCCCCGACTCCCCATTGGCCGCCCATTACCACGCCAAAGAGCGCGCGCACAATTAAGAGCACCGTGTAATTGGGGGCCAGGCCGGTAACAATCTCGGCGATGGCAAAGAAACCGATGTTGATCATCAAGGGCCTTCGCCGGCCATAACGGTCTGCCAGCAGCCCGAAGACGAAGCCTCCTACCGGACGGAAGGCTAATGTCATCGTGATCACCAGGGCGATCTGGGCATCCGATTTGTGAAAGTCCCTGGCAATCGCAGTTAAGCAAAACGTCACCAGAAAGAAGTCGAAAGCGTCGAGCAGCCAACCGGAGAATCCGGCGACCATTGCCGCCCGGTGTCCGTTTTCGGAGCTACCCATTCCTTCGATTGCCTCGATTCGAGGCGCTTCGCTCTTAGCCATCTTCAGCACCTTGACCGCCGGTTTCCTTTAGACAACGCGTGCCCCTGCTCACCACTGAGGATGGAAATGACGGAGATTTGCGGTACCCTCAGTTCGTGGCTATTTTCAAGCACAGCGACGACTCAACACTGCAATCGGCCGAATCATAACGAAAAACTCGCTGCCTTTCTCCTGTGGAGGGGTAAAAAACTTGTTAGTTACCGGATGTAACGTCTCCGGCGCGACGCTGCGTTGACGATACAAGCTGCCGCACGTGAAAAGTTTTCGCCAGCGCTGGCTGATAGACGTTAACATAGGATTTGGCAGGAAGGAGAAGATAGATGGGCAATAACGAATCGGAGGACAAACGGCCGGACACAACCAACACGGGTTTCAGTCCCGACCGCCGGGAGTTCGTAAAGTTAGCGGTTGGCGGTGCAATTGGCGCGGCTGGGTTCCTGGCATCGAAACGAACTGCCGCGGCGAGCGTGCATCAGAATGCCCCTGGAATCAAATTATGCGCCCAGGTTGGATCGAAGCCCACGGACGACGATCTTTTGTTCCTCAGGCAGATTGGCGCGGAGTATGTGAGTGTAGCGTCCACTCCCGATATGCGGACCGCGGAAGGCTTCAAGCAGATCAAGAAGCGCTATGCGGATGCCGGGATCACGGTATGGAACATTGGCAATACGAGTGTGCACAACATGTCCGAGGTAACGCTTAATCTTCCCGGGCGCGACCAGAAGATTGAGGAATATAAACAATATCTTCGTAACCTGGGCCAGGCGGGTATCTACTACACCACTTATGCGCACATGGGTAACGGCATCTGGAACAGCGGCAGAGCCGAAGTTCGCGGAGCATACGCCAGAGTATTCGATATGGCGAGCCCTAATAAAGTGGGCGTCTGGGACGGTAAGAAATTCTATGAGCCGCTGTCTCATGGCCGGGAGTTCTCGAAAGAGGAGATTTGGGAGAACTATACCTATTTCATAAAGCAGGTAGCCCCTGTTGCTGAGGAGAACAGCGTTCGAATCGGGATTCACCCGGATGATCCGCCGGAGCCTGTGCTGGCCGGTGTTCCACGGTGCATCTTTGCCAATTTCGAAGGCTATAAACGTGCCATGGAGATCGCCAACAGCCCCAACGTGGGAATCTGCCTGTGTTGCGGATGTTGGAACGAAGGCGGCCGTCAGCTCATGCACAAAGATCCGGCTGAGATGATTCGCTACTTCGGCCCGGAGAAGATTTGGAAGATCCACTTCCGGAATGTGAGCTCCCCGCTTCCCCGCTTCGTAGAGACGTTCATGGATAACGGTTACTATGATATGTCCAAAATTATGACCGCTCTCGTCGAGGTGAAATTTGACGGCATCGTAATCCTCGATCACACGCCTCAGATCGTGGGCGCCCACTACGCGGAACAATGCTATGGCTTCGCCTATATGAAGGCGTTGAAGAACCGGGCGGAGGCTGAAGCCAGGGCATAATTGTCACCCTTGACGCACCAACAAGAGTGAGCATGCTTCGGGATTGCCCGGCATTCCACTCAGAACAACGCCGGGGATTTACTGTCGCCGGTTCGAGGCCAGGTTATTCCGAAAGATGGCGTCTGATCCGCCAAGCGGGATCCGAAGTAAATACACAATATAAATACACAATAATCGTTTGCCTTATGCTGAACATCGAGGTTGGAATGAGTAAGATCCCGGCGATTGCTGCAATAGCTTTCTTCGTCGTAATATCAGTTTTGAATCCAGGTACAGCGGATGCTAAAGCTTCGAAGGCGGCATCCGCCGAGCAGACAACACGCGATTGGCCAGTCTATGGCGGCCAGCAGTCGCAGGACCACTACTCCAGCCTTTCTCAGATCAACCGCTCCAACGTAACCCAACTCAAGGTCGCGTGGCAGTATGATACCGGCGAAACTGGCGGCCTGGAGGCGAATCCGATAGTTGTTGGGCGGGTGCTCTACGCGAACACGCCCAGACATAGCTTTATCGCACTCGATGCGGCGACAGGCAAGCTGATTTGGAAATTCGACCCGGGCGTTCAGGGTTTCGCGAGGTCGCGCGGCGTTTCCTACTGGACCGATGGACATGAGGGCCGTATCTTCGCGCCGGTCAGGAATTTTTTGTATGCTCTGGACTCTGCCACCGGAAAGGTGATTCCCAGCTTCGGAGAGAATGGAAGAATCGATCTGCGCAAAGGCCTGCGCGGCGATTATCAACTCCAGTCGGTACAACTCACCACGCCCGGAACGATCTATAAAGATTTGATCATTGTAGGCGGGCAGAATCCCGAGACGCATCCCGCGCCTCCCGGAGACGTTCGCGCTTTCGATGTGCGCACCGGGGCATTGCGCTGGACTTTCCATACGATTCCTCATCCTGGCGAATACGGATACAACACCTGGCCGAAGGATGCCTGGAAAAGCGCAGGCGCCGCCAACAATTGGGCTGGGATGGCTGTCGATACAAAGCGCGGTATCGTATATGTACCCACCGGCTCAGCGGTCTTCGATTTCTACGGAGGCGACCGCGTCGGCAACGATCTGTTTGCCGACTCATTGATCGCTCTGGATGCCGAGACCGGCAAGCGCATCTGGGATTTCCAGGGCGTTCACCATGATCTTTGGGACCGCGACTTTCCCGCGCCACCGGCCCTTTTGACCGTGCAGCGTAATGGCAAGGATGTCGATGCAGTCGCACAAACGACTAAATCGGGTTTTGTCTATCTCTTCAATCGTGCGACTGGCGAGCCGCTCTTCCCTATAAAGGAATCGAGCTATCCGCCCAGCACTGTTCCCGGCGAGGTAACATCCCCCACTCAGCCGCTGCCGCTTGCGCCCGCGCCCTATACGTGGCAGTCGGTCACCGAGGATACGCTCACCAATAGGACGCCTGAAGCGCATGCCTGGGCGCTAAAGCAGTTCAAGACCTTCATCAGCGGGGGTCAGTTCATTCCTCCCAGTGTGGACAAATTGACCATAGATATGCCGGGATTTGCCGGAGGCGGAGAGTGGGGCGGCCCGGCAGTCGATCCCACAACCGGAGTGTTCTACGTCAACGCGAATGATACTGCCTGGATCGTCGGCCTCACGGTTCCTCCAGCGCCGGGAAGCATGGGTGAGCGTATTTATCAGAGCCAATGCAGCGAGTGCCACGGCCTGAACCGGCGTGGCTCTCCGCCCTCCGTTCCTTCACTGGAAGGAATTGAAGGCCTGCTCACCGATCAGGAGATCGCAAACAAGATCCATCAGGGCGGAGGACGGATGCCGGCGTTCAACAACCTGAGTGATGATCAGGTTCAGGCCGTGGTGCGGTATCTGACACGAATTCCGCAACAACAGCAGCGGCGTCCTCCAAGCGCCAAAGCGCCGGCGGCTCCGGGCCCTCCTGCCCCGCAGCAGAATAATGCGGCCAATCCGGAAGAATACATGCCGTATAAGACGATTGGATTTACCCGCTTCCTGGATCCCGATGGCTATCCTGCGACCGCGCCGCCCTGGGGCACTCTGAGCGCAATCGACATGAATACCGGCAAGTACTTGTGGAAAATTCCCTTCGGGGAGTATCCGGAGCTGGTGGCCAAAGGAATGCCTATTACCGGATCGGACAATTACGGTGGCCCGGTGGTCACCGCGGGTGGTCTGCTCTTCATCGGGGCAACTGTCTTCGATAAGAAGTTTCATGTGTACGACAGCAGTACAGGCAAGCTGCTTTGGGAAACAGAATTGCCCTATTCCGGCTTGGCGACACCGGCAACTTACATGGTTGATGGAAAGCAATACGTGGTGATCGCCGCCGGAGGAGGGCAGAGCAGCCGGAAACCTTCCGGAGGAATATACGTGGCTTTCGCGCTGCCGTAAAGCAGGTTCCTTCAGGATTGCTTCGGGCGAGTGCCCCAGGTCATAGAAAACTATTGGTGATTCAATTGAAACTGAACCGGCTTCTTGTTCTGGCCTCTGTTGCCGTCATTGCTTCTGTTCTGACTGCGGGACCGGCGAGAGCAGCGCAGAGCGACGCAGAGGATGCGGCGGCAAATGCGACTCAGCCTGGGTGCTCTGCGGCGCTCCAAGCTAATTTTCCCAAAGCCTCCATTTCGAATGGGATTGTGCAAGCTGTCGTTTACCTGCCCGACCCAAAAAACGGCTACTACCGTGGTACACGGTTCGATTGGTCCGGCGTAGTTCCGTGCTTAACCTACAAGGGGCATCACTACTTTGGCATGTGGTTCCCGCACTATAGCCCGACGATCAATGACGCGATCACTGGACCGGTAGAGGAGTTCCGATCGAGCGACGGAGGCCTGAACTATGACAATGCGAAACCCGGTGAACTGTTTGTAAAACCGGGAGTGGGCGTGTTGCGCAAGGTAAATGACTCACCCTACAAGTATATGTACCGCTATCCTTTTGTAGATGGAGGCAAGTGGAGTGTCCGTACCAAGAGCCGTGAAGTCGCCATGACCCAGCGCCTTCACTCGACCTTGGGTTATGCCTATGTTTACACCAAGACTCTCAAGCTCGATAAGCATCGGCCTGTGCTCATTCTCGAGCACGAGATAAAGAACACCGGAACCAAGACGATGGACCTGGAGGTCTACGATCACGACTTCTTTATGCTCGACGGCGCTCCTACCGGGCCGGGCATGATAGTGCGCTTTCCTTTTGAACCGAAAGCGGAGCGGCCGATGGAGCCCCGCGCCAAAATCGATGGCAAAGAAATCGTCTATCTGCAGGAGATACCGCCTAGGGCGTCAGCTACCAGCTTTCTGACTGGTTACTCCAACAGCCCGTCCGATTACGATATCACCGTTGAAAATCAAAAAACCGGAGTGGGTGTTGAACAGACCTCCACCTCTCCGATTGCACGTTTCAACTTTTGGTCCATTCACACCACGATTTGCCCGGAAGCTTACATCCACCTCAATATTCCTCCCGGCCAGACCGCACACTGGACCATCCACTACCGTTTTTACGCAAAATAAGAGTGGCAAGAGGGGTGGCCCATTCAAGTCGTTTTTGGCTTGAGTGGGGCGGTTTGCGCCCCTTTTCTCAACTCTGGTGAGACCTGCGGCTGGATTGATTTTCATCGGACTGACGTGCTTCGGCGCTCGAATCGCGGGCCTCATCTTCCCGCTTCCTGATACGTTATCTTTGTGATTGACACTCTCATTTTGGCCCCGGTATACTTCGGGCCGATTTTCAGGCTAGCTTATTTTCGTATCGAAACCACAGGCGGACTGGAAAAGCGTACTCCTCGCAATCGCACAATGCCCTTTCAAGGTCCTCTATCTCATGCGGCGATACATGAAAACCTTGGAGGTACTGCGGATGTACTCAATTCAGCTGCGAAGAGCGAGAAGTTTGCGGGCACTTATCTGCTGTATAGTAAGTGCCGTTTGTATTCCGATACTGTACTCCGGAATGGCCGGAGCACAACAGACATCCGGGTCGGTCGTGGGAACCGTCACCGACCACACAGGCGCTGTCATCTCCGGAGCTACGGTCACACTGACCAAGGTCGACACCGGCGACCGGCGGACTGACACAACCAATGGGAACGGCGATTACCAATTCGTCAATCTGATACCCGGCAATTACAAGATCGACGTAGTGGGCGCCGGTTTCAAGCACTTCATCCGCACCAATGTTGTGGTGCAAGTGCAGGGTTCTACCCGTGTAGACGCAGCTCTCGAGTTGGGAGATGTTAACCAGACGGTGGAAGTCACTTCGCAAGCGCCCCTGCTTGAAACGCAGCAAGCTACCGTGGGCCAAGTAGTCGCGGGTCGTGCTGTGACCGAGCTGCCCCTGAATGGCCGGAACGTTTTCAATCTTCTTGCGCTTTCTCCAGGAGTCGTGCCCCAAGGTGGAACACAAGCTAGCAACGCTGTGTCGGGAATGAACGGCAACGGGTTTTCTACCGGGAACTATCAAATTTCCGGAGGAATCCCCAACACGGGAGCTCAGTTCATCGATGGCGCTCCCATCAACAACGGCTATATCAATGCGATATCCTACATACCAGCGCAAGACTCCATACAGGAGTTCCGCATCGAAGCAAACGCCATTGGACCGGAATTTGGCGGCACAACTAACGGCGTCGTCACCATGGTGACCAAGAGCGGGACCAATGCTTTCCACGGCACCGCCTACGAGTTTCTGCGTAACACCGTCCTGAATGCCAACACATTCTTCTCAAATCAAGGGCACTTGAAGCGGCCCGCCCTGATTCAAAATCAGTTTGGCGCCACTGTCGGGGGCCCAATCAAGAAGGATAAGCTGTTTTTCTTCGGCAGCTATGAGGGGATCCGCGCGGCCATTGGTTCAACCACCCCATATTCTGTACCAACTGCCGCGATGGAGTCGGGTGTGATAACCAGCTCTACGCCTATCATCGATCCGGGACAATTTAATGCCGCTGGAGTCTTTGTTCCCAACCCGCCGGGGACAACTTTTCCGGGGAACATTATTCCTGCAAGCCGGATCAATCCCACATCGAAAGCCATGTTTCGGTGGTGGGCGCCGCCGAATGGACCGGGCACCCAAAACAACTACAGCGTCAATGCCACGACCCATCCGACTTTGAATCAGTACATCGCGCGGCTGGACTGGGATGCAAGTGAAAAACAGCGCATCTTCGGTCGCTATACATACCATCATGCACTGAATCCCAGCGCTTTACCCTATGGCTACCTGCCCAACCCTGCTACGGGCCATAATACGGTTCAGCAGTTCGTGCTCGGAGACAGCATCACAGCCAGCCCCACCACGATTCTGGATTTTCGCCTTTCCTATTTTCGCGACTCCAGTTTTACCGGCGCCACTGGTATTCCCTTTGACCTCGGGTTTACCGGATGGCCGGCGGCAACCATAGCCGCATTGGGGTCGAATTGTTGCGGCCCGGTAATCCCTCGCGTTTCGGTCTCGGGACTATCCGTCAACGGCGGCGGTGGCCAACAGATATTCGTAACTGAAGAAAACTATGCCATCTCAGGAAGCGCTACGAAGATCCTGGGACGTCATACTATCAGGTTCGGCGGGGAGTTCCGCCGCGCGCCTAACAATTACGGGCAGACCAACTCAACGCAAGTCGAAGCATTTGGTTTTACGAGTGCTTTTACCGGTAACCCATTCGCATCCTACTTGCTGGGCCTTCCGCAAACTACCGTGCAGGAACTTGCGATCATACCGGCTTCAGTGACCTACTATGCCGGAATCTATGGCGGCGATAGCTTCCAGGTTACTAACAAGTTGGTGCTCAACTTCGGTCTTCGGTGGGAATATCCAGGGTACTGGACGGAACGGCATGACCGCCAAGCTGTCTTCCTTGCAAACGAGACGAATCCGCTTGCTGCACCCACACACTTGCCGCTTCAGGGCAATGTTGAGCTCGTAAATACTCCAGCGTATCCTCATCGGACAAACCTGTTGCCTCACTACGACTTGTTTTCACCGCGCCTCGGCCTTGCATACCGGTTGACCAACAGCTTCGTGGTCCGCAGCGGTTTCGCCATCCTCTATGCTCCGACGGCCAATCTACAGCAAGATGCGCAGCCCTATCAGGCCGCGGTCAACCTTGCATTTACTCAAATCAATCCCACGACTGTACCTATCAATTCGTTCAGCAATCCATTTCCAACCGGAGTCTTACAGCCGGTAGGAAGGAGCAGCAATTATCAGAGCGTGATTTTGGGACAACCGGTTGTTACTAATGTTCCGAAAGAGCCCGCGACCTACTCGGAGCAGTGGAATCTGGATATCGAAAAGGACCTGGGACATCAGATCGTATTTGACATCGCCTATGTCGGCAATCATGGAGTCCATCAGCAACTGCCGGCCGGGCTGAATGATAACGGTCAAGGCCTGGACCAGATTCCGGACGGGTATCTCTCGATGGGTTCGGCGCTACTCACCCAGGTTCGCAACCCATTCTACGGGTTAATAAGCACCGGCAATCTGACCGGTCCCACTATTCCCGCAGGCCAGCTCTTGCGTCCTTACCCGCAATATTTCAATTTATGGAATGCCGCGAATACCGCGGCCGGTTCCAACTACAATGCATTGCAAACGAAAGTGGAAAAGCGGTTCGCCCAAGGCGGCACATTGCTGGCGACTTACACTTGGGCGAAGGACATGGGGACCGCCGACACACAGACCGGCTTTCAGGAAGCGGTCCAACCCGGAGAAGTCCAGGACTGGAACAATCTTGGCGCTGAGTATGCGCCGCTCAGCTATAACGTTCCCCACCGCTTCGTGGGGGCTTACGTGTATGACCTACCCTTGGGCAAAGGCAAGCGCTTTTTGGGGAATCAAGGCGGAATCGTGGACAAAATCATTGGCGGGTGGGGCATCGACGGAATCACAACGTACGCGCTCGGCTTTCCCCTGATATTTACCGCTCAGCCTACGTTTATCAGCCAACAATTTGGCGCCGGCATACCGCGGCCCAACGTGACCGCAGGCTGCAGGAAGGGGCTCTCCGGAGGAGCCGTTTCCAGGGAGTACGGCTGGTTCAACACGAGTTGCTTCACCCAGCCGTCGAACTACGGGTTCGGAAATGAGCCCCGCACCGATTCCTCGCTGCGCACGCAAGGAATAGCCAACTGGGACGCCGCACTTTTCAAGGGGACGGCGATCAACGAGCGGCTCAATGTGCAGTTTCGTGCCGAAGCTTTCAACCTGTTTAACCGGGTTCAGTTCGGCCAACCCAACACCGTCTGCTGCAGCGGCTCAAATGCGTCATTTGGCGTTATCAGCACTCAGCTCAACCTTCCCCGAATAGTTCAGTTTGCACTGCGGCTTACATATTAGTTCTTCGACCGTTTATTGGGGTGGGGTGCCCCATTCAAGCCGCTTTTGGGTTGAGTGGGTAAATTAGCTTCGCCCCTGAGTTATTAACTAATTCGGAGCAATTTGTTTCTCTGCGTTGCTTGCTTCAGCTTCTGCCAACCATCCGCGGCGTAGCTTCTCCGCGGGGATACTGGACAGATAAGGCTTGATATCCAGAATAGGTGTTCCGTCCAGATCGACATATTGCTTAAGAATCTTCGTAGATCATTCCCGACGGGAATGCGTCTCGTACGATTGAAGCGGTAACTGCGAATCATGCGTTCGTGGCCCGGCTGTCAGGCTCCCTTTTTCGGCTTCGGTATTGCTACATCGCGGATTTGCGAGGGAGGGTCGCCGATCGGGGCGTTTCCGGGACTGAGTGTGATGTTCTGATAGGTCGCGGCGCCCGAAACGGGCTGGAAGGGCAGGGTGCTGAGATAAACGGGTTGGGCGTTGGCATCGGCGACTTCGACAAATAGGCCGGGCGCAGCGGCAGTCTTCGCGGTCGCGGAAGTGCCCTTCGCTGCCGTGTCCGGTCCGGGATAGTTCAGCAGGAAATAGCCCGTGCTGTCGGTGTACGCGAAGCCGTAAGCTTGCTGATAGGTGTTGGAGGCGTCCACTAGGAAGACGGTAAAGCCGGAGGCGGGCTGCAGCTGCGCGTCGAACACTCGCCCATGTAGCGCCCACCCACTGGCGGAGACCTGTGGGTCCACCGTCGCTACCTGACGCTGGGCCATGCCTACGCGTGCGGCTGTTAGGTTCGCCGCAGCGAGCGCCGCTTCCGCTGACTTGACACGAGGGTCGCTGTCCCCCAGTTGTTTCTTCAGCGCGGCTGCCGTTCGCGTCAACAGCGACGCGCGCGCCTGATGGGCCCATTGCAACTCCTGGACCCGCTGGGCCGCCGTCGTATCGGCAGTGACCAGAACGGCCGCCACTTCTGACCCCAATTGCGAGGCCTCCGGCGTGCTTGCGGCGTTGGTAAATGTATCCGCCACTGTATCGGTGGTTGCATCGGTGGTGGTGGTTTTCTTTGGCATGCGAACGCCTCCTTCGGCTCTCTTCACTGCGTGTTGTTCAGCTTCAACGTAGTGGAGAGCCGGCTGCAGATCTGGGTGTTGACGAACGAGAGATTGTTGTTGTCGATGGCCGGCTGCAACGTGCCCGTGGCGAGCAGGCAATAGGTGGAGATATTTTGCGAGGTGATGTTCAACGCGCCTATGGTGAATCCTGATGCCAGCACTGGGGTGTCGAGTGACTCCTGGAAGCGGTTGCTGGTGGTGTCGACCGAACCGGCGAGGAGGAGCGCGTCAAGAAATGCCGTGCCTGATGCGCCGTCGAGCCAGCAGTGGTTATGGCCGAAGATGATGTCGTCGAGCGAAAGCACCACCACGGAGGCAAAACACTGCCGTCGACTGAGCCGTGCTTCCAGGTGGCACAGATTGTTGGTGAACAGCACGACGCCACTCGAGGGCGGAGCGAAGCTTTGGGCCGCGTTGGTCGTGCCAAACGCTGGCGCGCCCTGGTTCAAACTGGAGAACGTGCCGGCGGACGATGTGGCCTCGAGGGCCGCGCTCAAATTCATAATGAGCACGGTTTCGCCCAGCGGCCGCCCGCTGCTCGTCCTCAGCGTTCCGCCGCAGCCGAAATGATTGTTGACGATGCGGAACGGCCCGTAGCCATAGGCTTCGAAGGCGCGACCGAGGGGCACGCGGACCACATTGTGCTCCACGGTTAAGGCCGGGAGGCCGGGCAAATAAACCGGAGGCAGGTACGCAGCCGCAAACCCGGTTGCGACGACATAGGGCGACGTGGTTGAGGCCAGGGTGGGAGGCGTCGCCAGCAAAACGGCGATGCCGCCCCGCAAACCGCCTGCCGGCGCTTCGTCCTTCGCAGCGCCTTGCCAGTCGCGGGTCTCGATCACCTGATTGCGGCTGATCTCCACCATCTCGCCATGCAAGACGAAGATGCCGCAAACATCATCGCCTGGCTGCTGACCGAAGTCAGTGATGCTGTTGTCGGAGATGTTAAGGGTGGAGACGTCGGGGACGCAAATGGCCGCGTAGCCGAAGAGCGAAGCCTCTTTCTCGAACGTCGCCAGCGGGCGCAGCACGGAACGCGAGATGATGTTCGCGGTGATGGTGAGGTTCTCAATGGTGATGATCTCGAGCGCCTGGAGAAGGTTGAAGAAACCCACCGGGCCGATGCCGCACAATCCGGTGTTGCGGATACGGTTGCGATTGATCTGAATGTTGAGCAGGTTGCCGGCGGAGACAATGCTTCCGCCACCCTGACCGCCGGGCGTGCCGGGAATCTGCAGCGTGCTGGTTGTGTCGCAGGGTCCGGACACGGTGATGGTGACGCCGGTCAGGCCTGTTGAATTGCCATTCGTATCGAGAATATCGACGCTGCCAAGGGTAATGCCATTGCGACCGGCTGAGTCGATCTCGTTCTCAATCACGAACACGTCTGTCGATGGGCCAGCGACCTGGATCCCACCAGGGTTCACGGGCACTCCCCCGGCTGAGGTGAGGCCCGACGAGTTGTTCGCGAGGTCCCCCTGTACGGTGACGGGCAGAAATTCACGATCGGCGGAGAGACTCTGGATGCCGACCCAGTTGTGCAACAGCCGCATCTCGATGCCACTGACCCAAATCGCCGGCCACTTGCTGGCCACGTTCTCCATGGCTACGCGATTGGCTTCGATCTGCAGCAGCCTGACGCGTGCGGCAAGCACGGCAGGCATGGTCGAGGCGGTAATGACCAGATCTTCGATGGTGACGTCGACGACACCGAGCGGCTCGATGATGACGCTTCGGATCCCGGCGGAAGCGGGTTGTTGTGGCGCCGACCCTGGTGGCTGCGGTGGCACGCCCAGATCGCCGATGCCGTCGAGCAGGATGCCGACGTTCTCCTGGGCAGCTTCGACAGTGAATGACAGCAGCTTGACGTGCTGCGACGCGGTCACGGTGATGACCGCAGGAAACGTACTGGAGGAGGAAGAGGACGCGGCGGGGGCTCCTTTCAGGGCTGGCCCACCTCCCGGAGCTGTCTGAACCAGCTGCGAGGCGATGCGCGTCTGCCATCCGCAGCCGCGCAGGACGATGTCGTGCTTGCCCTGAATGAAGACGTTCTCGACGTAGCGGCCGGGCAGAATGCAAACCTCGCCGCCGGTGTCCGGCAGGGCATTGATCGCGGCGTTGATGGAGGTGAATTGCCCAACGCTGTCCACGCCGTCGCCGACGGTACAGGTGCAGCAGCAGCCGCACTCCTGCTGGGTGCCGGTCGATGGTGGCCAAGGTGTGCGGCAGTCAGTCGCTGAGCTGGGGAAGGTGACGATGGCGAGCCGTGCGTATGATGATGAAGCCCGCGCGGGGGCGCTTTTTGCAGGATCTCCACCGAGCCGTCGGCGGTGCGGGCGGCGAAGTTCCAGAAGTCGCGGGTGAGGAAGGCGCCGCCGGTTGTGCTTTCGTCGAAGCTGACAATGATGCCGTTTTCGAGAATCAGCGAAGTGCCGGAGGGAGGCACGGGAATGTCGGCGGCAGCCTGGGCGTCGATGTCCCACCAGACGGTTTTTCCATCGGCTTCATACACCTTGCCGGACTGGTCCCAACGGCGAATCCGTGTGTGGCGGGTCGGGTCGGTGACGCCGGAGGAAAATCCGGTGAGCTTGGTCGCGAGGGTGATGGTTTTGGCGGAGAAATCGACGGTGTCGATCTGATGCAACTCGCCAGGCAGGCCGCCAAACTCCAGCCCGTCGTCGACAATCTCAATCCAGTTGCCAGGCGCGAAGCCCAACACCTCATCGCGCCCCAGGCTTTGCACGGCAAGCTGGCTGGCCGGATTGCCGAGGCTATTCGTCACATTGGTGATTTTGGAAACACCCGTGATGACGGAGCCGTTATCGCGCGACCACTTGAAGGTCGCGATTCCGGCGCTCGGGCCCGCAGGCGGCACCGCGCTGCTCTCAGGCACTCCGGGCTGATGGATTTCGACTCGATAAAACTGGTTCTCCATCCCGGTGTAGGCGGTGCCGGCCGTAAGACAGCAAGGACCCGAGAGAGGCGTGGGCGTTGTGCCGGTCGTGAGGAGCCCCGCAGAGGCGGGTGGCGGCCAGCCGGGGATATTCGAGGTGCAGGTTGCGCCAGGATCGTTGCTCAGGTCGAGCAGCTTCACCTGCCAGGCGATTTGCAGCCGGCCAGTGGAATCGATACCGACGGCTTTATCGATAAGGTTGGGATCGTTGAGGAAATCGACCGGCCTCACCCATACGTCGAGGTAGGCGAGAAACGGCCCATTGCCGCCAGGCAACGAGGTTCCCGGAGGCATGTAGGGCTGCGCCGTGTAACTGATGGCGCCGGTCTCGGTTGCGGGTGGCGGCTGCGGCGTATTGGAGGTCTCGGCGAGCGCGGGATCCCAAACCGCTGTGGTCGGATCGCCGTGGTTCTCCGCGAGGAGGCCATCGACATACATCCGCCCGGGGCCGATGGTCAGGAGATTAGTGCCGCCCGAAGAGGAGGCGGTGATCTGAAAGGCATACGGCGTGGTGGACGGATAAACGGCGCGGCCCAGGATATCGAGTGTGCCGGCCTGCATGCGGCGGGCGAACTCCGAGAGCCATTCGTTCCAGTCCGCGTCCAACTGCACGCGGCCCTGCTGCATGACCACCCCGGCGTAGTCGTTACGCGGATTGAAAGTAGAACGGCTGTTGTCAAAGCTCACGATCGTCTCCTGTTCCGGCGGCCCTGGCTGCGGTTAATTCTGGTAAATGATTCCGAACTCCAGCCCGACCGGCAGATACTCCTGCATGCGCACGCGCAAGTCGCTCTCGCGCAGCGGCCCTAATACAAAATGAAAGGCACCCATCTCACCGCCATCGTCAGCGCCGCGGCGAACCACGTCGGGTGTGGAGGTCAACAGCTTCATGTAGCCCGGCCGGCCATAGCGCAAGGCGAAGAAGATGGGCTGGGGGCCGGCGATGGTCTGCTCGATGCACTCGAAACGGCGCGGAGTCCTGGCCGCTGGGGGCAGAAAGCTGAAGCGCACGCAACCTTCCTGTTTGCGGTCGCTGATGAGCGGCGTTTTCCAGGAATCGCCCGCAAGGAGCGCGCCCCAGAACACGCTGTCACTGATGAGCTGCAACAGAACGGCATGAACCTTGCCGACCACCGTGCAACCGGAAAGGGTCAGGTTGCCTGCGGCTCCGGCGCTGTCGAGCGCGGCATAGGCGACGTTGGCCGGATCTGTGGCATCGACGATGCTATCCGCCATGATGACTGTGACGAATTCCGTGGTGCGCACGGCGCCGAGGATGGAACGCTCGACGCTCACGTTGACGCCAGGCGGTTCGATTACGAGGGCGGGTGCGGTGGCGAAGAGTGGCTTGCCCTGCGTATCCACTGACCAGCCGGGAACCAGTGTGCAGTGCGCGACGTTCAACGTCTGGAGCTGATTTGTGCTGCCATCGGGCCGCAGGCCGGGAACCTGCACCAACGCGACGGGTGTTGGCGTGCCAGGCGCCATTGCCGGCGACGCGGCGAGGAGCAGGCCGTTGAGCGCGCAGGTGCTCGAGAGGTCGCCGGTAATACTGATTTCGTTGTGGAGCAAGAGCGTCGGACGTTTGCTGTCGGCGGCGCGCAGCTCGACCGTGCAGCCTGAGGGCACGTCGATGGTGAGATCGAGCGAGCCGGTCTGAGGATAGGTCTGGGTGGTATCGATCTCGACGGCGACGGCGCCATTGAGCGTCAGCTTGCCGATGGCGAAGGCAATGGCAGATTGCAAGTCCAGATAGTTAGCGGGATCGGGAAAGGGGAAAACAAACGCGTCGTCGGTGACCAGGAAGCTGTCGCTGCGCGCGTATTCGCCGCCGCCGAGATCGGCGTTGAAGCCGTAGTGATAGGAGACCGTGACCTTGGGAAGCGTCGCGCCGGCAGCTGCGGGCGGAAGGGCAATGCGACCCAATTCAGGATCGATCGCGGCGCGAAAGAGGATGCCGGCGGCGGGCATGTTGGCCCAGGCCCCGTCTGCGCCGGAGAGGTTCGCCACCTCGATTTCGTAAGGATTGAGCAGCGTGCCGTCGAGGTAGAGGGCGAGGCTCTTACCTTCGCCGTAGTACACCGCGCCCACGCCCTTCTGCAGGTCGTTGCAGAGGATGCGCCGTTTGAGGTGGTCGGCCACGTTGAAGGGCTGCGCCGGGTCGGTGATCTGCTCGCCCTGCGAGATGGCGCGGTGGAAGAGCGGAATGTCCATGCCCAGCGAGCTGAAGCGCAGGCACTCGGGACTGGCTGCGCTGATAGCCGCTTCGTCGCCGGTGACGCTGTACGCCGTGAGCGACCACAGGAAGATGCCGATGTTCTGGACGTTGTAGCGTCCGCGCCGCGCCGCGATGCGCCGCACATCGACTTTATGCGGTGTGCGATCGAAACCGGTCTCGATGTAGAGGCCTGGCTTTGGAGAGCGCAGATCCGGCGCGTAGTGGCTCCACAGCCGCAGATGGTTCATGTACTGCGTGTCGCCCAGCACCTCAAAGAATTCGACTGCGTGCGCACCCCATGCGGTTATGTCCCGTGCAAGCTGCTCCATCACCAGCACGGTGCCTTTGCGGCGGCGCTGTGAGATGGTCTCCGCGATTTCGGCACGCGGGTCGTCGACCGCCGGCGCAATGCCGTTCACGGACTGGTAGCCGATCAGATCACCGATATAGGGAATGACCCAGGGGGCACACGTCTCGATGAACTGGTCGTCGTACAGCTGATCGAGATCTTCCGCCAGCACCTCGAGTTGTTCCTGGAGAACCAAGAGGAGAGAGTGGAGAGGACCGCGCTGCGCCTTGGCCGTGAGCTCATCCAGCCGGAGCTGATCATCGAGGGAGAGCGGCGGTGTCTCGGCCTGCAACGTGGCCAACTCCGACAGCTCCGCGGGTGTCAGCAGTTGCTGCGACTGGGCAATCGCGATGTCGCGTAGGCGATAAACCGCCGGCATCAGATTGAAGAGGTCGAAGCTCATGGCAGAACTCCGAGGGCAATATTTTTGGGGTTGGGATCGAGCACGATAATTTCGGCAGGCGATGGCAGACCGTCCGGATTGGCGACGGGCAGGTACGGGCAAATGCGCGTGGGCGTGCCCGGATCTGGACGATCGAGGGTTACCTGTCCCAGCAGCCAATCGTTGTAAGCGGAGACCGACCAGCCTCCGCCGGCGAGGTCGCCGGCGCTACTCGTCGGGCCGGCGGCAAGCCCGGTGACATTCACGGCGATGACACCGGGCACGTTCTGGATGAACGCTGCGATTTCGTCGGTCGAAACTCCCTGACCAAAGGTGCGCGTGCTGAAGCTGTAGCTTTGGCTAAGTTGCGCGAGGATGTTTGCCTTGACCGCAGCGGGGTCATACGACGGGTCGTATTTGATGTCGGCGGTGAAGTGGAACAGCGTTTCCAGGAAGGAAACGGCGGTGATCGGAATGAGCGGGTTGCCGTAATTGTGCAGTGCGGAGATGAGGTAGTCGAGCGTGGGATTGCCGGACGGCAACGCTGAACCGCCGGCCGCTGCGACCGTGAGGAAGACACCGCGTCCCGGTCCACTGGGAATCCAAATCGCGTAGGCCTTCGCGATGCCGGCGAAGCTCTGCGCGAAGTTCTGGTAGTCGGTGATGGACACGGCGCGGCCCAGGGTGAGAACAGAGAGCGGGGCGTTGGCGCGAATGTCGTTGACGGACTGTGGATCCTGTCCTCCTGTGGCCGCTTGCGGATTGTTGACGCCGCTCACGCCCAAAGGGCGATCGATGAGTGTGGTGATAGAACTTGCGCCGACATTGCCCGAAAGCCCCGAGCCGATGCGGTAGTTTGCCTGAATGTTGTTCTGCCCGGTGGGCAACGTCGCGCCTTCCACGCCGTCGCCGAAGAGGATGTTGGTGTTGCCGCCGGGCTGGTTGAGAGTGGCAAAGACTTGCGCGAAGGGAGGCTGCTGATAGAGGCTCGGCACCTCCGTCCAGGCAACAGAGTTCGCTGTGACCTGCAAGGTACTCTGCCGTCCTGTCGGCGTAGGCGCCTGCACGAAGGTGAGCGGGGCCTGCTTAAGCGAGAACGACTGGTTGGGTGTGTAGGCTTGCCCGCTGCCCAGAATCTCGGTGACCGAAGCGCCTTGGGTGGCAAGACCTACGTTGGCGTTCACCGTGGTCGCCGTGCGGTCGTAGCAGTTCTGTAGCTCTGAGGCAAGAAGAATGCGCGTGCGAGGATACGGGGTCGGTCTGGACCGAGACCGCGGAGACAAGAGCCAACTCCTGAATGCCCGGATCTTTGCTGGAGGCGGGCACGAGGGTGAAATTGTCGAGTGGCGCGGAGAGTGTCCCGGCGCGTCCGCTGGGGTCGAGCACACTTAGGAGGCGCACCCCGCTCGATTTGGTCCAGTCGGGGATCGTACCGTCGCTGCCGAGCGGCAGGTTGCGCGGTCCAGCAGGGTGACGATGTCCCGCGGTTTCAGAGTGAGATTACCCGAAGCATCATCGGGCGTGAAGACCAGGGTGTTGATTCCCGGGTTGACCTCGAGCTTCTGGTTCTTGCCGTAAACCGCGACGGCCTGCACGCCGGCGAGGTCGACGCGCACACCTTGCAAGTCGAGCAGCGAGCCGTAGAGCGGATACGTGAGTGGCTGCTCCGCTGCGGCGAGCTCTTCGCTCTGCGCCAGCACCGAGGTGTGACGCGTGCTGTTGTAATACGTCGCGAGATTTGGCTGATTGTCTACGGCGAGGCGGGTGATCTTGGCGCTCATCGCGTAGTCTGCGCGGCTGACCGAGGTGACTGAATTAATCAGACTTAGTCCGATCAGTCCCGCGGGCGAGCGCGACACGTCTTTGTCCGGAACAATCAGCGCCAGCCATCCGCCGACGGCGAGCTTGGAATAAGTCGCGTCGAGGTCGACCAGGTTCTCCGTGACAAGATTGCTGCCGTCGCTGCTGGCGCCAAACTTCCACTCGGTTTTTGCACTATTCAGCAAGCCGGCGAGCTGTCCCTGGATTTTCGGGGTCAGCATCAGTGGGCTGACTGCGTTGTAGCCAAACAAGGCCGCGCGCTGGCGGAGTGCATAGAACCTAGGGTTCTGGCTGGCAGGCGGGACTGCGCCGTGCCCCAGGCCCTCTCCCCAGACCACATACGTTCGGCCCTTGGCAGTGTCGATCTGGACTGCCGTGACTATGCGGAGATCCCAGCGGTTATTGGCGCTTCCTCCTGTCAGCCGCTCGTCGCCGACGACGAGGATGGCATCGCCGGGCTGCAACTGGGTTGCTGTGCCCTGCAAGTAAAGGCTCACATCGCCGGTCTGCGGCATCCACGGAACGCCTGTTTGCACAGCCATCGCGTTCCAGTCGGCTTTGGCGAGGATGCTGCCCGATGTCTCGAAGGTTTGGGGCGTCTGGCCCTGCGCGGGCACACTTTGCACCTGCGTGCCGGACGGAATGGTGATGGCCTGGGTGGTGGGATCGGTGGGAGAGCCCGGAGCGGAGCTCATCTTGAACGACAAGTACACCGAGGATCCGACTCCTGGCGCGGGCTGATATCCGATAAGGCGCGCCAACTCGATAAGGGATTGGAGCTGCGTGGCTGTGCGCAGGTAGTTTTCGTTGGCCAAGCGCTCCTGGTAGAAGGTCAGGATGTCGAGCATCACCGAGCCGGCATCGAGCAGCGCGATGCTGAAGTCATCGGAGTCGCGCGTGGTTAAGCCGGCAAGCGCGGGATAGTCGGAACTCGACAGGCGCGCCAGCATGGACTCGCGAAACGTGGCCCAGGTGCCCGTGCGATACGTAATCGCCGGCAGACCAGGAAGGTTGTTCTCTCCCTGCGGAGTCTCGACGCTGATACCGGAGCAGCAGCCGCAGAGGCAATCGGAGGTTCCGGCGCAGCTCATTGGCTCCTCACTTTCCCCCCTGCATCGTCAGGCTTAACTGGCCATGATCGGGGAGGCTGGGGTCGTTCTCCAGACGTGCAATCTGAAAAGGCCCGAGCGGAATTTCGCCATTGTTCATGAAGATCAAAGTCGGCGGTGCGCCTTGCGGCTGGAACACGGTGGTCACGACGCTCTGGACGCCGGCGACCTTGCGCGCCGCTGCGTAGATGGGGCTCAGATAGACAGTCTGGCCAAAGGTGAAGTTATCGGGATAGAAAACGCCCTTAGTACCGTCCGGCAGGATTCCGCAGCCCAGCACCTGCTTGAGCGCGGCCTCGACGTCGGCACGGAAGTAGTCGGGGTCGACGCAGATGGTCAGGTCGACCTGGAGTGAGACATACTGCGGCGGCTCGAGTTCAATGTCCTGACCGGCGAGGTGATAGCGGTTGATGTTGCGCTTGAGCTGCTTGCGGAGGGCGGCGGTAAGCGGACCCTCGCCCTTGGGCTCCGCGGTGATGAACACTGTGTACCAACTGCCGGTCCAGCGAAGCGTGGCTACGGCGTTTTGTACCTGGGCATTCATGTCGGTGACACGCACGTAGTCGGCCATGGTGACGGCGCGCTCCTGGGTCATGAAGGCCTGGGGCGCGCGACGGCGAATCTGGTCGGTTGTTTCCGGATCCGTGCCACCGACAGCGGGCAACGGGTTGGTGCACGTGTCAATGCGCGGATCGGTGCAGAGGACGAGCGTATCGGCGCCGAGATTGCCCGCTGTGCCGTTGCCCAGGCGATAGGCGGCGGTAAAGACGCTGTCGGACTTCGGCCTCATGCCGTTGACGTCATCGCCGAAGCGTGGGCGCGCCGTCCCATCGGCTTCGATTTCCAGCACAAAGTTGGTGTCGTCGGGCGAATCCCCCAGCAGGTCGGGCTGGGGCGTCCAGATGGTCGTACCGTTCAGCGTGCTGGTGAGCGTCATGACCGGGGTCGCCTGATTCGCGTCATAGTGCAGCAGGTCGTAGGCCGAGAGGCTGAGGTTGGGTTCATCTTCAAAGCTGCGCAGGGTTATGAGGTGCGATGCGGCGGTGCCGGTGACGACAGTCGCGAGCGAGAGCGAGTCGAACTCCTCCACGACCACGGGAACGGGAACTCCATTGCTGCTCGGGGGTGCATAGACCACCAGCAGGTTGAAGTCGAGTGGCTGACTGAGATCGTCCTGGGCCAGCACACCGAACAGCGGAGGCCAGCTTGCGGGGTTGGTCGGCTGCACGGTGAGATACGTTGTCCCACCGGTGTCTTTCAGATCGGTGGTGGCGCCGGCCAT
>CAWDNI010000029.1:0-152293 GCA_963803615.1 uncultured Acidobacteriaceae bacterium
AATCGGTAACTTTTGTCCGAATGCTCAGGCGATCCAGCGTCCGCAGAGTTTCGATGGTGACCAACGCGCTCGAAACGCCCTGATGAATATCGCGCCACTCGCGCAAGGCATCGGGTTGCCCGAGAGCGAGGCGGAGCAATACCGACGCGTCTACATACGCAATCACCGATGGCCCTGGCGCTCTTCCATCAACAGCTCCACAATATCCAGCTTTAACGCCACCGGCTTGGGAAGTTGGACGCGATTGGGCGGCGGTGTGCCCGGGGCGGGCTTCCTAACACGCAATGCACTTTTCTCGCGAACCGGCACGATTTGGGCAACTGGCGTCGATGCGGTTTGCAGAAGAAAGGCGAGCTGGTCGCAAGAGCGATTTCTGCGCGAAGAACGCTCCGCAACCAGCCTGAACCGCGCCGACGTTTGCATCGATGGTCGAGCAACACTCGAGGCGCAATGTCTCTGCGCTCGGGGAATGACCCCCACGAGCGATTCCCTGATGCGTAAAAGTGTTCGCGCCGAGCTCCTATTTCGGAATCCCAAACCCTTATCAGCTCTTCCCTAATGCTGAAGAAGTTGTAGAGACTGGCGCAAGCTATATGCCGCTGAGAGAGGGGACGAATCCGGCGAAGTTCGGCGAAGTGGCAGAGAATGTGCTGCCCAAGGTCTCGGGTAAAATCCCCGATATTTTTCGCCGCCGGGTTCGTCAGCGAGATGCGCGGTCTTCTGATCGAAGACGAAGGTCAGACTGGCAGCCTCGAACCCGTCGGATGGTGCGGAACCTCCTTCCGATACCCATCCAAATCACTCTCAGACATTTCCCAAATCTGGAGAATTCTGGGGAGGCCCTTTTCTTTGCTTGAAGAGACGATCTTTTTCTCAACTTCCTTTGCGTCACTGCCGTAGTCCCATGTAGCCCACGTTTGGCTCATATTTTCGAACCGGACACAAAAGAAGAACTTTTTTGCTTCGCTCATGGGGAGAATTCTAGCGAATCCCGAGGGAGAACGAGCCTTGGACGTGTGCCACTTTTGTTGAATTACCCGAATTTCGTTCAGCAGAATAACGAAAGATCCAGGAGAAACGAGCATGGCACGCAGGGGCTAGACATTGGACCGGATCGGATCGGTTCCGGAATTACAGGATGATGCATGGAAAGAAATGAGGACTATCCGCTATCGAGTAGCTACGCTAGGGGTGACATTGCAACTCGCAGTAGAGAGATGAGTGATCTCAAATGCTCCGCGCGAACGTCGTTGCCCACCTCTATCGTTGCCAAACCCACGAAAACGCCTACACGCACTGTGTATATTGCATTGACTGCAGATTCGGCAGTCCCGAATAACACCCGGCAGCGAACGGGACAGACCCAGCCAGCAGCGCAGCGAGGAACCGGCGTGCTTCTGCGGCATGCCCGCTTCATTGTAGGGAATACAGCATGCCCACCCCCGCCGGCCAATGGCCAGGCGTCCGGCTAAAGAGAGCTCGGGTCACGCAGTGAATGCATAGCCTTGCCCACCTTACTGAACACCTGAATCGAGTGTCTTCCACCGAAAGATGGAAGAGCTTCTCAACCTTGCGATACACGATGATATTTCGGTCTCCTCTGCTACTTATGAAGTTTCACTAGGTTGTCCATTAAATCTGAACGCGAGAAGGTAGTTCTGCGACAGTTTACGTTGCGCATCTCCAGTCTGAAAGGATGAGAACTCGATGCCCCATATTGCTTTACCCGAAGGATTACCCGGGATCGCCGGTTCGACAGGGTAAACTTAGCATTAAGGTCGTCTAACAACCCGAATGAACCCAAGCATCCGAGCAAGACGGCTGCTACCCGAATCCCCAGCCTCTGATTCCTGGCTTGTGACATGCCTAGCCAAGTGGAAACTCAAAAAAGTCTCGAGCACTGGTGGAGGAGGAGCTGCTGGTCCGAGAAGTTGAATAAAGGCCCCTTGCTGCAATTGAACAGTTGGGGAGAACGAGCCGTTTTCTTCAGCTGCGATCCTTTTGATATCCTCACAGACCTTGTTAATGAAGGAAAGAAACCACCACGCTTCAAATTTCCCTCTAACGTATTTCTTCGGAACAAATCGCCGTAACTCTCGGCAGGTGGCCCGCACGCTCCGCCAATCGCATCGCACATTTTCTGTTTGTGTCACACGCTGAAGATATTCCATAGTCCTTCTTCGCGGAAGACGCGCAATTTCCCCGTCACGAATTACGAAAAGTCGCCCTAGATCGACATTATTTAAGTTGACATGATTCCCGCTGCGGCGCATGACTACAATCCAAGCCATGATCGGCAAAACCATTGAGTGAAACCTGATTGCTTGCCGATGAAACTGATTCAAAATGAGATCCATATCAATATCAACTCTTCTAACTTTCACAAAGTCGCGAAAATATTTCCGGACCGCTTCGGGACAGATCACATAGTTCTCTATCGAATAGGTATCCGTGACGAATATGCGAGGATCTGCTGGCCATGTCTTCCCGATAATGTCATCAACATCCTTGTCAACAAAAAACAATGCGCGATCACATCGTGGGAATCGACTCAGAATGGCCTGATATACCTCATAGACCCTGGCTTTCCCTTCGCAGTTGTAGGTAAAAATGTTAGATGAATCAATGGCAAACTTTTCCAAATGTAATCTATAGAACGACTGATCAGGATCTCCTTCCACGAAGGCATATAGCCGATGTGATCTCGGATCATAATGAGTCAGGAACTTGTGCAAGACCGAAGTTTTCCCTGAGCGGGAAGCTCGCAGGAGATCAGTGAAGGACATTTGCCGGCTCAATAAACTCCGCTAAGGATTTCACGTATGGCTCCAGATCATTCTCCCAAATGAATGGGGAATGAGTAACCGCGACGATCCCATTGCAGCGGCCGGTCCTCATAATGTCAGGTAAGAATCGTTGTTGCCAGGGAACAGACAAGGAAAGCTCTGGTTCGTCAATCACAACAAAGAACTCCAGCTCTCCTGACAAATAAATGTGTGAGAAAAGAGAAACAATTTGCTTCTCCCCGGATGAAAGGGTTTTTAAGGCAAGTCGCTCAGTGTCATCCTTTCCGATTAGGTCGGATCCTACCTGTCGAATGTATATCTCGTATTTTAGGTCGTCGTAGACAAACTCTTTTCCAGTAAGATATTCGTTGCATAAGTGCACAAAGTCGCGAACATCGGCTTCGTTATCTTGCTGCTCCTTGTACAGAGAGACTAATTTTGAGAGAAAATGGGCTATCACCTTGTCATCCGGACCTAACGTATAACCGGAAGCGATATCACGAATCTTTTCTTGCAAGTTTTTCTTGTCCGCAGCCGGCAGAGTTGCCTCATCTATTCTGGCGAGCATCGATTGAAATGCGTTGAGATCGATCGATCGCAAGATTGACACGTCTGGATTATCCTGTAGGCCGCGAATCACTTCTCTGAGATATGTGCCGGTCAGGGTGCTAAGACCAGTCCGTACACTCTCCTTGATCTGGTTCATTCTGACCTGAATGGTTCTTTCAACATCTTCCATACCAAATTCGATCAATTCAATATAGGAAGACCGCTCCCTTTTTCGGAAGCGGTCTCGGAACTCGCGAACTTTTTCTTCGATCTCAATTCCGCGAAATATCGACTTCAAATCCTGTTCGATGCGTCTATATGTGGGCAAATATAAGAATTGACCAAACCTCCAAGATTCTAGTCGCTTGACCTCCTGGAAAAGTCCTTTCTTGAGCTTTATAGATTGAGTTTCCCTGAAATCTTGCATCAGCTTACGGGCCGCAGATTTCGGCACTTGCGCTAATTCACTGAGGCGTTCAATTGTAGCTTCATCAGCGTCGTCGAACAGAAACAGCTCATCAGACATGACCCGATATACGTCGCGCAACATACGTGGTGAGTAGTGAACCCGCATATTTCTGCTGAATGGCCCCCCTTGGTGTGCGATGAGGGTTTCTACATCCTCGTGCTTCAGGCGGACAGATTCGGCTCCCACACCCACCTGAATTGCGGAGAACTTATACTCTGCTATCCTGCGCCATTGCTGTGTGAGGGTGTAGTAGAGAAGATTGGCTACCGTACTTTTTCCGGTGCCATTCTCACCGACTAAGATTAATCTGTTGTCCACAAGTGGGACATCGATCGTGCGAGGGCGGCCGTGCAGTTCCTCGACCCGAAAATTACTGATGATTGAAGGCATCTGATTAGAATGTCAAATAATTTTACTCGCCCCCAAAGGTTTTTGGTCAAATTTTAAGGCAAGTACGCATATCCGAACACGATTGCTACCGTGCGTTGCCAAAATTCTTGTCTTAACCCCTTGTTTGCTGTGGAAGCTGGTTCCTGACATAGCACGGAAAGCAACCACAGACCAAAAAAAGTGTACTGTCGAGAATGATGTGGATCCTGAGATTTTTCGCAAGGCCTTGGTAAAGTTGCCTCACATCGAAGCAGAGAGATTGTCTGACCTGCAGTTATCCAGAGCCAATAGGTATCCGGAAGAAGTTATCGCACATCTCAAGTTCGGCGAGGAAACCGCAAAGAAGGCGCGACGCAAGCTCAGACAGGGTTAAGTTGGCCGAGATGGTGACGCAAGAGTCGACTGACGAGACGGTGGTCCGCTTTATGTAGACGTATTTGTTGACTTGATAGAGCGCGGCCGGCTGGCGTGAAAATGACCTTGCAGGGGTTTTGTCAAGTTAGTGCCACCAGTCGATGTGTAGCAGCGCCGTCGTGGCGAAGGATTTCTGAATTGCGAAAGCAACGTGAGCAGAATCGCCCTTGTGGTGGCGCTTTATCAGACTGAGAGCCTTCACATAATAATGACCTGCCCACGCTCTCACCGGACCTTAGAGATCTGTATCGCTTTAATGTCGCAAGCTACGATTGGATGGCGCAGAAGGTACTTCGGCAAAGCCTCGCCTTGACACAGGGGATGGCGGCCATCGGAATTGTCTCCCGAAATAGAGAATCCGGATCCCGAACTTTACGCGGGTTAGTATGACTTGGCCTGATTAGTTATTTGTTGGCTCGAACCGTACGCCACGTATAATGGTTCTGCAACCGCCAAATTGTGTATCGGACAATTTCGCGTCTTCGCCGGGTAAAGAGCGGCGTTCTCGGACGAGTGCTCGGATCAACGGGGTTGCCAACGCCAAGATGAGACGTGAATAGCTACGAGATGGCGTTTTTCGAGCACATTTGGCGATAAGTTTTTCCGAAGACAGCAGAGAAGGTTGGCTGCAGGAAATGATTCCAGCTTTTGTCCCGTTCACAACCCTTCGGACACGCCCCGAAGTATGCTACTCAATCTGGCACGGCAGAGGGGATGGTCTAAATTGTTGATTTTGTTGGCTCCTCAGGTAGGACTCGAACCTACAACCCTTCGGTTAACAGCCGAATGCTCTGCCATTGAGCTACTGAGGAGTGTCAGGCGGGAGGAAGCCTATACGCTCCCTGTCCTCTTATAGCAAACTGGGTCCGGCGCGTCAAAAGCTGCCCCCCCCGGACATGTCCACGCCCCCCGAAACCTGCAGAGCCTTCTTGGCAAATCCGCTCGACCCGGAGGGCTTGTAAACTAGATCTAGTGCACTCAGGAGGATGAACCCTCATGCCGCGCCTCTCGCGTCTCAACCGGAATCAAGTCCCGGAATCGACCGGGGAAATCTACGACCGCTATGTGCGCCAGCGCGGTCACGTACCCAATATGTTCCGCACCGTCGCGCATCGCCCGGAAATCTTTGAGACGATGATCGCCCATTTCGAGGCAATTCTCACTACCGGCACGCTTCCGACCAAACTCAAGGAACTGGTCATCGTCCGCACCTCACAGCTCAATTCCTGCGAATACTGCCTGGCCTCGCATACCGCCATCGGCCTCAAACTTGGCTGGAGCAAAGAGCAGTTGGACAACCTGGCTCAATTTGCGAGCCGCGACGATTTCACTCCCGCAGAGAAAGCCGCGCTCCATCTGGCCGAGAAAATGACCCTGGACGCAAACCAGTACTCCGATGCGGAGTTCGCCCATCTCCGCAGCTTTTACACCGAGGGCGAGGTGGTTGAATTAATGTCCGCCATCGGCCTCTTCAACTACTTCAACCGCTTTAACAATCTCTTGCGGATGGAGCCCACCAAGTCTCAACCGGTGGCGGAAACACCAGGGGAATTGGCTCTCAAAACATAAGCCGCCGCTCAACAGGTCAATAGAGAAGCACGGCCACGCGGTAAGTTGTAAATGCCTGTCCAGGATGCCCCGAGTCGCAAGCGCCAACCGCCGCTGTGTGGAAGCGGCCGGTTTCGAGTTGTTGCACCAGCTGAGGCGGAAGCCGGCTGAGGTCCGCTCCTTCCCAACGCATTATGAATTTGGGCGTTGAACCGCCCGCGACTCCATGCGGCATCTCGCAGGTTTGCCGCGCATCCCGTTCCGAGCCTGACGGCTGAACACCGTGTTGACGCAACAGCGCTCCTACCTCGCCGCTCAATCTGCTGCGGTCCTAGTTGGGCTACCCCGTCGGCAAAGTCCTCTACGGCGTAATAGTAGATACCGCTTTTCACCAACCCCACGCCAAGTGCATTCAGCCGCGGATCCAGAATATTGGCGCGATGCGGAGCCGAGTGCATCCATTGCGTTTCCAGGCCCGAGGGGTTAGGTCCCATGGCGACATTTTCAGCGATCACGCTGAAGTGTGCACCCGCTTGCGCGGCACGCTCCGCCAATCCAGGTTCGCCGGGGAATTGATGGGAAAGCGAGCCTCGCTGAACCATCAGCTCCGCATGAGCTTGCGCCGCCTGCGCCAATGCCGGGTCCCATTTGAGCGGGCCCAGGCCCTGGGCTGCCCGATCCTGATTGGTTGCTTCAAAGACCTGCAGGGCCTCGCCCTGCTGGGCCTGAACCCGCACCGCTGACGTCAAAGACCAGAACAAAGCCAAAACGCAGAGGCCATATCGCCTGCCCATTTCGCTCTCCTTAATACACCGATACACCGTTATGCGATCATGGCACTGGATGGTCTTCGCGCGCACTCTTCGCCACCAACCGCTCGCCGTAATCGGGATTCTGCTCCTGGCGCTTTTCGCCTTTATCGCTCTGCTGGCCCCAGTGCTGGCCCCCTACGATCCTGCTTCTATCGACCTGTACCACCGGCTGGCTTCGCCCTCGCATGCTCACTGGTTCGGCACTGACGAACTGGGCCGGGACATATTCTCACGAATCCTCTATGGCGCCCGGCTCTCGCTAACGGTAGCAGTCAGTGTTGTTGGCATCTCGCTCTCCTTGGGACTTCTCCTTGGGGGCTTGGCCGGCTTTTACGGCCGCTCCGTCGATACGCTGATAAACATATTTGTCATGAACGCATTTCTTGCGCTTCCAGGCATTCTATTGGCAATCGCGTTTGTTGCCTTCCTTGGTCCGGGGCTGTTCAATCTGATTCTCGCTCTTTCTATCGGGGGATGGGTAGGTTACGCACGACTGGTTCGTGCCCAGGTCCTCGCCGTCAAGGAGCGCGAATTCGTTGAAGCGGCCCGCGCTCTGGGCGCCTCCGATCTGCGCATATTCATTCACCACATTCTTCCGAATATTCTTCAGCCAATTATCGTGCAGGCGGCGATCGGGATGGCGGGAGCGGTGCTGGCGGAGGCCACGCTCAGCTTTCTGGGACTCGGCGTTCCGCCTCCCACGGCAAGCTGGGGCGGAATGCTCAACGATGCACGCTCGCATTTGTTCGATTCGCCGCATATGGTGGTCTTTCCGGCCATCGCCGTTATGCTCTGCGTTCTCTCCTTCAACTTTATCGGCGATGCTCTGCGCGATTACCTTGACCCACGCACCAGGCTGGCCATAGGCCTATGAGCGCGCCGCGTAAACAAGCTGCTGATGCTGCCTCATTCGTCATCGGCATTCTTTCCGATACGCACGGTCTGCTTCGCCCTGAAGCGCTTCGCGCCTTGCAAGGCGCCGGCCACATTCTGCACGCCGGCGATGTTGGCGACCCAGCCATCCTCGAAGCGCTGCGCGTCATCGCTCCCGTTACTGCTATTCGCGGCAACATCGACGAGCGGGGACCATGCTCGCGGCTGCCTGCAACTGAGACTGTCGAATTGAGCGGCCGCATCTTCTATATGCTGCATGATCGCCACAACCTCGATCTCGATCCGGTTGCCGCGGGTTTCGCGGCGGTCATCAGCGGCCATTCCCACCGGCCGGCGATCGAGTGGCGCGATGACGTGCTCTACTTCAATCCGGGCAGCGCCGGCCCGCGCCGCTTTTCCTTGCCCATCACGCTCGGCCTGCTGACGGCCAGTTCCGGCAATCCTGGCCTGACGAACCGGCAAGCTTTGAGCCCGCGAGCTGGTTGAGCTGCTCTGATGGACTGGTTTAGGAACGAATCCTCGGGTTCGCTACCGTATACAACACATCGGTCACAAGGTTGACCAGGATATAGGTCAGCCCCACGGCCAATATGCATCCCTGCACTAATGGATAATCCCGATTGGAGATCGCCGAGACGGTGAGCCGTCCAATGCCGGGCCAGGAAAAGATGGTTTCGGTCACAATAGCGCCGGCGAGCAGCGCGCCAAACTGCAAGCCTACCAGCGTCATGACCGGAATAATGGCATTGCGCAATGCGTGCCGGTAGACCACCACATGCTCCGGCAAGCCTTTCGCCCGGGCGGTGCGAATGTAATCCTGGCCCAACTCTTCGAGCATCGCCGTCCGTACCATGCGGGTGAGGATAGCGGCCAGGCTGGCGCCCATGGTGATTGCCGGCAGCACCAGATGGGCCGGCGATCCCGCACCCGAAACCGGCAACCATCCCAACTTGATCGAGACTAGAAGGATAAGGATCGGCCCCAGCGCGAAGCCGGGGAAGGAGAGGCCGAGCAAACTCACCACGCCTACAGTGCTATCCTGCCAACGCGCCCGGCGCAGCGCAGCGGCTATGCCCGCCGGCAGAGCCAGCGCAAGCCCCAGCAATACCGCGGCTACGGTCAACTCCAGCGTATAAGGATAGCGGGTCAGCAGCAGGTGAGTGACAGAATCGTTCAGACGCAGTGACTGTCCCAAATTGCCATGCAGGACTCCGCGCCAGTAATGAATATACTGCACGCCCAGCGGTTGATCGAGCCCATATTCATGACGCAGCACCGAGATATCCGAAGCGGTAGCGCCTTCGCCCAGCATCTGCTGAACCGGATCTCCGGGAACGAGATGGATCAGCAGAAACACCATCGAGACTACCAGCCAGATGACCGGCAGTGTATACAGCAAACGCTTGAGCAACGCCCGCAATTCACCCATTTGAGTCTAGTTTTCGCTCCGTGGGCCGTTAGGCGAAGCGGGGGGCAAGCCAGGCGCGTCCACCGCAGGCGTTCTCGAGGTTTTCTCCGGAAGAGTAGCGGGCGCACCCTGCTGAGCGGTTTCCGGTTCGATCCGCACCTTGCTGATGCGATGGCCGCTCATCTCCAGCACCGTGAATCTGCGTCCCATGTAATCGACCGTCTCTCCCCCCGCCGGAATCTTCCCTAGCCGCGTCAGCAGAAAACCCGCAAGCGTCTCAACACCGCCATCGCGGGGCAGATGCCAATTCATCTGGGTTTCCAAATCGCGCAGATTCACGCTGCCATCCAACACCACCGCTCCAGGAGTGGTCTGCAGCGCGGTGCGGGGTCCGATGTCGAACTCATCCTCGACCTCCCCGATGATCTGCTCGATGGCGTCTTCGACGGTTACCAATCCGACCGTCGAGCCATACTCATCCACCACGATTGCAATGTGTCTTCTTCGCTGCTGAAATTCCATCAGCAAGTCCAGAACCGGCTTGGTTTCAGGAGCCACGAGAACATCATGCATCACCTGCCCCAGCCGCAGCTCGGAAAAGGGCGCGCGCGCAAAGCGCGTCTGCGCTGTCATGCGGAAATGCATCAGGCGGGCCAGATCCTTGGAGTACACCACTCCTACGATATGCTCCGGCCCGTGCGCCGGATCGTAAACAGGCACGCGTGAGTGTTGCTCATCGACTATCCTCGCGTTCGCGTCTTCGATCAGCATGTCCGCGGGCAAAGAGAAGATCCTCTGGCGTGGCGTCATAATCTCCCGTGCGGGCACGTGGTTCAATTCCACCGCACGATGAATCAGCGCCTCCTGGAACGGCGGCAGCAGGCCCGTCCTGCGGGCGGCGCTGGCAATCAGCTTAAGCTCCTCCGGAGAATGCACTGCGCCTTCCGCCATCACCTCCGCGCGGAAGAGGTGAAGAACCAATCGCGCGGAGTTTCTCATCAGCCGCACCGCGGGGCGGGTGAGCCGGATGAAAACATCCATGGGCCCGGCGACGGCCACAGCCATCTCTTCGGTCTTGCGCAGCGCCAGGGATTTCGGCACCAGTTCGCCCAAAAGCACATGCAAATAGGTAATCAGAGCAAAGGCGACGGGTACTGCGATCAGGTGCGAATAGATTTTGGAGTGAGGTAGCCCGTTCAGCCAATCTTCGAAAATGGCCGCCACAACGGGTTCGCCGATCCAGCCCAGCGCCAGACTGCACAGCGTTACACCCAACTGTACGGCCGGGAGAAAGTCCTCGATGTTCTCTTGCAGGCGGCGGACGGCTCGAGCCCCGGGCCGGCCCTGAACGATCAGTTGCTCGATGCGCGTCTCGCGGACACTCACCAAGGCAAACTCCGCCGCGACAAAAAAGCCGTTCGCCAAAATCAACACAGCGACGGAAACCGCCCGGAAGAGCATCAATTCAAGCATGGAAAACTAGTTTAGCGGCTTGAAGCTGTGGCGGGTGCCGCCGGCTGCTCCACCCGGGTGTTCCGGTGAATCTCCGCCACCGCCTTGGGGGCCGGGGTGCGCAGTTCACAAGCGGCTGGAACGTTGGTCATTTGCTTCCTAAAAACCAGGTAATCCGGCGTGCCGGGATGCAGGGTGGACCAATAGCCTGTGGGCGAAAGCAGTGGCTTGTGCTGAACGATGAGCTGGTTGGTCAGGATTTTGATCCCACACAGAAGATTGTTTTCGGGGCGGAGGATTGTTTTGGCCGGGTCATGGGCGCTGAGCTTCCTATCCGCCTTCCAATCAAAATTGCAGCCGTAGCGCTTATGATCTTCATAGGTTAGCTGCAGCAGGCCTTCGCTTCGCACCATCTCGTGCGATACCGTATCGACCACCGCTACCTCAGGCTCGGTGTGGCGAACATTGGCTGACGGGTTGAGTCCAGCTTCGGCCCCGGCGAGGGCCTGAAAGAAATAGGCCCAAAACGTGCGCTTATCCACCTGGCTCATCTGATAGAAGCGCGGACAAAAGCGGCGTACATCCCGCGGAACACGAGAGGATAGCAGCGCTGGAGGAAGCGATCGCTCGATGAGCCCGTCCCAATGCGTATTCCAGGTTGATTCCCCCCAGCTCCACCTTTTTCTCCTGGATAGGGGTGGGCGGCGCGGTCTTTGTTACCGTCACCGGCGCCGGTTGCACATGCTCAGGTTCCGGCTGCCTGGAACTGGTGCATCCCGCCAGGATGCCGGCGAGAGAGGCGATAGTTAGGAAGCCAGCAAGTTTGCCGTGAAGCATAGCCATCCAGGACGCCCCAACAGCCGGCAAGGTTTCATCGCTCCGCCGGCAGCAATCCCCGAACTAAAGGCGATAAGAGCTAAAGGCGATAATAGATGCGCATCCCGCGCTCAATCATGCTATACGGCAGGAGCCGTTTCAGCCAGACCGCAGTCCGCTGAACCGGTGGCCCGATAGTGTATCGCAGGCGAGGATCCCGCAAATTTACGATTTTGTGCAGGAGTCTGGCAATCTGCTCCGGCGCTGGGCCGTTTTGCTCGTCCCGAGCCATCCGATCCAGGGCGGCTGAGAACGGCCGCTGGTAAATTCCATCCTCTCCGGAGAGCTTCGTCAATTGGCGATTTTCGGTGAAGGCCGTCCTGTGGTCGCCGGGCTGAATCACGACAACCCGAATCCCCAACGGTCTTACTTCGAGCCGCAAAGCTTCACTGAATCCATCCAATGCAAATTTCGACGCGCTGTACATTGCCTGGTAGGGAATCGCGATTACCCCGCCTATCGATCCGATATTGACGATATAGCCGGCCGCCTGACCGCGCATCACCGGCAAAACAGTGCGGCAGACGCGGAAAGCTCCGAAAAAATTTACCTCGAATTGCCGGCGCGCCTCGTCAATCGACGTGGTTTCCGCCGGACCCGCAATGCCCATTCCGGCATTATTCACTAATATGTCCAGCCGGCCCTCCCGGCTTAACACCGCCTCAATCCCTCGCTCCACTGAGAGGTCCGAAGTAACGTCTACGGCGAGCATCGATATGCCGTCCGAAGACATCTCGCCGTCTTCGACCGTCGCGCGGCGCGACGTGCCGTACACGCGAAATCCCATTGCGGCCAGATATAGGGCGCACGCGCGTCCGATTCCCGAAGAGGCTCCCGTGATCAAGACAACCCGCTTCTTCTCCTTGCTCATATTGCCCTTCACCCTATCACTCTGTGCCGTTAGGGGCTGGAAACTCTTCCGCCGGGCGAGAGGCGATCTCCTGATATTGTGGTGTGGGAGGCGCTGCGGATCGCGCAATTCTCATTAGACAAGAAGGAGAAGGCGATGGTACGTTCTACCTGGATTTCCGCGGCCTCGGCAGGCCTTGCACTCGCGCTCCTGCTAACGGCATGTAGCTCGAATCAGAAGGCGAGCAATCGGAACTTCACCCTGGGCTTGAACGAGTATTATGCGGCCCACGATGACTGCCTGTACCGTAGTGCTCTTCGCTTTCCCTACGAAGTGAGCGTCAGCGAACAGGGCGGCGCCAGAGCGAAGGAAATGGACGCTTTAACCGCCGCAGGACTGCTGCAGCGGACGGAAGAAAAGAGCATTCATGTAAGGCGTTACTCGCTTACTCCCTATGCCATGGCGCGCGCCAATGCCCGCTTTTGCTATGGGCACCGGCAGGTGACCGCCATCGATAGCTTCACTCCGCCGGCCGCGGTAAACGGACAGCGGACCAGCCAAGTGGTCTACGAATACAAGATGATGGATGTTCCGGGATGGGCGCAATCGGAGCAGATGCGGGCCGCCTTTCCCGCTCTCGCCAAAACGACGGCGAGCCAAACACAAGATAAGGCTCAGATGGTGCTGACCGCCGCCGGGTGGCGCGTTCCCGAGTAGAGACAACGGATCGCTTACAGTAGAGGAATGATCAGGACCATCCGCGCAATTCCTTCACGCTCTCTCCGGCTCGTCGTTTTCGATCTTGACGGCACTCTGATTGATTCGGGTGCGGATCTCTGTGCCTCCGTGAATGCGATGTTGCGTCACTTCGGGCGGCAATCGCTGCCGGAAAATATCATTGCCAGCTATATTGGTGACGGTGCGCCGGCATTGGTCCGCCGGGCCCTCGGCGAGGCCGCGGATTCCGCCTTGCTCGATTCCGCCCTGGCCTATTTCTTGCAGTATTACAACGAGCACAAACTCGATCAGACCTTCGTCTATCCGCAAGTTTTCGAGGCTCTCCGCAGCCTGCAACTTGAGAGCGGCGGAGTCGAGCGGGCCATGGCGGTTCTGACCAACAAGCCGGTCCGCGCCTCACGAGGCATCTGCGACGCTCTAGGGCTTAGCCCATATTTCTTTCGTATTTATGGCGGCAATAGTTTTGCTACAAAAAAACCGGAGCCCGAGGGCTTGAGTACTCTGATGCGCGAAGCCGGAGTTACTGCGCAGGAAACTCTGATGATCGGCGACTCCGCAGTGGATGTTCTCACCGCCCGCAATGTGGGGGCTTGGACTATAGGGTGCTCCTTCGGTTTGGCCCCCGCTTCTCTTGAAGCGGCTCAGCCCGATTGCATTGTCGACTCGCCCGCGGAATGGCCATTGGCTCTCCAAAGCGAGCCCGTCCGTGAGAACCGGACCATAGCGTTTACAATGGGTCACAATAACTGTGCGGAGAGAGTGAAGCCGGCATCTGAGTAGATCCTAAATCAGGGCAAGGCTCAACCATTCCGCTCGTTGGCTGTACGCCATTCAAAACCAACTGGAACTCTGGAGATTCTGCCTTGCTCCCAAGAATTTTTCTCATCCTCCTGGCATTCGCTCCGTCTGCGTTTGCCTATACCGCCCCATCCACTCCCGCCTCTCCCGTCATCGCGGGAGATGTCGCTGATCCTTCCGGGGCCATCATTCCCGGGGCACTGGTGCAGTTGCTGGACTCGTCCGGCCGGCCGGTCGCGTCCACGACTACCAGTCAAAGCGGCTCCTTTGTTCTTCAGCCGCCGCACGCAGGCGATTTCACGTTGCGGGTTTCTCTCAATGGTTTTGCCGCCTCGACGGAGGCCGTTCATATCGGGGGAAGCAAGGTTGCGCCGCTCGCAATTGTGCTGTCTGTCGCCAGCGTGGCTACGCAGGTCGAGGTCAATGCCGGCTCGAATGTGGATCTCACTGATTCCGCTAACAACCAGAGTACGGTTACCATGTCGGCCTCCGATCTAAAACAGATGCCGATTTTTGACAACGACTACGTCACTGCGTTGGGCGCTTTCATGGACGCCGGCGAAGAGCCTACCTCGGGCTCGGGGCTGATGGTTGATGGAGTTGAGGCGAATCGCGTCACGGTTTCGCCTTCCGCCGTCTCCGAGGTCCATATCAATCAGGATCCCTACTCGGCTCAGTATTACAATCCCGGCCGGGGACAGATTGAGATCGTCACCAAGCCCACCCAGTCGGAATACCACGGCCAATTCAATTTCACCTTTCGCGACAACGGCCTGAATGCCCAACAGGATTTCTCGCCCGGCAAGCCTTATGAGCAAAGACGAATCTATGAGGGTTTCCTGACCGGGCCGGTCGTGCACCACAAGAGCACTTCGTTCCTGTTGTCGGCCAATCGCGCGGAGGAGGATTTGGATGCCGTGGTCAACGCGACCATCGCACCCACCCCGCAAAATCCAAGTGGAAGATTTCAGGCTAATGTGCCCGCTCCCACCCGGGATACGGAGTTTTCCCTGCGCGTATCCCACGCCTTCGGTATGAAGAATAATGCCTATGCCGAATACGCTTACCAGGATTCAACGAATGCCAATGAGGGCGCGGGAAACCAGACCCTGGCCGAGGCCGCCTACAACACCAAGTATCGCGAAGACGACCTGATCTTCCACGACGACGGCATTTACTCCGCGCACTTCCTCAACCAGGTTTCGCTGGTCTTCGAGCACTGGTCCAACAGCTACACGGACGCGGTCGAAGCTCCCCGAATCATCGTCCAAGGCAACTTCACCGGAGGCAGCGCTCAAGCCGATCAACTTCGCTCCGAGTACAACGCGCGTTTCAGTGACAAAGTCACTTGGACGCATGGCCCGCACACTCTTATCTTCGGCGTCAACGTTCCCCACTTCAGCCGGCGGGTGCTGGACGACCGTACCAACTCGTTTGGCTCTTATACCTTCTCCAGCCTCGCGCAATATCAGGCTAACCAGCCCTCCGGCTACTCCGTTTCCCAGGGCCAGATTCGATTTGTCTATCCTCAGCAGGAGGCCGGAGCTTTTATCCAGGACCAGATCAAGCTGACCCCACGCTTTTCCATCACTCCGGGCGTGCGCTATGACTGGCAGAACTTCCTGAGCAACGACACCCGCAATTTCGAACCGCGCGCCTCCTTCGCGCTGGTCCTCGACCCCAGCATCGCATTCGTTCTGCGGGGCGGCGGTGGCATATACTTCGACCGGCCGGGGAGCGGACCCATTCAGGATATTGCCCGCTTCTCCACCGCCCGGCGCCGCCTGCTGCAGATCTCATCTCAGCAGCAATCGCTCTGCGTGCCCATCACTCTTTGTGTTGATCCGGCGGCCTTGCCGCCTTCGCTGGTGGAACGCGCTCCAAACATCAAAACTCCCTACACCATTGCCTATGGCTTTTCTCTCGACCGGGAGCTCGGCCAGAAGGCTACCGCGAGCCTCAATGTCTGGAGCCGCCGCTCGATCGGTGTCTTTCGCTCCGTCGACATCAACGCGCCTTTGCCTCCGAATTACGCGAACCGCCCCAACGCGCAAATCTCTCAATTTCGCCAAATGCAATCGGCTGGGACCAACATAGGCAATGGTTTGAGCTTCAACTACCGCGGCCGCTACAACCGGTACTTCTCCGGCTTTGGCCAATACACCTGGAGCAAGTGGGAGTCGAATACCGACGGCATCAATTGGTTTCCCGAGAATCAATTCGATCCCAATGCCGAATGGTCGCTCGCCAGTTGGGACCAGCGTCAGCGATTGGGCTTCTATGGCATGTTCAATCCCGAGAACCCTTTGAATCTTGCCATTGGGTTGTTTCTCAATACCGGTAAACCATGGAGTATTCTCACCGGCGAAGACAATTACGGTACAGATCTCTTCAATGCCCGTCCCGATGACACTACCCGCAACAGCGAAACTGGTCCTGGTTACGCCGACCTCGACCTGCGCTGGGGATATGACTTCAAGCTGCGGCCTAAAGAAGCCGATAAGAGCCCGGCCTTGGGCTTGTCTGTCGCCACCTTCAACGTCTTGAACCACGTCAATGGCTCCTTCGTCGATAATGTCGCCGGCTCAGAGGATTTTGCCCAGGTCACCAGCGCCTATTCTCCACGGCGTATGCAGCTCGCGATGCGCTTCATCTTTTGAGAGCTCCCCAGAAGAAAGCGAGTTTTTCAGCGTCCTGCTAACGTAATAACAGGCTCCTAACAGGCTCTTGGCATCCATGGATTTTCAGCTAACCAGCGATTACAAGCCGCGCGGCGACCAGAGCCGCGCGATCGAGGAACTGGTCTCGGGTATTGCCGCCGGAGAGCAGCACCAGACCTTGCTCGGCGTTACCGGTTCAGGAAAGACCTTCACCATGGCCAAGATCATCGAGCGTCTGAACCGGCCGGCGCTGATCCTGGCGCACAATAAGACCCTCGCCGCCCAGCTTTTTCACGAATTCAAGCAGTTCTTCCCGGAGAACGCGGTAGAGTATTTCGTTTCCTATTATGACTACTACCAGCCCGAAGCTTATATTCCGGCCGGCGATCTCTACATCGAGAAAGAAGCCACCATCAACGAGGAATTGGACAAGCTCCGCCTCTCGGCTACCCGTTCGCTTTTCGAGCGCCGCGACGCGATCATCGTCTCCTCCGTCAGTTGCATCTACGGCCTAGGGTCGCCGGAGGCCTACTATGGCATGCTGCTCTTGCTCGAACGGGGGCAGAAGATTCGTCGTGAAGACATCACCCGCCGCTTGGTCGAGATCCTGTATGAGAGAAATGACGGAGATTTCCGCCGCGGAACCTTCCGTGTTCGCGGAGACGTGATTGAGATCTATCCCACGTATGACGAGATGGCCTATCGCATCGAGCTTTTTGGCGATGAAATCGATTCACTGTCTCAGATCGACCCGCTCTTCGGCACCGTCCGGCAAAAATATTCGCGGCTTCCCATCTATCCCAAATCGCATTACGTAGTCCAACCGGAGCGTAAGAAGACGGCCATCTCCTCTATACTCGACGAACTCGGCTGGTGGGAAAAGGAGCTCGAATCGCAAGGCCGCCTGGTTGAGTCGCAGCGGATCCATCAACGCACCCGATTCGATCTGGAAATGATCAAATCGATGGGATACTGCCACGGGATTGAAAATTATTCGCGTCACTTTTCCGGCCGCTTGCCCGGAGAGCCTCCGCCCACTTTGCTCGACTATTTTCCTCGCGACTACCTGTTGTTTATCGATGAATCTCATGCCACGGTTCCGCAGCTCCACGGAATGTGGCATGGCGACCGCTCGCGCAAGCAGAACCTCGTCGACTATGGTTTCCGCCTGCCGTCGGCTATGGATAACCGCCCGCTGAAATTCGATGAATTCGAGACTCGCACTCACCAGACCATTTATGTCTCCGCCACCCCCGGTCCATATGAGCTCACCAAATCCGCCGGCGTGGTGGTCGAACAGATCATCCGTCCCACTGGTCTGGTGGATCCGGAAGTCGAGATTCGTCCCATCCGAGGACAAATCGACGACCTTCTGGCTGAGATTCGGACGCGTTCGGAGCGCAATGAGCGTGTTCTGGTAACCGTGTTGACCAAGAGAATGGCCGAGGACCTGGCCGGGTACTACTCGGAAGTTGGCGTCAAGTGCCGCTACATGCACTCTGAGATCGAGACGCTCGAACGCGTCCGCCTGCTGCGCGATCTGCGCAAGGGCGAGTACGACGTGCTCATCGGCATCAATCTTCTACGCGAAGGTCTTGACCTGCCTGAAGTCTCCTTGGTTGCCATTCTGGATGCGGACAAGGAGGGCTTCCTACGCTCCTCCGGCTCTCTGATTCAGACCATCGGGCGCGCCGCCCGCCATCTCCGAGGCCGCGCCATACTTTATGCGGATGTCGTCACCGATTCCATGCGGCGCGCTCTGGACGAAACCGAGCGCCGCCGCACGGTGCAGAGGAGCTACAACGAGGAGCATGGCATAACACCCACCTCCATCATCCGATCCCTGGATATGTCGCTGGTGAGTATCCTGCATGCCGAGTACTCCGACCTGACCGATCCGGATGAATCGATGCCGGAATTCAACTCCCAGCAGGAACTGGATAGCTATATCAACAAGCTCGAATCGGACATGCGTGAAGCCGCCAAGAAGTTTGAGTTCGAGAAAGCAGCCAAACTCCGCGACACCATCAAGGAACTCCGCACCAAGGAGTTTCTGTTTGCGTAAGGGAAGAACGTCTCTATGCATCTGACCGGCGCTCTGATCCTTCTGCTGTTCGCGCTCCTGATCACCGCGGTCATGCTCCTGCTGCTGCACCTGACGCGTATCGGCAGGCTCATCCATGAGCGGATCCCGGACCGCCCGCGGCGCAGATTGTTCCTGGCCTCGGTCAGCTTCTTCCTAACCTTTGGAGCCGTTCGCCTGCTGGTCATATCGATCGTGCATAACGTCGGGCCGTTTCAATGGGTCACGTTCGGTGGACGCCACATCCATCACCTGGTTTGGGGAATTCTTATCCTGCTGCTGGTGGGTTACGGCTACTTGCTGGAACTGGGGTCGGATGACACGCCAACCTCCATATTCGCCGGCCGTCTGATGTCCATCCTGTTCGGAGTAGGCGCGGCTTTGACTTTGGACGAGTTCGCTCTCTGGCTTAACCTCGCGAACGACTACTGGTCGAGGCAGGGACGGGAGAGCATTGACGCGGTCATTCTCTTCGGCGCTCTGCTGGCGATCGGCGCCTGGGGCGCTCCTTTGTTTTCCGGGCCAGGAGTTTCCGGGCCTGGAGCCGGGGCGGAAGGGAAGAAATGACTTAGGGCCTGTCAGTGTTAACAGGTCGTGGTCCCAGAGCCTAAGTTTGTTCCTCACGGCGATTCTTGCATTTCAATCTGCTTGCATCTCGCGCCTAGCTTCTAGTATGAAAAATAGAGTGTTCAGTCTTAGGCTCAACCGGCCGTTGCTACTCTAGAATCCAGAACTCCGAAGGAAGCGCATTATGGCAAGCCCCTCCCAGATTCCCGCCCCTGAAAAGTATCTTGTTGCTTTTGTCATTCAGGGTGAAGACGTCTTCAAGATAACCTCCGACAACATCCTGCACACCTGTGGGAACGCAGGAGAATTCGCGTTCCAGGGAGTCGCCAAGCTTCGCGCCGCGGCAGCCCTGGAGCAGCTCACCGCCATTCATAACGAGCGCCCGGAAGAGCTGCGGAGGATGGCCAGGGAGATGGCTCGCGAAGGCATGGCGTTGCTGGCGCGCACCAGCAACGGCTCCAGGCCGAATGTCGAAAAGATCGCGTAATGGACGCCAAGCCCCTGCCTTAACAGAAGGGGTCTGGGTTTGAGTCCGCGGCGGGCAGTCGATCTTTACTTTATTGCCGGAGGCAGGCTGCGGCATGCTCAATTCTTGGAAGGGGACGGGCCTCAGCCCGTCCTTAAACTGTTGCTATTCGATCGGCTTTAGCCGCTGAGGGAACTCACCGTACGTACACTGAAGTTAGGACACAATGCAGTTTTGGAACGAATTAGAAGGACGGATCGTCGACGGTTATCCATTGCGCCGCCTCGTGCGATCAGAGGGCCGCACTGCCTGGTTTGAAACAGAGACACACGAAGGCGGAGTCAGGCCGGCTATCATCAGTCTTACGGAATCGCTTACCGATGCTGACGAAGTAGTCGAACGGCTGAATGCCGCGCAGGGACTAAAACATCCCAATCTGGTCACGATCGAGAAGATCGGGCAGGCACGCATCGACCAGACGCTGTTTGTCTACGCAATCATGGAGCATACCGATCAGGATCTTTCTGAGGTACTGCGCGGGCAGACTCTTTCCAAAGAAGACGCGCGTCAGGTTGCGGAAGCCTTAGTTGGATCGCTCACGGCGATTCACCAAAAGGGCTTGGTGCATGGCCGCGTGGAGCCGGCCAGCGTTCTGGCTGTCGGCGAAAAGGTGAAATTGCGCAGCGACTGTCTGCAATCTCCCGGGGGCACTCGCGCAGCAGACGTGGCGGGCATTGGCGCGATCCTGTTCCAGGCTTTTACCCAGCTTAAGGCCTCCTCGGCGGATGATTCTCAGATCAACCGTATCCCTGCGCCCTTTGCGGAAATTGTGCGCAATTCGCTCAGCTCGCGCTGGAACCTGGCTCAAATTGCGGCTGTTCTGCGTCCGGCGATTGCGCCCGCTGGCCTGCCGCACCCGCTCCCTCTGCACCCGCTCCCGGTGCTGCCATACCTGCGCCGGCTGCCGCCAGCATCGCGCCACCCGGAATCGCTCGAAACCAGCCCCCAGTTGCGCAGGCTGGACCGGCGGCTGTTCCTAAGCCAACAGTTGAGCCCAACGTGGTCCCGCCAAAGGAGGAATCGCAGAACGAGAACCCGATCCCTCGGCGGCCGTTTGCGATCTATGCCGCGGTTGCGCTTGTCCTGCTCGTAATTCTAGGCTGGCTTCTCTTCCGGCCCAAAGCGCACCCGCCTGCCCATTCCGCGGTTTCCAGGCCTACGGTTGCGCCTGTTCCATTTGTTCCCGCAACCAAACCTTCAGCCACCCGCACGGCTCCGGCGCAGCGGCAGCCGGCAGCGGAAGCTGGGACACCCGTCTCTGGCGCTCACTCCGCCTGGAGGGTGGTTGCTTATACCTATCGTCGCCAGGACCAGGCGCAGCGCCAAGCCGACGAAATCAATCAGGCGCATTCCGATTTAGCCGCTTCCGTCTTTTCTCCTAAGGGCAACGGCGAACCTTATTTAGTGACTCTGGGTGGTTCTATGGATAAAGCCCAGGCTTTCAGAATGCGCGCGAAGGCGCTCAGCACCGGCTTAGCACCAGACACTTACGTACAAAACTTTTCTAAGTAGAGCCTGTGGGATGGCGCCCTGCCGGCAGCCGGTCGCAAAAACGAATCTTTCGCTCGCCAACAGCGTCCAAACAAAAAGAGCGTCAATACAAATGGGATACTTCGGAAGGTTCTTATGGCTGCATATTGCACATGTTGCGGAGCTGAAATCACTCTTAAGGCAGAGGCCTGCCCCGCTTGCGGCGCGCCGCAACACGGCATGAAGCCGGTTAACCGGCGTAGTCTCTCCTGCCCGCCTGATGAAAAGCCCGAATCCGGTGGAAAGGTTCCGTCCAAGCCGTCGTAAAGGAAAATATGCGGCGCTTAACTTTATTTCTGCTTCCGGCTGTAATGGCTATTCTCGCTGCTGGGCAGCTTTGGGCGCAGCGCGGAGGTCACGGAGGCGGGATTTCCTCAGAGCCTGCGGGGGCAGGATTTCATAGCGGACTCGGGGCTCGCTCTTCCACTTATCCTGGGTTCGCCACCCGGCCTTCCGGGTCACTTTCTTACCGTTCTCCTTTAAACGTCCCCCAAGCCGGCCGCTTCAATGCGCAGAATTTACACCGGGGGAATGGCTACCCGCAGAATGCCAATGGTCGCCTGTATCGGGAGGACCACGACCGCGACCGGGATCATCGCGGTCGCAGGCCGTACGTCTCTGGTTACGGGTATGGCTCCTACCTGGTTCCGAATTTCGTCGGCTATCCCTTTGGATTTGGTCCTGACTTCTATTTTGGGGACGACGACCAGGCAGACCAAAGCTCACCCCAGCAGCCGGAGTCCAATGCCGGCGAAGCGCAGGAGAACTACCCGGGGAACTATGCGGAGGAGATGGCTCCCTCACCACCCCCAGACGAGCCTCCTGGCACTGCGTATCGAGCACCATATATAAGCCCGGCTGCCGCTCAGCCGGTCCATCAGCAACCAGCCACTACGCTTGTCTTCAGAGATGGCCGCCCGAACCAGATCGTACACAACTACGTGCTAACCAGGACTGCTCTTTACGACCTGGATGGCGATACCAGGAAAGAGATCCCGCTATCCGAGATCGATCTGCCGGCGACAACGGAAACCAACCGGGCTGCCGGTGTGGACTTCACCCTACCCTCAAACCGATAGGTTTCTGACCGCCTGCTTTTGTACCCACCCGCAGGCGCTCCAGGTCCGATTTTGGGACCGGAGTCCTCGAAGCTTCAATTCGTCGAGGGATTCAGAGCCGCGCTCCGTTTGGCTGATACTTCTGCAAGGTAGGCAGCTGCATCTGAGCGGGTCTTTAGACGCGCCACCTTTGCGAGTATGCTGTCACGCTCTTCTGGTGGAGAGAGTTCCAGATCCTGCCGCATTGCCGCCCCGACGACCACAGGCAAATTTCCATCGTTGACCGAATCATGTGGCCTGGACGGAGCTGGTTGAGCATAGCTCGCAGCATGCGCGATCGCCATCGGGAACATCCCGCCGGCTGGTGATGGCAGCGTCGCCGGAGTATCGCTGCGGGCGGCGCTTAGCGAAAATAGTGGAAGCAACGTATTTGCGGCGCGGTCGCGCTCTGTCAACGGGGGCATTCCAAACAGCGTTTCCACGGTGGCTAGAACTGAAGAATGATCGTGGAGACGATGGTCGATGGTGTTCTTAGGAATCCAAGGAGAAATGACGATTGCGGGAACCCGCGGGCCATACTGCTCAAAGGTGAAACCATACTTGTTATAGCCGTTCGCCGGGCTCGTATCTCCCGGCGCGACGGCTGCGGGAGGGATAACATGATCGAAGAAGCCCCCGTGCTCGTCCCAGGTAAGAATGAGAACACTGCTATTCCAGACAGGCGAATTGCGGATGGCTTCATAGGTGGCTTTGATCAGACCTTCGCCCAGCCTGACATCGTCGAGCGGATGCTCCGATGTGCTTCCTTTGTAGTCATTGAGCAGGCAATAACTCGGTTCGATAAAGACATAGCTGTAGGGAAACGGCGCCTGCAGGTCAGCCGCGAAATGCTCGTATTGCCGGATGTCGTTCAGGCGGATACCCTTCAGCGCAGCCATCATCGGAAAGAGGTCTCCCGCATAGAGACGCCGTTGCAAGCCCTTGGCGCTGATCCGGTCGAAGATATCTCCATTGGGAAAAGAAAAGCTCGTTGTGGTCTCCCAGAGAGCTATCTCTGCTGTGGTCGGGCTATGATCGAGTCCGCCTGACGATGCCGCATGGACGAACATTCTGTTTGGCCAGGTGGGTCCGGGCATGGAGGCATGCCATTGATCGCAAACTGCAAACTCCTGTGCCAGAGCGTTGAGAACCGTAAGCTGATCGGGAGAGTAGCACTTCAGTATCTCCGCGAGCGGCCTTTGCTGGTTTGCTTTGGAGCATGCCGCTGCATACGAAGCTACGAAGCCGGAACAATCAATGGAGGGATAACTGCCGCCTGTCGTGTAACTAGCCGCGGGACCGGCCAACTGGCAGAGCACATCAGGAAATTCGTGTCCCGGATCGACCGCCATGGCAAAGTCTGCAGGCTGAGAAACAGTTGAGGTCCCGCCATTGTAGGAGTTGGTTTCGGTTCCTGATAATCCGTTCACCGGAGTTCGAAGACCGGTGACGAGATCGGTTCCGGAGATGCCGGAGAAGCCAAGCATGTGGTCGAAGGAACGATTCTCAAGCATCAACACGAAAACGTGCTGGATCTGGTCGAATGGCACGGCTCACCTCTAATGTGGAACAGAGAGTCGGGAGACTCCGCCCGCATCAAATATAAGCTCGTCTGCGGCTCCTCAGCGCTAGGGCCTGTTAACAGGCTCTAGCTCACAAATCATTTCTCGACCGATTAAAAAATTTCTTTCAAAAAAGCTGGAACCCTGTCGATCTTGCTGGCCCTCGTTCGACGTGTCAGCAGAGGCCGGGTTCAGCCAATCGAGGCAATCCCCGAGCCCATATCGAAATTCGAAAAGCGAAAAGGAGCAAAACGATGCGATTCATGATGCTGATGATCCCGAAGGGATACGAGAAGGCAGAGCCTGGCGCGATGCCGAAGGCTGAGGCTGTAGCGGCGATGATGAAATACAACGAATCCCTCCAGAAGGCGGGCGTACTGCTCGCGCTCGACGGGTTGCACCCGCTCTCAATGGGCGCGCGCGTGGCCTTTTCCGGCGGCAAAGCGAAGGTGACCGACGGCCCCTTTGCCGAGGCTAAGGAGGTGATCGGCGGCTACTGGATGATCCAGGTAAGGTCGCGAGAAGAGGCGATTGAGTGGGCCTCGCGTTGTCCCGCTTCGGACAATGAAGTAATCGAAATCCGCCAGGTGCTGGAGTTCTCGGATTTTCCAGCCGATGTGAAGGAAGCCGCGGCAGGATTTTCCGACTTACAGGCGCAGTCCGGGCAGCGCAACGCGCCGTAGGCCGTTGCCGCGGCGCTCTACTTGCGCTGACTGATGGAACATGATGTGATCGGTAGCGGAATGACGGCTACCGCTATCCATCGAGCTATCGACGCTGTCTGGAGAATTGAGTCGCCCCGGCTCATCGCCGGGTTGACACGGGTGGTGCGTGATATCAGCCTTGCCGAGGATCTGGCACAGGATGCTCTCGTCGCCGCGCTCGAGCAATGGCCCCAGGCTGGCATTCCGGAGAAGCCTGGGGCGTGGCTTATGGTAGCCGCCAAGCACCGCGCGATCGACCTTTTTCGTCGAAACAAGCTGCTGCAGCGCAAACATGAGGCGCTCGGTTACGAGCTCGCCGCCCAGGAGGCCGCGGCGCCTGACCTCGACGCCGCACTGGACGACAACATCCGCGACGACTTGCTGCGCCTCGTCTTCATATCCTGCCATCCAATGCTTTCCAAGGAAGCGCAGGTTGCGCTCACGCTGCGCCTGCTCGGAGGTCTGACGACCGGGGAGATCGCGCGCGCATTCCTGGTCTCCGAAGGTACGATTGCTCAGAGAATCGTTCGGGCTAAGCGAAGTCTCGCCGAAGCTCGTGTCCCCTTCGAGGTCCCCCGCGGGCCGGAACTCGCCGTCCGCCTGTCGTCGGTATTAGAGGTCATCTACCTCATCTTCAATGAGGGATACTCGGCGACCGCCGGTGACGACTGGATGCGGCCCGCGCTCTGCGAGGATGCACTCCGTCTTGGGCGAATCCTGGCCGAGCTCGTTGCGACCGAGCCCGAGGTTCATGGACTGGTTGCGCTGATGGAAATTCAGGCTTCACGATCCCAGGCTCGCGTAGGCTCCACGGGAGAGCCTATCCTCCTTCTCGATCAAAACCGCACTCAATGGGATCAACTCCTCATCCGTCGGGGCCTTGCAGCGCTGGAACGTGCCCGGAAGCTGGGAGGTGCGCTGGGTCCTTACGCAATACAAGCCGCGATCGCTGCCTGTCACGCGCGGGCGGTTACAGCGGGAGACACAGACTGGGTGCGCATCGTTGCGCTCTACAGTGAACTTGCTCAGATTACCGGGTCTCCCGTCGTGGAACTGAATCGCGCGGTCGCAGTTGGCATGGCCGCCGGTCCACAGGCAGGTCTTGATCTCCTCGATACTGTCGCCTCGGAACCGTCGCTCCACGAGTATCATCTGTTGCCCACCGTGCGCGGCGATCTCCTCAAAAAACTCGGCCGCCTGGTCGAGGCCCACAGCGAGTTCGAGCGCGCGGCGTCCCTCACTCGTAACACCCGCGAGCGTGACCTGCTCCTGGAACGGGCCCGGGCGTGCGTTGAAAGTTAAGAGGGATTTTCAATGAATGCTGCCTTCGACCTGTGGCATCCCGCTCCACCTCCGGAACGCCTCAACAACTGTCTTCGGGAACTTGTCCCCGTCTTGTTTCCTCAATAACTCATGACCGGCTCCGGGGATAGTAAGCAATTCCGTTCGCGCGGGGATGAGCTTGAGTGCAGCGATCATTTCGTCAGTAGATGCGAAAGGATCCCGCGCGCCGTGAACGAATAATGCAGAGGTCTTCAGGCTTGGAAAGTGACTCGTCCTCAGTTCAGCGGGACGTTTTGGCGGATGCAGCGGATAGGAGAGCAGTAGGAGTCCGTCTGCGAGGCCCGGTTCGGCAGCGGCCAACATCGACGCTTGCCTCCCGCCATAAGAGTGGCCGCCCAGGTAGATACGATCCGAAGCTTGTTGTCGCATAGAAGCAATTGCCGCCCGCAACCCATGCTGATCGCGCTCCGCACTGCCCGGCGGTGGTGGTCCCTGGGGCCGCAACTGGCGGAAAGGGAGATTCGAGCGGAGTACGATCAACCCTGAAGCACAGAATGCATTTGCTAACGCGACCAGCAGCGGAGAGTCGCAGTTCGCTCCGGCGCCGTGAGTCAGGATAAGGCAGTCCGCTGAAAGCTTTGCGGGCAGGTGCAAAAAGCCGCGAACCGGCGCCTCGCTTGAAGATGTGTCGATAAATTCCCGAGAGCCGCTCATGGTGATTATCCTTTACCTTACGCTCGGAGGAGACTGTGAAAGAGAAAGACAAAAATACACTGCATCGTTGTTCCTGGGCGGAGAGCGATCCAATGCTCCGCGCGTATCACGACGAGGAGTGGGGCGTTCCCGAGTACGATAGCCGTGCACTTTGGGAGAAACTCATGCTGGATGGTTTCCAGGCCGGTCTCTCCTGGACCATCATCCTGCGTAAGCGCGATGCCTTTCGCAAGGCGTTCAAGAACTTCGAGCCCAAAAAAGTTGCGCGTTTTGGCGAGACTGATATCGCGCGCATGATGGAAGACACCGGCATCGTGCGTTCCCGCGCCAAGATCGAAGCCACTATAGGAGGGGCGCGGGCGTTCCTGGCGATGCAGGCTAACGGTGAAGATTTTTCAAGTTTTGTCTGGAATCTGGCAGGGGGCAAGCCGATCCAGAACACCGGAATCGTTCCCGTAAAGACTGCGCTCTCGGAAGAGATGTCCAAGGCTCTCAAGAAGCGGGGATTCAAATTCGTCGGCCCGGTAATCGTCTATGCCTGGATGCAAGCCTCCGGGATCGTCAATGACCATGCGGAGAAGTGCTTTCGCCGAAACCCATGATGCAGCAAACCGCAATACCACGGGTCGAAGCTATAAAAACTAGAGCACTCCCTGCCAAATGGGACACGCAGTCTTATGCCCGGACACGAGATCGCTGCGCTGGTTTTCTAGAAGAAGACTCAGGAGGGTCCTGGGGAACTTCTGTCGGTTGCGGCAGCCGCAGGATTCACGGATGATGAGCTCAGTAGAAAGCATAACTGTTGCGGCGGTGTTATGAGATGTGGTTGTAAGCCGGTCCAAAAGAATAGATGCGGCCCGCTGGCTCATCTCCACAACCGGCTGGCGCACGACAGTAAGACGCGGTTTTAATAAGCTTGCCATCTCAAAATCGTCAAACCCGATTACCGCAAGATCTTCAGGTATCCGATACTGTTGGCGGGACGCTACCTGGAGCAGATGCAGGGTGGCCAAATTATTGGCGCAAAATGCAGCCGTCGGCCGCTTTTTTGAGTTCATGAGATCGCGCAGCGCAATCTTGAGTTCCTCGGGCGTATCCGCCCGGTCAAGCACGGTCGAAGAAAGTCCCGTCTCGCGGATCGCATCTTCATAGCCTTGAATGCGCTGACGGATTGGATAAAGCTGACTCTGGTTGCCCAGGCAGAGAATATGCTTGTGCCCGTGACCGATCAGGTGGTTCACCGCTTGGCAGGAACTGCCACGATTATCCACAACCACCGCGTCTATGTCCAAACCGGGCAGAGACCGGTCGAAACATACAACGGGAATCCCCGCTTTTCGAATTATTTCAAAGGGCTTTTTGTCGTTCCCGGCAGGGATCAGAAGCAAACCCGCCATGTGGCGGTGGATCATCATCTCGATTTCGAGAAGTTCAGTTTCCGCGCTGCCTCCGGATCCGACGACGACTGTCATATAAGAGTGATTGCGTGCAACCTCATGCACGGCTTGCGCACAGGTTCCATAAAACGAATCTCCCAGATCAGGCACAATCAGACCGAGAATTTTGGCGCGTTGCCCTTGGAGAATCCTCGCAGCCTCGTTTGGCCGGTATCCCAGACGTGCAATCGCAACACGTACCTTTCGCGCGGTATCCGGGCGCACTTTCGTGCCCCCGTTGATCAAACGCGATACTGTGATTGGGCTGACCCCGGCCGCGCTTGCCACGTCAGACAGAGTGGGCGCATGGTTGAACTTCGATTTCACCATTGGAGAAGAATGCGATGCATCTTGATTGATTTCCGGATGACGCTACCACAACTGATTGATGATTTCCGCATGTGGCGGGGCACCCGAACTCCCCATTTATCGCGAGATCGATTGGAGCAAGATGTATCAGGCGCATGACAGCCGCCTGCGGCGCAGCGCACGATTAGTGCCGCCATGCTGCTTAAACATAGAATCCGGTCCGCGGAGCTCTTATTCCTGGATGCCGCTCCAGTTGTTCCTCGTTGAAGTCAAAGCCCAGGCCGGGAGTGTCATCCAGATGAAAATAGCCGCCGCCGATAGGCAAAGGCCTATCCAGAATGCTGTCTCTCCAAGCGACATCCTGAACGATAAACTCCTGGCGGAAGAAGTTAGGAATCGAGGCCATCACGTGAGCGGAGGCCACTGTGGATAGCGGACCATTGGGATTGTGCGGCGCAACCGGAACGTTATATGTCTCGCACATCGTTGCGATCTTGCGCATCTCGCTGATGCCCCCGCAGCGCGTGGTATCGGGCATAACGATATCCGCGGCGGCGCGATCCAGAATCCCACGGAACATGTAACGGCTGTGCAGCCGCTCTCCGACACAAACCGGCAGTTTGATCCGCCGCCGGATGTCTGCAATGGCATCCGGGAACTCCGGACCCGCAGGCTCCTCATACCACATGCAGTTAATCCCGGCCACCTCGAGGCACAGGTGTTTGGAGACAGAATGGCAGGAAGGCCAGGTACATGAATCAGGGAGACCTCTCTCGGGAGGAGACCCGGCAGAGGAGTCAGAGCGTTCGTAGTAGCGAGGAAGCGCCGTAACGGGCGTGGAGTCAAGGGACGCAGGGAGGTGGAAGACGGGAATGGACAGAAGAACGGAAGACAAACTCGCGGCAGTGCCCACAGCGGCTAAACAAGCGAGAGACACCCGCGCACGATGGAATTGGGTGGAACCGGAAGTCTGGACGGACCGTATGTTGACGGCTCTTGAAATAAAGGCAAAAGAGGGCGGTGGTTCGCTTGATCTATATCGCTGGACTAATGCTTTCTTTGCGGAACCAGGTCGTTCTCGATGTGCGCGGCCCAAGCCTCCGTCCGTCAATCCTTAGGCAAGGTGACCCACTAACTGGAGAGCCGGATGCGGGAGATCCGCCTGTCCGGTTCGGAGGGAGGGGGAACTCAGGTTCTCCCTACCCCTATATACAAAGCAGAGTTTTTCCGCAGCCCTGTTAAGCCGTGGGTTGCAGCCAACCGCCAGGGGTCGATCGAGAAATCTCCGATTCCTCGTCAGTCATATCGATAGAAACTCCTGCAAACAGTGGAGTGCTCAAGTAGCGTTCACCGGTATCAGGCAACATGCACAGAATTGTCGATCCCTTGGCCGCTTCTGCACTGACTCGCAATGCTGCTGCGAAGGTTGCACCGGAGGTGATGCCAACGAAAATTCCCTCCTTGCTGGCAAGTTCTCTGCTCCAGCGCATCGCCTCTGAATTTTCGATCCGCAGAATCCGGCTGATCACCTTCATGTCCACGGCGTCTGCCGTCAGCTTAGGAATAAAGTCCGGGCTCCAGCCTTGTAAGGGGTGAGGATGCCACGCCGGATGGCTCTCCTTGGCTGATGCATCTGAGTTACGTGGTTGCTCGATGCCGCTTGAGAGCATAGGCGCGTCGTCAGGCTCGCAGACGATAATCTTCGTCTCCGGCCGCTCTTTCGCAAGCACTCGAGATACGCCTTTCAGAGTGCCTCCGGTACCGAATCCCGTAACCCAGTAATCCAGCCGCTCGTCTTTGAAATCTTCCAGGATCTCCTGGGCTGTTGTGCGCGAGTGCATATCGGCATTGGCCTCGTTCTCAAATTGACGCGTAAGAAACCACCCGTGCGTCTGGGCCAGTTCGACAGCTTTTGTGACCATGCCCAAACCCCTGCCGGCGGCGGGAGTAAGCACAACCTTCGCTCCAAGGAAGCGCATCAGCTTGCGGCGCTCCACGCTAAAGGTTTCCGCCATGGTAACAACAAGGGGATAGCCTTTTTGCGCGCACACCATAGCCAGCCCGATCCCGGTATTGCCGCTCGTCGCCTCTATCACTGTCTGGCCCGGCTTGAGCTTTCCGGTCCGCTCCGCGTCCTCGATAACGCCCAGCGCCAAGCGATCCTTGACCGAGCCAAGGGGATTGAATGCCTCGACTTTAACAAAGAGGTTTACGTCAGGCGGACCCAACTTATTGATCCTGACCACAGGCGTATGGCCGACTGTTTCGAGAATGTTTGCGTATCTTTTCCCCACTGGCTCCTCCTCGAGAATCTGCCCTGCAGCTCAAAGTAGCCGCCGAACCGTCGCCAGGATGATACTAATACGTTCTCCGCCCCTTTTCGCTTGGCAAACTGCTTTTACAGCTGCCGTTTGTACGGCATCTCACCAGGGGGAGGCGTTCCCCGATGACTTTGCTGCTGTTTCTGGTTGCGCTTGTTGCCGGCATCGCAAACCCATTTCAGGCCGGTGTCAACGCCGAGCTCAACAAGCAATTGGGCCGGCCGCTCTGGGCCGGCATTATCGTCTACGCAACCGGTCTCGCCGGTGTTGCGATCCTGCAACTCTGCCTGCGTCAGCCCGCGCCCGCGGTTGAAATCTCCCGCGTGTCTTGGTGGGCCTGGCTTGGCGGTCTCGTCAGCGTCATTTCTACTGTTATCGGGCTTACAATCGCGCAGCGAATGGGATCCGGGTTCTTTACCGGCGCCAGCGTCACCGCGTCGCTGGTAACCTCTATGCTGCTCGATCACTTCGGCCTGATCGGGTTCCGGCAGCATTCCGCCTCACCGGCGCGCATCGCCGGCTGCGGATTTATGATCCTCGGCCTTTGGATCATCGCTCGCTTCTAATTTAGATCAGAGCGTCACCGGTTTTCGCGCATTATTCAACGTGTGGTCTGATGCGATATTCTAGCTTGCAATGGCTCTCGCAGCGGTGAAAAGCATCTTGCGTCCCGTCCTCAAGGACTCCTTCGCATGGGACATTTATCTACATATGGTCGAGAACCGCTCGGTAGAATCCTGGAAACAAGATGGCGAGCCTGCTCCGCCCCCTCATGCGATCAAAGAACGAATCGTCGCAACCTACGGTTCACAGTTTGGAACCAAGACGCTCATCGAAACCGGGACATACCTGGGGGACATGCTCTACGCTGTCAGGCGGCAATTCACGCGCCTGGTCTCGATCGAATTAAGTTCTGAACTTTGCCGCAAAGCGAGAGAGCGTTTCCAGAGATTTCCCCGCATTGAGATTGTTCAAGGTGATAGCGCCGAGGTACTGCCAAAAATCTTAGATGGTATAGCTGAACCATGTTTGTTTTGGCTCGATGGACATTACTCCGGTGGATTTACGGCGAAGGCCTCCCTGGATACTCCGATCCTGAAGGAATTAGAGACAATATTCGAACATCCCGTTAAAGACCATGTCATCTTGATCGACGATGCGAGATTATTCAATGGGACGGAGGATTACCCGGCCATCGGAGATGTCAGACAGCTTGTCGAACGAAAGAGACCGGACTACGAGTTTTCCGTTTCCCACGATGTCATCCGAATTCATCCTAAACGAGAAGGCTTGCGCATCGAATTCTGATGACGAACTCCGCTCTCGCATCGTAATGTACGATTCGAGACTTCCCGCTGAACTTCCAGATTCCCATCGAAATACCGGAGGCGCTTCACGCTGCCGGCGGTTTCCCATTTTCTAATTGATGCCTCAATATCAACTGGCTGACCCCAGGGATTCATCTTCCATTATGGAAACAGCATCCCTCACGCTCTACCATCTCTCGCTGCAGCCGCAAGGCCAACCCCATCTGCCGGCGTTCACTACTTGAACTAAGTTGACAAGCCTCAAATGGACCACCTAGAATGCGGGTCGTCTTAACCAACCCGCAACTACGGATACGAGCCTTGGATCCATGTGCACAACAGACGGCAGGCGTTTGTTTCAACTCTGGTTCTGACAGTCCTCACGACAACATCGAATTGGTTGAGTGCTCGTCCATAAAGGAGTCTACGGATGGAATACGAATCCCGAGGAAACCGGCTGAGGGCAGCGTCGTTGCTCGCGCTGCTGTCCATGCTCGCCTGCGGCAGCGCGTTGGCCCAATTGGATCAGGGAACCATAACAGGCGTCGTTCAAGACACCTCCGGCGCCGTCATTGCGGCCGCTCAGGTCACTCTGATCAGCGACGACACTGGACTTGCACTCAAAACCCAGTCCGATGCCGCCGGTATCTACATCTTTTCGCCCGTAAAGATTGGGAACTACTCCATCACTGTTACCGCTCAAGGGTTTAAGCAGACGACCCAGCAGCATGTGCATCTCGATGTAGGGGCGCGCCTGAATGTGGTGATCACATTGGCTCCCGGCGCAGCCAGTGAAACTGTGACGGTATCAACTGCCCCACCGGTTCTGGAGACTCAATCCGCCTCCGTAGGCCAGGTACTGTCAACCAGCACAATCAACACCACTGCCCTGAATGGGCGCAACTGGGTGTACATTGCCCAGCTGACCGCCGGCGTCGTTCCGGCGGAAGGGTCCCGAGGAGCCGGTACGGGCGACTTTGAAGCCAATGGCCAGGGCGCAGGCCAGAACAATTTTGTGCTCGACGGGGTTGACAACAACTCGAGCGCGTCGGACGAATTGGGAGGAACTTCCTATGTGGTCAGGCCTCCTCCGGATGCGCTGGCCGAGTTCAAAATATCCACCAATGCCTATAGTGCTGAGTATGGCCATTCCGCCGGCGCTGTCGTGAACGCCTCTATCAAATCGGGCACCAACCAGGTGCATGGCGACTTTTGGGAGTACTTTAGGAACAACGTGCTTGACGCTCGCGACTTCGATGCCCTGACCGTCCCCCGCTACAACCAGAACCAGTTCGGCGGCACCCTGGGGCTGCCCATTCTGCGCAATAAGTTGTTCTTCTTCGCTGACGGTGAGGCCAACCGCATCGTCTTCGGCGAGACCTACGTCGAGTCGGTTCCTACCGCCGACATGCGGCAGGGAAACTTCACTGAGCTCTTAAGCCCTGGCCTGACCGGCTCGCCCCAGCCTATCCAATTGTATAAATCAGGGGGAACCGTGCCCGTCTCCTGCAATGGGCAGAATAATGTGTATTGTCCAAGCCAACTCGATCCGGTAGCGCTAAAAATCCTGAATTTGTATCCTGCCCCGAACGCGAACGGGGGCCGCGTCTATAACAATTACAACGTAACCAGCAACGCAACCGATAACCGCTGGGCCTGGGACGCCCGCATGGACTGGAACGCCAGCACCAAGGACCAGTCATTCATCCGGTTCACCTACTCCAATGAGCCTGACTTCTATCCGCAGCCGCTGGGAAACATACTCAACGGTGGCAATTTTCAGAGCAGTGGCGACAGTTTCATTAAAGGCGAAGATTTTGTCGGAAGCGAAACCCATATTTTTAATCCCGCCCTCATCAATGAATTTCGACTCGGCTATCAATATTCGCACTATCGCTATTCCAGCGTAGATTCAAACATTGATAACGCCTCCGCTTTGGGATTGGGCGGTATTCCATCTAATCCCGGGGCCATGGGTTTGCCAACGACAAACGTGACCGGCATCTCCCGTTTTGGCTCAGTCCCGTACTACACCGCCGATGAGTATCAGAACACCTATCAGATCCTTGACAATGTGACCAAGATCGTCGGCAATCATTCCGTTAAGATCGGTGTCCAATACCAGAATATGCGCTTCACCACGTTGGAACCGAGTTATCCCAATGGCGGATATACGTTTTCCGGAACCTATTCCAGCCTTCCCGGCGTAAGTTATACCGGATACGGTGTCGCGGATTTTCTCACTAATCAGATTAATTCTTCGACGATTTCCAATAGCGCCAATCAGGCTAACTCTCGATGGTACTTCGCCGCCTATGGGCAGGACGATTGGAGGGTAACCACCAGGCTGACGTTAAACCTCGGCCTGCGTTATGAGATCTTCGAACCGATGAAAGAGAACTCCGGTAGACAGGCCAACTTCACTCCCAACTTCGGGAGTTTAGGAATCGGGACTGGCTCGGCAACATATTATTACTCCGCATTACAGAAAAATGCCACGCTCGCTCCGAGCTTTCTGAGTGCTCTGGCTCAGGACAATGTAAACCTCGCCTATGTCGGATACCCGGCCTTGGCACACGCGCAGGGCGCCAACTTCTCTCCTCGCGTGGGTATCGCCTACCAACTCGATCCTAAGACTGTAGTCCGCACTGGCTTCGGAATCTTCTTTGGCGGCCTTGAAAATCTCGGCGGCACGCCTATGCTGGTCGACGCCTATCCGTTCCAATTTGCTTCTACCTTTACCTCTCCTAACTGCACACTTGGAAACTGCCCTACCAATGGCTTTAGCCTCGAAACCGGATTTTCCCAGCAGATCGCGGCCGGCCTGCTCAATGATGTAGTCAGACCCTCCGTGCAGGGAGCCCCCCGCGTCATTCCAACACCATATGTGATGTCGGAGAATCTCACTGTGCAGCGAGCCTTAAGTAATACGATGTCTGCGAGCCTGGGATATGTGGGGAGCGTCGGGCGCCACGTGTTGAACTTCATCAGTACTAACCCTGCGGAGTCGCTCCTGAATCCGGGAAATAACTCTCAGTTTGTACGGCCGTTTCCTCAGTTCAGCAACGGATCCTTTATGGCTGATAGCGGGGTCAGCAGTTATAACGCCTTACAGGCCAAGCTGGAAAAGCAAAACGTCAGTGGACTGGATTTCCTCGCCACGTATACCTGGTCCCATAGCATGGATGACGCACCGTCGGCACTTGGGAGTACGGGTGATCCGGGCTACCGGAACACGGCGCTGGTTCCCATCGGCGATGATTATGCAAACTCGCCCTGGGATACTCGCCATCGCGTCACGTTGAACGGACTGTACGAGCTTCCATTTGGAACGGGTCGCAGCCACCTCAATCATGCCGGCTTTGGCAACATCATCGCGGGTGGTTGGAGCACGAGCCTCACCTTCGTGGCGCAGACCGGAAATCCCTTCACTGTGACTCCCGATATCACCACTGCCTCGGGCGGAAATTCACGGGCGACACTCATTCGCAATCCGTTCACCCCGGGCGGTAGCCCAGATCCATCGAACTCCTCTGTGACCTGCGCTCAAAAGACACGCAATCGAGTGAACTGGTACAACCCTTGCGCTTTCGCGAACCCGTTGCGCGGATCTTTGATCAGTCCGGGACCGAACGCGGGTAACCCGAACCAACCGCAGCCCGGTTACGCGTATTCTGAATACGTGACAGATCCGATCCTGGTCAAACAGTTCCTGGGAGGTCACAGAAATCAGATCATGGGCCCCGGATACGAGCGGATCAACTTGTCGGTTTTTAAGAGCTTCGCAACCTTTCGTGAACAACAGCTTCAGTTTCGTACGGATGTGTTCAATCTGTTCAACACACCCGCCTATGGAGACCCGAGTGTCGCCACCAACGGCTCCAACGGTGGGCAGATCACCTCACCAAGGTTCTTCCAGAACTTTACGCCGGATGCTCGATTCTTCCAGTTCTCGCTTAAATACATTTTCTGAACGGAATTGCAGGGTCGCTGGACAAGTTGCATCCCCGGAGAGCCGCGACCCTCGATTTCTGGGGTGCCTGTGAAAGCTATACTGGTGCCGGTGGGGCTCCGCGCTTTTTGGAAGGAATCGTTGTTATTACGCTGCGCACCAATTCTTCTGGCCTGCAGCCTCCTGGGTGGCGCAAAGCTCTGTTGTTCTCAGACCCATTCTTCTAACGTCGCTTCTGTGTCACCTTCCGACGAGAGAAGATTTGAAGCGGCGCTCTCCGCGTTAAATGGGGGCGACTTCGCCCAGGCGGAGTCGATCCTGAAAGAGCTTCAACTCCGTCATCCCCACAGCTTCCAAATCGACGAATCCCTCGGGCTGGCTTATGCCTCCCAGAACCGGCCGCAAGCCGCGCTGCCTCTGCTCATTGCCGCGGTGAAGGAAGAGCCGAAAGTTGACGTCGGCCACGCTAACCTGGGTGCCGCCTACCTGAAGCTTGGACGAACTTCGGAAGCCGCCAGAGAACTGCGGGTTGCCACTCAGCTGGATCCGGAAAATGTCCGATCGCAGGAAGCTCTCGGACAAGCCCTGATGATCCTGCACCTGCCGCAACAAGCCGTCACAGCGTTCTCAGCCGCTCTGGCCCGCGACGGCCAAAATCCCGATCTGCAATACAACGCCGCGCTCGCCTATTTTCAAGTGGAGAACAACGCAGAGGCCGAAGCCTTGCTCGCGCGCATGTCTGGAGTCGAGAACTCCGCGGAAGCTCAATCGCTTTACGGAGACGTCGAGGAGAAGCTGGGCCACTATAAGGAGGCCGCGCAACACTACGCCCGTGCCGTAGAGCTGGCTCCCACAGAAGCTAATGTATATGCATTGGGAGTGGATTTTCTGCGTCATTGGAGCTTCGCTTCGGCGGCAGAGGAGTTCGAAGCCGGAGCGAAGGAATTCCCCCGCAGCCGCCGCATTCAGTTTGGCCGGGGCGTGGCGTACTACGGAGATGAGAAATATGGTCAGGCCATCGACGTATTTGCAGATCTACTCCGTGCCGACCCGGACAATGGAATGGATGCTGAACTGCTGGGGCGGACGTGTGCGGTATTGAGCGAAGGCGTTAATCCCAAATGTGACGCTGTGCTTCTGTTCGCCGAGAAGCACCCACGGAAGCCTATGCCATGGACCTATGCGGCGATACGCCTCCTTCATCTGCCGCCGCAGCCGAACCGGCTCGAGCTGGCGCACAAGCTTCTGCAAGAAGCGATTCGAGCGGACCCCCGCCTGCCCGAACCACATTATGAGATGGGGTTCCTCCTGCAAATGCAGGCGCAATGGCTGCGAAGCATCCCTGAACTGAAAGCAGCCATACGCAGCAAGCCCGATTACTCCCAGGCACACTACCGCCTTGCATTGGCCTACTCGCACATCGGCCTGAAAGAGGACGCAAACAAAGAAGTGGCACTGCAACAGAAGTACAGCAGGCAGGAGAACGACGACCTTGACGCCAGAATGAATCAGATCACAACGCTCCTGGTTACGATGAAGTGATCGATTTCAGGGGTGCTTTGTCTTCTGGGATGGAGACCACGCTCACCACGCCAGGCGTTTCGCCCCGTTCCCAGAGCGGACATCTCCTGCCGCGAAAACGCCCGGAAGGCCCGCCTCTACCTGAATTAAGGCTGGAAGCTATTTTGTAGCCGGGCCGGGAGACCACTCTGGCGGAGCCATGGTAAAGCCGGAGAATTCAAATCCGGGAGCAACAATACAAGAGACGAGGCTCCAGGCGCCCAGGCTCTCGGCGGATTGCCAAACATCCGCAGGGACTACGGCCTGTGGACGCTCGCCTGCGGCAATGTTAGAGCCGAGCAGGACGGTTTCGCTTTGCTGACCGTCAGGGCTGAGGCAGAGCCGAATCGCCGAGCCGCCGTGCCACAGCCATATCTCAGAAGCGTCGACGCTGTGCCAGTGAGAGCGCTGGCCTTCCTGTAGCAGGAAGTAGATGGCAGTAACGGCGGAACGTCTGCCGGGCGCGGAAGGAGCGCGGAAGGTTTCTGTGTACCAGCCTCCCTCGGGATGCGGCGCCATGCCGAAGGTCTGAATGATGACGACGCGAGTCGGTTCGGGGATCGAAAGACATACGAAGAAGGTTAAGCCCTCGCTAGCTGAAAGGAGCCATTGACATTGTTGCAGTTGAAGGTAGATAACATAAGCGCGTCCCGCAGGAGTAGACTCTAACCGAACGATCGAGGAGAACTTATGTCGCGATGGAAATCGCTTGCTTTCACTGCTCTCGCTGTTGCGCTGGTGAGCAGTGTGCCCATAGCACCGGCTCAGGTTTCTATTAACATTGGAGTTCCGCCTGTTTGCCCATACGGGTACTTCGACTATGCTCCGTATGACTGTGCTCCCTATGGCTACTATGGGCCAGATTGGTTCAGTGGCGGGATATTCATTGGAGCCGGCCCCTGGTTCCATGGCCCTCGCGGGTTCTACGGCCACGTCGATAACCGCTACGATCCTCATCACGGTTATAGAGGACCACTGCCCTCGCGTGGGGCCCAGCCATTCAGCCACTTCCAAGGGAACGAGGCGCGAGATGGGCATGGCCACACAGGCAACGCCGGCCACGACGCGGGCGGTGAACACAGCCCCGGATACCAGGGCCATAGTGGCCCCGGTCAAGGAGGCGGCAATCACGGAGGCGGCGGCAGTCACGGAGGCGGCAGTCACCACTAGACAGCGGGTCAACGGCGTGATGGAGTGAACGAAGGCCCGCTCTAGTGGAGCGGGCCTTTTTACGCGGAACAGTTTGCAAGAACTGAGCCGGAGCCCGAGTTGGACGGAATCGAGTCATCACCGGCGACCAGGAGTTCCAGGCCGGTTTGTCTTGCAACGGTGTTAAGGCGATACCTAGTAACATACTGCCAAGCGTTTGCCTTGCGTCGCAGTTCACCTCGAGCCTGATTTCTATTCCCGCTCCGAATACAGGGGATAACGACAAGAATCCTCAGCGTATCAGCCCGCGCAGCCTCTTCGATGTGTCCATCGGCCAAGACAATCTCTTCAACGGCGACAGATACAAATGGAGCCTTCGTTTGACGGGGGTCAACATCGCGAACAAATATGCCTTATACAACTTCCTTTCAACGTTTAGCGGAACTCATTACGTGAGTCCGCGAGCGCTGACGGCTGAAATTGGCTTCCACTTTTAACTTCTTGATTGCATGACCTGGTATGCGGGAATGCCCAGGTTCGCGGAAAGCTAACCTGGGCTTCCCATGACAGAGTTGTAGTTCCCACATCTGGCGCAAAGAACGCGCCGGAGATGGGGCACCCAAGATCCGGTTGACATGATCGAGAGCGGCTGCGCCCATCCTGACCTATTAGCGTTTTCACGATTGGTGTACCCCAAGAAACTACTCTCGACGCAGGCGTTCCATCAAAGAACGCCTGCACATAGCCAACTCTCACCAGGACACAGAATTGTGAAAACGTATGAATTTGATGGCCGGACAATCTACACTGTCCGCAAGCGGATCTTCATCGAAGGAGCGCCGGTACTTATGTCCTTCCGTGTCCTTCCTAGGCCCATCCTCCTGTTTTCTCTGGTCGTGCTCGGATTCGCCTTCGCTGTAGCTCAGGACAACGGCGCTTCTCTCTCACCCGGCGTGCCCGTTGCCGCCTGCGAGCCCCGCGATGCTCTCACCTTCGCTGGCCTACGCGTGTTCAACGGCACGGCGCCTGTCCCCTTGGTTTCCCACTGCGGCCAAGGACGTGCCGGCACATGCTACACCCAGTACCTCAGCCTTACCAAACCCGAGGACTACCAGGGCGACCTTGTCGCTCCCGGCGCCGCGCAGGGCGGTTGGACTTGCGCCATGGTCGGCGGCTGGTCCGGCTGGGTCCCGAGTGATCGCCTCGCGCCAGTCCCCGCCGCTCCCGCCGTCACCACCAAGCAGTGGCTCGGCACTTGGGTCAACACCCACATAGGTGCAAGCCGGGATCGGCTGATCCTGACCCGCAGTCCCGCCGGCCACGGCATTGTCCACGTCAACGGTAAGGCTTACTACACCACTACCGCCCACGCCGTGAACTACGGCGGCATGGGCGGCGATGCCCTTGCCATGGGACCCTTTCTCCATATCGTCGATCAGACCGACCAGCCGGGCTGCATCCTCGACCTCACGTACAACTCCGCCAATGGAACCTTCCGCGCTGTGGACAACCAGCGGTGCGGAGGCTTCAATGTCACGTTCGATGGGGTATGGCGCCGCCTGGCCCCGGGAAGGTAACGGTTTATAGCCTTTTCACGATTGGTGTATCCGGGATATTTTCATGCCGTCCCCGCGGGACTGTTTTCAAAATCTACCTACGTAGCGTAGACGGTTAGAAGTGAGTCCGCGAGCGCTGACGGCCGAAGTTGGCTTCCACTTTTAAGTTCTTGATTGCATGATCCGGTATGAGGCGGGAAGCGCCCCAGGTTCGCGGAAAGCTAACCTGGGCTTTCCATGACATGAGGTTTGTAGTTCTCACATCTGGCGCAAAGAACGCGCAAAGAACGCGCCAGATATGGGGCACCCAAGATCCGGTTGACATGATCGAGAGCGGCTGCGCCCGTTCCTGACGAGATGCCAACTTCGCGAGTAATCTGATTTGGCCGATCGCTCAGGGATCGCCAACGTGACTCGACCAGTTAGCAGATTGAGTCCGTGTTGATTTCTGATCTCTCCGCCCATTTACACAATGGTTCTTAATTAACAACTCTCGAGCATTCCGCCGCCCCGATTATTTTAAGGCGACGACCATCGAATCCGGGCCCGTAAGGTGCTCCACGTATGCATCGCGGAACCCGGCCTCCTTCATCCATCCAACGCAGTCCGCACCCGTATAATCGAACCCTCCCGCGGTTTCGATGAGCATATTCAAGCTCATGAGCAGACCTAAGGCATTCTTCGAGCGGTCGTCGTCGATAATCGCGTCGTACACCACCAGGGACCCGTCTGGATGGAGCGCGTCGTGGGCTTTGGAAATGAGCATTTTCTTCTCACTCAGGTTCCAATCGTGCAGAATGTGGCCCATGGTGATGACATCGACATTGGGCAGCTCTTCTTTGAAGAAATCTCCTGGTTGAAAACGCACTCGGTCACTCACGCCATTAACTTCGGCGTACTCCTCGAATACCGGTTCAACTTCGGCCAGATCGAATCCGATTCCTTCCAGATGAGGATTGGCAAGCGCGATCTGGACCGCCAGATCGCCCTGTGCGGTCCCCACGTCCGCATAGCTCTTGTACTTCGCCCACGGGACCTTTCTCGCGATCGCCAGATTCGCGCCGTGGCTTATGCCCGACATCGCGGCAAGAAATCCCTTGAGCCGCGCTGGGTCGGCATACAACGCTATGAAAGGCGACGCGCCACTATCTTCCTTGGATTCGTTCTGCGGACGTCCGGTCCGCAAAGCTTCCGTCAGATGATTCCAGAATCCAAACAGCCGGGCGTTAGCCATCTCCAGGACGCCACCGATATAGCTCGGTTTGTGCCTGTCGAGGAAGAGATCCGTCTCGCGCGTGTTGGAATACGTCCCGTCCACTCTGTGCAAAAGGCCCAATGCAACCAGCGCATCGAGGTAATCGCGCGCCGATCGGGCATGAAGGCCCAGCCGCCCGGCCAGTTTGCTAAATTCCTGCGGGCCGCCCGCTAACTCCGTGAATACACCTATTTCGACCGCACTAAGCAGCACCTTCGACGACCAGAATCCCAGGCCGATCTGCATGATGTGATCCGGTGCCGGATCTTGTTGTGGAGTCATTTTGCAATCCAATCAGAAATCACATTATCATAGCTGCCGCTCTCAGTGGTTCTCCGATGAGCAGGTCGACATACTCCGCCATCACGGAGAGAGCGAAGCTGCGTCTCACTCGCGTTTCCTCGGTTGTGTTTGTCAGGAGGAGTGACGACGACGGTGACAATAAAACGTAACCAAGTGGGTTTGTCCGGACTCGTGAAATTGCTTCAGACCCCAAAGGCACGAGGTCAAGATTACGCCCAAGAACTTCCCACTCAAGCCAAAAACAAGGCTTGAGTAGGCCACCCGCCGGTCAGTCTGGTTGCGCCGAGCACGTTGGCGATGCGCTTGATGTTGTATGCCATCGTGGCGAGGCCGCTTTCGACCCTTGCACCGGACAACCCGCCAATCAGCAGAGGCGGATCCCGAAGATACGGTACTTGATCGTCCCGAAGGAACGCTCGTCAGTGCATTCACGTAGCCTCGTAAGTTCTGACGGTCCCTACCGGAGGAGGCCCGGAAGCAACTTCCGAGTTGCCGGTATCCGCCCGCGATACAGAAGGACAAGTTTCGGCTCAGTGAATGCATCGGCGATGTTATGTCAACAATGCGCCACTGTCGGTTGCTCTCCGAAGCATTCCTTCAGCTCGCGGTCCGGCTTCTCCGAAGACACCAAGAGCATTGGCATCGCCAGCGCGAACGCGGGTGAGCGCGCAAATCATTTTGCGCAGAGCGCTCCGCAGTAACTTGCGGCACGATCCGCAGGTACGAGAAGCAAAATGGCCGCAGTCGCTGTATACGCCTACGGAATGAAGGTGAGGGTATAGTCGTCGTAACTATTAATGTCCAATTCCCGGAATGCGATCCCGACGCTCTCATTACCATTTTCGATTACGACACCGATTCCGTAACACTGGTTGAACGCAGCGATGGGAACAGAGGCGGAGTAGGGCCCCGACCACTCTGCTCCATCTTCGGCGATCGCATAGTAATACCAGTAACGGTTTAAGTCTTCGAGATCGTTGGCGTATACGAACGCACAGGAACCCGGATTGAGATTCCACCAGCCCATCATTTGAAAGTTGTCGCCCTCTCCGCCACAAGTATCGGGGCTGTAGAACATGATCGCGGTCGAGATCAGTTGGGAGTAGTTGTTGCAAAGCGTTAGTCCCATGGTCAGTTCCCCTTCTTCCGCTGCAGCTCTCGCTTGTGCGGACGGACTGATTGTTTCCCTTTTTCTGCGGGGGCTTCGGAAGCAGTGGGTCCTGCGTGGCGTCCGGGGGCCGCATGCGAGAAGCCCGCTCGCCGATTTGGCTCTGGCGGCTTTTCTCCTCGCGCCCCCCGTTCATGTAACACCTTTGGATCGACCAGCTCTTTCGACATGACTACCTCCTTAAGGTTTGAGATTCACAAATCCTAACTCAACTCTAGCCGACTTTCTAGCTGACGAAATCAGGCGTTAGCACTCATTGAGGTGCGATATTGATCAGTTGTTCTTCGGTTCTGGGCGGATCGTCGCCAATCCGTCGCTAATCCTGCTCTCTGCCTGCCCGCGACTCCCGGAAGGTTGAAAACCGGGTTCTGTCCGGTTGGTCGGTGACACGCTCGGAGTTGGAGTCGGGCGGGTGGTCCACTCAACCCTTGTTTCGGCTTGAGTCGGGCAGTTCCACTGGCGGACATAGTCTCCCAGCTGCCGTTCGCGCTTTCTTGGGCTCCACTCGGGTTCAATCTCCACGCGGCTTTCAACTCCAATTGCGTGATGGCGAAAACTGCTCCACGCCAGCCTTCAGGGCGTCCACACAAGCCGCGCTTCACCGGGACGCGATGAATATAGCCAAGCTTTTGCGCGAACTGCCGCTGATTCCGAAAGTTGAAATCGTAATCGCGGTTTTGCCAGAAGTATTCCGCCTCGCCCATCAATTGCCGCGAAACACTCTGTTTTAACGACTTGAGCGTATCGGCTAGTCTTCTATGCTGTGGTTCTCCGATGAGCAGGTCGACATACTCCGGCATCACGCAGAGAGCGAAGCTGCGTCTCATACCCGTTTCCTTGTTGTGTTTGTCAGGAAACGTTACTATGACGATTACAGTAAAACGTAACAAAGGGGGTTTGTCCGGACTCGTGAAATCGCTTCAGACCTAAAAGGCACGAGGTCAAGATTACGCCCGAGAACTTCCCACTCCGCCAAAAGAAGGCTTGTGTAGGCCACCCGCCGCCTCAGAATGCCCCTACGCAGTTGCTGTCGCCATCACCGGTGCCTCCTGGCGACGCCGATAAGAAGACCTGCGCTCATGCCGATCGACTGCTGGTGACCCGCCGCGAAACTGTAGTCGTAGGCCGGTTCCAGAAACCATCCGAACCGATGCCTGCCGTTTGGCCAGAACATGAAATCTCCCGCTACTTCTCCCGCTACGGAATTTGTGGTCTTTCCACTCTGCTTCAGGTGAATCCATTCAGGCCCGACACCCAGCATGAACTCCGCTTTCGGGGATAAGGTCCACGGCTTCTTGAAGAGCAGATCCGTATCCCACTCTGTAGAGTTCCGAGTGTAAAAGGGCGAGACTCCCGCCTCAAGCTCCAGCCAATTTTCGATGGGGGTTGTTTCGGCAGCCAGATTTGGTGCGAACGTTGCAGCACCTCCGGTCGTGTTCCAACTGGTGGCCGCGCCAAGCTCAAGAATAGCTCTTGGATCGTCATCATCGCCAGGTTGCGGGTGAATTGAAGCCTTTCCGGACGAAGTCTGCCCATGAAGGGGCAGGCACAAAGGCAGGGACAGGCACGCTCCAAAGAACGTGACCACGCAGAGACGCATAAGTGTCTCCAGGTTGAGTGGTGTTCTTCCACGCAAGGATGCACGGAGCCAACAAGCTAGGAGAAGACAGCTAGGCGAGCCGGTCGAAAGACGGATGAAGCGGGCGTCAGTGCGGGCCATGGTGAACACCCGAGATCTCACAATGTGCCGTCGGAATCTCCAACGATCTGAACATTTGCCCAGAGTACGGTGGAAGCCCTTGATTGAGGAGATCTCTATCCTGCTTTTGCCCTAGACCTGGAGAACGTCGCCTTCACGAGCAACCATTTCGTAAAGAACGGGATTGACGAAGAATCCAATAAGCAGCCGGGAGAGCAAACCCGCCACGATGACGATGGCGAAGGGCCTCTGCGTGTCCGACCCGATTCCCGTTGACAGAGCGGCAGGCAGCAGCCCAAGGCACGCAACCAGCGCGGTCATCATAATCGGACGCAGCCGCAGAAGCGAGGCCTCCCGCGTGGCGCGGCGGATGTCCATGCCCTCCAGCCGGAGCTTATTGATAAATGAGACAAGAATAACCGCGGTTTCTACCGATACTCCCAGCAGCGCCAGCAAACCAAGAACAGAGGAGACGCTGAAAGGAGTGTGGGTAAGCTTCAAGGCTACTAAAGCTCCCACCGGTTCGGTCATGATGACGCCCAAAGCGATGGAGACGGGAAATTTGAAATTTCCGTACAGCGCAAAGAGGATCATGAAAATGAAACCGACCGCGAGAGGAACGATGATCGCCAACTGCGCTCTTGCCGCCAGGAACTGGCTATATTCGCCACCCCAATCCATCCGGTAGCCTTGGGGCAGGCGAACGGCCCGGTCGACGGCCCGCTGCCCATCGTTCACGGCGCGTTCTAAGTCACGGCCTTCAATGCTGTATTGCACGCCGATATAGCGGGAATTATTTTCGCGATAAATGAAAGATGCGCCATTCCCTTGCCGGATCGTGGCGAGTTGACTTAGCGGAATCTGCTGCCCGTCGGGCGTGCCCACCAACAGTCCGCCAATCTGGCCTGCGCTGCTACGGAACTGAGGCTGCATTCGTACAACCAGGTCAAACAGTTTTTCTCCTTGGATTACCTGTGTAGCCGCCTGGCCGCCGACGGCCGCGGAGATCACCGCTTCTACATCCGACACGTTGATTCCGTAACGCGCAATCTTGTCCCGATCTACGTCGATCAGCAAACTGGGTTGGCCGAGCTCGCGCACCACAGTAAGGTCGGTGAATCCGGGGATTTTTTCCAGTGTGTTCTTGATCTGGATCGCCTTATCTTGAAGCACATTCAGGTCGCCGCCATAGACTTTGACAGCTAGCGAGCTCTTCAGCCCGGTCAAAGCTTCGTCTACTGCGTCCTCCGCCGGTTGGGTGTAGTTGAAAATGATCCCGGGAAACGAGCTGAGTTTCTTGTTGATCGAGTCGGTGAGCTTGGCCTTGGTATTGAGGTCTCCGCTCCATGACTTGTCTTTGTAGGGTTTCAATCCGACATAGAACTCGCAGTTGAAGAAGCCTGTAGGATCGGTGCCGTCGTCGGGACGCCCAAGTTCAGAGCCCACGACGGTGACTTGCGGATAAGACATGAGAATGGCGCGGATCTGAGGAGCGATTTTGCTGGCCTCCTCGAAGGATATGGTGTAGGGCATTGTTGCCCGGACCCACAGCGCTCCTTCGTCCAGGTGAGGCATGAATTCACCGCCTATAAAAGGAACCAGCAGCAGAGTAGCGCCAAAGATCAGAGCTGCAAGCAGCATGACAAGCTTAGGACGATCGAGCGCCCAGTCTAACTGGCGCGCGTATTGCCCTTTGAGCCACTCATAAATCCGGTTGGGATGCTCGTGTACTCCCTTCCTAAACCAATACGACACCAGGACCGGAACAAGTGTGAGGGTAAGGATGAGTGCGCCGACAACCGCGACAGACATGGTCTCGGCCATGGGATGGAATAGCTTGCCGGAAGGCCCGCTGAGGGCATAGATCGGAAGATAACCTGTGAGTATGACGGCGACCGAATAAAAGATGGGCCGGTCGACATCTTTCGCCGCCAACAAAATGACTTCGTGAAGGCTGTACGTCTGGCCGGTACGGAGCGCGAGCTCACGGTAGATGTTCTCCACCATGACCACGGCGCCGTCGATCACGATGCCGAAATCAATCGCTCCGATGGAGAGCAGATTGGCCGCGCCATCGTGGGCATGGAGCACGATGAAAGCAAACAACAGTGACAGCGGAATCGTAATGGCGACGATGACGGCCGCGCGCAAGCTGACCAGGAAAAACATCAGCACGATCAGCACCAGGATCATCCCGTGGAACAGATTGCGCTCTACCGTATCCGTGGTTAGCTTTACCAGATCGCTGCGATCGTAATAAGGACGGATCTTGACGTCCGGCGGCAGCACATTCCGGTTCAAGTCATCGGTCTTTGCTTCGACCGCTTTGAGGACGTTTTGCGTCTGCTCTCCGCGAAGCATCAGAATAACGCCTTCAACCGCATCGTCGTTCTTTTGAAAACCGAATTCGCCCAGCCGTGGCGCATGGCCAATGACCACGCTGCCCACATCCTTGATGCGGATCGGCGTTCCATTGTTGCTGCCGACCACTATGTCCCCGATATCCTGAGTGTTGCGCACCAGCCCGATTCCACGGACGTAGTAAAACTGGCCGCCCTGCGAGTAAAACCCGCCGCCGGCGTTGGAGTTGTTGGAGGACAACGCGTCCATCACTTGAGGAACGGTCAAGTGATATCCATAAATTCGCGCGGGATCAAGCAGCACCTGGTACTGCATCGTAGTACCGCCGAAGCCGGAATCGTCGGCTACGCCATGCACCGACCGGTACCCTCGTTCCACGATCCAGTCTTCGATGGTTTTTAACTCCTGCGGGCTTCGGTCGGGGCTCTCCAGCACATACCGGTACACCAGACCGCTGGGACTAAACAACGGCGCCATCGACGGGGTCACCCCCGAGGGCAGATTGGCCTGCGCTATTCGCTCGAAGACGATCTCCCGCGCAAAGTAGTCGTTTGTACTATCTTCAAAGGTAAGGATTACATCGGAGAGGCCGTAGAGGGAGATGGACCTCATCACCACCATGTGGGGAACGCCGTTCATCTCCAGTTCGATAGGGAGCGTGACCAGGCGCTCGACCTCTTCCGCGGCGTGACCGGGCCACTGAGTTATAAGCTCGACTTGCGGAGGAGAAAGGTCGGGATAGGCGTCCACCGGCATCCGCTGGAATGAGATAACGCCGGCGACCATCATAAAGGCGGTCAGCATTAACACCAGAAAGCGCTGCCGGAGGGCAGCTTGCACGATTCGATGGATCATTCGGTTTTGAAAGCCACTCTCTTTTTCGCCTGTTCATCTCCGCGGGAAGTGGTTTACCTTCCGGCAAAGTTCTTTACTAAGGTCCCTAACGCTGCAGTGACTCTGCGAACTGCAGGAACAAGCTGCCATTTGCGATGAAATGTTCACCCGGGTTCAATCCACTGGTGATTTGTGTCTGACCGCGAATGCTTTCTCCAACGGTAATCGAGCGCCTGCCAAACCGGTTTGCCTGATCTTCTACGTAAACAAAGGGCTGATTCTCGCTGTCCCGCAGAACGGCCGAGTCCGGTACCGCAATAGAGTTTTTGATCGTGCCCGCATCCACCGTGGCGGTTACATACATGTCTTTCTTCAGCTTGTCCCCCGGATTACTGGTCTGAATCCGCGCCTGGAGAGTGCGCGTCGCCGGATCGAGCGAAGCCGCCACATAAGAAATTCGGCCATGGAAGACATCGGGATAAGTGTCTGTCTGAATGGTGACCGGATCTCCCACGCGAACATAGCCTAGATCGCTCTGGTAAACATTCACCATTACCCATACCGTGCTCATATCGGAGATCACGAAGCACTGGGTGGCGCCGGCTTGGAGCAGTTGCCCCACCGCCACGTTTTGCTCGACCACTTCTCCGTCGATTGGGGCTCCCACAGGCGCCTGGAAGGAGGGAGGCCCTTTAAGGAGCGCAGCGGGATCGGTTATTCCCAGCACTCTAAGAGCGGCTTCAGCGGAGGCCAAATCACCTCCGGCCTGTACCTCGGCCGACGCAGCCTGTTCCAGACTCTGGAGGGCCAGGGCGTGATGCTGATAGAGGTCCTGCGCCCGGGAGTGAGCCAGCTTGGCCAGCGCATAAGCATCCTTGGCCTTCAGGTAATTCGATCGGAGTTGAGAATAGTCCGGACTCGCCACATACAACATAGGCTGGCCCGGGTGTACCCGTTGGCCGGGAACGACCACGATCCGGCTGACCGGACCACCGACGGGCGTGATCACCGGGGTGGTATGGAAACTGTTGTAGGCTACTGATCCGGTCAGGCGCAGGGTGCGCTCCAAGCTGGTGGGGTGAACCGTCAGTACCTGTACATGAGTCATCTGGTTGGCAGGAATGGTGAACAACTCAGCACCGCTTGAGTTATTTGGCTGGGTATTTGCGGCAGCGCCCGGTCCGGCCCCGCTGCATCCGGCAGTAGCCAGCATCATCGCCGATACGACCGTTAGCGCGACCTGGGACAAACCGCGGCCTTTGTGCATCTTCACGGGAGATTCCTCGTTCCTACTGCTTCCTTCAACTGCTCGAGTGCGGTCATATACGAAGCTTGGGCTTGGCGATAGGCCAATTGGACCGCCCGATAACTGCGTTCAGCGTCGAGAAAATCCAACAGGCTTGCCGCCCCGCGCTGGTAGGCATACTGGCTGATGTCACGCGATTCCTGAGCCTGCCGTAAATATCCTGAGGTATAAAGCTGCACCACTTCATCGTTACTGCGAAGCGATTGATAGGCATTGCCGATGTCGGAAAGCACCACTTCCCGGGCTGAAATTTCCTGCTCCTGGGCCTGTGTCAGAGCATAGCCGGTGCGCGCAATTTCGCCTTGATTCCGGTTGAATAGGGCCCAATCGAAGTTCACATAAAGGCCGCTGCTATTTTCGCTTGCTGTGTGGGTGAAATCGAAGGTGGCGCCCACATCCTGTTTCCCGTTGGCTTTGGCCAGGAGGATTTGGCTCTCTGCAGCGGTGATGCCCAACTGGGCGGCGCGAAGATCGGGTCTTTGCTGGAGCGCCCTTGCCTCTAGGTCTTCCAAGTTAGCCTTCACCGCTTGATACGCCAGGTCTCCCACCACGTCGTAGTTCTCCGGAACCGCGTCATAGCCAAGCGAATCCCGCAACGCGATAAGAGATTGCACTCTCGCCAAACGGGAGGAGGAGACGTCCATTTGAAATTGCAGCAGTTGCAACTTGATTTTTAAGTAGTCGCCTTCGCTGATAGCGCCCGATTTCTCCTGTGCCTGAGCGATATCTACGGTTTGCTGGAAGCCCTTCAGATCCTCAAGTGAAAAGCGCAGGGTTGATTCAGCCAGGAGTACGGCAATAAACTGTTGCGCCACGCCAAATGTTAGCGTCCGTTCGGCATCGGTGACCTGGAAGCGGGTAACTGCGGTCTGGTCTTGCGCGGCCTGCAGGCGGCGCTGGCGCTTGTGGCCGCGCTCGAATAGATAGCTGATTCCGGCGTCGAATTCCTGGTTCTGGTCCAGGTTGCTCAGGCTGAAATTTTGCGGTTGGAAGATGGGCAGGTATTGAGTATCAAAATCAAGCGTGGGGTTAGGACGCAGGTTGGCAGTAACTTCCTGAGCCTGGTTTTGAGGAACAAGCGTGCGTGTCGCCTTGAGGCCGTGGTTATGGGCAAGCGCAAGATCGATTGCTTGATCGAGTGTAATGTTTGTGGACGTTTGTGCTTCGGCCCGAGGCCCGATCAGCAGCAGAACCGCCGCCGCAAAGACAAAGCCGCCGAAAAGCCGCACACGCGCAGCCCCCAAACTGAGGCGCGGGACCTTGGGTGAAGCGTAAGGGTCAGCCAATTGAGAACAACCCTAAGCTCTTGGTATTCGTGTCATCCCCCTGAATTCGACAGCGCCAGCCTTTCCGAGTCGAGGTCCAATCGCATCCGTGAAGAAATTGGAAGCACGATGAGTTAGACACATTCTAGAGCAAATCGATAATCGTTGTGAAATTGCTCTCATTCAGTGAAGTGCAGGCGGTCGAAGGACATGTCCGCAGTTGCCGTTTGGTCCGCAAACCCGTTTTCGATAAGCTCTTAGAAGTGAAAACCGGCTCGAGCCGCCAGCGCTCGCGGACTCACGTAGTGAGTTCCGCTAAAGATCGACGGCATCTCCAATATCACGATCCGGAGCGGTTTGGATTCTGGAATCTCGGTCCCCTCGATCACTGGTTCGCTTCAACTGGCGGTACGACAGCGGTCTGGTCGCCGGCAATGCCCCACGCTACGGAGTGACTGCACGATCCGGTATGAGGCGGGGTGCCCCAGGTTCGCCGAAACCAACCTGGGCTTTTGATGACATAAGGGTTGTAGTTCCCCCATTTGGCGCAAAGAACCCGCCAGATGTAGGGCACCCAAGATCCGGTCGGGATAGTCGAGAGCGGCTGCGCCCGTTCATTACGTATCTCGCCTGACCTCCTATCCTTTGCTATGGCCGGTCGCGGTTCGATTGGTGATCGTTTTAAAATTTGAGCTTCATCGCAGGAGGTAGTTGCTTGATCAGCAAGGCTTCGCTCATTTCGTTTCGCAACCTCGACCTTGCTTGGTCTCGCATCACCACGGCCAAAAATCTCCAGCACAAGCGAATGTTTCGCCACCTCTATAGCGCCTACGAACCTGGGCGTAAGGCGAACCTTCAACTGCTGCACGAGAAGCTCCAGGGCGGATGGAAGGCGACAAGCCCCATTCGGATGTATCTGCCAAAACCGTCCGGGCTACTTCGCCCGCTTACCTTGCTGGCTCTGGACGATCAGATCCTCCTTCAGGCGATCGCGAACCAAGTGGCGCATCAGATGTTTAAACGCCGAAGAGCCGTCGAAAACAGGTTGGTATTCAGTGCGTGTCAGAATTCGCCCGAGTCAATTTTCTTCCTGCAGGACTGGCGCCGGACTTACCATAATTTCAAGTTGCGGCTCGCAAGGCATTTGGCCGGCGGCAACCACTGGATTGCGCACTTTGACCTGGCCGCCTTCTACGAAACCATTTCCCACCGGGCCTTACAAAGCGTCGTTTCGCCGTCCGGCGGCAGTAACGAAGCTTGGGAGATGATTCGGAAATGGCTCTGCGTCTGGACTTCTGAAACCAAGGGCATTCCCGTCGATCACGGCATACCGCAAGGGCCCATGGCGTCAGATTTTCTCGCGGAGATTTTTCTCCTGCCGTTGGATGAAGCGATGGACAAAGCCGGCATTCCCTACATCCGCTACGTCGACGACATCCGCGTTCTGGCAAAAACAAAGGATCAGGTGCGGCGCGCTGCCATTGTTCTGGAAATGGAATGTCGGCATTGGAGCCTAATCCCGCAGGGGTCAAAGTTCAAGGTTTCCTATGCCAAGGACGTCACGGAAGCTCTGGGTACACTGCCGAGTATTGCGGAGTCGACGGGCCGTGACCCCGACGAAAGTGAGATGGACGAAGACTTTGCGCTTGAAATCTTCGGCGATGCGATCGGAGGCCGACCACTGCGCGTGATCGACAAGAGCCGGCTTCGATTCGTGCTTTACCGGAGCGGCCCATCCCGTACGATCTTGAACAAGACTCTTAAGCTCTTGCCGGAGCACCCCGAACACATCGACGCATTTGCAGCATTCTTCCAGAACTATTCAAAATCACGGCTGATCGTCCGACACGTCATAGAAATGTTGACGAAGGGCGTACTACATGATTACGTTCAAGCAGAACTTTGGCTGATAGCATCACGGCAGTCCAGGCCACGCGAACTTCAGGTCCTGCTGCCGGTTGCAATCGCACAAGCAAAGCGCGGCAAGCTCTCATTCTCGATGCAACGGGCGCTATGCGTTTTCTTCCTGTCGTGCCGGAAAGCTGGGCTTTATTCCAGCTTCCACACACTCAAGCGCGTGCGGTCCAAGAGCCCTTATATCCAGTCGCTGCTGGTCCCCTATCTAATGGACGAGGATTATATCAAGGGGGGCATCGCAGCTGAGCTTTGCCAGCGGCCTCTGCCGGCACCGGGTATGACTCTGGCAGAGGAGATTGTCGATAGAGGGCTGTCACCGAAACAGATGGGAATAGCGACTTATCGCCTATCGGCGGAGGTCAAGAATGTTTTTCCAGGGCCTGGGTTTGATCAGTGACGTATCCAAACCACACTTCGATCAGATCGGCGATATCCTCGGTGCGTCCTACAAGCTACGACCTTGGCGCGGCTGGAAAGCGTTGCTCGGCCCGAATTATCAGCATGCCCTCCAACTTCTGCTGACTGCGGAGAACAAGTTCTACTCGGATCGCTCGGGCTGGCTCGCTTCGCAGAATTCCTTCAATGATGCCGTTTTCGGGGCATTCCAGGATGTCCTGAATACCGCAGGTTCCTCTGGCGCTATGCCGCGCAAAGGGAGAACCGGCAGGTGGCTATCGTTCGGGGTGATGTTGGACGCTGCTGCACCGTTCGCCCAGAATTTCCCAGCGATGGCGGCAGCGCTGCGATCGACGAACGACAGACGAAATAGCATACCGGACAGTCACCCAATCGAATTCAAAACTGGCCAGAAGACGAAGGCCCTCAAACTACGGGAGCGCGACAGAATCAAGCTTGACCTGACCGGCGTCTATCTCGCCATTATGGATTTCTTAGACGCTCTTTCTTGAGGAATTGTCCTCTATTCATGACGGCTATCGCCCATCTGCGAGGGGCGAGTTCGAAAGGCGCGCAGAGTCAGTCGCGATCTGATAACTCACGACATTAGAACTCTATCGGAACTGCCCCGAGCCAAAAGCGGCTAGCCTGGCGGGCAGTTTCGATAGAGTCGTTTCAAGTGGGTCGCGCGAGTTTGAGCCGGATGCGGTTTACTATGGGAATTCAATCGTACTTTGCTGTTTGACCGCATCACGACTGCTTCGGAACGGTATCGTTGAGAAAAGCAGCAGGTCACGATGGCTCCGTTATGCCCCAGCAATGAAGTTTCTAAGCATAAGAAAACTGCCTGATTGTCGGCACGCGTAGCGTCCGCCGTGCGAGCGGCTTACTTGAAACGCGTTCGCAATGAATGACCGACTCCCAGACCTGCCAGGCTTCGGGTACATCGCCACGGACGGGGTAGCGAGATAATCGGCACGAGTAACGGAAAGAGACTTCTTCAGGGAAGGTCTTTTCCGGCTAGAATCACTCCATAGCGAGGTCCCACTTCTGTCTTGGCATCTACGGACGATTCACCTCTACGCCTGAAGCTTCGCGGACTGATCGGAGCACTCAAAGACTACGCTACGCACGGTTGCTTGCCCGAGCTCTGCCAATACCTTGGCTTGCCTTCGCCTAGTGGAGAAGGCTCTAAGCGGGATCGTCTTTACGCGAGTTTCGATTCCATATCTGACGACGATTTAGTCCACGTTGCTACGGCTTACCTTTCCAGATTTCCTCCAGACGCGGAGACTCGAAATGAACTTCAAGAGCTTATCTGGGCAGACACACCAGTACCGGAGGTACCGGTTCGCTTTCGACGTGAGGTCGCGAATTCTCTCGAAGATCAAGATCTTTACCTGCGCTCTAGTCCATTCATCGAGTTGCTTCAGAGTCTTTTCGTTCTTGAAGGCCCTTTCGACTTCTTCACGCAGTCAACTCATAACCTGAGGTGGCAGGTCGAACAACACGTCGTTCGCAATAAAGACTGGACGGCCGATCAGCTTTTCGAAAAGTTGGGAGCCTACACAAGCTCCGACAAGAGATACCTACTCCTGTTAGAGGGGCTTTCCTCTGCTGAGGTCCGGCCCGATTTAGAACAACAGAAGAGGTTTGTCAGCTTATTGAATGACGCTCTAAAGCCGTGTCAGGTCGAGTTGCAGGAGACAGGAGATGCAGGCGGCTATCCGGTTTTTACTGCTGTCCCTATGGGCAAGGGAGTGCACACCTCGCCCAAAAACCTTATCTTCGCGTCGAAAATCAAACCTGACCTTCGCTTCTGTGATGCGATCAATAACGATGTTGAGGTTGTTTCGGGTCGGGAAGAGGTTCTTATCTACGATCGCCCATTTAGCTCCCGGGGCTTAACCTGGAGAGAACTGCAATCGTGGTGGCGCGACACGAACGGATTCGATGAAGACGAGGCGAAGAAGTCTCTATACCGCAGGCTATTCAATTGCCTGCCTGACAACTCTCCTCCGCAACGGCTGCTATTCGAATCATATTTCAAACATTTCAAGCACCTCGTTCCTCGGCTGCCAGCCCTCTTGCCAGAGGTCTGGCTGCACTGGGATCCCAAAACGGTTCGCGAACGTGGCAAAGACGCCCTTCTAAGATTTCGGATGGACTTTCTCATGCTGCTTCCGAACGGAGCCCGGATCGTTATCGAAGTTGATGGGAAAGAGCATTATGCAGGCATGGACTCCAAAGCCGATCCTCAGAAGTACGCAGCGATGGTTGCCGCAGACCGAGATCTTCGTCTCGCCGGCTACGATGTCTACCGGTTCGGGGCCGCAGAGCTTGCCCCTTCCTATGGTCCAGATGCGATCGGTGAGTTTTTCGAGCGTTTGTTTCGCGCGTACCGGCTGAGCTTCTAAGCACGAGCTGTACGGAAAGGAATCTAGTGATCCAACCAATTGTCAAAACGATCGGTGATCAGAGAGACTCTGAATGGCTCTTCCGTCTGGTGCAGCAGATTGAGCAGCTTTCGCAGGGGGGCCCTTCTGGCGGGTGGCCCACTCAAGCCTTGGTTTTGGCTTGAGTGGGGCAGTTCCACTGGCGGACACGGTCTCTCAGTTGCCCGTTCGCGCTTTCTTGCGCTCCACTCGGATTCAATCTCCACGCGGCCTTCAATCCCGATTGCGGGATGGCGAAAAACTGCTCCACTCTCAGGGCGTTCACACAAGCCGCGCTTCACCGGGTTGCGATGAATATAGCCAAGCTTTTCCGCGAACTGCCGCTGATTCCAAAGATTGAAATCGTAAGCGCTTTTGTCCAAAAGTGTTCCGCCTCGCCGTTCAATCGCCGCGAAACACCCTGTTTTAACGACTTGAGCGCATCGGCTAGTGTTCTATGCTCTGGTTCTCCGATGAGCAGGTGGATATGCTCCGGCATCACGCGGAGAGCGAGGCTGGGCCCCAGACGCTCCAGCGTGGTCTTGAACGTCTCCTTGGTTGTGTTTGTTAACAAAGTGGGGTTTGTCCGGATTCATGAAATCGCTTTACACGCAAGGCACGAGGTCAAGATTAGGCTCAACAACCTCCCCACTCAAGCCAAAACAAGGCTTGAGTAGGCCACCCGACGAACCTGCAACAGTCCATCTTCAGTTCCCGAAGTATCCGGCGCCAAGACCAGAGCTGTGTTGCACTTCGACCTTGAATCCGCCGTGCCCCATCCTACGGAGGCGTCGTTCCGTGCCAACGAAACCTGCCCACGTAGCGTAGACGGTTAGAAGTGAAAACCGACTTGAGCCGTCATCGCTCGCGGACTCACGTAGTGAGTTCCGCTAAACGTCGACAGGAAGTTATAAAGCGCATAATTGTTCGCGATGTTAACAGCTGTCAGTTGAAGGCTCCACTTATAGCGGTCGCCATCGAAAAGGTTATCCTCGCCCAGAGAGAGGTCGAAAAGGTTCCGCTGCTGGATACGAGGCGGATTCTTATCATTGTTTCCCGTTCCGGGGGCCGGTATGTTGACCAGCTTGGAGGTCAGTTGCGAGGCGAGACACGGATTGGGGAGCGCCGTTGTAGGCGTCGCCTTTACACCATCGCAGGCCAGCCCAGCTTGAAACTCCTCGTCGGCGGTAAGGTTGCTGAGATCAATCGCAGGCTGTCCATTGAGCATTACCGAAGTATTGCCGCACGCGCTATTTGGATCGTTAGAGAAGGGATTGTAGCAGGGTACTGAGCCGGCAACCTCTCCGCTATCAAACCGCCAGTTGAAACCGATCCATGGGCCGCGGAATCCTTTGCCGGGCAGTTGATATTGCAAGTGCGTTGTCTGGTTGAACCGTTCATCATGATCGATGCGGAAAGGATATCCGGTCTGCCCGACCGTGGCGCCCGCTCCCGCCACCTGCGGGGGGAAAAAACGCGCGGCGACAGAAGACATCACGACGAACGCGCTCAAATTATGGAAATTCGGCACATCGGCGCGCAGAGCGAAACCGGGAATTTTCGAGTTGTGCCAATCGATCGGAAAAGTGATTGGAGTATTGCCTAGGACGCTGAAGTCGAAGGCGTTGTGCTGGTATTTCCAAATGTATTCCCCGCTCAATACGAAGTTTTTCCCGAAAGCCTGCTGCAGGCCCGCGTGGAACTCATTGAGGAAGCCAGGTTGAAGAATTCCCGAAACGCCAGGCGTGCAGTTGAGAATCGGAGCGAGCACGTCACTGCCGCATCCTAAGCTGGATAACACCAGGTTTTCATTGAACGGAGTCTCCAGAGCGCGCGCATACGAGACGCGAAGCACGGTATTCGTCGGCTTGATGTTATAGGAAACGCCTAGGCGCGGCTCAGCCTGACGCGCAGTGGTCAGAGCATTGTAAAAATCGCCGCGAATACCGAGATTGAAGACCCAGTTTCCGGTTTTGATCTGATCCTCGACATACAAGGCCAGTTCCTTTACGTCGGTATGACCGAAGAAGCTGTAAAGGCCGCCGCCCCGGGTGAGGTCATAGGGCAGCAATACCGGCCGAAAAGACTGATTGGGGAAATACCCGGCCGCGGCGCATTGGGACGGAGCGGTGAACCCATCTACGGGCTGCTGGTCCACATTCACGCAAGGAGAGTTCAATGTTGGGTTGACAACGCCAAGGCCGTCTCTCTCCCTCAGGAATGTATGTTCATACTCGGCTCCAGCTTTGATCGTGTGTATGCCCCTCACGTACGAAAAATCTGTGTGAACGCCGGCATTGGTCAGGCTCCTGACCTGAGAAATGGATTCGCTCTGGATTGGCCCAAAATCCGCCAGGGGGTTGTTGCTCGGATAGTAGTTGTAAGCATCCTTCCTGATGTAAGGGAGCAAAATTGAACACGGAATGCGTTCCGATCACGCTTGTATAGGTCGGCGCAATATCGAATGTCTCGATCTTCGAGTGCTGGTCGGTGTTGCCAACGTCATTGCCAAACTGGTCGAGCACGTTCAAATTGTCGTAATCGTTTGGGGTCTGAAACCAGGACCGGCTGTAGTTCAGATTCAGATGAATGGAATCAGTCTGGCTAAATTGATAGTCCACTCGATCGAAGAGGTTTTGTTCGTTGCCCTTGGCATGGAAGACCGAAAATTCCGGAGGATCGAGGAAGCGGCCGGTATTCAAGCCGTCGCCTTCAAAGAAATTTCCCCAGTTCTTCCCGCCGTAACCCACGTCAATGCCGGCCGTCGATGAACCGAAGGTCCCATAGGAGCTGGTGACACTGCCCGTAGGCTTGGTGTCACCCTGTCCCGACCGCGTAGTTACTTGAATGATAAGGGCCGTCTTGTCGCCGTATTCCGCCGGCGGCGCGCCGGAGATGACCTCCATCGATTGAATGGAATTGGAGGGGAGCTGGTTGGAGAAGACCTTGCTCTGCTGATCGGTAATGGGCTGGCCATCCACGGAAAACGAGTTGGATGCGTGATCGCCAAGCCCATGGAAGAGACCGTTGGAATCCGCTGTCACCCCGGGAGTAGAGAGAGTGACGAGCGAGCTAAGAGAGGAAGATGCGCTCTCCAGAGGAAGCTTTTGGATCAGATCGCGATCCAGATCGGTGTGAAGGGTTGAATCATTCTCGACCAGATCGCCTCCGCTGACTGTTACCGTCGTCGAGGCCGCGCCAATCTCCAAACTGGTCTTCACGTTCACAGCGACAGTGGACCGGACTTCCACGTCCTGGCTTTTAGAAGCGAAGCCGTTCGCCTTCACCGCCAGGTGATAGGAATTGAAGGGAATGTTGATGAACCGGTACTGTCCTGCGCTGTCGGTCTGGACCGTCCGGGTGAGTCCGCTTACTGGATTTTCGATGGAAACGGTCGCGCCCGGCACTACCGCGCCGGAGGAATCTACAACTGTTCCTGTAATTGTTCCCGAGTTAGCGGAAGACTGAGCATATAGGCCCGGCGCCGTCCATAAAAGCAGAAATGAAAAAGCAAGAAAAACACCACGTCGCACAGACGTCTGCATACACCATCCCCTGAATTTGCTCTGATTGTTTAGAAGGAAATCTTCTAGAGAGAAGCGGAATCAGCAGGAGGGGGTCTGGTGCGAAGGGAGAAAACAACGGAGCGCCGAACATAGACGGCCGGCAATTCGGCAAGGATCGCCGTTACGTTCCTGACTCTCGCCGGAGCGGAGATTGGCGCCGCAGGCGAGGTCACCACATGGGCGGTTGCGCAGAAGGAGCAGGTGGCGCGGGATATGTCGTTGTTGGAGTGGCCGTGAGCCACTTCCACGGTTCCGCCGAAGATGACCAGAGCGACGCAGCACAGCGCAAGAATCACTCTCGAGAGTGCAGATCCTCGCGAACTCCGGTCCAAGCAACACACCCTATCAACTATACCGGAGCCCGTGCCTTACCAGCAATGCAGCTGGAGCATTCCCCCTATTGCGGTGTCCCTCCCGAGAGCGGCTATATAGGCAGCTTTTCCTGGAAGAAAGCTGCGATACAGCCTGGCTCCAGCCCACGTTTATAGGAGAATGCTCCTAACGCCAAGGCCGAAGGAGATGAGCTCGGAATTCGCGGGGCAGCTCCAGAAGATACCCCGCTTCCATCGAAGAGACTGCCCATTCAACCAGCGATCTGTATTGATCGAATCCTGTGATGTTGCCTAGCCACTCGGAGCCGGAGCTGGAATTCACCACGACGACATTGGGAAGGTCGCAGGGCCCGACGCAACCGCTGACCGAGAGCTGAACGCGCTTCAATAGACCGCGTTTGCGCCACTCGGTCTTCAGCCATTCGACCGGCACCGCCGGCCGGCCTTTTTCAGTTGCCCCGCAGCAGCATCCCTGGCAAACAATTACCTGGCCGATTACCCGGCGTTTGGTCTCCAGCATCTTGAATGTTCCTATGGGCCTGGATTTCCGAGACACATCAATATACTATAGACCAGTATATTATCTTGCGGAGGGGAAACTTGTCTCATACCACGAAAGACAAGACAAAAATGCTGTCGCGCATCCGGCGAATCAAGGGTCAAGCCGATGCGATTGAACGGGCAATCGAAGGAGAAGGGGAGTGCGAAGAGATTTTGCAGCTGGTTGCGTCGTGCCGGGGCGCTCTCAATGGCCTGATGGCCGAATTGATGGAGGGACATGTGCTGTTCCATGTTCTTTCTCCCGGGCAGAAGACTCTTCCCTCGCAGCTTAAGGCTGCGGACGAACTGATTTCGGTCATCAAGCGATATTTCAATTAGTGCGGGTAGGAGGGGTCGGTATGGCAGTTGTGAGCCGGAGTGATACACGCGCCGATCTCGGCGAAGTAGCCGAAGCGGGAATTCATCTTCCCAGTGTCACCGAAGCAGTTTCGAAGGATCCTCATGAGCACGAGGACCACGAACACCGCGGGGGCCATGAGGAGCATGGCTTCGAATGGGTGGAAGGACTGCGCGTGGTGTTCGTTGCCCTCGCAGCCGTGGCGGTCTGGTTCCGTTTGTGGGAGCCTTTTGAGCGCGTCAGCGTGATTGGCCTGGCGGCCACCCTGATCGGCGGTTACCCCATCTTCAAGGAGGCGGTTGAGAATATCCTGGAGCGCCGCATGACCATGGAACTCTCCATGACGATTGCCCTGGTTTCCGCGCTCGCCATCGGCGAATTCTTCACCGCCCTTGTCATTACAGCGTTCGTTCTTGCAGCCGAGATCCTCGAAGGGCTCACTGTCGGACGCGGGCGCCGCGCGATTCAGGACATGCTGGATTTTCTTCCGCAAACTGCCGCCGTTCTCAGGGACGGCCGCGTAATCGAAGTGGAGACTAAGACCATACTTCCCGGCGAGGTGGTGGTTATCCGGCCGGGGGCCAGAATTCCTGTGGATGGCCGGGTCCTGAGTGGTCGTTCTTTTGTGGAACAAGCAGCGATCACGGGCGAACCGATGCCCAGCGAAAAGACGGCCGGGAGCGATGTTTATGCGGGAACCATCAACCAGGCGGGCACACTTCAGGTGCAGGCGGAACGCCTGGGGAAGGAGACGACATTCGGCAGGATCATAGAAGCAGTCGAACATGCGGAGCGTTCACGCGCTCCGATTCAAAAGACCGCGGACCGGCTGGCCGGCTACCTGGTGTATTTCGCCTTGGGAGCAGCCGTGCTCACCTTCCTGATTACACATAATCTCAGGTCAACGATCTCGGTCATCATTGTTGCCGGCGCTTGCGGAATCGCGGCGGGCACACCGTTGGCAATTCTGGGAGCCATCGGGCGAGCGGCAAGGAAGGGCGCGATCATCAAGGGGGGAATCTATCTCGAAGCGCTCGGCCACTTGGATACCGTTTTCCTGGATAAGACTGGAACCCTGACCTACGGCCTTCCTTTGGTTTCGGAACTGCGCACGGCTCCGGGCATTTCGGAACACGCGCTGTTAGAAGCGGCCGCCGGCGCTGAAAGAAGCTCAGAGCATCCGCTGGGCCGCGCCATCGTTCGCTTTGCGGAGCAGCGGCAGATCCAGACAATCGATCCTCAGTCGTTTGAGTACCGCATCGGCCGGGGAGTCTTGGCGTCGGTACGCGGGGAACCGGTCATAGTTGGAAACCGAGCTATGTTTGAGGATTTCGGAATCTCTCCTCCGGAGGCAGGCAATGCGGCAGGAGGAACCGAGATCCTGGTCGCGGTTGGAGGCCGTTACTTCGGCTCGATACTGGTCACGGATCAGTTGCGTCCAACAGCCGCGCCTGCAGTCGAGGCTCTTAAAGACATGAACATTCAAGTCGCGTTACTGACTGGAGATACGAAGGCTGCCGCACGGGCTGTTGCCAGGCAGCTTGGCATCTTCCAGGTCCATTTCGAGCTTCTCCCGGAACAGAAGACTGCCTATGTTACCGAACAGGTGAGACAAGGCCGCACGGTGGCCATGCTGGGGGACGGCATCAACGACGCGCCGGCGCTCAGCGAGGCGAGCGTCGGGGTGGCTATGGGAGCGGGAACGGATGTCGCTCAGGAGAGCGCGGATGTGGTGCTGATCGGCAACGATCTGACCAAGTTTGTGGAGACGGTCCGCATCGCACGAAACTGCCGGCGGATCATTTTTCAAAATTTCTACGGTACGCTCGTTGTGGATACGATTGGGATTGGCTTGGCGGCGGCGGGCATTCTCAACCCGCTGCTTGCGGCCTTTATTCACGTGGCATCGGAGCTGACTTTCATTCTCAACTCGACGCGCCTGCTTCCGCCTCGTGAGAGGACGAAAACCGCAAGACAACAGCCAGCCATTGCTGAGGTCTGAATATCACCAGGGCGGGCGCCGCATATCCGCGCTTAGTTCATAAACAGTCCGCCGTTCACATCGAGCACGTGTCCGGTGATATAGCTTGCTTCTTCAGAGGCAAGAAAGCCCACAGCATGCGCAACGTCGAGATCCGTTCCCGGGCGGCCCAACGGAATATGGACGAGCATTGCCTGGCGCTGCTTCTCGTCGAGAACAGCGGTCATGGCCGTTTCAATGTAACCCGGCGCCACCGCATTGACCGTGACAGAGCGGGATGCTAATTCGCGCGCCATGGACTTGGTAAATCCGATGATTGCGGCCTTACTGGCAGAATAGTTGGCTTGGCCTGCCTGGCCGGTTTGTCCCACTACACTTGAGATGTTGATAATCCGGCCCCAGCGAGCGCGCAACATCGAGTTCAGCAATGCCTGGGTCAGCAAAAATGCTCCGGTCAGGTTGACTGCCAAAACCTGATCCCAGTCGGCACGCTTCATTCTAAGCAGCAGGTTGTCCTTGGTTATTCCTGCATTGTTGACGAGGATGTCCACGCCGCCAAAATGCGAAATGGCGGCCTTGGCAGCGGCGTGAATCGAATCTTCGCTGGCCAGATCCAGAACGAATGTCTTGCCTTCGCCCCCGGCAGCGAGAATCTCCTGGAGTACGCCCTCAAGTTTCTCTTCATTGCGGGCGGCCAATGCGATCCGCGCTCCTCTGCGCGCCAGCTCCAGAGCGCACGCGCGTCCAATGCCCTGCGAGGCGCCGGTAACCAATGCTGTTTTGACTGCGAGATTTCCCATGATGCCGTTCGTCTCTCCAAAAATTATTCAGTCCATTTAGAAGTTAATGCGAAGGAAAATTGCTTTAGATTTCCGCAGGGCGTGCTCCAGCCGCTTCCAGTGCTTTCAATTTCGATAGCGGCGCCTGCTCGACCGACCAAATATACACGGCAAGCTCGCGCGAGTAATGGAGAAGAGGCGGAGTATCGGGAAGCCTGATGCCATAGGCCGCAGGCAGTTCGTTCAGCTCAATTTCAGCCTCGGCGGCTTCAAGCGGCCAAGGCTCGTGGTGAATATCTCCGCGCAGCAACTGTCCACGCGGGTTTGTGGTGAAGAGGCAATAACGTTCGGTCAGAAAATACTCGATCGTTCCGGTCCGGCTCTGTTCGAGCATGCGCATTTGACCCAAGCCCCGGTAATGGGCGCGAAAACGGACCGGTTTGGCGCTTAGCAGCCGCTCGCTTTGATAGGTAAATTCCCGCTCACTGCGCTCGCGCACGGATATCCGAGCCCAGTGATAGGGCAGATGAAAGGCCATTCTCGCCATGACCACGGCCAGCGGGTTCGATGCCTCCAGGCAAAAGAAATATACCCCGGCGCGGTTGGTATTTTGCTCTCGCACATACGTCCGGAGGTTCAGCTCAGGAAAGCGGCTCGCTCCTGGAATCCGGGGTATTCCGCGCAGCGTAACGCGGTCGATCCAGAAGGGAACCACGCCTATCCAGGCAGATTGGTCGAATGTGTCCGCCTCCAACCCGGCAGGCAGCAACGGTGCGATCTGTTGGACCGGGATTGGCCAATGAGCGAACAACAGGTCGCGCCAGCGCTGCGTCATTCTCCAAGGGCGTTTGGGGAATGCGAAGGGGCGATGGCTTACCACCGAGAGGGGATCCGGCTGTGATTCGCGCCTTGGGTCCATAAGCGGGAACTCACTGAAAAGACGGCACAATCCAGGAGCTGCTTCGCAACAATCACTTTATCTCAATTCCGCTTCACGTGATGCGCGAGGCGCAGGAGTTTTCCAGACTTCAACAGGAAAAATGATCTATTCTGATCCTCAACCATGCCGCAAAGCGAAATTGAAACCGTATCCGGCGCCGCTGTCCAGGAATCCCCGCAGAACAAGACTGAAGTCTTCGCCGTCCACGGCGCCGACCCGGAAGTCCTGGCGTATGCCATGGCCAAATACTCCCGTTCGTCCTTGTCCATGAAGGAATCGCTCCGCCAGATCTCAGGCCAGCGTGCTCAACAGTTCCTCAACACCTTTTATTTCCAGTATGGCCATCGGTCTATCGCGGATTTGGCGCATATTGCTTTTGCCATTGAGAGGCTTTCTCTCCTGGCGGCCATCATTCTGGTCGACGAGCAGCGGTGGGATGGCCAGGAGCGCTCCACCCGCTATCAGGATTTCCGCAAGAGCGGTTGGTATCTTCCCGATTTTGCCGGCGGCTCCGGTGCGCGTTCCCGGTTCACTCAAACGATTGAAACTCTCTTTGCTGAATACCACTCGACTGCCGAGAGAATGTTCGATTTCCTCCATCAGCGGACACCTCGCCCTGAGGAAATGAAAGAAGAGACATTCAACCGGACGCTGCGCGCCCGTGCCTTCGACGTTGCCCGTTACCTTTTGCCCCTGGCCACGAACACCTCGCTTGGTCAGATCGTTAATGCTCGAACTCTTGAGCAGCAGATCTCGCGGCTGCTCTCCGACTCTCACACGGAGGTGCGCCAACTAGGCGAGCGTCTCCGCGAAGCGGCTGCCGGTTCCGCTTGGAACGTGCATGGGGAGGAATTAGGCGCCTTGCAGCGCGAAATTACCGCCCTCGATCCGGATCTTGGGGCCCGCGCCGAGGTCCTCCTCAATCGCGAGGTCAAGACCGCGCCCACATTGGTCAAGTATGCCGCGGCCGGCAATTACGCGCTCAGCACCCGCTGCGAATTGGCGGATGCGGCTGCGGCTCTCATGCGGGGAATTCCGATCGATCCCCCATCCGGCCCGGCGTCCGCGGTAGACCTTCTAGAAGACGAAACGCTGGAAATCGAAATTGCCACCACCCTGCTTTACGGCGCCTGTCATTACTCCTACCGGCAGATCCGCCATCATGTCGCGGCGCTCGACGAAGCGCGCCGCGGCGAGATCATCGCTATCGGGGCGCGGCACCGAGGCCGCCATGATGAGTTGCTACGCGAGTTTGCGTCCGGCCATTCCTTGCGTTTCGACATCCTCATGGACATCGGCGGCTTCCGCGATATGCACCGGCATCGCCGCTGCGTTCAGATTTTGCAGCCCTTCACTAGCCTTCACGGCTATGAGCTTCCAGAGGGCTTGGCAGAAGCCGGGCTCGGTCCGCAATATCAAACGGCCATGGACCAGGCTCACGCTGCATTCGATACGCTTTCCCACGAAGGGTTTTCGGAACAGGCGCGCTACGCGCTTCCCTTGGGTACCCGCACCCGCGCGGTTTTCAAAATGGATTTCGCCGAGGCCTTGTATATTGCGGAGCTGCGCTCTGCTCCTGCCGGCCATTTTTCTTATCGGCGCGTTGCCTGGCAGATGTACCAAGCTGTCGCGAAAAGACATCCCATGCTGGCCGGCTACTTCCGCGTCACGGATATCAACAGCCCAGCCGATCTGCTTGAGCGTTGAGCACCGTATAACTCTGAAGGCACTCTTCTTCTATCCCACTTTCGTTCTTTGTTCGCCACGCCTCATCCGGTGATATGATTCGCAAAGGTTGCCCGCTAAAGACCGCCCGCTTGGCAAAGAATGCGTGCCCGGCAAGTTGACCGGCACCCTCGGTGGACGTTCCCTAGCTTCAATTCCTCATTGATGGAGATTCTCGTGGCAGATGATCGTTCCCGCGCCGTAGATCTGGCGCTAGCGCAAATTGAGAAGCAGTTCGGTAAAGGTTCGATCATGCGCCTTGGCAGCAAAGAGGCGATTGGACCTATTGCAGTTATTTCCACCGGTTCAATTTCTTTCGACGCTGCCCTCGGCGTGGGCGGCGTCCCCAGGGGCCGCGTGATCGAGATTTTCGGTCCGGAGTCCTCCGGCAAGACCACCATCACGCTGCAGATCATCGCCGAAGCGCAGAAACTGGGCGGCATGGCGGCTTTTGTGGACGCCGAACACGCGCTCGATCCGCAATATGCAAGAAAGCTTGGCGTCGATGTCGAAAATCTGCTGGTCTCGCAGCCCGACTATGGCGAGCAGGCTCTGGAGATCACCGAAGCTCTGGTGCGCTCCGGCGCGATCGACGTTCTGGTCGTCGACTCCGTGGCGGCGCTGGTTCCCAAGGCCGAACTGGATGGCGAAATGGGCGACTCGCATATGGGCTTGCAGGCGCGCCTTATGTCGCAGGCGTTGCGCAAACTTACCGGCACTGTCTCTAAATCTCGTACCTCGCTGATCTTCATCAATCAAATCCGCGAAAAGATCGGGGTCATGTTCGGCAATCCGGAGACGACAACCGGCGGCCGTGCGCTTAAGTTTTACTCCTCCGTGCGTATTGATATCCGGCGCATCGCTGCCGTCAAGGAGGGAGATGTAGTCGTCGGCTCGAGAACCAAGGTCAAAGTTGTCAAGAACAAGGTTGCCGCGCCATTCCGCGAGGCTGAGTTCGATATTCTCTACGGCGAAGGCATTTCGCGCGAAGGCGATGTTCTCGATTTGGCGGTTGCGCAAAATATCGTCGAGAAGTCCGGCGCCTGGTACAGCTACTCAGGCGAGCGTATTGGACAAGGCCGCGAAAACGTTCGCACTTACCTCAAGGAGCATCCTGAAACCTACGCGCGCATCGACACCCAACTGCGGCAGAAACTCGGTTTAGCCGGTTCCAAAGATGTCGAAATTCCTCCTGTCCCGGTCAATGGAGCGGTGCAGGCCGCCGATGCAGTAAAACCTATGGCAAGACGCCAGTAGAAACTCGGAATCGCTGGATGTGAAATTTCGCTAGCTTGGATTTCTACCAAAGGCGGGTGAAAGCCCTGGACTTAAGTCCAGGGTAGCGGATCTTCAGACCCGCGGGAATAGGGTTGAATCCAAGCAGACCGGGCTTTCAGCTGTTCAGTTGCATGACATCCTTAAGTCCGTCTTAAATTATCTTGGAGCGTGCTCCCCGCCTCTTGTGAGAAATGCAACTAACCACGGGGTGGGGCCGGGAATCTCACATGCAGAACGTTTCTTAAATAGTTGATGTTGACCGCGAGATTGTTCTGGATGCTGCCTGTGCCGTCGCCCGGCCGAGGCGCATCGAGATCGTAGACTACCCATCCCTTGAACTTCCGGTCGCGTAATACCTCGAAGATGGCGGGGAAGTTCACGCCGCCTGCACCCAGATTGTGATACAGGCTGGCACCGCGGTGCTCTTCCTGCGTGGGCGTCGATTTGTTGCCGCGGTATTTGGGATAAGTGTCCTTCAGATGAACTTCGGCAATCCGCGGAAAATAATCCCTGATGATCTCGACCGCATCCATGCCGCCCAAGGTCAAATGCGCAGTGTCAGCCGTGAGCCACACGTATTTGGGATCGGTGAGCGCCATTACCGTGCGTACTTCATGCTCCCGTTCCATCGGTCCCCAGATATGGGGATGCGGAGCCAGCCTTACTCCGAAGGCGATGGTTTGCCGCCCGATCGCATTCAGAGTGTTGGCCAGTATTTTGAGCTGATCGTTGCTCGGGCCACCGTATGGGCGGCTGCCCATATTGGTCTTCCAGTGATCGCAGCCGCACGGTGCAAGAAAATCGCGCGCAAAGTTCACCATTTCAGTAATCAGTGCGTCATTCCCATCCGCATTGATCCAAGGACTCGGCGGGGGGTTCGGGATGGGGCTCGGAAGGCCAGCGCCGCCTCGTCCGCCACCTCCGCGTCCGCCGGTGGCGGATTGCGCGTGAGGCAAATCTCCAACATCGATTAACGTGATCCCTGCGGCATCGCACATTTGCTTGAGGGCCAGCGGCTTGCCCAAAAACTGTACAACTTGTCCCGAGTATGGCTCGATGCCCTGCAACCCGAAGCGCGCCGTATCCGAAATTATCTGCGGCATATCAGTCGACATCCGCAGGTTGCCATTTGGCCAGTCACCCCACAACGCACCGGTAATCCCATAGCGAATGCCCGGGTCGATGGGATCGAGAGACTTAAGTTCTGATCCCCATACATTGGAGACCCCCAGCATATTAGCCGCGGCCGCTCCGCCGGACAATGCCAGGGCGGATGCAACAAACTCCCGCCGGGTGAGGCTGCGCACAACGGCAGTTTCAGAGATAGCCGTTTTCTTTGTTGGCTGAAAACTCACACCGCAGGGTATCACTTCTTCCGCGTGGCGAGCCGGAATTGGAGCCGGGTTCCTCCAATCTTGCACTTCCCGTGCAAAGGTCTGCGGCTCTTGTCTCTTGTCGAGGAAGGGGTTTGCTCAGGCGGGCGGACGCCGCCTACAATCCAATTGTCTTGAATACCGTAAAAGCTATTTATCCGGGAAGCTTCGATCCTCTGACCAACGGTCATTTGGATCTGATCGCGCGCGGTTCGCGGATTTTTGACCACCTGGTTGTCGCCATTCTGCAGAATTCCGAAAAATCTCCCTTGTTCTCTGTGTCGGAACGCGTAGAGATGATCGGCGAAGCTGTCCAAAGCTTTCCCAACGTTTCGGTGGCCACCTTCGGCGGCCTGCTGGTCCAATTTGTTCTGCAAAATGGGGCTCAGGCGATCCTGCGCGGCGTGCGGGCGATCAGCGACTACGAATACGAACTCCAAATGGCTCTGATGAACCGCCGGCTTGCGCCGGGAGTCGAAACCGTCTTTCTTATGGCGGACGAAAAGTACTCCTATGTCAGCTCGCGTCTGATTAAGAATGTCTTTGAGCTGGGAGGTTCAGTGGATGGTCTGGTTCCGCAAACCGTGATCGAGCGGCTCAAGGCGAGGGTGGTTCTCACCCGCTGAAAACTTATTCGCCTCTCATTCCGGCCAGCGGCGGAAGATCAATGCTCCGTTGGTTCCGCCGAAACCGAAAGAGTTGGAGAGCGCTACTTCCAGTTTGGCGGTTTGCGGCTTATTGGGAACATAGTTCAGATCGCAGGCGGGATCGGGGTCTTCGAGGTTTGTGGTTGGCGGCACGATCTGATTTTGCAGGGCCAGAATGGTGATTCCAGCTTCCAATCCTCCGGCGCCGCCAAGCAAATGGCCGGTCATGGATTTAGTAGAGCTGAGGAGCAGTTCGCGGCCGGTGGCCCGTGGGCCGAACAAGGACTTAACGGCTGCTGTTTCGAGAGCATCTCCCAGCGGTGTTGAAGTGGCATGAGCATTGATGTAGTCCACCGCCGAGGGTTCAAGTTTGGCCGTGCGCAAGGCGTTTTTCATCGCTCGCAGGCAGCCCTCGCCTTCCGGGGCCATGCTGGTAATGTGGTAAGCGTCCGCGCTCATGCCGTAGCCGATGATTTCCCCCAGGATCTCCGCGCCGCGCGCCTTTGCGTGATCCAGCTCTTCCAGGATCAGGATACCCGCGCCTTCCCCCACCACGAAGCCGTCACGATCCTTGTCGAAGGGCCGGCAAGCATGTTCGGGGTCGTCGTTACGGGTGGAAAGAGCGCGCATGGCGGCGAATCCGCCGACGCCCATAGGGGTGATTGCCGCCTCCGCGCCGCCGGCAATCATGACGTCTGCATCATCGCGCTCGATGATGCGGTAAGCGTCGCCAATGGAGTGTGCGCTGGTGGTACAAGCCGTGGCCGTAGCCTCATTCGGGCCCTTGGCTCCGTAGCGGATACTCACTTGGCCTGCGGCCAGGTTGACGATAGCCGCGGGAATGAAAAATGGGGAGATTTTGCGCGGGCCGCCTTTGAGCATAGCGCTGTGCTCACGTTCAATGACATCGAATCCGCCGATGCCCGATCCAATGTGTACGCCCACGCGCTCGGCGTTGTGGGGTCCGATCTTGAGTCCGGAGCGGGCCATCGCTTCATGGGCAGCGGCAAGAGCGAAATGGATAAAGCGTCCCATTTTGCGCGATTCCTTCTTATCCACAAAATTCAGCGGATCGAAGTTCTTCACCTCGGCGGCGAACGTCACGGGAAATCCCGTGGCATCGAAGCTGGTGATGGGCGCCATACCGCTCTTGCCTGCCAGCAGATTCTTCCAGACCTCGGGCGTGGTGTTACCGACACCACACATCAGCCCAATGCCTGTTACGACGACCCTTCTCGCCAAACTACTTGCCGCCTTTCGCGTTCTTTTCGATGTAGTCGGTTGCGTCCTTCACGGTCTTAATCTTCTCCGCATCTTCATCGGGAATTTCGAGGTCGAAGGCTTCTTCAAACTGCATGACCAGTTCGACCACGTCGAGCGAATCCGCGCCGAGGTCTTCCTGGAACGATGCACTGGGAGTAACCTCGGCTTCATCCACCTGAAGTTGCTCGACGATGATTTGCTTTACTTTCTCTTCCACTGCTGCTGCCATGCCTATCTCCTGTCAAGAATAAAAAAACAAAGTCATGCGATCGCCTGTTCCCGCTGCCAGCGGACAGACTACCAGCCGTTGAGCGCAATGCGATGGTCCATTGCATTGCCGCTGTTCCCTGTGAAATATAGAGCATTTCTCCCGATAGCGTGCCTGAGGCGGCCAGTTGTGGCTATTATTTGTTGGAATAGCTAGTGTGATGTCCCGGAAAATACATTCATCGAATTCGACGAGTGAAGTGAACCGAAATTCTCTGATCCCCGAGGGCTAAACAGTGGCGGAGAAACGGCTTTACAGCCACTTCACCGTCTATCGCTTGGTTCAAGACACCAAGGATTTCAGTCTACTGAGGCCCCCAAGTGGTGTAAAGCGCGCTGAGCGGCTTGGTTGTTTACGGGAATGGCTCCAGCAGGCTTTTCCTTTTTGTAGAGGACGAGTAGAGTCAGGGAGAGCGGATTCGAATTTTTACTCTATGGTTACCATTCTTTGTATAGCCGTTATTGCCTTTGCCGCGGGCGCGATGCTTGCCCTTCAAATCGAGCGCGGCCGCAGCCGGCCCGAACGCGCGGCGCTGGAGAAGGTATCGGGAACGCTTCAGGCGCAATTGCTGGAAGCGCAAGCGAGCCTCGAACAGGTTCGCGAGCAGGTATCCACGCAGCGGGCGGAAATTGCCCGGCTGGAAGAGCGCAACCTGGCGGAGAAGCGCGCCTTCGACGAGATGCGCACAAGCCTGCCGCACACATTCAAGTCGCTGGCGAGCGAAATTCTCGAAGAGAAAGCTCGGCAATTCGCCGAGCAGAACCAATCTAATCTGGGTGGCCTTCTCAATCCTCTGAAAGGCAGGTTGGAAGATTTCCAGAAGGAGATCGAGGCAGCCCGTTTGCAGCAGGTCAGGGGAGAGGCCGCTCTGCAGGCGGAGGTCAGGCGGATGATCGATTCCACTACTAAGGTAGGAGCGGAGGCCAATAGCTTGGCGAACGCGCTCAAGGGATCGAACAAGGCCCAGGGCAATTGGGGAGAATTCGTTCTGGAAAGAATCCTAGAGAGCGCCGGTTTGCGCAAAGGGCAGGAATACCAGACCCAAGAGGTCTATTCCGCCGGAAACGGCAGACGGGCGCAGCCCGACGTGGTGATTCACCTGCCCGGCTCCCGGCATCTGGTCATCGACTCGAAAGTATCGCTCTCCGCGTATGAGGCGCACTGCAATGCAGAGAGCGATGAGGCGCGGGCCGCAGCTTCGGGCGATCACCTGGCCTCGGTGCGCGCTCACATCAAGGGGCTGGCGGAGAAGAACTACCAGACGCTGTATGGATTGAAGTCTCTGGACTTTGTAATCATGTTTCTGCCTATTGAGCCGGCATTCATGCTGGCCCTTTCCTGCGATGACAGACTTTGGGAGCAGGCATGGAATAAAAGCATCCTGCTGGTCAGTCCCAGCACTCTGCTTTTTGTGCTGCGGACTGTGTCCTATTTGTGGAGACAGGAGCAGCAGGAGCGCAATGTAGAGGAGACTGCCAGGGTGGGCGCGGAACTCTATAACAAGCTGGCCGGCTTTGTGAATGATCTCACGGACGTAGGAGAGCGGCTGGAACAAGCGCATAGGAGCTATGAGAGCGCGCTGGGCAAGCTGAGCACCGGACGGGGTAATGTAATCCGGCAAGCGGAAAGGCTGAAAACGTTGGGAGTAAAGCCGTCCAAACAACTGCCTCAGGGCTTGGTGGAGGTGGCCCAGCAGGAGACACTGGAACTGGGCGAGACGAATTAATCCCTATCTCGACCGGTGGGATAGCAGACGGATGGCATCGGCTCGAATTCCTACTCGCCGCTTTTTTCCCCTTTTCCGGTAAATGAGCCAGTGGCATGTTGGGCGGCAGGCTGGTCCGGCACGGGCTTGGACTGCGGCTGATCTCCATGCACATTTGGCTCCAGGCCGTGTTTCTGGTCTACAGGATTTTGCGTCCCGCTGGACTTGTCCTCAGCCTCCACGGGTTGCGCGGAGTTGGCGCCAGTTTGGTTCGGCTGCTTCGCGGGGTGTTGTTTGATATGCGTGCCGACGGGATTCTTAGCATCTCTGCTCACGGATTTGTCCTCCGGACTCGTTTCCTCTTCGGTTCTAAGATGCGCCTTACCCAGGAATGCAGCGTGCAACCGTTCCCAGGTGATGTCCAGGGTTTCGGGCAGCACGCGGGTTTCGGCAATGGTGGTCATGAAGTTGACGTCTCCGGTCCAGCGGGGCAGCATGTGCAGATGCAGATGTCCGGCGACTCCCGCGCCGGCGGCATGTCCGAGATTCATTCCCAGATTAAGTCCGCCAGGGGAATAGACCTGATCGAGCACCGCGGCGGTTCTCTGCGCAAGCGCCATCATTTCCTGAGCGGTTTCGGGCTCCAGGGCCGCCAGCGAGCCTTGATGGGCATAGGGCAAGATCATCAAGTGACCGGAGGTGTAAGGAAACTTGTTCAGGCATAGGAAGGTGTGTTTGGCGTACAACACGATGCCCGCCGCCCGCTCGGCTTGCTCGGCGGTTTTGCCGTGTTCGACCGCATAGGCGGCCGCCGCTAGCAAGTTGCAGAAGACGCACCCGAGATCTCCGGGCCATGCCGCCAGCTCCTCCGGAACACCTTTGCGGCTCGAACCAGCCGTGCCCGCCAGATATTCATACCGCCAGGGCGTCCAAAGATGGTCCATGATTTCTCAAGTATACGGATCGAAAATAACGCCAGCGGGCGGGCGATTTTGGCGAGGAATTTCGTTTGACATGACTTCGCAGTCATTGCTACAGTTGGTACAAGGGTCTATGTATCGGATTCGACTTAGACCCTTATCGCCGCTCTTGCTCATCCCGCCAGCCGGTAAGGTCCCAACCGGAGACCAAGGTAGTGAGGGTTCCATCCTGTGGGCCCGCTCGCTGTCTCCCTGAGAATCGAACTGGTTTCAAGCAGGGCAGGCAAATGCTACGGCGCCCGAAGCTTTCGCAGAACAAGCCAGCAAGGTCTAGCGAAGCAAGCTGCAGGAATTGAGCCGAAACTCTGGCCGGCAAGATTTGACGGCCTTGGGTTACGCAAGTGAAATAGATCTGCGGTGGCGGAGGGATCGGGGCCGCCGACCACGAATCCGGAGCTGGAAGTCATGGCAGACGTCCTTAATCCCGAACAAACCGAGAGCGCACCCCTGAATACCCAACTAGAAACCCCAACCTTGGAAGCAGCGACGGAGCAGCCTGAGCCGTCCCACGAATCAACCTCTAACCCGTCCTCGCAGCCCCATCCATCCCAGAGTTCTCACGAACCTGAAGCTTCGCGTCCTGCGGGCAGGCACGCTTCGGCCGGAGGTTCGGCCTTCGCAGATCACCCCACGGCAGATGAGCCCGATTTGGGCGGCATGGAAGATTTCGCGGCAGCGCTGGAATCTTTCGATCGCGAACAAGCGGCTGAAGCCGCGGCACAAGCCTACGATGACAACATCGTCACCGGCACTGTCATCAAGCTTACGGATAAGCATGTGGTGGTCGATGTCGGGCTTAAGTCCGAAGGGTTGATTCCATTGGAGCAGGTGCTCGATCACCTGGGGCAGCCCAAGCTCAAGCCGGGCGATGCGGTCGAAGTTGTGGTGGAGCGTGAAGAAGCCGAGGGCGGCTTTCTCCTCAGCTACGACAAAGCGCAGCGGCATCGGGTATGGGATGTGATAGAAAAGGCGGCCAGCGAGAAAACGCCGGTGCTCGGCACGGTTCTAGGACGGGTAAAGGGCGGGGTTACAGTCGACATCGGTATCAAGGCCTTTCTTCCCGGATCTCAACTTGAGATACGGCCGGTGCGCAACCTCGATGGTTACATCGGCCAGCAGATCGAAGTCCGGGTTATCAAGCTCAACAAGAAGCGCGGCAATGTAGTGGTTTCGCGCAAGGAGCTGCTGGAAGAGGAGCAGACGGCCAAGCGCAGCCTGACACTCGAGCATCTTGAGGAAGGCGCGATCCTCACCGGCACGGTTAAGAACCTGACAGATTACGGCGCATTCGTGGACCTTGGTGGAATCGACGGTCTGCTGCACATCACCGATATGTCCTGGGGGCGCCTTACCCATCCCCGCGATCTGGTGAATGTCGGCGATGAGATTCAGGTCAAAGTGCTCAAGTTCGATCGTGAGAAGCAGCGTGTTTCTCTGGGCTTCAAGCAGCTCACGCCCGATCCCTGGCTGGACGCGGTGGAACGCTATCCCACGGGCGCCCGGGTGCGTGGGCGGGTGCTCAGCGTGACCGATTACGGTTCCTTTGTCGAGCTGGAGCAGGGCATTGAAGGTCTGGTGCACGTTTCCGAGATGACCTGGTCTAAGCGGATGAAGCATCCCTCCAAGCTGGTCAAGCCGGGCGATGACGTAGAAACCGTTGTGCTCAGCGTGAATCCCAGCGATCGCCGCATCTCCCTGGGCATGAAGCAGCTCTTGGAGAATCCCTGGGAGCATCTCTCCGAGCGTTATCCCGCAGGGACCATCGTAGAAGGCCGGGTACGCAATCTGACCGACTTTGGCGCATTCATTGAAATTGAAGACGGGATCGACGGCTTAGTGCATGTCAGCAATCTCAGTTGGACCAAGCGCGTCAAGCATCCCTCCGAGATTCTGAAAAAGGGAGAGAAGGTGCGCGCGGTGGTGCTGGGCGTCGAGGCGGAGAACCGCCGTCTCTCGCTGGGAATCAAGCAGTTGCTGCCGGATGTATGGGAAACTTTCTTTGCCCAGCATCGCGTAGGCGATGTGGTCAAAGGCAAGGTGCTCCGCACGGCGCAATTCGGGGCTTTCGTAGAGATCGCGGAAGGGGTCGAAGGGCTCTGCCACGTCTCGGAAGCCGTCGATGCCTTAGGATCTCCCGTCAAGCTCGAAGCAGGCCAGGAACACGACTTTAAGATCATCAAGATGAACCAGGATGAGAAAAAAGTCGGGCTCAGCCTGCGCGCGGTGGGAGAGGAAGCCAGCCGTGCCGATGTGGAAGCTTACAAACAGCCAGTATCAAGCTCTACAACGACACTGGGTGACCTGGTGAACTGGAAGCGCTCCGAACAGTAGGAGGACTTCTCCGGATCAAAGATACGCCATCCTTTGGGGTGGCGTTTCTGTTCCCGGAAGCGGCGCTACTTCGAGGGTTCGAGCTTCAGGGTAAAGGTAAATTGTTTTTTGCCGTCAAAGGAGCTGATGGACTTGGTCTTGCTCTTTTTTTCCTGGTACTTCGCCCAGAGTTGATAATCCGCGTCGCTTGAAAGCTGGACAAACCGGTAGCTTCCATCGGCTGTCGTGATGTATGTCTTGATCTCCAGAGTTTTCTGGTTTTGCAGATAGACGATCGCCTTGGGCTGCGGCTTACGATCGGAGTTGACGACCGTGCCCTGCGCTCCGCGCGCCCACTGGCTCAGGCTCTGCGCCTCGATCCTTGCCAGAGGCGAGGCCAAGGCGGCCAGCAGCCAAAAAGCGGCTACGACGGAAAACCGCCTGGAATCTGTTGCGCTGCCGGGGCGGGGCTTCATGAGACTACGTGGAGTTTCCTCCAGTAGACTCATTCCTCGTCCTCGTCTTTGACTTCCTCGTCCTCATCCTCGTAGGCTGCCTCGTCTACCTTGGAGAGTTCGAGAGGTTCGGTGGCGACAACTTCAAACTCAGTGCCGCATTCATCGCAAACAATTACGTCGCCTTCTTCAACTTCATCAGCGTCGAAGTCGAGAACGGTGTCGCATTCTGAGCAAACTGGCATTCCTGCCTCCAGAGCCGGAGTTTGATCGCTGCCGCAACCTGATGGCGCATCTCTCGCTAGTGACTGTCTTAGCAATGATTCGTGAGCGAAAGCAGGCTGCGGAGATTATTCCTTAGTTTAAGAAGCCGCGTCAAACCAAGCCCTGTCCTGCCGCGGCGCGAAAAAAGAGGTAGGCTTAACCAGAGTATCGATATTCAAAGAGACTATGGCACGTTTTCGCACCAGCTCCAGCATGATGTCCTTCCCCAGCTTCAGCGGTGTCACCAGCCGTCTGGTGATCGCCAATGTGGCGATCTTCTTTCTGTTATTGCTGATGCAATATGGGGCGCCTCGGGCTGCCTTTTTGGTATTCACTTATGCCTCGCTCACTCCCATCCTGGTTTTGCATGGCTGGGTCTGGCAATTGGCGACTTACAGTTTTCTGCACAACGGGGTCCTGCACGTCGCGTTCGACATGCTCACCCTGTGGTTTATCGGCGGATTTCTGGAGTCGTCGAGAGGAAGCCGCTGGCTGCTTAAAATTTACCTCTACAGCGCGATTGGGGGAGCCGCGATTGGAAGCGTATTGAGCTTCACCCGCGTGTTTCACTCGCAGCCGGGATCATCTACCACCGGTTCGGATGCGGCAATCTTCGGCTTGCTGGCCGCCTTCGCCGCGCTCTTCGGCGATCTTGAAATTATGATGTTTCCATTGCCGGTGGGCATCAGGGCGCGCTACCTGGTCATCGTCTATATGCTGATTGACCTTGCCTTATTGCTCGCCGGGGGACCAGCCCTCACCTACTTCACTATTCTTGGTGGGGCCCTGACAGGATTCCTTTATGCCAAGTACGCTCCGCACCGCCGGGCGGCCGGCGTGGCTTTCAGCGAGCGCTTCTTTGGCCTGCGCAACAATTATTATCGCTGGAAACGCCGCCGGGCCGCGCGCAAGTTCGAAGTTTACATGAGGAAGCAGAACCGCGACATTCGCTTCGACAGCGAAGGCCGTTACATCGATCCCGATGAAAAACGCGATCCCAACGACCGCAAGTGGATGAACTAAAGCAGAAACAGGAAAGGCAGGTGGCCCATTCAAGCCTTCTTTTGGCTTGAGTGGGGCAGTGCTTGCGAATTGATAACAGCTCTTACTCGCTAATCTTTCAGCACTGTGCGGATGTGCAGCTCCTTGAGCTGTTGTTGGCTTACCGGGGATGGCGCATCGACCATCAAGTCGATACCTTTGGCCGTTTTGGGGAAGGCGATCACCTCGCGCAGACTCTGCGCTCCGGCCAGGATCATAGCAATACGGTCCAGCCCTAGAGCTATGCCGCCGTGCGGCGGCGTGCCTTGGGTGAGCGCTTCCAGGAAAAATCCGAAGCGCGATCTGGATTCCTCCTCGCTCATGCCCAGAGCGCGGAAGATCTCCCGCTGCACATCCTGGCGATGGATGCGGATGGATCCCGAGCCCAGCTCCAATCCATTCATCGCAAGGTCGTAGTAGCGCGCGCGAACGGAGGCGGGGTCGGAGACCAGCCGTTCCATATCTTCCTCATGAGGCGCCGTAAACGGGTGGTGCGCCGGAAACCAGCGCTTCGACTCCTGATCAAACTCAAACATCGGAAAATCGGTTACCCAGATGGGACGAAAGGCCCGATCGCCCGCAATTAAATTACCCGAACCACGCTCAGGAGAAGCGGTCACCTGTTCGGTCACGGCAAACGCTCCGTGCCGCTCCGCATAGCGCTTGGTCAGCTCCACGCGAAAATTCCCTGCTGCCGAATAGATCTGTATCTCGCGCTCTGAGAGCCGGCCTGCCGTTTTGGTATCGCTCGCCGGGGTATGCACGGTTGCATCGCCCGCTATGATGACCAACAGGTCTTCCGCCGCGCTCTCTGGGGAAGCTTCCGCTTGCGCCAGCGCTCGAGCCCGCCGGGCAGCCTCTGGAAATCCCTTTTCCAGCCGCTTCCAATCATCGATTAACTTCGCGCCCTTTTTCGAATCAAACAGCGGAGCGATTGTCGTCGCGTTCCTTGCGGGAGAGCTCACCGACACCTGGGATGCGCACGACTACAACAGGCAGAGCGGGATCGATGGCAAGCGTCCTCAAGTCATCTTCGCTGAAGGCGGAACGCACATCGGTGAGACCGGGCAGGCGCAGATCGGGCTTGTCGATGCCGTACTGCCGCAGCGCCTCATCGTAGGTGATCTGGGGAAAAGGCGTGGGCAGCGCAATGCCTGCTGCGCGGAAGGCAGCGGCAAGAAAGCTCTCAACGATGCGGAAGACCGTTTCCTGCTGGGGAAAGGAGATCTCCAGATCGATCTGGGTGAATTCCGGCTGCCGGTCGGCGCGCAAATCCTCATCCCTAAAGCAGCGGGCGATCTGGAAGTAGCGATCGAAGCCGGAGATCATCAGAATCTGTTTGAAAAGCTGCGGAGACTGGGGCAGGGCATAAAACTGCCCCGCATGTACCCGGCTGGGCACCAGATAGTCGCGCGCGCCCTCCGGGGTGGACCGGGTCATAAATGGAGTCTCAATTTCCAGAAATCCCTGACGGGACAGGTCCTCGCGCACCGCAAGGGTGATTTTGTGGCGGAGCTCGAAATTCTGCTGCATCTGCTGCCGCCTCAGATCGATGTAGCGGTATTTGAGACGCAGTTCCTCGTTGCCGATCGCCTCGTCGGCAGGTGAGAAGGGAGGCGTTTTGGAGTCGTTCAGGACCAGCAACCGCTCCGCGGCGATCTCGATTTCGCCGGTCGGCATCTTGGGGTTGATCGCGTCCTTATCGCGCAGGCGTACGTGGCCAACCACGGCCACGACATACTCCGGCCGAACCTGTTCGGCCTTGGCGTGCCCCTCCGGGGTCAAGTCTTTATCCAGCACAATTTGTGTGATTCCCGTGCGGTCCCGCAGATCGAGGAAGATCAGGTTGCCATGATCGCGGCGACGGTTTACCCATCCCATCAGGATCACCTTTTCACCGGCCTGCTGCGCGCGGAGCTGGCCACAAGTATGCGTGCGCTGAAGATTGCCTAAAAAGTCGAGCAAATGAGGAGTCCCTAAGTTCCTAAATTGTTTCTAAATTTCCTAAATTGTTTCCCAAAATCCTAAATTTAAGGTGGATGGCTCAGTCAGTGGCGAGGCTCGCCAGACCTGGCCGAGTTTGGCCCCTGGCAACCTTGAGCTGCCGCCCGGTGGCAAAGTGCTTTAATGCGAGGATACCGGATGCTGTCCGCGCCCACTCCGCTTGAAAAAGAGTTGCGTATCCTCAAAAATCGGGGTGCGGATTAACTTAGGATAACAAGGCTTGGGCATGGATTGCGGACGGTAAGCGTGAACAGGCGCGGCGCGTCCTACCAGGCTGCGCTTTCTTTAAGGTAAATGGCCGTGTAGTCCAGATAATTCCGCGCATATTGCAGGATCAGCTCGCGATCTTTGGCGTCCAGAATGCGCCGCTGTTTGCCTGGTACACCGGTCCAGAGAGTATTGGCGGGGACTAACGTATTTTCCGGGATGAGCGCGCCGGCCGCAACAATCGAGCCTTCGCCAATGGTCGAGTTGTTGAGGATCGTGGCTCCGATACCTATCAAGCAGGCATCCTCTATCACGCATCCATGAACGGTCGCGTTATGGCCTATCGTCACCCAATCGCCGACGGTCACCGGATATTTGTAGCGCATACCGTGCAACACAGCGCAGTCTTGCACGTTGCTATTGGCGCCTATCCGGATGGAGTTCACGTCGCCGCGTAAAACCGCATTCATCCAGACGCTTGAGTTCTCGCCCAGCTCAACATCGCCCAGAACCTGGGCGGAGAGGTCGATATAGCAAGAGGGTGGGATGGCAGGCCAACGGCCTTGATAAGAGCGGATCATTCTCTCAAGTATAGGGGGCCGGAGCGGGTACTCAGGCTAGCTTGTCTAACCCGATAACCTCCTTAGACGTGGCAGCAAATAGCGCAAACTGCTCTCGGAGATCAAATTTTCTGTCCGCACGATGAAAAAGGACTGTTTCCTGCGCTGATTACACTTGAGAACTATGTAAAAAGTAACGTACTCTAGGATGACCCTATCGGGTCGATTGCGAGGTGTAGTACTTTTGGCAGAGGTTCGCGTTCAAGAAGGCGAACCGCTTGAAAACGCATTACGCCGGTTTAAGCGTAAGGTTCAACAGGAAGACATAATTAAGGAAGTGAAGCGTCATTCCTTTTACCTGAAGCCTGGCGAGCGCCGTCGAGTAAAAGAAGCATTGGCGCGCAAGCGGAATCGTAAGAAAGCTCGTAAAGAGCAGGACTGAAGCATACTGGCCTACTGTGATTATTTAAATGCGGTAGGCCAGACGTCTCAGTGGGGCGTCCAAAGGAGCTTCAGTCAAGATTTACCGGGCCTTTTTCTCTCCTTCCATCGATTTTATTCTGCGGCTTGGGCTCTTGGTTAATTCTGATGAGGCGCTGACTGGCGAATGGCCCAGCGCTCTGCCTCGGAAGTGTGTGGAAATTTTCCAGGGAGGGTCAGGTACGCGTATGGAGTTCATCGACAAGATCTTGAAATGTGTGGATTGCGGAAACGACTTCGTTTTTACCGCGGGCGAGCAGCTTTTCTTTCACGATAAGCAATTTAAAAACGACCCCAAACGCTGCAAGCAGTGCAAGGTCAAGCGCGCTTCCGGCTCCGGAAGCGGGGTACGGACTGAAACCCGGACCGTTTGTTCGGACTGTGGGGCGGATACGACAGTTCCGTTCAAGCCTACTCAGGGACGGCCAGTGCTCTGCCGCTCTTGCTTTCAGCAGAAACGTCCGGCGACTCCGGTTATCTCGGCTGCCGGCGCTGCCTCTTGAAGCGCATTTTGGGTAGCTATTGTCATCTCGATCAGAGTGAAACCTAGGTCTCCGGCAAGCGAAGCTTGCTCGGTAGGAAGCGCTCTGTGGTCATAAACCAGCAAAGGATTTATCGGCTGCGGATTTCATTTCCTTGGGTGGTCGTAGGCCAAGTCGTGGACCCATTACCGCTCCGGCGCGAGATGACAGAATCTATTTCCGGCAAGTTATCTTGCCCGGGCCATTTTCGGGGTCAGGTGACGTGTCGAAGCCTTTTGCGGAATGGTCTTGGACGGCGGGGCAAGTAATCTTTGTTTCTTGTCTTCGTGCGCCACGAGCAACGCCTCTATTTGTTGCAGCAGTTCCTCCGTGTTCATCGGCTTGACCAGCATTTGATCCATCTCGTGCTCCTGCCACTCGGCTTCCTCGAGGGGGAACGCGGTCAACATTGCGACCGCCGGTTGGCCGGCGGCTTTTTTCGCGGCGCGCGCCACCTCCAGTCCGGCATTCTCGCTCTCCATGCGCATATCCGTTATCACCATGTGATATTTGCCGCTCCGCAGCTTGGATTTGGCTTCACGGGCCGAAGCCGCCGTATCCGTCTCAAAACCATTGATCTCAAGGATCGCCTTGAGCGTGAGCAAAATCGCCAACTCGTCATCTACTAAGAGAATGCGACGTTTCATAAGAAAACTCCCGAAGAAAAAGCTGGTTGATTCAATCCATGAAAAGCCACGGGGGAAATAGGGCTACTCAAGACATAAGCATAGAACTCGATTGATAGACTGGCAACGTGGCAGAATACCACGTTCAGAACTTCGGGTGCCGCGCCAACCAGGCGGATGGAGAAGCCCTCGTCGCCGGGATGCGCCAATGCGGAATGATGCCGGCATCGAGCGCTGCCGCTGCCGACGTAGTCGTGGTAAATACCTGTAGTGTTACGGCTCAAGCCGAGCGGACCGCCCGCGCTTTTCTGCGCCGCGTACGCCGGGAAAATCCCGCCGTCCGCATTTTGGTGACAGGCTGCTACGCGCAACGGGCGCCGGATGAAGTGGCTGCTCTTGCCGGTGTCCATGCGGTCGTTGGCAACAGCCACAAAGCTCTGGTCCCGGAGCTTGCCCGTAGCCGCGGCGGCTCCGGCGCCGGGATTTGTGCCTGTAAGATGTCTTGCAGCAAGGATGTAGTTCCGGGGTTTGGCCCGAGATTCCTGCGCCTTACGCGACGGTTTATGCAGACGATGCCTTCGCCCATTCTATGCTGGCGGCGATAGAAACCGGGTCTGGGCAAAGTCAGACCCGTCCCAATCTCAAAGTACAGGACGGCTGCGGGAACCGTTGTTCCTTCTGTGTGATTCCGGCCACCCGAGGCCATAGCCGTTCCATGCCTCTCGAGGCGTGTCTGGGTTCGGTTGAGGCATTCGCCTCCGGCGGCGGGGTGGAGTTGGTGCTTTCCGGCATCAATCTCGGACGCTGGGGCCGCGACCTTGCGCCGCCGGCCACTCTGGAGCAATTGGTGAGCGCCATCCTGTCGAAGACCTCGCTTAAGCGCCTCCGCCTGAGCTCGATTGAGCCGATGGACTGGACACCCCAATTGCTTTCGCTGTTCCGCAGCCATGCCGAGCCCTCCATCCGGCATCTCGCGCGTCACGCGCATCTTCCTCTGCAATCCGGATCGGACGCTATCCTGCGTGCGATGCACCGCCGCTATCGTCCGTGGCATTACGCGGAAAAGCTCTCGGCGATTCGCAATCTTATGGCGGACGCCGCGATAGGCGCGGATGTGATGGTAGGTTTTCCCGGCGAGAGCGACGCGTTGTTTCAAGAGAGCTTGGCTTTCATCGCAGCCCAGCCATTTACGTACCTGCATCTGTTTCCTTTCTCCCCGCGGCCCGGCACGGCCGGGTGGCGGCTCCAGCAGCAACAGCCTGTGCCGCCGGAGACGATAGCGGCGCGCCTGGAGCGCCTGCGCGAGCTGATTGCTCAGAAGAACCTCGCGTTCCGGCAAAGCTTTGTAGGACGCAGTCTGCCGGCGGTGACCCTGGAAACGCCGGAAAGCGAGCAACTGGCGGGGTACACGCGCGCGCTCAGTGATAACTATCTTGAGATCCGGATGAGCGGCAGATTGCCCTCCAACCGGAGCGTATGGGTCAGCATCACAGCAGTTGAGGGAGAGGGCCTAGCCGGCTTTATCGCCGGCTGAGATCGCCGTCATTCGCACGCCTGACGCTGCGAATGGTCCGGCCGCACGGTTCAATGCTATTCTTAAACTGCCGGGTCGTACGTCCCCGGATTTGGAGGACCCATCGATAAACGTTCAGCGAAATCATTCATCCGCATCAACGACAGGATCCGCGCGCGGGAAATCCGCGTAATCGACGAGAACGGCGAACAGCTTGGAATCCTGCCTCCCTTCGAAGCTTTGAAAATTGCCCGCGAGCGCGGGCTGGATCTGGTCGAGGTTTCACCGACAGCTCAGCCGCCCGTATGCCGCATTCAGGACTATGGCAAATTCCTTTACGAGAAGGACAAGAGCGAGCGGGCCGCGCGCAAGAAGCAAAAGGTTATCGTCGTCAAAGAGGTCAAGTTTTCCGTGACCGTCGACGAGCATGACTACCAGACAAAAAAAAATCAGGCCGTTCGTTTTCTCAATGAAGGGGATAAGGTCAAGGCGTCGCTACGCTTCAAGGGGCGGCAGATGGCCCATCGCGAACTTGGCTATGCGATCGTGAACCGGCTGATTCAGGATATGGGCGATGCCGGGGTGGTCGAGTTCATGCCGCGCATGGAGGGCACTACTTTGCACGCTATTCTGGCGCCTGGGAAGAAGGCGGAGCTGCCGAGAAAGCCGGCTCCGAAGCCACCCGCGCCGAGCGCTGTCAGCCAGCAGCAACAGCCGCCCAGCCAGGTACAGCAGTGACGCAGCTAAGAAGCGGCCAGCTAAGAAGCGGTTAGCTGACCGCTTTACCAGCTAACCGTTCTTTAGCCGACCGGATTTTAGCTTAGTTGAGCTAGCTTGCTCGTCCCGTCTCCCGTATACTGGGAGAGTTCCGCATACCAGCACAACTGGAACTCAATAGAGATACGTAACCAGGAAAGCCATGCCTAAACTCAAGACGCACAAGGGCGCAGCCAAGCGCTTTAAGAAGACCGGGACAGGAAAGGTCTTGCGCGGCCAGACCAAGATGCGCCATATCCTGACCTCAAAATTGAAGAAGACCAAGCGCAAGCTGGGCGGCAGTGTCCTCGTCTCCGAGGCCGATCTGCCTAAGGTGTTGCGTATGATCCCGTACGCCTGACCCTGCCGGGAGAACAATCCGTGCTAATCTGCCCGCGAAGATTTTCGCAGTGGGAGATTCAGGAGTAGCGGACAAGCGAGTGAAGAGGCAGTTCCTGCCTCCAGCCGCGAAATGAAAGACAAAAGGAGAAAGACCCATGCCCCGCGTAAAACGTGGAACCAAGCGCAACGACCGCCGCAAGAAGATTCTCAAACGCGCAAGCGGTTACTTCCTGACGAAATCCAAGCTCTACCAGGCGGCTCAAGAAGCGGTCGAGCGTGGCCTCAAGTTTGCCTACACTGGCCGCCGCCAGAAGAAACGTCAATTCCGCTCGCTCTGGATAGTCCGCATTGGCGCAGCCGCCAAAATCAACGGCCTCAGCTATTCGCAGTTCATTCATGGTCTTAAGACCGCAGGGATTGAACTCGACCGCAAGATCTTGGCCGATATCGCCGTGCATGATGCCGCTGGCTTCACCGCCTTAGTCGAGCAGGCCAAGAACGCGCTGAAGCCAACCGCCGCAGCTTAAAGCTCCGCAGGCGCATAGTGAGGAGAAAAGCTCGGCACCCAATCCGTTGAGCAAGCTGTAGACTCTGCTGCGACGATAGTTCAACGGCCCATGAAAGTTCGTGACCTCATGAAGCAGACCGAGCGGGACGGCTGGAAACTTGATCGTATGCGCGAAAGCCATCGGCAATATCGACATCCAACCAAGACTGGTACGGTGACGATAAGTGGTCATCCTTCCGGCGAGGTGAATCCCAAGACCTTGCAGAGCGCGCTGAGACAGGCAGGTTTGCGTTGAAATACCTGATTCTTTTTGAACATTCCAATTGCGCCTGGAGTGCATACGTGCCTGATTTGCCCGGATGTATTGCAACCGGCAAAACCAAGGTGGAGACGGAGCGGCTGATGCGGGAAGCCATCGAGTTTCACGTCGAAGGCATGCGTATGCATGGCGAAACTATTCCCGAGCCCACAACTGAAGCTGAATATGTGAGCATTCCCGCATAGCTTTCCTCCGGAAACCCACCTCGACCTTCCCAACACCGAATCTATGTCTGACCCAGAGAATGAAGGACTGCTTGATTTTTCCCCCGGCGCGCTCGATCGGCGTTTCGAGACACTCCGTTTAGCTTTCGACCAGGATCTCGTGGGCGCCCCTGGCGAGCGCGAGCGGGAAGCCGTTCGCATCAAATGGCTGGGCCGCAAGCAAGGTCAGTTGGCTCTCTACAGCTCGACATACATGGCGAAAGCAGTTTCGGCCGATGCAAAGAAGGAGGTCGGGAAGCGATTCAACGATCTCAAACAGCACATCGAGATGAAATTGGACGAAGTTGCGTCCAGCCGTCCGAGTGACGCAGCGTTCGGCGATGAAGCGATAGACATAACTCTGCCTGGAGTCCGCCGTGCTCTGGGAGCCGAGCATCCGCTGATTAAGACGATGAACGAGATTGTCGCCGTCTTTGCATCCTTAGGCTATTCAGTCGGCATCGGACCCGAGGTCGAGACCGACTATTACAATTTCGAGTCACTGAACTTCCCGCCAAATCACCCGGCGCGGGATACGCAGGATACGTTGGTGATTGCTCAGCAGGAACGCAAGCCCCTCCGCGACCGGCTGCTGATGCGCACCCATACCTCGCCGGTGCAGATTCGCACGATGGAGCGGCAGCCGCCTCCGCTGCGTATTGTGATCCCCGGAAAGGTTCACCGCAACGATGCGGCGGACGCCACGCATTCGCCCATCTTTCATCAGGTCGAAGGACTTTGTGTCGGTGAAAACATCACCTTCTCCGACCTGAAGGGTACGCTTGACCACGCCATGAAAGCCTTCTTCGGGTCGAGTGTCAAGACGCGCTTTTTTCCTTCGTTCTTTCCATTTACCGAACCCTCGGCCGATGTGCAGATCAGTTGTATCTTCTGTGGCGGTTCCGGTTGCCGCAAGTGCAAGCACTCCGGGTGGATCGAATTACTGGGGTGCGGCATGGTCGATCCCGCTGTCTTCGCATTCGCGGCGCAAAAGCAGCCGGCATACGAAGCCAAAGAGATAAGCGGTTTCGCCTTCGGTATGGGAGTCGAACGTATCGCCATGATGAAGTACGGCGTCAGCGACATTAGCCAGTTCTATTCGGGAGACATGCGGTTTTTGGAGCAATTCAAGTAGCTAAGAAGCGGTCAGCTAAGAAGCGGATAGCTAAAAGCCGGTCAGCTAAAAAGCGGTCAGCGGTCTTGGTGGGACAATAGGCATTTGATATGAAGACGAGACATTACAGGGATTTGCAGGTGTGGCAAAGGTCAATGGAACTGGCGCGGAACACGTATACCGCTAGTGCAGAGTTTCCAAAGAGCGAAATTTTCGGGCTGACCAGCCAAGTAGCTAAGGAACGGTCAGCTAAGAAGCGGATAGCTAAAGGCCGGTCAGCTAAAAAGCGGTCAGCGGTCTTGGTGGGACAATAGGCCTTTGATATGAAGACGAGGCATTACAGGGATTTGCAGGTGTGGCAAAGGTCGATGGAACTCGCGAGCGCTGTGTATGCTGTGACACAGGCCTTTCCAAAGAGCGAAATTTTCGGGCTGACCAGCCAAATGCGAAGGGCCGCTATTTCGGTTCCGAGCAATATAGCAGAGGGTCAGGGTAGAGGCTCAGATCGGAGCTTCCGGATTTTCTTAGCCCAAGCTCGCGGATCGCTTTACGAACTGGAGACTCAAACCCAGCTTGCTTCCGGATTCAGCTACATTGAATCGCAAGCAGCCGCCGGTTTGATAGAAGAGTGTCAAGAGATCGCACGCATGTTAAATGGCCTGCTAAGCAGCTTGAATGAGAAAATTTCGCTGAGCAGCAAATAAATGCAAAGATTGAAGCTATTCCGCTGACCGCTTTTTAGCTGACCGGCCTTTAGCTATCCGCTTTTTAGCTGACCGCTTCTTAGCTGACTTATGAAAATTCTCTCCAACTGGCTCCGCTCTTATCTACCTGGCCTCACGGCCGGCGATCGCGAATTGGCCGAGGCGCTTACTTTGCGCGGTATCGCTGTCGACGGAGTCTTCGATCTCGGTCCGTCCAATGGCTCGCTTTTCGAGATGGACATTACCACCAACCGCGTCGACGCTATGAACCACTATGGCATCGCACGGGAAATCGCGGCGATCTATTCGCTGTCTCTGATCCCGCTCGATACTATGCTTCCTGTGCCGCTGGCGGCGCCCGAACCCGTCCGAGTGCTGATTGAAGCTCCCGATCTGTGCGGCCGCTTCACTGCGCGCGCCCTTCGTGGCGTTTGCATCCAGCCATCCTCCGCGACGGTACAGAAGCGATTCAAGTTGCTGGAGCAGAAACTTATATCGAACGCGGTGGATGCTACCAACTACGTCACCCTGGCTATGGGGCATCCCACACATGCCTTCGATCGCGACAAATTGCAGGGTGGCATTATTCTGCGCCGCGCGCGCCAAGGTGAAAAGCTGAGGACGCTCGATGGAATCGAGCGCGTACTCGATGCCGAAGACCTGGTGGTGGCGGACGAAGCAAAAGCCCTGGCGCTCGCCGGTGTAATGGGCGGCTGGGAAACGATGATCACCCAGGAAACAAAGAATGTTCTGGTGGAGGCCGCGTGGTTCGATCCTCTTTCGGTTCGCCGCAGCAGCAAACGGCACGGCCTGCACACCGATGCCTCACATCGATTTGAACGGGGAGCAGATTTCAATGCGCCCCCGGTTGCTTCGGCGCTCGTATCTCAGCTCTTGCTTAACGGAGGGGGGTCTATAGAAGGCGAACTCGCGGATATGATTGTTCCCGCAAGCAGCAGAGCGGACTGCTCTCCGGCCCAGTGTTTGTCTTCGTCAAAGCGAAGTTCGCCGCATTCTGGGCGCAACAGAAGACGGTGTCGGCATCGAGCAGGAGAACTCCGAGTTAGTGCTCGGGGCTCTTGGTTGCTCGCTCAAAAAAGAGAGGGAAGGCGTGTACGCCGTTACCTTGCCGAGCTGGCGTCTGGACGTTGAGCGGGAGATCGACCTGATTGAGGAAATCGCCCGCGTGTATGGCTATAACCGCTTCGCTAATACGCTGCCCGCCTTTTCCGGGGCCGTGGCAGAGTCGCCGCAGCTCGTCAAAGAAGCGGTGGTACGCCGTACTCTACTGGCTCTGGGCTGGAGCGAAGGCGTATCGAGCACCTTTTGTTCTGCTACTGAAGCAGATACATTTGCGGCTTTGCCCGCTCAGGCGGTACCCATGGGCAATCCGCTCAATGAAGAGGCCGGGATGTTGCGCCCCTCGCTTTTGCCTGGAATGATTACCATGCTGGGAAACAATCTCAATCGCAATGTGAGCGACGTTCAGCTCTTTGAGATAGGCGCCAGCTTCAATGGCAGTCCGGAACGGGTTGACGAGCGTCCGGCGCTTGCCATCGGGGCCACCGGATCAAGTTCCGGCGGGCCTCACGTCTCCGCTCGCGCCATTGATTTCTATGAGCTTAAAGGCGCGATCGAAGAACTACTGAAAAAATTTTCCACCCGCTCTGTGTACTTTGACGCGTTTCCCACCGAGCCGGACCTGATGCCCGCTTGGCTTCATCCCTTGCGCTCCGCGCGTGCTGTAGCCGATGGCTCGACCGTGGCATGGTTTGGCCAGCTCCATCCCGCTAAAGCGCAGGCCTACAAGCTCCGCCAGAGCGTTTATCTGGGGGAAATCTATCTTGACCGCTTGTTCCGCCTGCCCTTGCGTCAACCGGTCGCGCGGGAGATCTCACGGTTCCAGCCCGTCGATCGTGACTTCTCCTTCATTTTTCCCGAGGAAGTGCGTTGGAGCGAGATCGCGGACTCACTTGAAAACCTGCATCTGGCGGAGCTTATATCCTTCACCCCGCGGGAGGTTTTTCGCAGACGGAAGGGTAAGAGCGCATCTAAAAATTCTTCCGCCGGCTTCCCGGCAATTGAAGCGCTGCCTCCCGGGCACTACTCCATTTTGATTGGCGTTACCTTCCAGGCCCTGGAGCGCACGCTGCGCGAAGAGGAATTACAAAGCTATTCACAATCCGTGATCCGGACTCTGGAATCACTCGGAGGGAAGCAGCGCGCATGACTTGCAGCTCGAGATAATCCGGCGCGAAAAGGCGCTATACTTTCCTGAAGCACGCAATCCCCCTTTAGTGATACGAGGTCAGATGTCCGCGATTGCAGAAAATCCCCCGAATATGCCAATGGGCCACGACGACTACTTCCAGGCCCTTGAGGAACGCGTAGTACGCGCCGTCGAACTGCTGAAAACGGAGCGCGCGTTCCGTCTCGAAGCCGAACAGCAGAACGCTGAGCTTTCACGCCGCGCAGAAGAACAGACAGCACATATCTCCAGGATTGAAGAAGAACTCTCCGGACTTAAGAATGAGCGCGAGGCGGTACGCCAGCGCATTGAGCGTCTATTGAAACATCTCGATGAAGTATGAGAGCAGGCTTCAAAATGGCAGAATCCGACAACGAAGGCCGGAAGGCGGTGTCCAGTATCGCCGTGGATATTTACGATCAGATGTATCATCTGCGCGGTTCCGATCCTGAATACATCCAGAAGCTTGCCACGGTGGTGGACAGCAAAATGCGCGCCGTTGCCGCCAGCGGCAACACCGTGGATTCGTTGCGAGTCGCCGTGTTAGCTGCGGTCAACATCGCGGATGAGCTGGCGCGGCTAGGGGAGAAATATTTCGCTCTCAGCAGCGAGGCCGGCGACACGGCGACGATTCGCGCGCGCGCCGACAGCCTTTCCGGCCTGCTCGACTCTGTTCTGACGGATGCCTGCCGGACTGGCTGACCAGTCAGCTGTCGATTCCTCGTTTGGCTACTTGCCAATCCTGCCGTTCTGCCGCTAGCATCCATTTAGAGATCGGCCTGCAAAGCAGGTGCGGCAGTTTACGCTGGTTGAACCAACATTCAATGAACCGGGACTCGACTCGAAAAATCGGCTCCGTGCGCAGTGTCCGCCAGTCCGGAATGCCTAAAGAGCTGCGGGGAGTCCCAACGTCTTAGGACGGGTTCACCGGCGCACTGCCACACGGCCCCGTGGGTCGATTTCATCTTTCTCCGTGCACCCGCGACTATTTCAGTTCGGCCATCTGGTTCTGCCGACCTACGGGGTGCTGCTTGCCATCGGTCTAATCGCTTGCCTGCTGCTCTGCGTTCATCTCTCTCGCGTGCTCTCGCTTGATACCGGAAAGATCTGGAACCTGACTCTGTTGGCGATAGCTATCGCCATAGCCGGCGCCAAGCTTCTGCTGGTTGCAGTCAACTGGCGGCGCTACGGGCTGTACGGCTTTACGTTAGATCTCACCGATCAAAAGCGAGCCGCGCTGGGCGGCCTCGCGATGTCGCTCGCCGCCTGCCTGGTGTATGCGTGGCGGGCGCGCTTGCCCATCCGCCGTTCAGCGGACGCTCTCGCGCCAGCGCTTGCCTTAGCCGGCTCCGTCGCTTCCATCGCCTGCCTGGAGGCCGGCTGCGACTATGGCACGCCCACGCATGTTTCCTGGGCTGTTGTTTTCACCAGTCCATTCTGTGCGCCGGGTACTCCTCTGGATGTGCCGCTGCTTCCCACGCAGCTGTTTTCCTGCCTGTGGCAGTTTCTGCTCTTTGTGCTTTTGCTCTGGCTGCTGCTTCGCCCTCACCGCGACGGGGAGATTATCGGCGCTTGGTTATTTCTAGGCGGTTTGGGCGAGTTCTTCCTGATGTTCCTGCGTGGAGATGCCGCCCGTTATGAGGTCCTCGGCGGTTTGATCAATATCATGCAGTTGATCGCCGTTCTCAAGGTCTTGGCTGGCGGATTTCTTTGGCTGCGTGCGGATCGGCTCCCCCCTCCAATCCGGCCCTCGGTTCTGGAGTCGCACCGTGCCGGCTGAGCCGGCGCCGGCGCCAGCGCGCACGATCAAGGTTACTGCAGATGCTACAGGCTGGCGTCTCGACCAATTTCTTACCCGGGAGCTTGGAAATGTCAGCCGCTCGCGCGTGCAGCTCTTGCTGCGTCAGGGCGGGGTAAAGGTCGATGGGGAACCGGCGAAGGCATCGTTGAAATTGCATGGCGGCGAAACGATTTCGATCCTGGGCGATCCTCAACCACCCGCCCTGCATGCCGTTGCCGAGGATATTCCGCTGGAGATTGTGTACCAGGACGACGATCTTGCGGTGGTCAACAAGCCTGCGGGAATGATGGTCCACGCCGGCTCGGGCAGTACGGAGGATGCACGCAATCGAGGCACACTGGTCAATGCGCTGCTGCATCATTTCAACCAGCTTTCCGGCTCGGGCGGCGGCCTTCGCCCAGGAATTGTCCATCGTCTGGACAAGCAAACCAGCGGCTTGATCCTGATAGCCAAGAACGATGCTGCGCATATCAAGCTGGGCGGGCTGTTCTCCCGCCGCCAGGTGCGTAAGACTTATCTCACACTGGTGCAAGGCAATCTTAAGCAGGATTCGGGCATGGTGAACGCGCCCATCAGCCGCGACGCCATACGCCGCACCCGGATGACTACCAGGCGGGAGGGTGGCCGGACGGCGGTATCGCACTGGAAGGTTTTTCGCCGTGTTCGCGGTCCTTACGGCGAATTCACCTTGCTCGCTGTTCGTATCGAGACCGGCCGCACGCACCAGATCCGCGTCCATATGGCTTCACTGGGCCATCCGGTTGTCGGCGACACGCTCTATGGTGCGTCCGCTGTGATTGTGCCGCTTGCCGCCGGCGACAAGCGGCTGCCTCATCTCCGGCTAGATCGCAACTTCCTGCATTCCGCAGAGCTCGAATTTGCGCATCCGCGAACTGGGGAACGGCTCAGCTTGGTTTCTGAACTTCCCGGAGATCTTAGAAGCTTTTTGGCTCAGCTCGCGGCTGAGTGAAGGTGAGTTATCCCAGGGGGAATCCCTCCGAGAGGGGATGGAAGCAGCGCCGGCCGGGCGGGAGAATCGGTAGGCGGAAGAATGGGGTTGTAGAATGGAACAAAACGCTATGAAGTGGCAGCCATTCTTCCCATCCTGTTTCCGATTCTGGAATTCTTCCTTGAGTAAAGCATCTTTCCCGTTGCGCTCTCGATCGCCGCGGCATCTGAGTTCCGCAGCCTTGGCGCTGGGGCTGCTTTTTTTTGCTTGCGGAATTGCTCCGGGACAGAAAGCTGAGCCTGCTCAGTCGAAGACCGTTCCTCCATCGGCGCCCGTGAAGCAGTTGCCGCCTGCCGCCGGCAATGGTCAGAACAACGGCCAGAACAATAAGCAGAACAATGGACAGTTCACGATCCAGACCAACGTCGATGAGGTGAACCTCATCTTTACGGTTACCGATCGGCATGGCCGTTTCATCCAGAATCTCCAGCAAAAGGATTTTGCATTGTTGGACGATCAGAAGGCCCCGGCGCAGGTCTTCAGCTTTACCCAGCAGACTAACCTGCCTCTGCGGGTCGGCATTCTCATCGACTCCAGCACTTCCATCCGGCAGCGCTTCGAGTTCGAGCAGAGCGCGGCGATTCAGTTTCTGCAGCAGGTCCTTTCCCGTCCTCATGGGGACGAGGCCTTCGTTATGGGCTTCGACGTTACCAGCTACGTCACGCAGCAGTACACCAATGATCAGGACAAGCTGGAGGCCGGCATCAACAAGCTTCGGCCGGGTGGAGGCACCGCTCTCTACGACGCTGTTTACACTGCCTGCCGGGACCAATTGCTCAATGTACCGAACACGCTGCAAGGTTCGGTGAGGAAAGCCCTGATCGTAATCTCCGATGGGGACGATAATCAGAGCCGGGCTTACCCCGATGATGCGATCAAGATGTGCCAGCGTGCTCAAACGCTCATCTATGCCATCAGCACCAACGTGAGTCCCAGCCGCGATCGCGGTGATGACGTTCTGAACAAGATGGCGGTAGCGACCGGAGGAACCGCCTTTTTCCCCAAGCGGCTGGAAGACATGTCCAATAGCTTCCACGGTATAGAGGATGAGCTGCGAAGCCAATATTCGCTGGCTTATCGTCCTGCCGACTTCAAGCCGGACGGGGCATTCCGTTCGATCTACCTGGTCGCTCTCGACCGCCGCTATGTCGTGCGGGCCAGCAAAGGCTATTTCGCTACGAAGTTTTGAGAACCGGCTCTACGCCGGATCCCAGCATTGTCACAAGCTGCGCCTCCTCGATTACTGGAACCTTCAATTCGCGTGCCTTGTCGAGTTTCGATCCGGCATCGTCTCCCGCCACGACATAGTTGGTCTTCCTGCTCACCGAGCCTGAGACACGTCCACCGGCGGCTTCGATCCGCGCCTTGGCCTCCTCCCGCGTCAATCCCTGCAACGTGCCCGTCAGTACGAAAGTCAAACCTTCGAGTTGGGAGGATTTCTGCTTCTTCTCTGCGGTGAAGGTGAGGCCTGCACTGCGCAGCCGCTCCACAAGTTTGCGGTTGCGCGGCTCGGCGAGGAATTCGGCGATGGCTTGAGCTACCCGCGGACCGACCTCATTCACGCGCTCCAGTTCTTCCGGGCTTGCCTCCATCAATGCGTCCATCGAGCCAAAGGATTGGGCCAGCAACTGCGCTGTGCGCTCGCCAACAAAGCGAATTCCCAATCCAAAGAGCACGCGGCTGAGAGGCGCCTTTTTGGAGTTCTCAATTTCGCTCAGAAGCGTTTCTGCCGATTTCTTGCCGATGCGTTCGAGGGAGAGCAGTTGCTCCGAGGTGAGCGAATAGAGGTCGGCGATGCCGGCCACCAATCTTCGCTCCAGAAGTTGGGTGACCAAAGCTTCTCCCAAGCCGTCGATGTTCATTATGCCGCGCGAGGCGAAGTGCAGCAGGCTTTCTTTGAGACGCGCCGGGCAGTCCGCATTGACGCAACGATAGTCGGCTTCACCTTCGTCGCGGACAACTTCGCTGCCGCATGCCGGGCAATGGCTGGGGAAAGCGAAGCTCTTGTGGCCGCGAGGATGGTCCTTATCCACGACCACCTCTACAACCTTGGGGATCACATCTCCGCCGCGCTCGACCAGCACCGAGTCTCCGATCAGCAATCCTAAACGCGCAATCTCGTCGGCATTGTGCAGGGTGGCTCGGCTGACCGTGGTTCCTCCAATCTCGACCGGCCGCAGGTTCGCTACGGGAGTCAGTTTGCCGGTGCGTCCGACCTGGACGGAGATATCTTCGACCCGCGTAATAGCCGAACGGGCTGCGAATTTATATGCCACGGCCCAGCGCGGCGCTCGCCCGGTAAAGCCGAGCCGTTGCTGCAGCGCGCTCTGGTTCACCTTGATGACCACGCCGTCGATCTCGTAAGCCAACTTTTCACGCTCCTCCTGGGCCCGCGCTACGAAAGCCAGGAGCTCTTCCCTGGTGTGTAAAGCCTCCCGATGAGGATTCACGCGGAAGCCGGCGTGAGTAAGTGCATCGAGAGCCGCCAGTTGCTCAGCGAAGAGGTTCTCGCCGTTTTCGAGAGCGAAGTAGGCATAGAAGTCCAGGCGCCGTTGCGCGACGATGTTCGGCTCCAGTGTCCGTATTGTCCCTGCCGCGGCATTTCTCGGATTCGCGGCGGCGGATAGTCCCTGCTCCTCCCGTTCCCGATTCAGCTTTAGAAACGCCTTAACCGGCATCACAACTTCGCCGCGTACTTCGAATTGCGGCGGCATCTTGGCCTGTTTAAGCCGCTCGGCGGAAACCGATAAGGGCACCGAGCGGATGGTGCGCACATTGGTAGTTACGTCTTCGCCAATCACTCCATCGCCGCGCGTGATGGCCCGATGGAGCACGGCGCTGCCGGCCTCGCCAGCCGCGTAGTGCAGGGCGAGTGAAACACCGTCCATCTTCAATTCGCAGACATAGCTCACCTCGCCCGCCTTGCCGGCCAGGGAGCGCACGCGCCGCTCCCAATCGCTTAATTCCTCAGGGCTGGTGACATTGTCGAGCGAAAGCATGGGCCGCGAATGCTCCACCTTGAGGAAGCCTTCCTTCGGTTTGCCGCCTACGCGTTGCGTGGGGGAGTCCGCCGTAACCATACCTGGATACTTGTCTTCGAGCGCGCGCAATTCGCGCATCAGCGCATCGTAAGCGGCATCGGAAATCTCCGGCGAGTCCAACACGTGATATTGATATTCATGGTGGCGGATCTCTTCGCGCAATTCGCCGATTCGCTTCCTGGCTTGCTCGCTGCCGTGCCGCGAAGTTTCAGCTTTGGACATATCGTGCATTAGAGCATTTTCCCGTGGTGGTGAGGGCTAACAATCTTCCAAGTGCGTAGCCTCTCGTCCATATCAACTGTGAAACGGAAGAAGCTGGGAGAACGAAAAAGCGGATGGAACCTGTAACGCACTTTCTCACCGGGGCTTGTCTGGGGCGTTCCGGGTTCAATCGTAAAACAGCGTATGCCACTCTCGCCATGACCCTCGCCGCCGAAGCCCCGGATCTGGATATTCTTTGGGGCTTTCGCGGGCCGGTAGCAGGTTTCGAGCATCATCGCGGCTTCACCCATACGCTGCTGGGAGCGCCTTTGGTGGCGCTCGTGGTTACAGGAGCGGTCTGGCTCTTCGACCGCCGGCGACGCAAGCGGCCTCCCATTCCGGTGCGCTGGTTTCTGGTCTGGCTGTTTGCCCTGGCCGCAGCGCTGAGCCATATCCTTCTCGATTGGACCAATAACTACGGTGTGCGCCCCTTTTTTCCCTTCAATGCTCGCTGGTATTCGCTCGACCTCGTTTTCATCCTTGAACCGGTGATCTTTGCCGGCTTGCTGCTTGGGTTGATTATCCCAGCGGTTCTGGGTTTGGCCGACCGCGAGATAGGCGTTCACCAAGTAATCTTTCGCGGCCGGGCTTGGGCGGTTGCAGCGCTGTGCCTGATGGTTGCTGTTTGGAGCGTCCGTTGGGGCGAGCATGCGCGCGCGCTCCAGTTGGCTGCAAACACCCGCTTCGGCCGTGAAGCCGTGGTGCGCATTGGTGCGGAACCATATCCCGTAAATCCCTTCCGCTGGTTTGTTATCGCGGAGACTGCGGACTACTACCAGACTGGCTGGATCAATACGCGCACGGAGCAGATCGATACTAATGACCGTGACGATGTTATTTTCAAGCCGCCGGTGACGCCTGCTGTGACGGAGGCCAAGCGCTCCCGCTTGGGACGCGATTATCTGGATTGGGCGAAATTTCCTGTGGTCACTGACCGCGGCAGCGCTAATCTTACGCCGGCCGGCGGCTTGGCGCCTAACCCGCTAGATACCGCGGTTGAATTCCGCGATCTGCGCTTTGCCTATTCTTTTATGGGAAGCCGCGGAAACAACGGTTCAACACCTCTTACCGCGTGGGTATACATCGCTCCAAGCGGCAGGGTGGACGCCATGGCGATCGGTAACCATGTGCAGAAATAAATTCGGCCGATGGAAGCTCCCGCATTCATTCGGGGAAAGGAGTGCTTCAGCGCTCCGGAAAGATTCGATTTCTTGGTTCATGCGCTTTAGCGCTGGTATTTGGGAAATCCCAGGGCTTAACAGGCTGCCAAAGGAGGCGGCTTCCACCAATCATTCAGGCGGTCGCACTACAGGCGCGGAGCGCTTTCGTTTTTTCACAGGCGGGGCTGAGTTTGGCGGCCGGCGTTTGCCATTGCCGTTTTTCCGCCCGCCGGGCGATTCAATTACGCTGCGCATCCAATAGTCACCCTGGACGTCTACCTCAATTCCATGCACTTCACGTTCAAAGCCAGGGAACCGCTTACCAAATTCCTCCATCGCCAAAATAAGACGGATCACAGGACTCTCGGGTCCGCCGAGCCGTTCGCCCGGCATGCTCATCGGGATACCCGGGGGATAAGGAACCAGCATGACAGCGGTGATGCGTCCCGCCATTTCATTGAATCTGATTCGTTCGGTTCCGTTGCGCAAAAGCTTCTGGTAGGTCTGGGCCGGTGTCAGCACCGGGTCGAAGTCCTCATCGCAGGCTTCGTTGACCAGGCCGGCCAGGTTCATTTGCTTCATCGCCGTGTTCATTTCCTCACTGAGTTCCCTCAGCGAGACATTCCGATAGCGGGTTGGATATTTTGAGACCAGGTCGGGCAGCGCCTCTTCGAGCGGCGCTTCGGTGTCATAGAGGCGTTTGAATTCAAAGAGATTTTCGAGTAAGCTGCCCCATTTGCCTTTGCTGGTTCCCACCGAGAACAGCACCAGGACTGTGTAGTCGCCGGTACGTGCGATCTCGACTCTTCGCCCATCGAGGAATTCCGTGAGAATTGCCGCGGGAATGCCCCAATCCGAGGTTTGCCCTTGAGCGTTTACGCCCGGCATAAGGATGGTAACCTTGGTGGGGTCGAGCATACAGTATCCGTCGGCGATGTCCTCATCCTGGAAGCCGTGCCAATCCTCACCCGGCTTCAACGTCCAGCAATTCGAATCGGTAGCCAGCAGGCTGTCGGGCGCTTCTTCGAAGATGTAGCTCCTATCTTGATTCACGTCGGTCACGTGGTCCGGCTGAAAGAGACGGAAGAACCAGCCGTCTCCGCCCTCCGATGCCCGCAGCCGATGCGCCACGGAGGACATTGCCTTGCGGAAACTGATGGCATCCTGGATTGTTTCATTCATCAGGGTAGGGCCGGCTGGCTCGTCCATCATGGCTGCCGCTACATCCAGCGAAGCGATCAGGGGATAGAAGGGCGAAGTCGTGCCGTGCATCATGAACGATTCATTGAACTGGTCGTAGTCCAAGGGCGCGCGGGGGCTGAGCTTGATGTGGACCATCGATGCCATGGAAAACGCTGCCAGCATCTTATGCGTGGACTGCACGGCAAAGAGAGCTGGGCGGTTTGGCATCTCATCCGGTACATCCATAGCGAAACGGCCGCGGTAAATCTGGTGGAACTTCGCGTAGGCATACCAGGCTTCATCGAAATGAACGCGCGGCACGCTCTGCGCCAGCTCCTTGACCACGCGATTGACGTCGTAACAGAGCCCGTCATAGGTGGAGTTGGTGACCACGGCGTAGGTGGGCTCCTTAGAGGCAGCTCCAGCCGCGAAGGGACTCTTCTCGATCAGCCGTTGAATCGACTCAGGACTGAAGCGTTTGAGAGGAACGAGTCCGATCATGCCGTAGCCGTTGCGCGTCGGCTTGAAATAGACCGGCCGGGCGCCAGTAATCGTCAGCGAGTGGCATATCGATTTGTGGCAGTTTGCGTCGGCGAGAACGATATCGTCCTGTCCAATCACCCCATGTCCGACGATCTGGTTGGAGCTGGAAGATCCTCCGAGCACGTAAAAGGTCCAGTCAGCCCCAAAGATGCGTGCCGCATTGCGCTCCGATTCGCCGGCAGGACCGATGTGGTCCAGCCAGGAGCCGAGAGGCGAGGTCGAGATGCCGAGATCGGAGCGCATCAGGTTCTCGCCGAAGAAGCGGTGAAATTCCATGCCGACCGGGTGCTTGAGAAAAGCGACTCCACCCATATGTCCGGGAGCGTCCCACGAATAAGCGCCTTGGTCGGTATATTTTTTTAGTTCGCGGAAATAGGGCGGCAAGAGCTGTTCGTTATACCGCTCCACAGCGAAGTCCACCCGGTTGGCGATGAACGCCGGCGTGTCGCCAAAGAGATGGATGTATTCATGAACTTGCTTTACTACCTCCAGGGGGAGTTCGCTGACCAGAGTTCGATCGGCGATCAGGAAGATCGGCACCTTCTTATTGCGCCGGCGAACCGCGCGCATGATCCTGAGCGCGGCCCTCTCATCGAACTGGTGATCCTCCTCCAGATCCCAGTCCAGCAAGATGGCGCTATGCGAGGGATCCGAGCCCACCAGCGCCAGTCCGTCTTCGGGCGTGGTGGTGCGCACAACCTCGTAGCCTTCTTTCCCGATCGCGTCGACCAGCCGCTCCATGGCCCGGTCTGAAACCGAATCGGTCCCGCCTACTTCACTGGCAATCAACAGAACCCAACGCCCTTCGTTCATACACCTCTCATTCAGATCCAATTTTATAGTGATAATTTCCGAAGCGGAGCTATGCCTGAAGAGGGAACAAACGCTGCGGCGGATAACCTGGTTTAAGCATGGAGCATCCACTCTTGCTGAGGTGAACCATGGCTGACACACTCAAAAATCCACAAACACCGGAAGAGCAGGACAGATCGAAAGACGCGGAAAATGCCGAGGATAAAAAGCTCGACCGTATAGCCGATAAGGACGCGAAGCGGGCTGGAGAAACTGAAACGCGCAACGATCAAAGCGGCGGCGTGGTTACTTGGTGACAGTGGTTAGTTCCCCCATCTGGCGACCGGGTGCCCCACGTCTCGATTTTGAGACGTGGGTTTTCCAGCAGTTTTCGTAGAGCGTCATCGAGTTCCCACGATATTCGCGCTTTTCAATGCGCGGCTTTCCGCTTCAAGCGCGGTGCTGTGGAGCGCGGCGACACGGGCAAAGGCGGCTGCGGCTTCTTGTTCGCGGCCTTCCGAGCGTAGCGCTCTGCCGAGCAGGTAGAAAACTCCGGGGTCGTCGGGATTCATATCCGCGGCCTGGCGGAGAAGGCGAATGGCGGCGGAGGCATCTTTGAGCTGCAGCTTGGCTTTGCCCATGTAGAAATAAGTCGCCCAGGAGTCGGGCGCCATACTTTGCGCCTTCTCAAGGTCGCGAAGCCCATCCTGATATCGATCGGTTTGAACCAGAAGCGCCCCGAGAAAATAGTAAGGGCTTGCATCCTGCGGATCCTGTTGGATCGCCCGATTCAATTCTTCCTCGGCCTGCGTGTTTTTCCGCAGGCTGAGGTATACCTTGCCTAATTCCAGATGGACACCGGGAAACTCCGGTTCGGCCTGAACCACCGCTTGATATGCTTTCTCGGAGTCCTCAAATTGAGCGGAGTCATAGTAAGCCTTCCCGAGCAAAAAATTGGCCTGTGCGGGAGTGGCGGCGCTCGAAAACAATTTCGCAAACACCTGCCGGGCAGCTTCCTGCTGCCCGGCGCGGCCATACGCGACCCCTAGCAGATAGAGCGCGGCTGGATCCGGCTCAGTCGTTTCGGCCAGAGGCTTCAGCAAGGTAACCCCATCCTGGGGATGACCACTGAAGACCAGGCAGGTAGCTAGAAGCATCGCCGCCTGACGATCGTCTGGGTAGCGAGCATGCAATTGCCGGAAATATGGCGTTGCCAAGCCATAGTCTTCCTGCTTGAGATAGGCGAGGCCAAGGTCGAGTTCGACTTGCCGTTGTTGCGGGCTTATGCGAAGCACATGCTGGTAGGTTTCAATCGCCTTGGCGTACCGGTGAGTATGGGAGTAAACAACTCCGAGGTTCGCAAGGGCCCCTATGTTGCCTGGATCAAGTTCGAGAACTTTGCGGAAGCCGGCTTCCGCTTGCGTGTAGTTGCCTGACTGAAGCGATTGCATTGCTGCTTCAAAAATTTGCTTGGCGGAGCCGGTGCTGCTGGTTGCGGCGGCTCACGGGCGAGGCAAGCAGTGCAATGGCAAAAACAAAAGCGGGGAATTTCATGGGTCGATGATGTGAAAGCTCAGTGTAGATCATGCCTGACATGACCGTCGTGATTGGTTTGGAAAGACTTTCGCGCAAAAGGAAAGGGCCGGGTTCAACCGAAGTTGAACCCGGCCCCGAGGAAGCTAGATGTGGTTAGAAGTAGAACTTTCCTCCAAGCTGTATATTCGGGGATCACGGGCACTGGTGATCTGGCCAGAGCTGCCGGCGTTGGCGCCGGAGAACGGTATTGTTGTCCAGCAGTCGGCGCGGACAAGCTGTTGTTGACGTTTGCCCACTGGGTATGATTGAAAACGTTATAAGAACTCAAACCTCAACTGAACGTAAGGCTTTCGTTGAAATTGAAGTTCTTAAACAGGGACATATTCCAGTTATCGACCCCGGGTCCATACAGCGTATTGCGTTTGAAAGTCACCGAAGCTGCCGTTGGCGGGCTGGCTGAAAGACTCCAGGGTTGTAACACATTGGGATTCGTCCGCGGCGACGTTGTGGTTGTCATTGGCCAGAATGGCGCTGCCCGCCAAGGTAATCGGGACGGATATGGCCCCAGTATGGCCGCTGGTCTGGTTATCCGATTTGCGCCCCAGGTTGCCGCTGGAAAACAGATCGCAGGAATCGTTTGTAGGACTGGAGCCGTTTAGGCATGGGCTGCCACTCCAGACCTGGGTGACGCCTGAAAACTCCCATCCACCCGCGGTAAGCTGAACGAGTTTGTTCTCTCCGCGGAAATCGGGCAGGTTATAGATATACTGGAATTGAAGACATTGCGGCGATCGAAACCCGCCGGCGCATAGAATTTTTGAGTTGCGTGTAGTCGGGGAAGACGTTCTGCGTCATAGTCGACATCGTCCAGATCGATCGCTTTCGACAAAGTGTAATCCGCATTGATGGTGAGTTTATCGCTGAATCTGCGAAGCAGCTTGACCTGCAGGCCGTTATAATGGTGCTGGCGCCGAACTGGTTGTAGTAGATTGAGCTGTAGCCTTTGTAGGGCAGGATTGCTTGAGCGACGTTATTGACCGTGGATAGGATCGGCGTACTCGTCGTCAGCCCCAGAGGCAACTGCTCCAATTGCCTGATTGTACATCTGGTGCCGGCTTACATTGCCGATATAGGTGATGTCAAAGGCGATCCTGTTGGGCAGTTCCTGCTCTACGCCGATGATTGTATCCGTAGGTGGTTGGAATCTGGCCCTGCTCTATCTCCAGGAGAGAACTCCGCTTGCCGGAGTCAGCGGGGCGCCGTTCACGATGGACGGAGAAATATTGTCGATATTTCCTCCATAAATGGTTGGCGTGTAGACGAGAGGAGGATTGCTGATGCCTCCGAAGTTGAAGACATTCTGCTCATAGCGCTCATAGAAGATGCCAAAGCCGCCGCGCAAGAGCCGTCTTGCCGTTTCCAAAGACGTCATAAGCAAAGCCGAGCGCGCGGACCGAAGTTATTCCAGCGATAGTTCAGACCGCCCTTAGGCAATCCATTCGTGCCTTCCTGGACCATTCCGTTATAGGGGTTACCCGAACCCGGAATGATGCTGCCTTGGGTTGGCGCCTGGCCGGGAATATTAGGCGCGATATTGATGGACACCGCATTGGCTGGGTTATAAAAGTTCGGCTCAAAGTAGTACTGATGGTAAGGAGCAGTGGTGTAAGTCGGCCCAATGAACTCATAGCGGAGGCCGTAATCTAGCGTAAGTCTGGGCGTCGCCTTCCAGGTATCCTGAACGTAGCCTTCATACTGGAAGAAGTGGAAGTGGCCGTAAACAAAAGCATTCGATTGGCTAACGGTGGTGTAATCTCCCAGGAGCGTGTTGGCGATACCCGAGTTGCTGTTGTTAGCGTTTTGATTACTGGCGCCGAAATTCAGATTGGGGTTTTCTGTCCATGTTCCTTCCTGGCCGTTCTCGTTCAGATCGGCGAAGAGGCCGAACTTGATGACATGGTTGCCTAGGATTTTGGTTACATCATCCGTGGCAACGACCGTATTTCCCGTCGATGTCCACCCTGATGGAAAGGGGCTGATATTGATATAGCCGTCACCGCTGTTGATATTCGGAGCAAGATCGTGGGTGTTGGTCCCGGGATAGATGTCCTGATAGCTAAAGCCCAAGGCGCTCTTGTCATAGAGAGACTTTGAGGTACCGGGAACGATGTCCACCACCTGGGTCAGGTGCATCCAGCCGACTGTCGCTTCATTGGTCAGCGTCGGCGAGATCACGTTCACCAGGCTCCACGCATAGCTCTTGCCCGGCTTTTTGCGGTACTGGGGAAGAACGGGGAAACTGTTGCCGGAGAAAATACCGAAGCTCTGGCTCTCCTGTTGGCGGTCGTCCACATAACGGAAGAAGGCATTGGCCTTAGGTCCGAAATTGTAATCGACGCGGACGACATACTGATTTTTGTAAAAATTATAGGTATCTTGAAAGTTGACCTGTTCCCGGTCGTTGAATCCGTTCTGATAGATAGGCCGATTCAGATTGCCCTTATAGCCCGGAGTGAAGTACTTGATCATTGCCGGATACTGAGAGCTGAATTGCGATGCTGGAATGATGTTGCCCGGGTAGGGCGTGCCGGTTTGAACCTCTCCGAAAGAGTTGTATTTGACTGTTCCCGGCACGAAAACCAGCCCGTTCTGTACCAGGTTCCCGTGGGTATCGTGAATCGGAGTGCAAGTGTTCTGCGTGCCATTGAAATCGCACATGATTGCCCGGACGATAAACCGGCGCGAGGTTGGCTTCTCCGTTCGGCGTGCCGATGCCTAGCATGCTGGGTAGCGGCATGGTGTAGAAGGTAGCGGCGGCTCCGCCCGGGTTGCCGTTGGGCTTGTTGGAGCGGGTCCCTTCATAGTTGAAGAAAAAGAACGCCTTCTTGTTGCTTCTTGGCGAGATCTTGGGGATCGGGATGTAACCGCCGATGTTGCCGCCAAACTGATTGAATTTCAGAACAGGCGTGGCTCCGCCAGAATGGGCCGTGAACCAATCTCTCGCGTCGAAATCCGTATTGCGGTCGAATTCCCATGCGGTGCCGTGAAAGCGGTCGCCTCCGGCCTTGGTATTCACCAGGATCATCACGCCGGGGCTGCGGCCATACTCGGCGTTGAAGTTGCCGGTCAGCGTCTTGAACTCACCCACGGCGTCGATGCTCAGCTCGGTATATTCCCCGTCATTGGCTCCCACGTCGGTATTGATCACGCCATCGAGAAAGAAGTTGTTGGCGGTGCCGCGCATGCCGTTGACATAGAAATCGTTGGTCTGATTGAAGACCAGGCGGAACTGCGAGTTATTGTTCGAGACTACTCCGGGCAAGGTGGTCATGAGCGATTCAAAGTCGCGCCCGTTCAGCGGCTGCTCGGTGACTTGCCGTTGGTCGTGATGACAGCCGAATTATTAGAAGTCGCCGTATCGATGAGCGGAGTTTGACTGGTGACGGTAACAACTTGGGAGGCTTCGCCAAGAGTCAGGGCCACTTGGCCAAGTCCTAAAGTCTGATCCTGATCCAGCACGATGCCGCCGCGTTCCAGATCTTTCATTCCATTCGCGCTGATCTTGACGCTGTAGGTTCCGGGAGTCAAATTCAAGGCCCTGAAGGTACCGCCGGCATCCGTCTTGATATCGCGGATGACAGACCCTTGCCGCTGGTCGGTGACGGTAACAGAGGCCCCTGGAATCGCTGCGCCCGACGGATCGACGACCGTTCCCTGAATGGAGCCTGTGGCTTGGGAGAAGAGCGGCGTGGATGCAAAGCAGAAAGCGATCATCGCCGTCAGCGCGAACCGTACAACCAGGGGACAGCGGCGGAAAGCTCCACGCCGGCTTCGAATTGCATCGCTGAATTTTGTGTTTTGGATAGGTACGCTGTCCGTGCCAACCGGACCGTTGAGGGGGCTTTTGCCTGCTATATCGCATCTGTTTTCCTCCAAAGAATAACTGCAATGTCTTGGTTCACCTTGGTGCGGCCTGACGCTGGGCGGCGGGATTTATGCCGGGTCGCGTTGGGCAGCGTTATTTCGGCGGAACGATAAAGTCCGAGTATTACTTATCAATCAAGTAGTTCGCGCCGCAGCAAATCGTACTAATGAAACGCAAAATGATAACGAATGTCAAGATTTATTTTCTAACCTGCGAAAAGTTTGGCTTTTAGCCGCATCTTCCCCTCGTTTTTTGAGAGAGAATCGGAGATTAGAAAAGCGATCTCCGGCGGCTTAATAGGAAGATAAAAGCACGCCCTGAGCAACGGGCGAGGCGTTCAGGGATATACCCACAAGTAAACATATTTACAAGCGTGAGACAAATCGAGAGACAAATCCAATCAATATACCCAGCGAGCTGCTTATCGTGCTATAGATGTGTGATCGTTATCAAATTGGTGCTTCACACATTTCATTTCTCATAGAGGAAATCTCGATTATTGGATATCCCCGCGGTGTTGGGATTGCGCGTTCGCGGAATTTACGGCATGGTTGAGAAACAATCTGCGCAAAATGAAGTCACCGGGCCCCAGAGCGATTCAAGAAGAGCCGAGGCATGGACAATAAAGCGACCATGAAGGATGTCGCGCGCGTAGCAGGCGTCAGCCTGATGACGGTCTCCCGCGTTCTCAATGGAACTGCAAAAGTAACTCCGGAGACTGAGGAACTTGTCCGGCGGGCAGTACAAAAACTGCACTTCAGGCCCAATGAGCTCGCGCGAGCGCTCCGGGGAATGAAATCCCGCAGCATCGGCATGATCGTGCCGTATCTTTACGATCAATTTTTTGCAACCTGCGCTCACGAGGCTACCGTGGTCGCGAGAGAGCACGGCTACTCCGTCATTCTGGCGACATCCGGTGAGAACGTCGACGTCGAGTACACGGAAGCTCAACTTATGCTGCAACGCCACGTGGAAGGCCTGCTGATCATTCCCGCCGGCCATGGTCCGTCCAAGCTGAACTTGCCGGAGTTTAGCCGCACTCCGATTGTGCTGCTCGACCGGCCGGTTCCGGATTCGCGGTTCACTTCTATCCTGGTGCAGAACCAAAGCGGGGCCAGACGAGCGGTTCAACATCTCATCGTCGAACACGGGCATAAACGGATTATCTTTATTGGCATGGCCAGAAGGCTATACACCACTCATGCGCGATTTGAGGGCTACCGGCGCGAGATGATCGATCACGGACTGACGCCTCGGGCATTCTTCGATTGCGTGACCCAGGAGGCCGCTTCGAACGCTGTGAAAAAGGCGATGCAAGGCCCTATGCCGCCCACGGCATTCTTTACCATGAACAATCTCACTACCCGCTATTGTCTGCGCTCGCTGGTCGAAATCGGCGCCTGCGTTCCCGAGGAGGTGGCGATGGTGGGCTTTGATGATTTTGAGTTGGCCGACATTCTTCATCCGGCGCTGACGGTCATTCGGCAACCTGCGAATCAGATGGGCAACATCGGCGCGAATCTTCTATTCGATCAGATCAATATCCCCGAGCCTCATCTGGAGGGTCAGAGGGAATTGCTGACGCTCGAACTCGTGGTTCGCCGCTCCTGCGGCTGCGAATACCGGAATCGCCAGGAAGGAAAAGAGGTGCTGGAAACCTACTCCTGATTGGTGGATCATAGGTCGCGGCAAGATCCGGAGGCGACAATTTGGTTTGAGAGGAGTCCCGCAGGGACGGGTACGAAGTAGCCCAGCACGCCAGTGCTGGGTTGCATTGCAGAAAAAACAGGAGTAGTCCCGATAGGGACGGTTGAAACATGTCACACAGTTACGTTTGCTGTCTAGTTCACGTCTCCAGACTCGCGAAGCTAGCCTGGGGTCTTTGGCAGCCATCGGCAAAGTAGGCGTGACCATGAGATGGCCCATGGAGATTTGCTGAATCCCACATCTGACGCAAAAACGCGTCAGATATGGGGCACCCAGGATTGGTTTGAAGGGAAAGACTCCAAAAAAGTCTCAGCTGGGAGATGTAGAGCGCCGCACTACTACTGAGTTCCTACGGGACTTTGTTGATCGCTGATCCTCTCGGGTTTCGGATTGTCCCGGCGCTTACTCCTGATTGGTGACGATCTCTTTGCCGCCGCTTTTGGCCAGGACGTAAACATGACTGCTTAGAGTTGGAATCTTGTCCGGCTCGGTCCAGAGAAAGATGCGCCTGGAGCCGCTCCATAGCTTGCGGAAGGACTGATCGTCGTCAAAGATGTGCGGGGCGTCCTTAAAGAAGGAGCCGTACCAAAGATTGGAGGAGCGGCCGTTGAGGATGCGGACCTGCCGCCGAAGATAAAAGCTGAGGGTAGACCCTGCTTCATACTCCCCGTTGATCTCGACGATATCGCCAGAGCGGAGCTTGGCCTGGATGGCGTCGGCGAGAACCTTGGAGGAGAGGACAGGCGAGAAGGTCACCAGCGCGATATGCGCGGCTATCAGAAAGACAACCATCATCGCGGCCAGCGAGTAGTTTGCCAGCCTGGGATTCCCACGGCGGCGCAGCAGCAGGTTGGCCATCGTCCCGGCAAACAACGCACCGGCGGTAAGAATGAGAGGCAGCCGGAAGAAGGCCATGGCCCGAGTGCTGAGGTCAAGGAAATGGCCGAGCGAGAGCGCGTAGTCTCCTGGATTTTGCGAGAGCAGGCTGGAGAGATCGGCGCCCGGAGTAGGAGTCTTGCTGTGTGCGGCAAGAAACGCAGCCACGCCGGCTGCTGCCGTGCCCAGCAAAAACAGCACGCGAGCTATGCGTTCGGCGGCGATGCGGCGCCTGCTCCCAGCGGTTTCGCTCTCTTCCTCTGCCAACCAGGCTCCGATCATGAGCGCAATGGGCGGCAGAGCCGGCAGCGCATAGTATTCCTGCCGGGTGGAGAAGCTGAAGAAGAGCATTACCAGCGCAGCCCAAATGGCGAGCAGGGTCAACGCCTGGTCCCTGCGCGATAGCCGTACTCGCTTGAGCGCATTCAGCAAGGGGATTTCCCCCACAGCCTTGAACACATAGGCGATCCACGGCATCAGCCAAACCGCGAGCAGGCTCCAGAAGAGCGCCAGTGGGACGGTGTCATAGTCGCGGGGAATGCGCCGGTTCAGATAACGCAGAAACTGCTCGTTGACAAAGTAGAACCAGAAGAAGCCATGGACATTCCCCAGGCTCGGAGCGTTGCCTGAAGGGTTGCCTTGTGCGGGATTGGCCAAGCCGGCAGCGATATGCCAAGGAACAGCGATGGCAAAAAAGATCATCAAGCTCGAAAGCGGATGCCAGCGCCGCAGATGACCGGGATTGCGGGTGAGTAAGAGGAAGAGACCGGCGATGGCGACCGGAAAGACGACTCCTATCAGGCCTTTTGTCAGTACATTGAGCGCACAGACCGCGGCGAAGCCCCAGGCCGTCCATCTTGAGGGCGTCTCCTGCTCAAGAGAACACCAAAAGAAATACATCGCCAGCGTAAGCCACAGGCAGACGATGACGTCGGGAATCATGATCCGGGTATATAGAAAGACTCCGAAAGAAGTCAGCAGAATGAGGGCGGAATAAAACCCGGCCATACGCGAGGCGAAGAGACGGCAGCCGAGCGCGTAGGTGGTCAGAACCAGAGCTAAGGCATAGAGCGCAAGCGGCAGGCGGGCAGCCCAATCTTTAGGGCCGAAGAGAAGAAAGCTTAGGGCCATGCTCCAGTACATCAGCGGAGCTTTTTCGAGATAGCGGATGCCATTGGCATGGAGAGTGATCCAATCGTGCCTCGCAACCATCTCCCGCGCTGCTTCCGGGTGAACTGAGTCGGCATCGTCAAGCAGCGGCGGCCGGAACAGCGTGAAACTGGCGTAGAGCAAGATCCAAAGGGAGATCAAGACGAAAAGGAATTTTCTGGCTGAAGGGTGGGACACTGGGGATAGCTTAGCTTAGCTAAGAAGCGTAGCTAAGAAGCGGTCAGCTAAGAAGCGGTTAGCTGGAAACCTCTCAGCTAAAGAAGCGGCCAGCGGCCGGTGCGAAGAAGCGGAGCTTGGCTCCTGATCCCTTGATCCCTGTCGCTGGAGCTATAGTGGGACAAGGGGTTGCTGGGTTGCGAGTCATGGCGGCAGAAGGCATAGCAGCTAGGGCGGGCGAGGCGCAGAAGCTGCCGGCCGCTGAGCTGCTTTACAACGATTGGTACCCGGCATTGCGCAGCAAGAGGCTGCACGGGCGCAAGATGGGTACCGCCATGCTTTTAGGCGTGCCTCTGGTGCTGGGGCGCAAAGAGGATGGAACTCTCTTCGCCATGCGCGATAGTTGCCCGCACCGTGGCATCCCGCTCTCTTGCGGCTGGTTCGATGGGAGCGCCGTCACGTGCAAATATCATGGCTGGGCCTTCGAGCCGGAGTCCGGCCAGTGCATGGAGATTCCTTCGCTCACCAGCCAGGACTCTTTTCCCAGCCGCATCTATGCCGCCGCTTTTCCCTGCCGCGAGTCCGACGGCTATGCCTGGGTCTATATGCCCAGGCCGGGTAGCGGGCGGGTGCGCATGGAGACGAGAGGAGTGCTCCCGTCTGTGCCGGAGACGCCTAAATTCAGCAGCAATTATCGCAGCGCCCATTTGACAGCGGATCTGCCCTGCAACGTGGATCATGGAATCATCGGGTTGATGGATCCGGCGCATGGTCCGTTCGTACATCAGGCATGGTGGTGGCGATCCCGGCAGAGCATCCACGAAAAGGAGAAACACTTCGAGCCGATCGCGCAAGGGTTCCGCATGTCCGCGCATGTGCCCTCGGCCAACAGCGCGCCTTACAAATTGCTGGGCGTCTACGGCGAACCGATTGAGACCACGATCGATTTCGTTCTGCCTAACCGCCGCTATGAGACGCTGCGCTGCGGCTCCAAATGGTTTTCCAGCCTGACAACGGTCACTCCTACGGCCATGGATCGGTGCCGCATCGATGTGTACGGAGCCTGGAACGTCTTCCACGGCATTCCGTTTGTAACTTGGTTGGCCAGGTTTTTTGGCAGCCGCTTCCTGCGCCAGGATCAGCTCACGATGATCCAACAGGCCGAGGGCCTGAAGTTCAATCCCGGGCTAATGCTGATCGACGATGCGGACCGGCCGGCAAAGTGGTACTTCGCATTGAAACGCGCCCGCCTGGAGGCGGAAGAGACGGGGCGCCCGATGGAGCATCCCATGGATGGCCCGGTGACTCTCAGATGGCGTTCTTAAAGATTTCTTGCCTCGAACAAACAGTTCATTCGAATCCGCGTGTTCATGGGGTGGAGACTTCGGAGGCAGAGGCGATTTCGGGTGCGGGCCTTGTATCCGGCGCCTCGGGCGGCAAATCCTCGACCACAAGCTCCTCGACCGCAATCCAAAGCTGCCGTCCAAGCTCTGAAAAACGCTCGCGCCAACGTTCGGCGCCGGCAATATCCAGCGGCTTGAGGAACCCGGGTGACGCGGCGAGCGTGTCATCCCATATATTTTGCGCTTGCCAAAGATTGAGCCGGAAGGGCAGCTCGCGCAGCGTGCGGGCCATGGCGATGGTTCTTTCCAGAAGTTCAAAATCGAGCGGCTCGGCTTGCAGTCTGACCAAGGCGCGCTTCATCCGCTGATCTGCCAAATAACTGAGATCGTACTCGTCGAGCGGAACTCTGTCATCCTTAGCCAGTGTGATCAGCGAGTGGATGCGCCCCAAGTCGAGCGGATCGTCTTCCAAGGCGCGGCGCAAGCCGGCATTGATGGCGAATCCCGCGGCCATGTTGAGGGCCGGGGGTTTGGGAAGCCTGGTGGCGCTGAGAAAGCGCAGTAGAGAAGCGTGCTCTTCGTAAATGCTGGCCAAGCTGCGTTCCACCTCTCCCAATGTCGACTGCAGAATGACGTGCAGAATACGGCGCTGATCGTCCCCGAAGACCGAAACCAGGGAATAAGGGCTCCCGCCGAAATACCGGTCGACAAGACGTACGACATCGGGCAAATTGCCGAGAGTGACGGCTGTGGCGCACTTCTTTTTAAGAGCCTTGAATGCGGAGAGATCTTTGGGCGCGAAACTCCTAACGGCCGCGGTAACGTTTTGATCGCCAAAGTAAAGGGCCGCAAAGGAAAACACTTCGCTTTCCTCGGTAACTGTCGATGTGATCTGTACTCTTCCCATAGCGAAGCGTCCGTGGCCCGATGAGAGATTCTCGTAATCGAGGCGGCGAACGGCATAGCAGAAGAGGGTTGTCTCCTCGGAATAGTTGCTGAAGAAGGAGGAGATAGCGTAATGCGCGGCAATCTGCTCCAAGCTCACTTGCAGAGGCTTGACCAGGCGCGTATAGATTTCGGCGCCATCTTTCCATTCAGGAACATTGCTCTTCGCGCGGCCAAGAATCTCAAGAAAATGCCCTTCGAGCTGATCGCTGTCGATATCGAATATCTCCGCGGCCAGTTGGATGGCGCGTGCAGCGTAGGCGATGACCTGAACGGTTTCAATGCCGGAAATATCGTCGAAGAACCATCCGCAACTGGTGTACATAAGCTGGGCATGGCGCTGCATTTCCATCAGCTTAAGTAACAGGATGCGCTCCCCAGGGGAAATAGGGCGCGCTGCATGGCCGGCGAAAAAACGGTCCACCGCCTTCCCGCGTTCCTCGGAGGGGGCCAGCACGACGGAGATGTATGCATTGCGAGCCTCCCAGATATCTTTGAGCAGGCCCTCCGCGGTCTTCTCGGTTAAAGGAATGAGCGTATCGCGCAGCCAATCCAGGGCGGAGCGAAGGGGCTCACGCCATTGCTGGTTCCAGCCCGGGCGTCCGCTGCCGCAACCGCAGTTGGAGTTCCATCGGCCGATACCATGAAAACAGCTCCAGGAGGTATCCTCCACGATCTCCGCTTCCCAGGCCGGTGGAAATGCCGCCAGGTACTCGCCGTAATTGGTCAAGGTAGCCACGCGGCTGTCTTCAATCAGCTTCAGAGCATAGGAAAGCGCCATTTCGCCATGGCGATGATGGTGACCGTAGCTTTCGCCGTCGGTGGCGACATGGACCAGTTGCGCCTCCGCGGAATTACGGTCAAAGCCGCCGGTCAGGCGCATGGCGAAATTCTCTCCGCTGTTCAGCAGCCCCTCAAAAGCTATGGCGCGTGAGATCGGGCCGTTATAGAAGAAAACTGCAATGCTGCGGCCTTCCCGCAAGCGCACCAGATAAGGGCGGCGGCAATTCACCGAGCCCTCGGGAGTCGGCATCCACGCGCCGCCTGCTCCATCTAATTCGGGCAGAGTGGGTTGCAAGCAGATTTCGGGAAATTCACGCACTTGTAAACACTGGTGAGGGGCCAGAATTGTAAAGCGGATGCCATGTTGCGCGAGCGCGTCCAAGCTCTCGCGCGAGACAGCGGTTTCCGGCAGCCACATGCCTTCCGGCCGGCGGTTGAACCGGTGCTCGAAGTCGGCGATACCCCAACGAATCTGCGTCTCCCGGTCGCGCTGGTTGGCCAAGGGCATAATGATGTGGTTGTAAACCTGGGCCAGAGCCGATCCATGTCCCCCATAGCGGGCGGCGCTTTGCTCGTCACCTCTGCGAATCATGCGATAGGTGCGCGGCGCGTTCTCTTCCAACCAGGAAAGCAAAGTAGGCCCGAAGTTGAAGCTGATGCGGGAGTAATTGTTGACAATGCGGACGATCTGATCGAGGCCGTTGACAATGCGGGACGCGCCGTTCGGCGCATAACATTCCGCGGTGATGCGATCGTTCCAGTCGTGGTACGGCGCGGCCGACTCCTGGGTCTCGACAACCTCGAGCCAGGGATTCTCTCGCGGCGGCTGATAGAAATGACCGTGAATGCAGATATAGCGCCGGGGCGTGGAAATCTGATCTGCCATAGGTAATGATAGCTAATCAGCGGTCATGATAACCGCGGATCCCTTCTTCCCTTCGCTACGCTCCGGCCGGGACGGCAATTTCGCGGCGGTAACTTCGAGGACATCGCTAATCCTGAATTCCGAAGTTGAATCTATCAGTAATTGTCATTCCCTTTTCCTGGGCCTTACCCGCCGCGACAAAGCAGTGCCTTGTATCAGGTATGGCCTTTAGGTCATACGTTTCCGTCTTGGAAATTGATCGGCTTTAGCCGCTGTGGGATTTTCGGTAAGCAGGTAAGTTTGCGGCGGCAGGGGCTGAAGCCATCGTTATTGCGTTGTTATACGGCACGACTGGAGTCGCGCCCTGATACAGAACTTTCCAGTGCTTTCGTATTCGTTAAATCAACTTCGGAATTCAGACTAATCAGCGGGCTCAGGGCTTTTCTGATCCCTGAGCCCGGGCCTGATCCCTGGGTAATTCGCAAGCGCGCCAGAGATACCAACTGGCGACCGAACGCCAAGGCTTCCAGCGATTCGCGCGGCGAAGCATTTGCTCCGCGCCGGGAAGCATCGCGGCGGTGATGGGCTTGCCGCTCGCCGCTTTGCCGAAGGTCAGCAAGAATCCTTTTCGCACTCCGTAATCGGTCACGGGAAATATGTCGGGACGGCCCAGGCGAAAGATGAGAAGCATCTCCACCGTCCAGGTACCGATGCCGCGCACTTGGGTGAGGCGTTCGAGAATCTCCGCATCCGTCATGCGGCGGATCCGGGCCAATGAAGGGACTGTGCCATCGACAGTTTTTTGCGCAAGATCACGCAAAGCAAGAATTTTATTCCTGGAAACACCGGCGGCGCGCAGCGGCTCGTCAGCTATGGCGAGCAATTGTTGCGGCTGGGGATGAAGATCGCCGAAGACGGCGATCAAACGGCGCAGGATAGTGGCGGCAGCCTTGCCGTGGAGCTGCTGATAAATAATGGATTCGAGCAGCGCCTCAAAAGGTGAATGCGAGCTCTTGAGCCGCAGCAGAAAAGGTCCTACCTGCTCGATGAGCGAGCCGAGCTTCGCGTCGGAGAGAGCCAACTCGCGGCAAGCGAGAGCCGCATCGTAGCGGACGGGTTTTCGGCTGCCGGTCATCTTGTCTGCTGGTGAACAACACCCCGCGGGAGTGTGACAAGTGTACCGAATTGGTCTGTAGATCGGATGAGAATTTCCCCGGCGCTGCCGTCGAGCGTTTCGCATTGCGGCGATCGAGCGAACGCAGAGTGTTGTGAAAGCCGCTTCAGAAGCGGAGAGCGCGTATGTGCGGTGCGCTCGCCGGTTTCGCTGACCGCTTCTATTTTGCTGGTTGGAGACCTTCTGTATTCCTCCGGAGCGGGATTGCTGATATATTCATTTTTTACGGAATGACTCGGATTTTTCAGAACGACTCCGGCAGAGTACTTCGTTCGGCTCGAGCTCGCAAATAAAGTCGCAGCGACAATCTCCAAACCAGCAAGGAATTTGAGGAAGCAGGAACTCATTCAATGGCGCAGATTTTCGACCGCAGCTCGAACTCGCTCGTTCGCATGAGCTTGGTCTTGACGGGGCTGATCGTCATCGTCCTGGGAGTAACGCTGGACCAGTTGCAGCGCTCTCCGTGGGTGACCAGGCAGGGACAGCGGGCCGATCAGCCGGTGCCGTTCAGTCACGAGCATCATGTGATGGGTCTGGGGCTGCAGTGCCAATACTGTCATACGTCGGTTGAGAAGTCGGGCTATGCGGGTATTCCACCAACCAAGACCTGCATGAATTGTCACGCGCAGATATGGACCAACGCGGGTCTGCTTCAGCCGGTGAGAGAGAGTTGGGCCACGGGTCAGTCGATCCCGTGGATCAAAGTGCACGACCTTCCCGACTTTGTCTACTTCAATCATGAAATTCACGTAGCAAAAGGCATCGGATGCTCCTCCTGCCATGGCCGGGTGGATTTGATGCCGTTGATGTATGAGGAGAACACGCTGCAGATGGAGTGGTGCCTCAGTTGCCATCGCGACCCGGCAAAGAATATTCGCCCGACGGCTGAGATTTACAACATGGCATGGCAAGGGCCTTCCCCCGAAAAGCCTGTGTGGTGCGGCGCTCCGGGTGACAAGGACGGCGTGCCGACAGCGCAAACGGTGGATTGCACGACGGTCGATCCCAACCATGCGGGAGCCGAAGCAGCGTCGCTGAATATGCTTCCAGCCATCTTCCAGGGACAGATGAGTAGCGAGGTTCCCGCCTTGGCGACTCCGGCAACGCTGAAGTACGTGAAGTTTACGAATCAGGGAGCGTTGGGTAAGTTTCTGGTGGATCAGTACCATATCCGGACTCCGCAGGAGCTGAGTAGCTGCGAGACATGTCACAGATGAAAAGGACACAAGAGAATAGGGATCAGGCGGGCTCAGCGGGAAGAGAGTCAGCCGGGGTTGGCATGGCGGATCCGCGTGCGCAAGAGCTGAATCAGAAGCCAGACCAAAGGTCCAATCAGGAAGAGCGCGAGGCACACATGGCGAAGCAGAAGGCCGAGAACCGGAGCGGAAATGAAACCCAGAAGATTACGGCCGATCCGGCTGCCGGGAAGACCATGACGCTCGAGCAGGCCAGGGCCAAGCTCGCCGGCAAGACGGGACCAAAGTATTGGCGCAGCGTGGACGAGCTGGCGGACACGCCGGCGTTTCGTGAGATGGCGGCGCGCGAGTTTCCCTCTCAGGCAGCAGAGTGGATCGATCCTGTCTCCCGGCGCGGATTTCTGAAGGTGATGGGCGCATCGCTGGCCTTGGCTGGTCTCTCAGGCTGTACCAAGCAGCCCGAGGAGACGATTTATCCGTACATCAAGCAGCCGGAAGATCTGGTGCTCGGCCGGCCGGTTTACTTTGCGACGGCATTTCCTTTTCCTACCGGCGCGATTCCTTTATTGGTGAAGAGCGATGCCTACCGTCCTATCAAGCTGGACGGAAACCCGGAGCATCCTTTCAATCGTGGAACCTCCGACCCCATCACTCAAGGGACACTGCTCGATCTTTATGATCCGGACCGTTCCCAGAGAGTGCTCTATCGCGGTGAGATTCGCGAGTGGCCGGCATTTCTGGCGGCTTTCCGCGCCATGGCATCCGACAAGAAGGCAAGCGGAGGAAGCGGCCTGTATATCCTGAGCGGCACGGTGACTTCACCCACGCTGGCCGCGCAGTGGAAGAAGGCGCAACAAACCTATCCTAATGCGAAGTGGATGCAATGGGACCCGCTCAATCGGGATTCGGCATACACCGCATCGAAGGCCGCATTTGGCGACTATTATGACGCCCAATACCGGCTGGATGGCGCCGATGTCATCGTTTCGCTGGACGCCGATTTTCTCTCCGGGATCACCCACCCTGGCTTTTTAAAGCTGGCAGCCGACTTTACCGGCCGCCGCAAATTTCTTCCTACCCCTGCCAACCCCAATCCCGCCCTCGAAATGAACCGTCTCTATGCGGTGGAGAGCACGCCGACCACCACCGGCTTTAAAGCCGATCATCGGTTGATGCTTAAGGCGAGCGAAGTTGCGGCTTTTGCCGCGGCGCTTGCTTCCGCGGTAGGCGCGCCGGCAGCAGGCGGAGCATCAAGCGGAGCGTGGGGGACCCCTTCACAGCAAAAGTTTCTCTCCACCGCGGTTGCGGATTTGAAGGCCAACGGCGGCAAGTGCGTGGTAATTCCCGGCGAGCAACAGCCGGCGGCGGTTCACCTCGCGGCGATCGCTATCAATCAAGCGCTGGGCAATGTCGGCAAGACCGTGGTCTACACCGAGACGGTGAATCCTATGCCGTCGATCCAAAGCGACGATCTCCGCACGCTGGTAAGCGATATGAAGGCGGGCAAGGTCGACTGGCTGCTGATTCTGGACGCCAATCCCGCGTACACCGCGCCGGCGGATCTGTATTTCGAAGACGCCATGGGCAAGGTAGGCACCGTGGCCCACCTCGGCTCGCATCTTGATGAGACCGCGGTGCGGTCGGAGTGGCACATCAACAGCGCGCATTATCTCGAGTCATGGTCGGATACGCGCGCCTATGACGGAACGCTGAGCGTGGTGCAGCCGATGATCGATCCGCTCTACGACGGTAAAACGGCTCATGAGATCATCCAATCGCTGTTGGACGAACCCAATCTCTCGGGCTACCAAGTGGTGCGCAATGCGTGGGGCGCAACACAGCCGGCGGGCGGCAATCAGGAGTTTGCCTGGCGAAAAGTACTCCACGACGGATTTGTTTCCGGAAGCGCCTTTGAGCCGAAGACGGTTTCCGCCAAATCGGCTGAGATCCCGATGGGTGCGGCAAGCCCTCAGGGCGGCGGCGGCATCGAGGTGATCTTCCGTCCGGACCCGAATATTTATGACGGCCGCTACGCCAATGTGGGATGGCTGCAGGAGATTCCCAAGCCGTTGACCAGCATGTCGTGGGACAATGCGGCGCTGATGAGCTACAACACTCTGGGAAAACTGGGGTTTGCGGAGCAGGATGTAATCGCTATTGAGTCCAATGGCAACAAGGTTCTGGCTCCGGCGTTCGCGATTCCCGGTCACCCCGACGACGCGGTGACGTTGTACCTCGGTTATGGCCGCCGCAGCGTGGGGCGCGTGGGCGCGGGGATGGGCTTCAATGCATACTCCATCCGCACTTCCAATGGTTTGCTGTTTGCTCCGGGAGCGAAGCTTACCAAGACCGGAAAAAGCTTCGAGTTCGCCGTAACCAAGAGTCACTACACCGATCATCGCGGGGCCCTGGCGGGCGGAGATGGTTCGGGCACGCACTCTCTTGAGGGCAACGAAGCCTTTGCCCGCGGAATCATCCGCTACGCGACCATCGATGAATTCAAGCGTAATCCCCGCTTTGCCCACGAAGAAAACATTCCCGAAGATCCTGAGCCGGATGAGACCATCTTCAACAACTGGCGCTATGACAAGAACGCCTGGGGCATGGCTATCGACATGAACTCCTGCGTTGGTTGCAACGCCTGCATCGTGGCCTGTTACGCGGAGAACAACATTGCGGTGGTGGGCAAGCACAACACCCAGACCGGCCGCATCATGCAGTGGATCCGAATCGATACTTATTTCGAAGGCGATCTGGACGCGCCGCGAGCGCACTTCCAGCCCATGACTTGCCAGCAGTGCGAGAACGCGCCTTGCGAGCAGGTCTGCCCGGTAGGGGCCACGGTGCATTCGCCCGAGGGCCTGAATCTGATGATCTATAACCGCTGTGTGGGCGTGCGTTACTGCTCCAATAACTGCCCATACAAAGTCAGGCGATTCAACTTCCTTCTCTTCTCCGACTTTGAAACGGAGAGCCTCAAGCTCATGCGCAATCCGGACGTGTCGGTGCGCAGCCGCGGCGTTATGGAAAAGTGCACTTACTGCACGCAGAGGATTGTCGCCGCCAAGATCGCCGCCGATAAGGAAAACCGCGATATCCGCGATGGCGAGATCGTGACCGCCTGCCAGCAGGCGTGTCCCACGGGAGCGATCGTCGTCGGCAACATCAACGACCGGGCCAGCCGGGTTTCCAGGATCAAAGCGCAGCAGCGCAATTACGGAGTGCTCGTCGACCTGAACACAAAACCGCGGACGACCTATATTGCGGAAGTCATCAACCCCAATCCGGAATTGACCGAGGCGCGGCAAGCGCCGGAAAACAGCTGAAAGGCTAGCGGAGCATGGCGACCAAACCAGAATTACCGGTAAACGATCCGATGCTGGATCCGAGGACAGGCGAATACGCGGTCATCGCGCCTGGACATTCCTTCAAGTCGGTTACTGAAGAAGTTTCCCGCATTGTCCTCACCGGGCATACGCCTCTGGGATGGTATTTCGGCTTCATGGTCGCGGGCAGCATCGTCCTCATGCTCCTGACGGCGATTAGCTGGCTGTTTCTCAAGGGCGTGGGTATCTGGGCTCTGGATATCCCCGTGGCGTGGGGATTCGCCATCATCAATTTCGTCTGGTGGATCGGTATCGGCCATGCCGGCACTTTGATCTCCGCCATTCTGCTGCTCTTCAAGCAGCAATGGCGGAATTCCATCAACCGCTTTGCCGAGGCGATGACGATTTTCGCCGTCATCTGCGCCGCGACGTTCCCATTAATACACGTCGGCCGTCCGTGGCTGGGATACTGGCTCTTTCCTCTTCCGGTCACGATGGAAGTCTGGCCGAACTTCCGCTCGCCGCTGCTGTGGGATGTCTTCGCGGTTTCCACCTACGGAATTATCTCGGTCGTCTTCTGGTACATCGGCATGATCCCCGATCTGGGCACCTGCCGCGACCGGGCCCGCTCGAAGTTCGGCCAATTTTCTTTTGGTTTGATGGCCCTGGGCTGGCGCGGTTCAGTGCGGCACTGGGCGCGCTACGAGAGCGCCTCGTTGCTCCTCGCGGGCTTGGCTACCCCTCTGGTCCTCTCGGTACACACCGTCATCAGCTTCGATTTCGCTGTCGCCGTTCTTCCCGGATGGCATACGACCATCTTCCCCCCATACTTCGTCGCCGGCGCCATCTATTCAGGATTCGCCATGGTGATCACTCTGGCAATTCCGATTCGCCAGTTCTATCACCTGGAAGACCTGATTACTGTCCGCCATCTCGACTGTATGGGCAAGGTGATGCTGGCGACCGGCCTGATTATCGCTTACGGCTACGGCATGGATGTCTTCATGTCCTGGTACTCGGCCAGCCATTTTGAATGGTTCATGATGTGGAACAGGGCGTTTGGCCCTATCGGCTGGTCCTACTGGGTGCTGGTTACCTGCAATATCGCGCTGCCCCAGTTGCTATGGCTGCGCAGCTTCCGCAGCAATGCCGGCACGCTGTTCATCATGTCGCTGATTATCAATACGGGTATGTGGTTCGAGCGATTCGTCATTATCGTAGTCAGCCTTACCCGCGATTTCCTGCCCTCCTCCTGGGGAACCTACCGGGCGACCCGCTGGGACTACATGACCTTCGTCGGAACGTTGGGCCTGTTCACGGCCTTGTTCTTCCTATTCATCCGGCTCTTGCCCATGATCCCCATGTCTGAAATCAGAGGTATGCTGCCTCAGGCCAGAGTCGGGTCGAGGGCGCCACAATCAACTGTTGGGGCAGGTGACTGATGCCTGTGCGCGAAGGAATCTACGGATTATTGGCGGAGTTCGATACGCCGACGGAATTGGTGCATGCGGCGAGAGCTGCTTACGCTTCCGGCTGGCGGCGGCTGGATTGTTACTCGCCTTACGCGTTGGAAGAGGCGGCAGAGGCCATTGGCTTTGATCGTAATTACGTACCGTTTGTCTGCCTGGTCGGCGGCTTGATGGGCTTGGCGGCCATGTTCCTGATGGAGGTATGGATCTCGGTTCTCGCGTATCCGCTGAACATCGCCGGAAGGCCGCTCTACTCCTGGCCGGCATTCGTGGTCCCGGCCTACGAGTGGACAATCCTGTGGTCGGGACTCTCGGCCGCATTTGGGATGCTGGCGCTATGCGGGCTGCCGTCGCTCTATCATCCTCTGTTCAACGCACCGAATTTCCGGAACGGCGCTTCCACAGACAAGTTCTTCCTGTGCCTGGAGGCCACCGATCCCAAGTTTTCAATCGAGGAATCGCGCGCTTTTCTTGAAGAGCTCCGGCCCGTGTCGGTGGTGGAGGTGGAGTATTAACACGATCGCGGCAATGCGGCGGGATGGTTCCGGAACGAGCTCAGCGCGTTTCTCAGCGCATTCTTGGAGGAGCGGCCGAACCCGGCTTTTGGTTCTAGGCGCGGCGGCCATATCGATGCTGGCTGCCGGCTGCCGTCAGGACATGCACAACCAGCCGAAATTCGTGCCCCAGCGGGGAACGAATTTCTTCTCCGACATGCGCTCGGTTCGCCCCCAGGTGGAGCACACGGTGGCTCGCGGTCAATTGAACGAAGGGGACTACTTCACCACCGGGCTGCTGAATGGCAAGGAAACCGACGTGATGCCCTTCCCGGTGTCGATGAAGGTTATGGCGCGGGGCCAGGAACGCTTCAATATTTATTGCTCGCCCTGCCACTCCAGGGTGGGCAATGGCGAGGGAATGATTGTGCAGCGGGGTTATAAGCCTGCGGCCAACTTCCACGAGGGGCGGATCTTGTCGGAGCCTTTGAGCCATTACTTCTTTGTAATGACCAACGGCTATGGCGCCATGCCGGATTATTCCGCGCAATTGACACCGGCCGATCGCTGGGCGGTGGCTGCCTACATTCGAGCGTTGCAGTTGAGCCAGAATGCCACGGCCAGCAACGTACCCCCAGGGGTGCAGATCGAGAATCTGAAGGACATCACGCAGCGGGAAGGTTATCCGGCCAGCTTCGCCGAGCCGTGGAAGCTGCCGCAGTCGACGACTGTTACCACGCAGCCGATCGATACCAGCCAAGGCACGCCGGGAATGGCTCCAGCGAACCTGGATGCCCCGCTTATTGGGAACGCTCAACCGGCTCCATCCGCGACCAGCGGAGCGGCAACGACGGCGGCGCCCGCGCCGCCCCACGTGAAACACGGCGCGAGATAGGACTCAGGAAGAATTCATGGCTCACGAATATCCCGCAAATTCGCTACCTGCCGACTTGAGTGCTCCGTCATTTGTGAACGGCTGGCGCAGCCGGGCATTGCTGGTAGCTGCTGTGTTCACGGTCCTCTCGGTGATATTGGCGCTGCTCGCGGCCACGGTGGATCACGATGGGATCGCTCACCTGCTGCGCTCCTATCTGCTGGGCTTCATTATGTGCTGGAGCTTCAGCATCGGCGGAATGGCGCTGTTGATGTTGCAATACCTGACCGGCGGCAAGTGGGGCCTGGTGGTGCGGCGGCCGCTGGAAGCCATGTCGCGCACGCTGCCGCTGGTGGCGTTGATGTTCCTGCCTATCGGCTTCTCCATGAAGAAGCTCTATCTGTGGGCCAGGATCAGCGACCCCGCGGCCGCCTTCAGAGCGCACCTGATCAGCCACGATCAGGCCCACGCCATTGACTGGAAGCGTCCCATGCTGAGCATACCGAGCGTGTGGATTCAGACTGCGATCTGTTTTGCGATCTGGTTTCTCTTTCTATATTTCCTGAGCCGCTGGTCGCTCCAGCGCGATGCCGACCCGCTGCCGAATGTGCCTTTCTGGCAAAAGCGGTTTGAGAACATCAGCGGCATCGGCATCGTGATCTATTCCCTAACCATGACCTGCGTCGCAATCGATTGGGTTATGTCGCTGGACGTCACCTGGTACTCGTCGATGTACGGCTTCCTCTTCCTGGTAGGCCAGGGATATGCCGCCTTCGCGCTGGTCATCTTCACCACGCTTAAATTGTCCAAGGGGGAACCGCTCAAGAAGATTCTGAGAATTACCGAACAGCACGACCTGGGCAAGCTCGCTTTTGCCTTCGTGATGCTCAATATTTACATTGCCTACTCGCAGTTCCTGATCATCTGGTCGGGAAATCTGCCGGATGAGATTCCCTGGTATCTGAACCGCATTCGGGGCGGCTGGGGAGTGATTGCGACGCTCGATTTCTGCTTTCACTGGCTGATTCCATTCACCCTGTTGCTCTCGCGCGATATCAAGCGCAACAAGAAGCGGCTGATGATGGTATGCGGGATCATGATTTTCGCCCGCTATTGGGATACCTTCTGGCTCATAGAGCCGAACTTTCCCGATGCGGCGCGCAATTTGCATTTCAGCTTCGGGATACTGGAATATGCAACCGTACCCGTTGCCGTGATCGCACTATGGATGTGGTACTACTTCAGAAAGCTGCAAGATCGGCCGGTGGTGCAGACCAACGATCCCCACCTAGACGAGATTTTGGAGGCGGAACATGCACACGCCTGATGAAGACGGCTTGCAGCCGGATACCTCTCAGGGATACGAACTCACCGACGCCAGCGTGCCTAACATTGCGATCTTTCTGATCTCGCTGGCGGTCTTTAGCGTTGTTCTTTTTATCTTCTGTTTTGGCATGGGGAAAGTCATCAACAATGCCATCGTCAAACGCGACGGCCCCCTGAACCAGTGGAATGCGGCAGGGATCAAGTCTGCTCCGGGCAAGCGCGAGGACATGACTTCCGATCCCGCCATGGAGCAAAAGGAACTGAACCAGATGACGCAGCGCTTCCCTACGCCAAGGCTGCAGACCGACGACGGCGATCAGGATATCGCGGACCTGCATGCGCGGGAAGATTTGCTGCTCGATCATTACAGTTGGATCGACCGGAGCCAGGGTAAGGTGCGGATCCCGATCGCGCGCGCGATGGAGATGATCGTCCAATACGGTTTACCGGTCGCTCCGCAAACCCAGACAGAACCGCTGATGATGGGCGATAGGGCGCCCGCCATCCCGGCTCCTTTGACCAACGGGTTCGCCCGTACCGGCTATGAGCAGCAAGCGATGGAAACGTTAGAGCAGCAGCGGGAGCGCGGGGAAGTGCCCGCCACGCAGGCGTCTTTGAGAGCGAACCATTAAAACCTTTTCTTTGCAGGTTATGAAAAAGGCCCATCCAATCCGGAGAATGATGCGCGTTGCGCTCAGCGGCATTTGTGTACTGACCATGCTCTCGGCAGCGTGCGTCTATGCGCAGGTAGCTCCTTTAGGGGAGAAAACCATGGGCGATCCCGCGCCGGACCGCCTCCCGGACATTTTGAACAATGTTCACATCCAACAGCGGCTCGACCAGCAATTGCCTCTCGACGCGCCCTTAGTGGATGAAACCGGTAAGCCGGTCAAGCTGGGCAATTATTTCGGTCATCGTCCGGCTATCCTCGCGCTGGTGTATTACAAGTGCCCCATCTTGTGCTCGGAAGAGTTGAAGGGGCTGACCGGCGCCCTGATGATGCTGAAGTTTATGCCGGGCAAAGACTTCAATGTCGTGGTGGTGAGCATTGACCCGAGCGAAGGGCCGGCGCTGGCCCGCGCTCAAAAGGCCAGGTACATGAAGCTTTATGGCCGCCCGGGCTCGGAAGACGGATGGCATTTTTTGACTGGGCCCGCCGCTTCGATTGACGCCCTGACCAAGGCTGTCGGATTCGGGTATGTGCGTGCTCCCGGTCCCGATGGCAAGCTCAATCAATTCGCGCATGCCAGTGGAATCCAGATCATCACGCCCGAGGGACGGGTGGCGCAATATTACATGGGCGTAGAGTATTCGCCTAACGATTTGCGGCTGGGGCTGGTGGAAGCCTCTCACCACCAGATCGGCACGGTAGTGGATAACATCATGACCTATTGCTACCGTTATGACCCTAAGTCAAACCGGCACAGCTTGATAGTGGTGAGGGTGGTTCAGCTTACCTGCGTGCTTTTCGCGTTTGGATTGGGCGGCTTCCTGATGGTGAATTTCCGCCGCGACATTAAACAAGCAGCAGAAATGCGAGCTGCATCAACGCACACGGATAACACGGATAAAGGGTAATGACCCACTTTATAAGTCCAGTACTGTGGCAGTTCCTGGTAAAATGGCTGACCGATTTCGCCCTTTTTCCGCCGGAAGCCTCCACCATGTCCACGCACATGGACGCGTTCTACTTCTTCCTTCTGGGACTCGCCGCAACAGGCGTCTTGATCGTCGCTTGCCTCATGATCGGCTTCTCCATCATGTACCGCAAGGACAAGAACCCGGTAGCCACTCAGATCGAAGGCTCTACGCTGCTTGAGGCAACATGGACGCTGATTCCCACGGCCCTGTTCCTGGTCTGCTTTGTCTGGGGAGCATTGCTCTATTTCCGCGTCTACGATCCGCCGACCAACGCGATGAATATCTATATTGTGGGCAAGCAGTGGATGTGGAAAGCGGAGCACCCAGGCGGCCAGCACGAGATCGATGCTCTGCATATCCCTATCAACAGGCCAGTGCAGTTGACCATGATCTCTCAGGATGTCTTCCATAGCTTTTCCATTCCGGCTTTCCGGGTGAAACGGGAAGTGATTCCCGGCCGCTACTCGACCGTATGGTTTCAAGCCACCACGCCCGGAACTTATCACCTGTTTTGTACCCAATACTGCGGCACCAACCATTCGGCTATGGTCGGCGAAGTTGTGGCAATGACTCCGGATGACTACCAGGCGTGGACGGCCTCGAGCGTCAGCGGGAGTTCGCTGGCGCAAAATGGAGAACGTCTGTTTGCCAGCCTGGGTTGTAACTCTTGCCATACGGGCGGGCCCTCGCCGCGCGGTCCAAACCTGGCCGGGATCTACGGCGCCAGGGTGGAAACGATAGACGGGTCTTACTTCACGGCCGATGACGCCTATTTGCGGGAGAAGATTCTGAACCCGTCTACCAGGCTTATAGCCGGATACGTTCCGATCATGCCGACATATCAAGGCCAGGTCAGTGAGGAAGGGCTGATTGATCTGGTGGAATACATCAAGAGCCTTAAAACCAACTACCGCATTCAGCAAACCGAGACGGCGAGCGATCTCAGCCCAGGTGCGGCTAAATCGACCACCTCGGGCGTTATCCCATCGCCAGTCCAGACAAGTTCCGGGCAGGTGCTGGAGAATGGCACTACCGCACAGCCGGCCAAAGGGGCGCGTAAGGCGCCGGGGATGGTGAACAAATGAGTACCCTTGTAAGTCTTCCGAACCAGCAAGAGGCAACGCTGCCGAAATTGAATTACCTGAACAGCGAGTATGGCTTGAAGAGCTGGCTGCTGACGCTCGACCACAAGCGCATCGGAATTCTGTACATGCTCACCACCAGTTTCTTTTTCGTGATCGGCGGCACGGCGGCGGCCTTGATCCGCCTGGAGCTGTTGACCCCCGCCGGCGATCTGGTGAGCTCGGATACCTATAACAAACTGTTCTCCATCCACGGCATCATCATGGTGTTCTTCTTCCTGGTGCCGGTGGCGCCGGCCGTGCTGGGAAATTTTGTAATTCCGCTCATGATCGGCGCCAAGGATGTGGCCTTTCCCAAGCTGAATCTACTGAGCTGGTATCTGTTCGTCACCGGCGGCTGTTTCGAACTCTATGCGATTATCTTCGGCGGAATGGATACGGGGTGGACCTTCACCACGCCGCTCAGCACGCATTATGTGAATACTCATGTCATTGCCGCCGCAATGGGAATTTTCATTGCCGGTTTTTCCTCGATATTAACCGGGCTGAATTTCATCGTCACCATTCACCGGCTGCGCGCTCCCGGAATGACGTGGTTTCGGCTGCCCCTCTTCATCTGGTCCTATTACGCGACGTCCATCATCTTTCTCCTGGCGACGCCGGTGATTGCCATAACCCTGGTGCTTCTGGTGCTCGAGCGGGTTTTCGGAATCGGAGTTTTCGATCCGCTCAAGGGCGGCGATCCTATCTTGTTTCAGCATCTATTCTGGTTCTATTCGCACCCGGCCGTGTATGTCATGATCCTGCCTGGAATGGGAGTGGTCTCGGAAGTGATTTCCTGTTTCACCAGGAAGCGGGTCTTCGGCTATACCGCGGTCGCCTTTTCCTCGGTGGGAATCGCGGTTTTCAGCTTCTTCGTCTGGGCCCATCACATGTTCATCATGGGCATCTCGAACTATTCGGCCCTGGTATTTTCCATGTTCAGCATGCTGGTCGCCGTGCCGTCCGCCATCAAAATTTTCAACTGGTCGGCGACTATGTACAAGGGCTCCATCTCCTTCGACACGCCCATGCTCTATTCTCTCGGCTTTATGGGGCTCTTCACCATGGGCGGATTGACGGGAGTCTTTTTGGCGTCACTGGGGATGGATATCCACTTAACCGAAACCTACTTTATCGTGGCTCATTTTCACTACGTAATGGTAGGCGGCATGGTAAGCGCCTATATGGCCGGGCTGCACTTCTGGTGGCCCAAGATTACCGGCAGGATGTATTCCGAGGTATTGGGGAGACTGGCTGCCGCGACTCTGTTTATCGGGTTTAATCTGACATTCTTCCCGCAGTTCATCGTCGGTTACCTGGGCATGCCCAGGCGCTACCATGCATATCCTCCCGAATTCCAGGTTCTGAATGTCCTGTCGACTGCCGGAGCCTCGATTCTCGCGTTAGGTTACTTGATGCCGGCGATGTATCTCCTATGGTCGCTTAAGTACGGAAAAGTTGCCGGCGATAACCCGTGGCAGGCGACGGGCCTGGAATGGCAAATACAATCGCCGCCGCTGACGGAGAACTTTTTGGAAACTCCGGTGGTGAATTATGAAGCGTACGACTACGAGTGGCTTGCGAAGAAGCATCAACACGAGGTAACGACCATTGGATAGCCAAGCGATCGAGAACGGGACTGTGCATTCGCACGGAACCGAAGAGGCGGCTGAACATCCCCCTTATCTGGTCCACCATTTCGCGACGGTGGGACAGCAGGAGGAGTCCGCCAGCTTTGGGATGTGGCTGTTCCTGCTGACCGAGATCATGTTCTTTGGCGGCATGTTCATGGCCTATCTGCTCTACCGCAACTGGTACTACGATGCCTTTGTGGCGGGCAGCAACATGCTCAGCATCCAGTCGGGGACGATGATGACTGTGATTCTGATCGTCTCCAGCTTTACCGTAGCCATGGGAGTATATTGCGCCGAAGTGCGCAACCGGAAGGGGCTGGTGCTTGCGTTATCATTAACGCTTGTGCTTGGGGTGCTCTTTCTCTTCATGAAGGGGAACGAGTGGCACGATGAATATCTCGAGCACCACGTTCCGGGCGCCAGCTTCAGTGTTGAGAAGTTTATCCATCCGGTAGACAAGCGGGATGTCGGGCTGTCACCGGACATGGCGCAGCACGCGCAGATCTTCTTCTTTCTCTACTTCGCGTTAACCGGCGTGCACGCTCTGCACATGATTGTTGGCTGCAGCGTGCTGATTGTGCTTCTTTTCCGGGCGAAGCAAGGCGCATATACCTCCGGGCATACGTTCATGATCCAGAATTTCGGGCTTTATTGGCATTTCGTCGATATTGTATGGATCTTTCTTTTCCCGCTCTTATATCTCATCAGCCGGCATCCCTTGAAGTGAACGCCGGCGCGGTTTCGCGGCAATTGCGAATGCAAGTAGCTTCCCGCCAATGACCGGGAAGCATAAAACGATAGAAGGAACTTGGCATGTCGACTCCCACCCTGCATGAACATCACATTGTGCCGCCAAAAATCTATGGCCTGGTCCTGCTCATACTGCTGGTGCTCACCGCGACCACAACCGGAGTCGCCTTCCTGGATCTCGGCATTTGGAATCCGGTTGTAGCGCTGGCGATCGCCTGTATCAAGGCGCTTCTGGTCATTCTCTTTTTCATGCATCTGCGCTACAGCTCCAAATTGCTGAAGCTGGCTCTTTGTTCCGGCCTCTTTACCTTCCTGGTGCTCATCACTATGACCCTGACGGACTATATCAGCCGCTCCTGGGGTCTCTGGTAAGTAAGTGTCGGCCGGATGGCAAAATACCTGATCACCGGCATCGCTGGTTTTATCGGCTCGTCTTTGGCGCTGGCATTAGTTGAGCGCGGTGATCAGGTTCGCGGCATCGATAATTTTCTGACCGGCAAACGCGCCAATCTCCATGACCTCATAGACAGGATTGAGTTTCGCGAGGCCGATCTGCGGGACCCACAGGCCATGCGCGAGGCATGTGAGGGCATTGATTACGTCTTACACCAGGGTGCGTTGCCTTCGGTTCCGCTTTCAGTTAAGGACCCCGGATCCAGTCACAGGTGTAATGTTGATGGAACCTTCAATGTGTTGGAAGGCGCCCGGGCGGCTCAAGTCAAGCGGATTATCTATGCTGCCTCTTCTTCGGCCTACGGCAATCAACCGGTGCTGCCGAGCAAAGAGTCAATGCGTCCCATGCCGATTTCACCTTATGCGGTCCAGAAACTAACCGGCGAATACTATCTGAGCAGCTATTGGCAGGTATATGGGCTGGAGACGGTATCGCTGCGCTACTTCAACATTTTTGGTCCCCGCCAGGCGGCCGAATCCGCTTACAGCGGAGTGATGGCCAAATTCATCCGGCAGATGCTGGCGGGAACGCAACCTACTATCTTCGGGACAGGCGAGCAAGCCCGCGATTTCACTTACATCGACAATGTAGTCTCGGCCAACCTGCTCGCATGTCAGGCGCCCGCGCAGAAGGTTGCAGGCAAGGTTTTCAACATCGCGTGTGGCGGCCAACACACTTTGCAGGAGGTCTATCGGCTGGCCGCCCGGATCATAGGATTCGACAGGGAACCGCTCTATGGTCCTGAACGCGAGGGAGATATTCTAAACTCCCAGGCGGATATCTCAGCGGCGGCGGAGTGGCTTGGTTACCAGCCTGTGGTTGGATTCGAGGATGGACTGGAACGTACAGTTCGATGGTACCGCGAGATGCTTGCATCGCCTGCGGGTTTGATCTAGAGCAAGGTCTCGCGGGAATAGGAGAACGAGTGCCAGAACAGCAAGGCGTGGAACAGTGGAAATCGCTGGTCGAAAATCGCGAGCTGCGTATCGGTATCATCGGTTTGGGCTATGTGGGGCTTCCTTTGGTTCTGCTTTTCAGCCGGGCGGGGTTCCGCGTCACCGGCTTCGACATTGATTCAAGCAAGGTCACCAAGCTCAATGCGGGCGAATCTTACATCCACCGCATCGAGGCGGAACAGATAAAGAGCGCACAGGAAAAGGGCTTCTCTGCAACCTCGGATTTTTCCAGGATCTGTTCGGTGGACGCGATTCTGATCTGCGTGCCAACCCCTTTGAGCGACCACCGCACGCCGGACGTCAGCTACATCACGGCGACCATGGATTCGATAGTGCGCCATCTTCGTCCCGGGCAACTGGTGGTCCTCGAAAGCACCACCTATCCGGGCACGACAGAAGAGCTGGTGGCCCCGGCGATCGAACGCGCCGGCCGGTTAAAGGTGATTCGCGAAGGGAAAATGGAGGATGGCGTCCTGGTGGCGTTTTCTCCAGAGCGAGAGGACCCCGGCAATACCAAGATCGATCGAAGAGACGTTCCCAAGGTAGTCGGGGGAATGGGCGGGCTCGCACTGGAAGCCGCCGGTTCGCTTTACAACGCCGTGTTCCGGCGGGTTGTCCGTGTCTCCAGCCCGGCAGCGGCGGAGATGACCAAACTGCTCGAGAATATCTATCGCTGCGTCAATATTGCGTTGGTGAATGAACTCAAACTTCTCTGCCTGCGCATGGGCATCGATATTTGGGAGATTATCGAAGCGGCGGCAACCAAACCTTTCGGCTTCCAGCCCTTTTATCCCGGCCCCGGTCTTGGCGGTCATTGCATCCCTATCGATCCCTTCTATCTGAGCTGGAAAGCGAAGGAGTTCGACTTCAGCACGCGCTTTATCGAACTTGCCGGCGAAGTCAATGAGGCCATGCCGTACCACGTTGTACACGCGCTGTCGTCGGCGCTCAACGACCGCAGCAAGCCGATCAGGGGAGCGAAGATCCTGGTGCTGGGATTGGCTTATAAGAAGGATGTGGACGATCTACGTGAATCGCCCGCCCTCACCATCATAGAAATGCTGCAGCGCGACGGAGCGGAGGTCAGTTACAACGATCCGTTCTTCCCGACGGTTGGACAAGGGCGAAGATATCATTTGAATATGCAATCACAGCCGCTCAAAGACCTGGGCGCTTATGACTGCGTGCTAATTGTGACCGACCACTCCAGTTATGACTATGCCCGGATCGTGAGCGAGGCGCGGCTGGTGGTTGACTCGCGCAATGCCACCCGCGGCGTCAATTCAGATAAGATCGTGCGCTGCTGATGACTTGACCACATGATTTTGTATGAGGGGGAAACCGCGACCCTGAACCCAGGTTAGCTTCGCTAACCTGGGGCGCCCGGCGCCGGGCGTTGGAGCTACGCCGGGCATTGTTAGCGGTGGAGCCTTGCATCATAACCTCTCGGATGTCAGCATAGGTGAGAATGCGCGTCTCTTTGGTAAGACATCAGTCATACTTCACGGGATTCCATCCGAGGGTCTTGCTTCGAAGCATCAAGGGCGCACCAGCCTTCCTCCAGAGCCTCAGGCAATATCAAAAGATGAATTCCCGGAGATCTTTCCGGGTTGGATTGAGCGACCTATTCCCGATCCTCACCGACAGAGGAGAAAGCGCAGGGATAGTCGGCGGACATTATTTCCATCAGGATTTGTGGGCTGCAAGGAAGATCTTCGAAAAAATGCCAAGCCGGCACATAGACATAGGTTCGCGAATCGATGGGTTTATAGCGCATCTGCTGGTTTTCATGCCGGTAACTATCGTGGACATTCGTCCGTTGCAGAGCCCGGTTAAAGGGCTTACGTTCTTGCGCGACGACGCTACCGAGTTGTCTCAACTGCCTAGCGCCAGTGTTGTGTCGCTCTCCAGTCTTCATGTGGCGGAGCATTTTGGCCTTGGCCGGTATTCCGATCCCATCGATCCTTCCGCATGCTTCAAATTCATGTCTGCGTTGGAACGAATCCTGGCTCCCGGAGGTAGATTATATTTCTCCGTGCCCATAGGCCGGGAACGGGTGGAATTCAATGCGCACCGGGTATTCGCGCCCGAAACCATTCTGCAGAGCTTTCCGGAACTTCAGCTCGTATCCTTCTCGTTTGTAGGAGATGACGGACGTCTCCATGAAGACGATTTGGACCCTCTCGCTCTTTCCGCGAGCGAGTTCGCTTGCGGACTGTTTGAATTTACCAAGGTAAGCGGCTGAGGAGATCATCGTAAACTGCATGGAGATGGTGGTGCGGCAGATCAGCGGGCTGGGCAATCAGATGTTTCAGTATGCCGCAGGCCGGTACTATGCTAAGCGATATGGCGCCCAGATGCGGGTCGCCACCAATCTGGAGCGCAAAGCTCATTCGCAGGGGCATCCCCGGCCATTCCTGCTCGCAAACTTTTCGACTACCGCTCCATTTCGCGAAGTCACTTCATGGGAGCGCCTCCTCTGCTCGGAGTACCCGCTCTTTGAAGCTGTCTCAGCGGTTCCTAAAAGAGTGCTCGGGGCGCAGGTGATCCGGGAAACCAAATCGCAGCGCTATAGATTTGTTCCGGATCTACCCGTCGAACGGAACACGCAGCTGGCGTACCTTGTCGGTTATTGGCAAGTCTATCCAATAGCCGATGCGATCGCCGGAGAAATCCGCATGGAATTTACCCTCCGCGAACCGCCTCAAGGAAAGAATTTAGAAGTGCTCGATCGTATCAACCGCTGTAACAGTCCCGTGTCACTTCACATTCGCAGGGGGGACTATACCTCGGATTTCGAGGGTAATGTCGCACTTCCAATTGACTACTATAGCCGCGCTATTCAATTTTTTCAGGAGCGGCTGAACCAGCCCGTTTTTTTTGTCTTCTCCGATGATATGGTCTTTGCCAGAAAGAACCTGCGCGAAGATATCCACGCGATATTCGTGGACCACAATGACTCTTTCGCCGCCCATGAAGACCTGCGGCTCATGTCCTCCTGCCGCCACCACATCATCGCCAACAGCACCCTCTCATGGTGGTCCGCGTGGCTCAACCCCAGCATGGAGAAAGTGGTCGTGGCGCCAAAACGCTGGCGTGTCGCAGGTCTCAGCACTTATCCCGATTTGCTGCCGCCCGAATGGAATCTGATCGACGACGCGACGGCGCCTGCATAGTGGGGCCGGTCGAGGCCCTCTCCTCAGTAGTTTTTGCGCCAATCAGTAGAATCAACAACACAGATGAAGAGGGACATCCAAGCACGCAACCGCATTGGTCCGGAGCGGTTGCTCTCGTCTGAGTCCGGTTCTCGGGGGTCCGGTTCACGGAAAGCGCGAACCAAGCGCATCGTCAAAATCATTGCCGGGTTTTTTCTGGGACAAGGCGCATTGCAGCTTGTCAATCTTCTTGCCTCACTGTTTCTGGTGCACACGTTGAGTGTCGAGAGTTACGCTCAATTTGGGCTGGCATTTGGTTTCCAAGCTACAGTTGCCGCCTTGATGGACTTCGGTTTTGCCAACACTGTTATCCCGCTCGTAGGCGAACAAGCGGAAAACCGAGCTGTAGTCGGGCGCTATGTGCGCGCAGCCAAACATCTGCGGGACCGATCTTTCCTCTTTCTAGCGCCATTTGCGGCTCTAGCTTTTTTTGCAGTCGTCTACCGGCATCACTGGAGTTGGAGTGTGCAGTTGCTCCTTCTTCTTTCCGTGCTGATCTCGTTGTATTCCGGCGGGCAGGTTTCATACTATTCCGCGCCTCTTTTTCTCTATCGCCGGCTGCGGGAATTCTACGTTCCACAAACAATCTCCGGTGTAGGGCGATTGGCCGGATATCTGGTGCTTCATGCCGTAAAGGGTTTGAATGCCTGGACCGCGGCAGGCCTGAGCGCATGCAATGTCACAGTCAATGGATCTCTTCTGGGAAAGGAAAGCCGGAAATTGCTGGATTGGCCGGAGCATGACGACCCGGTCGCGGATCGCGAGGTGCTGAAGTACATCCTTCCGGCAGCGCCGGCCATTATATTCGCGGCGTTCCAATCCCAGATATCGCTTTTTCTGATCAGTCTGTTCGGCAAAACCGTCAATATCGCTCAAGTAGCTGCGCTGGGCAGGTTAGGACAATTGCTTGCGGTATTCACTCTTTTTAATGGTGTAGTCATAGAGCCCTATATGGCGCGTTTGAACCGGGACCGGGTACTTTCCGCTTATTTGCGTTTTATCGTGCTGGCGATCGCGTGCTGCATCCCGGTGGTGGCCTTTGCCTTCATTTTTCCGCAACCGTTCCTTTGGCTGCTCGGATCGAGGTATCAAGACTTGGGCAGCCTAGTCGGATGGGTGGTGTTGTCTTCATGCATGAATTATGTGGCCGGATTGGCCTGGATTATGAATCGGGCCAGAAAGTGGGTTTTTTGGAGTGGGTCGGTTCTGGAAGTTGTCCTGCTCCTCGTGGTCCAAACGGCCTTCGTCGCTTATGTAGGTGTGCGAAACACAAGATCCGCTGTTCTATTTTCTGTCGCCTCCAGCATCTGCTACATCATCGCGCACGGTTATGCCGGAGTGTACGGTTTCTGGCAGGATAGGCCCTTTTACAGACTGCGGAAAAACTTGTAGAGCGGCGGGTAAATCGTCCCTCAAGAGCTAAAAAGAGCGTTCTATTTTTCAGTCTTTGGTGGCACGGCGGACCTAAAGCCGTACCCCTTCAAAGGATCGAGTTTTCCGCAGTTTGTTTCAACCCTGCTGTTTCCGGACGGTTCGGTGGGCTCTCTTTCTCATCTGGCGCAAAACCCCGCCAGATATGGGGCGCTTATTCCGGCGAGATTGGCTTTTGCTTAACGGGCCCGTATCTGGTTAGGTATTTCGGCGATCGGCTGGTGTTTGCACATCGTTAAAGAAGCTCTACACTAGGGTGAGAACTCCGTAGGATCGTCCGGGACAGGATTGGTTGGCCGATTGCAGCCGATCGCAAAAGGAGCAGGGCAATGGGAAGGGAACGAGGTTGTGCGCCGAACCGCGCGCAAAAGTGGTTTCTTGCTCTTAAAAACTATGGGTAAGCGTTCAACTTTTTTCCTGGCCGCTCTAATGTTCGCGAGCATTGTGCAGGTGAGACTTCCGGCGGCGGTTGCTCAGATGCCGGATGGGGGCGGTTCCGATTGCCCATCGGGTATCACTTCGCCGGTCGACGGGAGCTGCGTGGGCGGCGATCAGTCGCAGACCCTGGACCAGCAGAACCTTTACCAATCCACTCCTGCCGGAGCAGGATACTCCCAACAGGGGCTGGTCCCTTCCCAGAACGAACTCCTGCAGCAGTATCCAGGGCTCCAGTCCCAGGGTATGAATAACAGAATACCCGAGTTCAATGACCGCAGCGGTCTTACCTCCTGGCAAGCCCGGCAGCAGGCCCTCTATGAAGCCCAAGCGCTGGCGACGCAGGCTTATCAGCCGCCTACCGAATTCCAGCAAATGGTGCGTGGCTCTCTGGGCAAGCTGCTTCCCATTTATGGCGACTCGCTCTTCCGCCGAGTGCCTTCAACATTTGCTCCCTTGTGGCTGACTCCGGTTACCCCGGACTATGTACTCGGTCCGGGAGATCAATTGGTGATCCGCATCTGGGGGCAGGTCAATTTCAATGCGCAACTCACCGTTGACCGCTCCGGGTCGGTGTACCTGCCGAAGATCGGCGAGGTTCACGTAGCGGGACTGCCCTATTCGGAGATCCAGCAGCACCTCCATGACGCAGTGGGGCGGATCTACCGGAATTTCGATCTCAGTGTCGAACTGGGACAGCTCCGCTCCATCCAGGTATTCCTGGTGGGGCAAGCCCGCCGCCCTGGAACCTATACAGTCAGCTCTCTCAGCACCCTGGTCACCGCAATCTTTGCCACCGGAGGACCATCGGTTCAAGGCACCCTGCGGGATATTCAGGTCAAACGTGGAGGGCAGACCATCACGCACTTCGACCTTTACGATTTGCTGATCGATGGAGACAAATCCAAGGACGTTCCACTGCTCTCCGGGGACGTAATCTACATTCCTCCGGTAGGACCGCAGGTAGCAGTCGGCGGCAGCGTGCGTATTCCGGCAATTTATGAGTTGAAAGGTTCTACGCCGGTCAGCGAGGTCCTGCGCTTCGCCGGGGGACTCTCCCCCACAGCCTCGTTGCAGCGGGCGTTAATCGAGCGCATCGACGCTCACAAGGACCGCACGGCTCTGGATATTGCGCTGGAGGGCGCCGGATTGGAGACCGTGCTGCGGCAGGGTGACATTCTCCGCGTGCTTCCGATTTCGCCGCAGTTTCAAAATACTGTGACCTTGCGGGGCAATGTCGCTGTGCCCGGCCGGTTTACCTGGCATCCGGGAATGAAGCTGAGCGAAATCATTCCGGATAGTCAATCGCTGATTACCAGGGATTACTGGGAGCGCAGGAATCAATTGGGTATCCCAGGACCGGAGTTTAAGCCGGAATATGCTATCAATCCGGATCTTTATCTCCGGAACTCCAATGGCTACCGCCGGACTCCATCCAATACTGTGAATCGGCCTGGTTTCAACAGCCGGTCGCAGTCGAATGGGAACCAGACCCCCAACCAAAACAGTGGCAACTCCAACCTTTCTCCCTATTCCAATTCGAGCCCCATTTCCAGCGGCCAGAACAACGATCAATACGGCGATCAATATGGCGACCAATACGGCGATCAGAATTGCGATCCCAACTACAATGGGAACCAGGACCGGCCTGAGGGCGCTGTTAATGAAGGCTATGACGGCGCCAACTCTCAGAACGGCCAGCCGGGCCTGGTGCCATGTGTTCCCGGCACGAATACAATGCCAAATGGAACGCCGACTGCTTCCCGAGCGCGCAATCTCCCCCGGCCGCCGCTGAACGTCAATGTTCCGGTTCCGGAGATCGATTGGTCGTACGCGGCGGTTGAGCGATTCAATACCCACACGTTATCTACCTCTCTGGTGCCGTTTAACCTTGGCCAGCTTGTTTTAGACCACAACGCCTCGCAGGATCTTCTGTTGGAGCCGGGAGACGTGGTCACTATTTTTTCGCAAGCGGATATTTCGGTTCCACAGGCGCAGCGTACCAAGTTTGTCCGCCTGGAGGGGGAATTCAAGCGTGCGGGGATCTATAGCGTGGGGCCGGGTGAGACCTTGCGCGAACTGGTGCAGCGTGCCGGCGGCTTGACGCCGGATGCTTATCTTTTCGGCTCGGACTTTACCAGGGAATCTACGCGCGAGATCCAGCAGCAGCGCCTGAACGATTATCTCTCGCACTTGGAAGTGGAGATTGACGCATCCACCGCGCTCGCCTCCGCCAACAGCGTCACTCCTCAGGATGCGACAGCCACCCAGGCCTCGGTCGCGGCCTCCAGAAGCCTGGTGGCTAGATTCCGGCTGCTGCAAGCCACGGGACGAATCGTGCTCAATATTCCCGCCAATGCCACGGGAGTTGACAGCCTTCCGGCGATTCCGCTGGAGGATGGGGATCGATTCACGATTCCTTCCCGGCCTAGTACAGTCAATGTAGTGGGCTCGGTATATAACCAAAACTCTTTTATCTTCCAACAGAACAAAGCGGTGGGACGGTATCTTAGGTTGGCAGGCGGCGCGACGGGGGACGCGGATAATAAACACGCCTTCGTCATCCGCGCGGATGGGTCAGTCGTCAGCCGGCAGTCTGTGAATGGCATCTTTGGCAACACCTTCGACTCCACCCGGCTCGATCCCGGAGATACGGTTGTGATTCCCGAACGGGTGCCTAAAGCCACGGTGCTTCGAAACCTGGTGAACTACTCGCAAATCTTCTCGCAGATCGCGCTAGGCGCGGCGGCGATTGCCGTGCTGCGATGACGGAGAGCTCCACTATGTCTCCTGTGAACGAAATCAGCCGGGAAGTTCCGCTGGAAACGAGCAAGCCGGAGCCGGCGGAGTTCGATCTCCTGGATCTGTTGCTTATCTTTGCCGCGCGCAAGCGCTTCATTTTTCTAGCCACAGTTGCGGGTCTTGTCATCGCCGCGGTGCTGGTCTTCCTGGTCATCCGTCCCATGTTCACCGGCGAGGCAGTCATCATGCCTCCTCAGCAGGAGCAGTCCAGCGCTTCCGCGTTGCTGGGACAATTCGGCGCCTTGGCATCCATGTCGGGTGTCGGTAGTTCTCTGGGACTCAAGAGCCCGAACGACCTTTATATCGGTATTCTTAAGAGCGAAACCATCGCCAATGATTTGATTAGGCAATTCAATCTGATGCGTCTTTATCGCGTTAAGCTGATGAGCGAAGCTCGCCGTGAGCTAGCCAAGAGATCGAAATTCCTCAGCGGAAAAGACAGCCTGATCGACATTTCGGTCGAGGACCACGATCCGCATCGAGCGGCGGAGATGGCGAATGCCTATGTCTCAGAGCTGCACAATCTCAACGACCATCTGGCGATTACGCAGGCTTCGCAGCGAAGGGTTTTTTTTGGGCAGCAGCTCGCTCAGGAAAAAGACAGGCTGGCCGATGCGGAAGTTGCGCTGAGAAAAACGGAAGAATCGACAGGCGCTATTGCGCCCAATGGACAGACGCAGACCATCATCCGGCAGATTGCCGAGTTGCAGGCGGAGATCACATCGCGCGAAGTGGAACTTGACGCCATGCATATGTCTTCGACCGCGCAGAATCCTGATGTTGTCCAGCTCAGCACAGAGCTCGACAGTTTGCGCAGCCAATTGAGGGATCTGGAAAGCGGGCATGGGAAGCATGCGGTTGGGGATATCTCGATAACCACGGCCAATGTGCCTCAAGTCGGACTTGAATACATCCGCAAAGAGCGCGATGTGCGGTATCACCAATTGTTGTACGACCTGCTGGCCCGGCAGTACGAGGCGGCCCGGATCGATGAGGCGAAGGCGGCGCCGGTGATCCAGGTGGTCGATCCGGCGTTAATACCCGACTGGAAATCGGGACCGCATCGTTTGCTGTGGACAGTTCTGGGTGGGGTACTGGGGTTTCTCATTAGCTGCGGATGGGTATTCGCCGCGCATGTTTACCATCGTCTGGATACCGACCCGGAGCAGAGCAGGAAGCTGGCTATTCTGAAGCGCCAACTTAGATTGCGCGGGTAGGGCTTGCTATCTTCCGTTCGCATAATGGCGCAAAGATAGGGGGCTTTTTAGCCCCTGGGGGATACTTTTTCTGGTCCTTGAAAAAAAGCCGCAGCGGCTAAAGCCGGGCCATTGCCATCGACGGAGCGTATGACTAAAGGCCATACCTGATACAGAGCAACGGATTCATCCGGTCAGAGACCTAGGGCAGAAACAGGATGGATATGTCCCAAGCCGCTGCCATCAACGGCCTTTTTCCTCAAGAAAAAGGCCAATTTGTGGAATTCATCGAAGCCACACCTTTCCTGTTTCTGCCTTAGAGGGAAGAGCAGTATGCAGATTTTAGCCGTAGTAGTTCTCTACAAGCGAACACTCGAGGAGTCGCAAACCATACGTGGACTGGCCCGCGCGTTTGAGCTGTCTCCGGAATTGTGCAACTCGATCAGAGTGCTCATCTGGGATAACAGTCCTGCGCCGCTAGCGGGATGCAAACTTCCTTTTTCCTTCGAATACCGGCACACGCCGCAAAACCTCGGAGTTTCCGGCGCCTACAATGGCGCTCTCGAGATAGCAGACGGGCTTTCCTGCGGCTGGATGCTGCTCCTGGACCAGGACACGACACTTGGCGGTGATTACCTCCGCCGGATGCGGGCCTACGCAGAGCAACTGAATGCAAACCAGGCAATTGCCGCGATCGCGCCCTTCTTGCTCGATGGAAGCCAGACGATATCTCCTACGATGGTCCGGTTTTATGGTATGAGGATGTTGCCGCAACCTTTTTCGGGTGTCCATAAACGGGAGATGTACGCCGCCAATAGCGGCACGTTGATGCGCGTTGCAGCTCTAAAGGAGAGCGGAGGCTATGACGAAAATTTCTGGTTGGATTTCTCCGACATAGTGGCATTCCGTCGGTTAGACCGGCTGGGCAAACGTCTTTACATTGCCGGCGATCTTCAACTGCCGCATGATCTCGCGTGTAGAGATTACGATGGGTCAATGTCTGTGGAGCGATATCGGAATTTCATGAACGCGGAAAATGCATATTGGGACATGTACCGGCCCGCTTGGCAGAATGGGATTCAAACGCTTCGCCTGTTGGCCCGCGCGATCAAACAGTATATCCGCTTCAGAAATAAAGAATTTTCCAGAATTACCTGGGCATACCTCGGGAGAAGGATCGTGCTTCCAAAAAGTAAAAGGCTCTCGCGTTGGAACCGGCAGCCGGTTCAACGAGACTTACCCGTCGTTTCCGCCGGCCAGATTATCCGATGAGGTAGAATCGCGCGGTCTTACAGATTGCTCCAGAGGGTTCTGTCGTGGAAGAAATTCTATGGCCTCCATGAGAATGCTTTTACCGTCGCTTCGCTTTTCAGGGCAGCAGTTGGGAGATTTTTTTGGGAACGTCTCATTCAGCCGCAATCCGCGGTGATACACGCGTGCACAAGCGAACGCCGCTTTTGCCGGAGAAATACCTGGCCTTAACCGAAATCCTTGCTTATTGCACAGCGATTCTAGTTGCAACTATGGGGTTTCTCGCGGGCTTGATCAGCCTTCCCGCAGCCGGCTTTCTAGCAACTGCACTGCTCCTATCCCTCACCGGACTGTCATGGATACGCTTCGACAGCGGAAGGCATCCCTGTTTTCTATTCCTTTGCCTGCTCACCCTCTTTCAGGCTGGGCGCCTGATTCTCTTTTGCATGGGGATGATGCCTGACCCGTTCGAAATCGATCTGTTTGTCAGTCCTGCTTTCGACGTGTCAACCCGGACATCCGCCGTGTTTCTTCTTTCCCTCTGCTTATCCGCGCTTTGCATTTATGCGGTCTGCCGCTGGCGATACCGTTTTGTCCTATCGGAGCGGCCGGCCTCCGCGGCTAACGTATTGCCGTACTTATATGCCTTGTTTTTCCTCACTATTCCATTTCAAATCCTCGAAAACTTTTTATTCCTGCGCTATGCAAACGCCCACGGCGGCTATCTTACTTTTTATGCGGACAAGGCCGGCCTGATAGCAAGCGTGCCGCGTCCGATTCATTTCGCCGCGCTGTTTGCAGCTCCCGCATTTCTGGCGATCTTTGTGCTGGAGCACAGAAAGCTTCGGCTCTATGCCGCCACCACGGTCTACTTTGCTTCTTCCGCCATTGCCTTGTTGACCGGCTCCCGCTCCGGCACATTCAGCCTTATTGTCGTGCTCTGGTATATCTCGCGGATGAAATCGGCGAAGCGCCCTCGCATGGTCCGGCTGGTTTTGATCGCGGTCATTCTGGCAGCGGTAGGCAATTTTATTGGAAACTTTCGTCAGGATAACAGCGGCGGGGGAAACGAATCGCTCGCGCTCAGCTTATTTTTGGGATCTCAGGGCAACACCATGAATGTTAGCGAGCTGGCAATCGAGGATCGTGGATTATTCAAGCCCTACGCATTGTCCTACTTTCTGAATGAAATCAAAGAAGCCTTCGTCGCCCACGATCAAAGCAACTACCAAAGGGGTTTGAGCCTCGCCGACGATATCACCGTTCTTTTGAATCCGGCTGCATTTAGCGAAGGCTTGGGTACCGGGTCTTCTTTTTTAGGCGAAGCGTATATTGCCGGGGGCATATTGGGAGTAGTTGTCGTTTCTTTACTGCTGGGGCTCTCATTGGACGGATTGCACAGGTCTTGCCGTTATCCATTTGGATTGCTCGTCACCGCCATGATCCTTCCTCTCATACTATGGATGGCGCGCTCCGGCATTTTTGAATGGGTGGCGGTGCTGGCCAGGGATACGGCTTTTGTCACCGTAATGTTCGCTGGTTGGATGGTCTATCGAACTGTTCGGTTGGGCCTATCTGGAAGATATTGAGAGACAAAGATCGCTAAGGTCAATCCGATGCCGCTTGCTCGGGCCAGTAGAGGTCCACGATGAAAAATCCATCCGTTAGCGTCGTCCTCCCAACGCATAACCGTGCTGCGCTGCTTCCTCGCTCGATCAATACGGTGTTGGATCAATCCTACAAAGACCTGGAACTTATCGTAGTCGATGACTGTTCCGGCGATTCTACTTTGGAGGTATTGGCTGGAATCAATGATCCGCGGATCAGGACCGTTCGCCTGGAGGTAAACTCGGGTCCCAGCGCCGCACGAAATGCCGGGATCAGGGCTTCTGTGGGAAAGTTCATAGCTTTCCAGGACAGCGATGCCGAGTGGCTGCCCAAGAAGCTTGAACGCCAAATGGATCTCCTCGAACGTTCCATAGACCAGGATCAGAGAACAGCAGCCTGCTACTCAAGATTTGCGATTTCCTCAAAGGACAAACAGAAAATTGTGCCTTCGGATCCGGCCCACCTCTTGCAAGGCGACATTTACCGGCGGGTGCTTCAAGGAAACGTGGTAGATACCCCAGCTATTCTGATTCGTAGAGACCTGCTCGATACGGTGGGCTTCTTCGATGAAACGCTCAGCAAACTTGAAGATTGGGATTTGGCGCTGCGGCTGTCTCAGAAATATCCGATTGCATTTCTGGACGAGGTCACGTTGATCTCTCATGATTTACCGGATAGTGTTAACAAGCGGATTTCTCCGGATTCAGCGCTTACTATACTCCACCGCTATTTCTCATCGTTTGAGGAAGATACCGATGCCATGGCCCTCATCACCTGGACGATCGGCTCCGGTTATGCGAATCTCGGGAAAAGAAATGAGGCGCTCAAGTTCATGAAGCTTTCGATTGACCGGTCATCGACAACCAAGAAGAAGATTGCTTTTCTGGCCATTGGCCTCGGTCTTAACCCCTATCCGGTGCTGCGAAAGATACGCGGCGAGGTGAAGTGAGATGGCGACACTCGCCGCACCAGCACTACGCATGTCTCCGCAGGGCGCAAAGCTTCCCGGATGTAGTTTGTTATGCGCGGGGCTTTTCCGTAGGCGCGATTCTGATCACGTTATCAAGAAGCGTTATTTCATGAGCGGGTAAGTTGTCGCGAATGATGTCCCGCAATTCAAAGAGCGTCGGATATCCGTCCCGGCCATCGAAACATATGGCATCATCGATGAGGATTACGTGATTTTTGGTCGGGTGCCTGCAAATTGCGTCAAGTTCTTTGCGCACCGGGCACCGCAGATCTCCCAAAGCCGTGATCCCACCCGAATAGTGTCCATCCAACCAGAATAGACACGGACCTGTAACCTGGTCGAGAACCTTTGGGAGCACTGCTCCGCTGTCACCCGGCAGCAGATGGATGTGGTGGTAGCGCTTAAATGACTTCTGCGCGCGGCTGTGCAGGTCATCGCTCAGCTCGATAGAATAAATGTCCCTGAATCGATCCTTCATGGCGTACACCATGTCACCAAGATATGTTCCCGTCTCGACCAGGGTATCGATGCCAAAAGTTTTGGCATACTCCAGGACCATGCATTGCTTGACTATGTGCGGAGGCCCATATCGTCCCTTTTTATCCCACATCTTTAGCTGGCGCCGGGATCTTCTTCCCATCAGAAAATCCCATGCGAAGGAATCTCTGAAAATATATCGGGCGCGCATTTTCCAGGTGAATGACATGTATGAATTTTACTGCAGTGGGCCGTTTGGACGTTGCGAACAAACGGATATCAGGAGAGCCATTCACGTCTCGTCAGCTTTCACCTCGAGAAGCTTTGCTTAATATCTTCCATGTTTCCTGAGCGCATTCGCTCCATCGGAATCTTGCCGCGTGGGCCAGCCGAAACTCCAATGACGGCCGCTCACCCTGAAGTATCCTCATAATCTTATCGGCGATGTCGTGGGGGTCGTACGGGTCACAGTAGACAGCGGCCCCTCCGCAGACCTCCGGCAGGGATGCTTTGTCGGATACGAGCACTGGGCAACCTAACGTGAGTGCTTCGAGCGGAGGCGAGCCGAAACCTTCGTAGAAGGATGGAAACACGAAACAGGCTGCATTTTCATAAAGCGTCCGGAGTTCGGAATCTTTCACGAACCCTAAAAGCTTGACCGAATCTGTCGGAAACCGGGAATTGCCAAAGATGTGCGGATTCGTACCCCCAGCAATCGCTATCTGGATATCGGTACGGGGCAGTAGCGAGAATGCTTTTACTAAACCGGCCAAATTCTTGTTGGGGTTTCTGGAGCCGACCGCGAGAATGTAGCTCCCCCGTTTGAGACCATTTCTCGTCAGCACTGAAGGATCCGTATCCCAGCGAAGAAATGCTTCGCCTGAAGGATATGCATACGAGATTGCTTCATCCGCGACTCCAAGAGCCGTCATAAGCTCGCCCTTAGAGAATTTAGAGACCGTAAGTATATGTTTCGCGGTGCGAGCAAGGTGTCTCTGCATCGCTTTGTAGTAATTTCGATAAAACCAAGTAAATGCATCAGGGGTGCTGAATGGGCCCGCATCGTGAATTGTAATGACATTGCGTTTATACAGGACGGGCGCGCCACCGCACGGAGTGAATAGCAGCCGTCCATGGGCGAAGAGCGGAAGCTCGCATTGCTCCCAAAGGTGGCCCGTCAGACGCCCGGCCTGTTTGATTTTTATAAAAGAATAAGAGGGAAGCTTGGCGGCATTTGGCGGAACTAAAACCGTGACAGGAAGCGGCTCGAGAGCTCCGGTACTAAGTAGTTGATCCAGGCTTCTCAGCAGTTCGACCGCGTAACGTTGAACCCCTGTGACTGGCTGCGAAAAAAATCTTCCATTGACTACAATTGATTCAGCACTCTTGTTCCCATTACTCACTGTGGATCCGTATTCCTTCCTCCGGCGCGGTCTAGCAGGCCTGTTTCTTCCCTGGATTCGCTCTTTCCCAGTCCGCCCGAACCATGATAAGACGGTGAGCAGTGAACCGAGACGTTGAGCACAAGAAATATTCGCTTCTGCATGTTGGCAAATTTTACCCTCCTCACAGTGGAGGCATGGAAACACATCTTCATGATTTAGCCGTTCGACAGACACGATCGGCTTTCGTCGATGTTGTCGTTGCCGGCCAATCCGTCAAGGGGGAGATCTCTGAGATGGAAGGCGTGCGCGTGACACGGCTGGCTAAGGTGGCAACCGTTGCATCCATGCCAATTTGTCCGGCCCTGGTTACCGCTATTCGGCATCGACCCGCTGACCTCGTGCATATCCATGTACCAAATCCAGGCGCAGCATTGGCCTTCCTGGTAAGCGGCCACAGAGGCAAACTCGTGATCACGCATCACGCTGACACACTAGGCCGCAAAGTTCTAAGACGGTTGAGTGATCCTTTCGCCCGTCGCCTAATGGAGCGCGCCTGCCGGATTATCGTGACCTCAGCCCGCTACCTGAACTCCTCGGACGAATTGGCGCCCTTCCGTGAAAAATGCCGCATCATTCCTCTCGGCATCGATGTCGCGCATCCTCGCGAAAGGGATTTGGCGAAGACTCAGGCGCTGCGTTTGCAATTCGGCGATCGGCTGATCCTCGCGGTCGGCAGGCTGGTGCCATATAAGGGTTTCGACGTGTTGATCCGCTCGATGAGGCAAGTTGACGCCAAACTGTTGTTGATTGGCTCGGGACCGCAGACTGCCGCGCTTGCTGAACTGGCGCGCACTGAGGGTGTAGAGCAGAAAGTTGTAATGCTGGGACGAGTTGACGATCTAGGCCCGTATTTCGACGCTGCCTCCATTTTTGTGTTGCCGTCGGTTACCCGGGCCGAGGCCTTTGGAATCGTACAATTGGAAGCGATGGCCGCAGGAGTTCCAGTCATAAATACAAATTTGGACTCCGGCGTGCCTGAAGTCTCGCTCAACAATCAGACGGGTTTGACTGTTGAACCGGGCAGCGTAGGCGACCTGGCACAAGCCATCCGGCTGCTTCTGGATCGGAGAGATTTGCGCGATAGGTTTGGCGAGGGCGCCAGGTTGCGAGTTCGGACCGAGTTTACGGTCGATCTGATGGCCGAGCGGACGATGTCGTTGTACAAGGAAGTACTCGCTAGTGAATAGAAATCCGGGCGCCGGGCAGGGACGTGATCGCTTGGCCGGTTTGGGGTTGGATGGAAACTTTCTCTCCTGCCACTTCGGCGTAGCCAATGGTCATTCCTTTTAAGGAGCGGATCGATACATTCCGCAGAAGGACTTGCTTGACCGGCGATTCCGGAAGCCCGATGATGACCCCGGCGTTCTCCCCGCCGGTAGCCGTAAGATTCTCAATCGTTATGTCGTGGAAGCGCGGGGTGAGCCTGGTGACCGGGGCCGCGGCAACTGCTGCTTCCGGCAGAACCTTGGGGTAGTACTCGCTGATGAGGATTGCGGTTTTGACGCCTTGCATCTCGATGTCGCGAAACACCAGATGGCTGACATCGTTTCCGCGGTCGCGGTTGGCCTTGATCCGGATGCCGTTGGTGGTTCCCTTGAAATGAATGCGCTCCGCGGTAATATTCTGCGCGCCTCCCGCAATCTCGCTGCCGACTGAGAGGCCATGACCGTGGATGAAAGTCGCGTCGGAGATGCGGATGTTCCTGCTGGGCTGGTCGCCGCCAGGCGAATTGATCACGCCCGATTTGATAGCGATATTGTCATCGCCCACATCCGCATAGACGTGATCGATGGTCACATTACTGGAGGAGAAGGGGTCGATAGCGTCGGTGTTGGGAGAGTCTGCGGGAGCAAGCACCTTTATATTGCGGATAAGGACGTCGTCTGAATAGTAAGGCACGAGTTGCCAGAAGGGTGAATTCTGCAGCGTGACACCCTCCACGCGGATGTGCCGGCAGTGATCGAAGACGACCAGCCGCGGACGGGGATGGCCGGCGCCCAGGATGCCCCTGTCTTTGAATCTGCGCGCCATCTTCCACCAACTATCGCCCGCTCCATCGATCACGCCTTCTCCTCGAATGGAAACGTTGCTCGCTCCGGTAGCGCTTACCAGCGGCTGCAATGCCGGCTCGCGAAACTCGGTTTTGGGCGCATAGTCTTGGTGGTCGGGGGAGCCTAATAGAGTCGCGCCCCGGTCCACTTCCAGTGTGATATTGCTCTTGAGCTCAATAGGACCACTGAGAAACGTGCCGCTGCCCAGTTTGACAATCCCTCCGCCTTTCCGCGCGCAGCTATCGATGGCCGATTGGATCGCTTGGGTATCCTTTGCGGCGCCATCGGCTTTGGCTCCGAAAGCATGCGGATCGCAGACCCTGGTCTCTCCGCGCACAGGCAATGCGCTTGCAAGCAGGCAGGCCAGAGATACAGCCATTGCCGAGGCAATATGGAAATTTCTCATCCTGAGAGTTATAGCAGGTCGGGCCGCCTCTGCATGACTGCTGGAACTATTTGCCGGACTGAGTAGAGTTCTGGGGAGGACCCATATTGGGTTGATATGGCTCGACTGAGAGAACATTGCTCAAGATGCCGCGCTCCTGGGGCGAGAACTCGCTCTGGAACTGTGGTGTAGACATCATTGCGTTCCGCTGTTCCGGCGGGTACTCGCGCAGGTCGCGAAAAGCCTTCTTTACCATCCGCTGCCGGTCCGGGGGGAGAAAATGGAGTTCCTGAACGGATGCGCGCACTTGCTGTCTTTGCTCCGGGCTCAGGCGCTCCATTGCTTCTATGCGGCCAACAGTCCGTTGGCGCTGCTGGGGAGGCATCCTGTCGATGCGTGCCAGGCTGTTCAGTACTCTTTCCTGGCCTTCCGGAGAGAGCCGGTTAAAGCCGGGTTCCTCCCGCAGTGCTCTTTCCTGTTCGGGCAGAGACATGCTCTGGTGCCGCTGCAGCCAGGCTCCTAAGTGCTGTTGTTGCTGGCCTGGGTATTGCGGGCGGCCGCCCTCCCTGGAGCCTTGCGGGCCCGCGTAGGGAGGCCTTGCCTGCGGATACCCTTGGCCGCCTTGATAAGGTGCGCGCGCTTGCGGGGCATGCGGCTGCCCTCCCGCGTGCCCATGCTGGGCCATACAGACCGGAGCAGCCACGGCAACCAAGCTCAAAACCGAAAGCACGGCTGAGAACGCAGTCCAGGCGTCCTTCCCGGATGCATTTCCGAGATTGCCGCGCCTTCTCATTGCTTTCTCCCCGCGAGCGTAAAGCCGAGACTAAGCCTGGCGCAGCCATTTTATGGATAGTCAAAGCCTGCGCTCAGCGAACGCTCGCCGCGCCATAGAAATAGTGAATATGCTCCAGAAGGCCCTAGTTCGATGCCCCGGTTGAGTCGTCGGAGATATCCAAAGCATTCAATTGCTGAAAGAGCTGCACGTTCCCGTCGTAGGACTGCAGATCGCGTACTGTCGCGGAAGCCTGTACCGCCGGCGGACGACCGTGATCGAGCAGGGCGAAGGTTCCGCCTCCGATTGCGAGCACGGCGGTCAAAGCCGCTGCCGCCCATTGCCGCATCTGGAATCTGCTGTTGTAAAGCAGCCACGCGCGCAGCCGCTCTGCAAGGCTTGCAGGCGCGGCTGCCGCTTCGCTCCGCAGCCGGGCATATAATTTCGCGTCGAAGAAAGCTCCGGGCTCCGGCGCTCGCCACTCCTCCAGAACCTTCATTGTCGCTTCAAGAGCCGCAAGTTCCGACGCGCAGCTCTCACACGATGTCAGATGTTCTCTCACCTCAGCCGGGACGGATTCAGGCTCAAAGAGCAGGTCCGCTAAACTGGCATTCATCTTCCGGCAACTCATAACTTTCCCCTCAATCCGTTAAACAAAATCCTTGAGCTTTTGGCGAAGCTCCTGATAGGCGCGAAACAACAAAGACTTGGTGGCGGACTCGCTCAGCCGCAAAACCTCGCCAATCTGCTTATAATCCATTCCCTGATATTTGTGCATCAATACAGCCGTGCGCTGCCGTTCCGGAAGCGCCATCACTTGCTCGCGAATGGCATGCATCCTTTCCTGGCGGAGCAGTTCCTGTTCCACGCTGGGCGTCCGGTCGGCCACATCAGGCGAGACGCCGGTCTCCGGATCCGGCTGGTCAAGATAGACATTTTGCGCTGTGCGCTCGTATTTAGTGTCGCGCGCATGGTTCACGCCCAAATTCGTGGCGATCCGGTAAAGCCAGGTACTGAATTTGGCTTCCGCCCTATAGGAATGCCGCGATCGATAAACGCGGAGAAAAACCTCCTGCGCCAGTTCCTCCGCAACCGCCTGGTTGTGCACCATGCGGAACATAAAATGAACAATTGGCTTGCGGTATTTCTCGATCAGTATCCCGAATCCGGCATCGTCGCCTTCCCGGACACGAGACATCACTTCGGCATCGGAAAGTTTCGCCCAGTCGGCAGGAGAAGAAATAATCGGATTCTCCCGCAGCGCGCCATGGAACCCGCCTTGATCGATCGCTACGGTGGCCATACCGTTATCAACCCCATTACCCTCCTGAGGTTGCGCAGATTCGGGGGAGTTTTCCAGGTCTGGCCGGTCCTCGGCGAACTCCGGGTCTCCGGGCCGGGAGCGAGCCTCCTCCGGCCGTCCGGGAGCTTGGCCGGCCGGGCGAAACGAGGATTGGTTGCCGTTTCGGAGAACCATGAACTATGTGGATTGTATGCGTTGCATGGGTCCCGGCGCTCTCCCCAATCTGGGGATCGCCGAGCCCGGGCGCTTGCCCCCGGTTTACCGGCCGCTTTTGCTGACTAAAGCTCATGTAAACTACCCGGAGGCTTCTTTGCGGGCGCATAACTCAGCGGTAGAGTGCCACCTTCACACGGTGGCCTTTTTATTTGTAAACACTATTTAAAATCAATTGTTTACAGAAAATATTAAAAATCCATATGAAGCTAATGTGAAACTTTGGCGCTTACGAGACGAAAAATGGCTGGTATGCCGGTTCCCACATGTGGGCAGGCTATCGCTTGTTGTTGAATATTGCCAATGTTGCCAATTTGGCAAATGGGCGGGCGACGGGTAGGAGCTGCTTTTTGGCTAATTTGACAAACTGTCTGATGATTTAGATTGAGTCTTCTCGCAACGAATTCACAGAAAACCGAACTCGTTTTCGCAGAAAATCGGACTCCGGTCAAAGGCTTGTTCGGACCACAAAAGGGCCACAAGTGCAAGCGATTGTTTACCTTACGAGTTTACAAAATGTCAGAGCGAATAAAGTGCAAACATTATTCACAGAAACCCGCACAAATAAATGCGTATTGAATTATGATCTTGCTGTGACCTGAAGATGATCACTCAGATCATTAGGCAGAAAAAGAGAGCCGCTCCCGAGGAACAGTATGAGCTTTGGACGGCCCTACCGTTTGGACCCACGGGGAGCGCAGGCTTAGCCACCGAAGAAGTGACGGGCGGGGTTTGGAGCCCCGCCTTTCGCTTGTAGACAAGTGTACCTCTTGGCTGCCCAAGAGCTTCGGAGAAACTTCCGGTTTTGTTCGCACCCTTGTAGGTATCTTCGCCGCCCGCTTCAAATAGTCCAGTTCCACGCGCAATTCCGCAACGACCATTCCATAGCCGTCCAGGTTCAAACGTTCGAGCGTGGCTATGCGTTTTCGTAGCCGGGTCTGGAGACGTTCGAGCACCTGGGGAGCGGTCAGCTTCGGGCGATCCACAGCCGGATTATACTTTCTCCTTATGTTCGCCTCTTCGCGCCCGGTCGTTCTGTTTGTCCCAAGACGCGAATTGCCCGCGGGGAATATGCTCTGTGCTGAGGTGACAAGTAATGGAATTGCAGGAACTGGTCGGATCGAAGGTGCGAATAAAGGAGCGCGGGGGTCAAGAATATTCAGGACGCATCGCAGGCGTATCTGAAGCGGTCGAACTCGACAACATCGAATCCTCGGTAAACGCGAGCACGTTTAGAGTGGAAGTGGATTCAGGCGGTATCGTCGAAACATCCGGGTTGAACATGACCCACATCGACCATCCGGGCTACATCAAGCAATCCGCGAAGACTGGCGGAATTTGATTGCACGAAACGATAGACTCCTGCCCGCCAAAGAACGAGAGAAAGCGAATAGATGACCGCTTGCTGCAAAGAATGTGAACACTGGGAGACGATTCCCGAGTTTCGCTCCGATGACCGGACGGCAGTCTGTGGGGTCATCAAAGGCACCACGGCGGCAGACAGCCTTGCTCATCTCTCTGTTCCCAGTGCCGTGCTCATCACGCGTGCGGATTTCGGCTGTACTCAGTTCAAACCTTGGAACGGCGTCTATTCGACGCGGTTTATAGGCTGAGAGATTCGTCAACGCCGTAATCGAGCGCCAATGCCCCTAGAAGCGACCGGCTTAGAATTGGCATAGGTGGGCCTCATGCAAGTCGCATTGATAGCTCCTAGCGGCAATTCTGATTGATTTTTGAGCAAGAAAAAGCCTAGCGATTGCTAGGCTCTTCTTTTGCTGCTTCGGACGCTTGGTTTTGCGATCCGGCTTACAACGCTGGTGAACTTGCATTGACAACGATAGAACTTGCAGACAGAAGAGTGAGGCTTGTAATTGCCATCAATTATTTCTCCATTTCAATTTCGTTTGTTACTGCTGTTGCTGTTGCGTGCTTAGTTATCGAATGGCCAAGCCCGTATTCCGCTTGATGTCTTTATCGCTGCGGGTGTCGAGTGGATGCCGTCTCGAAGCCAACTTAAAATATTCATCCTGGTAATCTTCCAATTCATTCGCGGCGCTAGAAAATCGGCGAGCGGCATCAAGCATCTGCTGCCCATGCTTCATAAACTCTGATTCCGCGCGTTTTGCTGTCTCAAGTGCTAACTGATGCTGTCTTTCTGCTATCTTGATAGATTCGATTTTGGTATCGACCTCACTAGACGTTGGATATTTTGGCAATGCAACAGCCTTAACAGCGCCAATTGTTCGGTAGGTCGTATCGACATTTGCATCAGCATTCAGAGACTCGAATTTAGCGTTACCACTGCGTTCCTGGGCGGCGGCAAGCCTATCGCTGAGTTTCCGGCATTCATCATTTTTGTCGCTGATGATTTTATCCAGTTCAGCAACACGCTTCAAATTGTGAGCAGCTATAACTTCAGTGCTGCGATTCCACAATGCATGTATTTCCGCGATCAGCTTAGTTTCACCAGCTTTTTGCAGAGTTGCAAAGTCAAAGATGCCAAGCTTCACATCCGGTCCGTATACGAATTGTGCTTCTTTTACAGGCATAAGCTTTATCCTTTCGATGTCACTTCGGTTAGTGTTGCGTTGCGGTTTGATAGCTATTTCTGCTCGAACCTGCTAGGAAATTCTTTTTCGTAATTCTTGATTGCCGCTTCGTTCCCCTTCAACATGGGGTTCTTCTCATTCTCGCGAAGAATTCGTCTGCCAGTTGTAGGTTGAGGAAAGCCTTTCTTATGATTCTCTAGACTGAAATTGTTAATCGGCACGGTTATACCTCTCTTTGCGAATCGTGGAGTAGATTGCATTTGCCCGTTTTGCTGCTAAGTCTTCGGAGGTTGGTTTCGCATCCTGTATGCTGGCCACTTCGCCTGCCCGCCCCTGTGGAACCACCGCTACATGATTCCCGCGTATTTCAACCTGCCAGATTTGCCCGTTGCGCTTTTCGAGTGCATACCTGTACCCCGCAGATAGCTGTCTAAGCTTGCCGCTAAGTACCGCGTCAATGAGCGCCGGATCGGTAATCAGCAAGTCTGCCAAGACCGGCATGTCTCCAGAGTCCAGAGGACGATTGCCGCGACGAACATTTTGGATATGTCCACATTGCAATGCACCTGTTGAGTAGGTATCGAGCAAGTTGCCGTCTGCAGGATGCCCTGAGAGCAAAATTTTTCCTTCAAAACTGGCCAACGAAGCAGGATGAAAGACTTCGCTCGGGTCACGCCAGACACGTACAGAATCGTCTGGGCGAGCTGACATCAAGCCTACTTTTTCCTTCTGGGAATCGGGCAGCTCGCCTGCATAGTAAGATTGCCAACCGCAACGAGATATCGGGCAATTGCGGCAGAGAATAAATCCCTCATCAGTCTGCGCAATGTTCGCAGAGATAGAAGTACCGTAATAAGCAATTGTTCCCATTATTCACTCACTTTCTTGTAGGCAGCAAATTCGGCTGCAATCATGGTTGTAAGCATTTCCTCAATACGCAACATACGCTCGACTGATTCCGAAGCGGCATCAGCATTGTGCTTTTCATAATGCCGCTTAAAGTGATCTATCGCTACCTCTTTGTAGTGCTTCAGGAGTTTCAGATGCTCGTAAAAGCGGCGCTCTACATCGTCAGGCGAAATCGCGCTTTCGACCGCAACCGGGTTATCAATCTTCTGAAAATATTCAAGCCAAGGATTTCCCATTTTGTTTCCTCCTTATCAGTTTCCCTGCAGTCAGCAGCGTTAGACCGTCTAATCGTGGGCTGCGATGCTGATTGCCGCGCACTAGCATATTGTCCGCACACATGGTGAGCAATACAACTTGCTTAGCTCAATCAAATGCACTGGCACGTTAGCAGGTACATCAATATGCCCTGTTGCAATGCGTACAACCGGTTTAACTATGCTTGTCATTATCCGCACCAGCCGCAAACAATAACCAAAGCAGTAATCAGCATGACGGATGTTGAGAACCACGGCGAGACATAATGCATAGTTATTTACCTACTTTCTTGTGTAAGCGGTAAAAGTACACTCTACACACATCAGAACAAAAAACATGCCATCTGCGACGGACAACAAACTT
>CAWDNI010000030.1:0-47472 GCA_963803615.1 uncultured Acidobacteriaceae bacterium
TTGAGGGCTGGCGATGTGCCGGTATCGCATATATCGGAATCCGAAGGAGATCTCGTGCCTTCCAGAAACTTTCTTGAAGTCGCCGTTGTACTGATATGTAGAGTCAGGGTTTGCTAATTCGTAACTGACGAACGATGTCGAATTGAATCTCGACCCGCTCAATCCCTGACCTGCCGGCACGTTGCCGCCGACGGTGAACTTATTATAAAAGTTTGGTCCGACAGCTTGGTCGAAGGCCGCACCGGTCGTGCCACCAATACCTGGATTGTAGAGCGGGATTCCGGAACGGTTGTAGCCGGCCAGCAAATCCATCAGAAATGTCGGATTGAAGATGCGTGTATAGTGAATCGCAATATTAGCACCGTGATTTTGCTGTTGCGTTGAGTTTGCCGGGAGGCTTCCCGGTGAAGTATTTATCCAGTTATAAAAAGATGCTCTGCCGTAAATCTGCTGCTGATCCGTAATCGCTTGATCAAACCGGAAGCCATACTGATTCGCCGTTTGTGTCTGCTTTTGAGATAGAACGAGATTTGGTGTTCCGGTTCGGTTGGGTTCCGGATAGTAATACTTGAGGTAGGCGGCAGCCACGGGGTGAATAGCTGAAATGGTGTTGTTCGGGAAGGGATTGCGTACGAATCCTCCCGCACAATTGGCATTTGCGACAGTCGTCGTCGGATCGTAAATCTCATTTTGTCGGACTTGTCTTCCTAGACAATCGGTGCCGGTCACAGGACCGAGCAGATCGGAAAAATTGCCGCTTCTTTCCGCGTCATCGGGAACCGTTGCCGAAGTGGTAGAGTTTTCCGAGAATCGAAAGCCCTCGTAATAGGTCGAGAAGTAAGTTCGTGTTTTACGGCCGTCTAACACCCGCGGAAGGAATACAGGGCCGCCCACATAATATCCGAACTGATTCTGCCGGAACGGGAGCGTGGGGCTGTCAAAGAAATTGTCAAAATAATTGCGGGCATCCAAATCATTGTTGCGCAAAAATTCCCAGACAGATCCATGCAAGCTATTATCACCTGAGCGGGTCACGAGATTCACGTTGGCTCCAGCGGCTAGGGACACGTCGGCGCCTGTCTGGTGAGAGGCAACTTTGAATTCTGCGATCGCGTCGGGCGGAGGGCTGACGGAGTATGTATTCGAAAAGCGCTGATTGTTGTCTACGCCATCCAGCGTGAAATTGTTCATTTGCGCCCGCATTCCGTTGACTGCCGGGCTGATGCCGCCGGTGATGATGAATGAGTTCTGCTGCCCAGTCTGAATTGGCGCTGTGCCCGGCGTGAGCTGAATTAGTTCGGTAAAGTTCCGGCCATTCAGCGGCATGGCGACAACATCGCTATGGCCGACGACTGTGCCGATCGTCGCCTCGGTTGTATTCAGCGCCACCCCTGCACCCTGAACTTCTACCGTCTGGGTCACCGCTCCGAGCACGAGCTGGGCGTCTACAGTCCGCGCTTGATTGACAAGAAGCGTGAGACCGGAAACCACATTAGAGTCGAAACCACTCGCAGACACCGTGAGCGAATAGGTACCCGGCGGCACGCTGGAGAGGAAATACACGCCCGATGCTGAACTTACCGTCGTGCGCTCCGCCCCCGTATCCATGCTCTTCAAGACGATTTTGGCGCCCGGTACCGCATTGCCGCCCGGGTCGGTAATTGTACCGTTGATCTGGCCCTGGACCGTTTGGCCATGAAGCCCTAGCGTGGCTAGTGACCAGACCACCACCAATACTGCCAAAACAGCTCCCGCTCTTCGTAGAATTCGCCAATCCATGTCAGTTCACCTCTTGATCTTTAGGGCGCTTGATCTGATTCAGTACGGTTCGCAGCCTCCGCCGTCTCGAGTAGCCCTCCAGGCATCCGCTCGGCACCTTCCGAGAGATCTTACGATGGGAGCGGAAAGGTGTTCGCGTTGCTTGGTGCGACCCACTGCGCAGGGCATGGCGGCTTCACTACCATAGACCAGCGGTCGATCATTTGACGATGTGGTCTACGGCTCTGCATCACACGTTCGATTTCTGCAATGTTCCACGTCTCAAGCACTCGAGCGCTCAAACGAGCTCGAACGGCGGCGTATGCAGGGTCGTCGCCCAGGTCGTGAAGTTCATGAGGGTCGCTCTCCAAATTGAACATCTGCGGCCGGTAACCCTCGAAGTGGACGAGTTTCCACTGATCCTGACGTATCATGCGCATTGCAGGCTCGTTGTAAGGAGTCATCGGAAACTCGCTGAATGCCTCGTTGACCCAGCCGCCTGTTTCGCCATGGATGAGGGGAACCAAATTTCTCCCTCCACCGATCTGTACCTGGCCTGCTCCGGCTAACAACTCTAGCGTCCTACGAACGTCGACAAGGCTAGTGATCTGCTTCACGCGGCGATCGGCTGGAAGACGATTAGGACATGCAATAATCAGAGGGACTGAGACCGAGCCCTCGTACATGTTCATCTTCCACCACATACCGTTCTCTCCTGCCATCTCACCGTGGTCGGAGGTGTAAATCACGATCGTGTCTTTATCAAGACCCGTTTCTTCAAGGGCGTCCAAAACAATCCCGATCTGACGGTCGAGCTCCGTCACCATTCCATAATAGGCAGCCCGCGCCCGCCGCGTCTCTTCCGGCGTGACCTTGTCAATTCCGCGGTGATTGCGCCAAAGCTGGACGGCAGGATGCAGTCGATTGAAATAATCAGGGGGTACAGACGGAACTACGACTCTATCGAGATAGTAGTCCCAGTCTTGCTTGGGACATATGAAAGGCGGATGCGGAAGGAGAAATCCTGCCATAGCGCAGAAGGGCCTCTCCTGCTTACCGGCCCGTTGGCGCAGGTATTCAGCAGTCGCTTTTGCTACATCTTCCGAAAAGACTCCGTACGCCGTTCGGCCTGGACCAGCTAAGGCTACTCCCGCATGAGAATCACAGGTCGCGCCCACCATAAGTTCGGATGGTAAAAACGGTTTGCAATTCGGATACTGCGGGTTGGGAGATCCGAGCAATATCTTCTCGAATCCGTGCTGCTGATCCGGACCGCAAAAATGCATGTGTCCAATCAATGTAGTTTCGTACCCTGTTGCTCCGAGCGAATGGGCGAAGGTGCTCACATCAGATGGAAGAATATCGCTGTTGGCCCATGTTCTGTTCTCGTACGGATGCAGTCCGGTCAAAAGGCTTGATTTTGATGGAACGCATAAAGGGGATGCGCAATAATTATTTTCAAAAATCGTGCCTTTCCGAGCTAGGCCGTCCAGCCAAGGGGTGCGGACAACTGTGTCCCCATAGCAGCCAAGTACATGAGGACTGTGCTGATCGGATAAAAGAATCAGAACATTGGGCCGATCATGGGTTTCGTTAGGCCCAGGCGCGCTTTTGTGAGTGCTGCTGATCGCATTGAAGGCTCCGCCGCCCATAGCCGCCATCCCAATTAAGAAGTCGCGTCTTTTCATCGCACAGTTATCCTCAACACCCCTACTTAAACTCTACGCCCGACACTGAGCCGTTCTTGCTATCTCGCGACCGCTACTACCAAATCAGCTTCAAAGCTCCTTGGATCTCACGCGATGGATACGCGGAGAGAATCTGACCGAAATTCGGGCTAGAAGTAACGGTCGTGGGATTTTCAAAATTGGTATGGTTGAACAGGTTAAAAAACTCGGACCGGAACTGAAGGTGCAGACTCTCGAAGACTGGAAAATTCTTCATCAGAGCAAAATCTACGTCGTGGTAACTAGGTCCTTTCAGCGAATTACGTCCTGAGTTGCCCAGAGTTCCAGGTGCAGGAAGGGTGTAGGCCGCCGGATTGAACCATTCCCTCTGGGTTCTGCTGCCGCTGGGAAACGGGTTTGATACACGGGTTGCGGTTTGATATCCCGTAGTATCCCCTACGTTCGCAATATCCTGTCCAACCGTGACACTCGACCAAAGTCCGCTGCGCAGACTGATAATCCCGGAAGCTTGCCAACCCCCAATGACGTAGTTGATCATTCCATTCGCATTTGCCCCAAACTTCATATCGCGCCCAAATGGAAGCGGATAGATGAGCGAAGTTGTATTCACGTGTGTAATATCGAAATCCGACGGTCCATACGAAAGATTCATGTTGTAGACATACGACGGCGGCCCCAGAACAGCATTTGCATCGCTCACTGTATCCAGAGATTTAGACCACGTGTATGAGTTCATGAAAGTGAGACCGGATCCGAATTCCCTTTCCAACTTAACCTGGAGAGCATTGTAAGATGAATTTCCATCATCGGATCTCCAAGGAAAGGCGCTCGCATTGTGAAGCGGTCTTCGCGAGTTGATGGATCCGGTTCCCAAGGTAGCGATATTTACATATCTTGCGACGATCAACCTTCTGCCAACACTGCCTACATAGTCCGTGGAAAGCTTCATCCTATAGGGAAGCATCTGTTCGAATCCGAAATTGAACTCAAGCGCAAAAGGATCGCGATTAAATCGATTGAGACTCTGGGTCGGGGTTGGCGCGCTTCCGGGCTGAGAGGGCTTAGGATTGTTGAGGCTGAGGGGCGGGCTAAGTGGTCCTACCGTCGTCAAGTTTTGGCCGTTGACGATTTGCGTAGTTGAATAAGGCCATTTTCCACCTGAAACACGGATGCTGTTCTGCTCGATATTCGAATTGAAGTCGTAAAACCATCCAGCGCCCGTCCTGAATACGGTTTTTGGAGACAAGGAATAGGCAATACCAATTCTAGGCGCGAAATCTGTTCTATCGGGTTCCATGATACTTGGCCGCGGACAGTTCGGCGGTGCGCCCGTGATAGGGTTCGTGGAACACCAAAAATATGCAAAGGAGAAGTCTGTGGCATTGGGTTGCGTCTGCGCTATCGTCCAATCAAAGAAAGAGATTTTGTTTCCTTGGACAAGAGGAGGAGATGCATAGACATACTGCATACCAAGATTGAGAGTGAATTTCGAGGTTATCTTCCAAGTATCCCCGAAGTAGCCATTGTAGATATTTCCCCAATCGTTGAAATAGGGCAAGATGTTGTTGGTACTTGATGTGGGATACCCCGCCATAAAGCTGGCTAGCGATTCGCCCGTGTTTGAAGCACCTGGCAGACCGGTAGTCTGCGGCGAGTACCCAAGGCTTTCGGCGCCTTGAGGACTGGCAATATGACGGTAGCGCATGTAACGGAACCCGAATGAGATTTCGTGGCGTCCGGCAGTTTTCTTCGCGTCTTCATTGTATTGATAGCTGTAATCCGGGTTCGCCAATTCATAACCAACGAAAGCCGCCGAGGTAAACCTCGATCCCGTAAGAGACTGCGACGCTGGTACATTGCCGCCAACTGTAAATTTATTATAGAAATTAGGTCCCACGGCTTGATCGAAGGCCGCGCCTTGAGCACCTCCTAACCCGGGATTGTAATAAGGGATTCCCGATCGGTTATAACCCGCTAATAGGTCCAAAAGCAGGGTAGGGCTTAAGATAATAGTGTAATGGATCGCCATATTCACCCCATGGTTCTGCCGCTCGAGGGGATTTGCCGGAAGATTTCCGGGTGATGAGTTTACCCAATCGTAAAAGGATGCTCGCCCATAGAGTTGCTGTCGATCCCGAATCGCCTGGTCTATGCGGAAACCCCATTGATTCGCAGTTTGCTCTGTGCTCTGAGTGGTGATCAGGTTGGGAATACCAGCATGATTAGGTTCCGGATAGTAGTATTTTAAGTAGGCTGCCGCGACAGGGTGAACAGCCGGAATGGTGTTGTTGGGGAAGGGATTGCGTACAAATCCTTGCGGGCAAGCCGAATTTGCGACAGTAGTCGTGGGGTCGTAAATTGCGCCTGTCCGGATGGGTCTTCCGAGACAATCCGTGCCGGTGACAGCGCCTAGGAGTTCAGAGAAATTTCCGCTTCGCTCGGCGTCATCAGGGACTGTCGCTGAGATCGTGTTATTCCTGTTAAATCTCAAACCTTCATAGTAGGTGGAGAAGTAGGTTCGCGTTTTGCGACCCTCCAGCACCCGCGGAAGAAACACAGGGCCGCCCACATAGTATCCGAACTGGTTCTGACGGAACGGGAGCGTGGGACTGTCGAAGAAATTGTCGAAGTAGTTGCGGGCGTCCAAATCATTGTTGCGCAAAAATTCCCAGACAGATCCATGCAAGCTATTATCACCTGAGCGGGTCACGAGATTCACGTTGGCTCCAGCGGCTAGGGACACGTCGGCGCCTGTCTGGTGAGAGGCAACTTTGAACTCAGCTATTGCGTCAGGTGGCGGGCTGACCGAATACGTGTTTGAAAAGCGCTGATTATTCTCGACACCGTCCAGCGTAAAATCATTCATCTGCTCGCGCATTCCATTCACCGCGGGACTGTACCCCCCGGTGATAATGAACGAGGCCTGCTGCCCCATTGCGACCGGCGCTACTCCTGGCGTGAGAGTAATTAACTGAGTAAAGTTCCGGCCGTTTAGTGGCATTGTAACGACAGCCTGATGTCCCACTACGGTTCCGATGGTAGCTTCGGTGTTATCCAGCGCCACTCCTGCGGCCTGGACTTCAACCGTCTGTGTCACCGCGCCAATCACAAGGTGCGCGTCCAGGGTTCGTGCTTGATTAACAAGGAGCGTGAGACCGGAAACCACGTTAGAGTCGAAACCACTCGCAGACACCGTGAGCGAATAGGTACCCGGCGGCACGCTGGAGAGGAAATACACGCCCGATGCTGAACTTACCGTCGTGCGCTCCGCCCCCGTATCCATGCTCTTCAAGACGATTTTGGCGCCCGGTACCGCATTGCCGCTCGGATCAGTAATTGTACCGTTGATCTGGCCCTGGACCGTTTGGCCATGAAGCCCTGGCGTGGCTAGTGACCAGACCACCACCAATGCTGCCAAAACAGCTCCCGCTCTCCGTAGAATTCGCCAATCCATGTCAGTTCACCTCTTGATCTTTCAAGGCTCTTATCCAGTTGAGGGTCCCGGAATTTTACCGACAGAAATGCTTCGCGATGCCACTGAAGCTAAGGGGCATTGTCTGAGAAGTCAAGGGCTATTTTTGTCAGGGGAACGATATTCCTCTATTGCAACGACAGCCAAAACCCAAGACTGATCTGGCTCTTGGCGAATTGCCTGACGGCGCGGGCTAATCCATTGAGTTCAGTTGAATCCTTGGACAGAATGCGCACGCGTTTAAGTGGCAACGATTGGGGACGATCGCGAACAAAACGCATACTATGGGCAATGCACCGAAGGCAGTGGAGAGTGAAAGGGCAAAGGCTGAAAGTAGTCCGGAACAGGCAACAACGAATGATCGCCGTCTACCCGGCTTTCATGAGAGCCGATTGCGGTAGAGAGAGAGATCAACTTGCCGGACCATGGCTTCCACGTTCAAATTGAGAGCCAAAAAAGCCTGAAGGGCTTTTGAATTGCCAACCGGATCGTGTAGCAATTCCTTGAATTTCAAATGAAGAACGGAAACATCGAGCCTGCCCTTAAACCAAGCCGCGACTCCGTTTAAATGTTCTTCAAATGCTGCGGTCACCAGATCGTTGCTCGTGGAATCAAGTGCTCCGCGCCGACGGAGCATCTCATCCTGGGATAGAAGTACCTCCGCCAGGGCCCTTTCCATAAATACGATCTTAAAGTTGCGGCCTTCCGGAATGGAAGGTAGAAGCTGCGAGATGACCTTTACCACCTTGCCGGTCGCATGGTCGATGAGTTCGGGGTGATGAGGCAAACGTTTTATGGGTTCCCACTCGTAGTATCCCCGCGGGTTGTCGACGTCGGGTTTGCGCAGCGAATCGGTGAGAACAGACATACCACCGGCAGCGAGCATTTGCATCATCAAAGAGGTGCCTGAGCGGGGTAGGCCCGAGACGATCGTGATCATGGCGCAACTTTCCCTGCGTAACGGGTTACTTCCTTCCCGATAAAGAAGAGGGGCCGCCATGTTCAGGCAATTTCCATCGTCCAGGCCTTCCCATCCATGTGCGCAGAAGGTTCGAGGCCGAATAGTTTCAGCATGGTAGGGGCTATATCAACAATGGCAGGGCAGTCTTCGTCGAATTTGCGGTTGGAGAAGAGCACACCGGGAACCAGACGCGGATCGATGCAATGATCCCCGCTCCATGCCTTGAGATTGTCGTCGAATATCCCGCTGGTGACTCTGCCCATTACTGAATCCCAGGAGGCCCGGAATCCTTCGCCGTAGCCGACAATCAAATCAGGAGCGTTGTCAACATAAGGGCCGGCGAAGATAGCGTCGCAATCGAAGACGCCGCTGATGCCGGGGCGACCTAATGCAGGATCGATCAGGCCCCGAAGTTTAGCACGCAGTTCCTCTTTTAAGACGACCGCTTCTTCTCCAGGCGCAACAATTCCGTGCAACTCACGTCCCTTGAGATTCAGGTATAGACCGTTTAGGCCCATGGCGTAAGCGCATGTGCGCGTCCAATCCACATCCTCAAACCAGTCACGACTCTCCGTTCTGCCTGCATTGAGCACAAGATATCCGCTCTGGTGAAGCCACGCATTCAGATTCACGCAGCGCGCGAACGATTTAAATCCGTGATCTGAAACGACTAGTAGCAGCGCCTTATCGTCCATCTTCTCCATGACTCGCCCGACCAGTGCATCCATACGGTAGTACAGATCCTGGATGACTTCCGGCCGCTGATCGCAAGGAGTATCACGGGCAGCCGGGTGGTCCTCTTCCAGATAGCGCCAAAACATGTGCTGCACCCGATCAGTGGTATCGAAAACACAAGCACACAAGCCCTTTTGCGTTTTCTCCAATGCATCGAAAAGCATGCGCTCCCGATCATCATGATTGGCATAACACTGTTGGAGGAATGCTTGATCGTCCAGAACTTTCTCGTTGAGTGCCCACGTGTCTTCAGCAAGCCCCAACGTGGCATATGGACCGAAAAGCTTGGCCAGATAGATGGAGTAGGTCACGGGATGCGAGATCGGCAAGCTGGGCCTGCCTGGATCGATATTCACTGGAGTGACGTAGACCTCCACTTCGGGCGACATCTCTTTCAGGTAAAAGCGACAGATACCGTGCGCACTTAAGCTCAGGCCGGCTTTGAACTTGACCGGAATCCACGCCGAGTACTCTCCCAGGGCTAAGGTAAACCTTTCAGAATCCACCTCGAAACGGGCTCTGCCTTTGCCGGACTCTGGCCGAATCTCGAACTCTACTCGCAATTCCCGCTTTGAGTCGCTGCCTAACGGATCCTCCGGCCCGGGAATGTAAGAACGGTATATTAATCCGTCGCGTTCGACAGGAACACGAACTCCGCCTTCGCGGATCGTCTTATTACTGCGGCGAGTTGTACACAAGCAAAAAGTTCCCTGGCTTCCCTTGAGGTCCGGCACGCACATTCCGGAGAGCAGTACCCCCGGAAATGCCTCAGGTGGGAAAGTAACCGGCACGCGAATTACCGAACAAAAGATTCCTGCCTTCCCCAGCCAATGCCAGAACGGTGTACTGCGCCGCAGTCCTTTGATGCGTGGCTTACCAAGCGGAACAGTGTATTTACCGATTTTCATGCTGCGCCTTGGTCCGCGAATCAGCGCCGAAGAGAGAAATGGCAAATAAGTATTGAGATCGCGAGCAAGAAAATCATAGATATTGTGTTTGCCTGGATTGACTCCGGTCATGAAGGTGGACCATGCGACCGGAGAAATCGCGGGGAAGGTCGTCTGTAGCCTTCGGAAAGTTCCCTGGTCGCGTAGCTTGGCGAGATTCGGCAGCCTTCCTTCCTGAATGAACCGATCCGCGAGTTCCGGATCCATTCCGTCGAAACCCAAAATAACAGCGCGTTCCACCTGAGCCTTCTCAGAGGCCTTTCGGCATCGCAACATGCGAACCAAAACGCGGAAGGGCCAAGTGACAAAGGCGTAAGCGGCATAAAGAAATGCGACCAACACGGTCCAAAACGAAGAAAGGACGGCGAATCCCGCGCCCGGCCCGACATAGGCCTCCCCACGCGAGGGGCACAGCAAGATAAGCAGGAAGACGACGAAAGCCAATAGCAGCAATCGCCGCTGCCTGTCTGCCGCGTTGTTTCTGCTCTCTTTCATATCTCAATTCGCAGGACTGTTTTAAAAAAGAACCCCGCAACCACCGACAAAACTAAAAACAGCCACATCCAATTCCATTCCAGCCACGCAAAATAAATGCTGCGTGAAGGATAATTTACTTCAATTGCGTGGACCGGACTGTTCTTCGGCAGAGCAGGCTCAGCGGAAACAACGATCCGTTCCCAGGCATGCCCCCGGAGCCGCACGGGCGAGACCCGCGCTAGGCCAGAGGAAACGACCACTCGTTTAACAAATGTCTGCCGCGCAACTCCAACCTTTACGTTATAGTTGCCATCCTTTTGCGCTTCCACTCGCCAAACGACTTCGTTCTCGGCTGGAATATGAACCGGCGGCGCTGTAATTGCGAGACCAGGCGGTACTTGCAAATCAGGTTCAACGCCTTGGTCCGAATTGGCAGTATGCACCGTGACCAAGAATGGCTTTCCCGATTGCAGTGGTCTCCAACCCAAATAGCGATCTACCTGCACGATGATAATGGTTAAGGGAAGGATAAGGAATAGCAATGGCTTGAACGCCAACCGCAAATATTTTCCGATGCCAGCGAGGATGCGTCCATAGGAACGAAGCACCACCGGAGGTTGGTCGCGGTAGAGACGCACCGCCAGCACATGCGCCTTGATCTGGCCCTTTACGATGTGGATTGCTCTCTGATCCGAGGTATAGCGGAATACCAGGACCATGAGAAGTCCTATGGCCAAGGACAGGCTGGCGACAAGTCCGAGGGAGAAGTCCATCCGTAAGAAGCCCCATGCGACCGCACAAAAGAGCTGACGAAAAATCCAAAAACCGCCGCCAGTTTGATATGTACAGGTACGGCGGATTAATCGATATAACCTAATCCCTGCAGCCGCTTCTTCACCAGTTCTTTCGAGGGAGAATTCCCTTCATCGGGAGGAAGCACTTTTGTTATCTCTTTCTCCAGTACCCGCACAACGAATTCGTCCACCGATTCATAGCCCCCAGCTTTTACGCACTGCTGTACCTTTTCCAGCAGTTCACCCTCGATCTTCACTTTATGAGAACCAAACATCTGTCTTCTCCAGAAGGCCATCCTTCAATTCGGCATATGGCTTGGACTAAAGATTGATTGTCCTATCATATCCTTCGACTTAGCAATTCCGAATTCGGCAAGAATCGTAGGCGCAATGTCGGTAAGCGCCGGGGTTGTGGATGCAATTTTCCGGTTGCTGAGCAGCACGCCAGGAACAAGAGTGTAGTCGATACAGTGGTCACCGCTCCAGCGGTTTGTGTTGTCTTCCAGAACTTCCGGTGGAAAGTTTCCAAGAATTGTCTTCCAACCGGCCCGATAACCACGATTATAGCCAACCAAAAGATCCGGACCGGATTTGGAGTACGGCCCTTGGTAGATTTCGCTGGCAACGTCCACCCGCGTGATCACGGAAAGGCCATTCTCGGGATCTCTGACGTGCAACAGCTTCTCCTTAATTTCCTTGATTAACATATCGGCCTCCCCTCCCGGATGCACAATGCCATTACGTTCGCGCCTCTGCAGGTTGATATAAAGGCCGTTCAGACCCAGACCATACGCTCGCGTCCGGCTCCAGTCGACATTCGCGAAGGGTTCGCCCAAATCGGTTTCAGCATTGTCCTTCAGCTTGATATAGCCATTCTGGAGTAACCATGTGTTCAGATTGAACGAGCGGGAATAAGAAGCAAATCCGTGGTCGGAGAGAACTAGAAGTGTCGTTTGCTGGTCTAGTTTGGGCAACACTTCTCCCAGCACCTGATCGATCTGCTGATAGAACTCCGCAATCGCCGAGCCGTTCTTCGCGGCCAGTGCGGCATCGTATGCGGGGTGTTTTGGATCCATCAGTCGCCAAAACATGTGCGAGTTGAGGTCTAGACTGGAAAAGTAAAAGAAAAACAGACCCTGGCTAAATTTCGAAAATTCCGAATCAAAGATCCGGCGATCTTCGGCAAGCACGGTTCGTGCTTGTTGCAGATATTCATCATCATCCAACACGCCGTCGGAGAGGGCCTTAGTATCCTCCGCGATTCCTTGGGTATAGAAGTCTCCAGCTTCCTGGGAAAGCATGCGGGAATAGCGCCCCGGTGTCGAAATCGGCAATGCGGGTTGCGCAGGATCGATATTGATCGGCGAGACGTACAACTGAAGCCGTGGATGCACCTGCTTCAAATAGAAGCGGCATATCCCCTGTACATTGACTAGCAAAGGCATCAGCTCGAATCTGACATGCACCCAATCACTCCACTCCCCTTCGCTCAGCACGAAATCGTGGCCTTGCACGGCAAACATGGCAACACGCTCAAGCGGATCAATGGCCACATCAAACGGTTCGGTTGCTGCTGGCGAGCCTCTCCGAAAAGTGTTGTCGGGCCCTATTAGGTCGGCTCGAATCTTCGAGTTCTCCACCTGCACTTGAATTATTCTGCCGCCTTCAACCGCATCTGCCATCGCGGTCGGATCGTCGGTGTAGAAGGAGAACGTGCCGTAGGTGCCCCGCAAATCGGGGGTACCCATTCCGGAAAGCGTCTCTCCCTTGGCAGGAACGGGAGGAAAGTTGGCCGGAATCCGAAAAATGGAATTGGGAATACCGTGCTGATCCAGGATTTGCCAGAAAGCCGGCCCCTTGCGCAGTTGTTCCGCGCTGCCGGCTCCCAGAGGAATCACCCATCGTCCCAAATGAATCTCGTGCTGGGTTCCCTCAATCCGGGAGGTCGAGAAGTAAAGGTCCAGAGTTTTCGGATCGCGATGAATGAAATCAAAGATGCCGTGACCGCCTGCGTTCATACCCGTAATCAGGTTCGACCATGCTACCGGACTCTGCGGGGGAATGCTTGTGGTGAGCAGACGGTAGGACCCCTCATCAGCCAGCCTGGAAAAATTTGGCATCTTTCCTTCCTGCATAAATTGCTTCAGTAGCTGCGGATCCATGCCGTCAATGCCGAGGATGATAAGTCTTTGCTTCCCGAGCCATTTGCTACCTGTGTGAGGGCGAGGCAGGAGCATGAGAGCGCCCCAGAGCAGCAGCAAACCCACCAGCAACCCGCAAATTCTTTTCAGCGTTTCTCTCTGTGCGGTGGTCAATTCAAGATTCATCGGGTTCCACAAAGCCAACCAGGCGCGCAGCGATCCTGGACTTGTAAAAGTCTCCGGAGACGCAGGCAGACCACGATTCTGGCGTGTCTCCTGTGTCGTGTCAAGAGATGCACGAAGAGGTTAATTGTGCCGTCGACCGTACCATCCTCGAATACGCCATGAGCTAGAATTCGGCAGTCGAAGCGCCACGCGGTTCGATTGAACCCGATACCGCGGTGGATCTCTTCGATATATTTTGAGAAATGCGACCTCACAAACGTCTTCCCGGACCGTCCGTCGTGCCCAAGTATTAAACTTTTCTTATGTCGCGGCGATTTATCTCCATATCTTTGTTCGGCATTCTGATCGCCGCTCTCTTTCCGGTGTATTCGAATGCCGCTAACAACGGAGACAAAAACCCGAACGTCATCTTCGTCACGCTCGACGCGACGCGCGCCGACCGGATGGGATTTCTTGGCACGAAGCATCTCACACCCAATCTCGATCGGCTTGCTGGGGAGAGTATCGTTTTCGAACGAGCCTACGCACAGGCGCCGCTCACCGTTGTTTCTCATGCAACGATCCTCTCCGGCACTTACCCTCAGACAAATCACGCAAGCGAATTGGGCACACCGATTGCAGCCACCGTTCCATATCTTCCGGAATTGCTTCGCGCTCATGGCTACCAAACTGCCGCGTTCGTAGGATCCATCCTGCTCGATCCTCGTAACGGTTTCGCTCCCGGTTTCGACCGCGGGTTTGACACGTACGATGCTGACTTTCAGCCGCCCTCATCAAACGAGGAGCGCTATTCCCCTTCCGAACGTCCTGCCGATCCAGTGGTTGGTCGTGCAATCCACTGGATGAGCAATAACACGCAAAGACCATTTTTCCTCTGGGTGGAATTGGATGATCCCCACGCTTGTTCTAAAGGAGTGCCTTACGATCATGCCGTAGCCGCGGTAGATGCCGCCGTGGGAAAGCTGCTGGCCGCGCTGCACACACAAAAACTCTACGACAACTCAGCCATCGTCGTCGCTTCAGACCATGGACAGAGTCTCGGCGCACATGGCGAAGACACGCACGGTGTCTTTCTCTACGATGAGACGATCCACGTTCCGCTTTTGGTAAAACTGCCTCGGCGCCAAACGGGGATGCAACGGGTCAGGGGTCGAGTTCGGCTGCTCGATGTAGCGCCGACGGTGCTCGAAATAGCAGGAGCCCCGGTTCCTTCACAGATGCAGGGCCAATCTCTGCTGCGCATTGCAAACTCGAACCCGGATATGGATGAGGCAGTATATGCACGCAGTGACTTCCCCCGACAAGCTTTCGGATGCAGCGGTTTGGAATCCTGGCGTGCTGGAAAGTACCTCTACGTCCGGGCTCCCAAACCTGAGCTTTACGATCTCTCTGCGGATCCGAACGCAACTCACAACTTAGCTCAGAAATCGAAAGCCACATTGGAAACGATTGCAGGCCAACTGCAAGAGTTCGACCGCCGCGTAGAAGGGCAAGCAGGCCAGACGGAAGAAAGTCGCCTTAACTCGAGCGAAATGCAAAGACTCGCCTCCCTCGGATATGTTGGCCTTCAGACATCCCCTTCGGGCATGACCACGGCCGTCGAGGGAACCGATCCCAAAGACATCATCGTTGCTATCAATAAGACTTTCTGTGCGATGGCGTTTTTGGAACACGGAAAACTGGGAGCTGCAGTCCTCGAATTTCAAGAGGTAATGGCCACGCAGGCTAACAGCTTTCTTCCGCAGTGGGGTATAGGTAGAGCTTTGGCAGGCAAGCGACGATATCCAGAAGCCATCGAGCATTTGCATAAGGCAATTCAATTACGGCCGAATTTTCCGTGGTCTCATTACGAAATAGGCGTAAGCCTAATCAAGACTGGAAACTTTAAAGTTGCCGCTATCCATCTCGAGATCGCTTCCCGCCTCATGCCCAAGAGCGCTGAACTGCACGCAACTTTGGCACAAGCCTACGAGCATATCGGACGCACGGCTGAAGCCAACCGCGAACGTGCCAAGGCATCGCATCTGGAACGTCACTAAACACAGCGACTTAAGTAATTGCGCATAGTCTGCGCAAGGTTTCGTTTGGGCGTGTCCATGGTTGGAACTGGGCCTCGACGGAGTCGATGACCTCACTGAGTGAAGGGAAGTACCGATTGTGGAGACAGAGACGGCGGGTGAGCTTCCAAACACGTTCGATGGGATTGAGTTCAGGCGAGTAAGGGGGCAGATAGTCGAGCGCGAAGTCAAGGGTATGTTCTTCTCTCCAGTGCCTGTGAACACGGGCATGATGGTATTTGGCGTTATCGGTGATTACCACCACGCGGCGGCCGGTTCGGATGCTGGTGCGGCGAAGGGTTCTGATGAACGCGAAGAAGGTGGCGCCATTGAACTTGCCTACCTCGCGGGTAAAGAAAAACTTCCCGTCGCGAAGCCGCACAGAGGCAGAGTATCCCACGGTGTGCCGGGTGGGAGCATGCAGCAGGACGGGATCTTGGTGTCCGGTGGGATCCACATCTGGCATCGCGAACCATGTTGTTGGAAGTGCACTTCGTCCGTAGCCCAGAGATCCACCGCAGGATCCTCCATCAGCGCTTGGAGTTTTTTTTATGCGCCCTTTGCCGTACCGGATCCGCTTGCGCAATCCGGGGACGCGGTTTGCGTAAGCGAAAGCCCAGTTGCCGGAACAAACGCTGACATTGCCTTACCCCCAAATCGATCTTGTACCGCTGGGCAATCCAAGCCGCCAAGGTTTTTCCGTCCCACAGATTTTCCCCCCAACCCCATATCCCGTGGCATCTAGCGAAGGGCGCTGTTGATCTCTTCAGTTGCTTCTCATTCAATCGGCTGGGCCGCAGGAAAGTCCGGGAAAATTACGCGAAAAGAAGCACAAGCTATTCTGCTTGCCGGAAGGTGTCGGGAAGTCAGAAATGCAACAGCTCGTGACTCAAATGATCGCGGGAGATTTAACGAAATACCCGCAAGACCGGGATATGCCTGCCGTGTCTTTTGTGATGGCGGTCCTGGCTCGCAAATATCCATGTGGCAATTAGCGGTCCGGTCGTGGTTGCGAGCTGAACAGCCCGCGATCCCCAGGTCTGCCGCTGTGGCCGTTGGCCCTGCGAGATGCTCGAATGCCGAAAAAGGCTCACTGCGCCGGCAGTCTTCAAATTGTTCGCGAACTCGGCGTTCTGATCGCTATTCTGGCCTCATCCTGGCGTTGCCAATACGGGCTAATGCTTGGGGAAGCGAAGGTCACCGAATCATTGCCGACGTTGCGATGGACCACCTGAACGACACGGCGCGTCAGAACCTCCGAGAGTTGCTCGGAGACAACGACCTTGCCTCGATCGCTACGTGGGCCGATGACATCAAAGGCAGCCGACCCGACACGAAACCATAGCATTACGTGAACATCCCGTCCTCGGCCCGATTCCTATCTAGCGGAGCGAGATTGCTCTGGTGGTGACTGTGTCGTGGCGAAGATCACCGAGTTTGCCGCGATCGTCGGAGATAAACCCAACCCCTTGCGGCTAGCCCAGAGGCGCTCAAGTTCCTGGTCCATTTTGTTGGCGATATTCACCAGCCGTTCCATGCCATCGCAGATGCGCGGTGGCAACGGTGTGCCCGTTCTGTTCTTAGGCTCGACGCGGTGCGGTCCGTTCGCCCGTGAGCTTCATGGTGTTTGGGATACTGACCTCATCAAGCACACGGGCATTCGCGAACATCGTTACGCTGCGGCGCTGGAGACCATGATCGCGGAAGAGCATCTGGAGGCCGGCGCAGACACTCGGGAACAGTGGGCAGATGAATCCCTCAGCCTGGCGAAACAAGCATGGGTGCGGCCCGACACCGTCATCGACGAAACTTACTGCGACCGAGAGCAGCCCGTTGTGGACCGGCAGCTCGCCTTGGCTGGGCTCCGCTTGGCACGGATGCTGAATATGGAGCTGCGACCGGGTGTTCAACCGGCATCACAGAATCTCCTTTTGGATCCGAGACCTTCCTCGATTAGCACGACCGAGGCTCAATTTCCGGTTTGCCCGTCATTCAGGAGCGATGCATGTTGAGTGACCACACGATATGCGGATTCAGCTCCGGCATGAGTAAGTCCGCTCTATTACACGGTACAAAGGCATCAGCCGACCTTGGGTGATCCTCCGGCTCTAGTTTTTCGTGGTCGGCCTTTCGTCAATCTAATCTGTATTGTTCACCTTCTCCGCCCTTGTGTTCCTCGCACTGTGAGTTGCTCCTCAGATCAACTGCTTCTGAACACGATGAAAGCGCTAGTCGTTTTCAAGATCATCGTCAACTTCAGATACCGTCTCTACGGACGAGAAAATATCCGAAATACAAGATCCACAGACCTTCTGCGCGATGTAGCACTCATCGTGAATCCTGGGGTCAAACGAAGAAGATTTCACTAGCGCGATGGTCTTCTGCATTTGCAAGTAACGTCGCCGAGCCGATCTAAGAATCTCATCACTGTACCACTCACCGCCGCTGATCTCGCATATATGTTTCAGTCGTCTTGCCACCTTACACATTGGTTTAAGGATTTTAAGAATTGGGGAAGGTGACACCTCTCCAAAAAAGTCGCCTTGACTGGCCTCGAAGGAAATGAAAGCTTCAACGCTATGAAGAATCCCGTGGAGGCGAACATTCAAATCCATAACCTGCTGACGTTGAATAGGTAGTTCAAGAGCGGCATGGCGATAGGCTTCTTTTAAGTCGCGCAAAGACCGTTCATAAGATGAGAATCGCTCAGTTGCATAATGGACGTAAAGCCTGCCCAGATAATAGCTCTGTCTCGCCGCCGATGCCTTCGAAACGGCTAAACCGAAAAGCGAGAGCCCAAGGATAACTTCTACACACGCTACCCACCGTGATGCACCAACCGGAGCAATATCGCCGTAACCAAGCGATGTAAACGTGACAAGGCTGAAATAGAGAGAATCCCCTAAGTTCTCGCTTCCATTCGATTGGTGTAACCCGCCAAGTCCCACTTTTGCCGAAAGGTAGTAAATTGCCGTTGACCCGAGAATTACGAAGACCGCAAGGAGCAACACAGAACGTATTCTCATACGTTCAAGTGCAATTAAGATTGGTCTTCTCCTTTTGCTCTTAGACAAAGGGGGTAGGCCTGAGTTGCGGCTCGGCATCGTGATCTCCGGCACCATCATAAGTTGCTTCAATCGAATTAGCCAATCCTCAGCCGCTACAACTCACGGTTTGGCGAAATCCTCTGCTAAAGGAATGCTCGGGGGAAGCGGTTGTGTTTCCTAGGTCAGGATCAGAATCCTGAAACGCCCTCATGGCGTGCACTTTCCGGCTTGTCGGCAAACCTTACCCTTATCCGGCTGTGGAAGGAACCCGGCTGGCCGAGAGGCTCAGCATTCCTATGTTTCCTGTATTACCTTGCGAGGGTCTTTATCATCGCGTAGGCCGGCGAACTTGGTGTGCCGCAGATGGTCGGCCCCGGTCCATTCCAAGAACTCGATCCGCGCGACTGCTTCTGGCCTGAGCCACTCGCACTCTTTCATCTTCTCCGCAGTGAGTCCCTGTCCCCATCAGCCCGCTTGTTTCTCGGGCAAATTGACGAACGGACACTCGGCCGTCTTCAGCCCTTTGATCTGGTTGAACACCTCACGCCGAGTCGCGGGGACGAAACCCGCCCTTACACGAGCGGCATAGATCAGATCGTTGCCACGATAGAAGCCCACGATGATCGCATCAATTCCCAGACCGCTGGGAGTGTAGCCGCCGATCACAAACTCCTGCCCTAAATTGATTCTGTGTTTACTCCACAGACCCGTTCTGAGGCCGGGCTGGTACATGCTATCCGCGCGCTTTGCGACGACGCCCTCTAATCCCGCTTCCTTCGCAAACCTCAGCATATCCGCGGCTGAGAGGTCCGATACCTCGGATAGCCGAATATGCTCACTCGGCTCAAAATCCTTTTGAAGTAATGCCCGCCGCTCAGACAGCGGGAGCCGGGTCAGATCGCGGTTCTTGAGTACAAGCACGTCAAACGCGTAGTACACGATCCGGGATTGAGCAGACCGGTAATTCTGTTCTCTTGTGCCGGACGTATCGGTACTCACCTCCATCGGTAATGATTTTGATTTCAAAGAGGTATTCTCCCGGCAGGTGCATGCGCTGGCAAATACCGGCGACGTTTTGCTGGCATTCACCACCAGTGGCAATTCAGCCAACGTCCTCGCGGCCTTGGCTGCGGCAAGAGAGATCGGAGTGTGTTCTATCGCCTTCCTCGTCCGCGACGGCGGCCGAGCAAAAGAGCTAGCCGACTGCTGCCTGATCGTTAGGCACAGTGACACCGCGCGGGTTTAAGAAGGTCATCAGCTTCTGATGCATTGCCTGATGGATCAGGTGGAGGCGGTGGTGGCTTGAGCCGCCGTCTGCTCAGGTGGTTCTCGAGGATGTCAATTCGACATCCTTCGAAATTTCTCCACGGGTTGGGACGAGACCGCATGATTCCCGAATTATCAGGTGCGGACGAAACCTCTCGATTCTCGGCGCTGATGAAACGCCAAGCTCGATCTGCTCCAAAAGCATCTCGAGCGCTCTGCGTCCCATCTCGCGTTTCGGTTGATCGACCGTGGTGAGAGGAGTCGGAAGATGCTCGGTGAACCGCAGGTTGTCAAATCCCACCAGAGAAACGTCCCGGGGAACCTGCTTGCCCAGAATGGTCAAATACTTGTGGCACATCAAAGCGGTGTGATCATTCCCCGCGAGCAAGGCCGTAGGCGCCGGCTCGCCCTCAAATAGCTCGCTGAGAATCTGCAGGCCTTCTCCCCCCGATCCTGCAATGCTGGGGACAAGGAACTGGGGTGGAGACGAGAGCCTGTTCTGGGCCACGAACTCGCTGTAGGCGCGCTCCCGCGGATGGGCATAGTCGCGGGCAACGGCCCGGCAAAATGCGATGTGCCGGTGGCCCAGCGAGTACAAGTAGCGCATGGCCTCGATGATTCCACCATGGTCATTCAGAATGACGCTGTCACAATCGGCGGCCGACGTGGAATTGAACAGCGCTACATAGGGGATCCCCGCACCGCGCAACAAAGAGACTGCTTGGGGAAAGGGAGAGTACGGATCATGTACCAGAACCACGCCGCTCACGCGGGCATTAACCAGCTGCTGAAGATGCGTCTCTTCAAAGCTGACCTGGTGGCGGGTGTTAGCCAGCAGTACCTGATATCCCCGTTGCAGGGCTGCCTGTTCAATCGCTTCCGTAACCTCTACAAAAAATTGATTGGAAAAGTTGGGGACCAGCAATCCGATCACCCGCCAACGGCCGGTCTCCTTGTCCGCGGCACCGCGAACGCTGGTGCCCAGGCCGGGATGATTGACCAGGATGCCACGCTCCACCAACGAGGCTATTGAGCGGCGTATGGTCGGTCTGGATACCGAGAACTGGTCGGCGAGACTTCTCTCGGGCAACAGGAACTGGCCGGGGCTTAACGACCCATCGGCGACCATTCGTTCAATCTCGGCCGAGATAATCCCGTGCTTTGCAGCTCCTGAAGCTCGTCCTGGTCGCGTCACCCTCAGATTCTACAACAACCAAAAAACCGAGTGTAATTATTTTCTTGACAGCTGGTATATACCACTGTTTCTATTGTACCCCGTTGAGGAGGAACGGCTCAATGCGGAATTTTTCGTTTTTACGAACGCTATCGGTTTTGCTGTTTTTCTGGCCGCATGGCCTACTGGCGCAAACGTCGACAGGCGTCATTCTGGGGACGGTGAACGACAAAAGCGGGGCGGTGGTGCCGGGGGCCAAGATCACAGTGACCGCGGTACAAACCGGAGTGGCGACGAGCACGGCCAGCAATGGTTTGGGCTACTTTGAGCTTCCCTTCTTGCCACCCGGTCAGTATCAGCTTGCGGTCGAACAAAGTGGATTTAAACGCTTCGTGCGCGACGGCCTGGTTCTGGATACCGATCAGAAGATGGAAATCCCTGTGGTCTTAGAGCCGGGCATGGTTCAGCAAACTGTAGAGGTAAGAGGCGACACCCCGCTGCTGGACACGACCACGTCTTCCCTGGGAGAAGTGATCGATAATCGAGGCGTCCTCAATCTTCCCATATCGAATCGCAATCTTCTCCAGTTGACGGGACTGGTCGGGGGCGTGCTCGACCGGGGAGCCGATGTTGCTCCGGCAACGACCGGGGCAGTGAACTTCGGTCACTGGGCCGCGAACGGTGGCATGACAAATACCAACGGATTCATGCTGGATGGAGCGGCGGCACAAAACGCGAATATGAATGCCGCATCCATCATCCCGACGATCGACGCGATTGAGGAGTTCAAGATCCAAACCGGATTGATGAGCGCGGAATACGGAAGAACCGGTGGAGCGATCATCAACGTTACCACCAAATCGGGCACCAACTCTCTCCACGGAACGGTGTATGAGTTTTGGAAAAACGTCTCGCTCAATGCGAATACCTGGGTCAACAACCATAGCCATGCGCCGGCAGCCTTTAGCAACATCAATACCTTTGGCGGCTCTGTAGGGGGCCCAGTGATCTTGCCCAAGCTCATCGACGGAAGAAATCGTCTCTTCTTCTTCACCAACTACGAGGGATATCGGGACGTAAATCCCGTCTCCACGTTCTTGACCGTGCCTACAGCGGCGCAACGGGCGGGCGACTTCTCACAGCTGAAAACATCGAGTGGCTCGCCGATTACCATCTACGACCCGCTGACCACAGCGCTTGTACCCGGTTCGACAACGCAATACACGCGCAAGCCCTTCCCCGGTAACATCGTTCCCCAATCGCGCATCGACCCGACAGCGGCAGCGATGATGGCATACTACCCGATGCCGAACACAACGCCGAGCAATGCGAATACCCAGATCAATAACTTCTTCACGGATGCGGCAGGATACGATTCCCAAACTGAGTGGTCGGCCAGGGTGGACTATGTTCTGAGCGCCACGAAACGTCTCTTCGTCCGCTATTCGCAAAGCGCACAAGGCGGCGGAGCGGCAAACTACTTTCCCAATACGCTAACGTGCAACGAATGCCTGGTGCATGGCAACCCGGCCGGGGCGTTCTCTCCGCGTGGCGGAGGCTCGGCCCTCTTTGTCTATCCCAAGAACGCGGTAGTTGGCTATACCGATATGCTCTCACCCACGATAGTTCTGGACCTTCGAGGCTCTCTGAACCGGGAGTTCCTGCAACGGCTCCCGCAATCGGGCGGCTTTGACCTGACCAGTATCGGTCTGCCGTCGGCACTGAACACAGGCGTCTTTTATCGCCAATTTCCCCCAACCACAATTGCCAATTACCAAGGGTTGGGCACAGCTTCCAACGGAGACTATTTGCGGCGCGGAGATACAACGGGCGCTTTCCAAGGCAGCGTAACGCTTCCGCGCGGCCGGCACACCATCAAAACTGGCGGGGATTTTCGCATATTCCAATACAACGAACTGCAGGCTTATAACATCAGCCCAACGTTTACCTTCGATCAAACATGGACGCAGCAAAACCCGTTTGCCACCAGTTCCACTGCGGGCTGGAGTCTAGCCTCCTTCTTGCTTGGCACCGCAACCAGCGGCACGGATACCATACCGGCGGCGACCTCGGTTCAGTGGTTTTACTACGCGCCATTTGTGCAGGACGACTGGCGCCTGACCGATCGTCTCACGCTTAATCTCGGGCTTCGTTACGATCTGGAGACGCCGTTTACCGAGCGGTACAACAAATCTTCAACCTTCAGCCCCACAGGACAAAGCGCCCTCACCGCCGCGTATCCGGGAGCGGTGGGCGGGCTGGTCTTTATGGGGAAAGACATTCCTTCGCGCTATCAGGAACCGATTGACTGGAACAATTTTGCACCTCGAGTCGGCCTTGCCTACAAAGCCTCAAGCTCGATGGTTTGGCGAGGGGCCTACGGCATCTATTACGCCCCGTTTAATTCGTACGGATATACCTCATTGAACGCCTCCGGCGTGGCCACAAGCGCCTGGGGGGCCAATGGGTTTTCATCCAATACCGCCATGGTAACAACCAGCAATGGCGGCTTGACGCCGGCCAATTTCCTGCACAATCCTCTGCCGCAAGGTCTGCTGCAACCGACGGGAAACTCCCTCGGATTGCTGACGGCTGCCGGTCAGATTGTCGCCACGACTCTGAGAAATAATGTTGTCGTCCCCTACATCCAGCAATACAGCGGTGGCTTCGAGTACCAGGTCCAATCGTATCTTTTCGCGATGAGCTATGTGGGATCGCATGGCATACACCAGATCATCAACGCGCCCCTTGATCAATTGCCGGTGCGGTACTACCAAATGGGAAGCGCTTTGAATTTGCAAGTAAAAAACCCTTTCTACGGATTGATTACCAGCGGCACGCTTTCGACGCCAACGATCAGTCAAGGTCAGCTGCTGCGGCCTTTCCCGCAATTCCAAGACGTGCAAGACCAGTACCAGAGCACGGGGAATATGCACTACAACTCGATGCAGCTGAGGGCGGAGCACCGCTTTTCCAAAGGCTTTTCGTACCTGGCGAATTACACCTGGTCGAAGAACATCGGGAACGTTGGCGAACGGTACTGGACCCCTCTCACCATACAGAATCAATACGATTTGCGCGCGGAGCGATCGCTCTCTCCGCTGGACACGCCCCATGTGTTCACCGTGGCCTGGGTGTGGGAATTGCCTTTCGGAAGAGACAAGCCGATTGGAGCCTCGCTGCCATGGTATGCCAACACCCTCGTCTCGGGATGGCACATGACAGGCGACTATAGCTTCGGCAGCGGGAACCCGCTCGCGGTCACGAACTCGGTTAATGTGGTTGGTTTTGGCGCCGGGTCGCGCCCAAACTGGAACGGGCAAAATCCGAAATTGACAGGCTCAAGCCAGACTCCGGCCAAGTGGTTCAACACGGCCGATTACTCTGTACCGGCTCAATATACATTCGGCAACACGGGCCCTTACTCATCTGTGCTTCGGGGACCCCACACAAATACCTGGAACGTCGGTTTCTTCAAGGACACGTCAATCACCGAGCGGACCACGCTTGAGCTCCGGGCGGAGTTCTATAATTTCGCCAATCACCCCATCTGGGCGGCTCCCGGCACCGCCGTAGGCACACCCGCCTTCGGCGTTGTCTCGCAAAAAACTGGGAATCGGACTGGCCAACTCGCCGCCAAATTCATCTTCTAGAGCTTTGGGAATCCTAATAGCCACTCGTTTCCGTACAGGAAGCTCGAACGATAAGAACAACGATCTTTTGGATAAACGATGAAACGACCCGGACTAGTTTGTCTACCTCGAACTCTCGCTCCATTCTTACTGCTCTTCGCTCCGTTGCTCTCCGCCGGCCAGACGGGTATCCAAATCCTCAAGCTTGAGCCGACGGTTTTGTTTCCCAAAGCCCTGCCCTTGCATCAATTGGCTTTTCTTGAGGTCTTTAATCCCGGCGCTTCGCTTCGCTGCAAGATCCAGGTTAAGGTAGCAAGCTCTGAACCTGAATTGGGACCCGTCGCAGAGATACCGGCTGGTTACTCCACGCTGCGCGTTCCGATTCCCGACATAGCTTCGCAGCAACAGGTCAGCCTTGAGATCCAGCCTGAGCACGGTGGGCGGGTGTTAGCCAGCGTTACACAGGACTGGATTCCGCAGCGGAAGTGGAAGGTATATGTCGTTGAATCCTCGCATGAGGACCGCGGGTATGAAGACTATATCTACAAGAAACAATCCCAGATCGCCGATTATATCGACATAGCGCAAAGGCTAAGTGCGGTCAAAGCTAACGAGTATCATTTCACGCTCGAAACGATGATCTCCATGCGCAGCTATATGGAGGATCGCTCGGAGAGCCAATGGCGTGACTTGATAGACCAGCACATCAAGACTGGACAAATGGACCTGATGGGCGCTCCGAGTGGCGTGCATACGCACTGGATGGACTATGAAGAACTGGCGCGCATGACCTATCCCGCAAAACGCGAGGTCCTTGACCGGTTCGGGCTGAACATAAAAACTTTTATGGAAGTGGATAATCCGAGCCTCTCCTGGTCGAGCGCGGAAGTGCTGGCCGGTGCGGGTTTTCAATATGCGGCGCGCTGGGGCCAGGAATGGAGGTCCGGCGGCAACAACGACTACGAGCACACCAAGCTTCCTGCGCTCTTCTGGTGGCTAGCTCCAGATGGTGTGCACAAGGTTCTCTTCGCGTGGCGCAGCCATTATGGCCTCAGCTTCTGGTACGGGCAGCAGGAGAGCGGGTATCGCCCGCACCTCTTCGATCTCGGCTCGGAGAACGTGAACCACGAATTGAAAAGTATCGAAAACGGCACCACCCTTGGTCCGTACCCTTACGACGCGGTGGTCTATCCATCCTATTCCGATCACGCGGTTCCCCATATCGCCGTGGGAGCGCTTTCGGCCTGGAACAAGGAATATGCGTATCCGGAAATTCAAATCAGCAGCCCGACGGATTTCTTCGGTTATATGCAGGGCAAATACGCGAAGGAGCTTCCTGTCTTATCTGGGGACTTGAATAATTTCTCCGGCGATTATGCAACCATCGATCCGGAATCTCAAGGGTGGAAGAGGCAGGCTTCGCGCGGCCTTCCTGTGGCAGAGGGCTTATCGGCCATCGATTCCTATCTGGATCGTTCTTATCAACCAACTGGTGCCCAAGCTGCGAAGATCTGGACGCAGATCTTCGATTACGACGAACATAGCTGGCCGACCCAGCCACTGGCCAGCGACCTTCAAGTGTTCAATTCGAATTGGGATAAGAAGCGAGGAGCTGAGCGCGCGCTTCGCGATACCACCGCGCTCCTTGATGCAAGTATGAAATCGCTCGCATCCCAGGTGCGGTCGGATGGGAATCGGTTGATCGTTTTCAACTCGCTGGCCCAGCAACGCGACGACATTGTTAATTTTGCGGGCGACTGCGCTTCGGTCGAAGATCTTTCAATGGGAAAGGTCGAGCCTTGCGAGCAGGATGGAGCAGGACGAAGCATCTTCATTGCTCATGGCGTCCCGGCGTACGGATATAAGGTATATCGCTATTCCCGGCAGACGGCAGCTGCCTCTGCGAAGATCTCTACCAGCGCGGACAGCATTGCGAATCAGTTCTACAAGATTCAATTCGATCGAAGCACAGGAAACGTCGTCTCCATTTTAGACAAGACAACGGGCCGCGAGCTCGTCGACCCCAAAGCCAAGTATCAATTTAACCAGATGGTCTATGTTCACAAGAACGCAGCGCTATCCAAGGATGGCTTCGAATATTCGCCCACGAGGGCACGGGAGACGAAATCGCGCCAAGGGCCAGTTTCGGTTTCCTTTGATAGTTGGATCGACGATTCCAAGACGGGTGCGGCGATCCATCAGACCATCACGCTGTACGATGGCTTGCCGCAAATCGACATAGTCAACAACCTTCAGCATGCGCAAATTATGTTTTCCAAGAACTATGCGGATCGGTATCGGGAGAACATCTTTTACGCTTTTCCTCTGGCGGTTCCAGGCGGTCAACCACGTGCCGAATATGCGGGTGGCGTTGTCCGTCCACATTTGGATCAACTCAGCTGGGGATCCCAAGACTACCTGACCGCCAATCGCTGGGTGGATGTGAGCAACGATAACTTTGGGGTCACGCTGGCGCCGTGGAATGAAGCCACAGTCGACTTTGGAGAAATCCGTTATAACCAGCTTTCGATCAATTACATGCCCACCAAATCCTATCTCTTCAGCTATGCATGGTCTAATCGCATGGCAGGCTTGCTCACACTGAATACTGATGATTGCAAAGCCACCCTCCACTATTCGCTGCGCTCACATGCCGGCAATTGGAATGCTGGGGAAACCACTCGCTTTGGTTGGGACATCGCAAGCCCGCTCATCGCTGTCACCACCGGACCCAATCCGAACGGGTCGCTCGATGCTAAACAAAGTAGTTTCCTTTCCGTCGACGCGCCCAATGTCCAGATGACGGTGTTAAAACAGAGCGAACAACCTGGGAAGGGTTGGATCGTGCGGCTGGTAGAAACGGAAGGAAAGCCTACTGAAGTCGAGATCAAATCGGGGCTCCTTCCCATAACAGATGCGTATGAGAGCGACCTGGCGGAAAACGACATTAAGAAACTTGATGTGAGACAGAGGACGATCAAGGCCAGGGTTTTGCCTTTTGGTTTTTTGACGCTGCGCCTGGTTAATGGCAGCGCTCCGGCGCGGGTTGAGAACCTGACAGCCACCGCTATGTCGGGAGAGAAAGTAGCTCTTCAATGGAATTCCGCCGGGGAAAATGACCGTTATGCGGTCTTTCGTTCAGACGATCCACAAGACCCCGCTACGGAATACACACTGCTCGGGACGGTAACGGCACCGGAGTTTCACGATGACGGATTGGATCCCGGAACGACATACTACTATCAGGTTGCCGCAGTGAGCCAGGACAACATCGGGGGTGCCGTATCTGCCCCGGCAAAAGTAACTACACAGACCGCGGTGTCAGAACCGCCGACCGCGGTGAAGGGTTTGAACGTGATCCGGCTGTCGCCCACCCGTCTAATGGTGTCCTGGCGAAAGAGTCCGGAGAAGAATGCAGCAAGGTACTACATCTACCGGAGCGACCAAGCCCAGTTTGATCCCAAAGGGATTAGTCCGCTCGCAGTGGTGGCGAAGAGCGGATATTTTCTGGAAACATACACGGATCCGGAGCTGCAACCTAACCATCAGTATTACTACAAGGTCTTGCCGGAGAATTGGTCCGGCGAACGTCAACCGGACTCGATCGTGGCAATGGGAGTGACACCGCGTGAGTAACAAGAAGGAACAAGAATGAGCCAGAACGATATCGCTGTCGCACTCGTGGGCTGCGGCGGCGTTGCACGCCGGTATCGCAAGGCCTATACGGCGCTCGCGGGAGTCCATGTGGCCATCACCATTGACGCAGACATTGCAGAGGCTCAGGTGGGCGCTCGGGAAACGGGAGCGGAACGATCTTCCGCTTGCTTTGATGATGCTCTGAAGCCAGGAATTGATGCTGTCGTGATCTCGACTCCCAACTACCTGCATTGCGAGCAGGCGAGCCAGGCGCTGGAGGCAGGTAAGCATGTTTTGTTGCAAAAGCCGATGGCGACGAGCGTGGAAGAATGCGAGCGGATTCTTGCAGCACGAATCAAATCCAACCGGACTCTGGGAATCTACATGAATTTGTTAGATCATCCACTGTTCCATGACCTGCGCAGAATCGCCATGGAAGGTCACCTTGGGCGTATCGCTCTCTATAGCGCAAGGTTGGCGCACCGGGGGGGATTGAAGTGGGGGGGCGCCGACAAGAACTGGCGGGCTTCGCGTAAGGCAACCGGCGGTGGATCGTTCGTGCAGTTAGGCGTGCACTACCAGCACTTCATGAGGTGGTCGACCGGGATGAGCGTGATCGCGATTCAAGCGATGAGCAAGAACGTGGCCTGCCCGCATTTGGAAGGCGACGATCTAACGCTGGCGCAATATGAATTAAGCGGGGGCGCATTGGGAGAGATCCAGACCAGTTGGTGCGTTGATGAGGAACATATATCGTTGCTGGGCACGAAGGGATCCATACATTACAGAGAAAACAGGCGCATCGAATTTAGTGGCGAACTGGGAAGCTTTGTAGGGGAAAGCATTCAGCTACGTGGCGATGGTTCCAACGAGGTGATTGAGCCTTGCGTTCCCCCGGAGTGGGACGATGCTCAGAACCCATACAACCAACATCGGCAATTCTTCGAAGCTCTAGCGGCGGGCAAGCCAACGACTGTGAGCGGGGAGGATGGCCGCGAAGATGTCAGGCTGGTAGAAGCATGCTACGAGTCCGCAAGCCAACGGAGGGCGATTTCATGATTGAGGGCCCCCTGACTGGCAAAGCAGCGATCATTACCGGCGCGGCCCGCGGCATTGGAAGAGCCACCGCCCTGCGCCTGGGGGAGCGCGGATGCGGGTTGGTCCTCTCCGGCCGCGAAGTCGAGACACTCGAAAAGGTTGCAATGGAAGTGGCAGCGCGAGGAGGCCAAGCGGTCTGCGTTGCCGCTGACTTGAGGGCCGCCGACACGCCAGACCTGCTGGTCCAGAAAGCTCAGTTCAACTTTAACAGTCTCGATTTATTGGTAAATGCGGCGGGATTTGCCCAAGCGGGGCCTTTGCTCGAAATGGAACTCAGTGTGTGGCAAACCTTTCTGGATCTGCATCTAACAGCGACCTTTCGCTGTGCTCAAGCGGCCGGGCGTGACATGCTGTCTAAGGGAAAGAAGGGCCGGATCGTCAACCTATCTTCCATTGCCGGTTCGATGGCGATGTACGGCAATGGACCCTATGGAGCAGTGAAAGCCGCCGTCTCTTCGCTGACCCGTACACTCGCGATCGAATTGGCGCCGCATGGCATAAGCGTGAACGCGGTCGCTCCCGGTCCCGTGGATACAGAAGGCTTTCGGGCGGCGAACGACGAAGAGAAATATCGCGAGCGCAGCCGGTCAATTCCCTTGCAACGCCTTGCTGACCCGGCAGAGGTGGCCGAGCTGATAGCGTTTCTTGTTTCACCGGGGACGGAATACATCACGGGGCAAACATTCACAATCGACGGGGGCGCTGCGGCGGTGGGTTGCTACAGTTTTGAAACGTACAAGCGAACGGGGAGAATCTGATGCTGAATATTGCAGAGCGGCGCGAGTGCGATGTATTGGTGTGTGGTGGTGGCACCGCCGGCCTTTCGGCTGCCGTGTCGGCGGCGCGCAATGGGGCCCGAACGATTCTTCTGGAACGATATGGATTCTGTGGTGGCATCGCGGTGGGAGCGCTGGTACACACCTTTGACGGTTTTCGAAACTGTCAGAATAATAGTCAGATCGTAGTCGGAGGAATCGGTCCTGAGATCGTCTCACGCATTGACCGGGAACGCGGCTTGCCGAACGTCGAGAACCCTCCGGAAGTGGAATGCTTCGACCCCGAGATTTTCAAGATCGTAGCCGACGCCATCCTGGAAGATGCCGGAGTCGAGGTACTCTATCACCTTTTTGCTGCCTCGGCTCAACGGGAAGGCTCGCGCATCAATTCCATTGTTGCGGCGGGGAAGGAAGGCTTGTGGGAGATCTCAGCCAAGCAAATCGTCGACGCGACGGGGGACGGTGACATCGCCGCCTTTGCCGAAGCTCCCTTCGAAAAGCACGACCAGATGCAGTCGATGTCGATGCACTTTCGCATTGGGGGCGTGAGGGCAGGAGCGTCCTGGTCTCACCTCGAGGATGTCAGCCGGTGTGCGATGAGTACGGCGTACAAGGACGGCCGTGCACCGAAATACGGAGGTCCGTGGATCATTCGAATTCGTGAAGGAGAAGTGACCATCAACGGAACAAGGCTGTATGGCGATGGGACGAAGACCGTCGATCTCTCGCGAGCCGAGCGTGAAGGGCGGCGCAATATGAGAACGCTTGTGAGCCTCCTTCGCGAGGGCGTTCCAGAGTTCAAGGATGCGTATCTGCTGGCGGCGGCAACGCACATCGGAGTAAGAGAAACGCGGCGCATTGTCGGCGATTACCAGATCACCGCTGAGGACATCATGGGTTGCAGGCCCTTCGACGACGTGATCGCCTTGGGGAGCTGGCCCATTGATATTCATCCGTCAGATGGGCGCGTGGGAGTTCACCCTCATAAGGAAAATCCTCCGGTTCCCTATCCCATCCCGTTCCGCTGTCTCTTGGTAGCTGGGCTTGATAACCTCTCGGTCGCGGGCAGGTGCATCTCGGCTACGCATGAAGCTCACGGATCCACTCGGGTCAGTGGGACGGCTATGGCATTGGGCCAAGCCGCGGGGACCGCGGCGGCAATGGCGTCCGGCATTGGGGTAACTCCTCGCAAGCTTCCCATCTCCACACTGCAGGAAACGCTGCTCAAGCAAGGCGCGATTCTCTCCCTGCGCGTTTGATTTCGATTGAGAAGTGAGGAGTCTTTATGGATTTAGTTTGGAAGAGGATCCGGCCCTTCCCGCCACTCGCGGCCATCACCGAATCGCTGCGGGATTACCGCTATCTCGAAAACCAGCTCATGGAGATGTTGGCAGGCTGGACTCTGTTTACCCCGGAGACGGGCGTCAAGATCATGCTGGGAGAGCATCTCTATCAGGATGCCCAACACGTTGACGGCCTGAGAACGAGACTCGTGGAACTTCGCGCCCGGCAGGAAGAGGATTCTCCTCCCAGCGATGACATTGGAAGGCTATGCGAGGAGATATGGAAGGCGCCCGAGACCGCAACTCGTTTGGCCGGCGCATACCGCGTCTTGAAGCCAAGGCTCGCGGAGTCATATATGGCGCTCGCTCGAGCGACCGAACCCCTCGTAGACGCGCCCACCGCCCGCCTGTTGCTGCTACTAGGGCAGCAGGAAACCAGGCAGATCGACGAGGCGGAAGGGCAGCTAGAGAGGCTTACCTCAACGGTGACGTCGCGCGAGTCGGTCGAAGCTTGGGTGAAGAGGCTAGAAGGTATGCTCCAGTCGACAGGAGGAATCCGCTCTCGCGGCGGGGCCGGCGAGGGGCGAGGTCGCTATTTTTTCAAGAAGGAATTCCCGCGCGGCATCATCGGCGCTCGCGAGAAGCCTTTCTGGTACGCGGCCGATCCCTCTGAATTGCCGCTATCTCAGCCTTTCACCAGCCACAAGGGAAAGATCCTAGCCATGCACACGTTGCTGAATGGCGAGATTGGCACGGTGGAACGCATGGCAAAGATTATTACGGAGTTTCCAGAGCTTCCCTGGGCAATGCGATTCGCGTTGGCGCGCCAGGCATGGGATGAAGCCCGGCACATCGGGATTGTGGCATCCGCCGTGCGCGAGCTGGGGGGCGAGTGGGGTCTTTATCCGTTCAACTGCACCATCTGGAAAGTGCATGTGGATCGCCCGGACCCTTTGGAGCGACTGGCCTTGGGGAATGCGAAGTTCGAAGGGCAGCTTTGCTCGCAACTCCGGGATTGGATTGGAATTTGCCGGGCGGATGGAAGCCACACGCTTGGCGAGATTCTCGACTTCCTGCTGGCGGACGAGCTTCCGCATGTTCGCAATGGAAAGCAGTGGCTGCGGGTTGTCGCCAAGAACGATCCGAAACGTCAGGAGTCGGTCCTCGCCTGGGCCGACGCACAGGCGGCGCGGCTGATGGAAAAGTTCGACGCCACGTCCGCCGTTCGGGAGCACTAGAGCGGTTTTCCTATCGTGTAACACGAGTGCCAACGGCTGGATGCAAGCACCGACTCAACGCAAAAACGGGATCCGCTGGTTCATCCTCGCTCTCCTCTTTTTGGCGACTGCGATCAACTATGTGGATCGGCAGACCTTATCGATCCTCGCGCCCACACTCCGCGCGGAGTTCCATCTAACAGAAATCGATTATTCGCGTGTGGTCGGCGCCTTTCTCCTCTCCTACACATTTATGTATGCGGTATCCGGCAGAATTATTGACAAGATCGGTGTCCGCTTGGGCATGGCCGCGTCAATTTTGTGGTGGTCCATTGCCACGATGGCAACTGCTTTGGCTCGCGGCGGACTCAGCCTCGCATCGTTACGTTTTGGATTGGGTGTGGGAGAGCCCGGGGTCTATCCGGCCGGACTGAGAGCCATGGCCGAATGGTTTCCTGAGCGTGAGCGAGCAATGGCTGCAGGGATCTTTTCATCCGGAAGTGCCGTTGGGGCCTTAGCCGCTCCTCCTCTGATCGCCTTCCTGGCACTTCGATTCGGTTGGCGCTATGCGTTTCTTCTGCCGGGGACGATTGGACTGTTGTGGCTACCTGTTTGGCTCGTGGTTTATCGTACGGCGCAAGGGAACCAATCCGGCAAATCAGAGGATACTCCGCAAGCCCTGAAGTACGGCGGACCGCCGAGCCGTAGCTGGCTGGACCTGATACGCGATCGAAAAGTGCTAGCGGTGGTCCTGCCCCGTTTCGCCAGCGATCCCGTATGGTACTTCTATCTTTTTTGGCTTCCCGACTACCTGCAGCGCAGCCGGCATTTCACGCTGGCCAAGGTGGGGCTTTACGGTTGGATTCCGTTTTTGTTTGCGGATCTGGGCAACGTTCTTGGTGGGGCTGCTTCGGATTGGCTGATACGCCTTGGCCGGACGCCGCCGCGCGCCAGAATTCTTGTTCTTGTGGCTGGCGCCTGTCTTGGCCCGCTTGGAGCCTTCGTCGGCCTGGTGGACAATGTCGCCGTGGCGATTGCAATTACGTGCTTGGTCGCGTTCCTAAGCCAAAGCTGGTCGACGAATATTGGCACTCTCGCGCTCGATGTCTTGCCGCTGTCGGAAACATCCTCTGTCATCGGCCTGATGGGAACAGCGGGAAGCTTAGGAGGAATTCTCTTTAGCCAGGCTCTTGGGATAGCGATTGAACATTTCGGGTACTCGGCGGCATTTATCTTTTCCTCGGCACTGCAACCAATCGCGGCCGTGGTGCTTCTGGTTTTGCTCAGGCCATATTTTCGATCGTCAGGCGCGAAAGGAGCCGCAGCGTCGATTTGAACTATCCGATTGGTACGGGCGCCATTTGGTTCACTCCAATCCGGTCTTCGCCAAGGATCATTACGTTCTTATGACCAGGAAACAGTGGCGGAGATTGATCGTGATAGACCTTTACAAATGGCGTGGTCATGCGAATGGATAACCCCATCCGACGTTTGCCGGACCGATTGAGGTTGGACTGATGCAGTAACCGTTCGCTAAAGATGAAGAACTCGCCGGGCTTAAGCTCCATGTCAAGTGCCTTGCTTTCGTCAACACATGACACATCCACGGCCTCATCAAACCATTTGCCTTCAGCCACGCGGATATGTGGGAGCATTTTCTTATGTGAACCGGGAAGGATGCGAACGCATGAATTCTCGACCGTCACTTCATCAATAGCTAGCCAAGCGGTGACGTTCAGTGGAGGATCAAGCGGCCAGTAGTTTATGTCCTGATGCCAGGGCACTTCCTTTCCTCCCGGATGCTTGATCCAAAAGTTCGAGCTCCAGAGAACGATGTCCGGTCCCAGGAGAGAAGCGACGCGATTGGTAATCGCCGGATTCGCACAGAGGTCGTACATGAGTCGTGAATCCAGATGCCGGGCATGTTCGCGGCTGGCCTTGTTCGGACCTTCCTTCATCAAAACGACGCTTTCGATGTGGTTACGAACAACGGCCATTTTCTCGGCGGAACAAAGCGTGTAAGGCCCCAAATAGCCTTCGTCGTGGAATTTGTCGATCTCCTCTAGTTCGAGCTGACATGCGGATGCGGTTGACGTCATTTAGATACTTGCCTCATCCTCTCTCTGATGCTACGCCGAGCGGCAGATTGCCTCCATAGTATCGGCCGTAGTAAGTTTGCACTCAAGCGGTGGTGAGGTGAAAATGCGTCCCGGGCGCTGCAGGAACGAGATCTTAGAACCTGAGGCGTGGTTGACCGCGCTATTGTGCCGGGGCGTATCGATTCCTCTTTTCGGCTACACCACGGTGTCTCTCGACTGGAGAGTCGCTCCCCGCTCCATCGAGGAACACCTCGTCTACTTCGTAGTCAACAACGCGTGTGAAGGGCGTGTCGGCAATCGTCCATTTCGCCTGGAACCAGGCTCCTTTTCATGGATCATGTCAGGGGCAAGCCATGAACTATGGATTCCAAGAGGGTCGCGGCCCTTCAAACTTTATTTCTTCAAGCTAAAGATGGACGGCTCAAACGGACGTTCTCCGAGACTCTCTCAGGAACAGATCGTTCAGGATAATTGTTGGGCGCTCCGTCCCGGCATCGCCGCGATTGTTGCCTCGCTGGAAGCGAAGCTGATGTACCACGAGACTCATTTGAGGGGCTTGCTTGCCGTCTTGTTCAGCTGCGTCTTGCGGGACAGCACAACACGAGTCTGGGGAGGCGCCGTTCTCAACCGAGCACAACGCCAGCACCTCGTTCAATACGTACGGACACAGGCGAGCGCGAGGCCAACTCCCAGAGACTTGGCAGCCGAACTGCACTTGTCTCCAGATTACTTTTCACGTGCCTTCCGTCGCACTTTCTCCGTCTCCCCTCGGCGCTGGCTGCTGAATGAGCGAATCCGGCTTGCGGCCATGCTCTTGGCGAAGCCAGGATTAAGCGTTTCTGAGGTGGCCTATCAGTTCGGTTATCGCGATGTTTACTTATTCAGCCGGCAATTTAAGCAGGTATTCGGCCTAAGTCCCAGATTCTTTCAGAGGCATTCCGGACTCTAGGACGACCACCGCTCGACGGAGGCCTCCCGCCTCAGCGATCCACCGTCACCAGCACTAGAGCGGTTGGCTACAGTTTGTCGCTTTCAGAATTATTTGTCGTAGTCTCCTTGCATGCAAGAGCTGAGCGGAATGTCCGAAGCAGCTCGTGATCTTGCGGTGGCGCGCTTCCGGCTGATCCAGCCGTATTTGGAACACAAGCGATCCCTGCACTGGGTCGCAGCAGATGCCAAAATCTGCTTTCGGACCGCCCAAAGATGGGTAAGTAAGCCAGTATCACAAGCTTGGTCTAGTAGCGCTCGCGCGTAAGTCAAGAGAAGACCGTGGCGCTCGAAGGTTGGTCTCGCCGAAGATCAAGGCTGCGATCGAAGGGCTTGCTCTTGAGAGACCTCCTCTGCCCATACGCTCCATTTGCCGGCAGATTCGACGTTTGCTGAGGCGACTGGTGAGCGGTCGCCGCGCTACGGTACTGTCTATGACCTCGTTCGTGAGGTTCCCGGCGGCCTTCTTACCCTCGCCCACGTGGCAGTAAAGTGTATAGCGAAGGCTTTGATCTGGTTCACAGACGTGAGGCACCAAGAGCAAATGCGATCTGGCGAGCAGACCATGCGCAGCTGAGCATCCTCCTGCTACGGGAGGACGGGCAGGCTGCTCGACCCTGGCCGACCATCGTAATCGACGATTACAGTCGTCCCATTGCAGGTTGTTATTGGGCTTCGATCCGCCTTATTCCATGAGAACGGCCCTCGCGCTTCGACAGGGTATCTGGCGGAAGGGGCATTCGCATTAGGCATATCCGCGGCATTCCAGAGGTTCTTTATACAGACATAAGGATCGGATTTCACGTCGAAGCACCTGGAGCAGGTCGTTGTCGATCTTAAGATCGGCCTTGTATTCTCAACGCCAGGCAAGCCCCAAGGTCACGGCCGGATCGAACGCTTCTTTCGGACGGTGAATGCTATGTTTCTCTGCGAACTTGATGGCTATATCAGGAGAAGACGACATAAGCCAGCCCTCTCATGGGAACGTTTTGAAGAACTCTTCCAAAGGTTTCTGTTGGAGACCTACCATCGCCGCACCAGCGTCAAGAGAAGGCTCGCTCCCTCAGAACGATGCGAGCAAGGCGGATTTTTGCCGCGCATGCCTGAGTCAGGGCCAGAGGAAGTCTACACTGTCCAGCCGCACAACGTTCACCTTGCACAGCGTTACCTAGATATACCGAGGGGCAAGACACCCGCGGCGCGGCGACGGGTGAACCTTACTCTGGCCGCTCAAACTGTCCTGCGTGAACGCCTTGCACTCAGACCTGAGCGCTACCTGTTCGCCTGCGAGACCGACACAACGCGCCCGCTTCCCAACGTTCATGGTGCTCACCATCGCGCTTTGAAGGCCAGCAAACTGTTACTTTCCGCCTTTATGACCTTCGGCATACGTGGGCCACTAGAGCGGCAGAGTCGGGAATTGACCTCGTGACTCTTGCCGCGATGCTAGGACATTCACGTATACAGATGGTGCTTCGGTACGCTCATCCCGGAAAAGAACACCAAGCCTCAGCAATGGCGATGCTTGAGGTTCACAATGCCGAGAGAGAAATGCAGGAATTTGGAATCGCTTCGCAACAGTAGGCTCGCAGCAGAGAGTCCCTACAATTTCCCCTACAGTCCGGCTGGGACACATGAAGCACTAGTAGCTAAGTCGTTTATTTAATGGAGCACCGGGCCGGGATTGAACCGGCGAATACTGGTTTTGCAGACCAGCGCGTTAGCCACTTCGCCACCGGTGCTCACTTATCCGCTGCGCGGCCTCTGCCGACGCGCAGCGGAACCTTACTTACTTAGGCTGGGCAACGGTACGCAGATACGGCTTAAGCGTCTTGAAGCCCTGGGGATAAATCTTTTTCGCTTCCTCGTCGGAGACGGCTCCGGAGATGATGACATCTTCGCCGTCCTTCCAATTACCCGGAGTTGAAACCTTATACTTCGTCGTGAGCTGAAGCGAATCCAGAGCGCGGAGGATCTCGTCGAAATTGCGGCCTGTGCCCATCGGATAGGAAATCGTCAGCTTGATTCTCTTGTCCGGACCGATGATGAATACCGTGCGCACGGGCGCGTTGAGCGCCGGCGTACGGCCTTCAGAGGTGTCGCCGGCATCCGCCGGAAGCATGTCGTAGAGCTTGGCGATCTTTAGCTCGGGGTCGCCAATCATCGGATAGTTGACCTTGTGTCCCCCAACCTCTTCAATATCCGCCGCCCACTTTCCATGGCTGGAGACGGGGTCCACGCTGAGCCCTATGACCTTGGCTCCGCGCTTGGCAAAATCTTTTTCAAGAGCTGCAACGATGCCCAGCTCGGTGGTGCAAACCGGCGTGAAGTCCTTGGGGTGGGAGAAGAGAACAGCCCAGTTGCCGTCGATCCACTCATGGAAATGGATAGGGCCTTGTGTGGTTTCAGCGGTAAAGTCGGGAGCTACGTCGTTGATGCGCAGTGACATAATGATTCGCCTCTGGGGATTTCCCCAACACTCTTTCTTGGATGAGTTCCGTTGCTATGGGTCAAAAGCAGAAAACCCACCCGGCACGATGGCAGCGGATGGGCTTCTATGCGTAACGTTTTCGAATCCGGTTCGCTAGAGACACACCCGCGGAGTTGAGCAGCGACAGCAGTCGCAGCAACATACACGCATCGGGCTGTGGGTGCGGACCATCAATTGCAACCTTGCGAAGCGCTGCCGAACAAGCCGCCGGGCATCCGCCTCACTGCTTGCAGCATAGTACTCGCTGCGCGAGCGTGTCAAACCAGGTCTCTCCAATCTTTCCCACAGATGAAGGTGAAGAAGACAGATGGTCACAAAGCGAAGTATCTGTTGAAAGCGCAGCACTATTCCCGCTGCAAAAGAGCTGCTTTTCCTTAAGGGATTCACATTCTTTCAACAGGGCAGGCAGGGCGCAGACACAAGAGTGACAGCAGGTATACAACTTCCGGTGGAACTTGAGGGGAAAAACGCGCAACACTTCGCTTGATATTCTCTCTTTTCACGACCACTTACTTTGCCTACTCTTGGCAAACGTTCCAGAAAGAGCGACGCGGCTTTCGCGCATCGACTTACTTACAATTTGGGATAGAGCGGAAGCGCAGCATGTGCGCTCGCGCGGATGAGCGGACTCCCCACTTAGGAGTGTATCGGCCCCGGGTGGGAGCAGATGCTCATTCCGGTCGCGCGCCCAGGCAACATGTGTTTTGCGCCTCCGTTCTCCGCAACCCGGCCCGAGCCGGGGAAAGCGGCGCCGCGTTCGAGCACGGCAGCAAGTACGTTTGTCTGCCCTGGGTTCTCCGCGGATGCGCCTTCTTTTTTTCGGGCCCGGATTGCGGTCGACAGCAACCCCCCATGCATGTGTCCACGAGAGTGGGTCCGTGCATTGCAGCTCTTCGCGAGAGGAGCAGTTTGGAACCCATGAGGCCGAAAAAGACAATTCTCTGTGTCGACGATAACGAACAAGCTCTTTCCGTGCGCAAGTTTATGCTGGAAACCCGTGGTTATCGTGTTCTTACCGCGTTTGATTGCGAACAGGCGCTGGAGCTGTTTCGCGAGGGAGGCATTGACCTGGTTCTGAGCGATCTCATTATGCCGCGCATGGACGGCAATGAGCTCGTGCGCCGGATGAAGGAACTCGCTCCCGAAGTGCCGGCAATTCTCATCAGTGGGAGCGTCAAAGCTTTCGACCGCGCCAATCGGGCGGACGCATTTCTGCCTAAAGGCTGCTGCTCTCCGCTGGAGATGCTGGAACGAATCCGGGTGATGATGTGCCGCAAGCGCGGGCCCAAGAAGGTGGGCGGCCCGCGGGCTCCTCTGCCACAGCACGAGGCGGAACATGCCCAGCTTGTTGCGGCCGGCGTTTCTTAGGAAATGGCCGAGGCGAATGCCGGGACCACAGGGCGAGTGTAGACCTGGGTGCGTTTACAATCGACGGTGTGCAGCCTATCATCGTGGCGAACAAGCTGACCAAGGTCTACCGGGAGGGCAAGGTCCCGGTGACGGCCCTAAGGGGCGTTTCCTTCACTATCCAGCCAGGCGAGTTTGTCAGCATTGTCGGCCCCTCGGGCAGCGGCAAATCGACCCTCTTCCACATTCTTGGCGGGCTCACCCAAGCTACCTCCGGGAGCGTTTTAATCGACGGCGTTGACTTCTCCGCGCTGAGCGACTCCGAGCGCACCCGCATGCGGGGAAACAAGATCGGGTTTGTTTTTCAGAAGTTCAACCTGCTGCCAACGCTCACAGCGCGGGGCAACATCGAAATTGCCTTGGAGATTGCCGGGAAAAACGGCAAACTAGATGACAAATACCTCTCCGAACTCGCCGCATCGTTGGGTATCGGCGATCGCCTGGATCATCGGCCCTCGGAGCTTTCAGGGGGCGAGCAACAGCGGGTCGCTATCGCCCGGGCGCTGATTACCCGGCCCGCCATTGTGCTGGCGGATGAACCTACGGGAAACCTGGATACGGCGAATTCAAACGCTGTGCTGGATATGCTGCGGCGGTTCAATAGAGAGCTCCATCAAACCATCCTGATGATCACCCACAATCCTGAAGCTGCCTCGCTGGGCGACCGTATTCTTCACATGCGTGATGGGCACTTGTTGGAAGAAGAAGCGTCTAACGGCGTAGCGGCGCATTCTTGAACCGCACTCTGAAGCTTCGTCCGGTTCATCGTGCGGGGAAGAGGCTGTTGCTTGTTTCCTCTGCTCAAAAGAGAGATAATTACAAAGCGGTCCCGCTCCTTTCCATGCTGAAAATGCTTAGCAGGCAAACGACACTCAAGCTCACTTTCGTATTCGTGACGCTCGTGTTTGCGGTGTTTGGTTGGGGCTTGCAGTACAAGCTGTCTTTGTACGATTCCCCGAACTCCGTCTCCCATACCTTTCCCCAAGCTAAGCTCCTTTCGAATGAGGAGAGAGCAGGGCACGTATCCCCAGCGTGGACAAGGGATGCTGGTTTGACGAGAGAGACTCTTCCTCCCTGTATGTTCCCTTTCCTTCTGGCCTTCTGCTGGGTTCTCTTGCGGGCCGATTCCCGAGGTTTGCTCTCACAGCGGGTTTCATCATTCTCGGCAGGCGAAGCCGAGCCGGGAATCCAGCAAGCAAGTCTTGGTCCGTTCTTTTTCCGGCCTCCGCCCCAAGCAGGCTGAATACTCGCCAACCGTGGCGCTTGCACCCGGGATCTTCCGGGAAGCGTCCTTTTCCCTTTCGACAGCAGGTTTCTCGTCCACGTGAGAAGCGTTGCAGATTGAAATGGGACTGCAGCACCTCTTTGCAATTCAGGTGAGATAGACATGCGAAAGCGATTTTCCTGGGCTCTTGCTGGGATAATCGGGGTGATCCTGGTCATCGGGATTATCTCCTGGCAACGCCATCCTAAGGCAGCCCAGCCAATGGCTGCCGAGACTCCCTCTGCGTCTGTAGCCGCTGTCAAGCGCGGATCGATTTTTCGGACCTTGAGTTTGGCGGGTCAGTTCCAGCCTTACCAGGTGGTCGATATTCACCCAAAGGTCTCGGGGTTTATCCGTTCCATCTATGTCGATATCGGCGACAAGGTTCATCAGGGGGAGACTTTGGCCGTTCTCGAGGTCCCTGAACTCACGGCGCAGTTGCAGGGCACAGTTGCGGAGGTGGCGAGAAGCAAGGATGAGATCACTCGCGCGCAACATCAACTCGCCGGAGCCGAGTCAGAGTACTCCGCTCTGCATGCGGATAACGTCCGGCTGCAAGGAGCGGCGAAGGCGCAGCCGGGATTGATTGCGCAACAGGAATTGGACGATGCACAAGCCAAGGACCTTGCCGCGGCAGCGCGTGTTGACGCCGCCAAGGCTGCGCTCAGCGCCGCCAAGAATGGCGCCGACGTGGCCAGCGCGGACAACCGGCGCATCAGCGCAATGAAGGATTACACCAGAGTAGTCGCTCCACTCGATGGCGTTATCGTTTGGCGGTATGCCGATACCGGCGCCCTGATCCAATCCGGCACCGGATCGGACGTGCAGTCTCTGCCCATTGTCAAACTGGCGGAGAGCGGTATCTTGCGCTTGCGCATGCCTGTTCCGGAAGACGCCATCAAGTATGTGCACGCCGGCGACGAGATGCAGGTTCGGGTCGACGCCATCGGGCGCTCGTTTAGCGGCAAGGTTGTCCGCTTTACCCGGAATGTGAATCTGGAAACACGAACCATGGAAACCGAGGTCGATGTCGAGAACAAGAACCTTTCCATCGATCCCGGCATGTACGCCAATACCGAACTCCAACTCGCCCATGCGCAGAATGTTATGACCATACCGGTGGGTGCGATTGTCGACCAGGGGGGCCGGCGGGTGGTTTACGCGCTGGACGCCAATAACCGGGTGCGTATCCGGCCGGTTCGGGTGGGAATCGAAGGCTCGCTTTTGGCGGAGATACAGGGCGGCTTAGAGAGCGGTGACCGCGTAATTCTGAGCAATCAGCAGGTATTTCAAGAGGGCGAGCAGGTTGTTCCCGTGCTCCAGTCAACCCCCGCCATCGATCGCACCCACCAGACCGGTGGGATGGTCGATTTGCACAATGAGGCGGCCGACGAGCAGGGGGGAGCGTAGTAAATGCCGAAGTTTGCACTGAAATATCCTTTTTTCATCATCATGCTTTGCCTTGTCTCCCTGCTGCTCGGAGCGGTCAGTATAGGCCGCATGCCGGTGGACCTTTTCCCTCCAATCGATTTACCAGTGGTGGTGGTTGCCACCTTTTATTCGGGAATGCCGCCACAGCAGATCGAAGCGGACATCACCGATACGTTCGAACGCTTCTTTACGCTCGGCAGCAACATCGATCACATTGAATCTCGATCGCTCACCGGGGTAAGCCTTATCAAGGTTTACTTCCGGGCAGGAACCGACCCGAATGCCGCACTCAGCAATATCGCCAATTTGGCCATGGCCGACTTGAGGCGGCTGCCGCCGGGAACGCTGCCGCCGGTGGTGCTCAGCATGGACGCCTCGAACCAGCCGGTATGCCTGGTGACATTGAAGGGACAAGGATTGAATGAAACCAGCCTCAAGGATCTTGCGCAGTTCCAAGTGCGCAACCAGATCGCCAATGTCCAGGGCGCTTCCGTGCCGCAGCCGTTTGGAGGAACCTACCGGCAGATTCAGGTGTATGTCGATCCGTTGAAGCTGGAGGCGCACAATCTTTCGCTGATGGACGTTGTTCACGCGGTGAACAGTTCCAATCTCATCTTGCCCGCGGGCGACGTCCGCATTGGCACGAAAGACTTCAACATTTATGCCAACGCCCAGTTCCCGGTAGTGAAGGAGATCAATTCGCTGCCCATCAAAACCGTAGGGAACGCCTCCATCCTGGTGGCCGACGTTGGCAGAGCGGAAGACGCCGGTGCGCTGCAAACCAATATCGTGCGCATTGACGGCCAGCGCTCGGTCTATATCCCGGTGCTAAAGCAGGGGGGCGGCAGCAACACCATAACCATCGTAAACGGGATCAAGGCGGCGATAAAACACCTGGTCGATATCCCGGCCAGTCTACAGACCGCAGTCGTTTTCGACCAATCGGTGTTCGTAAAACTCGCGCTGAAGGAGCTTCTCAACGAGTTGATCATAGGCCTGGCACTCACCGGTCTGATGATTCTGCTCTTTCTTGGGGAGCGCGCGCGCCACCATCGCGGTGATGCTTCTGGTGCCGTTGTCGGTGATGGTTTGTATGCTCATTGTCGATGTCATGGGAGGCTCCATCAACACCATGTTGCTGGGTGGTATTGCCTTGGTGTTCTCCCGGCTGATCGACAACGGCGTGGTGGTTCTGGAAAACATCTTCCGCTACATGGAGATGGGGGAACCGATCCGGGTAGCGTCGGAAAAGGGAGGGACGGAAGTTTCTCTGGCCGTCCTCGCAGCCACGGTTACGACGTCGATCGTTTTCTTGCCCGTGGCGTCTCTTACCGGCGTGAGCAAATATCTCTTCATTCCGCTCGCGCTTGGCGTGGTTATTTCCATCTTTGTCTCCTATGCCTTTGCCATGACCGTCATCCCTCTGTTCTGCGCCACCTTTCTCGGAGGGCATCACGAATCCGTCACGGAAAAGAAGAGGTCGTTCTTTCAGCGGATAGTGGAAAAGTTCAACATCTACTTTCAACGCATGCTGGACTGGTATGTCGATATCGCCAAGCGTTGCATGGCGCGTCCCGGTTTCACTGCAACCGATTATCCTTGCTTGTATCGTGCTGGTGACCATAGGGATCTTTCCCTTCGTGGGGCGGGCATACTTCCCGCGCACCGATGCCGGTCAATTCGTAATCAACTTAAAAATGCCAAGCGGGTCGCGAATCGAGGTCAGCAACCAATACATCGCGCGTGTTGAGAATATTGTTCGGCAGGTCATTCCCAAACGCGATCTCAACATGATTGTCTCGAATATCGGGACCACGCCCGATCTCTCGTCTATCTATACCAGTAACTCGACCATGGATACCGCCTTCGTCCAGGTCAGCTTGAACGAAGGCCACAAAGTTGGAAGCTACGAGTATATGGATCGCGTCCGGGCGAAGCTCGCGCGAGAGATGCCGGAGCTGACCACCTACTTCAAAGGGGGCGGACTGGTCGATGCGGTGATCAACCAGGGCCTTCCCGCGCCGATCGATGTTCAGGTCAGCTCAAACAATCTCAATACCGCCTACGCTCTGGCGCAAAAGCTGGCGGGAAGGATCCGGCAGTTGCAGAATGTCAGCGACGTCTATATTCCTCAGGATCTCAACTATCCTGGTCTTGCTCTCAACATAGATCGTGAGCGAGCCAGCCAAGTCGGTCTCACCACTCGGAGCGTAGTGGATAACGTCATCACGGCCCTGACCTCCGATGGCATGGTTGCGCCCAGTTATTGGATCGATCCCAAGACTGGCAATAACTATATGGTGACGGTCCAGTATTTCAATCGGCAGATTCAAAACATGAGCATGGAGGATTTTGAGAATATCCCGCTGCGCGGAGATAACGTCGCCGGCTACACTCCCCTGCAATCGGTCGCCGATATCCACCAGATCAACACGCCGACAGAAGTAGATCATTATCAGATTCGCCGCGTCATCGATGTGTATGTCGCCACAAAAACGGAAGCGCTGGGCGTCGTCGGAAAAAAGATCGACAAGCTGGTCGCCGGCACAAAAACCGGTAGAAATACCCGCCTGACGGTGCGCGGTGCTGTTGTGAGCATGAGGGAGGCTTTCCTGAGCTTCGGACTGGGACTTCTGCTGGCCGTTGTGCTGGTGTATCTGGTTCTGATGGCGCAGTTCAGCTCCTTCATCGATCCATTCATCATCCTGATGGCGGTCCCTCCCGGTCTCGCAGGCGTTGTCATGGTCTTGTTCTTTACCGGCAGCACGCTCAACATCATGTCTTTGATGGGCACCATCATGATGACGGGGATTGTCGTCTCAAACAGCATTCTCATCGTGGACTTCGCCGGCATCATGCGCCGGCAGGGCATGCCTTTGGTTGAGGCTACTATCGAAGCCTGCAAATTGCGTCTGCGGCCCATTCTGATGACCTCGGTGGCTACAGTGTTGGGCATGATCCCGATGGCTTTGGGGATTGAAGCTGGAAGCGAGCAGTACGCACCACTGGCGCGAGCCGTTATCGGCGGCTTGGGCGTATCGGTAGTGGTCACGATGTTGCTGGTGCCGGCGGTCTACCTTGTTATCCATGCGCGTGATGAACGGCAACTCGCCGCAGGCATGGGAGAAGAGGCATGAGAAACACTTCTGTGCTTGTTGTTCTATTCTCCTGTTGCGCTCCGCTTTCTCTTGCGGCGCAGTCGGCTTTGGCGACTGTCAATTTGCCCAGCGCCCCGGCTCCGGGCCTGAATCTCTCTACTCAGGCCGTTGCTCCGCAAGCGTCCAGCGGACCGGCGGCTCAGCCGCGGCGCCTCACCCGCGCCGAGGCCGAACAACTGGCCATCCGCAACAATCCGCGGATCACCGCGAGCAAACTGCTCGCTTTAGCGCAGCATCAGGTGGTGCGCGAAGCCCGGTCGGCCGAACTGCCGACGGCCTCCGGCCAGATCTCCGCGATCGATGCCAAAGATGCCGGCCGCATCTCTGCCGGATCGCTGACCTCATCCCGCCTCTTGACGCACGCCGGCGCGGGGGGTGGTCTCACACAGCTCATCACCGACTTCGGCCGGACGCACAATCTGGTGCTTTCGCAGAAGCTTGCGGAAGAGGCAGCCAATGCCAACGCCCTCGCGACCACGGAAGACATCGTGCTGGCCACCGATGGCGCCTTCTACAATGCGCTGACCGCCCAGGCGGTTCTGCGCGTTGCCAAACAAACGGTGAACACCCGGCAGACGACGCAGACCCAGGTCAACCGGCTGACTGCGAATAACCTGAGATCCACACTCGATCTAAGCTTTGCAAATGTCAATCTGTCGCAGGCGCAATTGCTCCAACTCGACGCCCAGAACAATGCCGATGCGACTATGGCGGCGCTGGATGCGGTCCTCGGCCTGGATCGCGAGGTGCATTATGAGTTGTTGGATGAAACGACTCCGCTTACGCCGCCGCCTCCGAGCGCCGATCCGCTGATCCAACAAGCCCTCCAGCAACGGCCCGATCTGCAAGCGCTCAATTTCGATCAGCAGTCCTCGCAGAAGTATGCCCGCGCCGAGTGGGAGCAGATGCTGCCTTCGATCACGGCGGCGGGAACGGCCGGCAGCGTGCCTATTCGCACCGATCAGTACTACACCTCGAACTGGTGGGGCGCAATCGGCGTCAACATGAACATTCCCATTTTCAATGGATTTCTGTATAGCTCCCAGGCGAAAGAGGCTGAGTACCGCGCGAACGCCGCTGCAGAGAACTCGCGCGATCTGAGAGACCGGATCGTTCGCGACGTGCACACCGCATGGCTCGATGCCAATACCGCTTATCAGCGCTTGGGAGTAACGGACCAATTGTTGAAACAAGCGAACCTGAGCCTCCAACTCGCGCAGACAAGATATACGCTCGGGCTAAGTTCGATTGTTGAGCTCAGCCAGGCGCAGCTCCAGCAGACCAGCGCCGAGATCGACAATACCGAAGCGCAGTATCAGTACCGCTTGTCATTGGCGACACTCAATTATCAGATCGGAGTAAATCCATAGGACAGCAGCAGGAAGGCTCTGGTGGATAGTAAACCCGACTTGAATCTGAATTCAGTTGTGTACGCAACTGATCTTTCAACCTGGTCGCAGAACGCCGGTTTCTATGCGGCGCTTTTTGCGAATCATTTCAGAACCAAGCTTCTCGTCTGCCACGCCTTTACACTTTCCCAGGCTGCGATGGAGGTGGAAGTCGAGAAGTTATCCATCAGCCAGCAGAGAAGAGATCTGCTGGCATTTCTATCCACAAAGGCCGCGATCTTGACTTCCGGGCCTGTCGAGGCAATCCCGAAGCTGGTAGAGGGAAGTCCGCAAAAAGCCATTCCCGAATTGGCGGACCGGCACGCGCCCTCGTTGATCGTATTGGGAACCCATGGCAGAAATTGGGTGGAACGAGGCCTCATCGGCTCTGTTGCGGAGGGGATTTTGAGATCGACCCGATGGCCCTGCGCTACCGTGGGACCCCACGTTTCATCTGCCGCTCTCTCCGTGAATCTTCCGTTCCGCCGGATACTTTATGCCACGGATTTAACTCCGGCTGCCGCGCATGCGGCTATTTATGCGGTCTCTTTTGCGCGAGCGTTCGAGGCTGAGATCGATGTTCTCAATGTAATTCATGAAGATGACCGGGATCGGCCGGAGAGGGTAAGCGAACTCGCCCAGGAATTTCACCGCGCTCTTCATGGGCTTGTTCCCGATCATGCAAGCGAGTTCTCCCATTCGAGAACATTTGTGGAGGTTGGGGGAGCACACGAACAGATTCTGGCTCATATCAAAGACCGTTCCATCGATCTGTTGGTGTTGGGAATCAAAAAGACCTCCCATCTCGGCCTATGGTCGCGAAGCTCAGGAGCCTTTCAGTTGATTGTGCACGCGGCTTGTCCGGTGCTTACGGTTACCAGCTAAGATGCGGTCAGCTAGAA
>CAWDNI010000031.1:0-44066 GCA_963803615.1 uncultured Acidobacteriaceae bacterium
CCTCTATACTGGTCCGCGTGAAACACATTCCTCTGAAGGGCATCCTAGGATTGGCGATCTGTCTATCTCCGCTTACCCCACAACTCCACGCGGAAGCTGCATCCCCCGCGGCCTATCCGCCTGCGATCCCCCTCTGGTCCGGCGCGGCTCCGGGAGCAATGGGTGCCGCTGAGGCTGACAAGCCGCGCATGTATGCGTTCTTGCCGCGGACCCGGTCGACTACCACCGCCATTCTCGTCATCCCGGGCGGAGGCTATCAACATGTAGCTCTCGGCTACGAAGGCTTCGAGGTTGCGCGCTGGCTCAACCAGCAGGGGATGGCCGCGTTTGTCCTGGATTACCGGGTTGCGCCCTACCACTATCCGGTTGAGATCGACGACGGCCGACGGGCGATGCGGTTGATTCGCGCTCACGCCGCCGAGTACGGGATTGATCCGAACCGGCTCGGAGTATGGGGATTCTCGGCCGGAGGGCACCTGGCCTCCTCGCTGGGAACGCACTGCGAAGCAGGGCAAGCCGCCGCCTCATCCGATCCTGTAGACAAGCTCAATTGCAAGCCTGACTTCATGGTGTTGGCCTATCCTGTGATCAGCATGACACTGCCTGAGGCGCACGCCGGCTCACGGATGAACCTGCTCGGTCCTAATGTCGATCCTGGGCTCGAACGCGAATATTCGAACCAGCTTGCGGTTACCTCCCAGACGCCGCCGGCATTCCTGTTTGCCACGACCAGAGATCCTACCGTGCCCATTGAGAACAGCCTCGACTTTTATCGCGCCCTGGAGCGCGCTCATATTCCCGCCGAGCTGCACATTTACGATTACTCCAATCACGGCTGCGGGCTCTGTGGTGATATTCCATTGCTCTCCACCTGGCCCCTGCTCTTGCGCAATTGGCTAGTCGAGCACAAATGGCTGCCGGCGGATGCGCCTCCGTTACCGGCGCCGGAACCAAAGGGCCCAGCTTGGCCGCCTGGAATAGCCGGGCCAGGAATAATGCCCGAACATAAGCCGTAATCGAACACCTCACGAATGAGGAGTGATAATGAAGAATCGATTAAGCATGACCCGCCGCCGCTTTCTATCCGCCGGCGCCGCCACGGCCGCCTACACGCTGGTTCCCGCAAGAGCCGGCGCGCTCGGCCAAGGCAGTGCGCCGCCGGCAGGCACATCTCCCACGTCGAATTGGAAAGACGAAGGGGTCCTGGACCTCTCCAACTCTCCTCACGCCAAGCTCAAGACCGTACCTATCCGCGCGGTTGTGATCCAGCAAGGTTTTTGGTCCAAACGCCGCGCCACCAATGTCGAGTCGAGCATACCGAGCATGCACGATGAGCTGGTCGCCCACGGCCGGATGGATAACTTCCTGCGGCTAGCCGGCAAATCGAATGCGCCTCGAATCGGACCCTACTACACCGATTCCGACATCTATAAGTGGACTGAAGCGGTTGGCTTCGCTCTGCAATCGGGAGATCTTCCCCAGCTGCGCCAAACCGCCGAGAGCATGATTCAGGATGTTGTCGCCGTGCAGGAGCCGAGCGGTTACCTGAATACCTATTTCGTAGGCGCGCTTAAGGCTGATCGCATGCTGCCGCACACGCAGGAAGTGGGCCACGAGCTCTATTGCCTCGGCCATATGCTGCAGGCAGGCATCGCCTACTATCGAGCGACCGGCAATCCTACTCTTCTCAATGCAGGTATTCGTTTTGTCGATGATTTTGTGCTGCCCAACTACGGGCCCGGAGCAAACCAAAAACCTATTGTTGCCGGCCATCCCGAGATTGAGATGTCGCTCATCGAGCTCTACCGCACGACTGGGAATCGCCGCTACCTCAATCTGGCGGGCTACATTCTGCAAGGGGACGCTCGCATCCCTCTCCAGCCGAAGGATATCGTCTACATGTTTTGCGGCATCCCTTTTACCTCCCGCACCAAGCTTGAAGGACACGCGGTGCGCGCGATGTATGCCTGTTGCGGGGCTACCGACTACTATCTCGAAACGGGAGATCCGGCTTATCTCGCAACGCTCAACACGCTATGGCACGATTTATCCGAGCACCAGATGTACGTTACCGGCGGCGTCGGCGCGCGGAGTCAAGGTGAGGCCTTCGGCAACCCTTATGAGTTGCCCAATGCCCGGGCTTATGGAGAGAGCTGCGCCGCAATCGGCAATATGATGTGGAACTGGCGCATGCTGTCGGCAACCGGCGACGCGCGGTATACCGACATCATGGAGCGGGCCCTCTACAACGGCATCAATTCCGGGATGTCGCTCGACGGCAAGCTCTACTGCTATCGCAATCCGCTTGCCTACGATCCCTCTTCGGGCGACAAGATCCGCAATCCCTGGTATGACACTACATGCTGCCCGCCCAATCTCGAGCGCACCTTCGCCTCCTTGCCAGGTTATTTCTACAGCACGGCGGAAGATGGCGTATACGTCCATCTTTACGACAACTCCGAGATGAACTGGCGGCTGGCAAGCGGCAATGCCATCAAGCTGACTCAGAAAACCGATTATCCCTGGGAAGGGACGGTGAGGCTTGCCGTAGCGCCCGCTTCGCCTGAGAGCTTTACAATTTACGTCCGCATTCCCGCCTGGTCGCGCAGTTCGGCCGTCAAAGTCAATGGCAAGCCAGTCGAAGGGGCAGTGCCTGGCAGGTACCTTCCGATCCGCCGCCATTGGGCAGGCAATGACGTGGTCGAGATCAGCTTGGATATGGAACCGCAGATGGTCAAAGCCAATCCCGCGGTCACCGACGATACCGGCCGTGTGGCCATGCAGCGAGGCCCCATTGTGTTCTGCATGGAGCAGCTCGATCAGCCGGCCGGGAACGCGCCGAAGAATTTCTATCTTTATAGTGCTCGTGTGAGCGGGCAGCAAGCTGCCAGGTACGATCCCGCGCTACTCGATGGGGTTGTGGCGCTGGAATCTCCAGGTTCCTACACGGCTGCTCCGCTGCCACAGCCCTTGTATCGGGCCCAGGCTATGGCCGCTCCGGTGAGCAGCGCTACCACCCTCAAGCTCATTCCTTACTATGCATGGGCCAATCGTGAAGAGTCAGCGATGCAAGTGTGGATACCTGAATCGGCAAAGCTGGAGACATAAGCACAGTTGTCCCGAGTCCAAGAAGTGAGGAATAGTTTGAACTCGCAATTGATTCGCGCCGAAGCGTGCGCCTGATCGTTAACAGACAGTAAATTCAGGACTGTATACTGGTAGGTCGAGCCGCATCCGCACAGGTTCGCTTACACGAAATTCCTTGATTCATGGTTGTAAAGCGAAGCAGTGCAGATCGATGGCGCGGTAGTCCAAATTACGAGTCGATCCCGAATGAATACCAAGGTTGCTCCTCCCGTTCAGGCGAAGTTTTCAGAAGAAGTGGCAGAGTGGATTGAGGCCTTCGACGATGTTGTCGTAGACCAAGGCCCGGAGCAAGGATCAGAGCTTCTTGCGGCGTTGCGTCAGCGAGCGCGCGAAGCCGGCATCTCCACTGCCGGTGAACTGAATACTCCGTATGTGAACACCATTCCGAAGCACGATGAAGTTCCTTATCCGGGCAATCTCCAGATGGAGAGCCGCCTGGAAAGCCTCATTCGCTGGAATGCGATGGCCATGGTGCATGGCCAAAACAAAAAGGACCCGGGGATTGGCGGCCATATTTCCACCTATTCCTCATTGGCTACCTTGCTCGAGGTCGGGTTCAACCATTTCTTCCACGCGAAGTATGGGGACCAGCCCGGAGACCTGATTTATTTCCAGGGACATGCGTCACCCGGAGTGTATTCCCGTTCCTTTCTGGAGGGGCGTTTCGACGAGCAGCATCTGCTCAACTTCCGGCATGAGCTGCGCGACAAACCGGGACTCTCCTCTTATCCTCACCCCTGGTTGATGCCGGATTTCTGGCGTTTCCCCACCGTCTCCATGGGCATCGGTCCGCTCAATGCGATTTACCAGGCGCGTTTCATGCGCTATCTCGAGCACCGCAATCTGCTCGAGAAGACACCGCGAAAAATCTGGGCCTTTCTGGGGGACGGTGAGACCGATGAGGTGGATACGCTGGGGGCTATCGGCGTCGCTTCACGGGAAAAGCTTGACAATCTGATCTTCGTGGTCAACTGCAACTTGCAGCGCCTGGATGGGCCGGTTCGCGGCAACAGGCGCATCATCGATGAGCTGGAAGCGATTTTCCGCGGCGCAAATTGGAACGTGATCAAGGTGATTTGGGGATCGGACTGGGACCCGCTCTTTGAGCGCGATCATACCGGACTTCTGTTGAAGCGCATGGAAGAGTGCGTGGATGGCGACTATCAGCGGTTCAAAGCCAAGGATGGCGGCTATCTCCGGCAGGAGTTCTTCGGCAAATACCCGGAATTGCTGGAGCTGGTGCGCGACATGTCGGACGATGAGCTGGCCGACCTGCGCCGCGGCGGACACGACCCGGCCAAGATATATAACGCTTACAAGCAAGCCACGGAACATCATGGCGGTCCGACGGTTATTCTGGCCAAAACCGTCAAGGGTTATGGTCTGGGCAGCTTGCAGGCGCGCAACGCCACGCACCAGGAGAAGAAGCTCACAGATAGCGCGTTAGCTGAGTTCGTGGAGCGCTTTGATATTCCCGTCCCTGAGAGAGAGGCCAAGGGCGGCAAGCTCTATCGCCCCGCAAAAGAGAGCCCGGAGATCGTCTACTTGCAGGAGCGCCGCCGCGAGCTGGGTGGGTACCTGCCCTTAAGGGAGTCGCCAAAACTCGAATTCAAGGCGCCCGATTTGAAGGAATTCAAGGAGTGGACTGCCGGCTCCAAAGGACGCGCCGTTTCGACCACCATGGGCTTTGTCAGCATCCTGCGTCATCTGATGAAGAATCCTGCCATCGGCAAGCTGATTGTACCCATCGTGCCGGATGAAGGGCGCACTTTCGGTCTGGAATCGGCGATTCGCCAGGTCGGTATCTATGCCAACGAGGGGCAAAAGTATCAGCCACACGACGCGGACATGCTGCTTTACTACCGGGAAGAGAAAGACGGTCAGATTCTCGAAGAGGGCATCACGGAAGCGGGATCGATGGCCTCCTTCACCGCTGCAGGCGCCGCTTACTCGAATTACCGTGTGCCCACCATTCCGTTTTATATGTACTACTCGATGTTCGGCTTCCAGCGCGTGGGAGACATGATCTGGGCCTTCGCCGATGCGCGGGGCAAGGGCTTTCTGATGGGCGGTACTTCCGGCCGCACCACCATGCTGGGAGAAGGTTTGCAGCATCAGGACGGCCATAGCCCTATCCTGTTCAGCACCGTTCCCACCTGTCTGAGCTACGATCCGGCATACGTGTATGAAATGGCGGTGATCCTGCAGGACGGCATCCGGCGAATGTATCAGGAGGGCGAAGGCATCTTCTATTACATCAACATGTACAACGAAGACTATGCGATGCCGGCAATGCCGGAGGGCGCTCGTGAAGGGATTCTCCGCGGCATCTATAAGTTCCAAGCCGCGCCGCAGCAGAATGCCGTAGCTCAGTTATTTGGCAGCGGCCCTATCTTGAATGAAGTATTGCGTGCCCAAGGAATTCTGGCCGGGCAATACGGAGTGCAAGCGGATGTGTGGAGCGTAACCAGCTATACCGAGCTGCGGCGCCAAGGGCTCGATGTGGAGCGCTGGAATCGCCTGCACCCGGCACAGCCGCAGCGAATCGCATACATTCTCGAAGTCCTGCGGGGGGCTGAGGGTCCGATTATCGCCGCCAGCGACTACATGAAAGCCGTTCCCGATCAACTAGCGCCGTGGCTGGGCGACCGGCTGATCTCTCTTGGCACGGATGGTTTTGGCCGCAGTGACAATCGCGAGCATCTGCGGCAACACTTCGAGGTGAATGCCGAGTCGGTGGTGGGCGCCACCCTGTCCAAGCTGGCACGCGAGGGCAAGTTCGATGCCGAGCGAGCGCAAAAGGCGTTTGCTGAACTCGGATTGGAGACGGAGACAGGCGACCCGGCGCGGCGATAGTGGAGGTTATTTCTCCCACATAATGTGGGGGGCTTTTGTCCGCAGGCCGCTTTACCGGAGGGCACATCAACTATCAATCTAGTCGCAGGAACATGACAGCCACAGTTACCTTCCTTGTGCTTGGAGCTGCGATGCTCCTCCCGGCGGCATCCGCGCAACACGACCGCAAGCAGACCCCCGGCAACGGCCCGGATGGGGTTCCACAGGCCACTTTCTTTGTGCATCGTTTGGGCACCGATCACGACGAAGCAATCACCACAATGGACATGAACGGCGACGGGCGCCTCGACCTGCTAAGCGGAGCCTATTGGTATGAAAACCCCGGACCGGCGGGAGGCGAGTGGAAGCGGCATCAGTACCGCACGGTCGGTATCCTCAGTGAGTTTGTCTCCGATAGTGGAGAATGGACAATCGACGTCAATCATGACGGGGCTCCCGACGTTGTCACCACCGGATGGATGCTCAATGGTTTGTGGTGGTACGAAAACCCAAAGCGGCCCGGCGCGATGTGGCAGCGGCACTTCATTACCAATAGCTACGACACTGAAGGCGGCGTGATGGGTGACATCAACGGAGACGGCAAGCCTGATCTGGCGCTTGCTCACTACAATCACTCCGGACTGATATGGGTGGATTTCTCCTCCAGCCAACCGAAAGTCCATCACCTGGGGAATAAGGAGCAGGATGGCCACGGTGTGGGGATCGCGGACGTCAATGGAGATGGCAAAGCCGATGTCCTAACGCCGTATGGGTGGTTCCAGAACATCGATGCGGATCACGATCAGTGGCAGTGGCATGGAGACTGGAAGCTAGGCGATGCAGGTTTCCCCATCATTGGCTATGACGTCAATGGAGACGGCAAGCTCGATATCATCTATGGGCAGGGTCATGGCTACGGACTCTATTGGCTGGAGCAGCAGGGAAGCGGAGCGAACCGGCGCTGGGTCAAACATATTATTGATGAGTCCTTCTCCCAAAGTCACGCTCTCCTGCTTGCGGATATTGATGGAGACGGCGAGCCGGAACTCATCACCGGGAAGCGCTATCGCGGGCACTCCGGCAACGATCCGGGATCTTACGATCCATTGGTGGTGTATTACTACAAGATCGATCGCAAGACAGGCAAGTTCACTCGCACCGCGATCTCAGTCAATGGAACTGCTGGCGTGGGAACGCAGATTATCGCCAAGGACCTGGACGGAGATGGCGATATTGATCTGGCGACAGCTGGAAAGTCCGGAGTACATTTCTTTGAGAATCTCAAGATCAATCACGTCCCGAAAGCGACTCGCGAGCAGGAGCTGCTACTGAGCAAAGATTGGCCGTTCCCCGGAGAAGGCACGGAAGTAAAGCAAGAAAACGGCCCGGCGAGCAAATAGATCTATCTGTTATCGCTCTTGACGTGAAGCGGCCAGAGATAGTGGACCACGCCATGAATCGGAAAATCATATCTGGTGAGCGGCTTGATCTTGCAGGTCCAGTCGTTGGAGACTCCGAACGACCATCGGCAGTTTGCTTTATCGGGCGCCCCCACCGGAGTGTCATTCTCTGAATCGAACGCATTGGCGTCAAACTTCGGAATGGCATCCTGCGCCGTCCACAGCTCCTGCGGTCCGCCTCGCAGGGCAGTCGCATTCGATGCCGATGCGGTCAAGGTAGGTTCCCCGGAGAAGGCGGGGACAGCTTCAAGCTGTATGCGCGCGGCGTTGATCGGCGATTCGGTTTGTGCCTTCGCCGATGTCGTTGGAAGGGATATCAGAGCACAGCCAAGGAATGCGAGCCATCGAGTTCTCAACGGACCCTCCTTAACGGAACTCTGGCCTGCTTTGGCAAACCAGAGCGTGGAGAGACAGTAACTGAGACATTTGCTTAAGTCGAGTTACGTAAGTTGCAGATTGCTGGGAAGCCTTAGTTGGCGGATTTTTTACGTAATTCAACTCTTCACTCAGGACAATTCATTGCCGGGTGCCAGTGCTCTGACCGGATGATTTTGTGAGTATCTGATTTCCGGGTTGGTTGGATTCTAGGACCACCAGAACGATGGGCGCCCCATATCTCACCGCGTTCTTTGCAGGGAGATGTGGGATGGATGCTTGGGGCGAAGTTCCGTGGTCCTCCTCCCCATCTGGCGCACACGGCGCTTTGAAGATAGAAGGGCGCCCAGATATCACACGCCTACAAAGTCATCCGCTCGAACGCTAGAGACACGCAGGTACGATAACTGAATCGTCTAGAAGAATTGCCGGAACACACAGAAGAGAGTTGCCGAGAGCAGGGCGGCAGCGGGCAGGGTAAGCACCCAGGCCATCGCTATATTTCTCAGAGTGCTCCACTGCAGGCCGCTTTTGTTGGCTGCCATGGTGCCGGCAACGCCCGAAGACAGCACGTGTGTCGTCGAGACCGGCATCTGAAACCGGTCGGCCATGATGATAGTCGAAGCGGCGATGATTTCGGCGGACATGCCTTGAGCATAGGTCAGATGGGTCTTACCGATTTTTTCTCCTACCGTGACCACAATTCTTTTCCAGCCGATCATAGTACCCATACCAAGGGCGAGCGCAACTGCGACCTTAACCCAGGTGGGAATGAATTTGGTGGCGTTGTCGAGGTGCCCGCGGTAGGAGTTCAGCGAAACTTGCTCGGTGGCGGAAAAGGCCGGGTTCTTGATTTTGTTCATGACTCGCAGTGCTTCGCTCTCAAGATACATATCGTTACGCACGTTCCGCTGCTGGTCGGCCGGGACGCTCTTGAGCGCCTTGTACTCGGTGACTTCCTTCTGGATTTTGTCCATCAGATCGGAAACAGCGGCCGGGGTGGCTGGGGATATCTTACGGCTGCTGATAAAGCGCTCGATTTCGCCGCGGTCCTTGCTGTTGATGTCTCCCTGAACCGATGCGAAAGATTGTGTCGCCGGAGTCTCCGTCGCGTCTCCAGTGACTTGGGCCTGGCTCATGATGTGTACGGCATGTTCAGAAGAAGCTATGAAGTCGGGAAGCTGATTGGGACCGACGGCGTGATTGAGGGCGTAGGCTGTGGGAACTGTGCCAATGAGGATCAGCATGATCAGGCCCATTCCCTTTTGGCCGTCATTCGAGCCGTGGCCGAAGCTGACGCCAGTGCAGGTGAGGATCAGCATGCAGCGGATCCAGAATGGCGGCGGCGCTTCACCCTTGGGCGCTTCGTAGAGGGCCGGGTCCTTGATGAGGAACTTCATTAAGAGCAGGAGCAGTGCTGAGAAAACGAAGCCCACGATCGGAGAGATCAGCAGTACCTTGAAAACATTTGTGACCTGCGACCAATCGACTCCGGCGGTATGGGTAGCGCCTTTGGCGAGATATTGGTTTGCCAGACCGACCCCGATGATGGAGCCGATCATGGTGTGCGAACTCGAAGCGGGAAGACCGAGCCACCAGGTCGCGAGATTCCATAGGATCGCGGCGATAAGGAGGGCGAAGACCATGGCGAATCCTGCGCCATAGCCGACCTGCAGGATCAACTCGACGGGAAGCAGCGTGATGATGGTATAGGCGACCCCGCCGCTGGAAAGCACGACGCCGATGAAATTCCAGGTGCCGCTCCAGAGCACTGCGAAGTGCGGTTCCAGAGAATGCGTGTAGATGACGGTCGCGACAGCATTGGCAGTATCATGAAAACCGTTGACGAACTCGAAACCGAGCGCGATGGTCAGCGCAATCCCCAGCAGCACGAACGGCCAGATCGTGGCATTGTGAATGCCGGCGAGATCGGATGCAATCCTGGTCGCGATATAGCTGATGCCTATGACGAACATCACGCCGGCGGTCATGATGCCCCACTGGGCCGGACTGCGTTTACCTTTTTCAGGCAGCGAGGGCGGTGCAGTGATCTTGGGAAAAGTAGTGGACATAAGAAGGTGACTCCCGTCGAGCGGCGGTCCGGTTTTCAGGTCGTGAATCGCTGACTAACAGTACTTAAGTTGCAGAGAGACAGTTGTAAACGGTGTGTGAATGCAAGATGAATTTACGGGAGCTGCTGTGCAAATAAGCTGGAAGGGGATGCATACACCCATGCGGGTAAGCTCATTCTGAATTAGGGGCACAGCTTGAGTGCTTTGGTCATGCCCTAGACCGGCCAAAAATGCTGATTGGCTTCAGTTCCTAACAGGCTGAGGAAAAACGCGCCGAAGCAACAAGCGAGGCGCAAGGTATAACCCGCAACAGTCTACCCAAGCAATGGACGGTGAACCGACCACAAGACTGTTTCTCCGCAGCCTGCTCTAGCCTGGAGAGAGTCGCTTGTCAATCTTCGGTGAATTCAGGCGCCGATCATTGAACCAGAAGACCGCTCACTATAGATTTATCGGCAGATGGAACACTCTGACTTTGACCAACTTCTAGCCAGCTATCACCAGGCTGTCGATCACTGGATCGCAGCGCTTCGGGCTGAGGAGGCGCTGGCCACGCCGGATCACTCAATGGTCGCCATGGAGAAGTGGGACGCTGCGGGTTTCGCAGTCCAAGATGCGGAGGCTGTGGCAAAGAAGGCCCGCGATCAATATAAGGCTGCACTCCGGAAAAAGAATTATGGATTCTGATCCTGAGGCCATAGCCAGACGAATCTGAGCCAAGCCTGTTACCTCTCCACGATAACGCTCTGAAATACCTTGATTGTCTCAGGGCGTTGATCCCCCGGCAGCGTTAAGAGCTCCTTACGATCCGAAGTTTTGCCGAGGTAATGGCCATAACTCCGGCTCAATGGAATGTGTTGAACGTAGCGTTTATAGTCCTGGCTAAGCGGAATGCTGTGAACGACAGCTTCGGGTTTCACGAGACTCGGAAGATTCAGCCAGTTGCTGGCTGCAGTCCCAGTGAATAGAGTCGGCCGGCTCAAGGTGTTCTCCTGGGCCGAGATGCCGGTGGTCGCTAGAAGCAAAAACGTCATCAACATAGCATTCCGCATCATGAAACCTCTCCAGAGCCAAATTCGATATACACGAACTACGTTTCCGGCTCCGGCTTTCAAGATCAAGGACCCGGCAAGTCTGAGGAGCATTTAGCTCAGGATGAGGTATCCGCCTGCCGGTTAAGAACTTACCGGTCGCCGAAGCTCTCGAAATGGCGGTTGAAAACAGGCATACGCCGCGTTTTACATGACAACAGGGGAGTCGCCTTAATCTGCACCAAAGGGCCGCTCTACATTAAACTAGAAGAGTAACGCTCTATTTGCGGCAGAAAAAGCATGATTCCAGGTTGGAAGGTGCTTTTTTGAACCTTTCAGGGGCGGCAGAGGAACTACACATTGATTGGCAGTGCTCTTGTAACGAAGGTTTTCGGAACCAGCAACGATCGCATTATCAAGCGGCTGATGCCCATGGTAGGCGAGATCGCCGCACTCGAGCCGGCCATGCAGGCTATGTCGGATGAGCAACTGCGCGCCAAGACGGTCGAATTCCGGGGGCGCATCGCTGAGCGGCTGAAGGGTATCGACGATCCCAAGGAGCGCAAATCCGAAGAAAAGCTAGTGCTGGACGAACTGCTTCCCGAGGCCTTTGCCGTAGTACGCGAGGCGGGCTGGCGGATGTTGCATATGCGCCACTTCGACGTGCAAATGGTGGGGGGAATAGTGCTCCACCGGGGCGAAATCGCCGAGATGAAGACCGGTGAAGGCAAGACCCTGGTAGCAACCTTGCCTTGTTACCTGAACGCGCTCGCCGGCCATGGCGTGCACGTAGTGACGGTGAACGATTATCTGGCCAAACGCGATGCCGAGTGGATGGGCAAAGTATACGAATTTTTGGGGCTGACCGTCGGCGTGATTGTGCACGACCTGGACGATGGCCAGCGCCGCGCCGCCTACGCCTCCGACATAACCTACGGCACCAATAACGAGTTCGGATTCGACTACCTGCGCGACAATATGAAATTCGAACTTGCCGATTGCGTGCAGCGTGGGAACTACTTCGCCATCGTGGACGAGGTGGACTCGATTCTGATCGACGAAGCGCGTACGCCGCTGATCATCAGCGGTCCCACCGACCAGACCACGGATAAGTATGCCCGCGTTAACCGCATCATTCCATCCCTTGAGATGGGCGAGGAAATCGAGCAGGGGGAGACCAAAATCCTGACCGGCGACTACACGGTCGACGAAAAACACAGGACCATCAGCGTCACCGACGAAGGTTGGGAAAAGATCGAGCAGTTGTTGGGAATCGGCAACATTGCCGATGTTGAGAACTGGGAACTGAAGCACCACGTTGAGGTAGCCATCAAGGCGCATTCGCTTTACAAGCGGGATGTGCAATATGTGGTGAAAGACGGCGAAGTCATCATAGTCGATGAGTTCACCGGCCGCTTGATGCCCGGCCGCCGTTGGAGCGATGGTCTGCACCAGGCAGTAGAGGCGAAGGAAGGGGTGAACATTCGCCGGGAAGATCAGACGCTGGCAACGATCACCTTCCAGAACTACTTCCGCTTGTACAGTAAGCTCGCCGGGATGACAGGAACGGCGGAGACAGAGGCGGCGGAGTTCGGCGACATTTACAAGCTGGATATCGTCGTAATCCCGACGAACAAGCCGTTGCGGCGCGCGGAAAACCAGGACGTGGTCTTTCGCACAGCCAAGGAGAAATATTTCGCAGTCGCCGACGAGATCGGGCGGCTGCACGAGGAGAAACAGCCTGCGCTGGTGGGCACGACGTCCATTGAAAAGTCGGAGCTGCTCTCCTCTATTCTGCAGCGCAAAGGCGTAAAGCATGTAGTGCTGAACGCCAAATACCACGAGAGAGAAGCTGAGATCGTCGCTCAGGCGGGAAGGCTGGGCATGGTGACCATTGCCACCAATATGGCCGGCCGCGGCACGGACATCCTGCTGGGCGGCAATGCAGAATTCCTGGCTAAGCAGGAGTTGCTCAAGCGGGGAGAGGCCCGCTCGGTGAGTGCGGCTGAAGGCGCAATCAACCCCATGGCCGGACCGGGCATGATGCGCTTTTATTATCAGGGGCAGGAGTTCGAGGTCAAGCAAGAGTCTTGGGATAAGGCGTATGCCCATCATTCGGCGGCAACGGAGCGGGAGCGCGAGCAAGTGATCGCGGTCGGCGGCCTGCACATCATCGGTACGGAAAGGCACGAATCGCGCCGCGTGGATAATCAGTTGCGTGGCCGCGCAGGCCGTCAGGGCGATCCCGGCGCTTCCCGATTCTACCTATCGCTGGAAGACGACCTGATGCGCATCTTCGCCAAAGAGTGGGTATCCACCCTGCTGCAGAAACTGGGCATGGAAGAGGGCGTCCCGATTGAGTCGCGCATGATCACCAGCCGGATCGAGGGCGCTCAGAAGGCGGTGGAAGCGCAGAATTTTGAATCCCGTAAGCACCTGCTTGAGTACGACGATGTCATGAACAAGCAGCGCGAGGCGGTCTACGGCCTTCGCCGCCAACTGCTCGAAGGTTTGGATCAGAAGGAGTTGATCCTCGAGGACTATGTGGCCAATCTTCTCAGCGCGGCCATGGAAGAGCACGCCCCCGACGACAAGCATCCCGATGAGTGGGATGTAGACGCGTTGAAGGCCAAGCTGGTATCGCAGTTCGGGCTGGATCCTGAAGCCGAAGGCATCAGTGTCGAGACCCTGAACCGGCATGAGCTGGGCGAGGCGTTTTTTGAGCGCCTCAAGGAAAAATACGAGAAAAAGGAAGCGATTCTGGGTAGCGAGGCTATGCGCTTCCACGAGCGGATGGTAATGCTCAGCGTGCTCGACGGTTTATGGAAAGACCATCTGTTGAGCATGGATCACCTGAAGGAGGGGATTGGGCTGCGGGGGTACGGGCAGCAAGACCCTCTAGTGGCCTACAAGAAAGAATCCTTCGACATGTTCGAAGCCATGATGGGCCGATTCCAGGAAGATACAGTTCGCTATCTCTTCTTGATGCAGGTGGTAGGGCCGGATGGCCAGCCGATCACCGAACCACCCGCCCAACGCATCCAGCCTTCAGTAGCAGAGATTCCGGATCCGCGCCGGCAGCGCACTCCGGTCACCATCGACGGCAACGGCTCATCCAGAGTCGCGACAGCTCCAGCGCCGGCGATTGCCGTTCCGGTGCGTGCTCCGTCCACCACCATCGACGAGCTGGAGCAGGAGTTCCAACGCAAGAAAAAGCGAGAACTCGAACATGCCAGAATGGCCGGATCAAACGGAGCTGCCAAAGCTCCTGCCCAACGGCGAACCGGAGAAAAGGTCGGGCGCAATGACCTTTGCCCTTGCGGCTCTGGCAAGAAGTACAAAAAGTGCCACGGCGTGGACGCGTAAATTAGATGACAAATTTATTGTGAGGACGGGCTTTACACCAACTTACGCGTTCGTTCGAATACGGCTTCCATAAATCCAGGGATCTCGAATACGGCCCGGTTCTCCATGAGAGCGGTATTCTCCCGGCATGCGCTGAATCTTTCGGGAGATAGAAGCTCGGCTACTGCCGGAACGATATGGCGAAAGCTGGAAAGCACAATCCCCAGATTGCGTTCTTGAACCCATTGGGCGTTGTAGCGTTCCTGGGGAAGCGTCCAGGCGTTCGCTTCAACGATAACCGGCAACTGCTTAGCTACAGCTTCTGAAATGCTTCCCGGTCCGGGTTTCCCAATAAAAAAATCCGACAGATGCATGTAATAAGGAATTTTCTTGGTGAACTCCTCCACGTAACAGCGGATGCGCGATTTCTTCTCCCGGAGCATCTTCGCGAGCTTCCGGTTTTTACCGCAGATCAGGATAAGTTGGACCTCGAGTTTGGAGCTATTCAACCGGTCGACAATGTTTTCCATCACGCGATTGCCATATCCGCCAAACAGAACCAAGCCGGTAGGCAAGCCTGGCAGCAATCCAAGGCGTTCGCGCTCCTGCGCAATGTCGGCGGGTTGCGGCTGGTAGAAGCGAGGATGAAGGATCATCCCCGAGGAGTGAAAGATATGCTCCCGAGGGTACCCGAGAGTAATAGCCTGGTTTACCGCTTTCTCGGATCCGCAGACCAGAAATTGTTCCTGGGGTTCGATCCAAAAGTGTGGCGGATAATCCGCGATGTCCGTCAGAATTGTGACAAACGGCCTTCCCGGAAAAACCCGTTGGTAGCTCTCGTAAAGCGCTCGATTGAAGTGCGGCACGAAGGAGACGACCATAGCCGGCTGCGTGCGATGCCAATGCTCTTCAAGCAGACGAACGATGCGGCGATGATAAGAGCGAACAGTTAATCGCAGGATAATCAGCAGTTGGGGACTGGCGATGGTCCAGTCGTTACGCAGCATCAGGTTGTATAAATCCTGCATCCGGATGCCGGCATATTTTCTCAGGATATCGAGTTCGTCGATGAGCTCCTGCACATTGGTGAGATGAATCTCCCACGGGCGCCGCTCCGCCTGGATTGCCATTTGAAGCGCGCTAGCTGCCGCCCGGTGGCCGCCGCCCGCGTCGAAAAAACAGAATTCAATTTGCTCCATCGAAGCTTATCGTGCGGGGTGCTAATACGGCACGATATTACTGCCTTGTTAAGGGTTCATTACTGTGCCGCAATAGTTACTATGCTGGCTGAAGTTTATTGTGGGGGTCACGCCGCTGTAACGATGGCTTCGTAGATTGGGCTCATGAAGTGCGACATGCATGTCCACTCATACTACTCGGGCGCCTGCACCACCCCCATCGTTTCCCTTTTTTGCCGTGAAAGCTATAGCCCGCCAGAGCAAGTCTACGAACAACTGCGGCGGCGCGGTCTCGATCTTTTCACATTGACCGATCACGATTCGATCGAGGGCGCCGAAAGACTTCTTCAGCACCCCGGGTTTTTTATAAGTGAGGAAGTTACCTGCCGCATGCCTAGCGGCACGACTGCGCACATAGGGGTCTTCGACATTACGGAACAACAACATATACAGATTCAGCAACGCCGCGGCGATATGGCTTCTCTCCTGGCGTATCTGGCTGAGCGCCATATCTTCTTCTGTATCAATCACGTTTTTTCCAGCCTCACGGGTGCGCGCGTAGAAGATGATTTCCGCTGTTTTGAAAAGCATTTCCCCGCTGTCGAGACCTGCAATAGCCAACTGCTTGAGAAGCAGAACGGCGCCGCCGCACGGTTTGCGCGGCAATGGGCAAAGATTGGCATCGCCGGCAGTGACGCGCACGCGCTGCCTTCGGTCGGTACGGCATTTACGGAAGTGCCTGGAGCGCGCAATAAAGAAGAATTTTTTGCCGGATTGCGCTCCCATATGGGCCGGACTGCCGGGGAGTCGGGCGGCTCTCGAAAATTGACCCGCGACGTAATGCTTATCGTGATGGAAATGATGCGGGAGAAGCGATGGACCTCTTTTCTTGCGCCGTTGGCCGCACTTGTTCCCATTGTCACAATTCTGAATTACCGGAAGGAACACGAGTTTGTCCGGCATTGGTCGGCGAAGTTATTTGGTGAATCCGAGATTGGCGAGCCCTCGTATTGGATGAAATCACTACAACCTGAAGCGGAGGAATGGACATGGCCGTAGCCAGAGCGGTGTGGAACCAGATTCAGTCCAATGATTACCGGTTGATGAAGCGTGTCCATCACTGGCCCGCTCCGCGATGGTTCCGCGATCTTCATGACCTTTGCTACCCGGCTCGGTGACGGATGGCTGTGGTATGCCATCGGTATACTTCTGGCGTTTTTCGGCGGACCACGGCGCTTTATAGCTATCTTCTGCGCCGGCCTGGCAGCGTTGCTCGGAATCTTGTTATTCCGCTTTCTCAAGCGTGTCAGCAGAAGGCAGAGGCCGTGCGAGCTGGAGCCCCACTGTTGGTCGATCGTTCATCCGCCCGATCAGTTCTCGTTCCCTTCAGGGCACACCATCACCGCCTTCGCCGTTGCCGTGGATCTCGGCTCCTTTTACCCGGATCTTTTAGCCGGCCTGCTGCTCGCCGCAACTGTCATCGCGGTTTCCCGCATCTTCCTGGGAATGCATTTTTTGAGCGATGTGCTTGCCGGTTCAGTGATCGGAGCTCTGCTAGGCTTTGGCTGCCTTCACGTCATCCGGTGGAAGCCCCCTGCTTTAGCAGGGGGAGCTGAACTCCCTTGAAAACTCCGAGCAGCTTCCGTTTTCATGCTCGGCTGTGCGGCGCGCCACATGGCTACTTCAGTCCAGCGGAAAAAACGCTCGATCCTAAATCGGGCTTCAACCCTGGCATTTTATGCCCAGTGCTAAAGCGCTCGGTCGAAGCTAGTCGCTGAACGGAACGCCATACATGAGCAAGGCAGTTCGGGGTGGGCGCTGCTGTGCCCCGATCATCGTCGGGTTCTTGCCCATTGCCTTCCAGATTCGAACAGCAGCAGCGTTCATGTAGAGCAGGCGTACCTGATCGCGGTTTGCGCCGCGCTGGCTGTAGATACTGATCGCGGTCAGAAGCTGGGTTTGCCCGGACTCAATCAGATAAGACCCGATGCTGAACGGGGGAGCATTGCGAACGTCCTGCACTTCGTCTGCACTTTGAGCGACGATCTCATAATTCAGAGACTTCTGGGAACTCTTCGGGTGCAGACTGAATAACAAATCATTCGAAGTATGCTCGGAGGGAAACTGTGGACTGTCCTGCGTGGAAGCTTCATCATTCATGCGAATTCGCCTTGGCAAACGAGTAATATCGCCGCCAGCAATTGACGCAACGGACGGCGCGCAGCCGGAACAGAGCGAGCACGCTGTCGAGCCATTCAGGCTCGGCTGACTTGAACTCGATGGAGCTGCATAAAGGACAGTTCCGCCCCATCCAGAGTAATCGCGGAATTGCGGGTGGCCAGTTCAGCCTTGCGCTGTTCATATCGATCGATCCCTCTGCGCGTTACGAAGTCGCTGCATCGCCCGCGCTCGAATTGGCATCCAGCCACGACAGAAGTTCACGGACGCTGCCGGTGGCGAGAGCTACGCACGAGTCTCCTGCGCCGTAATAGAGATGAATTGTGTCACCGTCCGCCGCGACGGTCTGCCCGCACGGGAAAACGACATCTTTGACATCTCCGCCACGTTCATACGCCGCTTCCGGGCCGAATATCCAGGAATCCCCGCGTTGCAGGCAAATCTCCGGATTCTCCAGATCGAACAGAGCCAGACCAATCCGATAGATACTGCCGGAGGCCGTTATCCGGACGCCGTGGTACAGCGTCAGCCAGCCCTTCGCAGTTTCAATCGGAGGCGAACAAAGACCGATCTTGTTCGCATCCCACCATCCGCCGCGACGAGCTTCCAGCATGATCTTGTGACGACCCCAATGACGCAGATCGGGTGAGTAAGAGATCCACATGTGAGCGCCCAGCGATGTCATCGGCCGATGGATCAAAGCCCAGTACCCCCCGATTTTCCGGGGCAGGAGAGCAGCATCCTTATCCTCCGGTGGCATGATGACGCCATAGCGCTCAAAGCTTCTGAAGTCTCTGGTAAGTGCGAGCGAAACTCCTGGACCGCCCCGGGCGAAAGAGGTATAAACAACGGCGTATTGCTCCAGCTCCGGCACATAGGTGATGCGCGGATCCTCGATACCCCAGATTTCTTCGGGATACTCTTTCGGTTCTGCCGGGAACGTCGGGGTCGCGTCGACGCGCCATCCATCGACTCCGTTTGGGGAGCGTGCCACCGTCAGATGGGACAGCCCACGCCGGTCTTCCACGCGACACAACAGCAACGTATCGCCGTCAGCCAGACGCACAGCCCCCGCATTGAAGACGCTGTTGACCGCGTAGGGCCAGTTGTCCCGGCTGAGGATGGGATTTTCAGAATAACGATTGAACAGGGAAAGCTGCGGATCGCTGGCCTGAGAATGCTGATTCGCGGAATTGTATTTCGGCTGGGTAGACGGAAGAAGAATGGAAGTCAAAGGCAAACGCTCATTTCCTGATTCTGGTGAGTGGTTGTGGACGTTTCTAGGGCTTGCATGTCAAGAAGAGCCATCAGGAACGAGAGAGTGGATTCAGCCCCCTGATTTTCGTTTACGCGATCCGGATGCAATCCATCCCTGCACCCTCCAGTTGCGGCATCGTACAGCGGAACCTGCAGGTCGTTCTCTCCAAGAAACCATCGGAAGGCCGACCAGGCTTCCTCCAGCCACAAACTGTCTCCGATTACCCGGTATGCCTGAACACAGGCAGCAATGGTTGCGCAAGCCTCCACCGGCTGTTGATCGAAGCGAGCCTTGTCTTTTCCCTTCGCGAAGAACCCTGTGGAGCCGATTGGGACAAACACGTGACTGTCGTCTCGATGCTGCTCAGTGATAAGCCACTTCAAAGACTCGCAGCCCACATCGATCATTCTTTTGTTCTTACTGTTCAATCCCGCGAGAATCAGAGCCTGAGGCAGGCGTGCGTTGGAATACGCAAGGCTCGTCTCAAACCACGGCCAGTCCTGAGAGCGAGTGCGCTCATAAAGGTCCAGCAGTTTGTTTGCAAGTAGATTGCGTGTTCCCTGGATGATTCTGTCTCCCGGGAACCAGTCAAGATATGCCTGCATGCCCAGAACAGAGAACGCCCATGCGCGCGGGCTGGTGAAGGTGAGGGTGGCCGGAACGGCAGATTCGAATAGCTGGCCGCTCGCGCCTCGTAGTCCCGGATCCGCAGAACGGCCAAGTACTGTTCCGAGTGCCCACAGCGCCCGGCCATGGCTGTCTTCCGAGCCGGCACTTTCCTGCCATTGGCGATCATAGCCAAGGAAATTTCTGAAGCGGCCGACTTTACTGTGAAAGGCGAGCTCAAGAAAGGCGAGATATCGGCGAGAGAGATCCGCAGGAACCTCGCTGCCGAATGCCGCGGACCCCTGCAAAAACACAGTTACGATCAGGGCGCGGGCATTATCGTCGGTTGTATACCCTTCATCGCAGTTGGGCACAGAAAAGATAGCGTGCTGCAGAATGCCTGTGTCGTCTGTCAAGTGCCTCAGGTGAGCCAGGTTCAGAGCGGGCAATTCATCCGTCGATCTGGCCGCGAGTATATCCTGGAGGGATGGGCGCGGCCGTAGGATGCGTTCGGTACGCGCGCGCTGAAAGCTCGCCATGTAGGCCTGGGCGGTCCGCGGCCAGGTTGTACCCCGCGAGTGAAGATAGGCACGCTTGCGCATCGTATGCCGCTCGGCGTCGTTATCCAACAACCGGATTGTCGCGTCTGCAATGGATGCCGGATCGTCAAAGGGGACCAGGATGCCGCGTCCATCGGCGAGCAGTTCCTGCGCATGCCAGTAGGGCGTGGAGATGATCGCTTTGCCGGCTCCCAGAGCTATCGCCAGTGTGCCGGAGACAATCTGCGCTTCCTGGCGGTATGGAGTGATGTAAATGTCCGCGGCGCCGACATGTTCGCACCAGTTCTTCCGCACTGACAAAGCGATTATTGAAGATTACCTGAGAGGAAACGCCCAGATCTGCGGACAAGTTGTGCAGCGTCTCCCTGTAGCGCTCACCTTCGCGCCGCCGGATGTGAGGGTGCGTCGCTCCCGAAACGATGTAAGTCACGTTCTTATGCTTCGCGAGGATCGCAGGCAGCGCGCGAATAACGTTTTCAATTCCCTTGTTCGGCGACAGCAACCCGAACGTCAGCAGTACCGGCTTACCCTGGGTGTTGAACAAATCCTTATAGTAGTTTGGATCGGTAAACGGGAAGTCCGGCACGCCATGTGGAATCAAATCGATCTTTTCCGGAGGAACGCCGTATACGCTTTGCAATAGCGTCGAGGCAAGGTCACTCATGACGATCAGACGATCGGAGAGATGCGCGATCTCCTCGAGCACGGTCTGCTGATTCAAATCCGGTTCGCGCAGAACCGTATGGAGAGTTGTCACCAGCGGCATCTTCAGCCGGCGCAGCAGCGACAGGATGTGGCTACCTGCCGGTGCTCCAAAAATGCCGTATTCATGCTGCAGACAAACCAGGTCGTTCCCATTGAAATTGAGGAATTCGGCAGCGCGCTCGTAGGAGGCGCAATCCTCCTGCTCGATTTCCATCCGCACGCGGTCGGGATATTCGTAGCTCGATTCCGGATCGTTGACAGCGATCGCGAAAAGACGAGCGCTGCCATATTCTGACGCGATTGCCGTGCAGAGATCGGTCGTAAAGGTCGCAATCCCGCATTGCCTGGGCAGATAGTTGCCGATAACAGCGATGCGCGTGGGCAGCGGCAGCGTCACACTGGCAGCCGAGTCCGGGCCGAACGGGAGGCCGGCCACTGCTTCACTGTGCAGCATCTCCGAAAGAGTCATCAATTCCTGCTTTCAAAATCGGTGCCGGGCCACTCAGATGCGTGGCTCGAATTCAGAGGACCGGCATTCATAGCTCATTCAGCATTTACTGCGACGATGGACAGAGGGTTATTCCGGCGCGAGTTGCCGAATGGTCAGTTCGTCGATCAGGCCGAGCGAAACCTACTGTTGAATATGCCGCGTGTGCAATGTCGCTCTAGCGACCCGAAAGCCCAGGTACCGCGACAAATGCAAAACACCCAATTGCGCGGCATTGAACTTCGCTTCTATCTGCGCCAGAGCGCGCGTGATCGCCCGGTTGGTTGCCACCTCGTCCGTTCGGCCGCAACCGAGCCGGGAGCAGGCGGACTCAATCCACATGAAATGCCAACCCGCATTGCGGACCGCGAGATCCAGCTGGGTAGGCGCCGCGTTTTCTCCTGACATCCACGCCTTGTCGAACGGCTCCTGCTTCAGATGCAGGCCATTCGGCACGACACACCCCGTGCGGAGAAAGATCGCGGGCGGCTTTACCACGATCCTTTGCCGGATTTTCCTGCATTCACCGGGACACCCACGGAGCCCCCGACCTGAGCGTTCGGTACGGCCTCAGGGGCAATAGGATGGCTGGGACTGATGCTAATGTCGATCACTTCTGCCTGCGTACCGGGCTCTTTGCCATCCGCGGCCGTCTTCGTATCGGACCGCTTCAATCCGAAGGGATAGACGGAGGGGTCCGCCGTCGAGAGATGGGTCTTTACATCGGATTTCTTGATGAGGCTCATAGAAGCTCCAGTCGACCCCGTTGCGTACCTGAAAGGTGCTCGTCTGGAGCAATACGTGAAGTCTGAAGGCTAGGGAAGGAAACTTCAAGCTACTTCTTCACTATACTCCGAAAGCGCGCGTCTTCCCGAGAAATCGGAGTTGGATTCTGTCTGCAGTGCGTGGGGCCCTCGGCGAGGGGGGCAACGCACTGCATCTCAAAAGACCAGATGCGGCATCATTCCGCCTGCGAACAACAGGATGAAATCATTCAGCGAACTGTGGCAGGAATCGAACGAAGGCCACCTTGATTTAGGCAAGAGCGCCAGAGCAGACGACGGTTGGAGTCCAGTAACGTGACGTGTAAGCGTCCGGCCTGACCAGCGTCAGATGAGGTGGAAGTGTCCTTTCTCTTTTGGCGGACACTCTACACCTTTATTCTGCGCCATTTCCGCTTCAAGCTATGGCGAACCCGGTCCGCGCGGCAAGTAGCGAATCAAACTCAGATAACTTTCTTGTAGGCATGGGCCACCTTATCTCCCGCTAGTCTGATCGCAGCCGCAGCCGCTTCTCCTGCCGCAAGCGTACGCCTCAGTGCCGATTTCCTTCGTGTTCCGCTGTGTTGAACAGAGACAATCTCGATCCCACCGCCAAAAATTGTATGCGCTTCTTCCAGCCGGTCGATAGCCGAATTCAACTCCGCAACAATCGAATCGGCTTCCTCCGCGAAGACCACCAATTCCACATTAATTTTCTTGTAAATCATGCGGTTCCACTCCTTGCGCGATTCTACCGCACACAATTCCCGGGGCTCGGTGGTTATCTGGAGCAGAATTAAACTACTTTCCTACGCAATCTCCAAGCAGAGAAGCGCGTCGCCTATAACCGCAAGCACTCGAGTGGAGAGATCTGTGGTTACTCAGCTCACCCTCTCTGAACAGCCCCGGGAAGACCCCCGCTAAAGCAGAGGCCTTCCACCGAAACAGCCGCTCGTCTACTGAATTGGCTTCCCGTTGGTCGTGAGCTGATCGAGCGATTGTAGATCCTGCTGCTTCACCGCGTCGGGAAGTGGAGCATAGTTCAGAGTGGCCGCCGCGGACTGACCATCGGTAACAACATAGTGGATGAACTGCTTCAGCGCGGTTCTATCCTGAACATTAGTACCTTCCTTGGGAATGATAAGAAAGGTTAGGGTAGCTATGGGATAGGCATCGGATGCGGAAGCTGGCGGGTTGGCGATCGGAGCGCGCACGTCCTTGGCGAGGTCGTCTTTGAAAGCATCGATGGCCGCTGTTGTTCCTGCGGTCGAGGGCGCTATGTAATTTCCCGCCTGGTTCTTGATAGATGCTACCGGCAGGTTATTCTGTTTCGCATAGGTAAGCTCGACATAGCCTATTGATCCAGGTGATTGCTTCACCTGGCCAGTGACGCCCTCGCTACCCTTGCCGCCCAATCCTACAGGCCAACTTACGGATATGCCCTTGCCTACTTTGGCCGCCCACGGTTGGCTTACCGCTGCAAGATAAGTAGTGAACGCATTCGTGGTGCCGCTGCCCTCGGCGCGATGCACAACGGTTATCTTTTCATCCGGTAATTTTTGGCCAGGATTGTCCTGCGTGAGAAGCCGGTCGCGCCAATTGGTGATCTTACCCATGAATATCCCTGACAGGGCTTCCGCGGAGAGTTGTAGAGGTTTGTTCAGGCCATCAAGATTGTAGGTAACGCAGACTGGTCCGGCAGACTCGGGAATCTGAATAACTGGAGGCATCGTCTGCAGTTGCTGGTCGGTCAGCGGAGCATCGGACGCGCCGAAATCGACCGTGCCGGCCTTCACCTGCTGAATTCCGCCGCCGCTCCCGATGGATTGATAGTTGACGTGGACATTGGAATGGGATTGCGAAAAATCCTGGACCCAACGGCCCATCAGCGGATAGACGAAAGTGCTGCCCGCCCCGTTCAGCGTAATAGTGCCGCCTTCGCTGCCGGAGCTTCCAGAGTGGCAGGCGGTCATACCTGCGAACAAAATAGCTGAGCACAACAACAGAAAAACAAGAGATATACTTCGATGCGTTCGGCGAGTCGCAGCTTGAGACACTTTCTTCCTCCAGGTTCTAGGTTGTCTCAATTAGGCTATACGGATGCCACAATGACCAGCTTTTTGACCAACAATTCACATTTGAGATCCTTCTCTCAGCGGAAAGCTGCTCGCCTTATTACTGTTAACAGGTCCCAGGGCAACGGCCGGCTCGGCACGGGCCTCTAAACCCGTAGAGATTGCGACACGGAGGATGTTTTCATGAGTGGAAAACTACAAGGCAAGAAAATCGCCATCCTGGCTACCGATGGGTTTGAACAAGTTGAGTTGACTGAGCCGAAAAAAGCGCTGGAAGAAGCCGGCGCTACAACCCACGTTGTCTCGCTCAAGGAAGGCGAGATCAAAGGCTGGAAGTTTACAGAATGGGGCGATAAGGTGCGAGTCGATAAGACACTCGACAATGCCAAGCCGTCGGAATATGACGCGCTGCTGTTGCCGGGCGGAGTCATCAATCCCGACAAGTTGCGGATGCAGCCCAAAGCAGTCAGCTTTGTGAAGGAATTCGCCGCCTCAGGAAAACCGGTGGCTGCCATCTGCCATGGACCGTGGCTGCTGGTGGAAGCGGGGGTAGTGAAAGGAAGAACAATTACGTCATGGCCGTCGCTCCACACCGACATCGCCAATGCCGGGGGCCGCTGGGTGGATGAACCCGTGGTGACCGATAAAAACTTCACGACCAGCAGGAAACCGGACGATATTCCCGTATTCAACGAGAGGATCATCCAGCAGTTCAGTACATCGCAACAGGAAATGAAAGCCGCATCCTAACGCCCGAGTCTACTCGGGCTAGCGGCCAAGAAACCGGCGCGCCCATGTCTGACGCGGTCCCTTGCGCCAGATGTGGGCGCATGATTTTTTGGGACGATGATTTTGCAGATTGCTTCGCTTAGCCTGAAATTCCGAAGTTGAGCCTGGGCTTACCTGCCGCGACAAAACAGTGCCTTGTATCAGGTATGGCCTTTAGGCCATATGTTTCCGCCCTGGAAATTGATCGGCTTTAGCCGCGCGGGAGCGTCGGTAAGCAGGTGAGCTTGCGGCAGGGGCTGATGCCCTCGCTATTGCGTTGTTTTACGGCGCGACTGAAGTCGTGCCCTGATACAGAGCTTTCCAGTGCTTTCATAATCGTTAGCTCACATCACCGTGCATAACCTCGTACCCATTCCACGATGCTGCGTACGCCGATCCCCGACGGTCCTTTGGCAATCCAGGGCTTCTGCTCTTCTGTCCAGGCGACGCCTGCGATATCCAGGTGGATCCAGGGTGTCTCTTCGGCGAATTCCTTTAGGAACATGGCGGCCGTGATTGCGCCGCCCCACCGGACGCCGCCCGTATTCATGATGTCGGCAATGTTGGACTTGATCATCTCGCCGTATTCATCCTCCACTGGGAGGCGCCAGAAGCGCTCGCCGGAGATTTCAAGCGCATCAACGAATCGTTTATAGGCTTCATCGTCATTCGAGAAGGCGCCGGCGTTGATCATGCCCAACGCAACCACGCAGGCGCCGGTGAGCGTTGCTGCGTCAATCAAGTGGGTTGCGCCTAGCTGCTTGGCATAGGTGAGACCATCGGCAAGCACCAGCCGGCCTTCCGCATCCGTGTTGATAATTTCAATGCTTTTTCCGGACATGGCGATCTGGACGTCGCCGGGTTTCTGAGCTTTTCCGGAGGGCATGTTCTCGGCTGCGCACACGATGCCGATTACCTTGACGGCCGGCTTCAATTCGGCAATGGCTTGCATTGCCCCAATCATCGCGGCGCCGCCGGCCATGTCATACTTCATCTTCTCCATTCCATCCGCGGATTTGATGGAGATTCCGCCGGTATCGAAGGTAATGCCCTTGCCTACCAGGCCGAGCACTGGCTCGGCCGGCGCGGCGGCCGGCTCATAGGTCATCACAATCAAGGCGGGCGGCTCCTCCGATCCCTGGGAAACGCTCCAGAAAGCGCCCATCTTCAGCTCTTTCAGCTTCGCGGCGCCATAAACCTCGCATTTCAGCCCGTACTGCCGGCACATCTCCGCGGCCCGTTCTCCAAGCACCGTAGGAGTGAGACGATTGCCCGGCTCGTTGACCAGCGAACGAGTAAAGCTTTGCGCCCGGCCGATAATATCGCCCTCGGTGAAGCCGGTCTGGGCATCCGCTATGCTTTGTTCTTTGCCGACGAGGACTGTCAATCGCTCTATGCTCTTGTCCTTGCGATCGGAGCGGTAAGTGTCAGGATCGAAGTCGCCCACATAGGCTCCTTCAACCACGGCGCGGGTGGCGAGGTTGACGGAAAGGTCCAGGCCCTCTCCCGCAGGTACTACAATGGCCAACTCCCGTAGATGGCGCGGCTTGGCGAAACGAACCGCCGTTCCCGCAGCCTTGCGTATTTCAGGCGCGGTAGGGTTGCGCAGGCCAACGATCAAAAGACGCTTCGCTTTCAGGCCATCAGGGGAATGGAGCAGGGCGGTTTCACAGCTTTTTGCGGAAAATTCACCGCTCGTTCTGATCGCATTGGCAGCTTTAGAAACGGCCCGATCCGGAGTCAACAGCCTAATGTTCGGCTTCGCATCCTTCTCTTTTTTCCCGCGGCCCTTTTTATCCGTGTCATCGAAAGCGAAGACTACCAGCAACTCGCTTGGTATGTTGGAAAGATCAGCGGACAGAAGTTCAGGCTTCATCATTGTTGTTCTGCTCCCTTGTCTTTGAAAAACGCCGGCAGCGGCGGGGCGAAAATAGCCCAGCAGATCTAGGGCGGGTTATTTATGGCCGGCGATTGCGCGCTATGGCTGCCCGAGCCTCGCGTTCGTCTTCGCGCCGCCGCTCGGTTTCACGTTTATCCCAATCCTGCTTGCCCTTGGCCACCGCCAATTCGCATTTCACCCGCCCATTGCGAAAATACAGCCTGGTTGGAACGAGCGTTAGTCCCTTTTGCTGCGTCTTTCCCAATAGCTTTCTGAGTTCCTCGCGGTGGAGCAGCAATTTCCGGGTGCGGAGGGACTCATGGTTCAGCGAGTTTCCGTGCGAATAGGGGCCAATATGAGCATTCAGCAAAAATGCCTCGCCGTTCGACACGATGCCATACGCATCTTTCAGGTTTGCCTTGCCCTCGCGGATCGATTTCACTTCGGTTCCGCGAAGCGCAATACCAGCCTCGAACCTCTCCAGCAGAAAGTAATTGTGTCCCGCCGAACGGTTCACGGCGGCATCCCGCTCACCGGCGGCAACCGGTTCGCGGGACTTAGCTTTCTGGGGGGATGGACTGGTGGGTTGATTGGCTTGCCGCGGCATACGTTTTTCTTATGAAGCCCCATGCTAGCACGCAAGCTGCGCGAGTATTGGGATGCAGGAGCAATCTCGCAGGTGCGGTGACGTTGGTAAAGGCTGGTTTGAGGTGGCGTTATCTATATACGGCCGCCCCCAGACTGGCTTTGTCACTGCCTCCGGCTGCGAGATTCCGCAGGGGTGCGGATGCTATACTCTACCTGAACGATTCCGGTTATTTTCTAATGTTGCGCCCGGTGGCAGCTGGTTCCACGCAGTCAGTCCGCGGGTTCCGGGTCTCCCTCGGAAGCTTGTGGGCTGGAACAACGCCGGGTCCCTTGCAATCCGCCCCGGAGCGCAGGGCGTAAGAAAAGCAGGGTGTCTGTGATCTTTCCAACGAAAGCCGGTTGGCAATCTGGGAGTGCAATGAATCGCCGGAAGTTGAACTGGGCCCTACCTATCGCTGCTGCTGCTCTCCTTTGCTTGGCCGGCCCTACCCTTCAGGCCCGAGAACCATCGGCAAAATCCATGTACAACCAGGGTCAGTTGGCGGAAACCAAAGACGATATCATCACCGCCTACGAAGACTACGCCCAGGCTTTCAAGAAGGATCCGAAAGATCTTCGTTATAAGACTGCGTGGGAGCGCACCCGCTTTCCCGCTGCCTCCGCGCACGTCTCCCGCGGAGAGAAGCTCCGCGCCGAGGGGAACGACACCGACGCCCTTACTGAGTTTTTACGCGCGCTCGAGATCGATCCCAGCAACGAGCTTGCCCGGCAGGATATCCAGTCGGTAAAGGAGAAACTCTCCACTCCCGTACCGGATCAGGAAACGTCTATATCGAAAGGAGAGCAGAGCCAACTCAGCGAAGTCGGATCTCCCATCCACCTCAAGCCAATTTCGAATGAACCGATTACGCTGCACATGACCGAGGACAGCAAAATCGTTTACGAAACCGTCGGCAAGGCGGCGGGAATCAATGTGCTTTTCGACCCCGAATATGCTTCGAAGCGAATTCAGGTCGATCTGGCCAACGTATCCCTGCTGGACGCCTTGCGCATCATCGGCACAGTTTCCGGAACCTTCTGGCATCCCATCACATCCAACACCATCTTTGTTGCCGCGAATACGCGGGCCAAGCGTCAGGAACTCGAAGATCAGGCGGTGCAGACGTTCTACTTGTCCAATGCCGCGCAAGCCACCGATCTCAACGACATCCAGACCGCTTTGCGCAACCTTCTACTTGGGGCCAAGCTCTACGGCGTCCCCAGCCAAAATGCGATTGTGATGCGCGCCACCCCGGACGAGCTTCTCCTGGCGCAAAAGTTGATTGACGATCTGGACAAATCCCGCCCGGAAGTGGTCGTCGATGTGGCGCTGCTCGAAGTGAATCGCGACAAAACAAGAAACATAGGGCTACAGTTACCGGGAAGCTTCGGCGTAACATTGCAGCCGCCCAATGCCACCACCACTACCCCCACCAGTGGAACTACCACTCCCACTACGACTACTACGACGTCCAGTACGCAAAACCTTACGCTGAACAATCTCGCCAATCTCAATGGCACAAATTTTGCGGTCACTGTCGGAGCGGCTACCGCCAATTTGCTCCTCTCGGATTCCGACACCAAGGTCCTGCAGAATCCAAGCATCCGGGCTACCGACGGGCAGAAGGCAGACCTGAAAATCGGCTCTCGTATTCCCGTAGCTACAGGGTCGTACCAGACGGGAGCGGCCACCGCCATCGTGAGCTCTCTGGTCAACACCCAGTTCACCTATCTCGATGTCGGCGTGGAGATCGAGATAACGCCCGTCGTTCATTACGATCGCGATGTAACCCTGAAGATCAAGATCGTCTCCTCGCAGGAATCCGGCTCGACCAACATAGGCGGCATTACGGAGCCGATCATCAGCCAGCGCACTGCGGAGCAGACGGTGCGCCTCAAGCAAGGCGAAGTGAACATTCTCGGCGGCTTTTTGCAGAGGCAGAATATTCTCAGCGTTGGGGGAACTCCGGGACTCGGGGAAATTCCCATCCTCAAGTATCTCTTCAGCTCGCAGCAACATGAAGTTCAGGACGATGAGCTCGTCTTCATGCTCACCCCCCACATCGTTCGCGCCACCACATTGAGCCCGCTGAATTTGAGGGAAATAGATACAGGTACGGGATCCGACATTCAGCTGCGCCTGGCGGACCAGACGTTGCCCGCCCGCAATTCCAACATAGCCATTCCGCCCTCCGCCGCTAGCCCTCCGCCTGCGGTTGCGCCTCCGCCTACGAACGCGCCGTCACCGCCGCCACCACCGCAAGGCCAGACTGCATTGCCCAATTCCAATGCCGGGCCGACCGTGCAGAATCATGGCCTCTCCTTGCAGCTTGTGCCGCCGGCCGCGCCGGCTAAGGTCGGGAGTACCTTCCAGGTGCCCGTCAACCTCTCCGGGGGGCAGGATGTTTTCTCCGTTCCGATGATGTTGCACTATGACCCGAGCAAGCTCTCGCTGATCAACGTCGATACCGGGGATTTTCTCGGCCATGACGGACAAGCGGTCGCCCTGGTTCATCGCGACGACGGGAACGGCATGGTTGTCGTCTCAGCTTCACGTCCACCCGGCGTGCATGGTGTGACCGGATCCGGGACCGTATGCGTCCTCACCTTCCAGGCCAAGGCTCCGGGGAATGCGCCGCTTAATATCGTTCATGCCGCAGCCAGGAATAGCGCTCAGCAGTCGGCCGAAATTGCCGGTTCACAAGCCTGGGTACATGTTCAGTAGGGATTCTCAGATGCGCTCCACACTGCGGGCCCGTTACCGGCTTTCCATTCAACCCGGATCGCAAGCTGGACTCACGCTGATAGAGCTGATCGTAACCGTAGCCATTCTTGCCATCTTGGCTTCCGCCGCCGTGCCTCTTGCCCGCTTCCGTGCACAGAGGGAAAAGGAAAAAGAATTGCGTTATGACCTTTGGCAGATGCGCGATGCGATCGATAAGTACAAGGACGCGGCCGACAAAAACCTGTTCCAGCACAAATTAGATAGCGACGGCTATCCCCCCGACTTGGACACTCTGGTCAAAGGCGTGGATGTACAGGGTAAGAAGCTCAAATTTCTGCGGCGCATTCCGGTCGATCCTATGACCGGCAAGGACGAGTGGGGAATGCGCTCCATGCAGGACGATCCCGACAGCGATTCATGGGGCGGCCAAAGCGTATTCGATGTCTACTCCAAATCGCAAGGAACTGCGCTGGATGGCACGAAGTACTCTACCTGGTAAATCTGTGATGAAGCGCGGCTCTCCATCCCGATGTGCAGTCGATAACGGGTTCGATTCCCGTCTGGCGCGGAACCTCGCTTCAGGTTTCACCCTCATCGAGTTGATGGTGGTGATGCTGATCATTGCGATTCTCGCTTCCGTCGCCATACCGGCCTATGTCTCTTCTATCCGCGCGGCGCACGAAGCGGTGTTGAAAGAGGATCTTCACGTCCTGCGAGACGCCATCGACTCCTATACCAACGACAAGAATAAGGCGCCGCAATCGCTGGACGACCTGGTCAGCGCGGGTTACCTCAAAGAGATTCCCAAAGATCCGATGACCGCCAGCGCGAGCACCTGGGTTCCGGTAATGGATGATTCGATCGCCAATCCAGACCAGACCGATCCGGGAATTACCGATGTCCATAGCGGCTCGGAGCAGGCGGGAGCGGACGGGCAGCCTTACTCAAGCTGGTAACAAGCAACTTTGCTCTGCCGGTTTTCATTGTTTCGACTCAATTTGTTGCAGAGCTGCTGTGGCGTCGCGGTCCCCCGGTCTAAGCTCTAAAACTTTCCTATAGAAGCCCGCCGCGACATCCATTCTGCCCAGTTTCTGGTAGACTGCGCCGAGATCGTAGTACGGAGTGGAATCCAAGGGATCGGCCCTTTGGGCCTTCATGAATTGAACGGCCGCGCCTAGTGAATCGCCGCCTTGAAATAAGACCACGCCCAAACCACAGTAGGCGTCGTCTTTCGACGGAGCTAACGCAATCGCGCGTCTATACTGAACCTTCGCATTTTTCAGGTCGCCAAGCTCCGCAAGAGAAGCGGCATAATTTGTAACGACCTCGACGTCATTTGGCTTGATAGCGAGAGCTTTCTGATATAGCTCCGCGGCGCCCTTTGGATCATTCAGCCGTAGGCGGACGTTGCCGAGGCCGGCGATTGCCGGTTCATTTTTGGGCTGGAGGCGCAGTACCGATTGGTACGACATGCCGGCCCGGACCAACTCCCCGCGATTCTCCGAAACAGCTCCTAAGTTATAGAGCAGCTTCGCGCTCTTCGGGCTGCCTTCGAGTGAGGATTGATAGAGCGACGCTGAATCAGCCCAATCGACAAGCCGGTTTTGCAACCTCCAGGCGCCCCAAATGACCCAAAGGGACAGGACAACCAGGGCGATGCTCCGTTGCCGTCTCCGGAAATTAAAAGCGGCCGCCACCGCCAGCAAGGCCAAACCGGCGGATGCAAAATAAAGGAAGCGCTCTGCCATCCCTTGATAAATCGGAATCAAGCCACAGAACGGGGCCACAGCAATCGACATCCAGGCGAGCCCCGCGGCAAGCAAAGGCTGTTTGCGGCGCAACATTCCCGCGGCGCAAAAAATGCCCAGCATGCCTATCCAAGCGAGGATCGCTTGGATGGATAGGCTGTTCTGGGGTGTGTTGCTGGACCGTTCGATGCTCATGTGAATCGGAAGCGCCAGCCATCCGAGATATTTGAAGTAGAAGAGCCCAAATGGAATCAAAGTGCCGGGCTGGTAATAAACAGAATGAGCGCCGATGAGATGTTTCAGTCCGAAATAGACCAGCCCGGCGCCGGCTGCGGCGCTGTAGAGTATTGCCGCGCGCCTCGCACTCAGCTTCTTGAGCGCATACGCGACCAGCATAGTAAGCGGAAGGACAAGTATCCCCGCTTCGTGGGAAAGTAGCGCACAAACAGCAGCCAGCGCATAAAGGGACACGAGAAAAGCGCGTCCGGTCTCAAGGAAACGCTCTGCTAACAAGGCGCTCAAAAGCACGAAGAATGCGGCGAGGCAATAAGCACGAGCCGCGATCCAGGCGACGGCTTCTGAGTTGATAGGCAAAGCCAGCCATACGAGGGCGGTACATCCCGCAATTTCAAAAGAAATACGTAACCTTCTCAAAAGAGAGAAGAGCAGAAAACCATTGATCCAGTGGAGCGCCAGGTTGGTCAGATGGAAGCCGAAAGGATGAGAGCCCCAAAGCTTACGGTCGAGCGCAAGGCTGATCCAGAAGAGCGGCCGGTAATACGATTCTCCGCTCCCTCGGAGATCGCCTATAAAGGACACGTTGGTATGCAGGTAATAACTTATTCCGTGCCAGGAAGCCAATCCTGGATTGTTCACGATCATGGTCAGGTCATCATAGGAGGAGAACGGGTTAAGCAGCGCCTTCCAATACAGAAGAAGGGCCCAGGCGGCACTCAAAGCGAGGAAGCTGACTCCCTCATGCGAGCCGATCCAACCCATTCTGTTTTGTGAAACTGCGCGGCGCATATTACCTCCTGAATTGAGTGGCGAGAACATGTGTCCACAATTCTTTGATTCCCAGACCTGTCTTCGCGGAGCAGAGCAGCAGTTCGCTCAATTCCAAGCCTTGCGTGAGCCGCGCTATGGCTTTGGCGCGCTCGTTACCGGACAACCGGTCCGCCTTGGTTCCGACAACCAGGAATTCTCGTCCCATACCTTTGAGGGAATCGATCAGTTGGCGGTCGCTCGGTTGCACCGGGATATTGCTGTCTACCAGGCAGACGCACAGCGCCAGGTTGGATCGCTCTTCCAGGTATGGATTGATGAACTTCGGCCACTCGGCCGAAATCGATTTGGATATCTTTGCGTAGCCGTACCCTGGCAGGTCGGCAAACATCAATCGGGGATGTTGAGAAGAAGGAGAATCCAACAATGAAAAAAAGTTGATTGCGCGCGTTCGCCCCGGGCTGGCTGAGACTTTGGCCGCCTTCTCCCCAAGCAATCCATTGATCAGGCTGGATTTCCCGACGTTGGAGCGGCCCAGGAATGCGAACTCGGGAGCCGTCGCGGCGGGAAATTGCTCAGCAGATGTGGCGGAAAGCAGGAACTTGGCTACCAGGCGCATAAGGGAGAGCGGAGCCTAATCCGCCACAATGCAGGAGTACCCCATATCTGACGCGCTGTTTGCGCCAGATGTGGGAAAGGCCAAATGAATGCTGAGCGCATGGCGAACCAGCTTACGTTATCCCACATCTCCCAACAAAAAGCGTCGGAAGATGTGGGGCAGCCTAGATCTCGTTAGAGTACGGTTTCGAACGCGCTTTTTAGTGCGCGACCAATTGGTCCCCGGTAGCGGGGGGCGTTACATTGGCCAGCGCGTCCGGAGTTTCCTCACGCAGCTCAGGCAGCGGACCTTCCAGTGCAATCTTCAGCACATCGTCCATCTGATCCACAAAATGAAGCTTCATTGCACTGCGCAGGTTTTCCGGAAGCTCCGCCAAGTCCTTCTCATTCTCCCGGGGAAGAATGGCTTCAAAAATCCCTGCCCGATGCGCCGCCAGAAGCTTCTCCTTCAGGCCGCCGATGGGCAGAACTTTTCCCCGTAGAGTGATCTCGCCGGTCATGGCGATATCGCGGCGGACCGGCACCTTGGCCAGAGCGCTCGCCAATCCGGTCGCAATAGTAATGCCCGCGGAAGGGCCATCTTTGGGAATAGCGCCCTCCGGCACATGCACATGAATGTCGAGATTGCGATAGAAGTCCCTGGGAAGTCCAAGATGACGCGCCCGGCTTCGCATATACGAAAGCGCGGCTTGCGCCGACTCCTGCATGACATCCCCCAGTTGACCGGTCAAGGTAAGTTTGCCCTTTCCATCGAGCACCTGCACCTCGGTCGAAAGAATGCTCCCGCCTACCTCTGTCCAGGCAAGCCCGGTCACCAGGCCCACTTCGCTCGTCTCATGCACTTGGGAATCGCGGAACTTCGCCACGCCGAGGAAATCATTGATATTCTGCGCGGTGATCTCTTCCTTGTGCTTGGGGCCGTTTCGCACCACGCGGCGAGCCACCTTGCGGCAGACATTTCCAATTTCCCGCTCTAAATTGCGGACGCCCGCCTCTCGCGTATAGCTGCGGATGATATCGGCCAGCGCATCGTCGGAAAATGCGGCGTTCTTTTCTGTCAGGCCGGTATTGGCGCGTTGCTTTTTGAGCAGATATTGCTTGGCGATCTCCAGCTTTTCCGCCTCGGTATACCCGTGCAGCCGCAGAATTTCCATGCGATCCTGCAAGGCCGCGGGGATGGTGTGCAGCACGTTGGCAGTGGCTACGAAAAGCACCTGCGACAGGTCGTACTCGACATCCAGATAATGGTCCTGGAAGCTCCCGTTCTGCTCCGGGTCAAGTACCTCCAGCAGCGCCGAGGCCGGATCGCCGCGGAAATCGGAGGCCATCTTGTCCACTTCATCCAACATGAACACCGGATTCTTGGTGCCCGCCTTCTTCATCGACTGGATGATTTGTCCTGGGAGCGCCCCGATATAAGTACGGCGATGCCCGCGAATCTCCGCCTCATCCCGCACACCGCCGAGAGACATACGGACAAATTTTCTGCCGGTGGCCTTGGCGATCGACATGCCCAGAGATGTTTTTCCAACTCCCGGAGGTCCTACAAAGCAGAGGATCGACCCCTTGGGGTTTTTCACCAACTGCCGGACCGCGAGGAACTCCAGAATGCGCTCTTTGATCTTTTCCAGGCCGTAGTGGTCCGCGTTGAGCACTTTCTCGGCATGGTCGACGCTGCGTGTCTCCTTGCTCCGCTTCTTCCACGGCACCGCCAGCAGCCAGTCCAAATAGTTTCTGGAGACGGTGGACTCCGCTGACATAGGCGGCATTGCTTCCAGCTTCTTCAGCTCTTGAATGGCCTTGTCGAAGACATCCTGAGGCATTCCAGCGACTTCGATCTTCTTGCGCAGCTCGTCAAACTCGCCCTTTTCCCCGCGTCCAAGTTCCTTCTGAATCGCTTTGATCTTCTCGTTGAGGTAATACTCCTTCTGTGCGCGCTCCATCTGCCGTTTCACCCGGCTTTGGATGCTGCGATCCATATTCAGCTTTTCGATCTCCACATCGAGTACGTCGGCCACGCGGGAAAGCCGTTCGGCGGGATCGAAGATATCCAGGAGCTCCTGTTTCTCATCAATCGACAACTGGAGGTTGGCGGCGATCGTATCGGACAGCTTGGCGGGGTCGTCCATGCGCACCGCTGCGATCATGGTCTCGTAGTTCAAAGATTGTTGCAGCTTGACGTATTGCTCGAACAGGGAGGTCACGCGCTGCATCACTTGCTCAATCTGAGGGTTCAGCTCGAATTGTGTCTTGCTCAAGCGGACGGTAGCCACGAAAAAGCCGTCCGAATCGTTGATATCAACCGCCTTGGCGCGCTCCAGGCCCTCGACCAACACTTTGATGTTGCCGTCCGGCATCTTTACGCTTTGCACGATATTGCCAATGGTCCCTACGGGAAAAATGTCTTCAGGACGCGGCTCATCGATGCCTGCATCGTGCTGTGTTGCCAGAAAGATTTTGCGGTCTCCGGTGAGCGCCTCCTCGAGGGCCCGCACGCTCGACTCCCGCCCAACCACAAACGGGGTCATCATGTACGGAAAGATCACCATGTCCCGGATGGGCATCATGGGCAGTTTGCGAAGATCGGCTTTCTCCCGGTGTTCCTTTGCTTGTGTCACGCGATTTCCTTTCGCTTATCTCCCTTATACAGACAAATGGGCGATTCCACCCAATGCCCGCCTTGGCGGAAGCTTGGAGTCATGAATATTGTTTGAATCCGGTACCTTACTTTGCTCCCACGGTATTAGACGTCGAAATACCGCTTTCAGAGGATCAGCGTTCAATACACTCGCTGGATTTGAAGAACAATCATCTGGGATCAAAGGGCAAATGAAAGGTCAGCTCAGAAGATTCGATATCTCTTCTCTTATTTTGGATGTCTTCGCGTACAGCCAGGACGCATTTTCACAGCCTCGCTCCGCAAGGACGAGCGCGGTAGCTCGTTGGTGCCGTCCCTGCGGGACTTCTCAATAGACTGTTGAAAACTCGATCCGGTCCTCGATCGGAGCCGATCTAGCCGGCCTTCTCCAGCAGAATGACGGAGAGATCGCGCTTCTGCACCATCTCGGCGGTGATGTCCAGTTCTTTGATTTTCTTGTTGCTGGGAAGGTGATACATCAGATCAAGCATCAGTTCTTCCAAAATCATCCGCAGTCCGCGGGCGCCTACCTTGCGGTTCAGAGCCTCTTTGGCGACGGCCCGTGTAGCCTCCTCGGCAAAGATCAGGCGCACACCTTCATATTCGAATAACCGCTGATACTGCTTGAGAATCGCGTTCCGGGGTTTGGTAAGAATCTCCACCAGCGCGGCTTCATCCAATTCGTCCAGAATGCCCATCACCGGCAAGCGGCCGACAAACTCGGGAATGAGACCGAACTTGATGAGATCCTGAGGTTCGGCACACCTTAAGAGTTCGGTATCGCGCTGCGCGGGCATAACGCCGGCCTCCAGCGCATCTTTGTCCGAGAGAGCCTTAAAGCCGAGGGCCTTCTTACCTACCCGGCGGCCGATCACCCGTTCCAGGCCGACAAACGCTCCTCCGCAAATGAAGAGGATATTGGTCGTGTCTACCGGGGTAAATTCCTGGTGGGGATGTTTGCGGCCACCCTGCGGGGGCACATTCGCCACCGTGCCCTCCAGAATCTTCAGCAATGCCTGCTGAACGCCCTCTCCGGAGACATCTCTGGTGATGGAAGGATTTTCATCCTTGCGGCCGATCTTATCGATCTCGTCGATATAGATGATACCGGTCTGCGCTCGCGCCACGTCTCCGTCGGCGGACTGCAGCAGTTTGAGGATGATGTTCTCCACATCTTCGCCGACATAGCCTGCCTCGGTCAGCGTGGTTGCATCCACAATGGCGAAGGGCACGTCCAGCATTTTGGCCAGGGTGTGCGCCAGAAGAGTCTTGCCGCTTCCCGTAGGACCTACCAGCAGGATGTTTGATTTGGAGAGCTCGACATCGCTGCCGCGGGTGCGGTTCATCTGGATGCGCTTGTAATGGTTATAGACGGCTACCGCGAGCTTCTTTTTGGTCTGCTCCTGCCCGATGACGTATTCATCGAGGAAAGCCTTTACCTCCTGAGGCTTGGGAAGATGCGCGGGGGCCGCGCCTGCCGGGGTCTCGCTCCTGTCGTCCTCGAGAATGGAATTGCACACGGCCACGCATTCATCACAGATGTAGGCGCGCGGATAATCGCTGGGTGACGAAATCAATTTTGCTACAGCGTCCTGCGACTTGTGGCAGAACGAACAGCGGAGCGTATCGTCTGTTCCCCTTGGCGTTTTCATGCTGCAACTCCTTAACCGGTATTCCTTTATACGTCAGGTGCGTGGTCTGTCAATGATCTCATCTATAATGCCGTACTCTTTTGATTGTTGCGCATTCATGATGAAATCCCTCTCCACGTCGCGCTCGATTTTCTCCAGCGTCTGGCCAGTATGCTTGGACATCAGCTTGTTGGTGATTTCGCGAATGCGCAAAATCTCGCGCGCGTGTATATCGATATCGGTCGCTTGTCCGGAAAGACCCCCCATCGAGGGCTGGTGAATCAGAATACGCGAGTTGGGAAGGGCAAAGCGCTTTCCCTTGGCGCCGCTCATCAGCAAAAATGCTCCCATGCTTGCCGCTTGACCGATGCAATACGTAACTACACTGTTTCGAATGAACTGCATTGTGTCGTAAATCGCCAGGCCCGCCGTGATGGATCCCCCCGGCGAATTGATATAAAGCTGAATATCTTTTTCCGGATCTTCCCCGGAGAGGAACAGCATCTGAGCAATCACCAGATTGGCAATCTGATCGTCGATAGGAGTGCCCAGAAAAATTATGTTGTCACGAAGCAGACGAGAGTAAATGTCGTAGGCGCGCTCGCCCCGACTCGTCTGCTCAACCACCATAGGTACAAGCGCCATGACCTTCCTTACCCTTCACTTCGCGGAGCCGTATCCGGTCCCGGTCTGAAGCATTTATTTCGAGCCGGCACCTGATTGTCCCAGCCTGCTTCTCTTCTGTTCCTCATACTTGTGAAGTTGAGGACGGCAGCCGTTCATACAACAGACCGGCTATTTTTTCCCGGCGCAATTGTTCCCGGATTCTAGTCAGGCCGCCGTTCTCAGTCAAACGTTTACGCAACGCATCCACCGGTTCCTCGGTTTGCCGGGAGACAATTTTGAGCTCACGCTCTACCTCTTCCTCCGGCACTTCAACGTGTTCGGTGTTCGCTATGCGATCAAGCAAGAGCGACCCTTTGACCTCCGAGGTCGCCGGATCTCTCTGCGCCGCGCGCAGCCGGTCGAAGTCGAATCTGCGCATCTCTTCCGTGCTCATCCCCTGTGCCGCCAGGGCACGTAGTCCACGATCGAGGCGGACGTCAATCTGCTGTTGCACCAGAGATTCCGGGACAGGGAATTCGTAACGAGCGGCCAATGCGTCCACCAGCCGGCTCTTGGTTTCGTTCTCCAAGCGCCGCCGCTTCTCGTTGGCCAGATGCTCGCGCAGCTTCTCTGAGAAGCCGGCGAAATTTTCGTAGTCGCCGAGTTCCTTGGCGAACTCATCATTGAGCTCAGGCTGGATCTTTTTCTTGATCCCTTTCACTTCCACGTCGTAAGCAACGGTTTTGCCGGCCAGCTTCCGCTCTCCGAAGTCATCGGGATAATTGACCTCGAACTTCAGCTGCTGCCCCGTTGTTGCGCCGCGCAGCGCCGCATTGAAGCTGTCGAGTGTATTTTTACCCCCTATTTCGAGCAAAACGTCGTGACCCGCGATTGGCTCTGTCTGTTCGGAAGGCGTTTCGTCTTCAGCCTGCGCCTCATTCCCGTCTGCGCCTGTTTGCACTTTCCCGGTAAAACTGATCTCGGCGAAATCCCCATCGGCAAGGGGACGCTCTTCTGTCACAGGTTCCATTACCGATCGCGAATCGCGAATGCGCTCAAGCTCGGCGTCAAATTCGGCAGCGGTGAGCTCTACGTCGGGTTTCTCCACCGTCACTTGATCGTAGCCTTCAATCGAGAACTCCGGGAGAGCCTCGAACGCGGCCTTGAAGCGCAAAGGCTTGCCTTCTTCCAGATCAAGGTTTGTCACTTGCGGTTCCGAAACCGGCTGCAGGTGCTGTTCTGCGATGGCGCTGCGAAAATGACCCGGAAGCACGGCTTCGATTACGTCCTGGCGAATCTGTTTCGCAAAACGCTCGCGGATAAGCGACTCCGGCGTCTTTCCTGAACGGAATCCAGGTATCCGCGCCATCTTCTGATAGCGGCGGGTAATGCTCTTGAAGCTGCGGGAGACTTCCTCGGCTGGAACTTCGATTTCGACTTGCCGGGTGCACTCCGGGTTCAGGGTCGGAGCAGGATGGTGATGCTCGTGACTCTCCGGTGAGTGCTCCGCGTGTTCGCCGCCTGCGCCGGGGGAAGCTTCGGGGGTAGGCGTGGGTTCGATCGTTTCGGTTGGGCTCACTTATGCCTTCCGGATAGACTCGCCTGCCGCATAGAAAAGTGACGCCGAAGCGGTTTTCTTGTGTTTCGAGCGAGCCATCCAAAGAATAGTGCTTTCTCTCATGGTAAGAGCCTTTCCCAAGAGGGTCAAACCAGGGAGGGCAGGAATCAAGCTTGCGTCATCACACGAAAGCGGGCGCGCCCGCCTCTTTGGTGGGAGAGAAAACTCAGGGCCACTCAGGGCCACTACGATTACAGGTGGGGTACCCGGTTCTTTGGGATTATTGACGAATTCACTGCGACAGGCCGCCACGTGGTCTTACGCGTGCGCGGGCAAGCAGTTGGTTTGAAGAATTGCGCTGGAGTTCACTCCGGAGCAGGGCTGAAAACCTTCCTTAAGCACTCTCGATCAATGTGGCCCGGCCGTAGAAACAATCTGTTTCTTCCTGCGCGGGCGGCCATAACTCGACGACGGCCCAACATTGCTCAATGGGGGCATTTCGGTTAAGAGCATCCGCCCAGACTTGAAAGTTCTCAGGGTCGATTAGAAAACGCTCGATCTGGTGAGCAGCCTCCGCAGCCTGCGTTCCGCGCTCCGCGGACTCAAAGCAGGACGAGCAAAGCATGCGGTGGCGTCCGACCAGCTCGGGATGTTCCTGATCTGTTTCCCGGTAAGCATGAACGATCATGGCGCCGCGCTCCAGCATGGCGACGATCTCCGCTTCGGCTGCTGAGAGGTCGGCAACGTGGCTTTCGTCGAAGTGCGGCTGAAAGCCACCGAACGACATGCATATATATCGCAACGGGCCTCCATCGTTGATGGGGAACTGCGGCGAGTCACAACCGGATCGCCCCTTGAGGAGCAGTTACGCAAGCTCCCCGGAAATAGTTCACTGGAAATTCAGGGCAGAAACAGGATCGTTGTAGCTTCGATGGCACTACAGAGAATGGGGCCGGCCTTCATCGCTTCTTGTCCGTTTGATGTTGGTCATCATCCAGCACACCGAAAATGCGAAGCTGCACCAGCTTATCGACTGTCAGCGGAGTCACTCCGTGCCGCTTGGCGGAAGCGATGAAGGCATCGTCGATGTGGAAGATGCGCAACTTGATCAGATCCCGGACGGTTGCCTCAGGGAGCTGCTGCTTGACCGATTTCGCGTACTGCGGCATTACATTCTGTACGCGGAGTGCAAGCACATCTTTCGTCGAAATCGAGGCGAATCCGGCCGACCTCATCCCTTCGATAAACTCCGGGGTCACATTGAAAATCCGATAGGCAATGAGATTGCCGAAATTGCCTGGCTCCACTCCGGCCGCATGCAGCTTGGAGATATAGTCTGGCGTGATTCCGTGAATCTTCATTGCGATCAACTCACCCACCGACGGCTTGCCTAGCCCGGCGCCGGCCATAGCGCGCGCGTATTCCGGAGTAATACCCTGCATTTTCATCGCAAGGTATTTATCTATGCTGGTGTCGTATCCCGCTGCACGCATCCGGTCGATGTAATCACGATTGTCTGAAGATGTGCTCGCGGGCGCGTCCTGCATCTCCGGGAAGCCTTGGCTAATCATCTGCCGGATGCCGGACGAACTGATAAGCGCTTGCTGGGCCGCGAGCTGAGCAACAGGTAGCGATCTTGCCATCTCCTCGAGCCGAGACACGTTGGGAATTTGTAACGTTATGGGCCCCGGCACGGCGACTGGCGCAGGTTGCGGCACTGGTTTGACTTGTACAGGCCGGCGTGAGCTGCTCAAGTGATTTCAGATGCGCGATGGGCATCACCTGCAGCGGACGAAGCGGCAAATCGATGCGCGCTGGTGGGGTATCCGGCGTAAGAGCGGGCACTGGCGAGGCAAAGGTCTCTACACGCGCGGATGGAGCCGCTTGCATCTTCGCTGCCGCGACCAGTTGAGATAGCGGCAGCAGCAGGGCGACCCCGGCGCACACAACAGCCAATGGCAGCGGGTGTACTCTGCTCGCCGAAGAAAAGCCTTCGCCAAGGATACGTGCTACTCGTTCTCGCAGCGCGTGGCGGGACTGATGTCCTCCCAACGCCATTGCCAGATTGAGCTGGCGGCTGCGTTGTTCCTCCATAGAGAGAAGTGCGGTGGCGTAGACCAGGGGATCAGAACAGGAACGAAGCGCCATATCATCGCAGCAAAGTTCGCGATACTGCCGGATTCTGCGCCCCATCCACCAGACCGCCGGATGGAAAAAGAAAATGGTTTCTACCGCGGTCTGGATGAGATTCCAGAGATAGTCCGCGCGCTGAACGTGAGCCAACTCGTGGGCCAGCACGACCTCAAGCTGTTCCGGGCTTAGGGCCAGCAGGGCAGATGCCGGCAGCAGGATGAGCGAACGGAGCACGCCGATGGTGAGAGGACCGCGAACAAATTCCGAGACGCGCAACTGAACCGGGCGAGTGATGCCAAGCCGCCCATAAACTTGAGCAAAGCTCGCGCTAAGAACCGCGGAAGCCTCGTGGAAGGGAGTTCTTCGCAGGCGCTGCAGCCACCACCAGCCGCCGAAACTCCTGACGGAAAGCGAGATTACACCCAGCAGCCAGGCAAGATCGAGCCACGGCATAAGAGCGCTCAAGTGGAAAAATGCCGGCTGCTTTGCCATTGCCACCGATATCGCGCCCGAGACCGGGGTGAACGGAAGGGAATCGGCTGCCGGTGCGCCACTCGGAAAGGGAAGAGCGGCTTGGCAGCGTATTTCATAACCCAAGGTCGCCAATGAAATTAGAAGCATCGAAAGCAACGCGCCGAGCGAGAGCAGATACCTTGTCTGAACGCGGGCTTTGGCTGCCGCCGCATCTATCAACCGATACGCGATGGCAACGGCTGCTGCCTGCCAGCAAAAGTGGATGAGAGTCCAACCCAACTCTTCCCAAGCATGGTTCATCGCTTTTCCCTCCTTCGCTCGATCAGCTTTCTAATTTCCTCAAGATCTTCTCTGCTTGCCGGTTCCATGGCCAAAGCATGCATGGCAAGCTGCGCGGCCGATCCGGAGAAGAGCCGCTCGCTTAGATCTTTCAGCAGTTGGTTCTGCGTATCCTGCTGGCTTGCCGCGGCGCGGTAAATGTGAGCCCTGCCCGCTTCTGTGCGTTCCACCAGGCCCTTCTCCGTCATGATCTGCAAGAGCTTCAATACGGAGGTGTAACCGAGCGGACGCACCTGATTCACCTGCTGGTGTAACTCTCGCACGGTTGCAGAGCCCTTCTGCCACAAGACACGAAGCAACTCCAATTCACCTTCGGTTGGCTTCGGCAAAGGACCTTGCTTGAACATGTACAGGACAATATACGAAGGCATTCGTAGTTGTCAACGAAAATCTTCGTAGATAAAGATCTCAGCGTGGCAATTTTGAACAGAAGTACGAATTCTGTTGGACAGCCGCGAAAGTGAACAGAATGCGGAATTCTGTTTACAGTGCCGCCGGATAGGTCCGTACGAGGACGTCTCGACAAAATGGATCATTTTTGTAGAGGGTGAAGACTGCCGGGGGCAGGGAAGGGGGCTTTTCGCCTGTTACTTGCGCTACACTGGGTAGCCGTGTTTCATGCCCAAGCTTCTATCGACAGCACCCGCCAAAGAATTGAGAATCTGCCCGCAAAGCATCGTATTTCAAAAGGGCAGGCTATGCGCTGAAGGTCGTCGGAATTGTATTGCTGATAACAGGGGCGATAGCAGGATTTGCCCTTTCGCCGGATCGCAACAGTCCCATGCCGTTCGTCAGCCATTTTCCACGCATTGGAGTGGCCTTATGGCTGTGGCTGGATCAGCATATTCCAACGCTCTGGGCGGTGCTACGGGCCATCTCTCCCTATCCGAGAATGACGCAACCGCTGCCGTTCGTGTCATGGATCCGCTGGGGTATTTGGGGTTTGGGATTTTGTGGCTGGGCCGTGCCCTGCTCAAACGGGCAGACACACTGAAAAAAGATACAGCCGAAGCGCAACATGTCTTAAACCTCCAAGCTCCGCTGTTGTTGATTGGAACGCAGGCTTACGCCCAAAGCAACCGGATCGGCGAGGTTTCAGGAAATCAGAACGTCGTCAATGCCGTTAACACGATCAATAACGTCGTGCATCAGGCTGAAGATGACAAAGCTTTTGGATTAAGGCGGGGGGCCTGATTGTGATTGGCGTTGCCGTCAACATCATCAGCAAGTGGGTTCACGCAAGT
>CAWDNI010000032.1:0-11857 GCA_963803615.1 uncultured Acidobacteriaceae bacterium
GGGAAACCCGGGCGACCCGCCCATGGACGGCGCCATCTCCTCCTCCGATCTCGACCAGTGGATCGCCGGAGTTCACGACCTCGGCGCCTGCGGTCAGCTCTTCGCCACCATTGGGTACTTCCTCTTCACTGCCTCCGCGAACTCCGGCGCCCTTTCTGCTAAAGGATCTGTTCGGCTATAGATTGAGGAATTTGGGAATTCGGGGACAGGCGGGTGGCCCATTCAAGCCGCTTTTTGGCTTGAGTGGGGTGAATTTGCCGAAGAGATTCCAGGAGTCTGGGTAGACTCACTTTGTAACCTTCTGCTGCTACCGCCGCCGAGAGTCGTTGATTCGACGCGTCGGCAAAGCATACGTTTGAAGTTGCGCTTGAGCGGGTAAGGCGGAATTTCGGTTCTGCGGGAAGGCTCAGTCCAACAGAGAAACTACCCCACTCAAGCCAACATAAGGCTTGAGTGGGCCACCCGCCTAAACCCGTACAATCTCCGGCCCTTCTTCTTCAAACTGAGGCAGCTCACGTCGTTCAGCGGAGCCGACATACAGGGATCCGACGACGCGGACCACAAATACGACTACAAGGTTAAAGATCAGTGCGAGGGCCTCCTCGCGATGATGATGGAGTAAGAGGGCGACGATGCCCATCGGGACTGGTCCAAACCCCAAGAACAAGAAACCGATGATGAGTGGACCTAGGCCCCAGAAATAGTAGACTGCATCGACGCCCGAAATCCACAACCCGATTCCGATTGGTACGCTGAGGATGACCAGGAGGTTCCCACAAGGCTTCCTCGCTCCCGGAATGAGACCAATCAGCACCGTCGGAACGACGAGGTCGAAGGAGTACCTTGCTAGGCGGTCCGCTATCTGAGAAATTGCCTCGATGTGTTTCAGGCCAAAAACGACGACGCCGATCCCAAAAACGAGTAGCAACAGAGTTCCAGCAATCCCGAAAGTGTCCTTCCACTTGGACATATCTTGCACCCCCGATATGCGAGTTGCGTGATCGTATTTTCGACACCTGGGGAAGTCAATTACCCGTGTAGGGAACTAGTTATATTGGGTCAACAAAGATCTATAAAAGTCTTCTTCAACGCTTGGATCGCTACCCGCCCATATTTGCTCCCATCAAGGTGGTATATACGGGCTCTTTTAGCTCTGCTACGCTTCGTCGGGTTTCTGAGGATATAAAAATTGACACTCTATATCGCGCGGGTAGAACTGAGGGGAGATCCACCCCGACAAGACTATGAGAAGCTCCACGACTTGATGCGAACTAGATTTGACTTTATCCAAACAATTTGGGAACAAAGCGGTTTGAGCAGGGAGCTTCGCCAACTCCCGCATGCAACGTATTCAGGAGCCGTACAGGGGCCTCCAGATCAGCTTAGAAAGCGGATGGAAGAGGAGATAAGAAATGCCATTAACCGCGAGAGCGTGATTTTTGTAGCGCAGATAGTTGCTGGGTCCTCTACTACTCCGCCTTCTAGTACATAGCCTCTTACTGCGAACAAAGCGGCACCGTACGGTCGAGGTATCTTAACCGGTGAACAACCTGGTGAGCGGGGCAGCCCAGGGCTGGCAGGTAAGAAGATTCGGGTGCCCCGTTCGCGCCAGTGCATGTCGGTCTATAAACGTTTACTCAATGCCTGCACCGGGCTTTGTTAACTAACTTACGAGTACGACGCGCCGAAACCGTTAGCCAATCAGGACCGATGTAGTCACGCCCTCGTTGCTATTGGAGGTCGCGTGTCAGAACAACAAATCGGAAATAGGCTTGATTCGTCCCACATACGCCGGTGCGAACGTGGGGCACCCTTCGGGTTTGCCGTAGTAAGGCGAACCTGGCCGGCCGCCCTTCGGCCGGCATTTGTCGATGACACTTTTGTGGGAGTCGACGCGCTTTCGCAGGGGAGGCGGGGGATTGGCAGGAGTGGCCTGCCAAGCGGATACTTCAACGAGTGAGGTATACGTATTGAAAGTTCTATTTCTAGCCCTTCTGTTAGCATCCACGGCGCTCGCGCAAGATTCTTTTACGCGCAACATGGCTTGGTGTGCACGTAAGGCAGAGGCGAACTTGCGCGTTACGCGACAGCAGCGGCCAGACATAGCAAAAACTATCGAATCTTACCTCTATGAGTACAGCCCATCCCATCACACCTGTGTTGCTGTGATCGCATACCGAACAAACACTAACGACCGTCCGCAGATCCAAGTTTCCGCAGTAAATATGGTTACAATGCAGAACATGAAGGGCTATGCCGAAATCTATCTGCAGGATGCCTCCGACAGGCAAGGGATTTTAGACGCGATCGATTACCTGTTTGACGAATACAGCAAGTAAGTGCTGTCGCCTCACGTCGAGCAGACAGTGCGTAAAGTGTGGAAGGCTCACAGACCAGCTCACACCGCGCGTTCGTGATAGAACTCTCGAGCCTGAGTCCTACTCTCACGCTCCATGGGGGGTAGTCAGTCAGATCGATGTGCGAACGCGGCAGACGGACCAGCGTTTGGGTCGGCCTCATCCCCGAGGTCCATGGCTGCGATGAGACCGCTCTTCACGGTGAACACGTGAAGAACCTCGCTGTCCGAAAGAACATCACCCTGAAGGCTCTTGACGAGTTGGTGCACCCTGACGCGGGGCTTGCCTCTGTCTTCCTCGGTAATTGCAAGCGGTTCGACATGGGGATCGAACTCACCCCATTGTCGAATCCAATAGGCGCGGATCTCTTCTTTTCCGATAACCTTGCCGCCCTCCGAAGCCTTGGGCCAGCTCACGTCTTGCGTCATCAGTGCTAATGCACCGTCGATGTCCCGCTTGTTGAATGCGGAGTACGCCTGCTCAATCATGGTCTTGGTGTCTGCCATTCATGCTCCTGCAACGCTGGCCCTGCGCTCGACTCTCGTCGTCCGGCTGGCCAGTCTATATAGTCGCTGACGGGCTTCAGAAAAGGAAGGGCCGAAGCGTGTCCCGATTCGCTCACCAGTCTGGATGGGCGCGGGCCATCGTTCAAGAAGCTAGAACTAATGACTAAGTTTCTCGGTTTCGCTCGCGCCCAGGAGGGCATGCCGCACAGAGCGTTCCGACGCCAGCCAGACCTTTACCACTTCAAAGACAATAACCGTGGCGTAGGTAACGGCGATCCAGACACAGACTTCTTCGATGGGCAGGCGAGACCAAGCACCAATAAAAAGACCCATCATCTGGCGGTGCTGGAAATTCCACCAATTATAGGGCACGGCCAGAGTGGCCTCCCAGAGCATGCTGACGAGCAGCATAAAGAAAAGCGTGAGGCTGAGGGCGCGCCAGTTGATGAAGCGCCGCGCCACCGGAAAAAAGCTCACGGCTGGAAGCAATGCTCCGACGACGAGAAATGTGAAGTAGCCCGGAAAGCCCGCCCGGTCTTCCGGTAGGGCGAGATGCTTCTTGTAGAACCATGCGGCGCCAATCAAGACCACGGCGAGTATCAGAGAGATGGGGTGGAAACGCAGGAGACGCCGTACCTTCCGGGCTTCTCCAGGGTAATCAGACACGTTGTAAGCAGCCAGCCAGAACTCGCCGAGCCATACGTACAGAAGAAGAACTGCGAGAAAGCCGGTCAGATAGAATACGTACTCCTCCACGGGAACGGGTCTGCCGAGTGCTGGTGCGGGGATGCCCAGCGTTGCGCCGACGTTGGGATAGTCGAAGAACCACTGTGCGAAAACGAAGTCGAGGAGGAAGCCGAGCGGGACGAGGATGGTAAGTGTCCAGCAGAAAGCGCGCTGCGGAATGTGCAATCCGTCGCTAGGCAGGAACCAAACTGCGATGCTCGCGATGGGGACAATGAACAGCAGGAGGCTGATGGTATAGCCGTGTGGTGTGGCGTTCTGATTGACGGGCATAAGCGGGACAGGGGAGTGAACCGTGCGCAAAGTAAAGATTGCGGGAATAACGATCATCGCCAACATGGCAATGACAATCCCGGCGCAGACGCTAGGACTGGGGAGTCCGTGAGAGCGGGGTCCTGGCATAAAACTGATACTAGCTTAGGCAATTGACATTGTACGCATCACAGCTCTAGGAGTTAGGCAAGATCCGGACATCTGCTGCCCTCCATCCAGGATGAGGCAGCGGCGAGATTGCGTTCGTCATGGTGAAGTACTGGAGTGAAGGTGCCAAATCTGCGCAACCCGAGCGGGCGAATCGGAATCGGTGCGGAAATGATTATAAAAACCCGGGTGCCCCATATCTCCACGCGCTTTTTGCGGGGAGATGTGGGATTCCATGAATTTCCGATACCCCTTAATAATCTCCCAGGTTATAGCGTTTTCACAATTGCTGTGTCCTGGTGAGAGTTGGCTATGTGCAGGCGTTCTTTGATGGAACGCCTGCGTGGAGCGTTGTTTCTTGGGATACACCGATTGTGAAAACGCTATAGCTGCGCGAACCGGGGCGCCCCATCGTGTTTAGAACTCTATGCGTGCGCTGAGTTGAGCCGACCGGCGCGTATTGGCCTGCGTGCCGGAGACTTGGCCAAAACTGGCATTACCGTATACCGCGCTGGCGACGGTGAACTCTGTGTGGTTGGTGACGTTGTATAGATCAGCCTGAAAGTTCAGCCTGGAGGACTCAGTTATATGCAAGGCGAAGCTGCGCCGCAGGCTCAGGTCCAAATCGTAGTTCCCGGGACCATAGAGGTTATAGGGAGCCGTGCGCGCTGTGTTGCCGAAGACGTAGGAAGGAGTCGTCTGGAACGCGGCGGAATTTATATAGGAAATTGAGGTGTAGGAGGATGCCGCGCGCGTGACTCCGTGACCCCATTTACCATTGATGTTTGCTGAGCCTATGAATGCAGGATTGTAGGTCGGCATACAGCTGCCCGCCGGAGAAGAGAAGGCGATCTGCGCGGGATTGGTTCCGCAGCTTGAGGACGTGATGGCCAGAGGAGAGCCGGAAAAGGCCTGGAAGATCTCAGAGAACTGGAAGCCTCCCAGGACTGCACGCTGCCACTCGCTGCCGGCCGCAACGCTCTTGCCGAAGGGCATGTTCCAGACGCCGGTAACGACCGCATGCTGCGGCTGATTGCTGGTGGATACAGACCGCTCAATGCGGTCAGCGGGCCATGCCCGGCCGGTTCCGGAGAAAGCACCCGGAATCGGATAACCGGTGCGGAAAGTACCTCCGTCGTCGATTGACCGCGACCAGGTGTAGCTTGCCATGAACGTCAGGCCATGTGATGGCCGCATATTCAGCTGGGCCTGGAGAGCGTGGTAGTTGGCGTTTGACACATTGTCAAACTGATCGGTAACCCCGGAGAACGGGAAAGGCTTCAGTTCCACACTGAGTTGCTGGCTCGCAGTGAAATTTGCCGGACAAGGCAGGCCGTTGGCTGCGCAGTACTTTGCCGCGCTGGCGCCGGAAAGCGCCAGATTCGAACCCAGAGCGAGATACTTGGGATCGAGCTGGTCTGCCCAGAGACCGCGAGCGTTTGTCCCGTCAGCCGGAAGGAAGTGTCCCTGCGATCCCACATAGGTGATGTTCGACGTAAGGGCGTCCGTCCACTGGTGCTGGAAGCCGAAAGTCCAGTTGATGTACTCCGGCGACCGTCCGCCCAGATAGGGGTCGTAATAACTCATGCTGGAGGGAGTGCCCGTATAACCGCTGGCCGTAGTGTAGCCAGTTCCAAAGGCTGGCCCCGACGCGCGTCCTGAGGCGGGCGCAAAGGACGGAAACGCGTTGTTGGTCCCGGTGAGCGGGAAGGTTGTCAGCAGCTGGCCGTTGGAGGAGAAGCTCGGGCTGGCGGAAAAGCCGAGCGTGTTGCCAGACAGCCCCGCGGTGGAAGCGCCGCCGCCGACCGCGTTTCCGTGCGTGAACATCACGCCATAGCTCGTACGGATCACCGTTTTTGGATCAACCTGATAGGCAAGACCGACGCGGGGGCCAATGTTCTTGTAGTAGTTGTTGACCGGAGTGGAGCAATTGCAGGTATTGGCGCCGGTCCCGGTATACTGCAACGCCCCGTTAAGACCGGTCGCGGGGTTTGTCAGATTGGGGTTGAAGAAGCTCATGTTGTTATGCACTTCCCGGAGGGACGGGAAGAAGTCATAGCGGAGGCCGATGTCCAGCGTTAGCTTCGGGCTTACTTTCCAGTTGTCCTGAACATAGGGAGAGATTGCGCGGAAGCGCGAGCCATACTCCTGCACGATATTCTGAGTCAGACTTCCTTTGTCGATTTCGCCGATCAGGAAGCTGGCGTAGGAAAGCCCCGTATTGGCCGTAGCCGCGATGCTTCCGTTGCTCGACGGATTGAATCCTGCCGTCTCGCTAACCGCATTGGCGATCGTCAGCGGACTTGAACCACCGGTGTCCGGCACCACCTGATACAGCAGCCACGCAATCTGTCCGCCGAAGGTAAAGGAATGCTTGCCGACATTCCACTGCACGTTATCGAGCAGCGTGTAGTTTTCGGCGATGGTCACGCTGGCGGTTGCGCCGGACCAGTTGGTCGGCGCGTTGGTGCCGGCAAAGGTGACGAAGGGGAAAGCGCCTGCGGCCTGTCCGGCAGGCAGGCCCGTTATGCCTTGAGTCGATGCGGCGTAAGCAGGCGTATTGTTGGGCTGGAACGTGGGCCCGTTGTAGCGGGCATATCCATACTTGAACTGATTGACGATATTTGGCGAGAAGATGTGGGTTTCCTCAATGATACCCACAGCCGTCTTCGGAGCATACGTCTGTCCATAGTTATACGGGACAGGGCCGACATTGCGACCCGCGGTGGTTTGCCCCACTGGGTTGGAACTCGCCTGGCGGCCAACGGCCGCCAACACCGATAACGTGTCCTTCTGATTAATTGTGTAGTCGATGCGGTCAGTGGTGGACCAGTTTGTCAGGCCCGTCGAGTTGGGGGAAATGAAGTTGTTCTGCGCCGACGTGCCAATGCCCGCTGGTAGATAGCTCTGGAGCTTCAGGGCAATTTGTGAAAACTCGCTGGCGGGAATCACATCGACAGGCCCCATTGCTACCGGATTACCTGCGGGCCCGTTGCTGGCGCCGGGTCCATAGCCATATCTGTAGCGGCATGGCCCATTCGTACTGTGTGCTGTACATGTCGCCTGCGTGAAGGGATCGAAGATGCCGCCGCTGACCAGACCGGCAAAATTGCCTTTCTGTTGGGCCGCCGTCGGGAAGGTTATGGATGTTGGAGTTTGACTCGAATAACGGAACCCGTTGTAGTTGCCAAAGAAGAAGACTTTATTCCTCCAGGAACCGAAAGGAATTAGCGGACCGCCGAGATTGACGCCGTACTCATTGCTGTGTTCGATAGGCTTCAGCGCTTGGCCGGTTGCCGGATTGATGTTGTTCGCGCCAAAGAATCCCCATGTGTCGAGCGCAGTATTGCGGAAGAACTCGTATGCGGCCCCGTGATAGCTGCTACCGCCCGATTTAACGACATAGTTCTGCACACCTTGTCCTTCGTAGATAGCGGAGTAGCCGCTGGTCTGCACCTGGAACTGGTTGATCGCATCGACGGAAATGGCAGTCCACACGTAGCGCGGGTCGCCATTACCGCCGGCACGCACAAACGGAATTCCGTCGATGTACACATCGGAGACCGCGCCGCGGCTACCCGAGCCGTTGACGATCCCGGTGTTGGTGGTCGGATTGCCGGTGGTGTTATTGCCCTGCACGCCAGGCATGAGGAATGCGAAATCTGTAGCGCGCCGCTGGTCGGGATTGCCGTAAGCCCCCATTTCAATGGGAAGGGCGGAGTACATGTCCTGCTCCATGGTCGCGCCGAGGGTCGCGTTGCTGGTCTCAAGCGCGGGCGGCTGGGAGTTGACGACTACAGTTTGACTTGCCGTACCTGGCTGAAGCGTAAGGTTCACCGCAACGGTCTCGAGGGCGTCGACGGTGATATTTTCGTGAGTTTCGCTCTTAAACCCCGAAGCGGATACAGTGACCGTATACGAGCCTGGATCCAGGGAGACTGTATAATCCCCGGCCCCAGTCGTCTTTGTTGGTTCTCTCAGGCCGGTCGCGGTGTTGGTAACCACGACGGCAGCATTGGGAATGCTGGCGCCGGTTGTGTCCACGACGGTGCCCCGGATGGAGCCCTTGCCTGCCAGTTGCGCTCTCGCCGAAGGACCGGCAAATGTAAAAAGAGAAGCAGCCAGCAGAAAGAGAAGCGGGAGCAGGCTTGACTGCATTCGCCCGCGATTCCCATCTTTGCGAAATTGGATACTGTCCGTCATCCTAGGCCCCCGATAAAGAACTTAATTTAGTTCGTCGTCTCCGCGCGGAATGCGCTCGCCCGACAAGGGAAGCCTGCCGGGAACAGCGTTGCGCTCATGGTCAGACCACAGCGAGTCAGGGATAGTGTGTTTGCCCGCACATACAACTGTCAAGTACAAAAGCAATGGGTATAAAGAGACGCCCTGGAGAGAGGACTCTCGGCTCTGCCTCGTCCGCGACGGTTGCCGATTCAGGGGATGCCTCCGGCCCGGCGGCCATATTGCTGTGGTTCAACCTCTAACCGTTTACATTGACCCGTGCTGCGCTTAGCTAGTGCGGCATAAATCAGGCGGCACAAATCATGGCCGAATCCCTACTCGCGGGACGGACCGGAGACGGGAATGACAGAAAGAAAGACAAAGACGAACAAGAAAGGAAGGTTCAAAGCCTTGGATTTAACCGATGCCGGCGCTAAAGCGCATCATGTTCAGGGTCGAACTTCCCGGAGCGCTGAAGCGCTCCCTACCCCACATAAATGCGGGGGCTTCCACCCCGCCAATGCGAACAGGCGCAGGATCATCCGCGCGCCGGTACCAGTTCATAGCGAAGCATGACTGCCGTAACTGCCTTTGGGTCTGGGGGGCCTCCGCCCGCCAGCAGCGCTGCGAGTTCCCGGAAGTACCGCGCCCCAAAGACCCCGGGCGTGATCACCACCAGCGCCTTCGCCGTCTCCGCGTGCGGGTTTTCAAACCCATGCACTGTGCCGCGGGGAATATACATTGAATTCCCCGGTCCAATGTCAAACGTCTTCCCGCCTACCGTCATCCGCAGCAGGCCCGACAATCCATACCCCATCTCGTCGAACCCCTGGTGGTGGTGCGGCAGAGGAACCTTCGCTCCCGGTTCCACCGACATCTCAAACATGGTGAGCGGCGACCCACTCGAAGGTCCATCGATCAGAAACCGCAGGAAAATTCCACCAATGCGGATTTCCTCCACCGCCGCCGTGCCGGCGCCTAGTAAGCGTTTCGTTCATTCCACATACCCTCGCTTTATCTGGAGACCCAAGATTAAACGATTTTAAGTCCAAGCGATCACGGTAAAGTTTTTTGAGGCTGGTTTAGCTACCGGCCGATCTAATTCGCTGAGGTGCGAGATGGATTTGAAACCCTTCCTTCTGGATATGTGGCTGGACACCTATGAACATGGCATCGAATTCAATCTGGCTTCAAGCACCGGCCCGTCATGGACTTTGAATGAGATCCTGAGCCTCGCCGGCGATGAGGAGCGCCAGCTCTTCTTGAATCACAAGGTCGTTTACAGCCGCCCGGCAGGCGCCGAGGGTTTACGCGCCGCGATCGCCGAGATGCAGCAAGTGGATGCCGGCAAAGTGCAGGTGGTTACCGGCGCCTCCGAGGCGCTGCTGGTTCTTATGTGGCTGGCCGCCGAACCGGGTGGCAACGTCATTCTGCCCCAACCAGGCTTCACAACGTTCTCGGCTCTACCCGAGTCCCTTGGGCTCGAGACCCGCTACTACGCAGTTCGGAAGGAGAACGGGTTTGCCATCGACATCGAAGAGATCAAGAAACTCACAGATCGAAATACCAAGCTGGTCCTAATTAATAATCCGCACAATCCAACCGGGGCCACCATGAGCGATGCGGAGCTGGACATCCTGCACGAGCACACGTCATCACGTGGAATTCAGCTCATCAGCGACGAGGTCTACCATCCCATCTATCACTCTATCTATCAGGGACAGCCGGCAAAATCGGCCGCTCGTTTACCTCACGCTACGGTCATTCATGATTTCTCGAAGGCTTTTCCCTTAGCCGGAGTCCGGACCGGATGGATGATCGAGCATGACCCCAAGCGCCGCGAGCGCTACTGGAATGCGCGCGCCTATTTTTCCGTCTCCAACAATACTTCCGGAGAAATGCTGGCGGAGATCGCGATGCGCCACCGCGACACCGTCCTTGGGAAGACGCAGAAAACCGCTACCGAGAATCTTCGCCAGCTTGACGCCTTTATGTCCCAGCATCGCGAAATGATCGGCTGGATTCCTCCTCGCGGCGGAATGACCGCATTTCCTTGGCTGCTCAGCGGAGAAAACAGCCGCGCCTTTTGCCAGGCAGCCGCAGAGCGGGGCATCCTGCTCGTACCCGGAGATTGTTTCGGCGAGCCTTCGCATTTCCGCCTTGGCTTCGCGGCAATAACCGAGAGATTTCCCGAGGCGCTGAACCGGCTCGGAGAATTCATCACGAGTTGGCCGGCAGCGAAGATGATAACGGCATAACGCAACCCGGCACGCGCTTGTTACCTGCCATCACGTAAATTGCCGGAAGTTATTGATTATTTGGTGGAGCTAAGCGGGATCGAACCGCTGACCTCTTCGTTGCGAACGGTAGGCGCCAACGAATACGAGGAGATGCCTAGGGATACCCAAGTGCCAAAAAAGCAATGACTTGCGACTACAGGGTGCCTATAGATGAGATATGGAGAGTTGCCAAGAGACATGCAAGAATATGGAGGTTTGAGTGGGGGTTACAGCACAAGTCACAGCACAGATTAACGCTTTTTGACGGTGGTGCCATTTGATATTGAGCGTACCGCAGGTGCTAGCAGCGCCCCACGAGACGCTAACCGACATCTCCCACAAACAGGCAGGATGGCTGACTCATTACCGCCCGAAACCCGTCCTAAAGCCAACAGACAGCAGCCCGCACCACAGACGACATTTACACTGTGCCCGGGCCGCTCGGGATTCCGCATGCCATATACCAATGCGGCAGTCGTCGCATTGTTCCTGAGTCATTGCTCTTATCGCTGTTGCGGGTTTCATCTGTGCGACAAAAGCGATATATGCGACCGAAGGTTATGAGTACTCATGTTTGGGATCCCTGGCCTCAGGTCGATCAATTATTGAGGGATTGTGCTATAGCCAAGCTGCCTCAGAAGCTGGGCGATACGCTGCTCATTTTCTTCGGCCGACAGAGGTTCGAACCCGATCGGCCCGTCACCAGCACCGCTCATTTGAACTCCCTGCGTGGCCTTACCCTCAGCCCGATCCGCAATTTCAACTGCTGCTCGAATATTTCCCCCAACCGCTTGACGAGCCACGGCAAAGGCTATCGCTTGGGCAAAGGTTTGTCCTTCGGGGTCCCCTGGTACCCGCCGCCCCAATACTTCACGATAAGCTTCCTTCAAAAAATTCTTCGGCCTGCCGCCTGGATTGCCGGATTGTCCCGGCCGAAACTGGTAAGGCTTGATCTTTTCCGGGTTACCGCGCCTGGGCTTCCCACTGTTTCCCGCGCTGTTCTCAGCGCGAGTAGAAGGTTGACTGGCGCGCAGCCGAGAGCTGGAGGCGCAAAGCGGTGTCTGGGAACCGGAGGTGTGTTGCCGGGCAAGGTGGCAGCGTCCTTTGGGGGTAGTGGTGCCTTTTGCGTCTATGGTTTGACTGGAGGTGCAGCCGTTGATGCGCTATCGGCCAAAGCAGCATCCATGAGGAAGTTTGCGAGCACTCCGGCGGAGTTCACCGCGAGGCGCGCCTGCGAGAGAGTTACCGGGTGGCTGCTTGGCGAACTCCCGTGTGCAATGCTGGCGTGGTTACGGAGCGTTCCCACGTTTCTGGACCACAGTTACGAGCC
>CAWDNI010000033.1:0-7653 GCA_963803615.1 uncultured Acidobacteriaceae bacterium
GGACCGAGCTGTCTTTGCTGAGTTACGAGTACAGCGCCGGAACCGTTGGCCAATCAGGACCGATGTAGTCAAGCCCTCGTTGCTATTGGAGGTCAAGATGTCAGAACAAATCGGAAGCAGGCTTGATTCGTCCCACGTACCCTGATGCGAACGTGCGAGCACCTCCTCGGCTTTGTGACAAAGGGAGGAGGACTTCTATAAGGTCCACTTTTGTTCTTTGGAAGTAGGTGAGTTCGACGTAAACGACATGCGATTTCGGCCCGGATTGCGCCCTTGAATACGATCCATGGCGATAACGAAGTGCGTAAAGTGTGGAAGGCTCACAGACCAGCTTCACACCTGCGCGTTCGTGATAGAACTCTCGAGGCTGAGTCCTACTCTCACGCTCCATGGGGGTAGTCAGTCAGATCGATGTGCGAACGCGACAGACGGACCAGCGTTTGGATCGGCCTCATCCCCAAGGTCCATGGCTGCGATGAGACCGCTCTTCACGGTGAACACATGAAGAACCTCGCTGTCCGAAAGAACATCACCTTGAAGGCTCTTGACGAGTTGGTGCACCCTGACGCGGGTCTTGCCTCCGTCTTCCTCGGTCATTGCAAGCGGTTCGACATGGGGATCGAACTCACCCCATTGTCGAGTCCAATAGGCGCGGATCTCTTCTTTTCCGATAACCTTGCCGCCCTCCGAAGCCTTGGGCCAGCTCACGTCTTGCGTCATCAGTGCTAATGCACCGTCGATGTCCCGCTTGTTGAATGCGGAGTACGCCTGCTCAATCATGGTCTTGGTGTCTGCCATTCATGCTCCTGCAACGCTGGCCCTGCACTCGACTCTCGTCGTCCGGGGCCAGTCTATATAGTCGCTGACGAGCTTCAGAAAAGGAAGGGCCGAAGCGTGTCCCGATTCGCTCACCAGTCTGGATGGGCGCGTGCCATTCGTTCAAGAAGCTAGAACTAATGAGTAAGTTTCTCGGTTTCGCTCGCGCCCAGGAGGGCATGCCGCACAGAGCGTTCCGACGCCAGCCAGACCTTTACCACTTCGAAAACAATAACCGTGGCGTAGGTAACGGCTATCCAGACACAGACTTCTTCGATGGGCAGGCGAGACCAAGCACCAATAAAAAGACCCATCATCTGGCGGTGCTGGAAATTCCACCAATTATAGGGCACGGCCAGAGTGGCCTCCCAGAGCATGCTGACGAGCAGCATAAAGAAAAGCGTGAGGCTGAGGGCGCGCCAGTTGATGAAGCGCCGCGCCACCGGAAAAAAGCTCACGGCTGGAAGCAATGCTCCGGCGACGAGAAATGTGAAGTAGCCCGGAAAGCCCGCCCGGTCTTCCGGTAGGGCGAGATGCTTCTTGTAGAACCATGCGGCGCCAATCAAGACCACGGCGAGTATCAGAGAGATGGGGTGGAAACGCAGGAGACGCCGTACCTTCCGGGCTTCTCCAGGGTAATCAGACACGTTGTAAGCAGCCAGCCAGAACTCGCCGAGCCATACGTACAGAAGAAGAACTGCGAGAAAGCCGGTCAGATAGAATACGTACTCCTCCACGGGAACGGGTCTGCCGAGTGCTGGTGCGGGGATGCCCAGCGTTGCGCCGACGTTGGGATAGTCGAAGAACCACTGTGCGAAAACGAAGTCGAGGAGGAAGCCGAGCGGGACGAGGATGGTAAGTGTCCAGCAGAAAGCGCGCTGCGGAATGTGCAATCCGTCGCTAGGCAGGAACCAAACTGCGATGCTCGCGATGGGGACAATGAACAGCAGGAGGCTGATGGTATAGCCGTGTGGTGTGGCGTTCTGATTGACGGGCATAAGCGGGACAGGGGAGTGAACCGTGCGCAAAGTAAAGATTGCGGGAATAACGATCATCGCCAACATGGCAATGACAATCCCGGCGCAGACGCTAGGACTGGGGAGTCCGTGAGAGCGGGGTCCTGGCATAAAACTGATACTAGCTTAGGCAATTGACATTGTACGCGTCACAGCTCTAGGAGTTAGGCAAGATCCAGACATCTGCTGCCCTCCATCCAGGATGAGGCAGCGGCGAGATTGCTTTCGTCATGGTGAAGTACTGGAGTGAAGGTGCCAATCTGCGCAACCCGAGCGGGCGAATCGGAATCGGTGCGGAAATGATTATAAAAACCCGGGTGCCCCATATCTCCACGCGCTTTTTGCGGGGAGATGTGGGATTCCATGAATTTCCGATACCCACCGTAATAGTCTCCCAGGTTATAGCGTTTTCACAATTGCTGTGTCCTGGTGAGAGTTGGCTATGTGCAGGCGTTCTTTGATGGAACGCCTGCGTGGAGCGTTGTTTCTTGGGATACACCGATTGTGAAAACGCTATAGCTGCGCGAACCGGGGCGCCCCATCGCGTTTACGGCAGTTTAGGAAATTGTGTAGACCGAAGCCACTACTGCCAAGCCGACGCGACCGGCAGGGAGCGGCGGGCTCGAGCAAATTGGAAAAGACCACAGTATTTCCTAAACTGCCTTAGAACTCTATGCGTGCGCTGAGTTGAGCCGACCGGCGCGTATTGGCCTGCGTGCCGGAGACTTGGCCAAAACTGGCATTACCGTATACCGCGCTGGCGACGGTGAACTCTGTGTGGTTGGTGACGTTGTATAGATCAGCCTGAAAGTTCAGCCTGGAGGACTCAGTTATATGCAAGGCGAAGCTGCGCCGCAGGCTGAGGTCCAAATCGTAGTTCCCGGGACCATAGAGGTTATAGGGAGCCGTGCGCGCTGTGTTGCCGAAGACGTAGGAAGGAGTCGTCTGGAACGCGGCGGAATTTATATAGGAAATTGAGGTGTAGGAGGATGCCGCGCGCGTGACTCCGTGACCCCATTTACCATTGATGTTTGCTGAGCCTATGAATGCAGGATTGTAGGTCGGCATACAGCTGCCCGCCGGAGAAGAGAAGGCGATCTGCGCGGGATTGGTTCCGCAGCTTGAGGACGTGATGGCCAGAGGAGAGCCGGAAAAGGCCTGGAAGATCTCAGAGAACTGGAAGCCTCCCAGGACTGCACGCTCCCACTCGCTGCCGGCCGCAACGGTCTTGCCGAAGGGCATGTTCCAAACGCCGGTAACGACCGCATGCTGCGGCTGATTGCTGGTGGATACAGACCGCTCAATGCGGTCAGCGGGCCATGCCCGGCCGGTTCCGGAGAAAGCAGCCGGAATCGGATAACCGGTGCGGAAAGTACCTCCGTCGTCGATTGACCGCGACCAGGTGTAGCTTGCCATGAACGTCAGGCCATGCGACGGCCGCATATTCAGCTGGGCCTGGAGAGCGTGGTAGTTGGCGTTCGACACATTATCAAACTGATCGGTAACCCCGGAGAACGGGAAAGGCTTCAGTTCCACACTGAGTTGCTGGCTCGCAGTGAAGTTTGCCGGACAAGGCAGGCCGTTGGCTGCGCAGTACTTTGCCGCGCTCGTGCCGGAAAGCGCCAGATTCGAACCCAGAGCCAGATACTTGGGATCGAGCTGGTCTGCCCAGAGACCGCGAGCGTTTGTCCCGTCAGCCGGAAGGAAGTGTCCCTGCGATCCCACATAGGTGATGTTCGACGTAAGGGCGTCCGTCCACTGGTGCTGGAAGCCGAAAGTCCAGTTGATGTACTCCGGCGACCGTCCTCCCAGATAGGGGTCGTAATAGCTCATGCTGGAGGGCGTGCCCGTATAACCGCTGGCCGTAGTGTAGCCAGTTCCAAAGGCTGGTCCCGAAGCGCGTCCTGAGGCGGGCGCAAAGGACGGAAACGCGTTGTTGGTCCCGGTGAGCGGGAAGGTTGTCAGCAGCTGGCCGTTGGAGGAGAAGCTTGGGCTGGCGGAAAAGCCGAGCGTGTTGCCAGACAGCCCCGCGGTGGAAGCGCCGCCGCCAACCGCGTTTCCATGCGTGAACATCACGCCATAGCTCGTACGGATCACCGTTTTTGGATCAACCTGATAGGCAAGACCGACGCGGGGGCCAATGTTCTTGTAGTAGTTGTTGACCGGAGTGGAGCAATTGCAGGTATTGGCGCCGGTCCCGGTATACTGCAACGCCCCGTTAAGGCCGGTCGCGGGGTTTGTCAGATTGGGGTTGAAGAAGCTCATGTTGTTATGCACTTCCCGGAGGGACGGGAAGAAGTCATAGCGGAGGCCGATGTCCAGCGTTAGCTTCGGGCTTACTTTCCAGTTGTCCTGAACATAGGGAGAGATTGCGCGGAAGCGCGAGCCATACTCCTGCACGATATTCTGAGTCAGACTTCCTTTGTCGATTTCGCCGATCAGGAAGCTGGCGTAGGAAAGCCCCGTATTGGCCGTAGCCGCGATGCTTCCGTTGCTCGACGGATTGAATCCTGCCGTCTCGCTAACCGCATTGGCGATCGTCAGCGGACTTGAACCACCGGTGTCCGGCACCACCTGATACAGCAGCCACGCAATCTGTCCGCCGAAGGTAAAGGAATGCTTGCCGACATTCCACTGCACGTTATCGAGCAGCGTGTAGTTTTCGGCGATGGTCACGCTGGCGGTTGCGCCGGACCAGTTGGTCGGCGCGTTGGTGCCGGCAAAGGTGACGAAGGGGAAAGCGCCTGCGGCCTGTCCGGCAGGCAGGCCCGTTATGCCTTGAGTCGATGCGGCATAAGCAGGCGTATTGTTGGGCTGGAACGTGGGCCCGTTGTAGCGGGCATATCCATACTTGAACTGATTGACGATATTTGGCGAGAAGATGTGGGTTTCCTCAATGATACCCACAGCCGTCTTCGGAGCATACGTCTGTCCATAGTTATACGGGACAGGGCCGACATTGCGACCCGCGGTGGTTTGCCCCACTGGGTTGGAACTCGCCTGGCGGCCAACGGCCGCCAACACCGATAACGTGTCCTTCTGATTAATTGTGTAGTCGATGCGGTCAGTGGTGGACCAGTTTGTCAGGCCCGTCGAGTTGGGGGAAATGAAGTTGTTCTGCGCCGACGTGCCAATGCCCGCTGGGAGATAGCTCTGGAGCTTCAGGGCAATTTGTGAAAACTCGCTGGCGGGAATCACATCGACAGGCCCGATTGCTACCGGATTCCCCGCGGGCCCGTTGCTGGCGCCAGGTCCGTAGCCATATCTGTAGCGGCATGGCCCATTCGTACTGTGTGCTGTACATGTCGCCTGCGTGAAGGGATCGAAGATGCCGCCGCTGACCAGACCGGCAAAATTGCCTTTCTGTTGGGCCGCCGTCGGGAAGGTTATGGAGGTTGGAGTTTGACTCGAATAACGGAACCCGTTGTAGTTGCCAAAGAAGAAGACTTTATTCCTCAAGGAACCGAAAGGAATTAGCGGACCGCCGAGATTGACGCCGTACTCATTGCTGTGTTCGATCGGCTTCAGCGGTTGGCCGGTTGCCGGATTGATGTTGTTCGCGCCAAAGAATCCCCATGTGTCGAGCGCAGTATTGCGGAAGAACTCGTATGCGGCCCCGTGATAGCTGCTACCGCCCGATTTAACGACATAGTTCTGCACACCTTGTCCTTCGTAGATAGCGGAGTAGCCGCTGGTCTGCACCTGGAACTGGTTGATCGCATCGACGGAAATGGCAGTCCACACGTAGCGCGGGTCGCCATTACCGCCGGCACGCACAAACGGAATTCCGTCGATGTACACATCGGAGACCGCGCCGCGGCTGCCCGAGCCGTTGACGATCCCGGTGTTGGTGGTCGGATTGCCGGTGGTGTTATTGCCCTGCACGCCAGGCATGAGGAATGCGAAATCTGTAGCACGCCGCTGGTCGGGATTGCCGTAAGCCCCCATTTCAATGGGAAGGGCGGAGTACATCTCCTGCTCCATGGTCGCGCCGAGGGTCGCGTTGCTGGTCTCAAGCGCGGGCGGCTGGGAGTTGACGACTACAGTTTGACTTGCCGAACCTGGCTGAAGCGTAAGGTTCACCGCAACGGTCTCGAGGGCGTCGACGGTGATATTTTCGTGAGTTTCGCTCTTAAACCCCGAAGCGGACACAGTGACCGTATACGAGCCTGGATCCAGGGAGACTGTATAATCCCCGGCCCCAGTCGTCTTTGTTGGTTCTCTCAGGCCGGTCGCGGTGTTGGTAACCACGACGGCAGCATTGGGAATGCTGGCGCCGGTTGTGTCCACGACGGTGCCCCGGATGGAGCCCTTGCCTGCCAGTTGCGCTCTCGCCGAAGGACCGGCAAATGTAAAAAGAGAAGCAGCCAGCAGAAAGAGAAGCGGGAGCAGGCTTGACTGCATTCGCCCGCGGTTCCCATCTTTGCGAAATTGGATACTGTCCGTCATCCTAGGCCCCCGATAAAGAACTTAATTTAGTTCGTCGTCTCCTCGCGGAATGCGCTCGCCCGGCAAGGGAAGCCTGCCGGGAACAGCGTTGCGCTCATGGTCAGACCACAGCGAAAAGTCAGAGATAGTGTGTTTGCCCGCACATACAACTGTCAAGTACAAAAGCAATGGGTATAAAGAGACGCCCTGGAGAGAGGACTCTCGGCTCTGCCTCGTCCGCGACGGTTGCCGGTTCAGGGGATGCCTCCGGCCCGGCGGCCATATTGCTGTGGTTCAACCTCTAACCGTTTACATTGACCGGTGCTGCGCTTAGCTAGTGCGGCATAAATCAAGCGGCACAAATCATGGCCGAATCCCTACTCGCGGGACGGACCGGAGACGGCTTCTGCCGGTGATACCGTTGGGCTGTTCGCGCGTTGCGAAACGATGTGCACTCGGACGCCATTTCCCAGCCTCAGGTCAGACTGGAAGACCAAGCCGAACTGCCGGTGGAGGGCGTGCTCTCGACTGCATTCCCTTCCGCATCCACTGGAATCACGATCGTCACCGGACGCGGGGCGGTCGCGAGGATGAGGCTGTCGAATCGTAGTGGCGGAGAACGCCGGAAATCATGTTTTCCGAGACATTGCGCGGCATCGACAGTTACGAGCCCGGTATTGAGACTCTTGAGCGCTACCGACGTCTTTGGATCCGGGCTCAGGCCCAGGCAGTTGACAGCTGCCTTATAGAGATCCTTCATTTCCGCCTTTGGGTCTACTTTCTGGCCCTTTGAATCAATAATATGTTTGCAGACTGTTCCGATGAGCTGCGAACCTCGCGTCAATGTCTCCGCCGGATCTACGGCAAGCGCCGCTTGGGCTTTTTGCCACTGCTCCAGTACTTTTGCGTAGCCCAGTTTGGTCGCCACTTCGGCGATCCCGGCTTCAAGCTCCCGGAAAGGGAGATTCGCTACCGCCTCTACGGTTTTCACGCCCTGGACCGTGGCCGCGATGTCGGTCTCGAAAGTCGAGATCAGACTGGCGGCCAGGGAATCCATGATTTCAGGAACGGCAAGAGCTCGCAGCCAGCCCGGGTGGCATTCATCCAGGTTCTTGAAAGAATACGTCGGTTCGAAGCCCTCGTGGTGGTCGCGGCATCTTCCTCGGCGCTGCGGTATGCGACCCGAAGCGCGCCATTAAAAGCCAACTCCTCCAGGTCTTCTGTAGGTCTCGATCGGAAGAGATTCTTGAACAAGTTCCGTAACGAATTGGAGCGGTTTTGGTAAACGCATCTGGCCGGCCCTTATTGAAAGCGTTTTGTATAGGGAACGGTTCCCTTTCTTGGAAACCGTAACACCAGATATGCGATTTTGCCACTTCGGGGCCGAGTGCTT
>CAWDNI010000034.1:0-351234 GCA_963803615.1 uncultured Acidobacteriaceae bacterium
GGGGGCCAATCGTAACCCGCAAACGGACGCTGGTGGAAGAGAAAGCGTACGCGGGTCGGGAAGCCGAACATTGGCAACAAACCTACGTTCGCCAGCCGCTCGCTCAGCGCGTCCTGAGGGAGTGTCGGATTGTTGGCCGCAGCAGTGATACGTCCGGTAAGCTGCTGGTTGACGAAATCGATCAGTGTCTGGACCCCCGCGACCAGATTAAGATCTGTGTAAGCCAAGAGCACGTCGGTGGTGTGAGAAATTGCAGCCTGATTGTTCGGAATCCACGCCGAGACCAGTTGCTCAACAGTTGGTCCGGCGGTCCCACCGGGTTGAGCTGGTGGAACGGGCTGGCCCCATTGCGCCGCATCTCCGAACTCGCCGTGAACACTGTCCGCGGCAGCACCGAACAGATTGAGAGCCTGAAATGCCTGCCTTAAGACCTCCTTGACGAGCACACGTTGAATGATTGCCTGCCGCTCAACATCGACGTAGGGCTGCGGCGGCAGGTCCGCTGTGATGCGTTGCGGGCGCTGAAAGTAGTAGTCGTCATGGCTGCGACCCCGGCAAAGAGTCACCGCGAAAGAGAGGCCGGCCCCGCGCCGCCCCGTGCGGCCGACTCTCTGCTGGTAGTTGAACCGATCGGCGGCATGTTCGCCATCATCACGGCCAATAGGCCCCCAATATCCACGCCCGCTTCCATCGTCGTCGTAACGCTCAATAAGTCAATCGGGTCCGTGTTTGCATTCTCAGTCCCCGGCAAAACAACGTCTTGGAAAAGCCTCTGACGCGTGCGGCCATCACCTTTATTGGTTTGGCCCGTAAGTTCCTCGCAGTTGAGGCGAACAGTTCTCCGTTTGCGTGGCGAGGTAGCTGTAATAATCGGAGAGAAGCTGCGCCGATGGGAGCGGCTGTTGCCGGTTCAGTGGTGTCACGCAGTCTGTGCAGACACCGCCGGCTGGATGAAGGTGGATCCTCCGGCACTGTGGGCATTCATAAAATTGCGTTCCGGCCCGCAGTAGACACAAAGCTTTGGCTTGCAAAATAAACTGATTGAGGCAGCCCGACGAGGTCAAATAGTTCATCACGTCAGTTTCAAGCGCAGCAGCATTTAGCCCCTGAAGATTTGCAATTGCCTGCAAGTAATTCCGGACATATGCCGGGGTATTTGCCGGTGGAGAGACCCAATCGTGTGAAGAGAGCTTCTTACGCGAACCTAGGAGACGAATGACACCATCTGCCGCCTCTTGGACATATGGGTTCGGCGGGGGAAAGCGGAGACGATCAGTTGTAGCTAATGCGATGCACAAAGACTCCAGGCTACGCTGGCAGAGGCAAAAACAATGTCCATCAATTCGATGAGGGATTCGTCTCTTATGCGCGTCAAGTGATTCTGCTGGTTCGCATCAAGTTGGCTGTTTGGCTTCGGACTTGGCGTCATTCCTGCTGGCCAGTTGTAAAGATCGCTCCAGTGACCTGAACGGTTGGCTGTTTCCGTCCATAGAACATCTTGGGAATAGCCGCTGGATTTATGCCTGTACGCAATAATTGCGAGGACACATCTATGGCAAGTTGGGAAATCGGGTGAGGCCCTTGCGTGGCCCGGCGTTGGATGCGCTGAGCAGCCTGCTGGTACGTCAAGGAGGAAACGCCTGCGATGGCTGATTTGCCATGGGACCTTGGGCCATTGACAAAGTTCCCATCTCGGCAGGATAAGAGGCAGCGTAAGCGTTCGCGACAACCTGCTGCTCCGCCGTCAATGTTTGACCATTGAGTTGAGCGATGAATGCGAGAGCCCCAGCGCCTTGATTTGCCAAGGCAGCAGCGAGCGCCTGGCGAACAATGTCCCGGTAGTGAGCAAAACGCATACCAGCAGACAGTTTCGCCGCGTCTTGCCGGCTGTCGGAAAAAACAACTAGTTTGCGCCCGCTCGGATTCTCGAAACCTACTTCACGGAGTAAAACGTCTGAAAGAACTTGCGCCAATTTTTGGAAGCCGGTGCGCTGCGTCCTGACTGGCGATCCGATGTCTCGCCTTGCCCAATTTGTATCGCATCGTGGACAACGAGCCGGATACGCGCGTCCAGCACTTTGCGCGAGCCCCTGCGGAGCAGGATCAAGAATTTCTCCATTCGCCCCATGCATCTGCGGGACACGATACAAGTAACCCCGCGTTGCCTGAGTATTCCCACCGAGCGCGACCCTGCCTTCAGCGACAACGAAGAATGCCGCCTGCCAGAGCCGTTGCACACCATCCTGGCTCCACTGTTGAGTGGCCGGCTGCATTCCCTTTTCGGCAGGCCAGAATACCGCGTACCTGGCATAATCGCGATCAAGCGATGCCATGTCCGGTGAGGCTTCCAAATCCGGATGGTCCGGACTTAGATACCATTCGTTAGGGTTAACGCTAGGTCGCCGGTAGCCTCCCAAAAAAACTTCTCCGCACGCCTCGCAGTAAAGTAATTCCACTACTTCGATCCGCACTGGCACGTAAGCGCTGGCGTGTAATGGAGCTGGCCGACCGGGCAAGGAGATGTTCGAGCCGGTGCACCGCTGCAATGAGGGTCCGAACAAACCCACAATCCTTGAAGGTTTCTGAAGAACAGGTGCGCCCGCACCGGCAGCAATGCGGCACCCTGAGTACTACGCGCAGCGCACACACCACCGATCAACCCTTCCACGGCAGCTTTCTGATCGGCTAGTGGAAGTGCCGGAAAAAGCTGATCGCCAATATCCGATGGAAAGCGGGGCCGGGGAGCAGTTCCGGGTCCTGCTGACATACATGCGATCCGTACTCCATCCGCCGCTTGAAGATGTTCGAGACCCGTGTAAAGAATCTGCTCCGCTGATGCGCCGGTTACAGCCGCAGGGGCCCCAACCGCAGCATGGAATGTCTGAGCGGCAGCTTGCAGCGCCGGTGCTGGCGAAGCTCGCAGACTCTGTCCCAAATCGCGCAAAGCCGCAGCGTGAGTTCTCAGAGTTGTTACCGACAAAGGATTTGGACTCACAGTGTCGCCGCCAATAATCTGAAAGTGGCTGCGGTCGCGGCCAAAAAAAGCTTCTAGATAATCGAGGCCCGAGGCATCATTCGTGAGGGAGGCGCTGGATGCGATGATACGGATTTGAGTCGAGTTGGGCGACAAGCCCAACCGGTCGAGCAGCACGCGGATTAGGTAGGCCACTTCCGTTCCAGGCGTGCCTCTGTAGGTGTGAAGCTCATCTACCACGAGGTGGAACAAGCGTGAGCGATCTGCCTCCAGCCACTGCCGCGTAAGATCGAAAACCGGTATCTCCATGCTGCGCATCAGCATGATGTTCATCATTGAGTAGTTGGTAATGAGGATGTCTGGCGGGTGATCTTGCATGTCCCATCGCGACCACATCTCTCCGCCATCCATACGGGGAAAGAACCGCGCGGCCGATGACCCTGCGACCTGCTGTGCCTCCTGTTCCGTCAGCCGAAGTTCCTGTCTGAGCTTACCTTCCTTAGAGGAGTTCCGGTCTCCGGACACGGGGGTCCGTCCGGTATATCGGCCAAAGTAAAGGCTATTGCCACCGCGTCTCGTTTGCAGCCAACCCCGCGCGTTGTCATTGTCCAACGCCGTTCTCATTCGCCCTAGTTGGTCCTCAACCAGGGCGTTAAGGGGATAAAGTATGATGGCGCGCATGGCTGCGGGACGCACTGACGGTGCTTCGTGGCTCCGCTGTGGAATGCGCGGCAACCACCGGTTTGAATTCTGGTTTTGGCGATGGTTCCACCAATCCCATCGCGGGTCACGCTGGCCGGGTTGCCCCCACGCCGCCGACTCACGGATGAGAGCAGCAATCACCGGCAAGAGGAAGCATTCCGTCTTTCCGGAGCCGGTACCTGTGGTCACGATAACGTCATTTCCCTTAACAACGGATTCCGCAAACACGTGCTCTTGGTGTGCATATGGAAGCCGACTTGCCGGGAAGAGCTCCAGTGACACGAAATCAGCAAGGTCGGTGATTTCCTTATTACTCCAGGAGCCCGCAAGAAGCGCTTCAGCAATTTCTCGAAATGTCCGGTTACTGGATCGGTAGGCAGGAATCGGCTCAATTAATGGCTGACGGGAAAGTCGGCCATCAACACTCAACAAAGTGCGCCGCTCGTTGACGAGATCAGGGTAGCGTAAATCAAAAGGGCTATCCAAATAGCGCAAATACATATCTCGCAAGTTATCGAAAAGCGCGATTGGGTTGCTCATAACAAATCCTGCCTGAGGACTTCTGCAGCCATGCCTGCTACGTCTTCAGGAATCTCGCGATAGGTCAATATACGCCGACCACGCAGAATACTAAGTGCAGGAGGGAAGCCAGAACAAAGGATCAAAGCCCGCTCTGTCAGGAGCGGCGGACGGAGGATAGCCGGCATACTCAGGCGCAGGGCGTGCCGATGATATCTCAACATGCGCCGTCCCCCGCGAGAGACAATGCGGTATTTTCCGATTGCACCCGGCAGCTTCATCGTTTCCTGCCCTTCACGGATGAAGTATTGCGGCATCTGAAAGCGAGTGAAACAGAATAGCCCCTGTGCGCCGGGCGCATTTGCATCCTGAAGCGTAATCGTACGCCACGTCACCACTTTCCTTTCTAGGATGAATTGCTTCACCTCCCATTCCTTGCCCGCTACTGGCATCGGTTCGCGCCGCCAACCCTTGATGTAATCGACGGGCGTGATATGGGAAAGCAAAGCTGCAGGAGCATCAAGCTGGCAGAGAAGGTCTTCGCGTTGTGCGAATTCCATCAGCCTTTCTGCGTGGGGTGTGTGCATACGGATGACATCCGGGCAATCTGTGTGCGATGCCCGTTCAAAAGCCAGTCCGCCTGCCGCTCGCTCGACTCTATCAGCCACCTTGGGAGTCCGCGCACCGCATAAAACGCCCTTAACTCCGCGGTCATGTTGAGATAGTGCCAGTGTAGGTGGCACGACGCGCCAGCCGTCCTCGCATCCCTCGGCATCAAATTCAAGATGGCCAAGCCGTTCTAGATTGAAGCGGACTCTTTGATGGAGCGGAAGGAACGTATCTTGCTCGGCGTCGTTCGCACTATTTGCCAAATCGAGGGTTTCAACCGCTGCGCGAAACTGCGGCCAAGAACCGTGCTTACGTGCAGAAAGCCAGAGGAGAAGCTCATTCGGCGTCATCGGGCAGCCCTCCAGATCCTCCGAGCCGCCTTCTTGTAATTACTCCATCTAACCGCTGAATCAGGAGATTCATTTTCGACTCGCAGGCCCTTTCGCGCCGCATCGAGAATCGCATTGCTCCAGGCGAGTTCAGGTCTTGTGGAATTCTTGTGAGGCACAACAGGTTTATTGGCGAACTGAAGAATCCGTGCAGTCTTCTTGTCGCATAGAAGCGGGTGGGCAGGGAGTGCCCACACCACATCGAACGGAACCAATCCTTTCCAGCGAGCAACGCTTCGAGACGGACAACGGAAAATTTGACCAGGTTCAGCGCCGAGGAGAAGTGGATTTGACATTGGAACAGAGAAGATCCATCTGTTCGCAGCTTCAGGTTTCAGTAGAACTAACGGACCGCACACGTCAGCGTGGCTGAGGTGGTAGGCAGGCCACACCCGCCAGGAATCTGGCGGCTCCTCGATAGAATAAGAGCGCGAGCAGGATAGACCTTCGCAGTAGACGAAATGTTGTCCAGCAGTGTCGTAACCAGCCACAACCAGGAAGCCGTCCACCGTATGCTTGGCCTGCTTGCCGTCGATCAGAACTTTCACGGCGTCGTTAGGCTGCCCAAATAACTTGATTTGCGGCGGATAACCCGCCAACCAAACCGAGTTGCGCAAGCACACGCCTCCTTCAAGTTCGAGTTCAATATCTAGCGCCGGCTTAATGGCGTAAAACGGATCGCTGCCCGAAACCAAATGTATTGCTTTCGTCGGAGATACGTCGCGAAGTCCAACCCAACCAGCCGGCACACCATGACTCTCCTCCAGCCTTGTGTATCCTTCGCACCCCGCGTCGTTCAGAATCGCTTCGACTTGCTGTAGCGATTCGATAATGCACAGGACAAGATGAGATCGGCCCAAGGCCAGCCTGGCAGTTGAAACAACACCGCTCGCGCGCTGGTGACTGGCGAGAACGTAGATGTCTCGCCCTCTTAAAAGCCATCGGACGTGCCGATGATCTGCAAGAAGCCCCTTTAGCTCAAGGCCCTGCCGCAAGAGATCGCCTACGTTCTCGAACTGGAGGTCTTGATACCAATCCTCCTGCGCCACAAGACGCAAAGAGTTTCCCCTATACTTGACCGCTACTTCGTCGTCCAATTCTGATGTGCGTTCTGGCAAGAGCCAGATAGAGCAGAAGCCGAATCGGTCGAATATCAGACGAACGCGAATTTCGAGTGCTGCCTCGGACCGGACTGCACGCTCTACGCCTTGGTTCACGGGCCCAGCGGTTGTTTGCCGCGGCGGTTTTTGCGCCGGTGGCCGATACCGCAAAGCTGCCTTCTCCGTATCCTGGCTAGTGGACTCCTCCATGCGGAGGGGCTCCTCTTGCTCGACGATGCTCCTGGTTTGAACCAATTCCTCTTTCGCAGATCGAACGGCTATTCCGCCGATATTTGTCTCCGGAACCTCGTGGTCAACCTGCAGTCCGGTGTTTGGGGTCGAAATCGTTGCAATTCCAAGAATCACTTTCTCGGGTGACTGAGAATGCCTGGTGAGGTGCGCCGTTTTATGTTCAGGAGATCCTTCGGTCGACGGCAAGAAACGCACATTGTTTAACTGCCCTAGAGAGAATTGCCGGTTTGCTCCAGCTTGCTCCTCTTCAATAAGCTTGGAGCGGCTCGCTCCGTCGACAAGACAGAATTTATCGTTTAGTTGGCTTGTGGGAACCGATTCACTCTGAGATCCGGCCGAAACCCTTGCCGGGAGCGACGTTTGGGGTCCGTCCTCCCGCTTCTGCCTCGCCGCTTTGCCGCACCCTTCCTCTGTTTGAGCCAGAGGTGAAGAATTTGGGGAAGACGCGACTGCGGGTGCTGCCTTATCGGCGCCATGGGCGCTCGTTATAGGGAAGCCCTTCGGACGTTTTTTACTTACGTCCAACCTTGCTCGCCGCCATATAAGCCACAACAAAAGTGGCGCCGCAGTGGTTAAAACTCCTATGAGGAGACGTTTCATCCTGTTGTTCGTCCCGGAATATCGACTACTGGGTTCCCCTCCTTTGCATCGATATCTTTTGTATCGATATCTTTGCGCGCTCTGAAAATCAATAATCCTTTATTGCAGCTTTGATCGAAGATGCGATGCTTTTCGCAAGAGGAGGAGGAACGGCATTTGATATTTGCTCGACCTGTTCCGACAGATTCCCTTCCAAAACGAATTTTGCGGAAAAGCCCTGCAAGAGCATGGCTTCATAGATACTGAGCCGCCGTTTGCAATCGGGATGAATGTGTATTTCCCGATGCCCAAATGCAATCGTTGGACTTGGTTTACTCCAGAAAGTCCGCTTAAAGCTGCGTGTCTGCCTCCATCGCGAAGCCGGGATCGAAAAGCGAGCCGAGCGTGGTGTCATCGTCCAGTGATTCGGGTGAAATGGTATGTCTGTCGACTTAAGATCACGTCGAAAAAATGCCGGAGATCCCAAATGTCCGATTGCATCACGGACCGACTTCTTGCCCTTTTTGCTTTTCACTCTCACTTTTCTGTAACTCTTACCATCCCGCATCCCAACAACAATCACTCTCCGGCGTACCTGCGGCACGCCAAAGTCCAATGCACAACAGTCTTGATCGATGACCGACATCTGGAGTGCGCGAAGACTGCGGATGAGAGCCGCATAGGTATCTTTGTGCTTTTCATCCTTTATGCCCAAGACGTTTTCAAAGACCACGAATTCCAATTCATACAAGGAAGCAAGAGCACGAACGATCTGCAAGTAAAGATCAACTAGCGCATTTCGCGGATCGTCGTCCTTCGAAACAGAGTTTGCCCGCGAGAAGCCCTGGCAGGGCGGACCGCCGATCACACCGATTCGCGAGCCGAGTGGCAGGGTCTCACGAAGCAAGCTGCATACTCCCCGCGCTCCAATTTTTTGCAAATCCACGCAGACACTTCTTGTGCCGGGAAAGTTACGTTGATGTGTTCTTATCGCCGCGGCCGAATGATCCAATGCAAGCTCAATCTCAAACCCACTCTCCCAGAAACCGGCGTCCAACCCTCCAGCCCCGCAAAAAAGGCTGACTATTCGAGGGGCTTCATTGGAGGTAGAGGAACCTGCAACGGATTGTGACGCGCAAGGCGTGGCCACCGACATGCTCAGTCTCTTCTCATTAACGTAGTCCACTCGAGATGCAATAGCGACTAAATTGTTTATTCTACAGCATATAGCAAGTCATTCAATGGTCAATGGCCCTTATTCGCCATAGGCAAGTTGAGTACCTGGTTTCGACGCTCGTTTCGACTGCATGCTCAAAAATCGGAACAACGGATAGAGACGGCACCCAAGAATTTCTCCCTCAAACACAAGTGGACATGGGGTAGGGTCCGGGACAACCTCCCAAACTCCGGCCCGCGGCCGAGGGGCCAAATCAATAGGTGGGCGCGGTCGGTTCACAGCCGCGGTTCTTGGGAGCAACTGGGCTTGCCGTGCCAAAACTGCTGGAGCGAGAATCGGTTTCACACCGGGGAAAATACCGGGGACTCTGGACAGCAAACCGCATAAGTTGAAAGTAGCCGCGCAAGATGCGGAACCCTTATAAACACAGGGTTCCGAGTACTCCAAATCCAATCGCAGTAATCAGTAGAAAATGGCTCCCGCGCAACTGTTAACCGAAGGGTTGTAGGTTCGAGTCCTACCTGAGGAGCCAAATATTTTTCAAGGACTTAGATCCCCTCCTCACCCACTTCTGACTCTCGCTTTTCAACAACCGGTGGGGGTTTTGTGAGTACTCCGTTTCAATCTGCTGCAAAGCTGTGGGTACTGACGATCGAGCGTGCTTGCCGATATGGCTATTTCTGGTCATAATGTGACTATGAAGCAGGTTGGCATCGCCGAGCTAAAGTCACGGCTGAGCGAATACCTTCGCGCGGTACGCCGTGGCGAGACGATATCCGTGCTTGACCGTGAGACGCCAGTTGCCCAAATCGTGCCGGTTCGCGAGAAAAGTGCATTGCGTGTTAGGAAGCCCGCCCCGGGCACACCGCCGCCCAATCGCGTCCAACTTCCCAAGCCGGTGGCGTTAAAGCTGGATGTTGTGGAGCTGTTGATGGAAGAGCGCCAGGGCCATCGGTGATTGCGTACGTAGACGCGTCGGTATTGCTCCGCCTCGCTCTCGGGCAACCCGATGCCTTGCGCGAGTGGCGCGATATTCATCAGGGCGTTTCGAGCGCGTTGGTCACCATCGAAAGTCTGCGGACGCTGGATCGCCTGCGCATTCGGGCAAAAGTTACCGATTCGGAGGTAGCGAGCCGTCGTGCTACCGTCCTCAAAATGATTGCTTCCCTTGAAATCGTTGAAATCACTTTCCCCGTACTCGAGCGGGCGGCACAACCGATGCCGACCGAACTGGGGACTCTCGAGTCCATTCACTTAGCAACCGCGCTGCTCTGGAAGGAATCTGAAGACGCTGAACTGGTCATGGCTACTCATGACCGTGCGCTCGCGATCGCAGCACAGGCCCATGGCTTGATGGCGATTGGAATTGAGGAGTAGCCGGGAGCTAAATCTGAACAAGTTCACGAAACGCCGTCAGTCAGGTCCTGCATTGCGAGTTTCGCATCGCCGACCATCGCGCCCGGCGCTCTCTAACAGCCGATGATAACGTTCCTTGCCTCGGGCAACCGCCTGGGGTTGGCTCTCAATCTTCTTTGTTCACTCCGGCCGGATCGTGGAGGTCGAGCGACGGAAACAGTTTACGGTAGAAGCCCCGGTCACGGGAAAGCAGACGTGTCGCCTGCTTCTGGGCGTGCGCTCCGATTAAAAAATCCGCCAAGATCCTGGTTCGCTTTCCTCCCTGTTGCCGATATGTACGCCATGCGCGGCTTGCGAGGAAATGGGCTTCGCGCGTCAAAGCTTGCATGCGAATCTCATTGCTTTCGAGGAACGCATCGCACTCCCGCTGGGTTTCGAAATGAATGCAAAGTTCCGCGTACACAATGTCGCTGATCACGAGAGAGCCTTCGCTGGCCGCGTCCTGCAGCGCATCGGCTGACGCTTCGTAGAATTGCTCATTAGGTACAAGAATATCGAGCAGGATATTGGTGTCGACCGCGGTGATCATCGACCGCGCACGTCATCGATGAACTTATCCACGGAGGAATAGCCCAGCTTGGCGAACGCGTCTCCGCAACGGCCCTTCCATTTTGCGAGATTGAGTTTCTTGGGCGCTTTCTTAAGCACGATAGAGCCGCCAACTGCGCGGAACTCGACCTCTGTCTCAGGCCCCAGGCCAAATTGCTCGCGGATATCCTTGGGGATTGTCACTTGGCCTCGCTCACCAATTTTCATACTTTTAAGTATGATTCTTCATCCATACCAAGTCAAGACAGGATTGCGGCTATTCGCCAACCAGACCTCGTCCGATGATCGATGAGGCTCAGTTTCTAAGCACGATCAGATTTGTTCGAGGTTATCCAAGGATACGGGCTTGAGATAGACGCCCAGGAGCCGGCGTGTCCACCATGCGCCGGCGTGCCGCTTCTGCTGCCAATTCGTATATTGATACCGGTAGAACAGAGCGCGAATAAACACTGGCGGCCGCTCGGCAAAAGGATTATTTCCTATAAGGCTCAGAGTCGCCGGATCTCCGGTAAGCAGTTTTCGAATCAGCTTGAGAAACCATAGATCATACCTCCACACTCGAATGCCATCCGCGGAGACCGCGACCGAAAAGGAAAGAAACCAGATCAGCCAGTCCAGCCGGAGATGATAGGGCGCCACCTGCGGCGGCATCCGCATCGGGTCTCCGGGCTTGGCCCTGAAGCCGTATTCCCGCCAACGTGTATGAGGCGTAATCACCTGTTCATCTGTGCCTTCGATCACAATCTCGTAACGCTCCCTGCCGACCTGGCCAAAAGCACCGTACGTATTTACCAGGTGGAATTGGTTGTAACTGAAGTTCATCACCTGGTTTCTGGATAACAGGTTCAATGCCGGCCGAATGCTGAGCAGTACCGTAGCTGCGCTGATCCCGTACAGCAGAATATTAAAAGTCAGCGGCGCCGGCGCGAGCGGCGGTGGAGTTAGCGGAATAGCGAATGCCAGGATGCGATCACTGAAACCGGCTACCCCGAGAACCACGGTGAGCCAGTTCAGCCAGGAATAATTGCCGCTGATAATGAGCCACAGTTGATGGAAAATGATCAGGCCGGCTGCGATCGAGGCAATCGGCTGCGGAGCAAACAGCCCGAAGGGCACAATGACCTGAACAAAATGGCTGAACAGCGCCGAAAATCTGTGTAACACCCTAGGGAGCCGGTGGAAGTACCAGCTCAGCGGGTTGGGCAGCGGCTGCGTCTCGTAGTGATAGAAGAGGCAGGTCAACTCACGCCAGCAGACGTCATGGCGGAGCTTGATCAGGCCCGCGCCTACCTCCGTCCGAAACAGCATCCAGCGCAGGATCAAAATCGGCAGAATCGATGCCCGCATTCGTGCCGGTCCGAGGAAAGCTGTGAAGAACCCGGCTTCCAACAGCATGGATTCCCATCCAAAACCGTAAAAACTCTGTCCGACATTCACAATTGAGAGATAGAGAACCCACAGCAGAAGCCATGCGCCAAGCGAAAGCCACACGGATTCGCTCTCGGTCAGGCCCAATAGAGCGCAGACGGAGACGAGAAGACCTGTCCACGCAACTGCCTCGAGAAGGCGGTCAGAATATCTCCAGCAGAAAATGCTTGGCGCCTGACGAAAGCGAATATGTTTCAGATAATCCGGGACCGGCAGCAGGCCGCGTTCCCCGAGCAGCGGCTTGAACTGGTGAAGGACGGCGATGAACGCGATGAGGTATATGCCCGCCATTCCTCTCTGGAGCAGCAGGCGGGCAATCCAAACGTCACCAAAATACCCGTGCATTGAGAGCAGCCTCCAATGCAGGTTGGATGATCGTAGGAGAAGGAACGAGCATGGAGCGTGAGACTTGCAACAATTGGATCAACTTGGAGCCGGAGACGTCTCCGAGACTGGCTTTCTCCTGGCAGCAGTCGGCTTGCTCCGGCATTAGCTGCCGGGCTGACTTCTGAGCGAGCCGTTCATGCTCGTCCATTTGTCAGATTCCCTTGTCACATTCACCGGTCGCCCTGCGTCATAATTAGTGACCAGCGAGACACGGCCGATGTGACAAGCGTTCGGCCTGAGGGCCTGCCGTCGGATGGAAACATGCATGTTCCGTAGCCCAAGTCCAAAAAGATTACCTGAAGGCAAAGGAGATCACGATGCAAACAAAAATGAGAGATCCGGAGCTAGCCCTTCCCGGCGCCCCGGACACATTTCTTCCTGCCATCGACAACCCCAAAGGGGTGACGATGAAGCTGGCGTATTACTTTACCCGCAAGCAATTCGGCAAAGTGTTAACGCCGCTCACTGTATACTCCGCGCGGTTGCCGGCGGCATTCGGCATGTTCTATGGAAAGATCAACAAGCTCGATAAGAAGCTGGAGCTGCCACGGGAGACTGTTTTTCTTATTCGCGCACAGGTGGCAAGAATTAACATCTGTCTTTTCTGCATCGATATCGGCCGCTGGGCCGCAAGCAAAGAGTCGATGAATGCGGAGAAGTTCGATGCGCTGGATCAGTACAACACCAGCCCTCTTTTTACCGATTCAGAACGCGCGGCGCTAGACTATGTGACCGAGCTGACAAAAGATAAAAAGGTTAACCCGGAGACGTTCGCTCGCATGTCCCGCTATTATTCCGAACGCCAGATCTGCGAGATTGTCTGGCTTGTAGCGAGCGAGCACCTATACAACATGACCAACATTGGGTTGAACATTCATTCGGACATGCTCTGCGACATCAGCCGGAAGAAGAAGCAGTAACTTCGGCGCTGACGTGGGCGTGACGAAGTATCTCAGGATAGTTCCGCGGAATAAGCGCGCAGGAAGACCTTTACGGCCGCGTCTATCCGTTGCTCTCTGTTTTTTGCGCCAGAATTACCGCGCAGCCCCAGAACTGCCCAGCGCACGGGACCACCGGTGAGCAGGCTGCTGAGGTGCTCCGCCATAACCATGGGATCGTCCTTGACCAGGCGCCCGCGCTCGATCTGCTCCTGCAGATAGCGGCCCAGATGGGTGATTCCCCGTTTCGGACCCAGTTCATAGAAGCGCTCTCCCAGCTCCGGAAACCTGACGGATTCCATGCTCACCACACGCAGCAGGGCGACCTGATCCTTGGAAAGAGCCAACTGCAGGAGGCGGGAACCAAATTCTTTAAGAGTGCTCTCAATGGGTGCGTCGATGGGGAGAGCGGTAGCAACCTGGCTGAATATGAGGTTCATTCGCCGCTCAAGAACTGCGATGAACAGCTTTTGCTTGGTGGGAAACCGGGAATAGAAGGTTGTCTTTGAGGAGTTCGCCCGCCTGGCGATATCGTTTACGCTCGCACCCTCGAAGCCTTGCGAGATAAAGGCCTCCGCTGCAATATCCAGAATCTCATCAACACGCTCCTCTTCCAGTCTCATGCGGGCCGGCTCAGCGCGCTTTCCTTTACTCCCAGGTCTTTTCCGTTGTGCAGCGGTCATGGTTGATCAAGGTTCATCCTACACGTCAATTTTCCCGAATCGGAGATCCGGAACGAGCATCTCACAGTACAGTACCGGGTGGTATCATCATTGCCGATGCAAGAAGAAGCCTACAGGCCGAAGCACAATCCGTGGCTCATCGCAATTACAGTCACGCTTGCGACCATCATGGAGGTGCTGGACACCTCAATCGTCAATGTAGCGCTGCCCCACATCGCAGGCTCTTTGGGTTCTTCGCAGGACGAAGCGACCTGGATCATTACCTCTTACCTGATATCGAACGCCATTGTCCTGCCGGCGGGCGCTTACCTGGGAAGCATTGTCGGACGCAAGCGCTTCTACATGACGTGCGTCGCCATCTTCGGCGTCAGTTCCCTGATGTGCGGACTGGCGCCATCGCTCCCTCTGCTGTTGTTTTTCCGGGTTTTGCAGGGATTGGGCGGCGGCGGCCTGCAACCCTCCGAACAGTCCATTCTTGCCGACACGTTCCCTCCGGCAAAGCTTGGTCAAGCCTTCGCCGTGTACGGACTGGCGGTGGTCACCGCTCCCATTATCGGTCCGACGCTGGGAGGCTGGATTACAGACCGCTACGACTGGCGATGGATCTTCTTTATTAATATTCCAATTGCAATTCTTTCGCTTACGTTAACCCACCGGCTGGTCGAAGATACACCGCAGATCAAGAAGGATGTGGAGGAAGCAAAACGCAGCGGGTTCAAGCTCGACACCATCGGGTTTGGCCTGGTTGCGTTGACCTTTGGCTGCCTGGAAGTCGTGCTGGATAAGGGACAGGAAAAGGACTGGTTTGCTTCCCATCTCATCGTTACCTTCGCCGTCGCGGCAGCCGTTGGGATGATTTGCCTTATTTTCTGGGAATTGTGGCAGGCGCGCAGAGCGCATCGGCCAATTTTGGATTTGCGGCTCTTCGGGAATAAAAACTTTTCCGTAGCCTTCCTGATGATGTTTGTGCTGGGCTTCGCGCTCTACGCGACTACAGTGTTGCTGCCGCAATTGCTGCAAACGCTGATGGGCTATACCGCCGAACTGTCGGGCCTGGCCCTGTCCGCCGGAGGACTGGCGACCATCATCTGCATGCCGATTGTGGGTATTTTGATTTCAAAGGTAGATGGCCGCTATCTCATCATGTTTGGTTTTGCCGCACTGGGTACTGCGCTGTATCACATGACCAGTCTCGATTTGCAGATGAATTTTGGGTATGTCGCGTGGCTGCGTTTCTATCAGGCCATAGGGTTGGCGTTCCTCTTCATTCCCATCAATACGTTGTCCTACACCGGCATAGGGCCTGGAAAGAACAACGATGTTTCAGGACTGGTGAATCTGGCGCGCAATGTTGGCGGATCCTGCGGAACAGCCTTTTACACCACCATGCTGGCCCGCCGCCAGCAGGTGCATCAGCAATACCTGGTCAGGCATATTTCCAATGGAAGCTCCGTCTGGATGAATCGTTATCACGCCATGACCCAGCAGGCGCTAGGCAAAACTCCGTCGCTCAACGATGCGCAACATCACGCCCTTGCACAATTTTACCGGGCACTGCAGGCCCAAGCCGGTGTGTTGTCGTATCTCGACATTCTGCAGATGCTTGCCATTTTTGCCATATGCATGGTCCCGTTGGCGTTGCTGATGAAAAAACCGGCCAAGGGAATGCACGCCGCCCACTGATGGATTTATATGCGACCTTCGATTAATAAAGCGATATGTATCTCCTGCACAATTCTGCTCTCTGCTCTCTCAGCAGTGGCCCAGACGGGTGCGCCGAGTTCGGGCACTGCCGCGCGCGTTCAACAGGTGCCGCGTTCCGGACGCCAGGGCGCCAATACCGTGTCGACCCAGCAGAGCGCCAGCCCTGGGACCGCCTCGAATGCCGGCACGATCAGTACTTCGATTCAAGTCGAGGGAACCTATCAGGGCAGCGTTCCCGGGCCGAATACGGTTGGTCGCACGCTCACCTTGACGCTTCAGGATGCAATCGAACGCGGTCTCCGCTATAACCTTGGAGCGGTGAGCGCGAGTACTTCCTTGCGCCAAGTGCGCGCCGAGCGGCTGGCCGCCCTCAGCCAGCTTCTTCCGAATATCAATGCCAGTCTGAGCATGACGGCACAGAAGACAGACTTGCAAGCCCTTGGGTTGAGCAACAGCACCCTGGTGGGTCTTCCATTTTCATTTCCCACCACGGTGGGTCCCTTCCATTATTACGATGCCCGCGGAACGGTGACCCAAGACGCCTTCGACCTGACGGCGATGCATAACTACCGATCCGCAAAGGAGCTGCAACACGCCTCCGAGTTGAGCGCACAGGACGCGCGGCAGCTTGTGGTGCTGGCCGTCAGTGGAGAGTACCTTCGCGTGCTGGCGGGGACGGCGCTGGTCGATTCGCAGATGGTGCAGGTCGAGTATGCGCAATCGAGCTACGACCAGGCCGCCGAACAGCGTCGCGCCGGAACCAAGGCGCTCATCGATTCTGAGAGAAGTCTGGTGCAATTGCAAACGGAACGGCAGCGGCTCACATCCGACAAGGCCGATCTGGACAAACAAAAACTGGCGCTGGCCCGAGTCATCGGACTGCCGCTGGGAACAGAGCTGACGCTGTTTGAGAAACTCTCTGCGAACCCGGCCTCCCTGCTCCCGTTGGATGAGACGATCCGGCGCGGGGTCGAGCAGCGCGCCGATCTGAAATCGTCTGAAGCAGATCTGCGCGCCGCGGAACAAGCCTTGAAAGCCGCCCGCGCGGAACGCATTCCCAGCGCCAGCGTGAATGCGTACTACGGAATCGAAGGTGTTACTCCCACGAGCGGCGGAAACGGCATCTTCGGCGCGACCGGCACGATCAATGTACCCGTCTGGCAGGGCGGCCGTATCGCGTCCGATGTGCAGCAGGCCCAGGCGGCAGTGGACCAGCGCCGCGCCGAGTATGAGGATCAGCGAGGCTCGGTCGAGCTTGATATCCGCAACGCATATATCGATGTAACGGTGGCGAACCAGCAAGTGACGGTCGCCGAAAACAATCGCAAGCTCGCGCTCGACACGTTGCGCCAGTCGCAGGACCGCTTTGTTGCCGGTGTTACCGATTCGGTGGAGGTGGTGCAATCGGAACAAACGCTGGCTGCGGCGGACCTGGATTATGTCAATAGTCTCTACTCCCAAAATGTCGCTAGGATTGACCTCGCGCGCGCGACCGGCGACGCCGAGCAGGATATCCCCGCCTTATTGAAAGGAACCAAATGACTACTGATCTGGAGCAAGTCGAAAGTCAGCGGCCGGGGGCTTCCGGCGAAGCGCAGGCCGGCAACGAGCAGCAGGCTCCCGCCCCGGCAAAGGACGATAAGAAGCCAATGGACCCGGCGAAAAAACGGAAGCGCATCTTGGTGCTGGCGGGTGTGGTGGTTCTCGTCCTTATAGGAGTCGGAATATGGTGGCTCATATCCCGCAACTATGAAAGTACAGACGATGCCCAGGTGAACGGGCATATCAATCCGATTTCCTCGCGGGTCGCCGGCAATATAAAAGCTGTCTATGTTGAAAACAACCAGCCGGTGCGCGCCGGGGAGCCGCTCGTCGATCTCGATCCCAGGGACTATCAGGTCGCTCTAACGCAAGCCAAGGCAGGCTATGACCAGGCTCTGGCTCAATCCAGGGCAGAAAACCCCAACCTGCCGATCACGGTGCTCAGCAATGCAACGAATGAGAGCACCTCGCACTCCGAGGTGACGAATGCGGAGGCTGCGCTCGCCGCCGCGCAGTATGACCGTGACAACGCAGCGGCCAAACTGCTGAGCTCGGAAGCAAACAACGCCAGGGCCCAGTCGGATTTGAAACGCTATGCGCAGCTTATCCAGAAAGAGGAAGTAGCGCAGTCGGATTACGATCAGTACCTGGCCGCGGCCAAAGCGCAACAGGCAACAGTGGATGCGGACAAAGCGGCTCTGGCCGCAGCCGCCCAGACCGTCGATCAGCGGCGCGCACAGCTCCAGGAACAGCAAAGCAGGCTCAATGAGACATTAAAAAATGCTACCCGGCAGATTGCGATTCGCCAGGCAACGATTCAGTCCCGTCAGGCGAGCGCCGAATCCTCGGCAGCTCAGCTTCAACAGGCAAAGCTCAACCTGGCATATACGCATATTGTTTCGCCTGTGAATGGCATCGTAACCGAGCGCAGCGCGGAAGTGGGCGCCCAGATTTCGGCTGGGCAGCAGCTCATGATGATTGTGCAAACCGATGACCTATGGGTGACCGCGAATTTCAAGGAGACGCAGCTTCGCCGTATGCGCAACGGCCAGCCGGTTCGCATTCACGTAGACGCACTGGATGAAGATTTCGACGGCTATGTTCAGGATATGCCCGCCGCAACCGGCGACATCACCAGTGTATTGCCCCCGGAGAATGCAACCGGCAATTACGTCAAAGTGATTCAGCGCCTGGGCGTTCGTATTGGGTTCAAGCCAAATCAGCGTGATCTGAACAAACTGCGCCCCGGCATGTCGGTCGAGCCGAAAGTGCACCTGCAATAACGAAGGGGAGATAGCCGTACCGCATCTCCCATGCAGATTCCAATCCTAGAGCAGCAATCGCCTGCTCGACCCGTTCGACCGTATCGGCAGCAACGTATCGCGTTCGATTGATTACGTGCGAAACTGTGCTGACAGAGACACCAGCGTGCAGGTGGCGTTGTGCGCAGAATAACGAAGATCGACATCGTAACAGCAGAAGCTGACTCGCCCGATATTGAATTGCATAAGTCTAAGGACGGATGAACATGAACCGCAGAGAGTTTATGAAGTCAGTAGGTGCGGCTGGGGCGGTGTCGGCGGCAAGCCAGGCAAGCCCGGTTTTCGCGGACGCTCCAACCGGCGAACCGCAACAGAACGGCGATAGCCCCAATAGCCAGGATACGCTCTGGCAGCTCGCAGCACCTACAAACGGCAAGTCACGGCAAGCTGTCGTCATTCTGGGCGAGTCCGTTCGTTACGACATGCTGAACTGCAATAAGCAGACGGGATTAAAGACGCCCAACCTCGACCGCCTGGCCCGCGAAGGGGTTCGCTTTGAACGCGCCTATAACTGCCAGCCGGTCTGCGCGCCTGCCCGCTCCGCGATCTGGACAGGACTATTCCCTCATACCAATGGAGTGTGGGGTAACAGCATGCCTATGGGCAATACGGTGCATACCATTGGTCAACGGCTGCATGACAAGGGTGTGCACTGCGCCTTTATGGGCAAGTGGCACCTCTCCGGGACAGATTATTTCGATACCGGAATCCCTGCTCCCGGATGGGATCCTGTCTATTGGTATGACATGCGGAGGTATTTAAGCGAACTTTCTCCCGAGGACCGGATGCGGTCCCGCAATCCCGCAACGGGAAAAGATGCCTCTTGGACAGCCGACATGTGTTATGGCCATCGCGTTACCAATCGCGCGATCGATTTTCTTGCCAAGCACAAAAATGAAGATTTCCTGATGGTGGTTGCCTACGATGAGCCGCACGGCCCGAGTCTTTGTCCCATCGAGTATACCGGGATGTACAAAGACTATACCTTTCCCGGCAGCCCCAATGTGAACGACCCATTGACCAATAAACCTGTAGAGCAGCGAATTTGGGCGGATGGAAGATTGAACAAGGCGCAGCCGCCGATCCGGGCGGAGCAGTTTTTCGGATCTCACACTTTTGCCGATCATGAAATTGGACGTGTTCTGGAAGAGATTGAGAAGTCGGCTCCAGACGCTCTCGTGATCTATACAGCCGACCACGGCGTGTTTCTCGAATCTCATCGTCTGCTCGACAAAGGGCCGGCGATGTATGACGAGATCACGCGCGTTCCCTTTCTCGCCAGGTGGCCGGGATCGGCGCCGGTGAACGCGACTTGCTCGGCTCTTGTGTCACATATCGACATTGCGGGAACCTTGATGGACTTCTTTGGCTTCGAAGTTCCCAAGACTTTGGAGGGTGGCAGCATGCTTCCTATTCTCAGAAATCCTAAGCTACCCGGACGCAAAGAGGTGTTTATCGAATGGGGACGCTACGAGGTTGACCATGATGGCTTCGGAGGGTATCAGCCTATTCGCTGCATCTTCGACGGAAGGTACAAGCTAGCCGTCAACCTGATGGTAACGGATGAACTCTATGACCTGGAAACGGATCCCGCGGAACTGAATAACCTCATTGACTCCAACCAGCACGCGACGATACGGAATGATCTGCACGATCGTCTGTTGGATTGGATGAACACTTCCCGCGATCCCTCGCGCGGCTACTATTGGGGCAGGCGCTCATGGCGGCCTGAGTTTGTTGAGACCTGGGAAAATGCGGGAATGACACGGCAGCGGGAGAACGACGGCTATCTTCCCCGTGAGTTGGATTACGACACAGGCTTGACCATGGTGAGCGCAACCAGGGTGAAGGGCAAAGGGGCAAACATCAAAAGTAAAGATAATTTATCGACCCACGGCCAAGAAGTTCCGGCGAAGTGAGGGAACGATGACTGAATCAGGGAACTTACGCCGCTAAAGACTGGCTGTGACCGCTTGTGATCTTTTAGGGAACTTCGTCAATCAATGACTCAACCTATGGGGTGAAACTCTGTTTGGCAGGAGATGGCCCTGTCCGCGTGATTGGTAGATTACAAATCCTATGGCGATAGCAATAGCCACCAGGGCGAAAACCAAGATGCACCAGATCGTCATCGGTTTGGGCTCCGGTTGAATCTTTCCCACCTCTCAAGTTCCAAGAGAGTACACCAGGCCGGGGCTGGGCTGGAACTGGGTTCAGCATCGTGGCTTTCAAGACACGCAAAAAATGGCTATTCCGAAGTACTCGTGGCACTTCTTTGTTCGAAGCTCCGCGATGGTCTCAAGCCTCAAGCGTGCACGCAATCAGATCGGCAGAACAAACATCCAGTTCTTCAGTCCTGAAAGTCGCCCATCGTCTATAGCCCTTCAGTCTTACCGCACCGTTCGATTCCATCACTTCCAGTGAATCGAAGAGGAGCCCTCCATAGAGCTTTCCCTCGATAAATTCATGTACATACGGGGCTCGAGTGTCGCCGTCCATATCGGTTGTAGCTTCGAAGACCTGGCCGGTGGCTTTGACCCTCACGGTGACAGACATCCGTTTCCCTCCCTCTCTCCTGCCAGTTGATTTTGTCCCTTCGTCAACTAGCAATTGAATACGACTATGGGGCTACTCACTGCTCCGCCGCCGTCTACACTGGAAGGAAAACACTCTAAGCTGCGAACCCTGATTTCGCCTTTCTTTCACCGCATGTGGGGCATTGCCGCCTATGCGTCAATATGGAGTGCGCCGCGCGAGCCTGCTCGGCCCGGCATCCTCTCACCAACTGCGTTAGCGTCCTTTTCGGCATCGGCAAAACAGCAATCTCCGGGCTACATGAAAAATAATTTGCCGTTTCGTAATGTCTCGTCCAGGCGTTCTCAAGTTCTCTCATTTCTTCGCAAGGCATAATAATGACTCCATAGACGCAGGTAGTTGCTAGACGTTAGAATACGAGCCTTATTCTCTGAACGGCCGGCTGTTTATAGAACGAGGCAAAGCGGACGTAATACGACTGGGTGACCGGCGAAGTTACGTTTGCCTCCGGCTGGGTACGCCTCGTGCATCCCCCGTTTTGGGGATGACGGTTGCCGGAGAGAGCGATCTATATTTTTACTATCTTCGAGGAGAAGAGAGCGATGGATCAAAATGGAAATGGAACAGGAAGATTAATGCCGACAGGAAAGCATCAACCAGCACTGGATGTGCGTTACGAAATCAGCCACCAGCTTTGCGAAACGAAGGATTCTTACGGCTTGACATTGACACAGAAGAAATCTGTCGTTCACTTCATTAGCAACGATAACGGCCAGCACATTCCTCTGGGTGACTTCGACCTGGTGGTAGGCAGCGAGGTCGTCCGGTTGAAACACACCGCCAGCGATCCGGAATGGCTGGTACTTTCCTCGAACAAATAGAAGCACCTTGGCAGCAGTTCAAAGAGCCGATGCTCCTGACCACAGCGGTGTTCATATAAAAGACACAATGGACGCATTAATATTGAAGTCGATATGAGTATCCGGACCCTAAGCAGCCGGGAAATTTATCGCAATCCATGGCTTAGCCTCCGCGAAGACCGGATCGAACGCAATACCGGCGCCGCGGGCATCTACAGCGTCGTCGATAAAGAGGACTGCGCTGTAATTCTGCCTATCGAAGGCGACACCATTTATTTGATCGAGCAGTTTCGCTATACCATCCAGCAGCGCGCGCTGGAGCTGCCGCAGGGTGGTTGGGAGAGCCCCGATATCGATCCGGAAGAGCTGGCGCGCGGCGAATTGCGGGAAGAAACCGGACTGACCGCAACTTCGATGACCTATCTCGGAACGATGTGGATCGCCTACGGCTTCGCCCGGCAGAAGCAGCATATCTATCTGGCCAGCGGACTCACCCACGTCGGAATTGATCCCGACCCTGAAGAGCACGACCTGGTGGTGAGGACTGCCACCGTTTCCCAATTCGAGCGGATGTTGCTGGACGGAACGATTCAGGACGCCTGTACCATAGCGGCGTGGGGTTTGTATAAGCTTTGGAAGGAAAAGCAGGCTTCCTATTTCGCTTCCTGCAAATAATCTAAACACGTCTTCCCGGCGCACCCGGCTGTACAACGTTGCCTACCTCCGAAGCTAGCGCGCCCACTGGATTTGAAATGGTTTTCTGGGCGATCGCGCCCAGCGATGCGCCGCGCCGATACATCAGGTACGCTGCAACAACTCCGGAAATCACGGTTGCCAGAACGAACAGTCTTCTCAGTCTCTCTTGCTCCATTTGCTCTCTCCTCTGCCGGCGAAACGGTCACAAGCCTCGCGCCTGCTCCAATAAGATGCACTGCCGCGCAAAAGAGAAGTCGCCGAGTTGATTTAGCGCATTTTAGCTTTTACTGTGATCTGGTAAGAGCGGCTGCGTGTGGCCGCTCTTCGATGGAAAGGCCACGTGGGCAGTGCTTCCCGCGCATACACCAAAAGCTAAAATGCTCTAGCGCCCAATCGCCTCCTGATCTGCAACGGTTGAGCCCGGTCTTCCTTTTTGATTGGGCAAACAGTTTACCTTGACGCATTTCCCGCTTGCCGTGCTCATCCTCTAGACTTCCTTTTTTGCGGACCTTACTACGCCTGCTACGCACCAGCATGGATTGGAAAAGCCCAGGCACTATGTGAGCCTCAGCCGCCGGCTAACATCCATCCCGCGCCTTATACCTTAGCCCCAGCCATGCTAACCTCGGAATAGGGCTCAGCGAATGAGTGCCAGAAACATTCTGTGGCGATCAGGCGGCGCGCTTATCCTCGCCGGTATTTTGTTGGGCGCACTGTATGCGCAGCGTACCTTCCGCCAATACCCTTCCGTGGAGTATGGCGAATCCGTGCCGCTCCCTGTGGACTGGCAGCGGCAGGCTGAGTGGACCTTCGCGCGGCTGATGTATCCCCCTGGGCCCTTGGACGGCTATCGCGGAAGATTCGACGGCGACTGGCGGCAGGGGCTTTCCCTTTGGACTCAGGATTATCCCCGTGCGGACCGCGCATTCGCGCAGGCGGTCCGGCGTTTGACCCGGGTTGATGCCCGCTCCGTGGAGCAGCCGGTAAACCTGGACGACGGAGATGAGATTTACAACTGGCCGTGGCTTTACGCCGTCCAGGTGGGCGAGTGGGGACTAACCGAGCCGCAGGCAAAGAAGCTTCGCGATTATCTGCTTCGCGGCGGCTTTTTCATGGCCGACGATTTTCACGGATCCGAGGAACAGGCCTATTTCGAGAAAACCATGAAGATGGTTTTTCCCGACCGTCCCATCGTCGATATCCAGAATAGCGATCCGATCTTCCACACCATCTATGATTTGGACGACCGGTACCAGATCCCGGGCGCGGAGCACCTGGCCACCGGCTACAAAAAAGATGGAAGAGTGCCCCGCTGGGAGGGCATCTATGACGACAAGGGCCGTGTAATGGTCGCTATTTCCCTGAATTCAGATATCGGCGATTCTTGGGAATGGGCGGACGATCCCTGGTACCCGTTAAAATTCTCCGACCTCGGCGTCCGAATCGGCGTGAATTATGTCATTTACGCCATGACCCACTGACGCCCGAAGCTCAAATACCTGGCCTGTTCTTTTCGACATAAATCCGATAGCCCATCACTCCCCTATCGCCGGCGGCGAAAGTACGGTCCTCATATAAGCTGTATCGAGTGGTGAGTTCCTTGTCGAACAAAGGCCATAAATGCAGCTTGCCATAGCCGGAACCCTCCGGATACAGCCCACTGCCAACGACGATGACCTGCGGAGTGTTCCTTTGGAACTGCTGCCAAAAGCGGTGGCGCGAATCACGGATAACCCGCTGCTCGGCCGATCCGAAGATCAGGAAGTCGTAAAACAAGCCTGTGGACTGCACCAGACGCATGCGGTAAAGCGTGGTGTCACAGTCGGCCGGCGTGTAGATGCATTGCACATGACCTGAGAGTTCATGACCACCCAAGTGGTTCAGGTCAGCCGTAAGCGAGTCTGAGAATTGACTATCCCACTGGCGGTGAATGGCCTGTTTCGCGTAGATAGGTGCAACGGCTATCCCGAAAATGGCTCCGGCCGTGGCCAGGATGCGAACTCTCCGGCGGCCTCTCAAGGCAGAAATGATCTGGATCCCAATCCAGAGAAAGAGGAACGCGAGCATCGGATAACGGTGATAGGGGAAGCCCTTTCCCTGGCCAAAGTAAGATGCGATGCCGAAGACAATCCCCAATACAAGTAATTTCCCCTCCCAGTTCCACCAATCCCGCTTCATTATGGCAATTGCCAGGGCGATGAGCGCCAGTATTCGCACGGACTCCGTGGAGCTTCGCGCCATCAACATAGCGAGAGGCAGACGTCCGAGGTTTGCATAGAAAGGCAGCACCACGCGCAACATGTAAATGAAGGAACTGAGCGAATGTTTGTAAATCAGAAAAGCGCATACGACTGCGCAGGGTAGCAGTAAGCCAAGTAGGGCGTAGAGCAAGGGCTTCAGAATCGGCTCACCGGTTTGCTTCAGCCGAATCCCGCCCAGAACAAGAAGGACCAGGATGAGAGGCAGAGGCGCCGGTTTGATCGTAACCGCTGCGGATGCCACATAAGCCGAAAGCGAAAATGGCCCACATCCGGCGGATGGGGAAGCGGCTTCTAAAAAAGTAAAAGAGAAAGGCATATGCGCTCAAAAGCAGCACAGCGATAACCAGGTCCCGCTGCCCTTGCTCCCCCGCCCCGTCTCTTCCGTGATACAGAATGAACAGCGCCGCGCCAAAAACCCCACCCAGCCAGTCATAGGGGCGCGCAATGGCGATCATTGCCCAACACGCGGCCGCCATAAGAGTGAAGTCGAAGACTCGCCAGGCTGCGGAGCCTGCGCCCAGAGTGTGCATGACAGTCCAGTTCACCAGATATGCGCCCGGCATATTGAACTCCAGTAGATCGCGATAGGGCGCCATTCCGTGATCCATCAAAAAGCACAGGTAGTGAAGCTGCGCGGGATCGTTCACTTGTTGCCAATGTGCCGTACGCAACATGAAAACACCCACGCAGACGAAGAAGTAAACACAAATCGCCACCTTGGCGAATGGCAAATAGCGGGCAGAAAAAGAGCCGCGTTTCCCACACAAATGCTCAAGCATCTTTACCGATCCTTGGTAGGTATGAATTAGCGATCTGACTTTCAGAGATCCCAATTACAATCGAAGGTCCTATGTCAATTTTCGCTCCTGGAAGGCATACCACGAATTCACTCCCCCAGGATTCACGAAAAGAGGATCCGCGAAGTCAGGATTCGCCAAGCCGGGCGGTCGACCTGGCATGCGTTGCTCTGCTCCTTCTGCTTGCTGCGATAATCATTCTGCTTCGAAACAGCGCTGTGCCAATGCAGCTCTGGGACGAGAGCCGCAATGCCAACAACGCCATTGAGATGGCTCACAACGGTCACTGGATAGCGACCTACTTCAACGGGGCGCCTGATCGTTGGGCCACTAAACCGCCGCTTTATACATGGTTCGCTGCTCTGTTGCTGCGCACCGGTCTGCCGCCTCTGCTGGCGCTGCGCCTTCCGTCAATGGCGGCCGCAACGGCCACCGTTCTGCTGGTTTTCTTTTTTTGCCGGTATTGCCTGCAGGACCGGCTGGCCGGCCTGATCGCGGGTTTGACCTTATTGGCTGCTCCGATCTTCGTGGGTTGGCACGCCGCTCGGACGGGCGATCTGGACAGCTTCGTCACCTTGTTCGTGTTGGTCTACACGCTAGGCTTCTGGGCATACCTCGAAGCACACGGCCCGGTTCGCACGCGGTGGATGGCCGTGACCGGACTTGCAATTGCTTTAGCCGTGCTCACCAAAGGAGTGGGTGGGATATTAGCTCTTCCCGGCCTGTTGCTTTACATTGTGGTCCGGCGGCGAATTGGGGAAGTCTTACTGGATCCGCGCCTCTGGCTCGCCATGCTCGGCGTTGCGCTTGTCTGCGGGGGCTACTATGGCTTGCGTGAGCATTTCGATCCGGGCTATCTTGCGGCAGTTTGGAGGAACGACTTTACCGGGCGGTACCTCGCTGTGAACGAGGAACATCAGGGCGGTCCTCTTTTCTATGTCTGGACTTTAGCCACCAAATACGAGCCGGGATTCATATTGCTGCCGTTCGCCGTGGTACCGTTCTTCAGGCCTGGCCGCCGCCGCTCGATAACGCTTCTCTGCATTCTCACCGCCGGCGTTTTGTTTGCCGTAATCACCAAGTCGCAGACCAAGATTTTCTGGTACATCACTCCTGCCACTCCATTGCTGGCGTTAGCCACCAGTATCGGACTCTCCGACGGATTGGAATGGTTGCGCGTTCGCCGGCAAACACTTCCTGTACTCTTCCGGCCACGCGTCGCATATGCAGCGGTTGGCGCCATTTTCTGTCTCGCTCTTCTTGCAACCATTTACTACTACCAGATCGGCGTGGAGAAAAAGCTGGCCGGAGTCTACATGGAGGGGCGATACGGACCCTTTCTGGAGCAGGTCCGCTACAGCGGGCTAACTAAACGTGTCCTGATTCTCGATTACGGCCTGATGAACGCGGGGGCTGGTTCGGGAGACGTCGAGATGACCCATTACAGTCCCGAAGCGGATTTTTACGCGAAGGTAGAGAATCTCCGCGGAATGCACGTTCAAGTCATAGTCCCAGGCAACAATCTGCCCGGCGGCAGTTGGATTGCGACATGCGATCCGCGGTCGAATGCCTGGTTGATAGCTCACTACGATGTGACGGTCGCCCTGCGCCCCAACACATGGTGCGAACTGGCGCAGATCCGTGATCGCAAAACCGCCTCCCTTGCGCAATAAGTGAAACTCCCTATAGCTCAAGGTCAAAGCCTGGTAAGAGTTGAAGCCGGCACGAGTTCCGCATCCCAACGCTACATCGCCTTAGGCGGAGTGAATGGGAGAGGAATGTCGGAGGAACGGAGGTGCAGGTCACGCTGCGGGAAAGGCAGTTCGATTCCCTCCTTCTTGAAGAGATCGAAGATGGAGAAGTAAAGATCGGATTTCAAAACGAGGGGCGTATGGGCGTGGCTGGCGGTCCAGACGCGGAGTGAAAAATTAATCGAATTGTCTCCGTAATCTGTGAAGATGACCTCGGGTTTGGGTTCGGGCAGGACGTCGGGATGGGCATCCGCGGCCTGCAGCAGCAGGTCGCGGATCCGCTCAGGACTGGAATTGTAGCTGACTCCGACGGCTAGATTGATGCGTACATTAGCATCGTTGGCCGTCCAGTTCGTGACTGAATTATTTATGAACTCGTTATTGGGAACGATAATGATGACGTTGTCGTTGGTCCGGACCCAAGTAGAACGAGCGGCGATCTTGACGACGTCCCCGAGCGTATCCTTCGTCTCGATACGATCTCCGATTCGAATGGGTTGCTCTACTAGCAGGATCAAACCGGCGACAAAGTTGGAGACGACGTTTTGCAGGCCCAGACCTACGCCGACCCCTACAGCGCCACCCAAGACGACTAGAGAGTTTAGATTGACTCCAAGCGACTGAAGGCCGACAAAGAGACCGCCTAGGAAGAACAGGTAGTTGGAAAATCGGCCAATAGCAAACTTTTGGGCAGGAGCGATGTGCAGCGGACGAAGAAGGCGACCGACGAAAGCACGCTGCAGAAGTTTAGAGACAAGGATTAAAAGGAAAAGAAAAATCGCTGCCTTGATGATGAAGAGCAGGGTGATGGGCAGCGAGCCGATCTTCAAGAACGGGTATACGAGAAGATGGCGCGACTGTGCGGAGATAGAATCGAACAAGCCCGGCGAGAGGACAAGCTGAAAAGGATTCACGTAGGTAGGACGCCTCGGACGTACGTGGCTTTAAAGAAACGTGTTTCCACCCCTAAGCGAATGGATGCAATCCCTACCAACAGTTTGGCTGTTTAAGGTCTTGATCTGCCCGATGTAATTACGGGCCAGCCGTCTATGTTTCAACCACCCAGAGTTAGGGATATCCGGCGGAGATCGCCGCCGGCGTGCTCAAAGAGAATTTCGCCATCGCTTCGCTTGGTCACGCTGGGAAATTTCTCTCCCCACTCCACCAGAACGATGGCATCCTGTAGCGCCAGTTCGTCGAGACCTAGCGTCTCCAATTGCCGCTCGGTTTCGATCCGGTAAAGGTCCAGGTGATAGAGCGGGATTTCTTGCTCTTTGCCGTCGATCGTCCGCTTGCCTTCATACTCATGGATCAGAGTGAAAGTGGGGCTGGTAACTTCGTCCGGGTCGGCGGCGTTCAGAGCTTCGGCAATTCCTTTCACCAGCGTGGTTTTCCCCGTTCCCAGCTCGCCGCGAAGGATGAGAAATTTAGGCGGAATGAGCAACTCTGCGATCTTCCTTCCAATCGCGATCGTTTCACTGCTCCCCTTGCTTTCAAAGTGGTGAACGCTCATTCCCTCTCCTTCAGGCTATTTGGAATCCCCTGCAACCAAACATATCCTCCTTTGTCCTGGGCGCGGAAACGAAATGCGTCATGAAGGTGAGCTACTGTGTCGAGCGCCAGCAGCGTGTGTTGGTCTGCACGCTGCACGGCAAAGTCCGCCGCCAAGCCGTGGAGATACACGGCGGCGTTCACCGCCTCGCCGGCTTCGCCAGGATACTGGCTGAGCATGGCGGCGATAATCCCAGTCAGGATGTCGCCGCTTCCTCCTTTGGCTAAAGCAGGATTGCCGGTAGTGTTGATGGCCAGGCTCCCGTCCGGATGAGCGATCACCGTGCGCCACCCCTTGAGCACCAAAGTCACTTTATGTTTGACGGCGAATTCCCGGGCCAAGGCCTTCACGATCTGCTTGAACCTGGGCAATCGTGAGACCAGCCAGGCGGGCCATCTCTCCCGGATGAGGCGTCAGAACCAGCAGCCTGCCGCGGCCATCGAGCTGATCGAGATGTGCCGCAAGGGCATTGAGCGCATCCGCGTCGATCACCATTGGCAGATCGGTCTTTTCGGATCGTGCCCCGTTTAGCAATCCCAGGAAGAACTCTACGGCCTCCGGCTCCTGGCCCAGGCCCGGACCGATGGCGATGACGGATTTCTTGGCCAGCATTTCCTTCAGCCGGGCCGGGTCGAGATTTTTGCTCGAAATCTCGCCGTGCTTGCCCTCGATCAGAGGCATGGTCATCAATTCGGCTGCTATTCCCGCCACCGTAGGCAGAATCGATTCCGCAACCGCAGCGGTTACTAAACCGGCGCCCGTGCGCAAGGCGGCTACCGACGCCATGGCGGGCGCTCCCGCCTTGCCTCTGCCGCCGCCGATCACCAGGACATGGCCGAACTTGCCCTTGTTGGAATCTGCGTAACGGGGATGGTCTGCAATCGTTTTGGAGCTTCCCGCCCAGGTGAGCCCGGTGGAGGATTCCACCGCTTCCGGAGGCGAGCCGATGTAAGCGCACACGATCGGCCCCTGCTTGGTGTTTCCCGGGCGGGCGAGATCGCCGCCTTGGGTGAGCATTCCAAACACATGCGCCAGCTTAGGCGCCGTGAAGGTGACGACGGCATCCGCACGATATGCGCCTTCGGCGGAAAACTCGCGGGAATCCGCATCCCAGCCCGAAGGCAGATCCACCGCGACCACAGGCGTCTCCGGATATCGGTTGAGCAAGTCACGGCCGGCGGCAGCAAGCCCATGCAAGGGCGGCCGGAATCCGGTACCCACAACAGCGTCGAGGAAGAGTTGGGTGCGCGCGAAGATCTCGATATTATCTTGACGATGGAGCTCGGCTTTGTCCTGAATGGCTATCGGCGCGAATGGCAATCTATCGAGCATTACCTTGGCATCGCCCTGTATCGTCCCCGGATCGCCCAAAATCAGCAGAGCGATCTCGCAACCGGCTTCCGCCAGGTGTCTTGCGGCAGTCATGCCGTCGCCTCCATTGTTGCCCCTGCCGCACAGAACGCAGATGCGGCGGCAATGCGGCAATTCGCGCAGAACAAACTTCGCGACCGCCTGCCCCGCGCGCTCCATCAGCTCGAGCGAGGGGATGGAAAAGCGTTGGCTGGTGATCCGATCGGCAGACTGCATTTCGTCGGCGGTAAGAATCTTCATCTCAGCATCATTCCATGCTGAGATACTGAATTCGCGGGAAAAGTTTGAACGCCCGGAAGATCGAAGTTGCTGGAATTGGAGATTTTGATTCTTAAATCCGGGGAAAAGGATAGAGAGTGCGCCAGGTATGGGCACACGGGATTGCGGGGATTGGACAGGCGTGGAGTGCCCCGTCCGCTACTGAGATTAGGTTAAGGAGCCTACTGGTCGGCGCCGGTAGCTTGAATAGGGGCCGATGTACTCTCAACCGGAGCCTTCTGCGCAAAGTAGCTGTGGCTCCAGAGGTTCTTGTAGAAAACGCCGGTCAGCGCGGCAGCTTTGGGTCCAAAGGTCGGGCGGCCTCCCTCCAGGAAAAATACCGTAACGATGCGGCCGTAGGACGTGTCCGCAAAGGAGGCGAACCAGCCAAAGCGGGTGCCGTTGTTGGAGCAAGTACCCGTCTTGCCGAGGATCGGCAATTCGCTGAAGCTGGCGCGCAGCGAACGAGCCGTGCCGTAATCGACCGCGCCTTCCATGCCGCTGGAGACCTCAGGAATCAGTTTGCCGATATTCAGCACGCGCTTGATTTTAGGTTGAAAGTTGACCGCTTCTTCCGGCGTAGTTGGATGTTGGAGATAGTAGAGCGTTCCGCCATTCGCGATAGCCGCCACCAGCGCGCCCAACTGAAGCGGCGTCATGGAGACTCCCTGGCCGAAGGAGCACATTTTTCCCACTCCGCCTTCGCTTTCCGGCAGAGCCTCATCGGGATATTCACCGAGCTGCTCTCCTGGAATACTCCAGCCTGCCAGCTCGCCTAAGCCAAATTCAGTGGCATAATGATGCACCCGCTCGAATCCCAGGCGGCGTCCCAGAGTTTCAAAATAGAGATTGTTGGACCGGGCCAGAGCCTCCGTCATATTCATGTGGTATCTACCGCCAAGATCGACCTGGGTATCTTTAGTGACGATGCCCTCTTCAAGAGCGGCGAGAGCCACGGAAACCTTGATGGTGGAGCAAGGCTCCGCCCCGCTCGAAAGCGCCAATTTTTGGTTAACCATGGCGAGAATCCTGCCATTGCTGGGATCGATGGCGACCGCCGTCCCGTTCATATTGCCCAGCGCATCGATTGCCGCCTGGCGCACGACCGGATCTTCTCCCGCGGTTATATCCCCTTGCGTGAGATCCGACTTGGTAAACGAGCTGGCGGTGAAGCGCTCATAATAACGATGGCGCACAACATGATGCAGCCGTCCCGCGTGGTCGCGCACCATGACCGAGCTGGCCGCGCGCCGGCTATGCCGCAAGGCAGCCATGTGCCGGCGAGAGCGCGCGCTCTCCTGCAGATGTGTACTGCGGGAGTGATGAACCGGATGGGCCGGACGGGTTGGCCGCGCGAAGGCGGGCCGCCCCAGAGTGAGAGCGCCCAAGGCAAACATCAGCAGAAAATAGCACGCGCGCTTAACAATCGGCCAGGTCACCGGGAAACCACCTCTTCAACAGGTTTGAATCGGGCCTCCACGCGAAACCGCAGGAAGCACCGGAAATTCTCTCAATCAATACTCATGCGATGTCTATAGCAATTGGGAAAGGAGCCGCATGCCACACCCCCTCCCGTACTTTCATCAAGTATGTCATTATTCATACCCGAAAAGGTGGCGAAAGACTTGATGCATTCAATACTCGGCTGCACGGCCGGGTATGTCCGTACTACTTTGGAAGCACCGCCGTAACCTCATTTGGGTAACGTAACTCAAATCTTTTTTAACGCTTACAGGTTTCCTCGCCGCAAAAAGGCCGGTATATCCAGATCGTCCACTTCTTGTCTGCCTTGGCCCGAAGCCTCTCCGCCATTGCTTCTCCCTGCAGACGCGCCGGGAACGATCCGCGCATACTCTTCTTCGAAAGGTTCGGCGAAGCCCGGGTCGCTCAGAACAAAATCAGCAACGGCGGCCTTGGATTCAGGGGCCGGGCGCGAATCTTCGCGAGCGCTTTCGGTGAAGACCGGCTCGGGCCGTAGCGCCGGCTCGGAGGCCGCTGTAACCGGCGGATTCTCCTCTTGCTCCGTTTCATGCTTATACGCCTGGGCAGTTCCCTGCTTGCGCGAGACTCCAATCGAGTCCTCGTCTTCGTCAAATTCCTCGCTGGCGAATCTGGGCGCCCCCGATCGCACTTCGACATGTACCCGCGGCGATGCCGCGTCGTTGTGCAGGCGTTTCGTGGACTTGAGTATGTCCTGGCGAAAGCCGGTAGCAATAACGGTGATCTTTACATCGCCACCCATCGACTCATTGAGAACTGCGCCGAAGATGATATTGGCGTCTTCATGGGCGGAGCTTTGGATCAGAGTTGAGGCCTCATTAACCTCGCTGAGCTTAAGCGAGCTGGAGCCGCTGATATTGATGAGAATGCCGCGCGCGCCATCGATCGCGCCGGCTTCGAGCAGCGGCGAGGCCATGGCGGCTTGGGCGGCGGCAATCGCGCGATTTTCTCCATTGCGAATGGCCGTTCCCATCACCGCATAACCCATCCCCGCCATGGTGGTCTTCACGTCGGCGAAGTCGCGGTTGATAATGCCCGGAATGGTAATGATATCGGAGATGCCTTGCACCCCCTGCCGCAAAACATCGTCGGCAATGCGGAAGGATTCAAAGAAACCGGCATCGCGAGCCACCGCGAGCAGCTTCTCGTTGGGAATCACAATCATGGTATCGACGGCATCGAGCAACTCCTCCATTCCCCGCTCCGCCTGCTGCATGCGCCGCTTGCCCTCGAACCCGAAGGGCCGGGTTATCACGGCAACCGTGAGCGCGCCCATCTCACTCGCCAAAGAGGCAATGACCGGAGCCGCGCCCGTACCTGTTCCGCCGCCCAAGCCCGCGGTCACGAACACCATGTCGGCGCCTTCCAGCGCCTCGATGATCTTCTCCGAATCCTCCAGAGCCGCACGGCGTCCCACGTCGGGATTCGCGCCGGCGCCGAGTCCGCTGGTGAGCTTGACGCCTAGCTGAAGCTTGACCGGGGCTTGGCAAAGCTGCAGCGCCTGGACATCGGTATTCGCAGCGATAAACTCAACCCCTTCCAGCCCCGCGGCTATCATGCGGTTTACGGCGTTTCCGCCTCCCCCGCCAACGCCGATGACCTTGATTTTCGCCCCGCGCGGCGCTTCTTCGTTGTATTGAATCCGAATTTCCTCGCTATCGCTCATGTACCTCGACTCCATTTCTCTCGCCTTGTCTAGTCTTTTACTACAGACTACCTGCGAACATTGTGCGTAATTTAGCGCGTAATCCCTGATCTTCCGCCGCGCGCATCACGCGTGTGCGGTGAGTGTAGAGCAACATGCCGATAGCGGTGGAAAATTCCGGCTGGATGAGCGCCTCGGGCATGCGCGAAAGCGGCACGGGATAGCCCAGGCGAGCCGGCGCGCGCAAAAAGCTCTCGGCGACTTCGAGCAGTCCTGGAAGGCGCGCGCCTCCGCCGGTAAGCACGCAACCGGCGCCCAGCGCCTCAAGCACGCCTCCCTGGCGCAGATTGTCGCGCAACATGTGGAATAATTCCCGCGCCCGCGGCTCGAGAATTTCACTCAGAGAGCGATGCTTGATCACACGCGACGGCTCCAGTTCGCTGGCCTCCAGCTCCAGTTCGCTGGAGATAGGAACAGAGGTGACGACGCAATTGCCATATTGGATCTTGAGGAATTCAGCTTCACGCACCGGTACGCGCAAACCCACCGCGAGATCGTTGGTGAAGTGCTCGCCCCCCAGCGGAAGTGAAGCGGTATGGGCTACTGCTCCTTCGAAGAAAACGGCCAACTCGGTCGAGGCGGCGCCCACGTCGATCAGGCAAGCGCCTAACTCACGCTCATCGGCGGAAACCGTAGCTTCGGCAGCCGCGATCGCTTCGAAAATGGTATCCGTCACTTCCAGACCGGCCTTATTGGCGCAGGTAACCACGCTCTGCGCCGCGCTTGCCGAACAGGTGGAGATGTGGAGATTGACTTCCAAACGATTGCCGACCATCCCCACGGGGTCATGAATGCCGGGCTGCTCATCCAGAATGAATTGCTGCGGCAGCAGGTGAACGACTTCTCTATCGGCAGGAAGCGAAACGGAGCGAGCCCGATCGACGGCGGCGCGCACATCCTCGCGGGTGATCTCGCGCAAACGCGCACCCAAGGTAACTCCGCCCTGGCTATTCACACCTCGCATGTGGGGACCTCCAATCCCCACTGCGCAATGGGCGATGATCGCGTTCGCCATCTGCTCGGCTTGTGCCGCCGCCTCGCTGATTGCCATGCTGGCGGGATGAATCTTACTGATGAGCCCTTTACGCATCCCCGCCGAATCGATCACTCCATGAGCCCGGTAACGGAGCGCGCCCTCATGCAACTCGGCTATAAAGACACGCGTCTTGGCGCTGCCGGCATCGAGCACGGTTATAAGTTCGTCGGTCTTCTGACTCATCCCTCACCCCGTGTTGGATTGCGTTTTTCAATTGGGCCCTGATTTCGGCCCTGGTTGTGCTCGCGATGAATCACCCGATGATTCGCCCCGTGCGCAACGCCGTGATTGGCCGAATCGTTCGCGCCGTGGTTTGCCTTCCTGCGGGTTTTAAGATTGCTTTTGGCCGTGGGCTGGCCGGTTTGGGCGTCTACACCGATCGCAGCGGAGGAAGCGCCTGCACCTTTGGCCATTTCCAACACCACCTGATTGTCGTAGCGCATGTCGGCCGAAGCCAGGTGAGGATATTGGCGTTCCCACTCGGCTAGATGCTCCCGATATCTTTTGTACCGCTCCAGGAACGATCCTTGCCCAAAGTGCACCAGGATATCGGAACCTTTCGCGGGCAGCAGCGCACGGATATCTTCAGGATCGGAGATGTCAACTTCACTGAGTTGCTGGGAGATCTTGCCGCCGCCTGAATCCAAATCATCAATAAATTCCTGATAAAAATGCATGCGGGCAGCACGCACCGAGAGCGGATCCCGCGCGCTGATGCCGGTGACCACCGGAAACGAGTAGTGCTTCACCTGCATCATCGCAGGCGGCATGTCCAGCAGCACGCCATGCGCATCCACCAGCTTGATGGTATCGCCGCTACGGACAAAGGCAACCGGAACGCGTTCTACCACGGCAACGCGCAACTGATTGGGCAGCAGGCGCATGACGGTCGCGCGACCCACCCAGGGTAGCTGCTCGAGTTCCTCGCGGCGCTCGCCCAGCGGAACAAAGAATACGTTGCGGCCGATATCGGAGCCAAACACGGAAAGCAATTCCGCCCTGGTGACTTGGCTATTTCCGACGCTTTGAATATAAGACGCGGAATTGATGCGAAAACGCGGATCGTCACGAAAAAAGTTATGCGCCGCAAAGCCAAGAGCAATCAATGAAGCCAGCGTCAATAGAGAGATAGCCGCGAGGCGGATGCGTTCTGTGCGAGTCTTGGGGAGAATGCCGCGGCGGACGGGAACCCGGCGCCGCGCGCGCAGGAATGCGTCTTGCTCGCGGTCTTCCGGTCCGCTCTCAACCGCTTCAGGCGCGAAGCGAGGCTCCTCTCCCGACGGATCGAACTCCCTCCTTCGCGAAGAGCGCGCTTTCGACGAGGCGGCCTGGCGATAGATTTGCTCTGTCGCTTCGTCCTGCTCAATCGCCGCAGTGCCGGTTGAAAATAGATCGATTTTTGCCACGCCCGAGTTAGGCCGCGAGATTCGCCAAGCAAAACTATATCGCGCTTCCCTCATGAATTCCGCAGGCAAATGCGCGGAATAGTCACAAGGTATCCCTGTTGAAAATAGGTTGGGATCTAAACGCTCATCTAAAAGCTCCGGCGCCAGCAATACGGTGGGGTTTAGAATCCAATCACTCCGGGGAATTGGCTCATGAGCAACTTCTATAACGATCTGAAGCATTCCCTGCACATGTTTCTCAAAAATCCGGGATTCACCCTAACCGCGATATCTGCGTTGGCATTGGGCATCGGCATCACCACCGCGATCTTCTCGGTAGTGAATACCGTATTGCTCAAACCTCTCTCCTACCCGGACTCCGATCGGATTGTGCAATTCATGCTCAGTGGCCCAGACGGCACGCAATCCTCCTCCTCGGTAACCAATTTGCACATCTGGCAGGAGCAGACCAGCGTGTTTCAGGAGGTTTCCGCCTACGACTTCGCCGGAATCGGACTCAATCTCACGGGCGCCGTTCCGGAGCAGGTTCACGGCCTTCATGTGACGGCGGACTACTTCCGCCTCTTCGGCGCGCCGATGCTCCTGGGGCGCAGCTTCACCGCCCAGGAGGACAGCCCGCACGGCGGACAAACCACCGTACTGAGTTATGGACTTTGGAAACGGAAATTCGGCGGCGATCCGGCGATCGCCGGCAAGACAATTTCGCTGAGCGGCGATTCTTACACAGTTATCGGCGTAGCCGGACCAAGCTTTCAGACCGATCCGGTGACTGATCTTTGGCTACCCTTCCAGTTCGATCCCAACAGCACCGACCAAGGGCACTACTTCTTTGTCGCCGGGCGGCTGAAGCCGGGTGTCACGCTGGCGCAGGCGAATGCTCAACTGAAGCTGGCGGCTGCCGAATTTCGCCGGAGATATCCTCCAGCCAACCCACAAATCGGCTTCATCGTACAGCCGCTTCGCGATGCCATCGTGAGCGGCGCCCGGCTCTCGCTGTTGATCCTTGCCGGAGCGGTATGCTTTGTTTTGCTCATTGCCTGCGCCAATGTCGCCAATCTGCTGCTGGTTCGCGCCATGGGACGGAAGCGGGAATTCGCCATAAGGGCAGCTTTAGGAGCGGGTCGCGCCCACCTCATTCGTCAACTCCTCACCGAGAGCGTGCTGCTCTCCTTTGCCGGCGGAGCGCTGGGACTGGTGCTGGGGCTGATCGGCGTTCGCTCGCTCCTGGCAGTCAGTCCTGGGGCCCTCCCTCGCATTGGCGAGCACGGCTCTGCGGTTGGACTTGATTGGCGTGTGCTGGCGTTCACCGTAGCCGTATCCGTCTTCACCGGAATTCTATTCGGCCTGTTCCCCGCGTTAGGAGCATCGCGGCCGGACTTGAGCGCGGCAATGAACGAGAGCGGCAGCCGCTCGGGCACGGGATTTCGTCAGAACAAAGCACGCGCTCTGCTGGTCGTCAGCGAAGTCTCGCTCGCACTGGTGTTGTTGCTGGGCGCGGCTCTTCTCATCCGCACATTGATTGCACTGCGAGATGTCAAGCCAGGCTTCGATGCCAACCACGTGCTCACCATGGAGATGTCGCTGACCGGCCAGCGCTTCGCCAAGACCGCCGGAGTGGCGCAGATGGTGCGCAATAGCCGCGAGAGGTTGAATGCGATACCCGGCGTTCTTGCCTCAGCTTCGACGTGCTGCATACCACTGGAGGGAGGATTCGGACTGCCTTTCACCATTGTGGGAAGGCCGCCGGGCAAAAACCCGTTTGGAAACGGCGCCGGTTGGATGAGCACTTCGCCGGGCTATTTCGATGTCTTCAAAATCCCCCTCCTCCGGGGACGCGATTTCACCGAGCAGGATGACGGCTCGGCGCCGGGCGTAGTGCTCATCAATCAAGCCATGGCGAAACAGTTTTGGGGAAAACAAGACCCGGTGGGCCAGCAGATCGTGATCGGCAAGGGAGTAGGTCCCGAGTTTGAAGAGCCTCCTCGCCAGATCATCGGTATCGTCGGAGATGTTCACGATGGCGGCCTCAATCGCAATCCATTCCCCATGATGATCGTTCCCCAGGCCCAGGTCCCCGACGGCATGACGGCGCTGAATGCGCGCATTCTGCCGGTGAATTGGGTTTTTCGCACGAGCGGCGATCCTCACCAGATCGCAGCCGCCGTGGCCGGCCAACTGCGCCAGACAAGCGGGGGCCTGCCGGTAGCCAGGATCCGTACCATGGATGAAGTTGTCGTTAACTCGACTGCGCGTCAGGATTTCAACATGCTGCTGCTCACCATCTTCGGCGTTTGCGCGCTGGTGCTGGCAGCTATCGGCATTTACGGACTAATGGCATATTCCGTGCAGCAGCGCGTCCAGGAAATTGGCATCAGGATGGCCATGGGTGCGGACCGGGTCCGGATCAGAAACATGGTCGTCTGGCAGGGAATGCGGCTGACGCTCGCCGGCGTGGCCATCGGCCTGGGCGCCGCTTTTGCCTTGACGCGCCTGATCGCCAATCTCCTGTTTGGCGTGAAGAGCTGGGATCCCGCCGTATTCGTGACCGTCCCGGTTATATTGGCCGCGGTTGCCTTGCTTGCCGTATGGATGCCCGCGCATCGAGCATCCCAGCTCGATCCAATGCAGGCCCTGCGCACGGAGTGACCCGGCGGCTCAAAGCGAAAGCTAAGAAGCGCATTGCTATATGGCTATAATAGCCATATAGCGGAGGGAACCGATGCGCAGCGTGAACATTGCTGAACTTAAGAACCGCCTCAGCGCATATGTGACTTTCGCGCGGGGTGGTGAGGAAATCATCATCCGAGACCGAAATCTACCTGTGGCGAAGCTGATTCCATTCTCGGCGGGCGACGCTAGCGACGAGGAGATGATGTTAGTGGCTGCCGGCAAAATGCGGCTGCCGGAGATCCCTCTGAACATCGACGAACTCTTGGAAATCAGAACGGGAAGGGTAAATTCCAGCGACGCTGTAGAAGCCCTCCTGAGGGAGCGGGAAGAAGGACTGTGACTAAGACAACGGCTTTCTGGGATGCAAGTGCTCTCGTCCCTCTCTGCGTTCAAGAAATCACAAGCCGCCACGTTCGATCACAGTTGCGAAAATTTGCGCCTGTCGTTTGGTGGGCAAGCGCAGTGGAAGTGCATAGCGCGGTCGCCAGGCTGCATCGCGGCGGAGCAATCAACGACACCGAGAAAAAAGGTGCTCTGACCCGGTTGGTTATGCTGCGCCGGGGCTGGAGAGAAATTCTGCCCGGCGATCCTCTTCGAGAATTGGCTGAGCACTTATTGGACATATATACGTTGCGGGCTGCCGAGAGTTTTCAAATGGCAGCCGCTTTAACGTGGTGTCAGCAACGTCCGGCTCAAAGATGCTTTATCTGTGGAGATCAACGACTGTCCGAAGCCGCTGAGACTGCCGGATTCCGTGTCATCCGAGTGCCAGGATCTAATCCGTAGAGTTTTGCCGGAGTAGTCCCTTTGCGGGTTGCTTGTACGCGACAGAAGCTTCGAAAATGGATATTCGATGATGCTGCGGGATGGCGCTCGAGCTTGCCTGGCGCAATCCTCTGGGGCGAGATACATTTGCTTGAATCGATTCACACTATGAGCGATATCTGGGTTGTCGGAAGCCTCAATATAGACCTGATCGTACCGACGGCACGTTTTCCCTCGGCGGGGGAAACCGTTTTGGGCGGCGATCTTGGCACCGCTCCGGGAGGCAAGGGCGCCAATCAGGCTTGCGCCGCCGCCAGGCTAGGCGCACGTACCTTCTTGATTGCACAGGCCGGGAAAGATTCGTTCGGACAGCAGGTAATGCAAAGCCTGCAAGACGCAGGCGTGGACACAGCCTCTGTCGGTTTCTCGGAGCGCTCGACCGGGTCCGCTTTGATTTGCGTGAGACCGGATGGAGAAAACACAATTGTTATTTCTCCCGGCGCGAACGCCACTCTTGACCCGGCAAGGGCTCTTGCGATGCTCACTTCTCTCCGCTCCGGCGACATCGTCTTGCTCCAGTTGGAAATTCCAGTCGAAACCGTAGAAGCGGTTGCAAGCTATGCGCACGCCTGCGGCGCAACGGTGATGCTGGATCCCGCTCCGGTCCGGCCCCTGCCGCATTCTCTTCTGAAATGCATCGATTTTCTTACCCCCAATCAGTCCGAAAGCGCCGCATTGCTCGGCATTGCGGAAACCGCGCTGGACAATCTCGACGAAGTCGAGCGGGCTGCGGCAGCCATTCTTGCCATGGGACCGCGCGCCGTCATTTTGAAGCTTGGAGCTCGAGGATGTTTTTTGGCCGCACCCGAGGGAAGCACCCATATAGCGGCGTTCCCCGTGACCAGTGTCGATAGCACCGCCGCCGGTGACGTATTTAACGGCGCCTTCGCCGTTGCTCTCTCGGAAGGCCGCGCGCCACGGGAGGCCGCTGTCTTTGCCAGTGCAGCTTCCGCGTTGTCCATCACCCGCCCCGGAGCTCAAAGTTCAATTCCGGATCGCGCGCAAACCGATCATTTTCTCCTGAGCCGCATGCCTGCAAACTTGTTGGACACAAAGCAGCGGAAGGGAGGTTCTGTTGTTCGCAATCACTGATCTGCGGTTGGCTATCTTCCTTTGTGTCCTCACCATGCTCGGTTGGGGTTCATGGGCAAATACGCAGAAATTGTCCGATCGCGGCCATTGGCCGTTCCCGCTCTACTATTGGGATTACGTAATCGGTGTTTTTGTGCTCGCCCTGCTCAGCGCGCTGACACTCGGCATGAGTGGCAACGCGGCTTTCGGCACGGTCGCCAACCTTCACCAAGCTCTGCCCGCGCCAGTGCTGCACGCATTTGCCAGCGGAATCCTTTTCAATGTCGCCAACCTCCTGTTGGTCGTAGCCATCGATTGTGCCGGAATGGCGGTGGCATTCCCCGTCGGAATTGGCCTGGCATTAACGATCGGTACTTTAGTGAGCTACTTTCAAGCTCCCAAGGGCAATCTCGCCCTGATCTCTTCCGGAGTGGTATTGATCATCCTGGCGATGCTCTTCTCGGCGATAGCCTACCGCCGGCTGCCAGGCCTCTCCTCCTCCAAAGGAATGCGCGGTCCGCTCTTTGCCGTTATCGCGGGCTGCCTTATGGGATTTTTCTATCCTCAGCTCGCACGCGCGATCTCTCCCAACTTCAATACCGGATTCATTGCGCCTGGACAACTCGCTCCCTACTCGGCATTGTTGATATTTTCTCTTGGCGTGCTCGCCAGCAATCTCTTCGTGAACTCCATCTTCATGCGCACAAATGGTATCCGTTACTCGAGCTATTTCAGGGGAAACGCAAGGGTACATTTGTGGGGTTTATTGGGTGGAATGATATGGATGTTTGCGCTGACCTGTAACCTGATCGCCTCCGGTGTTGCCGGCCCGGCAATTTCTTATGCGCTGGGGCAAGGAGCCACGCTTGTCGCAGCGCTCTGGGGCGTATTCGTCTGGAAAGAGTTTCGTAATGCGCCTGCCGGAACCTGGAGGTACGTGATCCTGATGCTGGTTAGCTACGCTTTGGGACTTACGTTGATAGGCTCGGCCACTCTTTCGTAGTAATCGACTGGAGTTATTTGGATGATTGAAAAAGAATTCCCACGTAAGATGCGATTTTCGCGGACCTTCTTCACCTTGATGCTTCTGGCCGTTTGTGCGGCAGCTAAAGCACGATGTGCGACGCCGGTGATTTTATCCACGGACGTGGGCAATGAAATCGACGACCAGTGGGCGATCGCCTATATGTTGGTGAATCCCGACTTCGATGTCCTGGGCATTCTTTCGGCTCACGCTCCCAGCTTGCCTGATCCCTCGGCTCACGCGACTTATGAGATCCTCAAAGATGAAGTGGAGAACCGGCTCGGGATGTCCGTGCATCCCCCGCTGTTCGAAGGCTCCAGCCTGCCGCTGGCCGGTGACGGAACTCCCCGCATGAACGACGGCGTCAGGTTCATCCTGACGGAATCGAAGAATTTCTCGGCAAGCCATCGTCTGACCATCCTTACCATCGGGGCGGCGACAGATGTTGCTTCGGCCATTCTTTCCGACCCTACCATCGCCGATCGAGTTCGCGTGGTTGCTATGGCGTTCACTAACTCCAAGGGCGGGAATGAGTACAACGTTGCCAACGATGTTCAAGCATGGCAGGTTCTCATGGATTCCCGCGTACCTGTAGTTATCGGATCGGGAGACGTTTGCCGGGCAAATCTAGCGCTGACGTTTGCCGGCGCAAAGAATTTGATTGCTCAGCACGGCCCGGTCGGCGCCTGGTTGTGGGGAGAGTATCAAGCCTGGTACTTCCGCCATGTTAAGCCGCTGCGGCGCGATGACTTCTCCAAGCCATGGATTATCTGGGACATTATCACGCTGGCCTACGTGGAAGGAATGACTACAGAAGAATCGGCCCCGCGGCCTCATCTCAATGCGGATATGTCGTTCAGCCATCCGGACACTCAGAACAAGGTTATATGGATTACGCAAGTCGACTCGAGACGCCTGTGGGGAGATTTTCTGGAAAAGTTGGACTTATACGAAAGGAAGCATGCCATCCGATTGACAGGAAACTGTACGTCGCAACAGGCTGCCGCCGGGTCTATGGAATGACGGCGGCGGCATCTCCTTAGTTGAAAAAACAGTATAAAATTTGATGTAAGCCCATGCATACACGACAAAAGATCGGCATCCTGGGCGCGACCGGAATGGTGGGTCAGCGCTTTATTCAATTGCTTGAGAAGCATCCCTGGTTTGAAGTAGCCTGGCTGGCGGCAAGCGACAAATCGAGCGGCAAGAGGTACGGCGACGCGGTTCGTTGGAAGTTGGATACCCCGATTCCCGCGGAGATTGCCTCGATGACTATCTCCGCGGCAGTTCCGGAAGGCGCGCCGAAGGTAATCTTTGCCGCCCTGGACGCAGACATTGCGAGGGAAATGGAGCCTCAGTTTGCCGCGGCAGGTTGCGCCGTTATCTCGAATTCGAGCGCATTCCGCATGCACAGCGATGTCCCGCTGGTGATTCCCGAAGTCAATCGCGAGCATCTGAGCCTGATTGAAAGCCAGAGCTGGCGCAAAGCATCCGGCGGCTACATTGTTACCAATCCCAATTGCAGCGCCATCGGCTTGGTGTTGGCTCTCAAGCCCCTGGCCGAGCGCTTCGGTCTGGAGAGCGTCTTCGTGAGCACCATGCAGGCGGTCAGCGGCGCCGGATACCCGGGAGTTCCCTCGCTCGACATCCTGGGCAATGTGGTCCCTTATATCAAGGGTGAAGAAGAAAAGCTTGAAGCGGAGACATTGAGGCTGCTAGGCAAGCTACACGGGAACAGAGTCGAACCTTTGAACGCGCGCGTGAGCGCGCATTGCAACCGCGTGCCGGTAGAAGACGGCCATACTGAAAGTGTAAGCGTAAAGTTCCCCGTCAAGACCAGACGAGAGGAGATTCTGTCGGCGTGGCGCGATTTCACTCCACTGAGCGGGCATCCCTTGCCTACGGCCCCAGCGCAACCGGTAGAGTTCGCCGAGGGCGAGGATCGTCCTCAGCCGCGATTAGACCGCATGCGCGGCAACGGCATGGCGGCTTCCGTGGGCCGTTTACGGCCGTGCAGTCTGTTTGACTGGAAATTCACCGTGCTCTCCCACAACACCATTCGTGGCGCCGCCGGCGCTGCGCTGCTGAACGCCGAGTTGCTGGTCTCTCTGGGGATTCTTAATCCGCAGGGCAGTGGGCCTTCCTCCCAGGGTAAGCCCCTGCATCGCGTGGCAGTTCCCGCATGAAGCTGGTGGTGATGAAGTTCGGCGGCACATCCGTGCAGGATACGGCCGCCATAGAGCGAACAGCCAGGATCGTCCAAGGACGAATCACCGCCGACCAACGCCCGGTGGTGGTGGTCAGTGCGATGGCCAAGGTAACGGATCAGCTTTTGGCCGCCGCCAAAGCTGCCGGGGCGGGTGATCGTAGCGGTGCTTTGGCCATCAGTTCGCGGCTGCGCCACAGACACGTGGAGACGGCGGAAAAGCTCCTTTCCGCTCCGCGCTTCCGCGACTTCGAGCCTGCGATCCATGAGCATTTCGACGCTCTGGATGAAATTCTGCGGGGGCTTTCCGCGGTAGGTGAGTTGACTCCCAGGACCAACGATCTGGTGGTCAGCTACGGTGAACGCGTCTCCAGCCGCCTGGTAGCCGAAGCCCTGCAAAACCAAGCGATGACGGGCCAGGAGTTTCCGCACGCCGGTGTTCCTGCGATCCATGTGGATGCGCGCACCTGCATTATTACGGACGCTCAGCACGGCAAGGCCATACCAAATGACGCTTTGATTGAAGCACGCTGCGCGCAGCATTTGCGGCCGCTGATCGAACAAGGGCGAGTGCCGGTGATGGGAGGCTTTATCGGCTCGACACCCGAAGGAGCGACCACCACGCTTGGCCGTGGCGGCTCCGACTTTACCGCCGCGCTCATCGGTGGTGCGATGCATGCTGAAGCCATCGAGATCTGGACGGATGTCAACGGCATCATGACCACCGATCCCAGAATCTGTCCTGATGCCTTACGGGTGAAGACGATCAGCTTTGAAGAGGCTGCGGAGCTGGCTTACTTTGGCGCCAAGGTGCTGCATCCGGCAACCATTTTGCCCGCCGTCGAAAAGAATATTCCCGTGCTGGTATTAAATTCCCACAATGCGGAGAACGAGGGTACGCGAATCACCGCCATGGCGCCGCACTGCCGGAGCCCCTTCAAATCGATCGCGGCTAAGAGACGCCTGACCATCGTGGACTTGGTAGCCAGCCGCATGCTGATGTCGCACGGCTACCTGCGCGCTATCTTCGAGGTATTCGACCGCCATAAGTGTGCGGTCGATATGGTATCCACTTCCGAGGTAAGCGTCTCGCTGACGGTCGACTCCAACGAGCGTCTGCCGGAGATTGCCGCCGATCTCGGCAAGCTAGCGGATGTGAAATATGAGGGCCGCAAGGCGTTGATTTGCATGGTAGGCGGCAATATACGCGGCCAGAATGGCATCGCGGCGCAGGTCTTTCACGCAGTGCGTCACGTAAACGTGCGCATGATCTCCCAAGGCGCATCTGAGATCAATATGAGTTTCATGATCGACGAGGACGATGTGGATGAGGCGGTGCGGTCCTTGCACGCTGCATTTTTCGCTGATCCCGACCCCGAAATCTTTGACGTGGCGGCAAGAACCGAGGCCGAGGAGAGGAAGCGTACCCGGACCGTCGAACAGCTCGCGGAGAAGTCGCTCCCTTAAGGCCTAGAAATCCGGTTTGAAAAGAATCCGAGTCCAAAATTCCGGAGACAACGAAGGAAGGGTGATACATGATCGTCTTGGTGCTCGGACGCGGCAGGACAGGACGAGTGGTGGCCGATTTAGCCCACGAGCGCGGTCACAGCGTGCGTGTCATCGGTGAAGAGGAAAACAAAAATGCTTCCGCGCTCACGGCGCCCATGCTGGCCCAATTCGACGCGGTAGTCGACTTCACCACGCCGGAGGCGGCCGTCTCCAATATGCGAGCGTGCCTATCGAATGGAGCGCGAGTGGTGGTGGGCACCACCGGTTGGTATGACAAGCTGGGGGAAATGCGCGCCATCTGCGAGCGGCGAAATGCCGGCCTGCTCTATGGTTCAAACTTTTCAATTGGCGTGCAGGTAATGTATCGGGTGGTCGAGGTATTGGCCCGGGAAGCGCGCGGATACAGCATCACTGTGGATGAGACCCACCACGCAGACAAGAAGGATGCGCCTTCGGGCACGGCGATCTCCATCCAACAGGTGCTCCAAACTGCAAATCCCGCCCTCGACGTGAAGGTCTCCTCACATCGGCATGGCGATTCGATGGGCACGCACGTCGTGACCGCTCGCTCCGCCGGTGACCTGATCGAGATCAAACACGAAGCGCTCTCCCGCCGCAGCTTCGCCGAAGGAGCGGTGCGCGCGGCCGAGTGGCTGTTGGGCAAAACAGGTTGCTATGATTTCCGCGAGATCTATCCCCAATTGGGGTAAGCGGAAAGGCGCCGGTCCGGATTCATAACTCCACAACGATTGCGCTGGCCGTTGCGGCCGTGGTTCACCGCCAAAACCGGCGCGGAAGGTGCACCTCGTTGCCTGTAAGATACAGGCAGAAACAGGATAGCTGTGGCTTCGATAAGTTCTATGAAGTGGCCTTTTTCCCGGCAAAAAAGGCCGTTGGCGCTAGCGGCTTGGATATATACCATCCTGTTTCTGCCGTGGGCAGAAATCCGGCTTCAATTGTTACAGCTCTGTTGAATCGAAGAACGACGGAGGAAGTTTGCTCTACTGGCTGCTCTACGAAAAACTTTTTCCCTACTTCAGGCCATTCCGCATCTTCCGGTATCTGACGTTTCGCACCGCTTTTGCCAGCCTGACGGCCATGCTAATAGCCATGCTCATCGGGCCTTACGTGATCGAGAAGCTGCGCGAGTTTCAGATCGGGCAATACGTCCGCGAGGACGGCCCGCAAGCGCACCAGAAAAAAGCCGGCACGCCAACCATGGGCGGCGTTCTGATCATCATTGCCATTCTCGTGCCTACCCTGCTATGGAGCGACTTGGCCAACCCGTTCGTCTGGTTGGCAATGTGCTCGACCGTCGCGTTCGGCGCCATCGGCTTCAGTGACGATTATAGGAAGGTGACCCATCGCCGCAGCCTGGGACTCACTTTCTGGCAGAAGATGGGTTTGCAGACCCTAACCAGCGTGGCTGTTGCCGTGGTGCTGATCCTGATGCACAGTCAGGGGATTTTCTCTACGCGCCTGATGGTGCCCTTTTTCAAGCGCGTGCACCCGGATCTCTCTGTCCATGCCTTAGGCACGATCCCCCATCTGGGAATGCTTGCATTTTTCCCTTTCGTGATCTTTGTCACCCTGGTGATTGTTTTTTCCAGCAATGCGGTGAACCTCACCGACGGTCTGGACGGCCTCGCCATAGGATGCACCATAGTCGCCGCGGTGGCGCTCACCGTATTGACCTATGTCAGCGGCCATGCTGTCTTCTCCGACTACCTGGAACTGGAGCGCATGCCGATGGTCGGCGAGCTGACCGTTTTCTGCGGAAGCATGGTGGGGGCCAGCATCGGGTTCCTTTGGTATAACGCACATCCCGCTGAGGTGTTCATGGGCGATGTGGGTTCCCTGGCTCTTGGGGGAGCCATTGGCACCGTCGCCGTTATCATCAAGCAGGAATTGCTGCTGCCCTTTATAGGCGGCATTTTCGTGCTGGAGGGATTGAGCGTCATACTCCAGGTCGGAAGTTATAAACTGCGCAGGAAGCGCATTTTCAAAATGGCTCCCCTGCACCATCATTTCGAGCTGATGGGCTGGTCGGAGTCCAAGGTGATCGTGCGTTTTTGGATTGGAGCGCTGGTGTTTGCGCTATTTGCGCTCACCACGTTGAAACTGCGGTAAAGCATTTCTTCGGTGGAAGCCCCCTGCTAAAGCAGGGGGCTTCCCTAGCAGGGGCTTCCGCTTCGGACCGAGGGCTTTATGTTGGAACTGAAAGGCAAAAAGGTGCTGGTTGTCGGTCTGGGCAAGTCGGGCCTTGCCGCCGCTCTCTTTTTGCGCCGCCGCGGAGCACAGGTCACGGTTTCGGACCGGCGCAGCGCCGACGCGTTGGCCAAAGAAATACCTTCTTTGCTCGAAGCCGGAATCGCTGTCGAAGCGGGCGGACATGGATTGCTGACCTTTCGCAGGCAGGATCTGATCGTAGTCAGCCCTGGCGTACCCTTCGATACGCCGGAGCTGGTCCAGGTGCGCAACTTTGGCCTGCCGGTCATTGGCGAATTGGAACTCGCGACGCGGTTTCTCAAGGGCAAGGTGCTGGCCATTACCGGCTCCAACGGAAAGACCACCACGACCGCTCTATGCGGCGAGATATTCAAGGCCAGCGGGACAAAGACGTTGGTTGGCGGCAACATCGGTACTCCCGTGATTGACATGCTCGATGAGAGCGAAGCCGGCGCCTGGTCTGTGCTCGAGGTATCGAGCTTTCAATTGGAAACGACCGGGAGCTTTCATCCTGATATCGCTGTCCTCCTCAACATCACTCCCGACCACCTCGACCGGCACGGCACGTTTACCAACTACGCCGCAATGAAGGAAAAAATCTTCGCTAACCAGACGGCGGACGATTTCCTGATCCTCAATGCCGATGATCCGGTGGTGCAGCAGGCAGCCGGCCGGGCGCGGGCCCAGGTCTTCTGGTTCAGCCGAAGCAAGATCGTACGAAGGGGGGCCTTCGTTCTGAATGGCGTCGTGGGCTTCCGAGACTCCGAGCAATCCGCCGCGGAGCCGATGTTTCCGGTGAGTGCAATTTCGCTCAAGGGCGAGCACAACGTGGAGAATGTGCTCGCGGCGGTATGCGCGGCCAGGGTGGCAAACATCCCGACGGAGGTCGTCGCTCGCGCCGTCGAGTCTTTCCGCGCGGTTGAGCATCGCCTGGAGTTTGTAGCTAACATCCGTGGAGTCGATTACTACAACGATTCCAAGGCAACCAATGTGGACGCGACGGCGAAAGCCATTCAAGCCTTTCCCGGCAACATTCACCTGATTCTCGGAGGTAAGGACAAGGACTCCGATTACACGCAACTCTCCCCGCTGCTCAAAGAACGGGTCAAGGCCATCTACACCATCGGCTCGGCAGCGAACAAAATCGCAGGTCAGATCGGCAACGTAACGGCCCTGGAGCGGATGGAGACGCTGGCCAAGGCGGTGAGCCGGGCAGCGGAAGCAGCAGTCGCCGGAGACGTTGTCCTGCTGGCGCCTGCCTGCTCCAGCTTCGACCAATTTGACAATTACGAACATCGCGGCCGGGTATTCAAAGAGCTTGTCTTGGCGCTGCGGGGAGTTCCGGCATGGCAAAGCGCGTAGGCGTCGACAAATGGCTTTTTGGCGTCACCGTTCTGCTTGTCTTCATCGGTTTGCTGATGGTTTTCAGCGCCTCGGCAGTAATGGCCAAGGAGCGGTATGGGTCACCTTACTTTTTCGTCAGGGGACAGGCGGTCTGGGCTGTGCTGGGTCTGATCACCATGACTGGCCTGATGCAGATCGACTACCGCAAATACAACCGGCCGTCGGTCGTGTTTCCAGCAGTAGCCGTTACCATTCTGCTGCTGATGGGCGTGTTCCTGATGCACGATTCACGCCACACTTACCGCTGGATTCACTTCGGTTCCTTCTTATCGCTTCAACCTTCGGAGATCGCCAAACCCGTGCTGGTGCTGTTCCTGGCCTGGTTCCTGCAGGACAAGCTGAATGCCATAGAGGATTGGCGTAACACGCTCGTTCCGGCGGTGCTGCCTAGCCTGGTTTTTATTCTGCTCATCATCCGCGAGCCGGATCTTGGAACCGCTTTGGTTTGCGCCGCTGTCACGGGACTGATGCTTTACCTGGCCGGCGCCGAGGTGAAGTATTTCGCTTATGCCGCCTTGGCCGCCGCGCCTGTCCTCTATCTGCTGCTCTTCCGGGTACCCTGGCGGCGCGCCCGCATGTTGGCCTTCATCCATCCTGACGCGGATCCGCAGGGCGCGGGATTTCACACCATCCAATCGCTCATCGCCGTCGGTACCGGAGGCATCTTCGGCCGCGGTTTCATGGAGGGAGTGCAAAAGCTTTTCTATCTCCCTGAGCCGCACACGGATTTTATCTTCGCCAACATAGCCGAAGAGTTAGGTTTAGTGGGTGCGTTGGCAATTTTCGCTCTATTTATCGTACTGGGTTATCGCGGCCTTCGCGCTGCCAGCCTTTCCAAAGATATCTTCGCGCGCTTTCTCGCCTTCGGCATTACCGCGACAATTCTCATCCAAGCATTTTTCAACATCAGCGTTGTGCTTGCCCTGGTCCCCACTAAAGGCATTACGCTGCCCTTCATTTCCTTCGGCGGAACCTCGCTCTTTTTTACCCTGGCCAGCGTGGGAGTGCTCCTGAATTTGACCAGGGAAATCGACTGATCTTGATGAGGATTCTGATCGCCGGCGGCGGCACGGGGGGGCATGTGATCCCGGCTATCGCCATCGCCGATGCGTTACGTTCGCTTTACCAGGCCGAGGTACGATTTGTGGGAACGGAGCGCGGCCTTGAAACGCGGCTGGTTCCCCAAGCCGGCTATCCGTTGGAGTTGATTACAGTCGGCCAACTCAATCAGGTGGATCTAGCGACGCGGATCAAGACCCTGGTCAAGCTGCCTGCGGGAGTTTTCGATTGTATGCGGCTTCTGCGCCGTTGGCGCCCGCAGGCCGTGGTTGGAGTGGGCGGCTATGCTTCAGGGCCGGCGATGTTAGGGGCAATTCTTCAGCGGGTCCCAACTCTGGCCTTCGAGCCGAATGCGGTGCCCGGCATGGCGAACCGCCTGGTCGGCAAACGTGTCACCCGGGCGGCTGTCAATTTCGCTGCGACGCTTGCCTATTTCCGCAATGCGGAAATAACGGGAATACCTGTGCGCTCCGAGTTCTTTGCCATCCCGCACAGACTCCCGGACACCGCGCCGCGTCTGCTGGTTTTTGGCGGAAGCCAGGGAGCGCGCGCATTCAATCAGGCGATGCCTGCAATCGCCAAGGCGCTGCTCGCCGTCCTTCCTGGATTAACTATTCTGCACCAGGCGGGGGCCCGGCACGCGGAGACTACCCTGGCCGCTTATACTGCGAGTGGCGCGGACACCCAACGCTGGCAGGTCCAAGCATTTCTTGACGACATGCCGCGGCAGTTCGCGGCCTCGGACCTCATCCTGGCGCGCAGCGGCGCAAGCACCGTCGCCGAGCTCGCCGCTGCCGGTAAGCCTTCCCTGCTGATTCCGTTTCCCCGCGCCGCCGATGACCACCAGCGCAAAAATGCCGAGGTGCTGGTGGAAGCAGGAGCTGCGGCAATGCTGCTCGAAGATCAAATGTCTGCGGACACTCTGCTGCAGACTCTTTGCGAGCTGATCGGGAACCCGGAACGGCTTATGCGAATGGGAGATAGCGCGCGGGGATTGGCTCGCCCGGATGCGGCGCAAAGAATCGCTCAAATGGCTGCTGGGTTGGCTGCATCCGTGGAGTGACTGAGCTGGGAGCTTTTTCTCTCCCAATCTGGCGACGGCCGCAACCAAAAAAGAAGGCCGGCATCTTTGCCGGCCTTCTCACGAGTTCCTCATTCAGTCTACCGGTGTCCGCCACCACCGCCGTGTCCGCCACCACCGCCGAAGTGACCACCACCGCCGCCACCAAAGTGACCGCCACCACCGCCACCGAAGTGACCGCCGCCACCGCCGAAGGAGGAGTGTCCTCCACCGCCGGCAAACGAGTGCATGCCGCCACCACTAAAGGACCGTCCGCCACCGGCAAAACCCCGGCTAGTTCCAGCGAAGCCGCGATTACCGCCAGTGAAGCCCGATCCGGCATGGGCGTATCCCACACCGCCGCGGGCATATCCGACACCGCTATGGGCATAACCAGCGCCGCCACGGTAGCCAACGCCGCCGCGATATCCATAGCCGCTACGATAACCGTAGCCGCCTCGTCCCCAACCCCAGCCGCCGCGGCCGTACCAGCCACGTCCCCAATATCCGTGGTACCAGGGTCCCGCACCAATAAAGACGCCGCCTAAAAACCAGCTCGGACCATAGTATCCATAGGGCGCGCAGGCGTAAGGATAATAAGAGTAATAGCCCCAAGAACATACCGGCGCGGCGCCGTAGTAGTCATAGCCGTACCCTGGATCAACGCCAATGCCTATACCAACTCCAATTTGGGCATGGGCGAAGGACGCGGGCACCGCAAGAGCCAGAAGCACCACGAGATAACGAAGATAACGCATAGTTAACCCCCCTCGCTAACACGAACTTCCAATCCAACCAGAAATCCGGGCGATCAGGCGATCGATGTTACTCCCTGAATCACACTTATTAGAACAGCAATTCCAGGCAAAAGTTGCGTATTGTTTGTGTACCGCGCCAACCGCCGAAGGCTAAACCTGCAGTCCGGAGCGTGCTGCCGGTCCCCCATCAAAGACGCTGATAAAGTAAAGAGGTTTACCGGCGGCAGCTATTTCTACCATGTTTGCGAAGGCACAACGAGTTCATTTCATTGGGATTGGCGGAATCGGAATGAGCGGGATCGCTGAGATTCTGCTCAATCTGGGACATGCCGTTTCCGGTTCCGATCTGAGGTGTTCCAGCATCACCGAACGCCTGGCTGCGCTTGGAGCCGCGATTTTCCAGGGGCACGTGGCCGCAAACGTAGCCGGCTCGGCGGTCGTAGTCACCAGTTCCGCCATCCAGGAGAGCAATCCGGAGGTGGTCGAAGCCAGGCAGCGCAAAATCCCTATCATCCAACGGGCGGAGATGCTGGCGGAACTTATGAGGATCAAGTATGGGATTGCAATCGCAGGCATGCACGGCAAGACCACGACCACGTCGATGATTGCGACCGTGCTTGCAGCCGGTGGCCTGGATCCGACGGTGGTCGTGGGGGGGCGCGTCGATGCGCTCGGCTCGAACGCGCGGCTGGGTAAATCGCAGTACCTGGTGGCGGAGGCCGACGAGAGCGACCGCTCCTTTCTTAAGCTATCCCCTATCCTCTCGGTGGTCACGAACTTGGATCGCGAGCATATGGATTGCTATCGCGATCTCGAGGATGTGGAGACGGCTTTCCTCGAGTTCATGGACCGCGTGCCGTTTTACGGCGCCACCACCGCCTGCATCGATAATGCGCTGCTGGCCGCGGTATTGCCTCGGGTGAAACGGCGCGTGTTTACCTATGGAATGTCTCCCCACGCCGACTATATTGCCCGCCTGCTTCCCCAGGCGGGAGATGCGCGTTCCCGGTTTGAAGTTGTCGCAGGGGACGCTGTGCTCGGTCCCTTCGATCTGCATGTTCCAGGCAGGCACAATGTTCTAAATGCAACCGCAGCAGTTGCCGTAGGCGTGCAGCTTGAAATCGATCGCCAGCTGATTGCCGAGGGCCTCAAACGCTATCGGGGTGTCGATCGCCGCTTCCAGTTCAAAGCCGCCATCGGCGGCGTGAGCGTTGTCGACGATTATGGCCATCACCCCACTGAGATTCGCGCCACTATCAGCGCTGCCCGGGAATGCGGCTACTCGAGGATTCACGTAATCTTTCAGCCCCATCGCTACTCCCGGACACGCGATCTCATGGCCGAGTTCGCTACCGCATTCGAAGAGGCCGATACTGTACAGATTCTCGACATTTACCCGGCCAGCGAGGAGCCGATCCGGGGTATCGACGCCCACGCCCTGGTACAGGCGTGTGGTAAAGGAGCGAAGTACGCGAGTGGATTTGAGGAGGCGGCGAGAGCATCGGTAGCCGCTGCCGCCGAAGGCGATGTCATCCTTACGCTGGGCGCGGGAAATGTCTCGCAGGCAGCGGCAATGGTGCTCGCCAGACTTGAGGAAACAAAAGAGCGGAAGACGAGCAACACACGCGGAAAGGGGAAAGTTCAGCTTTGAAATTAGAGGCTCGCAGCAAGTCTTTGATGAGACGCAGTATCCTCGTCCTTTGCGCGTTATCGGTTGCTTTTGCGGGAGACGCCGGCGGCCAAAGCGCCCAGGCCACTTCGGGAGCACAGACCCGCTTTACCGCCGCTGAGCTGAGGGAATTCACTGCTCTCGATCCGATCGACGTACATACGCACATCTACCAGACAGATCGCGCTTTCAACGCCATGTTGCGGCGGCTCAATCTGCATGTCTTGGATCTTCTGGTCGCCGACGTAGGCGATAATGCAACGCACAGAACGTTCGAGCCATTGAAATATGCCGCTTGGCAATTTGTTTCATCCAGCCAAGGGCGCGCGAGCTTGTCAACCAATATCGATCCCTTCTCGTGGAACGATGCAGATTTCCCCAATTCAGCGATTGCGTCCATCAATCAAGACTTTGCCCGAGGCGCAGTGGCCGCGACGATATGGACGAATACGGGCATGTCGATGAAAGACGCATCTCAAATCCCTGCACTGCCGGACGATCCGAGGCTCGAGCCTATATACAAAGATCTTGCCGCGCGCAACAAAACCCTCATGGCCCACATCGGCGCCCAGGACGAGGCTTGGATTCCCAACCCTGCCGCGGCCCCTTCCGTGCCGGTGGTTCTTCAGGCGAGAGATCGTATTCTTGCGCGGAATCCCAAGCTTCGCGTTGTCGGAGCTCACCTGGGCGGTATGAAAGAGACTTTGGATCAACTCACTCCGCGCCTGCAGCGATATCCAAATTTTGCTGTCGATACATCTTCACGAATGGATTACTTGATGACGCAGCCGCGGGAACAGGTACTGGCATTCTTCCTGAAGTTCCAGGATCGAATCCTGTATGGAACCGATTCGGCGTTTCGCCAGAAGGATGTTGCGGAAACCTCGATCCCGAAATTCGAGAATCGCTATGCTATCGATTGGCGCTATCTCTCCAGCGGGGATACCTTTGAATATCGTGGCAAGCAGATCCAGGGTTTGCATCTGCCCAAACCGGTTCTGCGCAAGCTCTATCATGACAACGCAGTGCGGTGGATTCCCGGAATCGCACAGTGATGTGATGGAAAATTGGGAAGAGAACCGCGGATCTCTCAATTGCGCTTCCCACCCCGGCTACGCTCCGGTCCTAATGAACAAAAGCGTCTGCGAGGGTTTTGACGTCCGCGTATCCCACATCTCGCCAAAAGCGAGCGAGATATGGGCCACCCTTTGATTAGTGGCAGGGATAGAGGGCAAGGCGGTATTCATTCCACCTCAACTTGGCGCCGGCAAGTCTGCTGCTCGACGCGACAATCTGCGATTGGGCCGAAGCTTTATCGGAATTGGTCAGTGCGTAGCTTTGCTGAAAGTAAAGTCGGCAGGCGTGGTTTGGTGCGAAGCAACGGTAATCACCTGTTCTTGCGTCCCTAGATTTTCCTGCGCGGCGGCCACTGTATAGGATCCCGGAGGCAATCCCCGGATTACGTAATGGCCTTGGGCATCGCTGACCGCAAAGAACGGATTGGAGGCCACGTTGATGTATGCCTCCATCCAGGGATGCATACTGCAGCGCAGCGCAATCATCGTCTCCGGCTTGCTGAATGTCCGTTGCAGCGGCCTGCCATGCGGCCCTTGGCTGGCATCGCTTGCCTGATTGCCGCCTCCCATGCCAGGCTGCACGTTGACATCGTGCATTGTCGGGTCGCTGTTGCGAACTTCGAGCGGTTGCCCCACCATCAACCCCACTACGTGCGGCAGGTAGCGGCAGCCCTTCTGATCGATAATGACGGGAGAAGAAGGCGCTCGGTAGATCTTATTGCCCAGCCCGCCCTTCACATAGACGAAGACATTCGCCATTTTGCCATCGTCGACCATGTACCCTTCCGATTTGTTTAGCCCCTGGCCGGCGGCGCAGCCCGGGTCCTGCGACATATCGATCACAACCCGCGGCGGCGCTTTACCGGCAAAATGGATTGTGCCTTCGATCGCGCCCGAGTTGGCGGCATCGATCTGCGTATACTGCACCGCCGGTTGAGGAGTCTGCGGGCTTTTCTTGCACCCGACGCCCAGCAGCAGTATTTGCGCTGTCAGCGCTAAGGCAAAGATTCTCCCCACCGTTGTTGACCCGTTCATTTCTACTCCTCTGAATTGTTAGATCTCATCCCATCGCGGCCAGAATGGCATCGGCGAAGGCTTTCGTTCCACTCGTGCCGCCGACATCGCGGGTCAGCACCTTCTTCTCCAGATACACCTTCTCCAACGCGGACTGCACCAGGTCCGCCGCTTCAATTTCGCCGATATGCCGCAGCATCAGAATCGCCGATTGCAGCAAAGCGGTGGGATTGGCCATGTCCTTGCCCGCGATATCGGGAGCGGAGCCATGTACCGCCTCGAATATGGCGCACTCCGCACCAAGATTGGCGCCCGGCACCAACCCCAAACCGCCCACGAAGGCGGCGCACAAGTCGCTCACGATATCGCCATAAAGGTTTTCCATCAGCAGCGTGTCGTACTGATAGGGATTCATCACCAGCTGCATGCAGGTGTTATCGATGATGTGCTCGCCATAGACGATCTCGGGAAAGCCCTTGGCGATCTCGCGCGCACAGCGCAGGAAGAGCCCGTCGGACATCTTCATGATGTTCGCTTTATGAATCGCGTGGATCTTCTTGCGGTTGTTCTTGCGCGCGAACTCGAAGGCGAACTTAGAGACGCGCGTCGATCCCTTCTCGGTAATCACCTTCAGAGACTCGACTACGCCGGGCACGACTTCATGTTCCAGCCCTACGTACTCGCCCTCTGTGTTCTCACGAACGATGGCCAGATCCACGCCTGGGTAGCGAGTCTCCAATCCCGGCAAGTTCTTTATCGGGCGGAAATTTGCAAACAACTCGAATTTCTTTCGCAGGGTGACGTTGATCGAAGGAAAGCCGCCGGCTACCGGCGTTGTAACCGGTCCCTTGAGAGCAAGGCGGTTGCGCTCGATCGACTGGTATAGCTCCTGTGGGATGTATTCGTGGTATTTCTCGAAAGCCAGGGCGCCTGCGGCGAAAGGCTCCCAGGCAAATTTGAATCCACGAGCCGCCGATTCAAGAATCAGGACCACCGCATCCGTCACCTCGGGCCCGATGCCGTCTCCGGGAATCAGGGTAACGGTGTACGTTCTCTTCGGCTCGGTGGCTATCGTGTTCACTGGACTGTATCCTCTGCGGCTTTATTTTTTCCTGCTCTTGATTGCGTCTCTATTGTTTAGCAATTCTTCCAGCTCTTCCTTGAACTCCCGCACATCCTTGAAGTCCCGATAGACACTGGCAAAGCGGATATAGGCCACGGTATCGAGGGTCTTAAGCCGGTCCATGATCAATCCGCCAATCTCGCTGGTGCTGCGCTCGCGCTCCGGCGAATCCATCACGTAATTTTCCGCATCGTTGACGATCCCTTCGAGCTTGGCCGCGGAAACAGGCCGCTTTTCGCAGGCGCGCAGCAGCCCGCTGAGGACTTTTTGCCGCTCGAACTTCTCCCTCCGCCCGTCTTTTTTCACCACCATGTAAGGAATTTCGTCAATGCGCTCATAGGTGGTGAAGCGCTTGTTGCACCGCTCGCATTCGCGGCGGCGGCGGATCGAGTCCGCTTCTTTGCTTTCGCGCGAATCCACCACACGATCCTGCGCAAAACCGCAATAAGGGCATTTCATCGGATGCTTAAATTCTATAGCAGCACGGGCGGGTCTCCTACTTCGCTGCCGCCGCCTTCGCCGTCCACTTCTGCCACATCGCCGGATCGGCAAGCATCTTGATGTAGACGCCGCCCACCACGGAACGGGCGCGGAAGCCTACCATTGTCCCCGTCTTGGTCTGATACCAGTCGGTCATAGGAGCGCGGTCCGGCGTTTCATTCAGGAATTTGAATACGGGATCGACCAGCGTTTGGAATTGCTGGGGATTGGTGGCCAGGGTGGCGCTCCAAATCGTCCAATCCAATTTGGTGTAAGTTGCCCGGTTGTCGAGTGGAAGGCCGTAAACATTCAGGTTGTGCTGATAAAAAGCCACCTCCGTGGCGGCGACTGAGGGAGGAAAGAGATGCAGCCCAAGAATCGAATCCCAAACCAGGTTGTACTTCTGGCTCCAGGTTCCCGGCTTGTCGAAGGCGAGCCGGTAATGATCGCCGTCATTCGCCATGCTCACCCACTTCGCGGCCATGTTCTTGGCCGCCGCTTGATATTGCCGGGCTTGATCGGCGTATCCAAGCTCTTTGGCCAATTCGGCGAAAGCCCCAAGCGCCTCGATGGCCTTGATCGATAAATTGGCGTTATGGGCGAGGTGGCCGGCGAAATCATCGGTGCAAAGCTGGTTCTCCGGATCCATTCCCTTCGACAGCAGATATGCGGCCCACTTGGTGAGTAGCGGCCAATACTGCTTTGCGTAATTGGCATTGCCCTGAGCATGGGCCAGGGCATCGGCCAGCAGAAGGATGTTGCCGGACTCTTCGACCGGCATCTGGTTCTCCTCGGTCTCTTCGCCGCCGCCGTACTGTTGTCCATCGGCCAGCGGGTACACGCCCAGATCGTGCGGGGCGAAAGGGAACTTCCATCGCCTGCTCTGCGCGTAACGGAGTACCGGCTCCAGTTGCGCCTGCACCAGTTTGGGATTGAGCAACAGAAACATCGGCGCCGAGGGATAAATCACGTCGACGGTAGAGATCGAGCCGTTGCTGAAATTCTCCTTGGGCATAAAGAAAGGCACGCCATTGGCATCTTCCACCAGCTTGTGAGCTGCGATCGCCTGTCCATAAGCTAATACGGCGATGGCGGCATATTCGGGACCGCCCGTTCTCACCAAATCTGTCTCAAGCTCTGTATCGAATTGGACGGAGCGGGCCTGAAGCGTGGGATACTCCTCTGCGGCGGCTTGGAGCATGGCCGCAAAACTGGGGAATTGTGTTCGCCAGTAGGGCAACAGCTTTCTCTGCATGTACTCGATCGAATCGATGTCGTCGTAGGCAAGGAGAACGTGGCGGGAGACAGGGGACGCGCCTACCATGCCTAGAGGAAAACTCACATTGAGCGCGGGCGCCGGCGGGTAATGGCTCTGCGGCGTCCGCGGGGCTCCCAGGTCGTCATCTTCGGGCAGGTCTCCGGTTTTTAGAAATCCTTCCCGGTCAGCCTGATTTCCTGCGGCCCAGTGGACCGTCCCCTGGCCGGTGGGAATCGCAAGATAGAACCAGCCCCAGTTGATACGCACGTTGTCGCCGAATCGCTGAAGGATCGGCTGATTCCTCGTTCCCACACGCAGCAGATCCAGACCTTTCAGGCTGCCCCGCGACCACACCACCTCTTCGCCGGGATCGTTCGTCGCCAGAGTTCCGGCGGCGCCGAGGTACAACGTCACATCGTGCCGGCGTCCATCGTGGGAGCGCACATCCCAAGTCAGATAGGTGACTGGACGCGCCATCTCGGCGAGATCTTCGGGGAATGCAGGGTTTAAAAATGTCAACCTGAGTTCAATCTCCGGGCTGGCCAAGCTCACGATCGTGCGCGTGGGTGTCACTTGCTGGCTAGTCTCATCCAGGGCCGGGATCTGCTTATCTGCGTGACCTAGAAAGCGATACGCCTTGCCGTCGATGCGCACAAAGCCATTCAAATCCTGCGGGACGCCGGTCCAGTGCCGGGTGTTGTCCTGGGCGAGATTATCGGTCATCGACCAAACGCTGAAATAAGGATCGTGGATCGCGAGCGGCGTCGCCGGAGGACGCAGCGGAGCAGGTGTAAGCGCAGGCTGCTGGGCAAATGCGCAGGAAATCAGAAAGGCCGAGAAAAATAAGAGGAGATTACAGTTGCGATGACAAGGGCGTATCACGTGGGTTTCCTTACAGAGAATGGGACTCACCAGTGTAAGCGATTGCAGGAAGGTTTGGTGGAGACTGATGGGCTCAGGGGAGCGAGAGCAGCGAAACTCTGGGGCAACGATGTCTTATCGGATGACTGTCAAGGCATGGCGCTTCTTCGGGCCGAAACGAAAGACTGCGAAGTGGTCATCGAGAGAAGCAGCGCGTTCGATGCCAAGCCGCCTCATTACCGCGAAGCTCGTTCGATCAACTATGGAGAAGTCCTGATCGCTGTAAGAGAGTCCAATTTGCCAGGCGGCTTCTAAATCGGCCATACCGACCGGCTCGATTGTAGCCACCCCGCTTCGCATGCCGTCCCAAAATCCCTCCGCTGCATGGCGGTGAATTCGGTATCGGAGCAACGTCCAGGTCTCGACCAGCACATGATCGGTGGTGAACAGCGGCTCACCAGCCTTAAGGATCGCTTTTGCGCGAGCGCTGCTCAGATCTGAAGAATCTGCCGCGGCGTACCAGATAGACGTATCGACAAACAGGCTCATAGCCAAAATCTAATGGCGCCCGTGCGCGGAACGAAAAACCTCGGCGATCATCGAGTCTTTATTTCTGGCAATGTCAGAGCTACGGGAACTGCCAAGATCGAAGATGCAAGCCGGATCGACTGTCGTTTGAGGGCTAGCAAGATCGCGCGCTACGAGACGGCGTAAGTATTCCGCAAGAGATATACCGAGGTCGCTGGCGCGTTGACGGGCACGCCGCTGTGTCTCAGTCTCCAACGTAATCTGTGTGCGTGACATCATGATGGTGCCATCATAGCACGACGCCGAGCGAACTACTTGCTTGTTTTGAGTTGTTCTTACATCCTGGTGTGCGGCAGCCTTTCACTAAGAGATTTGGTCTGGATCCCTACAAGCGGGTGCCCAATATCTGGGCGCGCTCTTTGCGCCAGATGGGGACGGAAACCGCCACCCTGAACCCAGGTTAGCTTCCACGAACCTGGCGCACACAGCGCTTGGTGAGCGTTTCTCAGATCTCCACTTCGCCCTGCAGGTAGAAGACACAATTTCCTTCCAATGCGACACGGCCACCGGCCAGCCGGCAAATAACTTCTCCGCCACGCGGCGAGGCCTGGTAAGCGCGAAATTCAGTCTTGCTCAGCCGTTTGGCCCAATAGGGCGCCAACATGCAGTGCGCACTGCCCGTCACCGGATCTTCCGGGATGCCCTTCGCCGGGGCGAAATAGCGGCTGACAAAATCGTAGACTCCATCGTCCGGCGCGGTTACGATCACCCCGTCACGATCCAGGCGGGCGAGCGCCGCCATATCGGGAGCGAGCTCACGCAAGAGTTGTGCGCTCTCCAGCACAGCCATGTAGTTGAAGTCATTCACGAAAACCTCGATTGGAACCATGCCCAGTGCTTCGGTTAACCCAGGCGCTATCGGGACCGGCTCCGATGGCCGCACCGGAAAGTCCATGACATAACCAGCAGCTGCCCGGTTCACCGTCAGCGGACCGCTCGCCGAATGGAAGACCACATTACTGCGCCCGGGTTCCAGCCTTTCCATAACGGCTGCCGCGCTGGCCAGAGTGGCATGGCCGCAAAGCGGCACCTCAGTGGTGGGCGTGAACCAGCGCAGGCGATAGTCTCCGCCTTCTGGAACCAGAAAAGCCGTCTCGGCTAGATTATTCTCCGCGGCAATGGCCTGTAGTACCGCATCATCCGGAAAGCTAGCCATGGGCATCACCGCGGCAGGATTTCCTCTGAACCGGACGGTGGTAAAGGCGTCAATCTGGAATATCGGCGTGCGCATAAGGAAACCTCATACTTGAAGCGATGGAACGCTTTTCTGTTCGACTTTCTTCTTACATTTTCGCTGAGGCAGCCTTGGACCAGGAGATTTGTCGCAACAATCTTGCGCATTGCAGGAAAGTTCACTCCGCACGCAGTGCTTCGATGGGATTTACCCTTGCGGCCTTTCGGGCAGGCAAATAAGCGGCGAATCCGCCGCTGAGCAGCAATATCAACGCGACAGCGATCAGCGTCCAGGCATCGTGCTCGCCGACTCCGTATAGGAAACCGCGCACGAACCTTCCCGATGCGATCGCAAGGCCGGTTCCGAGAGCTGAGGCCGGAAATGACCAAAACGCCTGCCTGGCGCAACACCAGCCACTGCACATGGCCGCGCCTTGCGCCGAGCGCGATACGCACGCCGATCTCGCGGGTGCGCTGCGTGACGACATAGGCAAGTAGCCCGTAGATTCCGGCAACGCAAAGAAGCAGCGCCGCGCTACCGAAGAGTTCGAGCAGATGCGCCGCCAGCGTTTGGCTGCCATAAGACTCTTCGACCACCTGATCCATGGTGGTGAAAGTTGCGCCGGCGAACTCGGGGCTTGCCTGCCGGAGCACGGAGCGCAGCTCGGGAATGATAGAAGCAAGCGGCCGCTGGGTGCGCAGGGCGAGATCCATCGCCCTGCCTTCTACAGCCAGGTAGGAGTTGCTGTCCGGCGTGATCTGCGAGATGCAGATCTCGGCCTCGGGCTCCGGCTGTGCGATCGAGCTTTGCCGCGCGTCGTCCAGAACTCCCACCACTTCTACCGGCTGGTTGTTTCGCATGTTCAATAAGTGCATGCCGAGAATCGAGCCCGGTTCCTGCGGATTTGGAGCGTATGAGTGGACAAAGGCGCGATTCACTACTGCGACCGGCTGCGATCCGGCCGTATCATGCACGTTGAAATATCGGCCCTTCAGCATGTTGAATCCGAAGACCTGTTGAACTTCGGGACTGACAGCCCTGAAATGGGAGGTGATCATGCCATTCTGCCTGCTCTGACCGCCATAGCCCTTGCCAGTCAAAGAGAGGATCATGTGGAAGGTCTGGCCAAGCGGCACCTCTGTCATGAGCGCCGCAGCCTGCACGCCGGGCAAGTGCTGGACCTGTTGCAGCAACGGCTGGTAAAGCTCTGTCGTCATGTTGCGATTGGCAAAGCGGTAAGAGGGAATGGTGAGATTGGCGACGACGATGTGATCCGTGCGAAAGCCTAGGGGCACATGGCGCAAAGCATAGATGGTGCGCAGAAGAAGTCCGCAGCCGACAAGCAGCGTGAGCGACATGGCGATCTCTGCAATCACCAGCCCACTGCGAAGGCGATGTTGGCGGCGGTTAGTTCCACTCTGCTGTCCGCCTTGCCTGAGCGCAGGTTCGATCGGCGCGCGCGCCGCCAGCAATGAGGGCCAGACCGATGACAAAACAGTGGAAAGCAATGTGAGCCCGATCAGGACCGCCAATATCGTAGTATTTACAGTTGCCGAAGGATGAATCAAGAGATGCGGAGGGATCCGTTTCTCAAAGACCTTGATCACTCCGAGCGCAAGGAGGCTTCCCAGAAGCGAAGCCGCGGCGCTTAGAAGCAGCCCTTCTGCGACAAGTTGCTGCACGATCCTGCCGCGGCTGGCGCCAAGTGCTCCGCGCACCGCAATTTCGCGCTGCCGCGTGCTAGCGCGAACCAGGAAAAGGTTGGTTACGTTGACACAGGCGATGAGCCAGAGAACCCCCGCAGCCGCCAGCAGGGCGAAGAGCGCCTTCTTCAAGTCTGCCTCAACCAGCGAATCGGCATATCCGCGGACCACCACACTGGTACGGGTTTCACGAACGTCCGGATCTTGGTAGCTCTTCGAGATCTGCGCTTGCAAGGTCTTTAGATCAGCCTCCGCCGCAGCTTGTGAAATGCCGGCCTTCAGCCGGCCGATCACGCCGTAGCTTCGCGGACGATCTTTGCGTTGCATATCCGCTTTGTCGAGCTGAACCGCTGTCCAGACCTCCGGCTTCCCCAATCCAGCGCCGAACACAAACTCCGGGGGCATTATCCCGACAACGGTATACGCTTGACCATTGAGCTGGACTTCCCTGCCTAGAATGGTTGGATCTCCGCCATACATCTGTTGCCAGACAGGATTGCTCAATACAATCGTGTTTGCGTTCTTGCCGCCAGGGAGCGGTTCGGCGCTCTCATCGAAGCCGTGGCCCAATCGTGGACCTACGCCCAGGGCCCTGAAGAAATTAGGACTGACCTTGGTAAGATTCACTTGCACCGATCCGCCGCCGCCCTCCAGAAAATTAGCCGGGCTGCCGTCGTAGTATGCAATCTGTTCGAACGTCGGTTCTGTTGCTGCCACTGTTGCACATCGAGATATGCCGCGCCGTGAAACAAATCCCGCCGGCCATGGACACTCGCCTCGTCGATGGTCACAAGCCGTTCGGGATGGGGATAAGGCAGCGGCCTCAGCAGAACCTCATCGACCACCGTGAACATGGCAGTTGCCGCGCTGATGCCAATCGCGAGGGTGGCGATAACCGTGACGGAGAATCCCCGCGATCTCCGCAACAACCGGAAGGCGTTCTTCACATCCTGCTGAAGGGATTCCAACCAAATCCAACCCCACATGCGGCGGGTAACGTCCTTCACCAGGGCTGCGTTGCCGAACTCGCGTTCGGCTTCGCGGCGCGCTGTCTCCGTCGTAGCGCCACGGCCGCACTTATCGGCGGCGGCCAAGGCGAGATGAGATTCAATCTCGGCATCGAGCTCCGATTTACGGGATTCTGATCGAAAGATACGATCCCACAAGCCCATTGCGGCCCTCAGCCCTCTGGTGTCGGAGTGAGAATGCTGCCGATCGCAGCTACCATCGTCTCCCACTTGGAGCGATTGCGTGCGAGTTGCTTCTTACCTTCGGCGGTGATCCGGTAAAATTTGGCGCGCTGCTTTTGCTCTGTCTGGCCCCACTTGGCAACGATCCAGCCCTGGCGTTCCATGCGGTGCAGCGCGGGGTAGAGTGAGCCGGTCTCCACTTGTAAAACTTCCCCGGACTGCGCACGCAAAGCCTGGCTGATGCCATAGCCATGCTGTGCTCCCCATTGGAGTGTTTGAAGAATAAGCATGTCGAGTGTTCCCTGCAGGAGCTCGACTCGATTTTGGTACGGCTCTCCCGCTGTCATCACAATGTAGACATCCTACAGCCAATGGCAGTAGGCCGTCTACGGCCGGCAACTATCTTCTACATCTGACACGGAATTCAAGACCAATTTGGGCAAGAGTGCCTATATCCTTAAATTTCGATGATCCTTCGCTCGAAGATCCTGAATCTCCGGAGGAATGAATGAGACGTGGACAAGCCGTTCTCTTATCGCTGTTTGCCCTGACTGTGACGGCGATACCCAAGATAATGGCCCAGACCTCCCGCGCTGCCGGGCCGGAGAAGGTGTATGCGCCGCTGCCTGGCTTCGATAAGACCGCGATGGATACAACCGCGGACCCATGTGTCGACTTTTATCAGTATGCCTGCGGGAATTTTTCCAAGCTGCACCCCATCCCGCCCGAACTCTCCGAATTCGACGAGTTCACGAACCTCCGCGAATATAACTTGCAGGTACTGCTCAAAATCCTCGAGACAGCCGCTGCCGCGAAGGCGCCTCCAGGCAGCGATGAACAGAAGATCGGCGATGCATTCGCCAGTTGCATGGATACCGCAGCTATCGAAAAGAGGGGCTTGGCTGTGCTTCAACCGCAATTGAATGCCATCGCCGCCGTTCAGGACAAAAGCGCGCTGGCTCCTCTGGTCGCCCAACTGCAAAAGTTAGAGGTCGATGCATTTTTCGAGATGGGGTCGCAACAGGATTACAAGGATGCGACCAAGGAGATCGCGGTCCTGGATCAGGGCGGCCTGGGATTGCCGGAAAAGGATTATTACCTGCGCACCGACCCCAAAAGTGTTCAGATCCGGCAGCAGTACGTGCAGCACCTTACCAATCTGCTCACGCTGATGGGTGAGCCGGCCTCCAAAGCGGCGACTGATGCCAAGGCAGTCATGGAGCTGGAAACCTCCATGGCGAAGGTTTCGATGGGTGAGGTCGAACGCCGAGATCCAAAGAACGTTTATCACGTTATGCCGGTAGACCAATTGGCTGCGCAGGCGCCGATCCTTAAGTTTAAGGAAGTCCTGAGCGAAACCGGCGTTCCTTCACTCCCTACCTTGAATGTGGCGTCCCCTGAGTTCTTTAAGGGCTTGGAGAGCATTCTGCAAAGCGCCGATTTGGAGACGATCAAAACTTATCTCCGCATTCGTCTGGTCGATTCCGAGGCCATGCGGCTGCCCAAGAAGTTCGACGAGGAGCATTTCAACTTTTATGGCCGCGAGCTCCAGGGAACGCCTCAACAGGAGCAGCGTTCCAAGCGCTGCGTGAGTGCTACAGACTCAGGCCTGGGAGAAGTGCTGGGCAAATTCTATGTCGCGAAATACTTCGCCGGAGACAGCAAAGCGAAGACCCTTGCGCTGGTCAAGGAGATCGAAGCATCGATGGATCAAGACATCCAGCAGGTAGATTGGATGAGCCCCGGCACCAAGACCAAGGCGGAAGACAAACTGCGCCTGGTGGCCAACAAAATCGGTTATCCCGAAAAATGGCGGGACTACTCCAAGCTGAAGATTGAACGCGACGATGCCATGGGGAACAGCTTGCGAACGCGGGAATTCGACTTAGCGTACCAGTTGGACAAGATTGGCAAGCCGGTCAACCGCAATGAGTGGGAGATGAGCCCGCCGACGGTCAACGCCTACTACGATCCCAGCATGAACGACATCAATTTTCCGGCGGGGATTCTGCAGCCTGCGTTCTATGACAAAACCGCAAGCGATGAGACCAACTTTGGCCACATCGGCTCTGTCGTCGGACACGAGCTGACGCATGGCTTTGACGATCAAGGACGGCAATTCGACGGCAAAGGCAATCTTGTGGATTGGTGGACTCAGGAAGATGCCAAACACTTCCAGCAGCGGGCCGATTGCCTGGTAAAGCAATACAGCAGCTTTACTCCGGTCGCCGACCTGCACGTGAACGGCAAGCTCACTCTGGGCGAGAACACCGCGGATAATGGAGGCTTGCGGCTGGCCTTCATGGCCTTTATGGCGGAGGCTGCGGCGGACCATGTCGACTTCAAGCAAAAGACAGATAGCCTCACGCCTTTGCAGCACCTGTTTGTCGGATGGGGTCAGAACTGGTGCTCGACCATGCGCCCCGAACTGATCCGCTTGCTGGTCCAGACCGATCCCCATTCCCCGGATCGTATCCGCGCGAATGCAGTGGTCATGAACATGCCGGAATTCGGCCAAGCCTTCGGCTGCAAGAAGGGGCAACCGATGTATCCCGCCAAGATGTGCCGAGTCTGGTAAGTCATCTCGACCGAAGCGGAGCGGAGAACGCGTTGCTGGTGCATAACCGCAGATCTCTCCGGCGGCCAGGGACTTGCTGTTTAAATTTCCCCTTACGTGCCGTAAAGATGGGCGCTCAAATATGAGTTGCGGAATTTGTTCTGCGGGTCATATTGCTTCACCAGCTCTTTATACTCGGGCAGCTTTCTGTACAGCGAGTCGATCCGCGAGGGCGCGATGGTAAACAGCTTTGCCCAGTGCGGCCGGGCATCAAAGGGCTCTAGCTGCTCTTCTATCTGCGGCAACAACTCTTTCACCGCGGGCCACTCCGGCTTCCACGTAAAATGAATTGCCATCGAAGGCCGCTGATAGGCAGTGCTCATCCAGAGGTCGTCGGCATCGATGGTGCGCAACTCAGAGATAAACAGATGCGGCGTGATCCGGTTTCGGAGTTTCTCGACCGCAAGAATCGCTTCGTATCCCTTATCTCGGGGAATCAGATATTCGGTTTGCAGCTCATGGCCGCTGCTAGGCGTGAAATTAATGCGGAAGTGAGGCAGCCGGTCATACCAGGGACCGGGAATTCCCATCTGCTCAGTGCAGCTCTCGGCCGAGTGTCCTTCAATAGGATGGAGCTTCCTGGTGGCGCGTTTCGCGCCAAAAAACTCCGCGGGAAAATCGGAATTGTCCCGATCGACGCGTCGTTTGATCCATACCTGGCTGATGCGGTGGTTTTGCCAATCGGTGAACAGGCTGACGCTATAGCCGCTGGCGAAGATTTCATCCAGATGCCTCTCTAACTGCGCCACGGGCAGATCCTGATAAACCACTTGTCTCACCTGGTAAGTGGGCTGCACGTCCAGGGTGATTTTGGTGACCACGCCCAGGGCGCCAAGGCCAACCACCGCCGCGCGAAACCTCTCCCCATCTTTCCGCCGCGATAGAGAGATGATCTCGCCGTTTCCATTTACGATTTCCATGGCGGAAGCAGCGGTTGCCAGATTACCGTTCTTGTTGCCCGAACCATGGGTAGCGGTCGCGCATGCGCCCGCCACGGTAATTTGGGGCAGCGAAGCCAAGTTGTGCAATGCATAACCCTGGGCTTCGAGATGAGGACCGAGTTGGCTGTAGGTGACGCCACCGCCTACCGTGACTGTGCGCGATTTTCTGTCAAGTTCGATTTGATCGAGAAGCTTGAGCGAGATCTGATCTCCGCTGGTATCGGCGATGTTATTGAAAGAGTGGCGCGAGCCGAGCGCCTTGAATTTGCTCGATCGCTTTACGATCTGCCGGACCTCCTCGACTGTTTTGGGAAGATCGACTCGGATGGCCTTGTAGGTATAGTTGCCCGACCAGTTCGTCCGCGCCGCGGCGTGCTCTTCGGCTGCCAGGAACCGCGAAAACATGCTGCCGGTGAGGAAAGCGCCGGATCTCTTCAAGAACTCTCTCTTATCCATTATGGGTATCAGTATCCCGCCCGGCCAGCGCTCCTACTCTCTTGCGAAGGACGGCCGGGCACTACCTCTTTTTACTCGTTGTTCGCTATGTCTGCAATGGTCGCAAAATTTGGCGTCTGGCCTGTTGCTTCAGAGAGGTCGCAAGAATTAAAGGAGTACCGGCAATGCCTCTGTCGCAGGACCCAGCACAACCTCGTCAAAGGCGCCGGCATTGAGCGGCTCCTCCGGACCCACATAGATGCTACGAATGCCGCGCTGATTGGCGGCGTGTACGAATCCCGCGGCGGGATAAACAGATCCGGATGTGCCTACAACCAGGAGGCGCGTGGCGCGGTCGAGTTGGCGATAGATGCCTTCCATATCGACGGGAACTTCGCCGAACCAAACAATGTGTGGCCGGACAGGCCCGCCGCACTCCGCGCATTCGGGCAGCCCAGCCGCAGTCTCATACAGGGACTTGTCCGGGAACGGCACGTTGCATTGAACGCAGCGCGACTGGAAGAGGCTTCCGTGCATGTGATGGACACGATGGGAACCGGCACGCTCGTGCAGGTCGTCAACATTTTGCGTGCAAAGATAAAAGCGGTCGCCGAGCTTCCGCTCTATCTTCGCCAGAGCCAGATGTGCGGCATTCGGCTGCGCAGCCAGGGCGTCGCGCCGGCGCATGGAATAGAAACGCCAGACGAGTTCGGGATTTGCATGCCAGGCTTCAGGCGTTGCCACGTCCTCGACGCGATAGCCGTTCCACAGCCCTCCAGAGCCTCGAAAGGTCGCAAGGCCACTTTCAGCCGAAACTCCGGCGCCTGTGAGGACGAAAAGACGGTCAAGCTGCGTCAGGTTCATGGTAAGAATTAGATCGCAAATCTCTTCGTACTGCCGCTATGGTCGCGAAGTCGTAAATTAGAAAGATCTTGCTCTTAAGCTTGCGCCGCAACGAATGTGTGCCGTTAGCGTTTTCACGATCGGTGTATCCCAAGAGACTACCCTCGACTCAGGCGTTCCATCAAAGAACGCCTGCACATAGCCAACTCTCACCAGGACACAGTAATTGTGAAAACGCTATAGAGACATGCGTTGTCTGCACACATTTGAAAAATGAGAGACACGGCGCAGCCTACACCAGTCATGATAATCAAATCTTTATCTTTTAGCGCTTCCCACACCGCCATCTTTACGCGATCTTGATTTATCCGAATCCTCTCTCGCTGCTGCTCCTGCTCCCTGCTGATTGAAAGATAGAATCTTTCGCCGTTGCCCATCCGTAAGTTCCTATCCAAAGACTCCTCTCATGCGATGAAAGATAGGTCACTCGCAGCTCCCCGAGCAGGTATCTTCAACACTAAGTTATCGTCCGGTAGATTTTAATCCCAGAGTTATAACTTGGATCGAGTTTCTCAGAAGAAACGTGAAGTGTGGGAGCGCATTCACAATTGGGCAGGCTACATGCAGGGCGGCTGTCTAAAGATGGGCGGGAGCACTAAAAGCTATGACGATCAAAGTTCTTAGGAAAGCTGCCGCGTGCATTGCCGCATGTCTTCTGCTGGCTGCATGTGGCGAGAAATTCAATCCTGTCGATGGGGCAGCGCCACCGGCGCAAGTTACCGATACCGGCAACACGGGTCTGGTCACCGTTGAAAAGCCGGAGCGATTCTCCTTGATTACGGCGGAGCGTATGGAATCCCCGGCTCTGTTGAATGTAACCGGATCGGTTACTCCCGACATCGCCCGGGAAGTGCCGGCCATCTCGCTTGCCAGCGGCCGGATCGTTGCCATAAAAGCTCGCCTGGATGACAACGTCAAAAAGGGCCAACTACTCCTGCAGGTGCAGAGTAACGATGCGACGAATGCGTTCGACGCCTATCTGAAGGCGGTAAACGACGAGCAGCTCGCCAACAAGACGTACATCCGCACCAAAGATCTTTACCAGCACGGCGCCGTTCCTCTCAGCCAGCTGGAGCAGGCCGAGGACGCAGAGAAAGATGCTAAAGCCGATCTGGTCGCCGCGCAAGAGCAACTGAAGACGCTGGGCGTCGATAAAAATCATCCCTCCAGTATCGTCAATGTCTATTCCCCGATCACCGGCGTTATCGTCGCGCAGAATGTTACGAATGCAGCGGCGGCGGGCGTCCCTATGCGGGAACCTCTACACTTTTCACCATTGCGGATTTATCTACCGTATGGATCTCTGTGACGTCTATGAAAACGACCTGCCTAAGGTTCACCTCGGGCAGAACGCGATCATTCATCTGGACGCATATCCCGGAAGGGTATTGACGGGCCGTATCACTGACATCGGCCCGGTGCTTGACCCTACAATCCGCACCGCCAAGATTCGCCTGGAGATTCACAATCCAGGAATTCTCAAGCTGGGCATGTTTGTCACCGCCACGTTTGAAAGCAGAAACAAGCAGACCTTCGCGATCATCCCGGCTTCTTCGATTTTGCACTTGCACGACCGCGACTGGGTCTATGTCCCTGCCGGCGAAAAGCAATTCAAGCGCATTGAAGTGAATGCCGGCGACATGCTGCCGGGCAACAATCAGCAGATTCTGTCCGGCATAGCGCCCGGCCAGCAGGTGATATCGAACGTTCTCCAACTGGAGGAAACGTTGGAGGCGCGATGATTCGCAGGCTTGTCGATTTTGCCTTGCAGAACCGCTTTCTGGTGCTGGCGGCCGCCATGCTGCTGTTTGCCTGGGGGGTGATTTCCTTCCACCAGCTTCCCGTGGAAGCTTATCCGGATGTTGCCAATAACTACGTCGACGTCATCGCCCAGTGGCCCGGAATCTCCGCTGAACAGATCGAGCAGCAGGTCACCATCCCGCTCGAAACCGTGATGAACGGTGTTCCGGGAGTTGCCCATGTCCGCTCGTGGTCGATTTTCGGCCTCTCGACGGTAGAAATGGTTTTCGGCGAGGAGACGACAGATTTTGAGAACCGTGAACGAGTTCTCGAGCGGCTATCGCAAGTTACGCTGCCGTCCGGAGTCATTCCCCAGATGGGGACGGACTGGAGTCCGGTCGGCCAGATCTACTTCTACACCTTGGAAAGTACGAACCCCGAGTACGACGTCATGAACGTGAAGTCGCTCGAAGACTGGGTGGTGGATAAGAACCTGAAGTCCGTCCCAGGCGTCGTGGATAACAGCCCGTTCGGCGGGCCCACACGCGAATATCAGGTCCGCCTGGACCCGGACAAGCTGGTCTCCTACGGACTCAGCATCTCCCAAGTCGAGCAGCAGCTCACGAATAGCAACGCCAATGCAGGCGGTAGCTTCATCGAAGAAGGACTGCAACAGATCAACATTCGTGAAGTGGGTCTGGTCAGAGACATCCAGGACATCGAGAACACGGTCATTATGACCACAAACGGCACGCCCCTTCGGGTGAAGGAGATTGCCGTTGTCACGCAAGGTCCGGAGATTCGGCTTGGCCGGTTTGCCCGGGCATACCACCGCGAGGACGGGAAAATCGTCGATAACGACGATGTGGTGTCGGGTATCATAGCGCTACAAAAGGGCGCCGATGCGCAGCCCGTGCTAGACGGCATTAATAAGAAAGTACAGGAGCTGAATAGCACCATTCTGCCCAAGGGCGTGAAGCTTGTCCCCTTCATCGATCGAAGCGACCTGCTGCACTTCACCACTCACACCGTCTTGGACAACCTGACCAAGGGAATCATCTTAGTCGTTATTATTCTCTTCCTTTTCCTAGGTAACGTGCGCGGCGCACTTATCGTCGCACTCACTATCCCATTCTCGTTGTTGTTCGCTGCGATTTGCCTTCAGCTAAAGCATATTCCGGCCAACTTGCTCTCGCTCGGTGCGTTGGACTTCGGCATGGTGGTGGACGGCGCCGTAGTCATGGTGGAAAACATCGTTCGCCACCTCAGTCATCACAACGAAGGGAACCAGACCCCTGACGAGAAGATTCGCGACGCTGCGCATGAGGTGCAACGTCCGGTTTTCTATGCTATCGGAATCATCATCACAGCCTATCTGCCGATCTTCACCCTACAGGCGGTGGAAGGACGGCTCTTCAGGCCTATGGCATGGACAGTGGCCTTTGCTCTGCTGGGCGCTCTGATTTTTTCCATGATCGTCGCCCCTGTCCTTGCTAGTTTCCTTTTTCGCAGGGGGGCGACGGAATGGAGAAACCCCGTGATGCAGTTCCTTGCCACGCGCTACCGCCGCGGGGTCACGTGGGCCATACATCACCGGGCTTTCACTGTCGGGGTTGGAATTGTCAGTCTCTTTCTCGCTCTCTATCTGGCGTTTGGCGGCGTCATCGGCTCCGAATTCCTTCCCCATTTGGATGAAGGCGCTCTGTGGGTGCGCGGCAGTCTTGATCAAAGCGCAGGACCCAGCGAGGGCATCGCGGTCGCCAATCAGGCCAGAATCCTGCTTTGCTCCTTTCCTGAAGTGACCGAGTGCACCAGTCAAACCGGGCGCTCGGATGACGGGACCGACCACACCGGATTTTTCAATACGGAATATTTCGTCGGTCTGAAGCCAGAAAAACAGTGGCGTCCCGTGTTTCATCAAAACAAAGACAACCTGATCGCCTCGATGACTATGGAGCTCGAGAAGCAATTTCCGGGCGTGGTTTGGGGCTTCTCGCAGCCGATCGAAGACAACATGGAGGAGGCAGTCAGCGGAGTCAAGGGCGAGCTCGCCACCAAGGTCTATGGCAATGACCTGCATTTACTCGAGGACAAAGCCGAGCAGGTCGTAGAGATTATGAGCCACGTCAGGGGCATTGCGGACCTGGGAGTCTTGCAGGTGACCGGGCAGCCTGACCTGGTGTTCGCGGTCGATCGCGCGAAGGCCGCGCGGTGGCAGATCAACGTGGCGGACGTCCAGAACGCCATCCAAACCGCGGTCGGCGGCAATGCGCTCACTCAGGTTCTTAAGGGCGAGGAAGTTTACAACCTCACCCTGCGCTATCTCCCTCAATACCGGGATACCAGGGAAGCGATCCAGAACATTCGCTTGTTATCGCCGACTGGAGAGCGGGTTTCGCTGGCTCAACTCTGCACTGTTCGGGAAGCGGACGAGGGCTCTGAAATCTATCGCGAAAATAACCAGCGCTATGTCGCGATTAAGTACAGTATACGCGGCCGCGCGCTTGGTGACACCGTGAAAGAAGCCATCCAGAAGGTAGAAGCTCAGGTAAAGCTTCCCCGCGGCTATCACATCGGGTGGGAGGGTGAATACCAGAGCGAAGTGCGCGCGGAAGCACGCATGCTCATCATCGTGCCTTTAACCGTGCTGCTCATCTTCATCATCCTGTATTCGATGTACAAGTCTCTCAAATGGGCAATGGTGATCCTAGCCACCGTCGCCATGGCGCGTGTCGGTGGCTTACTGGCATTGCTGGTGACGCACACGAACTTCAGCGTCTCGTCAAGCGTAGGCTTTCTCGCCCTGTTCGGGGTGTCGGTGCAGACCGGCGTGATCATGCTTGAGTACATCAATCAGCTGCGAGCGCGAGGACACTCGATCGAAGAATCAGCCGTGGAAGGAGCGGTGCTGCGGTTGCGCCCCATCATGATGACCATGCTGGTTGCCACGCTCGGGCTGCTCCCGGCGGCTATGTCGCACGGCATCGGATCGGATTCGCAGCGGCCTTTCGCCATTGTGATTGTCGGCGGGTTGATCGCCGATCTGGTTATGAGCATCTTTTTGCTGCCAACGCTTTATGTTTGGTTCGCGGGAGACAAAGATGTTCTGCCCGTACCGGAAACGGAGTTCGAGAATTGAAACCCTATCGGCCTTTCTGGACTGTTTTATTGTTCATGTGCTTTTGCTGTGCGGAGCAGACCATGTATGGGCAGGCGCCCGCAGCCTCTGCCCCACTTACCATGCAGCAGACGGTAGATTATGCTCTCGCGCATAATCCAACCCTGCTTTCGGCGCAACAGAACCTGCTCTCGATGAAGGGCCAGGAAGTTGAGGCCGGACTACGCCAAAACCCAAGCTTCACCGTCTACGGCACAGATCTTACCAATCCGGCCACTTCCACTACGCCGTATGCTTACAGCTTACAAATGTCGCGGCTCTTTGAACGCGGTCAAAAACGCCGCTGGCAGCTTGGACAGCGCCCGGGCGACGACCTCTCAAACAGAAGCCCAGTTCCACGATCAGCAACGGGGAACTGTCTTGGCCGTGAAGCAGGCATTTACCAATATGCTCCTGGCCAAAGCGGCCTTGAAAGTCGCGCAGGATAACTTAAAAAACTACAACCAACAATTAGATATCTTCCGCAATCGCTACCGCGCTGGAGATATCGGCAAAATTGATTTTGAACGGCTGGACCTGCAGCTAGCCCAATACGAGAGCGATGAAGCGGCTGCAGAAATGAACCTTGTCCAAGCCGGCGACCAACTGCAAACCCTAATGGGTTATGAGCAGCCAAAAAGAACCTTCGACATCGTCGGCGATCTCATCCCGCCCGCAATTACCGCCGGCTTGACTGACCTGGAGCAAAGGGCGTTGGCCAACCGTCCCGACTACAAGGCAGCGCAAGCCGGAGTCAACATTGCGGATGCCAATGTAAAACTGGCTTACGCCACCGGCACCACAGACCCAACTCTGGAAGGGGAATACGATCACAGCGGGAATCTGAGCAGTTATGGCTTCTCGGTCAGCGTTCCCGTTCGCATCTTTGACCGCAACCAGGGAAACAAAGACACCAGCAAGTATCTGGCGCAAGGTAGCCGGTTTTCCGAGGTAGCGGCCCGTAATCAGGTCTATTCCGATGTCGACCAGGCATGGATCGCCTATACCACTTCGAAAGTATTGTCCGATCGTTACCGCGGACACTATCTGGCAGAAGCCAAAGATGTGCTGGCGATTGCGCAGTTTGCCTACCAGCGTGGCGGTTTCGCATTGATCGACTATCTGAGCGCGTTGCAGGATGACCGGACCACGACTTTGAACGCTATCAATTCTTATGCACAGACCTGGATGGCGATCCACCAACTTAGTTATGCTTCTGCCTCTGAAGTCATTCCGTAACTTGAACGGTGTTCGAGCGAGAGCGTTATGAAAGTACAGCGCACCGGCAATCTGGCTATTCGCCGCCCCGAAACAAGGCAGATCAATCTGTTGCTGGTAGGCCGGGACGCGGGATTCGAGGGGAGCGTCATACGCCGAATTCTAAGCGGGGACAGGATTCGGATTGCCGGCAGATCGGCAGACCTGCTCGGAGCATTGCAATGTCTGCGGGTTAAGGCGTTTGACCTTGTCATGTTGGATTGTGGATTTCATGACGCAGAGTTGGCGATCTTTACCTCTGACGCCCGCAGGCAGGGATTTGAGGGTCTAATATTGCGTGCTGCAGCTCTCCATTCATTCAGCTTTGATTCCTTGGTTAACCTGCCGGAGCCGGGCAAAACTACGCTTTTGGATGCTTCCCAGCCAGCGAGCGCTACACTTGGCGTGCCCAGGCCAAACCAAACAAGTTCCATTTCGCTGACGGCCAGACAACGAGTTGTTCTGGAATGCGTCTTTGAAGGCTGGTCCAATCAACGGATTGCCCAATACTTGACGTGTACCGAAGGAGCGGTTAAAGGAACTCTGCAACAGCTGTTCCAGAAACTGGGAGTTAGAAACCGCTCTCAGATTGTTCGCATGGCGCTGGAAAAGTTTCTCGTGCAGGGCGCCGCGCCGCAGTTGCCCGCTGCTGCGGTGCGCAGGGAATTTTCTGTTCCACCACTACCGGCGCGCTCTAGAGGGAAGAGGCCCATTCACGCAGGAGACTTCGTGCTGGACATTGCAATGCATCGAGTCTGGGTGCGTGGAGTTGAAACTCATCTAACCCCCAATGAATTCGAGTTACTTACGGTCTTCGTCCTGCACCCCGGCGAGCTACTGAGAAACACCGTTCTTCTCGAGCTGTTATGGCAAAATCCAGCGGCCAAGCCGGACTCGCTCAGAGTTCTTATTCGCGCGCTCCGAACCAAGATTGAGACCAGCGCATCGCCCCGGTATATCGTTACAGAGCGCAGTTTCGGGTATCGATTTATTCCATCGCCTCCCCGTTAGCCACTCCATAGATCGAAGCAATCTTATCCTCGATAGCTGCGATACGGCCGGCTCGAGCAGACCTACTCAAGGTCCATAGCGTATTGTGCTTTGGCGAAAACCGAGGTTGTGGGAAGCGATTCGCTTGCCAGACCCAGCACCAGCCGTTCGAGAACCAACCTCTTGTCCGGGGGAGACGAGCGAAGTTCGGCATCGGCGCGCGCGATGAGGCGAATCGCCCGCGTGAGATCACGGCGGGACTTGTAGCGGCGCGCCTGGCGAATAAGGTCCTCGGCGGCAAACGGCGGCATACGGAAGCCTTGCCAGAGCGCCTGCCAGACGGCGCGCGAATCGCGCACATCTTTCTCCAGAATGACCAGCATCTGGCGGAAGGTGCGCGCCAGCATATAGAGGTGACCGATAGCGGAGTCCTCTCCTCCATCGGAGGCATTGAGCAACCCATGGAGCAGCGCCAGCGCGCGGGGTTTGTCTTTCAACGAAATTGCGTCCGTGAGTTCGTAAAGGGAACGTTGCTTCGCAGCGAGCACCATGGTTTCCACATCGCCCAGTGTGATGCGCCGGCGCTCTCCCGCATAGAGGACGAGCTTTTCCAACTCTCCCGCGATGAGCATCATATCAGCGCCTAAAGCATCCGCCAGCTCGCGCGCGGCGTCCGCATCGAACTTCACTCCGCATTCCTCAGCGGTTGAGATCAGCCAGCGGATGGCGTCCGCTTCATCCACGCGAGCCAGCTCCACCATGCCACAGTACTCGCCCAAAGTTTCGCGAATACGCTCGTAGCGTTCCTTATCTTGCATATCCATTCGCCGGAGATCCGCGGGTATGCGCAGGTGATCCGCTACAAAAAGGAGTACGGCTTGAGGATTGGGGGAGCGAAAATAATTGCTTAGCGCGGCAAATTCTTCTTTTTTTGCGCCGCGTGTATAAAGCGCCTTTACGCTCCTCACGAAGATGATCTGGAAGGGAGCCATCAGAGAAGGAGTCCGGGCGCGGTCCAGCACATCGAAGATATTGGTCTCCGCCAAGTCGGGTTCGCTCAGGGAGAACTCGAGCAGAGAGGGCTCGATCAGCGAGCTGATAGCGGCGCGGCGGCAGCGCTCATAGAGAAACATCTCATCGCCGGCCAAAACGTAACCGGGCCTGAGCGGATTATTGGAAGAAGCGGCTGTACTCACTTCATCGAGAAAACGGTCGGACGAGGCGAAGCTGCGAAGTTTGGTTCTCTCGGCCGCCATCTAGAACGACTCCAGAAGATCGCCCACTAAGGCCTGTGCGAAGTCCCGCGAGAGGCGGCGGACCGCAGGGGAGTCTTCTTGAATAAAACTGGCTAAGTCCGACGTAGTCTCGTATTGCTCGTGAAAGACGTAATTCGTGTGCTGGTACAGAATGCGATTATCGCGATCCGTGAGCACCACGTTTGCATTGATCGTGATCAAAAAGCTGGAGGTGAAGCTGGAGTTGGTTCCGGCTACCGAGGTCGTGGTTTCTGTTTTATAGGTGAGCGGCTGAACCGACTCGGCGACGATGATGCCGGTGAGCTTGGCATCGGCGGAACCGGCGACGTCGTCGGGGACCACAGTCAGGCGAGTGCGATCGTTAAACTCGCGAACCACCGCCTGCGTCATCGCTACCTCTGTGTGGTAGGACTGAGATTTGTTCTGGAAAATTGGGATGGAAACCGTATGTACCGTGGCAGGAAGGTGAGCCGCGGAGCCAAGCGTGTGGTATCCACAGCCGGAGAGAGAGAGCAGGGCACAAGTAATCGGCAGAAGAGCAAGACCGCGCATTCTGGAGTATTGAACCTTTGATTACATTACACGACCCGCCTTTAAGGCATGACGGAGAATAAATAACGACAAAGATTTGCGGTATCCCACGGCACGCAGGGAACCACGCCGTGCGTAGGGTGGGGTACCCTCGATCCGCGGTGATTTTAGAATCCCGGATCCTGGGCGGCCCACCCTGGGCGAGAGTTTACGCGGGTGAGGGCTGGCTCTCTCCGCCAAATCCAGGGGCGCGCCCCGGCTCGGGCTTAATTACGTGCTGCACGTCTCCCGAACCTGGATCACCTCCGAGCGGCGCCATCGGGGGCAGGTCGCTGCCCTCGATGATCAGGCGTATTTCGTTCGAATCCAGCGTCTCGCGATCGAGCAGAGCCTGCGCCATCCGGTGCATGGTGTCTTTATTGCTTTCCAGGATCGTATAGGCCGACCGGTAAGCCTCATCCACCAGGCTGCGCACCTCGGCGTCGATCTGGCGCGCCGTTTCCTCTGAGAAGTCGCGATGCTGGGCGATTTCGCGGCCCAGGAAAATCTGCTCTTCCTTTTTCCCAAAGGTCAGCGGACCCATGCGGCTCATGCCATATTCGCAGACCATCTTGCGGGCGAGATCGGTGGCTCGCTCGATGTCGTTTCCCGCTCCGGTCGTCTTGCGCGACATAAAGATTTCCTCGGCGCAGCGGCCGCCCATGAGGATGGCGAGCTGAGTCTCCAGGTAATCCTTGGTGACGGTGTGCTTGTCTTCTTCCGGCAACTGCATGGTTACACCCAGCGCCATGCCGCGCGGAATAATGGTGACCTTGTGCAGCGGATCCGCGTGGTCGCGTTTCGCGGCGACGAGAACATGGCCGGCTTCGTGATAGGCAGTATCCCGCTTATCGTCCTCGGAAAGGAGCATGGATTTGCGCTCAGCGCCCATCATGACCTTATCTTTGGCCAGCTCAAAATCGAATTGATGCACGGCCTTGCGGTTGGCGCGAGCCGCATTCAAGGCAGCTTCATTGACCATGTTGGCAAGATCGGCCCCGGAAAATCCGGGCGTGCCGCGGGCCAGAACACGGAGATCGACATCCTCCGCCAAGGGTACTTTCTTGGCATGAACGCGCAATACCTCTTCGCGGCCACGAACGTCGGGCCGGCCCACAACTACGCGCCGGTCAAAACGGCCGGGACGCAGCAACGCGGGATCGAGAACGTCCGGCCGGTTGGTTGCGGCAACCAGGATGACCCCATCGTTGGACTCGAAACCGTCCATCTCGACCAGCAATTGATTCAGGGTTTGCTCACGCTCGTCGTGTCCGCCCCCGAGGCCGGCTCCGCGATGACGGCCGACGGCATCGATTTCATCGATGAAGATGATGCACGGCGCGTTCTTTTTGCCCTGCTCGAAGAGATCGCGGACCCGGCTTGCGCCTACGCCGACAAACATTTCGACAAAGTCAGAACCGGAAATGGAGAAGAAGGGCACGTTGGCTTCGCCGGCCACAGCCCGAGCCAGCAGCGTTTTGCCGGTTCCCGGAGGTCCCACCAGCAACACGCCCTTGGGAATGCGGCCGCCGAGCTTTTGGAATTTCTGCGCCTCGCGCAGGAACTCGATAATCTCCTTAAGCTCTTCCTTGGCCTCATCAACCCCGGCCACATCTTTGAACGTAATCTTCTTTTGCTGCATGGAGAGCAGGCGGGCGCGGCTTTTGCCGAACGACATCGCCTTATTGCCGCCGCTCTGCATCTGGCGCAGCATGAAAAACCACAAGGCGGCAATAAGAATGATTGGAGAGAAGTTCAAGAGAATCGGCAGCCACGAGCTCCCTTGCGTGTCCTTAACCGTGATGGCTACCTTGTTGTCTTGAAGGATCTTGAACATGTCGGGATAATTCGCCGGCACGATGGTGTGGAATGCCTCTTTATCGCTGGCGTAGTGACCGTGAACTTCATCATTCACCACCGTCACGTCGGCGATCTTGCCCGTCTGGGCGTCTTGCATGAATTGAGAAAAGGAGATCTCCCGGTCCTTGGTCATGCCGGTGCTCTTCTGGACGATTTGCCAGAGCAGGACCAAGCAAGCCAGGATAAAGACCCAGAAGATAATCGTTTTAACCGTAGAATTCACGAAATCCCTCGCTTCCGTTGCGCAAAACCAAGAGGCGCAAACCACTCTCGTGGGCGGCAGGCACACCCTTAAATAGCCTTCCAACAAGTATTAGACGGCTGAAATCCCCTGCCGATTCTGAGAGTTTGACAACCTTGAACGCGGCAAAAACCCGACCGGGCCCGCAAACCAACTATTTCACTGCTTTTATTCTACTCCGCACAGCCAGCGAACGCTTCTTAAGCGCCTCCGGATTGTTCCTTAAGTCACGCTTATTCTTCTGAAAGTCCCCGAAGTCACGAATTGGAGCCGGACGCGAGGCCCGGGGCCTTATTTGGCCCGCTTCGACGCAAGCGGAGCTCACGCAGCGTGCGTTCGGCGATAATTCCTCCGGGGAGTTCCAGCCGTTTGCCGCGGGAGTGGCTCGCCGCGCAAACCAGGGCAAACAGCCGCTCGGTGTGGTCGAAATTCAGCCTGGCTCCAAGCTCGCGGGCCGCCGCTCGCAGAACCCGGCGGCTTACGGCGGGATGGAGTTGTTTGAGGCGTTCGATCTCGATTCCTATGCTGGCTTGTTCCGGAAGCGTGCTCGCGGAGCGCCCTCCGCCTCGCGTGGGCCGGCCCGGCAAAAGCAACGAGGGCAGCAGACGGCCCAATTCGCCTTGCCAATAGAGCTCCTCGCCGGCGGAGATCTCGGCCATACGCGACAATTGCCGGCGAATCTCCGGATTGAATCCGCAGAGCATAGGCAGCAATTCATGGCGAATGCGGTTGCGGGTGTGCGCCAGATCGCGATTACTCGCGTCTTCACGCCAAGACTGGTTCAAACGGCCGAGCCATTCCTCGATGGAAGCGCGAGTCGCTTCCAGAAATGGCCGGAGGATACAGCCTTGCCCAACCGCAATTACCGGGTGTATGCCGCTCAGCCCTTCTGTCCAGGCCCCGCGCAAGAGCTTATGCAGAACTGTCTCTGCCTGGTCGTCCAGAGTGTGAGCCGTGACCACGGCATCCGCCGCCCCTTGCTCAATCAATGTTCGAAAATACGCATAGCGAAGGTTGCGAGCCGCCTCTTCCAGGGTTTCCCTGTTACCTGCCGCAGCGGCAGGGGTGTTGACGCGATGCAAGTGAAATGGAAGATCGAACGCGGTGGCCAAACCTTCCACAAAAGCAGCGTCGGCATCCGCCTCCAGGCCGCGAATGCCATGATGGAGGTGGACCACCGACAGAACCAATCCGAGGCTGGATCGCTCCTCCAGCAAGCGGCGGAGCAAGGCGACTGAGTCGGCGCCTCCCGATACCGCGACACCGATCCGTTGCCCGGGGTGAAAGAAGTCCGTCCGCAGAGCTGGTATAGGCGCTTGCATACTGGGGAATATGGTAGTTTACGATGCTGGCGCGTCTGAGTGGGGTGGAGAGGAATGCGTTGCGGACGCTATACTTCGGGCATGTATCAAACAAGAAGAGCGACGCCGTCAGACGCCGCCATCATCAGTTATCACAGACGGCGCATGTTTGTGGATGCAGGGCGAGAGGACAACAGGCTGCTGGACGTAATGGCCGATCATTTTGAACCCTGGGCGGAAAAGATGCTCGCGGACAACAGATATATCGGTTGGTTGACGACCGAGTCCGGGAAAGTCGTCGCCAGCGCGGGATTCATGATCCTGGATTGGCCGCCACACCCGCTCGATCCGCGCCAGGACAAGCGCGGTTATCTGGTAAACGTCTATGTCGACCCGGAGCATCGCAGGAAAAAACTGGCGAGCCATCTGATCGAATTGGCGCTGACCGAGGCGCGGCGGCGGAAGATTCGCGTGATTGCGCTACATTCGACCGAAGCAGGCAGAGCGCTTTACGAGAGCAACGGTTTTCGGGGAACCAATGAGATGTTCTACGTCGAGCCGGTAGAACCCTAGCCGACAAAGGGAGAGAAGGGTTCGGGCGGAAGCCCCTGCGTTCATGCTGTGGGTAATCCAGCAACTGCGTGAGGCCTTTCCATACGATTCGGCGCCGGTTACCTGATCTTCGACCGCGCCACGGCATAGGCTGACCGGGCTTCCACACGATCCACCAACCAACCCGATCCGATCTGGCACACTGAGTAGGTCCAGAAAAAGCTGGAGAGCAGCACGCCCAGCGACCAGGTCGTGATGTGCAGTTCAGGAGCCAACACTGGCGCTGCGACCGAAAGACTTACGCGGTCGAAGAAGTTGATGCACATGGCCAGCATCAGCAGGAAAAGAAGCATCCGAGGACGGCTTATTGCACTGTCCATATGCCCTGGAGCGTTCACCAGATTCAACAGCCTGGATGCCATCCTTCTATGTTTCCAGACGCTCTAGTTCCGAAAGCTTGGCAACTCGCCTCCGGAATTGCTCGTCGGTGCTGAGTTCGGCGGAAAGAAAAGCTCGGAGGCACTCTTCAGCGATATTGAGGCCGACGATCTGTGCGCCGAGACATGCCACATTGACGTCATCGTGCTCGACACATTGATGAGCGGAATAAATGTCGTGACACACAGAAGCGCGAATACCTCGCTTCTTGTTGGCGGCGATGCAAGCTCCCACACCCGTGCCACACACGAGAACTCCCCGTTGCGCCTTCTCCTCGAGCACTCTCCGGCATACCAACTGCGCAATATCCGGGAAGTCGACAGGCTCCGGACTGTACGATCCGCAATCCTCTACTTCGTGTCCTTCGTTCTTCAGAAATAGGATCACTGCGCCTTTTAGCGCATACCCTGCGTGATCGCCACCTACTGCAATGGCCAGTCTCTTCATAGAATGACTCGATGTGAGAAACCGATCTGGATGCCGGGCGAACCGCGTCTCATCTTCATTTCCGGCTTGACCCTGCCGTTCTCGGGTTGGTTCAACAAGCGCCCGTTCGCACGATCAGAAGTGCGACTCTTTTCCAATCCAAGGATGAGCCTGAAGGAGGGGTAGATCGGCGGGCGAGGATAGCTCCTTTCGAGGGGTGTTTTTAAAGATTAAACCGTAGTCGCAGCGGTGGGAATGTGGGAATCGCGGAGCGATTTCCAAGGTCTGTGGAAAGGACGGGAAACGGCGTTATCGTTTTCCGTGCTTTCCATCAGACCGGCATTTCCACTGCTGGTTTTCGGGGTCCGATCGGCGGGACGGAGGATTTCGTCAAAGAGTTTCTGTTTGGCCCGTTGCATGCGGCATGCAGCCTCGGTGTCGCTCATGGCCTGAGCCACGCGTTGGAGCGCAGCCACGCTAAGACCTGGGCGAAGGTACTGCTGCGGGCGTTCGAGCGAGAGTAGTTTCTCCAGGGGCGTCATGCAGTGTGGATAGTGGCGGCGCTTGCGGCCTTTGCTGTCCAACTCGACTGAGGCTTGGGCCGAGGGGCGATGATAGTTGAGATAGGGATTGAGCAGGCCGGTATAGAACTCGTTCAGGCGACCGGCGTGCTCTGGCCCAATGTGGCCCCAGCCGATGTGTTTGCGCACGATAGCGGCATTTTTGGTTTCCACCAGTCCGTTGTCATTCGAGCGTCTGGGCCGGCTTTTGGTCTGTTCGATCAACAGCTTGTTGAGCAGTGCGGCAACCGTCTTGTTGATAAACTCGCTGCCGTTATCGCTGTGGAAACCACGAATGAGGAAGGGAAACTGCGCCAGCAGATTTTCCAGTACGGGTAACAAATATGCCTCAGAGATGCGCGGGGCGGCCAGCACGATTTCCCATCGTGGAACCTCATCGACGGCGTTGATGTGGTAGATGCCCTTGCCTGTGGGACTGTCGCCCTGATGCACGGTATCGAGGCGCAGAAATCCAGGTCGGCCTTGCGCCTCGGGTTTCTCGCGCTCGCCGATGGGAATCGTGGCTGGCCTGGTTTTTTCGTAATGCCGCAGCTGCTCGCGGTAACGCAAGTGCTTGCGCAGGTTATATAAATGCCCATTGGAGATCCGCGCCAACCGTTCAAATTCCGGCTTGTTGTAAATCGCGAACTCCCGTTGCAGGATGTGCCGTGTGGCCCGTCCGCTCAAGGTGTCATGGGCTTGGTCGACTTGAGCCAACAAGTCAATCTCACTGCGCGTGTAAGGTGATCCAAAGCGATTGCGCCGGCTCGGCGTTGTCTCCACCCGCCCGGTCTTCCGGTATTGGTTTACCAGTCGCGTTACCTGCGCCCGGCTTACCCGGTCATCTTTGTCACGTAAGCTCGTATCAGACCTTTGGCTTGCCGCCGCTGACCGGCATACTCCTGCTGACATAAAAGCCTTTGCACCCAACCGTAAATCTCCCTTCGATTACTTCCCGTGAACCGTACACTCTCCGAGGCCGCAACAAATGCCTCCATCTCTTCCAAGCTTAATTTCTCTGTTTCGAGCACGCTGATCATTCATCCTCAGCTTGCCCGCTTTTCCTCCTTCAGGCTCATCTTGCATTGGAATCAAGATCGGCCTTTAGGCTCATCTTGCATGGGAAGAGACTCTGAGTTGGAGCTAAGCTCTTCAAGCTGTATACTCCTGTATTCATGCGTGTTTTTGTCGTTCTGCCGGCGGCTGGGATGGGTACTCGAATGGCTCCCGGTCATGCCACTCCCAATGCGCCGAAACAGTTTCTTACCCTGCAGGGAGTACCTATCCTGGTGCATTGTCTGCGCGCTTTTGCCGCTGTGCCGCGGGTGAGTGCGATTTATGCAGCCGTGCGCGAGACCGAAATGAGCCGGATGACAGCCCTGATCGCGGAATACAAACTCGATGAGCGGGTACAGGTGGTCGCGGGAGGGGACAGCCGGCAGGAGTCGGTCGGCAATGCTCTAAAGATGGTCCGGGCGGCGGACGAGGACATTGTTCTGGTCCACGATGCTGTGCGGCCCCTGGTCGATCCCGCCATCATCGAGCGGACTATCGATGCGGTGGAAAGGCATGGCGCCGCGATCGCCGGTCTCCCGGCTGTGGACACCATCAAGCAAGTAGTTCGGACAGCCGATGGAGCCATCGTGACCGCAACTATTCCGCGCGAATATGTCGTTCAGGCGCAGACTCCACAGGGTTTCCGCTGGCATGTTCTCAAGCGCGCCTTCGCCGAGGCGGAGGCGGACGGTTTTGTAGGGACAGACGAAGCCAGCGTGGTGGAGCGGTCCGGAGTACAGGTAGCGGTGGTGCTGGGTTCACCGGAGAATTTGAAGATCACCCAGCCGGGCGATCTGGAGCTGGCGGAATTTTACCTGCAGCATCGCGCTTGAAATAAGAAACCTGCGCCGCAATTGCGAACTCTACTAAAGCAACAACTTTCAACAGCAGAGGCGAGAGAGCGATGAGCATGAGAATTGGCTATGGCTGGGACTCGCATGAATTCAAGGCGGGCGTCCCGCTTAGGATTGGCGGTCTCGCCATTGACCATCCGCAAGGTCTCGCCGGCCATTCCGATGGAGATGTGCTTCTGCACGCCATTACGGACGCCCTGCTGGGCGCAATCGCCGTAGGCGATATCGGGAGTTTCTTCCCCCCGAACGATGAGCGTTGGAAAGACGCCGACTCGGCGATCTTTCTGAACCTGGCCGTCGAAGAAGTGCAGACCGCAGGCTACCGTATCGTCAACGTGGATACAACCCTGGTTCTGGCCGCCCCGAAGATCGGTCCGATTTCGGGAGACATGCGGCAGCGCGTAGCGGAACTGCTGCAAATCCAGCCGAATACGGTAGGCATCAAGGCCAAGACACCGGAAGGCCTTAATCAGGATCACGTAGCAATCGCTCATGCCATCGTGCTGCTCGAGCAACGCGATTCCGATGAGGGTTTGCAGCATATGGAAGCGTCCGTCGACGATCCTCAGATGGTTGAGGAAGTCGTGGGCGAACTTGTAAGCGAGGTCCATGGCGGCCGCCGCTCCGCCAGACGAGGCGTCTCGCCGCCAACCTTCGACACCGAAGACATTACTTAGGCGCGACGGCGTAGGACTAACTGCCTGAAGGATGTCTTCGCGGCGATCCTTCCCCAAACCCTTCGATTGCCTGGGCTACGCGTAAGACCGTCGCCTCGTCAAAGTGCTTCCCCAAAATCTGCGCGCCGATCGGCAGCCCTGCGGAGGATTCGCCGCAGGGTACGGAGATACCGCAGATTCCGGCGAGACTCGCTGTCACCGTATATATATCGGCCAAATACATGGAGAGCGGATCGTCGGTCTTCTCCCCGAGTTTGAATGCCGGGGTCGGCGCGGTGGGCGTCACCACCACATCGACGTCCTGAAAGGCCCGGATGAAATCCTGGGTTAACAGCGTACGCACTTGCTGCGCCTTCTTGTAATACGCGTCGTAATAACCGGCACTGAGCGCATAAGTCCCGAGGAGAATGCGGCGCTTTACTTCGGCTCCGAAACCTCTGTCGCGAGATTCGCGATACATCGCGGACAGAGAATTCGCATCCGCTGCGCGGAAACCATAACGCACGCCGTCAAATCGTGCCAGGTTGGCGCTGGCCTCGGCTGTCGCCAGTACATAATAGGTTGGAACCGCATATTTTGTGTGCGGGAGCGATACCGGCTTGATGATGCATCCCGCTTGCCGCAACTGCTCGATCGCCTTCTCGACGGCCGCGCGCACCTCGATGTCAATACCCTCTGCAAAATACTCGGACGGAACACCCAGGCGCAGACCGGCTATAGGCCGGCCGAGAGCTTGCACATAATCGGGCACAGGCAGGCTGGAAGAGGTGGCATCCAGCGGATCATGGCCCGCGATGACACCGAGGAGAATGGCCGCATCCCGTACCGTGCGCGTGATTGGACCCACGCGATCCAGAGAAGAGGCGAAGGCGATCAGCCCGTACCGCGAAACCCGTCCATATGTAGGCAGCAGACCCACCACGCCGCAGAAAGATGCAGGCTGGCGAATGGAGCCGCCCGTGTCCGTTCCGAGAGCCGCTACAGCCATCCCCGCGGCCACCGCCGCAGCCGAACCACCGCTCGAACCACCCGGGACCCGGTCGGGCGACCGAGGGTTTCGCACCGGCCCATAGGCAGAATTCTCATTCGAGGAGCCCATCGCGAACTCATCGCAATTGAGCTTGCCCAGCAAAACAGCGCCCGCACCTTCCAGCCGCGACACTACCGTTGCGTCATAAGGAGGCCGGTATCCGTCAAGGATCTTAGATCCGGCGGTCGCAGGCAATCCCCGCATCGTCAGCACATCCTTGATGCCGATCGGAACCCCGGCCAAAGGAGGCAACGGGCTTCCGTCCGCCGCCTGCCGGTCGATCTTCCCAGCCATATTCATGGCCCGCTCGCGGCCTACTGCCAAGTAGGCATTGACCTTGGGGTTTGCCGCTTCAATGCGCTCGAAAAAGCTTTCCGCCCACTCTCTTGCGGTTGGGCTTCCGTTGTGGACGGCTTCCCGAACCTCTGATATGTCAATCTCTTCCATATCCATCATCGCTATTAGCTATTATCGGTTATCTCCGCCTCGACTGGACAGGCAGCTTGGGAGTCGTGATTTTGGGTTTGGAGCAGGGCAGGAAGCGATGGAAAAATACTTCGTCTGCAGAGAAGCCTTGGAGAGACCCAACAAGTTGCGTAACGAACTCACGCTAACTGGGCCTGTTAACAGGCCCTAACGGTCAATCACCTTGGGAACTTTGAAGAAAATGCCGTCAGTTTCAGGGGCACAGCGCAGAACTTCCTGGCGCGACAGCGATGGAAGAACAACATCCGGCCTCAACTCCCGAGGCGGTGCGTCTGCCCTTTGCGAGTCCTTCCAGTGCACTCCGGCCTGGGTCATGGGTTCGACTCGCGTGGTATCCAGTTCGTTCAACTGCGCGACATAGTCGAGAATGGAATTTAGATCGTGCAACATGCGGGACTTCTCGTTGTCGGTCAATTCGAGATTGGCCAGTTCGGCGACCCGTGCTACATCCTTTTCCGAAACTGTCATAGGGTTCTCGCAGTTTAAGAGCTGCACAGCCGCAACAACTTAATGATCTACGTCTGTGCTTTGGCGGACGCAATAGATTATCGCAGTTCCAAGAGTGCGAATAAACGCAGATGATAAATGGCGGATAATCAGGAAAGGTCGATCATAAAGGTATTGGGCCGCCCGGAGATGCAGCAAGCGGCGGTTTCGTAAAGAAGTGCGATATCGCTTGCCAGCGTGGCCTGGCCCATGTAGTCCCAATCGAGCTTACCCTTTAAGGGAATGATGGTGCGGGAGTTGTAAGCTTCCAGCTCATGGTCGGGAATGTCTTTAAGCATTTCCTCTTCACAGCGGAAGGCAAGTGTCGCAGCCCCGGTGAGACCCGGCCGAAACGGCAACTGCTGCACTTCCATGTGATGCGGCAACCTGGGCCGGGGCCCGATAAGGCTCATCTCCCCGCGCAGAACATTGAACAATTGCGGCAACTCATCCAGCTTGTGCTTGCGCAAGAATCGGCCGAACCTGGTGATTCGGGGATCTCCGCGCTTGGTCATGGAAGGCCCTTCGTGCTGCTTGGCGACTTCCATAGTCCTAAACTTATAGACGGTAAAGAGATCGCCACCCAGTCCGACCCGCTCCTGGCGGAAGATTACCGGACCGGCGGATTCTAAACGGACGATGAGTGCGGTCAGAAGCAAGAGGGGCCAGGAAAACAAGAGAGCTAAGAAGGCCACCGAAACATCCAGCAATCGCTTAGCCGTGGAAACACTCCAAGCGCTCGGTTCCGCAAAATCTACCGTCTGATCGCCCGAAATCGTCAGAATGTGAGGTGTAGATGCCTTCGGGGAGGACGGTCTACCGTTAACTGTTTCATTCCAAACGGGGGCATTAGGCTGGGGGCTGGCGAAAGTTGTATCCATGCGTTTTTCAGTGACCCGCTTCGTAAACTTGAACAAACACTCAGGAACTAACCTGTATCTGTGCTAATTTTCCGGCGGTGGCGAAGACCCGCCGTTTTGATTCAAGCTACAAGTGGTTTATCGATGGCGCCAAGGAAATACATTAGCAGAAGCCGATTCCACTTTTGAGGGAGCGGGCAAACCTCTCGTACGTGATGAAGCCCATCCGCGCCACTCTTCATTTTATAAAACCCGCACCTGGAATCAATGTCGCGGAAAAGCCACAACTTCCATCAGTGCTTCTAAAGACACCATAACAGCATTCGCTGGTTCGCGAAATTAAAACCTCATATCGAGCAAGGTTCCCAATCTGTTGTTATTTTAACGGTATTCGGCTTCCAGGCGTCTTCATTGGAATGTCACAATCTGGTCATAAGATGCTTAAGCTTTCCTGAAGGCGGGTACCGGCACGATATCAGGCCTGCTTGCGAAAAATGACCGGCGGAGTCCTGCCGGGTCCAGATTATCCCGGATTATCCCGGAGATCGGGCATTCAGTGCCGAACCTGTGACCTGATCGCCGGCTACTGTGGTGTATTCGTCTTTTCTCCGCCGTCGCCCTTGATAGCGCCGAAAATTTTGCCGAAAAATCCCTTCTTCTTTTTCTTTTGAGGCTCCTGCGGGGCTGCGTTGGCATTGGGGCCGGGCGGCGGATTGGCCGGCGCCGATGCCACCGGCTGAGGAGGAACAACCGCGGGCTGAGGGGTTCCGGCGCCACCGGGAGCGACCATTGGCTGCTTGCCGATTCCAAAGAGCTTCTGAAAGAGGTTCCGTTGATCCCCATTGGCCTCATCGCAGGTGCTGATGGGCGCAGTTCCGTCAAGAAACGCTACCGTGTAGTCCACCGGGCAATTTGCATCGGCAATAAGGTTGGTGGTTTTGTCCAAGCGGACCAGGCTGACACCCGGGGGAACGGCAAACTCCTTGGTATCTGAGTATTGGGGAAGCTGGACAGCCCGCTTCATAAACTCGGCCCATATGGGTCCGGCGGTCTGATCGCCTCTCAATTTAATGTCGGTGTAGTCGTCATTGCCCACCCACACCACGCAGAGCAAGTTGCTGGTGAAGGCCGCGAACCAGCCATCGTGCGAGGTACCGGTTTTGCCGGCTGCCGGAGCCTCGAAGCCCCTGCCGCGAACACCGGCCCCAGTGCCGGAATTGATCACATTTTCCATGAGTGACAAGGTAAGATAGGCTGCGCGCGGGTCGAGGATAGGCTTAGACTCCGGCGTGTAGTCGGCCAGCACATCTCCGTCCGCGGAGCGGATGGAGGCCAAGAGCCAAGGATCGATCTTCACCCCGCCATTCGCGAAAATGGTATAGGCCCCAGCCATATCGAGAGGAGTGGCATCGTAGGCGCCGAGCGCCAGTGCCGGGGTTCCGCGCGCGGAGATGATGCCCGCCTCCCGCGCCAGCGCAGCCACGTTGTTGTAGCCCACCATCTGAGCCAGCTCAACCGTCGCGTTGTTCAACGACCACTGAAGCGCATAGCGGGCGGTCACCACGCCGTTGCTCTTGGAGCCGAAGTTGCCCGGTGCGTACCCGTCCTCGAAGGTCGTAAGCTCATTGTTAAGCGGCGTGATGGCGGTGAAGATCCCGCTCTGTCTGCCCGGATCGGGGGGGACGGGAGAAGCGGGGTCGACCGAAGTCTTCTCCACTACCGGCGTGTCGTTGGTGGGCTGTGTCAGCATTGTGCCCGACAAGCTGGTGTTGTATGCCGCGGCATAGACAAATGGCTTAAAAGCGGAGCCGGTTGGCCGGTGAGCGATGGCATGGTCCAATTGACTTAGCCCGTAGCTGCGTCCGCCGACCAAAGCCAGCACCTGGCCGGTATGAGGATTGAGCGCAACCAGGGCCACCTGAGGATAGGTGATCGGGGTATCGTCTCCATGCTTCACCCGGCGCGCGTGCAGCCTTTCTACCTGCGCATCGATCGATTCCATGCCTCGGCTGACCGCTTCGGACGCCGCGCGCTGCAGGTCGGGATCGAGCGAGGTATAGATGCGCACGCCCTCATGATTAAAATCCGCGTCGCCCAGTTTCTGCACCAGCCGGTCGCGCACCAGGTCGACGAAGTAAGGAGCTTCTCCCGCATTGACATTCATCGGTGTCAGCTTGAGCGGCTCGGCCTTGGCCATCTCCGCCTGCTCTTTGCCGATCTTGCGGGTTTCAACCATCGCGTCCAGCACCTGGTTGCGGCGCCGGATTGCACGCTCGGGATGACGATAGGGATTGAGAAAACTGGGGTGCTGGATCATGCCCGCCAGCAAGGCGCATTCAGAAAGGTCCAGTTGGCCCACATCTTTACCGAAGTAAGCTTGGGCGGCTTGGCCAAAACCATTGATGGCAAAGCTGCCCACCTCTCCCAGGGATACTTCATTCGCGTACATCTGAAAGATCTGCTTCTTGCTGAAACGGTTCTCCAGCTGGAAGGTAATCGCGATCTCAATAATCTTTCGCTTGAGCCTCTTTTCCGGCGTCAGGAAAAAATTCCGCGCCAGCTGCATGGTCAGCGTCGAACCGCCCTCCCGCCGGCGCCCAAGCCGGAGGTCGTCGCGCAGAGCGCCCAGCAGCCGCACATAATCCACGCCTCCATGCTCGAAGTAACGCCGGTCCTCAATCGACGTAACCGCATTCACCAGGTTCGATGGCAGCTCGTCATAGGTGACCAGCCTCCGCTTGGTGCGGCTCTGATCCTCCGACAGACCGGTGATCAACTGCGGTTCCAGTTCATAGGCCGCCAGAGCCTGTCCGGCATCGCCGCTGATCTGGGAGACTAACCCTTTGTTGAAAGAGATGGTTGCGCCTTGTTCGGAGTGGTACGACTGCGGCCCGGGGTGAATGGTAATACTGGAGTCGCCCAGCGAAAAGGCGCCCATTTGCGAGCGATGTTCGTCTCTGTCGCCGCTGTATCCCGCGGTCCTCAACTGGACCGCAATTGCGTGGGGGCTCAGCTTTTGTCCGACACGCACTTCTTTAGGCGCAGCATATATACTCGCCGTCTGCACGAAGAGCGGCTTCTGCAGCCGTTGGTCCACGATGTGCTGATACTTGAAATAGTAGTAGCCGAAGATTGACCCGCAGATGGCAAAGGTAAGCAGCACAATACCGCCTGCTGCAATCAGGGCGGCGTTGCGCAGGCCATGGCCGTTTTTACCGATATCCGGAAACTTGATTTTGATTGCCAAAGGAACTACTCCAAACCTCTACGCCATTCGCGCCACTTGTCTCTGGATATCTTGTCCCGTCAAGGACTGAAGCAGATCCACCACGTGAGAAACATCCACATCCTGGCTGCTCATTGTAGAGCGGGTGACCAGCTCCAGCCTGCCTTCCGCCGCTTTCTTCCCCACATTGATCCGATAAGGAATTCCCACCAGATCGGCATCCTTGAATTTGACGCCGGCGCGCTCGTTCCGGTCATCCAGAAGCACGTCAAAACCCACGTCTTCCAATTGCTTGGCCACCTTCTCCCCCGTAGCCGCCAGCATTGCGTCGGCAATATTCGTCACCGTAACCACCACGTCGAAGGGCGCGATCGAACGCGGCATCCAGAAGCCGTTGCTATCATAGTTCTGCTCGATGGCCGAAGTTAAGATGCGCTCCATGCCGATCCCGTAGCAGCCCATGATGGGCATGACTTCCTTGCCGTTGGGATCCAGCACCCGGGCGCCCATGCTTGCCGAATACCTGTAGCCCAGCTTGAAAATATGGCCGATCTCGACCGCCTTCGCCACCTTCAGCGGAGCATCGCAGGTTGGACAGCCCTCGCCTTCGGCCACATCGCGGATGTCGCCGGCAATCGTCCATTGAAAATCACGTTCCGGCGTAACGTTGCGGTAGTGATAGTCCAGCTTGTTCGCTCCCGCAACCATATTCTTCCGGCCTAACAGCCCGTTATCTAAGATGACTACAATATCGCCTTCGCCGGAGAACGCGTTGCCCCCTGAGTTGTTGCCAGCGTTTACCATCCTTTTCACGTCGAGGCCAATCGGACCAAGGTAACCGCCAGGCCCTTTGAAGTACAGATCAAGTTGGTCCGGCCTCATTGGCTCCAGTTCCAGCCCGCCGGTAAGGCCAAGCAGCTTAGTCTCGTTGACGAAATGATCGCCGCGCAGAAACGCCGCCGCCGGCAGCCAAACCGCGTGGCGGCCAGATGAGTCGCTGCGCTTCACCATGTAGGCGACGGTTTTGATATCCTGCGCCGGCGAAATCCCGAAGAATTCGGCCACATCGGCAATAGCGGCCTTGCCCGGCGTATGCACCAGCTCGGGCAAGCCGTCGCCGGTGGGCTCCAGATCCACTACCTGAGCCGGCCGCGAGGTAGCTTTCTCCGTATTCGCCGCGTAGCCGCATTCCGCGCAACTGGCGATCAGGTCCTCGCCGGCATCGCCGTAAACTACAAACTCTTGCGACTGGGAACCCCCCATCGCGCCCGAATCGGCGTCGACGGCGATGAAGTCCAGGCCGCAGCGAGTGAAGATCGCGCGATAGGCCTGCTCATGCTTGCGGTAACTTTCATCGAGGCCGGCGGCATCTATGTCGAAGGAATAGCTGTCTTTCATGATGAACTGGCGCACCCGCAGCAATCCCGATCTCGGCCTTGGCTCATCGCGAAACTTGGTTTGGATCTGATACCAAATCTGCGGTAGCTGTTTGTAGCTGCGCAGCTCATTGCGGGCAATCGAGGTCACAACCTCTTCGTGGGTCATGCCCAGAGCCAGCCATGCGCCCTTGCGATCCTGCAGGCGGAACAGATTCTGCCCCATGGCGGTCCAGCGTCCACTCTCCTCCCATAGCTCTCGCGGATGGAGAGCCGGCAGCAGCATTTCCTGGCCAATGCGGTCCATCTCCTCGCGGGTTATCTTGATGATTTTGTTCAGCGACCGCTGTCCCAGGAACAGATACGAATAAACGCCCGCGCTGAGTTGGCGAATATAGCCGGCCCGAAGGAGGAACTTATGACTGGCAACCTCCGCGTCAGCAGGGGCCTCGCGCAAGGTAGGTATGAAGAGCTTAGACCAATGGTGCATTCTTGTTTTTCCCAAGGGTGTACCCAGTAATTCTAAATGCTCGCCAGTTTGGCCGCTGGCCGGATGCGGGGGTCAGGAAAAGGAGGGCATTATATCGAGGCGCGGCTTTAAAGGCGGCGGAAAAACGGTTCTGACGCCGGTTCATCTTCTACTACTTGGGTAGACTGTTGCGGGTTATACATTTTCTTGCGCCTCGCTTGTTGCTTCGGCGCGTTTTTCCGCAGCTGTTCAGCCGTGCCGTGAGCGCTGAAGATACTTAGGCCAGGCCATGCACTGATTCGGCAGGAGGCAACTCCAAACCGGCATCGAAGTAAAGCAGGCGGCCGCAGCTTTCGCAATTGAGCAGCGTGCCCGCCCTGACCTGGTTCCAAAATTGAGGACGCATCGCCATTTGACAAGCCAGGCAACGTTGCCCTGAGGCGCGGGCCAGCGCGGTCCTTCTGGAAGAAGCAGCCAAACGGTCATATTGGGCAAGGAGCGACGAATCCACCGCTGCGCGCAAGGCCGCCCGCTCGCCCTCAAGAGCATCCAGCTCTTTGCTTTTCTCTGCGGAATCGACCTGTGCCGCATCTTTCTCCCGCTCGATCAATTCGCTTTGCAGGGCGATTTCCTTCCTCGCTTTGGCACGGTTGCTTTCCAGCGTCTCGCTCTGAACCATGCTGGTGAGCTCGGCGTCTTCGATGCGGCTTATCTCCGCTTCAACAAAACCTATTTCGTGTTGCAAGGCGCGGAACTGGTCGTTTGTCTTCACGCTGCTGGATTGATCGCGGTATTTGCCTATCTTCTGCTGCTGATCTTTTAAATCACTTTCCAGTCGCCGGCGCTTCGCTTCTTCCGCCAGCACAGCCTTTTCAGCCTGCTCAACCGCTTGCCTTTGCGCTAGCTGCTTCCGTTCCAGGCTTTCAAGACGCTTGGGCAGTGCTGCGACAGCGTTATGCAATTCAGCTATTCGGCTGTCGATCTGCTGCAATCGAAGAAGTTTTTCAAGTTGAACATCCATGTGTCATCTGAAGTTTATACCGTTTGATGGCCCTATTGGGAGTCGAGTACGGCAAACCCGGTCTTTCCCTGAATGCGCAAGTTTGCCGCGCAACATCGTGAACCGGACGGAATGAACCTGACGAAATGCTCTACACTGCATCCATGTCTCTGCCGGAAGCGTGGAAACCGGAGCTGTGCAAGCTGGGAGCCGCCGCTTGAAGCGAGCAGGATTCGTTCCCGTTGTTGCGTTCTTTTCCTGTCTTTTGGCCTTTGCCGGGCCGCCTCCACAGCAACAGCAGATCACCGTTGAGGCGATTTTTCACCAGGAAAATCTTCAGGCTCAGCCTCCGCAAAACTTAGTCTGGAGCCCCGATGGTGTCCGGCTGATCTATCTCGCCAAAAACGGCGATCTGATGGAGGTGCAGGGAGCAACAGGATCTCAGAACGTTCTTATAGCCCGCGAGAAAATGCGAGTCTTCACCGGGGCGGCGCTTTCTGAGAGAGACCGCGAAGCGCGCCAACGCTATCACCAACCCATCTACCAGTGGGCTCCGGACTCCAAGCATCTGCTCTTCGATGCCGGTGGTCAACTATGGTTCTTCGATCCGGCAACCGGTACGGGACTGGACTTGATATCGACCGGCGCGGGCAGCGGAGACAATCCTCAATTTTCTCCCGATGGAAATTCCCTCTCGTATCTGCACGAGAACAATCTTTATATCTACAAACTGCACGAGGCCGGAGCGATCGTGAAGCTGACCGACTCATCTACCCCCAACGTGACCAACGGCGCTGTGGATTGGCTCTACGAGGAGGAGCTTGATGCGCGCAGCAATTACTTCTGGTCGCCGGATTCCAAACACATAGCTTACCTCCAAATGAATGAGACCAGCGTGCCCAAGTATCCCATCGTGGATTGGATCCCAACGCATCCCAAGATCGACCGCCAGCCCTATCCCCAGCCGGGCGATCCAAATCCTGCAGTGCGCGTGGGCGTGGTAAGCGGGAACGGCGGCAAAACCAAATGGATCGACATCCCCATCGACAGCGGCAAGGATTACATCCCACGCTTCGGCTGGCTGAACAGCAAAACAGTCTGGATAGAAACGCTGACGCGCGATCACACCAGGATCGCTCTTTATTTTGCGGACATCCTGACGGATGGCGTCGAGGAAGTGCTGACTAAAAGCGACGACAAATTCCTGGACGAATCCTATGACGTAAACATCTCCGGACCCAACATTCTGATTACTGGCTGGCGGGATGGGCACAACCACATCTATCTCTACAGCTTTGACCCGTCGAATCCTCTTTCGAGGCAGGCGACCTTAGTCAAACAATTGACCAACGGCGACTGGGAGGTGGCCGATATCAGCGCTGTCGATCCTGCGACGCGAACGGTATACTACGTCTCCAACGAGGGCGACCCCCGTCAGCAGCAGTTATGGGCGATCAAGCTGGACGGCACAGGAAAGCACAAGGTGAGTGCCTCAGCAGGTTGGCACGATCCGGTTTTCTCGCCCAATGCAAAATTCTTTGCCGATACTACTTCGTCAATCAACACGCCGCCTAGCTTGGAGCTGTGTCACAGCGAGACTCGATGCCGGAGTCTTTGGGAGGCGCCACCGATCGGGGTGAATTTAATCGCGCCTATCGCGCTTGAGTTGAAGGCTTCCGATAGCAAGACAACTCTGTACGGCCGGTTGGTTCTACCTCCTGAAAAAAGAGCGCCAAAAAGCGTTCCCGTAATTCTGAACCCTTATGGCGGTCCGCAGGCCCAGACGGTCACCGACCAATGGGACGCGCGCGCAATTCTCTTCGACCAGGTGTTAGCCCTCCACGGATTCGCGGTTTTGCATGTCGATAATCGCGGCATGGGAGGGCGCGGACGCGATTTCTCGCAGGCCGCCTATCGCAATTTCGGCCCGGTGCAGTTCGGGGATCAGATGGCCGCGCTCGATCAAGTGCTGGCCTTGTATCCCCAGCTCGATCCGAAACGGTTAGGCTGGTGGGGCTGGAGCTGGGGCGGCACATTCACCCTCTTTGCAATGACCCACAGCGATCGTTTCCAAGCCGGCGTTGCTGTAGCCCCCGTGACCGACTGGCGCAATTATGACTCAACTTACACCGAACGCTATTTGGGTGAGCCGGAAAGCAATGCCGATGGATATCACCAGGATTCGGTGGTGAACAATGCCGCGGATCTGAAGGGGCGTTTGCTGCTGGTGCACGGTACAGGCGACGATAATGTTCACTTCGAGAACTCGATTCAATTCATCCAGCAGCTCATCCAGGCGAATATCCCCTACGATCTGCAGATTTATCCTCGGAAGACGCACAGCATCGACGGCGCTCAAGCAAGAACCCACCTGTATAACCGCATACTGTCGCATTTCGAGGTATATCTGATGAATCCGGCCGGCGGAGAATTGAATTCATCGGGAAGCTAAGGCAGAAACAGGATCGATATATCTCAAGCCGCTGCCATCATCGGCCTTTTTCTTCAAGAAAAAGGCCCCTTGTGGAATTCGTCGAAGCCACCCTTTCCTGTTTCTGCCTTAAGTAACGGAGAAGAACTAGCTGTGAATCATCCTGCGGAAACAGCGGCAACTCACGATCTGGTGCGAGGTCGTGCGACACTGGGCGATTTCGAAATAACTATCCTCACCGACGGCACTTATTTGCTGGATGGAGGCGCGATGTTCGGCGTTGTGCCTAAGACCTTGTGGGAGAAGCGCGCACCCGCCAATTCGCTGAACCAGATTCTGCTCGGGACCAATACTGTTGTCGTGCGTACCGGCAAACAGACCGTCGTGATCGAAACGGGAATCGGAAACAAGTTGCCGGAAAAGCTACGTGCCATCTATCAGGCGAAGCAACTCCTTCCGGAGAGCTTCCGGGCCGCCGGTATCAACCCGGATCAGGTGGATATCGTAATCAATTCACACCTGCACTTCGACCACTGCGGCTGGAATACAACGCTTACATCCGCCGGCACGCTGGCGCCGACCTTTCCCAACGCGCGCTATTTCGCGCATCGCGGAGAAGTAGAACATGGGCATTTACAGCTTGAACGCGATAGGGTGAGTTACATCAGCGGCAATTACGATCCTTTGATCGCAAACGGGCAGATGACGCAGATTGAAACGCCCGCGCGCAGCACAACCGAAATCATTCCCGGCATTTCCATCGAAGTCTTCCCTGGCCATACGGCGCAGATGATGGCCATAATGATCGATTCAGGAGGACGGCGTGCCTGCTATGTCTCTGACCTCATGCCCACCAGTGCTCATTTGGACCCAACCTGGGTATTGGGCTACGATCTTTATCCGTTGACGACGATTGAAGAACGCAAGCGCTTTTTGAGCCGCGCCATTCCGGAGCAATGGCTCGTCTTGTTCACCCACGACCATGACCACCCGATGGGCTATCTCGCATGGAACGACCGGGGCAAGCCGTTGCTCAATCCGCTTCGACCGGGATGACACATCTGTTATGCGAAGGAATGGCTCGCCTCATCCCAGCAGCGCGGCAATCTGGCTGCCGGAAGGCGAGCCGAGCCCGGTACATGCATCCCATCCGGGACCCGCGCTGAATGCGCCGTTGTTGCCGCTGGTAATGTCGAAAAAGTCCGATTCTCCAGCCTGGTAGAGCGCCTGGTTTACAAACCCCACCGTGCTCCCGCGCTTCTGATTCACTAAGGCCAAAAGTCCGGCCCAGAGTGGGGCCACAGCGCTGGTGCCGCCGATTACCTGGGACTGGCCGTCCACCAGAACCTGATAGCCCGTTTCCGGCGCTGCATCTCCAGCCACATCAGGAACGCCGCGACCGCCGGCCGAACCGCCGGCTGGAGGCACGTTGGAACTTGCCTGCCAGCTAGGTAGGGCGAAAACAGAACTCACTCCGCCACCGGTTGCCCCGCCTCCCGCCGCCAAATCGTTCCAGACCGTCTCCTGTTGGCGCTTACCGTTTTGGGCGACAAGCGCCGTTCCTCCACAGGCCAGCGCGTGCGGACTGGACGCGGGGAAATCTACGTGGTTGCCGGTCTCGCCGTCGGTCGATCCATTGTCGCCGCATGCCACTGTGACACTCACTCCCAGAGCCGCCGCTGACTGGAAGGCGTTGTCCAAAGCGGTGAGCGTCTGCTGCGACCAACTATCCTCCGGTCCGCCCCAACTGATAGAGAGAATTGAGGGATGGTTTGCAGTGTCATGTACCGCCGTGGTTACCGAATCGACAAAACCCTGCTCCGTATTCGGCGCAAAGTAGACGGCGATATTTGCGCCGGGCGCAACCGAGCCGATCACTTCGATATCCAGCATGACCTCTCCGTCGGAACCATTCGGATCACCCGGAGTATTGGTCCCCCCATCCACCGAAACCGGAGTCACCGAAGGAGCTTTGAGACCCAGTTGCTGAAAGTATGTCTGCAAGTCGGAGGCAGTGAAGCCTCCGCCGAACTCAAGAATGCCGACCGTTTCCCCGGAGCCGTCCACGCCGGTTGGAAAACTGTAAATTTGCGCCACTTGCGGAGGGGTGTAGCTCTGGTCCGCCGCTTCGGCCCGAATCTGGCCGCGGCGGCGAAAGTGAGGTTTGGCGATCGGCTTCGAATCCAGGCCGAGCACGGCTTCAATCATGGCGCTGTGCTCCTGCGGCAAGCTGATGGTTCCGCTGTAGGAGCGGAACCGCTGGCCGCGGTATTCATGATCTTCGAGCGAAACTCCGAAGGCCTTCTCCATGGCTTCGACGGTTCCTTCGAGAACGATGGTGCGGCGCTCCGGACTGGAAGCTGCTTCGTCCACGGTTAGACCGTGTTGCTGCGCAAATTCGCGTACCGCCTGGAAACTCTTTGGATCCGCGGCATAGTTGTCGGCGAACTCCTGGCGGCTGAGCCGTCGGCCTTGAAGGGCCTGGAGGTCGAGAGGCTGCCTTCGGCGGACAATCACAGATACCTTTATGCTTTGCTGCGGTTCGGTCTTACCCAACACGCGGTGTTGTCCGGTATGCGACTGTGCGGAATGGGGCAGCGCAACACGGGGCGAACCTTTGGGGGAGTCTTCGGGCATGGCTTGTCTCCGGATAGAGCATTTTTACAGTGATGTAGACGAGAAAGACGCGTTATGCGCAGGCATCCCGTCAAGACTGCCTGCGCATAGCGGATCTAACCAGATCACGTAACTGTGAGGATGCTCTAATGTCTGCTCTGATGCCAATGTTAAAGAGGGATGTTGCCATGTTTTTTAGCAGGATTTTTATCTCGCTTGGTGTCCAGCATCTCCAGCGCGGATATCAGGCGGCGGCGGGTCTCGCTGGGCCGAATCACCGCATCGACATAGCCCCGCTCCGCCGCAATGTAGGGATTCGCGAAGCGTTCGCGAAACTCCCGCACCTTGTGATTGCGGGCGGCCGCCAGAATTTCTGCTTTGCGGTCCTCCGTCAGCGGGCCTTCGGCTTCCTCGGCCTGCTTTACTGCCCGTTCTATCTCCCGGCCATACACAATGTTCACCGCGCCTTCCGGACCCATCACAGCGATCTCCGCGCTCGGCCAGGCCAGGTTCACATCCGTGCGGATGTGCTTGGAGCTCATCACACAATAGGCGCCACCATAAGCCTTGCGCGTGATCACCAACAGCTTGGGAACAGTCGCTTCCGCAAAGGCAAAGAGCAGCTTTGCCCCATGGCGGATAATGCCCCCGTGCTCCTGCTGCGTGCCCGGCAGGAAACCGGGCACATCCTCAAATGTGATGAGAGGGATGTTGAATGCATCGCAAAAGCGCACGAAACGCGCTGCCTTCACACTCGCATCGATGTCCAGGACACCGGCCAGATGCGCGGGTTGGTTGGCGACAAGACCCACAGACCGGCCATTCATCCGCGCGAAACCTACCACAATATTGCGCGCATAATGTTCGTGCACTTCGAGAAAGTAGCCTTGATCGACGATGCGCTCGATCACCTGCTTGATGTCGTAGGGCTGGTTTGAATCCTTCGGCACGATCGAATCCAGCTCAACATCGGCCCGGTCTACAGGATCGGCCGAAGGACGGCGCGGCGGATCATCGAGATTGTTTGCGGGCAGAAAGCTTAGCAATTCCCGAGTCAGCGCCAGACACTCGGCATCGTCGCGGGAGAGGAAGTGCGCGACTCCGGAGATCTCGTTGTGCGTTGCGGCGCCTCCCAGTTGCTCTTTGGTGACGTCCTCGTGGGTCACGGTCTTGATCACATCCGGTCCGGTGACGAACATGTAGGAGGTCTTATCGACCATGAGCGTGAAATCGGTGATCGCGGGAGAGTAGACAGCGCCCCCGGCGCAAGGGCCGAGAATGGCTGAAATCTGCGGCACAACGCCGCTCGCCAGGGTATTGCGCAGAAAGATTTCAGCATATCCGGCAAGAGAGACCACTCCCTCCTGGATGCGCGCGCCACCGGAATCGTTCAGCCCGATGATAGGAGCGCCAACGCGCATCGCCGTGTCCATTAATTTGATGATCTTGCCTGCGTTAGCTTCCGAGAGCGAGCCGCCGAAGACGGTGAAATCCTGCGCAAAGACGAATACGACACGGCCGTCAATCCGCCCATATCCGGTGACGAAGCCGTCGCCGGGAATGCGATTTTCTTCCATGCCGAAATCCGTGCAGCGATGAGCCACGAAGGCATCTGTCTCCTCAAACGAGCCTTCGTCCAGCAGCACGGCGATACGTTCTCGAGCCGAAAGCTTGCCTTCGCGATGTTGGCGATCGCGCCGCTCCTGACCGCCTCCCTGTTGGGCTAATTCGTGGCGTCGATCCAATTCTTCAAAAGGGACAGAAGAGTCCGGGGGGCTGTTCATCTCAAAGAATTATAGAGAAGCTAAGAAGCGGCCGGCTGATAAAGCGGTTAGCTAAAATCCGGTCAGCGACGAGTACTAGGCCCTAGTTCAGTTCGATCGCGGCGCGGTGGCCGGAAGCTGAAGCAAGCCGCCGGTCACGGGTCACCAACGTTGCACCCAGTCCTTCGGCGAGCGCCACATAGGCAGCGTCATATGCCGAAATGTTGTGACGGAGTTGCCAAATTCTCGATAGCAATACCAAGTGCGGATAGCGAGCTATCCTGAGGTGCAATAAGTCGTGAATAGCCTCTTCGGCGCGACGCCCCGAAACGGTTCCTTCGCGTGCGAGGCGCCGCAATACTTGCGCGACTTCAAGATCTAGAAGGTGAGGAGCGTGGAGAGTTTCGCTATGCGAGAAAATTCGCTTCTCAATCCTCAACCCCGCGGGCGTTTGCAGCAGCCAGTCGACGGCCGCGGATGCATCCAGGACGATCAACGCGCCTCTCGTTCTTCTTGCAAGACGCGCGCAGTATCGAGTTGTACCACGACCGGCTCACGCTTATGCAAACGCTCGCGTAGTTCTGTTAAGGTTGGCCGCTCCGCGACCTCTTTGATCTCCAGCAGCAGATAGTCCGAAAGCGACATTCCGGCCATCGCTGCGCGGGCTTTCAGGTTACGATGCAGCGCGTCGGGCACATTCCGGACCTGGATCATTCGCGACATGCGAAAACAATACTTTCATGTTCTGCACATGTCAAGCGGAACTCTTATCCAATACGAGCCTGAAGGGGAAAAGCGTTCTAGATGGAACATCAGAGTATTTCAGGCAGACAGAGGCTATTCGGCTGACAAACAGATTTGTCATTCTCGATCAGCAGACTTGCCGGCGGCAAGTTGAGGTGGAAGGAACGGCCGGGGGTTGTTCATTAAAATTGGGGCACAGCAGGACCGGGGCGCAGCGGAGTGGACAGACTCTACGGGTAACGCAGTTCTTTAATAGTCCCTAGCACACTTGCTGGTGGAAAAATTCGTCTTTTTCCTCGCACGGGGAACAGGCCGCTCCGATCCCGCACACGACCAGGAGCGCTGCCCCGGCGGTCACCATAATTGCAGGTGCATACAACTCAAATGCGAAGAGCCACTCTGAGAAATTCTGTAGATGCAGTGAAACCATGGCCCACTCCTGTTCGGTTTGACGCAAACAACCCGCGCGTAGTTTCCCGGCCGCGAAGCAATTTCCCGCACTTCCGGGACTGGATTGCACGCGTTCTGCCGGAGCTAAACTCAGTAAAGTGCGATGGAAAGAAGCTTAGCATTTGCATAGCTGCGCGCGATATGGTCGAAAGATGAATCATTGGTCACACCAAAGATGAATCCCCTGCCGAACGGTCAGCCGAGGCTGAACTGGCTTTTCCTGGATCTGAACTCTTACTTTGCCTCGGTGGAGCAGGAGTTGAGGCCGGAGCTGCGCGGGCGCCCGGTAGCTGTCGTTCCCTTGCTGGCGGATACAACCTGCTGCATCGCCGCGAGTTATGAGGCTAAGGAATACGGTATCAGGACCGGGACGCAAGTCGGTGAAGCCAAACGGCTATGTCCAAACCTGATTCTGGTCGAGGCGCGGCATGAGTTATATGTCGATTACCACCGTCGGGTTGTGGAGGCGGTTGAGTGCTGTATTCCTGTTACCTCCGTCATGTCCATCGATGAGATGGCATGCCGGCTCATCGGCAGGGAACAACCGTTGCTGGCTGCGCTTGAATTAGCGCGCGAGGTGAAAGCCTCTATCCGCCGCAAGGCCGGCGCCACTCTTTGCTGCTCTGTCGGACTGGCCCCGAATCGTTACCTCGCCAAAGTCGCCTCCGATCTGGAGAAGCCTGACGGCCTGGTCGCACTCACTCCGGATTTGCTGCACGATGCGCTCTCCGGTCTCAAGACACGCGACCTTCCGGGCGTCGGCGCGCGCATGGAGAAGCGCCTCGCCGCACAGGGAATCCAAACCGTCGGCCAATTACTCGCGCTCGAACGCGGGGAACTGGATGCCTCTGGGGCGGGGTTGCCGGTGAGAAGCTCTGGCACTGGTTGCGCGGTGAGGACTTTGGCGATGCCGAATTGGATCACCAGAAGTCTATCGGCCACTCCCATGTGCTGCCGCCGGAGCTGCGCACGCCCGAGGGAGTTTACGCCGTCGCTAGCAAGCTGCTGCACAAATCGGCCATGCGGTTGAGGAAAGCGCGGCTCTGGGCATCGAACATGACGGTGACCGTCCGCTTCGCAGTTCCGAGGACGGCTGCAGATTCCAAACATTCCTCCGGAATTCATCAGAAACCGTGGGCACGGAGTATTCCGCTGATCGAGTGCCAAGACAATCAGACGCTTTTAGAGGGCTTGCAGCGTATTTGGAAGGATTGCCCGGCAGGCGAGTTGCACAAAAAGCCCTTCTTTGTGGGCATTTCGCTGGGAAACCTTGTTCCCGACCACCTGCACACTCTCAATTTGTTCTCCGGCCTCGAAGAGGAAGCGCGGCGGACGCGTTTGGCGAACACCATGGATCGGCTGAACTACAAATATGGAACTAACACGCTGTGCTTTGCCGGCATGTTGCTGGCCGGCGCAGCGGCTCCCACCCGCATCGCCTTCTCCAGCATCCCGGAACTCTTCTGAGGGACTGGATTTCAGCCGTGATTTCATCTGACGTATCGAGCTTTTACCGGGGTAGGCTTGCGCCCTCGCCCACTGGGCTTCTCCATCTTGGACATGCCCGGACCTTCTGGATCGCCTACCAGCGGGCGGTTGCTGCCGGAGGCACGCTGGTTTTGCGCAATGAGGACCTGGATCCGGAGCGTTCGCGGCCGGAATTTGTAAGAGCCATGCTCGAAGATCTCCGCTGGCTGGGGATTCGCTGGCAGGAGGGCCCGGATGCAGGCGGCCCCTTCGCACCCTACACGCAGAGTGAGCGGCGAGGCTTTTACCTCCAAGCATGGCGCAAGCTATTGCACGAGGGTTGGCTTTATCCATGCCGCTGCTCGCGCAAAGACTTGGCCCAGGCGGCACAAGCGCCGCATGAGGATGAAGGGATCTATCCTGGGACCTGCCGTCCTGCTTTTCCACCGCTTGCCTCTCCCACTGGCGCACCCGCAGGAGTTAACTGGCGCTTTCGTATACCTGAAGGGGAGGCGATTGAGTTTGTGGATGGCCGCCTCGGTCCGCAGCGGTTCATCGCTGGACGGGATTTCGGCGATTTCCTCGTCTGGCGCCGCGATGACGTCCCTGCCTATCAGCTTGCTGTAGTAGCCGACGATGCCGCCATGCGCATCACCGAGGCGGTACGCGGCGCGGATCTGCTGCGCTCGACTGCGCGGCAAATTCTTTTGGCTCGCGCCCTGGGCATCGCCTCACCTGCTTGGTATCACTGCGAATTGCTGCTGGATGCACAAGGCCGGAGATTGGCTAAGCGGCATGACGGGTTGAGCCTGCGCGCACTCCGGCAACAGGGAAAGCAGCCCACGGAGATCATCCGGAATATGGATTCCAAGATCACCATGACTTGAGGGCGTCCGCTCTTTGGCGCGCTTCATGCGCCAGATGGGAAGGGATACCCCAACGATGCCTGGGCATGAGGTCTGACCAGAATATTCTTGACAGTCCTCTCATCGCAGAACTATGATCCTCGGGAACTGAGACGTCTCATTCAAGCTGCGCCTTTAATCTACATCGCAGATTATTGATCCGGCTTCTTTGATACGCGAGATTCAAGAGACTTAAGCGGTCAACACTTGGGAGGATTCGAAATGCAAACAGGACGCGGGATCTATCAAGCATCCACTGCGGTGGCCACGGCACAAGTTCCGCAAGCCAGCCGGACGAGAAATGTTATGTGCACGATTCGGATAGTTTCCAATCTTGCGCTCGCACTCGCTTGCCTGCTCTCCGCCTCTGCCCAGGAAAGTTCGTCATCCGGCATCGTGGGGCGGGTCACGGATACATCTGGAGCGGTGGTTCCCGGAGCCACAATTCATATCGTGAATACCGCGACCAGCGCGGAGCGCACTACTACCACCAACGGCAGCGGCGAATTCTCCGCTCCCGATCTGCCGCCGGCTAACTATTCGCTGCGAATCGAGAAATCAGGATTTAAAACTACCTCAGTGCCTTCTTTCGAGCTGCTGGTGGGCAAGGTCGCTAATGAATCGGTTGTCCTCAGCGTCGGTTCGGCCAGCGAGACCGTCGAGGTAACCTCGGAGGCGGCGCAATTACAGACCACCGAGGCGACCGTCGGTCAGGTCATCGATCACAGGCAGATATCCGATCTCCCGCTCAACGGAAGAAACGTCCTGCAGTTGGCGACCCTCGCAGCAGGCGTATCTCCCGCGCAGTTCGCGAACACTGGAACTCCAGGACAGTTCGGAACCCGGAGCCTCTACATCACGGTGGACGGCGGGCGAGCCAGCTCGACCAACTATGTTCTTGACGGCGTCTATGTGCGCTCGCTGCGTTTCAATGTCCTCTCCATCCAGCCCTCAGTCGATACGCTGCAGGAGTTCAATCTTTTGCGCAACAGTTTTTCCACTGAGTATGGCCAGGGTCAGGCAGTCGTTTCGATGGTCACGAAGTCGGGTAGCAATACTTTTCACGGAACAGCGTATGAATTCACCCGCAGTGAGATCTTCGATGCACGCAATTTCTTTTCGACGTATTCGACCACGCCCCATAAGCCCGTGTTCAGCCGCAATCAATTTGGCGCAACGGCCGGCGGCCCGATCATAAAGGATAAAATCTTTATCTTCGGCGGCTATGAGGGACTGCGCTCGGCACAGGCCATTCCCTTTCAGGGCCTTTTCCCTACCGCAGCGCAATTAGGAGTCCCGACGTATCAATTCGCCCAGGTGCTTCAGCCCTCGTTTCCGGTACCGAATTGCACCACCTGCGGTTCGAACAACTACTCTGTCGTTCAGGTGCAGCCCAATAACTACGACCAGGCAGTAATCCGTTCCGACCAGACACTCTCGGCGAAGCATAACCTCTTCGAGCGCTACATCTACTACACTGCCACCGAAAGCGTTCCTTCCGTGCAGACCGCTGTGAGCTATCCTCAGCGCGGGCAGAACCTCAGCATCGGAGATACTTACCTGGTTACCTCCAGCCTGGTGAACGAAGTCCGCATTGGCTATAACCGGGCGTATGGCTTTACCAACGAGGTAAATCCCGTGCCCGGTAAGAACTGGGTTGCCTTGGCCGGCCTGCAAAATGTCGGAGGGGGAGTCAATCCCAGCGAATATGGTAGACCCTCGATCACCATCACCGGATTCACCGGACTGGGTGAGGGCGGTAACTCGCAGGGCGATACCGAGAACATCTACAGCGCCGGAGATACGGTGAGCGATGTTATCGGGCGGCATACTCTCCGTGCGGGCGCCCAATTCCAGTACCGTCAGATCACCCAGCTTGAAGATACTCCCGCGCGCGGCAGCTTTACCTTTGGCGCGACGACAAACGCCGCTGGAGTAACGACCGCGACGCCATTACAGAATTGGATGAACGGAATCTGTACCATCTGCCAGGCGGGCGCCGGCAGTTCACTAGGCCACTATACCGACAACACGTATGGAGTTTTTATGAATGACGTCTGGCAGTTCGGCCATGGCCTGACTGTCAATTACGGCATCCGCTGGGAGTATGTTGCTCCCTTCGTCGAAAAGAACGGTTTGGCGGGATCATTCGATCCTGCCTCGCAAAAGATCGCCTTTCACAAGGTGCCGGCCAACATTCCTCCGGCGGTGCTCCCCGTTGCAAATCTAACTCCCAATTTTTTCCCCGCCGGCATAGTGCAACCCTTCAAAAAAGGCTTTGGTCCGCGCGTTGGCCTCGCATACCAGGCCAGCCCCAGAACAGTCGTGCGCGCCGGCTACGGCATTTACTACGAGAATACCAATACTAACGAGCTGCAGTTCCAGCGCAACCTCCCTCCCTTCTATTTCAACGCTACGCTGAACAATCAGTTGGTGCAGAAGATGATTCCGCCGCTGGATCAACTTACTTCCATCCCCGCTCCCTTCACCCTGAATGCAAAAAACCGTGTTCCCTACACCCAGGAATGGACCGCAAGTGTGCAGCAGGAGCTCGGCCATCAGGTCCTTTTCGAATTAAGCTACACGGGGAGCGCCACTCATAAGCTCTGGAAGCGTTACGATCAGAACGAAGACAGCATAGCCACGATTGGCGGCCCGTCGACGACCCGTCCCTATCCGCAGTTCCTGCACGGGATGCTGACCAGCTACAACGTCGGCAATGCAAGTTTCAACGGCTTGTCGGCCAAAATCGAACAGCGCTACCAATCCGGCCTCTTCTATCTGGTGAATTATCAATTCTCCAAGAATATGGACAATAACTCAGGCGAGGCGGACGCCAATGATACCTCCTACTCGACCCATTTCAACTTCGATCATTCCTATTCCAACTTTGACGTTCGTAACCGGGCGGTTGGCAGCCTGGGCTATGAGCTTCCCTTCGGCACTGGAAAGCGATATCTGCAAACCGGCATCGGCCGGGTAATTGCCGGCGGCTGGCAGATTCTGCCCATCGTTCAGTTGCGCACCGGCTTTCCTTTTTCGGTGACTGGCGGATCAGGTTCCTGCGCTTGCGGCACCTATGTTCCGCAGCGGGTCAATCTCGCTCCGGGCCGTACCTCGGGTAGAATCGCTAACCGCGGTCCGCTCCACTGGTTTGATCCGACTGCCTACGTCACTCCTGTGGCAAATAGCTCGACCGGGGTTGGTCCGCAGGGAGTGGTGACACGCAACACCCTGACCGGTCCTGGAACTGCTCAGGTGGATTTTTCGGCAATCAAGAACTTTGCGCTTTTCGAGCGCCTCACCGGGCAATTCCGCGCCGAGGCGTTCAATATCATTAATCATCCTAACTTCGGCAACCCGGCAAATAATATCTCTTCCTCGAATGTAGGACAGATTTCAGGAACTTCGGCTGACAACAGAGACATTCAATTTGCGCTGAAATTGCTTTGGTAAAAACGAGAAGGGTGGGGCGCCGTTGAGCTGCAGTGATGATAAAAGTCATAAACGTAAGGAACGCGATAATGCAAACCGGTTTCTGCATCGGGCTCGCCGCAATGGTTTGCCTTGGAACTGCGGTGGGCCAACAACCGGCTCAGACTCCGGCGCCTGCTTCCGCTCCGGCTGCTTCGCCCAGCCGCTTCCACGAACCCGCTCCCATTGACTTTGACGAGCACAGCGGCTTCGTGCAAATCTTCGATGGATCGACGTTAAATCATTGGGATGGCGATCCGGCAATTTGGCGCGTCAACAACGGCGCAATCGTGGGCGAATCCACGAAGGAGAACCCGCACCATAACAGCTATATTTCATACCACGGCGATCAGGCGCGGGATTTTGATCTGAAGCTCGAGATTAAAGTGGAAGAAGGAGGCGGAAGCGGGATTCAGTATCGCAGCTCCGTAGGCTTGCCCTGGATCCGATTGAGCCCAGGGGAGCCTCCTCCAAACTTAGCTTGGATGATGACCGGTCCGCAGGCTGATTTCTGGTTTCCGGTAAATCCAAGAAGCTTCGCGTACACCGGCCAGTTTTATTCGGAAAACACGAATTTGGGCATTCTGGCCTGGCGAGGGCAGGTCACCGAATCCGAGCCAGGAAAGGAGCAACGCCTGCTTGGCAATATCGGCAGCCGTGACGCGCTCGGAGGCTATGTCAAGATCAATGACTGGAATCAGTATGAGATCATCGCTCGCGGCGGGACATTCCTCCATATCATCAACGGACAATTGATGGCGGTTTACATTGACGACGATCCCACATCGTCGAATAACACTTCCGGTCTAATCGGCATCGAAATTGAAGGGACGCCGTGCAAAGTATCAGTCCGCAACGTCTGGCTGAGGAAGCTGAAATAGATTCTGCGCGGTTGTATCCTTGGAAAATGTTCGTCTTAAGAAATCCTCGGGCGGTCGCCTCCGGTAATCCTCGCCACTCCGGCGGAAAAGCGGTTTGGGGGCTCGTTTTGTGTGTCGCATCCGCTCTGACTGGCGTAACTGCTTCAGCTCAGCAGCAAGCTCCCCCGCCTTCGCAACAACCACCCGCGCACCAGCAGCAATACCCGGAATTTCCCGCAGGCGCGGGACGCGACACTTTTCTTCGCGTCTGCAGCCAGTGCCATTCCCCGGACAACGTAATAGCGAACAGACAGAACCGCCAAGGCTGGGAAGATACCATCACCAAGATGGCCGGCTTGGGTGCAAGCGCCAGCGATGAGGAGTTCACCGCAATTCTGGATTACCTGACGAAAAATTTCCCTCCGGCCCCCGCGAACAAGATCAACGTAAATAAAGCGACAGCCGCGGAACTCAAAAGCGGATTGGCCCTTCCTCAGACCGAGGCCGATGCGATCGTCGAATATCGGGAAAAGAATGGAGATTTCAAATCGATTGACGATCTCAAAAAGGTTCCCGGTCTGGATGCGGAGAAGCTAGACGCAAAAAAGGATCAGCTTACCTTTTAGAGTAAAAGGTCGGGATGGCAAACCTGTTGGCTGTGGTAATCCTCCAACATGACATCTGTTACCCCGGCCAGACGAGCGATTCCGGAATGGCATCGCTCGTCTCGGCCACAACCCAATATTCCGCTTCTAAACGTCCATTAGCGGCGAGCCAGCGGTAAGTAGGAGTATCGAACAGCCTGCCCCGGTCGATCATATTGCGGCGCGGCTCCGGCAGGGGAGATACGCCGAACTCCATTCCGCGGGCGAGGGTCCGGCTGTTCCAGGGAGGCTCCCTGCGGCTATAGTTTTCCTCCCAGATGCCTAGCCAGGGAAAGTCGGCGCGCTTCCATATATATCCGAATGCCGTGCGAAGCGACGGCGAATAAGCGATAAAGAAAGCGTGCTCGCGCTGTGGATCTGTCAGATGCGAGGTATACTCGCTCGACGCTGGGGCGGCATTCATCACGCGAAGATCGGCGACTCTTCCGTCGGCGCGCGGAGCCATCGGCCAATCGAATTTGCTTCCTCTCTCGAGGTACGGATCAGCGCCAAACTGCTTTTCATAAACCAGCGATCGGGTAACCGAAGCCCGAAATTCGGTAATTCCCTTCTCGAGAAAGGGGGGGCCTAGCGTTACATGTTGCGTCCAGGCAATCGGCCGATCCCCAGCCGTGAGATTCTCCACCGATTCCCGAATCCTCACTCTACGGCCGCGAAGTTCGATCCGCCGCTCAAACCGAAGTTGAGCGAGCGGTAGATGGACCCGCAAGACAAGTTGGCCGTCCGTCTCCGCGATCTCATATGGATTTACCGAGGCTTCGCCATGCACCGTTATCCCGGCAGCGGCTTCTTCAGGCGATGGATCGCCGAAGATATCCAGGCATAGATTGTGGCCCATGATTCCAGCCAAAAGCTTGGCGTCTGGGCCTGCTGCGAATTCATCATGCCGGCTCGAGTCATATTTGGCCGGCTCAATCGAAGGCCATGGCGGAATCCACAGAGGGCTTGCGCCGGTTAACTTATCGAGAATCTCGGCGATGTGACCGCCCTGTTCGAGCACGGTAACGCGGAACTGGGCGTTTTCAATTGCAGCCGCTCGGCGGCCTTGGAAGACGGTTGCAGGCATAGTCGCTCGGAAGTCTGTTCTACGGCAGTTCTTTCAGCCAGACATTTCGATGCGAGATTTTCACCATGCCCGGACCTTCGATCTCAAAAGCTATCAGTCCCTTTCGCTGGCTGAAGGTGGGATCGTTGTCGACGAGGATTGCCATAACGTGGCCGTTGACAATGTGAATGAGCGTATTACCGTCTGCGATGACTTCCACCTGATTCCATTCACCAGGTTTGATAAATGCCTTGAGTTCGTCGGAACTACCTAATGTGGCCAGCAGCCGCGGCTTTTGCCCTTGATCGGTTTCTACCATCTGGCCACGCCAGGCGATAATCCCGCGGCTGGTGCCCTGCTCATAGAGCTGGCCGGTATATTTGTTGGCAAAATCGAAATCGGCCTGATAGCCTTTCATATTCCACTTGGCATACTTTTGAGAGAGCGACTGCCGCTGTTGCAATTGTTGTCTCTGCTCATTGGTCATTTGCGCGAGTCTATTCCCGGGAATCCGCGACTGCATGGGCGGAACATTGAGGCTCCGGTACTGGATACCGCCATTAGCGCCGGCGCCGTCGAGTTTCATCTCCGCCTTGAGCTCGAAGTTGGCCGGCTCACCGCCCCGCCAGATGATATTGGTCGTGCCGGACGGATGCTGGGGGCTGGATTCTCCGACAATGGCCCCATTTTCCACGTGCCAAACATCGGGAGACCCATCCCAGCCTTTCAAGGTTTTACCGTCAAAGATCTGGGTCCATCCCTGATGATCGTTGAAATTGATAGGTTCAGGCTGAGTGAAAGGGCTGCCGAACCGTCGTGCTCCCGGATTCGCGGCAGGATGTCCCTGCTGAGCGGCGGCATGGAATCCGGCGAACGCATAGATCAATGCAATCGCGGATGCAGAAACCAGAAATGCGCCTGTGGCAATGAGCCGCCGGCGAATAGATTTCGAGAACATTTCTTCTCCCTCAGGAAACCCGCAAATCTAACCTGCTCCGGCAGCGATAACCGTCTCCCATTGCCCGGTCTTTGCGGATTTCAAAACCGCATCGGTTACATATTCTGTCGCCAGCCCCTCCCGGAAAGTGGGCGATGCTCGTTTATTCTCGCCGGCCGCTTGAAGGAAATCGGCAACCTGATGAATGAACGTATGCTCATAGCCGATCTGCAGCCCGGGTACCCACCAATGATTCATGTAGGGATGGTCGCTATCCGTAATGTTAACGTTCCTCCAACCGCGCAGCCGCCCCTCATCGCGATGATCGAAATACTCCAGGCGGTGCAGATCGTGAAGGTCCCATGCGGCCGAAGCCTGTTCGCCATTGATCTCGATAGTAAAGAGCGCTTTATGGCCGCGCGCATAGCGTGTGGCCTCGAATAAAGCCATGGAGCCATTGGCGAATCGGCCCATGAACATGCTTGCATCGTCGATTCCAACCGGCTCGACCTTACCGGTAAGGTTGTGCTTGCGCTCTTTGATGAATGTCTCCGTCCTTGCCGTTACTTCGCTGATGGGACCGTTGAGCCACATCGCGGTGTCGATGTTATGCGCGAGTAAATCGCCTGTAACGCCGCTTCCCGATACTGCCGCATCCAGGCGCCATAGCCCCTCGCCACCTTGAGGCAGGTCCTGCGATATAGTCCAATCCTGTAGGAATTGGGTGCGATAGTGGAAGATGCGGCCGAAGCGTCCCTCCTCAACCAACTGCTTCAGCAGCGTCACCGCCGGGACGCGGCGGTAGTTATACCAAACCATGTTGGGAATCCCGGCGGATTCAACCGCATCGGTCATCGCTTTCGCTTCAGCCGCGGTCCGGCCCAGCGGCTTTTCGCACATCACCATCTTCCCCGCCTTCGCGGCGGCAATGGCGATTTCCGCATGGGTATCGTTGGGACTGGCGATATCTATCAGGTCGATATCGCTCCGCTCAACAAGGGCGCGCCAATCGGTCTCCACCGACTGATAGCCCCAATTCTCAGCGAATTTCTTCAGGCGTTCCGGATTACGCGCGCAAACAGCCTTCAGCACCGGCTGGTAAGGTACGTCGAAGAACCGAGGCGCCTGGAGAAACGCGTTCGAGTGCGTGCGCCCCATGAAACCGTAGCCAACCAGGCCGATGTTCAGATTCTTCCTAAGCATAAGGATGCGCCATTCTCCCTATTCAATCCCAGCCGTGGGCATTCCGTACCGCGATCATTGTCCCCAGCACATCCTGCCAGGTCTCCGGCGCCATCATCGTCGCATTGGGAAACATGCAGCCATCCCAGCAGATATGTTGATATGCCTTGGCCGCCGTCCCATTTTCATCGCGCATCCAAAGACCGGCGACCTTGACTATATCCATCCTGCCATTCGGATCCTTTGCCGGGCAGTGGCGTCCGGTCTTATCGTGCGAGCCCGACCCCCTCACCGTGCCGTCGTTCTGGGCCACGTGAAAATCGATCGTCCATGGCCGCAGAGCATGCGTCACCTTGCGAAGCGCGTCCATCAGCACGTCCTGCTCATTCCAGTCGAAACTCTCCGGCAGAATGCGGTCTTCGGGAGCGTTGTAGCCCAGAGTATAGAGAAGAGAGTGCGCCATATCCGCCTGAAAGCCGATTGTCTTGGGCCGGTTTACCATCTCCAGTAATTCGATCATTTTCTTCCAGCTATGCATGCCGCCCCAGCAGATCTCTCCTTCGGCGGCCAGCCGCTCGCCATAGTCCTCGGCGATAGTGCATGCTTCACGGAACGTCTCGGCGATTCGCTTCGTATTTCCCGCCGGATCCTTCGCCCAATCCGACGGGCTAGCCGCGGAATCGATCCGCACAATTCCATAATGGCGAATGCCGATCTCTCGAAGTTTTCTACCGATCGCGCACGACTTGCGGACCTGAGTCAGAAATCTCTTTCGCTCCTCGGCCGAACCCATGGCTGAGCCGCCTCCGGTGGGCGGCCAGACAGGAGCAACCAGCGAGCCGGCGACAAGGTTGCGCTTGGCGAGACCGCCGGCCAGACGCTTCAGATCATCGTCGGTCGAGTCAATATCCGTATGGGGTAACGCTAAAAATAAATCGACGCCGTCGAACCTGATACCATCCACCTCGGCAGCCGCGGTCAGGTTCAGCATTGTTTCGAGATCGATGGGCGGCTCGGAGTCCGGCCCTTTACCTACGATGCCGGGCCACATCGCATTGTGAATTGCCGGGCGCTTGTGCTGATTGACTGTGCTCACCGTTCTCTCGCCTTATTTCTTGCGCAGTGGTTCGGCATCAGGATTTCCAGGTCCGAAATGCTTTAGGAGGACCAGCGGATCGGATGCGCTTGGATTTTCAATGCGCACGCCTTGCTGGGCGACGGGCGCCGTAACGAAGACCTCGTCCTCGGTCATCTGGCCGAAGCGAATCATGGACGGAGTTCCCACAGCCTGCTTTCCGAGCGTCCCATGACCTTGGGTCAGGATCGCGCCGTAGGCCGCGCTGTCTCTAATCGTCACACTCCGCCTTGGCAGCACTGTCAATTCCTTGGCCGAGTAGTAACGCGTGCCATAAGTGACCCACATCTCGCGATAGCCTTCGGCCTCCATCTCTTGGACGGGTTTTACGGGGCGTGGGAATGTCTTGTTGGTCTTGGCGAACTCCGGATTCACGTTAGCCTCCCAGTCAAGCATGCTGACCAGGTAATCGAGGTCGTTATGGAATTCAGGTTTGACGTCCTTGATCAGCAGGCTTCGATCGACCATGCGCCCCTCCACCTCGGACTGAAACATGGCAAATACATCGGAGTTCACTTGCGGCTCATAGGTCACAAGCGATCCGGGAGCATGAAGGACTCCGGGATCGATCTGCCACCCGGTGCCGGGTTCAAGCCGATAGGCGCGCGAGTGAAAGAGAATTCCATTGTCTCCTTTATCCCATCTCTCCAGGCATCGCCGGATGTCCTCTTTGCTCGTGCCCGGCTCGAGGCCCATGTAGGTGTGCGGAAAGTCGTTCTGCGCCTGGTTGTATTGCGGAGGAAAGTAGTATGCCTCCGGCTTTCCCTTCTGCCCCACCAGCTTGGCAAACTCATCGTTCTGGTGCATGTGATGTGGAATCGGACCGGTGTCGTCAAAGAACTTGCAGAGCAGATTCCATCCGCCTTCACGCTCCATGACATCCGCGCCAAGCAGCAGGTCTCCGGCGGTATCGACCGCCTCTTTCAAAAGGAATTTCTCGCCCCTATCGGGCCGTACATAACTCAGTCCCTCATCAGGCAAAGTATTCGGGCCGTTGGAAGCCTTGGTAGTCGAGGAAAACCAGCGCTCGTTGATGCCGCCGCGGTGGGCCCCAAAGGCGTAGAGATCGTCCGGATGCAACTTCAATCTTCGCCCTGGAATCATGAACGATCGCGGCACCCAGCAGGGCTCCAATTTCAAAATGCCTGCGCCTGCGTCTATAACGTCCTGCACTTGAGATCGATTCCGCATTCCTGCCCTTGCTTTCTGCCCGCCGATCCGGCTTGATAATTGAAGAATAATCCGGTTGATTGCGATCCGAGGTGGAAGCCCCTGCTTTTAGCAGGGAAGCTGGAGTTGAGTCCAGCGAAAAAACGCTCGATCGAGAGTCGAACTTTCCCGGAGCGCTGAAGCGCTCCCTCCCCGCATGAATGCGGGAGCTTCCACCAAAACAAAGCTCTAATGCTCCATGGGAATTCCGAAGGAATAAAGCGTGTGATCGTGAGTGGTAAAGAACACATGGCCGCTGCCCACGGACATGCCGGAGAGGCGGCTGTAGGTCTGGATTGCGTCACCACTCGAATACAGTTGTTTGCCGGTGGCGGCATCGAGAGCATAAAGCACAGCGTGCGTAGAAGGGCTACCCCCCGCCAGCGCAAACACTACCCCGTTGGCAATTGCAGGAGGCGCGGGATTGATAAGGTCGCGCGATATCCAACTCGGAGTCAGCACGGTTTTGCCGTCCTGGTCTTCGACCCTGAATGCAAGGATGCTGCCGTGCGGCGCGGCGCCGTTGGTCTCGGCGAATTTCACATCCGTTTCGACCGGTCCTGGAATCGATGCGAACAACCACACCGCTCCGGTTTTATCCTGCCAACTGGCCAGGCTTTCCCAAGCGCCGCTCTTGGCGGCGAAAAGGCTATCCGTCTGAGCCAATGGTGTGTGGTGATCCGGTCCACCTAACGATCCGCTGTCCAGCAAGACAATACTGCCGCCCTTGCCGGCAGCGGCAATGAGTTCCTTACCTTTGTAGGAAAATACTACCGGAGAAGCGTTCAGAACCTTGTCTTTGCCGCTACTGTTGTCTGTGGGGGTGTACCAGTCCTTCACCTTCAGGTCTCTTGCTGAAAGCGCCACAACGCTATTTGCATAAACGCCCGCGGATGCATCAGCCCGGCCGCTCCCGGTCTCGATATACGCTGTTCCATCTGCTCCGATCGCCGGCGCCATATGTCCCGAAATGGCTAATTTCTGTGTCTTATAGCTATTCACCGTGTAATTGGGAGTGCTCAGGTCGATGGACCAAGCCCCATTTGCAAGGCTTTTGCAACCCTGTCCTGTCGTTGTATAAACGACATCGCCGTTCATGTTTAGCCCGGAGGAATCGCCGTCCGGAGCGGGGAGAAACTTTTCCGAAGGAGCATAGTCGAGTCCTGTGGCGAGGATCTGTTCATGAATGTAGCCATCGCGGGTTAGAACATAAATTCCCTTCAAGCCAAAAACACCTCCTCCGGCAGCGGCGCCGAGGCGGCGAGCGGTGGCAGGTGTAGGCGGGGGCGTCGGCGGAGCAATCGGAGGGTGTTGACCGGCTGCAGGATGGGGAGCAGCGCCGAAATGAATGACTGGGGGCGCCTCCATAACAATCTGAATGTTCGATCCGCTGCATGCTCCGTGGGCGTTTGACGACGTGACGTCGAACTTCTTTTGCCAAATCAGCGTGCCCAGTTCCGAGTCCACGGAGTATAGAGTCTCCGAGTCGCCCCAGAGCGCCATATCTTTGAATCCACGGCCGGTAATCAGAAAGGGAAACAGAAGCGGCTCGGTGAAAGATTGCGGCTTGGTGTTATCGTTTCCCAGCTTGATCTTCCAGAGAAACTTGAAATCTCCGGCTACTGTTTCCTGGGTGATCTTTGTTTCAGATTTCTGCCAGTTGTTGTGCGCCGGATCACCCCCAGTTACAGTCCAATACCCATCGCGTTGAGCCCGCGCTACGCCCGGCAGTAGAAATGCGCCGACGAGGCAAAGCGCTAAGGCAGAAACAGGAAAGGTGTGGCTCCGATGAATTCCACAAAGTGGCCTTTTTCTTGAGGAAAAAGGCCGTTGATGGCAGCGGCTTGGGATATGTCCATCCTGTTTCTGCCGTAGCGATGGGCGGAGAAGCCATCTCGTCGGTGAATTTCGCTCGAAATTTCCTCCGGTTCGATTTCCAGTTCTCATAGAATTCTTCATTTTAGGGCCTGTTGGCAGGCGCCAGCCCAAAGCAGTAAATCGTTCCGTCGAAAGTCCCAAATATGACGCGTCCTCCGGCCACAGCAATGCCGGATTGATGTAAGAACGAAGCGACCTGATCCCCGCTTGAATAGAGTTCCTTGCCGGTTTCCGCATCCAGCGCATACAGCTTGGCAGGGAGGGAACGTTTTATCCTGTCTTCCGCGCTGTACAGTCCGCCGTCCACATCGTTTGCCTGCCCGGTGAATTCACCGGCGGCCAACACAAATACGACTCCGTCGGCAATCACAGGAGGCTCGGCGGTCAACATGTCGCGCGACAGCCAGGCGGGAGTTAATTCCAGCTTTTCACCTTGGCCAGTCAACTTGAACGCAATGACACCGCCATTCGGCGTTTCGCCGTATTTGATCGGAAACGGGACCGCTACCGGTCCCCCAATCGGCGCCAGCACCCATCGTGTGCCGTTGCCGTCCTGCCAACTGGCAAGACTCCCCCAAGTGCCCTCCGTCTGAAAATTTGCGTCGGTGTTGGAGATCAACGGCGTGCGGAACAGCGGGGTTTCGTGATTTGCGCCGCCGAGAGATTTGCTATCCATAAGGAAATAACGGCCTTCCTTGCCGGAAGCCACCAGGAGATCCCGTCCCTGATACGGGAAAACGACTGGAGTTACGCCCATATCCAGATCTCTGCGCGTTAGCCACTCGTGATTGATCGGCGTGTAATAGTCCTTGAGCGTCAGGCTGTCGTTCAAAGACGTATACGCCAGCACGCTGGTCGATAACTCTTGCGCGGCGGGATTGTAGGGATGGTCGCCGGTTTCCAAGTAGACCGTTCCGTCGGTTCCGATCGCGGGCCCGGCTGTTCCGAATATCCCTCCCTGCGGAGCCGCCGAAGAAAATGCCTTCTTCTGGGTAAGGTCTACTGCATACACCTTATTCAGAATGCCGCCGCAACCTTGCCCGGTAGTTGTGTAGACAATGTTGTTCATCAAATTTAAGCCGTAGGCCTTGCCGTAGACCGACGGCAGCATTTGGATCGGCGCGTCCTTTTCTCCGCCCGTAGCCAGATCTAAGGAGTGCAGATAACCATCGCTGGTGAGTGCATAGACGAACCGCTCCGCGGCGCCGGCCGGCGTGACCACCGGGGTGGCTGTCAAGGCATTGTTGCAAATAAAGCCGCGGCCTTCCCCCGGCTCCTGAGGTTTGCTGGAGGACCACTTCAACTGCTTCTGCCAGACTACCGCGCCGCTCTCGGCATCGAGAGCGTAGACGTCGTTCGAAGCACCCGCCAGGATAGCCAACGTTTTGACGCCGCTCGCCGTGGGCACGCCCGCAACGATCAGCGGTTCCCTGAAGGACTGCATGCCCATCGTCTTTTCAGCAACTTTTGTTTTCCAAAGGAGCCGGATGTCCTTCGCGTTATCGACGGTGATTTTTGTTTCGTTTCTCTGCCAGGCGTCGCGCTGCGGGTTGAAGCTGTCCGTCGTCCACTCGGGGGTCACGGCAGACTGGGCGCGCGCGCCGCCTGAGCAAAGCAATGCGGATGCGAAGCAAAGAATCGCCGGCAGGCTGAGCGCTCTCCGCATCGTTAGCAATATCCGTCCATGAAGATCAAGATTAAACCCTTCGCGGTATGAGACGTCTCAGTCCGCAAAGAATCGTACCCATCGAGCAGAACCGCTGTCAAGCCGTCACCCAACTGCCTCGAAAGTTTGCTCTCAAAAGTCATCCACTCTTACTAACCACAAGAATGGGGCACTCAAGATCAGGGTGGAATACGGATTCTAAATTGCGAAGGCCCATCACCCTCCTGTCGAAAACGTTTTGCAAACCGCAGATCGCTCTAGGAACGCCGCCCTAGTTTGATTCTCGGCGCTTGCTTGAGTCCGTCAGAGCGAATGTGTATCCCAGCATAGCGTCAGCGGGCCCCCTGTCGTCAGCCCCTTCAGTTCCACCAACGGATGAATAGAGCGCCATGGCAGCGACGTTGTTTCTATCGGTCAGGACCCATGCGATTGTGCAGTTTTGCGCTCGACCTACCTCGAACAACGCTTTCAGCACGGCTTTGCCCAACCCGCGACGCCGATGAGTCGGCGCAAGTGCGATCTCGTTGACCCACAGTTCCGGCGGCTTGTCGGGATGAATATAGTGAACTCCCGACGCGAAACCGACCACCAACCCATCATCGATAGCGACTGCAATATGGTGCCGACGGTCTTCAAGGAACTCTCTGGTTAGTTCAGCGTCGACTGGGTTGTCGAATACCTCTGCGGCGACGTTTGCCAGAATGCTCTCATCGCCGCGCTGCAAAACTCTGATTTCGATGGCCATGGGATTGACATTGTAATGTTTGATCGATGGCCCGATTGATTTCCCGGTCTCGCCTTTTTGGGGCCCTTTGCTGAATCGCTGACTTGTTGATTCACATAATCTCCGGGGCTGCGATCCCCAGCCACTCCAGGGCTTGAATCAGTGCCCGCTCGGCCACGGCAGCGGTGGCCAAAAGAAATTGTTTCCGCTCCGGATCTTCTTCGCTGAGGATATGGTGGCGATGGTAGAAGTTGTTAAAGAGCTGCGCCAATTGAAACGCATGCTTCGCCAGATAGGCCGGCTCCGCCGTAGAGACACACTGTTCCAGCACTAAGCCAAGCCGGGAAACGGCAATCCAAAGCTCCCATATTCCCGCCCCCTGCTCGCCCTCGAAGAACCTGCCCGCGCCGGGGACTGATTTGAGCACGGCCTCCTCCGTGATCCCGGCTTTGCGGAAGATATTGCGTGCCCGCACCACGGCGTACTGCACGTAAGGCCCCGTCTCTCCCTCGAAGCTAAGCGCCTCGTGAAAATCGAACGCGATTACCGAGTTGCGCGTGAACTTCATCATGAAATAGCGCAGCGCTCCCACAGCAATTTCACGGGCAATCTGTTCTCTCTCTTCCCGGATGCGCTGCGGATGGCGGCTGTCCACCTCTTGTTGCGCAGCCGCGATCAGGCGATCGATCAGATCGTCGGCTTTGACTCCGAAGCCTTTGCGCCCTGAGACCTCAATGAAAGGCCGGGCGCGGTCTTCTTCAGATATTTCATAGCCAAGTTCGCCGGCGCAGCGTGGAGTAAGCGCGACCATCTCATAGGAAAAATGGGTGTAATGCGAGGCTGCCTGCTCATAGCCCAGGGCGCGCAGAGCCTGTATGACATTGGCCTGCGGATCGGATTGACGGCTGTCAATCACGTTGTAGATGGCTCGCGCGCCTCCGAACTGCGGATGCTCCCGCTCGCCATCTTCGGTCGAGATCCAGGCGCGGCGATCCCCATAGTCGAAGAACGGCGCGTAGCCAAAGTCGCGTCCCAGGAGGCCGAATTTCCAAAGGTGGTAGGCGATATCTTTGCCGACATAAGTGACGGTGCCATTGGAACGCACGATGATCTTGGCGTCTTCATCCAGGCCGCGGGCGCTATCCGGGCCATTATCCGAAGCGCCGGCGCTCTCATCCGGCCCAGCCGTGCCGGCGCGGCGCATAACCCAGCATCCCTGGTTCTTCCCCTGTGTTTCCAGGTAGACAACTCCCTTGGCCTTCAACTGCTCAAAGGCAAACTCCCAAAATCTGAGGTGAAGGATTTCGCTTTCCCGCGGCAGGAAATCGTATTCAATCCCCAGGCGCAGCATGGTTTCCAGGTGCCGCCGCAGCACCGCGGTCGAAACCAGTTCGGCAATCTCCGCAGTTGAATTGCCGCCACGCTCGATCTCATGGAGCGCGGCCAGCCGGATCTCTTTGCGCGCTTCCTTGCTTTGCGGTTCCGCATCGTACCATTGCGAGACGCGCGCGTAGAGGTCCCAACAGTAGTAATCAATCCGCTGGCCCCACGCTGCCAGATCGGCGAGTAGCCGCTGAACGCCGGCAAGATCGTAGCCTTCGAGCTGAGTAAGGCCCACGATCACATCGGCCACCTGAACGCCGGTGTTATCGATATAGTTCTGCACGTCCACACGCTGACCCATAGCGCGCAGAAGGCGCACGAAGGTATCTCCCAAAATCGCGTTGCGCAGATGACCGATATGCGCGGCCTTATTGGGATTAATGCTGGTGTGCTCGACCAACGCGTGTCCGGCGAAGGAGGTGTCCCGCTCGGCAAAGTGCAAATCGGCGGCCACAGCCCGGACGGTAGCGGCCCGATCGAGCCTGCCATTGATGTAGCCCGCTCCGGCAACCTCGAATGAGCGGAAACCCTCGACCGGCATCAGCTCGGGGGCAATCTCTTCGGCGATTTTGCGCGGAGCCTTCTTCAAGCGGCGCGCCAGATCGAACGCGACCGGTAAAGCAAACTCCCCTAGCTTTAGATCCGGCGGCTGCTCGATCGCGATATTGGCAAGCTCAAACCCATATTTGTCACGCAGGACGGATTCCAGGCGTTGGCGAAGAAGTCTTTGCTGTTTCCGGTACACGTAGGTTCACCGCTCTAAAAAGTATGCGAGATTATGACTTTTTTCTTGCCGATTTTAGCAGGATGCCGGCCGGTTGCATCTCCGCGCAACCGGCTCCAGGCCGCACTCGATGCGCGCGGCATCCTGTTAAGATTGGTGATAAGTTGTGCCTGCCAGGCGCTTTTGCATGTAGAGGACCGCATTGCGGCGTGCTCCTGAAGGCCAGTCCACCTCCTCATGGCCGATTCTCCCAGATTTTCCATTACGACTCCGATCTACTATGTAAACGCCAAGCCGCACATCGGCCACGCTTACTCCACCCTGGTAACCGACGCCATCGCGCGGCGCAAGCGGTCCATGGGTTATGAAACATGGTTTTTGACCGGCACGGATGAGCATGGGCAGAAAATCGAGCGGTCGGCCAAATTGGCAGGAAGAACACCGAAGGAGTTTGCCGATGCAGTCTCCAGCGAATTTCGCGGCTTGTGGGACCGCATGGGACTTCGCTATGACGACTTCATTCGCACCACGGAGGAGCGCCACCGCAAGGGCGTACAGAAGCTCTTCCTGCGGCTGCAGGAGAGGGGCTTTATCTATAAGGGAACATATACGGGACAATACTGCGTTTTCGACGAGCTTTATGTCGATGCCCCGTCCGGCTCCCCTTGCCCCGACTGTGGGCGGATTACGGAAACCGTCAGCGAAGAGAACTACTTCTTCAAGCTCTCCGCCTTCGAGCGGAGGCTGCTGGAGATCTATGAACAGAATCCGCAGTTCATCCGCCCGGAGACCAGGCGCAACGAGATTATCTCCTTCGTCCGCGGCGGCCTGAAGGATCTCTCCATCAGCCGCACCAGCTTTGACTGGGGTATCCCGGTCCCTGGCGATGAAAAGCACGTCATCTATGTATGGATGGATGCGCTGGCCAACTACATCACTGCCCTGGGCTACGGCAGCGATGCGCCGCAAGACCGCGAGCGATTTCAGCGATTCTGGCCGGCGGACCTGCACATCATCGGCAAGGAGATCAGCCGCTTCCATTGCGTCTACTGGCCTGCCTTCCTGATCGCCGCGGGTTTGCCTCTGCCCAAGAGCGTCGTGGCCCATGGCTGGCTGCTCTTCGAGCACAGCAAAATGTCCAAGTCGCGCGGCAATATCGTGCGCACGGAGACGATACTCGATACCCTGGGCGCCGATGCTTTGCGCTATTTTCTGCTGCGCGAGATCGTCTTTGGCCAGGATGGAAGCTTCTCACTGGAAGGCTTGGTGCAGCGCTACAACGCGGATTTGGCCAACGGATATGGCAATCTGGTCAGCCGCACGCTGGCTATGATCGCGCGGTACTTCGACGGCGTGGTTCCGGATGGAGCAGCCGGTGCGGAGGATGGCTCGCAGGCGAGTACTCGCGAACAAGCCATCCGCAGCCTCGCCCAGGAGACTATCCAGGCATTTGGCGAACGCTTCGACGCGCTGGACTTTTCCGCGGCACTGAGCCAACTCTGGGTTTTCATCCGGGCCCTCGATGGCTATCTCACCGCTACGACTCCATGGGTCCTCGGCTCCAAAACCGATGCCGAAAGCCGGACAAAACTTGCGGCCATTCTTTACACCGCGGCTGAATCCATCCGCATCGTCACTGCGCTCGTTCACCCCGTCCTTCCCGATTCGGCTGCCCGCATCTGGCGCCAGCTCGGCTTGGGCGAGATCTCGGAGTTTGAGTTGAGAACACTCGCCTGGGGTCAGCTCCAACCCCGCACAAAGCTGGGAGAACTCTCGTCCGTATTCCCGCGAGCAGAAAAGGATATGGTTCAACGTATGCAGGAACTGGAACAGAACGGCAACAGCGCTTCATCCCCGGATACGCAAGAGGGACGCACGCCTGATAGGAAGCAAGATGCTGCCCCGCAACAGCCCGCCGTAACCGCCAACTCGGCAGAGATCCCGACCGCCGCCGAAGCAGCCGGAAAAGAGTCGGCCCACCCTGATACGTCGCAGACAGTAACAGCCGCGAACACCGTTGTCTTGCAGCCGCCTCGGTCTTCTGCGCCACCGCCAGAGGCCCCGGCGCATCCCGCCCAGATCACTATTGACGACTTCGCCAAAGTCGAGCTTCGGGTGGCAGAAATCAAGGCCGCTGAACGCATCCCGAAGGCCGACAAGCTGCTCCGTCTTGACGTCGATCTTGGTTATGAGACCCGCCAAATCGTCGCCGGTATCGCGGAGGCTTACACGCCTGAATCGCTCATCGGCCGCAAAGTCGTGATCGTCGCCAATCTGGCGCCGCGCAAGTTGCGAGGCGTGGAATCGAATGGCATGATCGTGGCAGCCTCGCTCGGTGAAAAGGGCAGACCCGTACTGGCCGGATTTCTCGAAGAGATCGAGCTTGGCGCGAGACTGAAGTAGGCGCAAAGCGGGCAATTACCCGCGAGCGAAAAGAAGATAAGAGAGGCACTTTGCTGGTCGACTCACATGCCCATCTGGACAGCCCGAGATACGATGCTGATCGCGATGCCTTACTCGAGCGGGCGTGGCAACAAGGGGTATCCGCCATTCTCTCAATCGGCATCGGCGAAGGGCCGGAAACGATGCACCAAGCCCTGGAATTGGCTGGAAGCTATGCCGGCCGGCATGGAATACCGCGTATCTTGGCAACCGCGGGAATCCACCCGCACGAAGCGCAACTGGCCGATGAAGCGGCCTTTTGTAAGCTCGATTCATTGCTGAAAAGACCGGAAATCGTTGCCGCCGGAGAGATCGGGTTGGATTATTTCTACGACCACTCGCCCCGAGAAAAGCAGAAGAGCGTATTGCTCCGGCAGATGGAGATTGCCGCCGGCCACAAATGCCCGATCGTTATCCATTGCCGCCCATCCGATGGCAGCACCAACGCCTGGGACGACACCCTATCCCTCATTGAGGAAGAATGGCGCCAGACAGGATTGGGCGGAATCCTCCACTGCTTTGGCGGCGAATGGGAGCACGCGCGGCGAGCCATGGATTGCGGATTCCTCATCTCATTTGCCGGGAACGTCACCTTTCCTAAATCCGAGGGCATACGCGCGGTTGCTGCCAAGATCCCGCGCGATCGTCTGCTGATCGAGACCGACGCACCGTTTCTCGCGCCCGTTCCGCATCGCGGCCAAAGGAATGAACCGGCGTGGGTTCAGGAAGTTGCAATCAAGCTGGGGGCGCTCCGCGGAGTCGAGACGGAGCAGATCGCCTTGGATACGGCCAACAACTTTTTCGCTTTTTTGGGTGCCCGGCAGGAGGAGCGATCGCTCTAGCGGATGATCCAAGCGGCTGAACGCGGCCGGATAGCTTCTAAGCTGTAACCAGGGCTGATAATGAGGGCTGACAATCAGGGCTGAGAACCAGGGCGCAGAACTAGGGCTGAGAACCGGAAGGACGGCAAACATGGCTGCAGACAACTCTTTTGATATCGTGAGCAAGGTGGATTTACAGGAAGTCCGCAACGCGATCGACCAGGCCACCAAAGAGGTACGGGTGCGTTTCGATTTGAAGGACTCGAAATCGGAGATCAAGCTGGAAGGAAACGACAAGCTGGAGTTGGCCTCGGCGGACGAGTACAAGTTAAAGGCAGTCACGGAAATACTGCAACAGAAGTTCGTCAAGCGCGGAGTACCCTTGAAGTCGCTTGAATATGGCAAGGTGGAATCGGCCTTTGGCTCGAGTGTGCGCCAGACCGTCAAACTGCAGCAGGGAATCCCCGGCGAAAAGGCAAAGGAGATTGTCAAACTCATCAAGGAATCCAAGAAGAAGGTGCAGGCCTCCATTCAGGGAGACACAGTGCGCGTCACCGGCAAAGATCGCGATACCCTACAGGAGACCATTGCCTTGCTCAAGGGACACGACTTCGGCATAGACATGCAGTTCACCAACTATCGCTCGAACTAGACAATTCCACTGTTGGGCCTGTAAAAGCCGAGCTCGATGCGAAATGCCGCGGCCTTTATCTGAGACTTTTTTAGAAGCACCTGTTTTGCGAGCACCCTGTTTAGAGCACCCTTTTTAGATCACCTGGAGACCCTGTGAGCACACAAGCCATAGCGACGGCAAAGGAGGTTTTCGATCTGCTGCGCGACCACTTGAGCGCGATCGAAAATGAGCTGGTCCGCGATGGCGCCTCCAACGTAGAGGCGGTTACCGAGATCGCGGACTACTTGCGCGAGGGCGGCGGCAAGCGGATTCGTCCCTCGCTCTTGCTGCTGGCCGCACAGTCGCTCGGATACCGCGGCAAAGAGATGATTCAGCTAGGGGCGGTGGTTGAGCTGGTGCATACGGCGACGCTGATACACGACGACATCATCGATGGCGCCGGCATCCGGCGCGGCCGGCCTTCGGCGAATACGACATGGGGAAACTCCAAATGCGTGCTGGCGGGCGACTGGCTCTACATGCAGGCCTTCCGCATAGCCCTCGAACAGCGCAACTTCAAGATACTGGATCTGCTGATCGGCCTTACCCAGCAGATGGTCGAAGGCGAGTTGCTGCAGATGGAAAAGCTGGGGCGCGTCCCCGGCGAAGCCGAATACTACGACCTGATCTATCGCAAGACGGCGTGCCTGTTTCACATCTCCATGCGGCTGGGCGCGGTGCTCGCCGGCGCCTCGGAAGAAATTGAAGAGCAGATGGGCGAGTACGGGCGCAATCTCGGAGTCGCCTTCCAGATCGTCGATGACGTGCTGGACTTGACCGCGAGCGAAGAGACCTTAGGCAAACCGGTCGCGAGCGATCTGCGGGAGGGAAAGGCCACCCTGGCAGTGACGCATGCCCATGAGCATGGGACAATGCGCGAGCGGCATGCCATCCGGCAGGTGCTCGAAGATCTCAACTTTGAACGAACCAGCCATCAGCAGGTGCTGGAGATTCTCCGCCGGAACGGTTCTGTCGAGTATGCCCTGGCATCCGCTTATCAATATGCCGAAGTGGCGCGGGCCGCGCTTGCCGGGCTTCCCGACTCCGATTACAAGCGCGCTCTGCTCTGGATGCCGGATTTTGTTGTCGGCAGAGACAGATAGAGCATTTTAGCTTTTGGCGTATGCGCGGGAAGCACTGCCCACGTGGCCGTTCCATCGAAGAACGGCCACACACCGCTGCTCTCGCCAGATCACAGTAAAAGCTAAAATGCTCTAGAAGTGGCGGCTGTGGTATCCTCAGCCGTTCCGCATGGAAAACGCCGGCCAGCCCGTCGCACCCCCGATTCGCGTCCTTGTCGCCAAGCCTGGCCTGGACGGACACGACCGCGGAGCCAAAGTCATTGCGCGCGCCCTGCGCGATGCCGGCATGGAAGTGATCTACACTGGCCTGAGGCAAACCCCCGAGATGATCGTGAATGCCGCCCTGCAGGAAGACGTGGATTGCGTCGGCCTGAGCATTCTTTCAGGCGCGCACAACGCCATTGTGCCCAGGGTGACTGCATTGCTCCGGGAACGAGGCGCGGATGACGTGCTGGTTGTGCTGGGCGGAACCATCCCTGAGCAGGATATTGCGTTTTTGAAATCGCAGGGAGTTTCCGCCGTTTTCGGGCCAGGCGCCTCGCTGCAATCAACGGTTGAGTTCATTCGCTCACACGTCAAGCCTCGCGGTCTGAAAACGATATAGATTTGCGGTGTTCCACCCCGCGCAAGGATGGCTTTCCCTCTCGGGTGCAATCATTGAAATTACCTATTCTGGTTCGTGCTTCCCGTTGCCGGTAGATTTGCACAGGTTTCCACAGCCCGAATCGATCTCTGACAGCGGCAAATAAAAGCCCTCAGTCCAAGGCTTTTCGCCCGCCCTGCCAGTTCGCGCCCGGTTACCGAATCATTCGACAGCCGATGGCATTTTTGCGGCCGGCGCGGAAGGGTTTGCCATCTACAACCTGCGAGCGAGAATGCTCGAATTATGCGATCCGAATCCTCAGTGCGAACATTGCAGGCTTGCTTCATCCAGGAGCGCTCTACGATCGCCAGAGATCGCTCTCGACCGCATGAAATAAGGCGATTAGAAGCAGTTGCAGATATACGCCGGCATTAGCCGGCCCGCTGCAACTCGCCCGTTTGCCGCACTTGCATCTTTCAGACGTCCTTGCGGAAGCTTAGAAGAAAATCCCGCTTCCGCCTGTTCTGTCACAAGCTCAGCGAGGCTGGCCGTAAACAATACATCCTTAGATACAAATACTCGCTCCGGAGCTTTTACAGCCTTTCAAATGCAACTGAGAAAGTCTGCAGATCTCCGAATCTCTTCCACAGGTTTTCCACACGTAGAAAAAAAGGTCGACAGCCCCGAAAATTCCCCGATGTGTCTATTGACAAACCGAGCCGGTTCATCTTAAGTCTTCTGTCCCCAGTTGGCAGGGCAACCCCTCCGACGCAGGCAACAGCGCCGGCAATCGGCTCCGGATGAGCCGTAGGACGGCGACGTACGCAATGATATTGAGCCCCAGCGCGAATAGGCCCGCGTAAAGATAGAAAGTAGCCGGCTCTTCCCGGCTGAAGCCGACCCAGGCAATCCAGCAAGCGGCTAAGTGCAACGACAAAAGCCAGAGGACATACCGCCGCGGAAAATCCGGATGAGCACGGGCGAGCCCGGAAACAAACCAAGGGAGAGCGATAAAAAAGAAGGGCCAGGCATATTCGGTGAGCCGGTCGACGCTGGCGCCCAGAAGCGGCGCCAAAAAGAACGTAAGAATGCCGTAAATAACCGAGAAGCGGAAGGCAATGACGCCGCTCGTCGAGTTTAATGAATCCGGCACCGGCCAAGCATCGCCGGCCATCGCACGCCGGGAAAGCATCGCGCGAATGCACACGGCCGCGACCGCCGGTCCAATCCCGAAAACACCGAACCACGCCAGAAGAACGCGCGCTGGTCCCCAAACCGATGGAGGGCACAAGCCAATCAAGCGAATGGAGCCTGGATGGAGCCAGTGTGGAAGGGCCGCCGTCCACATTGGGTTGCAGCCTGGCAACGCCAGAGCGTTGGTCCAGAGGGGCAACCCGAATATATTCCGAAAAAAGCTCCAAACCAGCTTCCCAAACAGGTATGAGGCGGCGCCAATACCCTTAACGTTCGCGCCACCCAAATGTACGAAATGGCGGCTGATGAGCATGCCGCCCAAAGTGGCCAGCAATCCGGCAAGCATGGCCCGAAACGAAACCCGCCGCCATGCGGCCCAAGCCAAACAGAGTGCAGTCAGGAGGGTGGATTCACGCGTCAGGTATGCGGGAAAGAGCAGGAGCATGGCCAGGGTCACACGCCCGGAAACCATGCAGGCAAGAAGTAAGGCCAGGATCGCAGCGTGCAAAAGGTCAGGGAGATAGTAGCTGTTGAAGAGCTTGAGCCAGAACGGCATCAAAAAAATGGCTGCGAAGAGCCCAGCCTGAACTTTCTGGAATCGCAGCAGATAGGCTATCGCAATCAGCAGCGCTACCAGCGAAAGGATGCCCAGAAGCAGAAAGCCGTTATCGACGCCTAACCCGGTGACTCTGCCTAGCCATTGGGCAGCGGCCGGGCCCAAAATCCGTGCGGAAAAGGGCGCAGGCACAGCTGCACGCGGCCCGACCGCAAGCATCCGGTACACGGCTGCATCCGGCGAGAGAATGGCCGAGCGGCGGCCAAGCAGCATGGCGACGATGAAAGCGGCGGCGGGGAAAACCCAGAGAAAAACCGGCCGGGAGTAGCGAACCACTTTGGCAAGGGGAGCCATCCCCACGACATCCTTATCGGGGAGCATGTGCGAAAGATAGCATGAGGTCCGCCAATGGAAGAGTCAAACGCCCTGGGGTCCTTCCATAAAGCGCTCGATCGCAGCCGCATATTTCTCCGGCAAGGGCGTTTTTCCCATGTGGCGATCGACAACCACGTGGGTAGTTTCTCCCTCCGCCAGCAGCATTGGATCGTCGCCGGCCACACTTTCCAGACGCAAAATCCGGTAAGCGAACTTTAAGACTGACCGGCGCATGCCGGCGACTCTGGTTTCCAGAAGCAGCACGTCATCGTATCGCGCCGGAGATTTATACCTGCAGGACGCGTCGACCACCGCGATGTAGCAGTTGTCGGCGAGTTCCATCTGCTTGTAATCGAAACCCAATTGGCGCAAGAGTTCGACCCTTCCAACTTCAAACCAGACAAAAAAGTTGGCATAGTACACGACTCCCATCTGATCGGTTTCGGCGTAACGAACGCGGATCGTAGTTTGAGAAACGGGCATAGCTGAGAATAGCAATAAGCCCTCTTCGCGCCTGACCAGCTTGGGGAAGCCTCGATTTTGTAAGGGGACCGGCCTCATCTCTTCCATTTTCATTCCCGGTGGCTAACGAATTCATCACTCACTTCGCCATTGGGGCTTCAGCTTGGCTCTCGAAGCCGATCTCCATCGTGGTGTTCTTTGGAAAAGAGATATTGCGGCCACGCCCGAAAAAATTGACGTAGATGGACCGGCTGCCGCCGTAGGCGCTCATCAGGATACCCAGCGTATGCGAGCGGACCGCTAACCCCACAGCGATGCCGATAAGGCGAAAGGCCGTCGCTCCTCCAGACACGGGGCCGGCTTCACCTACATCTCTCCTGCCGCCGCTCCCGACGATTGCCAGACTCACCGAGATGCCGGTGGAGATATAGCGCGATTTCGGATTCGTTGCTTTCGCGCCGCCTTCCTGATCAAGGCTGGGACTGTAGGACGCGCCGGCTTGTATGCCCTGAAGCGACGTATCCACCCTGAACGTAGACCCGCTGGGCAGCACCAGCTCGTGGAACGCGATGCGAAGTTGGCCATTGCGCTTTAAGCGCCGTGCCGGGCGCACCTGCAGAACCGACCCGTTCAGCAGCGTTCCCTGCGGCAGAATCAGACGGTCCCCGGCAAAAAGCGGCTTGGACACCACGGCCTGGACCGCCGCACCGTGTTTGGTCGTGCCGGAGTCGAGTGGAGTTACCAGCGAAGCGCGCACCAGACTCCCTGGCGGCGGTGGGTTGCCGATGGATTGGAGCGCCTGCTCCTTGACGGTCTCGCTCCCGAACTCCAGCGGCTGCTGCAACTCGGCGTAGTAGAGAGTTCCCGCATCGATATATTGAGGATGAACAGGTAATTGCGCAATTCCAATGCGCAAGGCGCGATGCAGCTTACCCGGCTGCTTTACCTGCTGCATCGCCTGGCGCCACTCCTGCTTAGCCTGATCCATTTTTGCCGACAAGGCGCTCTTCGCAGAGCCGCTCCGTGTCGACGCCGAGTCAATCAACCGGATGACCTGGCCGGAGCCGGGCACCACGGTAGCGTGCAGAGGCAACTGGTTCCCGTCCGCCAGCACGATCCGGTCGAACGACACCTGGATCTGCCGCGCAGGCGTGAAGTCAGCATTCAGGATGGACAAGGTGAGCCGCTTTGCGCCAGGGCTGTCGATCTTCGCGATGTGGCCCTGGACTCGCGTGCCCAACGGAAGAACGAGCCGGTCGAAGGCGTAGACCGGCTCCATCAAATGGCCCTGAATCGGTTGCCCAACTCTTTTCACGCGGACTTCACGGTCGAGCGCAATCTGAATTGGCGTTCCCGGCGGCAGAGACAAAGCAACGGTACGCTGGGTGGACGCAGCGCCGGCAGGAACGCTCGAAGCAGGATTCGGCGGCCTCGAGGTCTGCGCATGCGCATCGATCGCCAGCAGCGCGGCAGAGATCATGGCGCACGATAGGGCTATCCTGATCATGCCGCGGGGCCTATATCCAAGCCGGAGCCTACTGAAGCGCAAACGCATAAACGGCCCCAGGCGCTTCCCCTTGTGGAGGAACGATTACGAAGTATCGTCCGAGCGGCTTGTCCAGCAGCGCGTTCTTCCCTTTAGGACCGGACGGTACTTTGCCGATGAGCTTATATTGGTCCTTGCCGCGTTGCTCGTAGACATAGATCAGGCCGTCGCCGCCGCAGGGAGCATAGATTCGCTTGCTTGCGGAGTCGAAGGCCAGGTCGTCAACACCCTTGCCGATCGGCATCGACGAAAGCTCTTTCCCTGTTCCGGTGTCAAAGACCGAGATATCGCCGCTGCGCGATGCCACGAAGAGCCGATGCGCGGCTTCATCGAGCGCCATCGACACATTATGCTTGCCCATCGTCACCGGCCAATTGGCCAGGATGGAACGGCTCTTGCGATCCACTACGGTGACCGTGTTCTTTGCCGGATTGTTCACATACATCTTGGCGCTCGACTTCTCCAGAGCCATGGCTTCCAGAGTGTCGCCGTCGATCTTGATGTCCGCTACTTTAACGTCGCGAGTGGTATCGACCACGCTCAGCATTGAGAAAGTCTCGTGCGCATCCCCGCCGCCATTGTCGATATAGAGCAGGTGAGTTGCCGGATCGTAACCGATGGAGTCCGCATCCACCTTGAGCGGAATCGATTTAAGAAGAGCGTAGGTCCTGCCGTCGTATACTTTTAACGCTCCGGCGCCTCCGTCGGTCACGTAGATCCGGTTCAGGTCCTCGCGCACAAAGACGGCATGCGGAATCTCGATACCGTTGATGGAACGCAGATACTTTCCGCTCTTCAGATCGAAGACAAGAACCTGATGCGCACTCTCGGCGGCAACGAACAGACGGTTGCCCCTCTGATCGATGCCAAGGTGGTCGAATTTCCCCTGTACAGAGGTTGGCATGGCGAATTTGGCGGCCAGCCGAAGAGGCTCCTGTGAGTAAGCGGGGCGGGTTGGGACGCCCAGGATAACAAGGCAGCTCAGTACGAGCCCCAGACGAATGTGCGGCATGGCTTCAGCTCCTCGGCTGCTACAGCGGTGACAACGCTTATCGAGCGAGCATAGCGGCCAATCCTTAAGCTCAGCTTAAGCAGGCGGATCCGGCTTCAGTTTCCAGCCTCCGGCGTATGGACGTGCTCCGGCCGCACACCCATTCCAACCACCCGCGCCAGTATGCGCTGTACCCCAGGCACACGCACCGCCAGCCTAAGCTGCCACGGCGCCTTCGCAGGACCGGGATTTTGAAAGACACCTGCAAATCCCTTGTGAGCGGTAATCTGCAAACGCTGGGTTACGCGTGTGGGGAATGTCCTCCGAAGCTCGACTTGGGCCAGCAGGGCCTCGGTCACGCGTCCCTCGCGCAGGGGCACGGCAAGCAGATTCGCTGTTGCTACTGCGTCTTGAATTGCAAGGTTGATGCCGACGCCTCCGGCCGGAGACATAGCGTGCGCGGCGTCGCCGATGCACAAGAGACCCGGGCGGCGCCACTGCCGCAGCCGATTGATTTGTACCGAGAGCAGCTTGATTTGGTCCCAATCCTTTACTTCCCTTGCGCGATCGCCCAGATACGGAGCGATGCGCTGAATGTCTTTCTGGAATGCGTCCAAACCATTTCGCTTGACTCCTTCGAAGGACCCCTTGGCGATGATAAGTCCCGCCTGGAAGTAACTGCCGCGGTTAATAAGAATAAGTACTTTCCCATAATTGATGTTTCCCAAAACTTGCTCGGGGTCATCGCTGTTCCGGCTTACGCGGAACCAAAGCACATCTATGGGTACGCCAAATTCGAGTGCTTCCAGTTTGCCCGCCTGCCGGGTCACCGAGTGGCGGCCATCGCAGCCGATTACCAGATCCGCCGTGACTTCGACCGCTCCCTGCGGCGTTCTAACCGCTACTCCTGTCACTTTGCCCGAATCGCTAAGCAGATCGACAACCTCGTGTTCCATGCGCAGATCGAAAGCAGGGAACTTGAGCGCCCGCTCCTTGAAAAAATTCAGCAGATCCCACTGCGGCATGAGCGCGACGAACTTGCAGCGCGTTGGCAGGCTCTGGAAATCCGCGGCCCGGAAAGCGAAATCACCGAATTTGCCGCCAACTGAAGTTAACTGCTGGTGGGGCAACTTCAAAAAGTCTTCAAGAAGCCCGAGTTCGTGCATGACATCGAGAGTTGAGGGATGGACGGTATCTCCGCGGAAATCGCGAAAGAAATCCTTATGCTTTTCAAGCACGATGACCGGGACGCCGGCGCGAGCCAGCAGATAACCGAGCATCATGCCTGCCGGGCCGCCGCCGGCGATACAGCACGTGGTTTGCAATCTCTGAGCTGTCATTGATCTTCCTTCTCGGGGTTCAAGGAAACCTAGCCCCAATCGGCGCCGCGCCGGTTATACTCCGGTCATGCTTCCTTCGCGTTGGAGTATACGTCAGCGCCGGAGGGGGAGAGATAGTCAGACTGGAGAAGTGGAGCCCGATGGGTCTTCTCGCGGATATCGAAGCGGGCCGGCAAATCGATCATTACCGGATCGAGGCTCCCGTGGCGGAGAGCGGAATGGCTTCCATCTTCCGTGCAACGGATCTGCAGGATGGCCGCCAAGTCGCCCTGAAAATTCCACATTCGGCCATGGAGGCGGATCCGGTTCTCTTCGACCGCTTCAAGCGCGAAGAGGAAATCGGGACGGCGCTGGACCATCCCAACGTGATGCGGATTTTCCCCGATGGGGAGCGCTCGCGAGTCTACATGGTGATGGAATGGTGCGACGGCCGCCTGCTGCGCACGATCTTATCGGAGCGGGGTAAACTGCCGCCTGAACGGGCGATTCGGATAACACTCGGAATCTTGCATGCGCTGGACTATATCCACAAGCACGGCGTTGTTCATCGCGATCTGAAGCCGGAGAACATCATGGTGGACAATCAGGACCATGTCAAACTGATTGACTTCGGCATCGCCTCCAAGGAAGGCGCCAAGCGCCTGACCTATGCGGGCTTCACCCAAGCTCTGGGAACACCCGAATATATCTCCCCGGAACAGGTCAAAGGCAAACGGGGAGACGTGCGGTCGGATTTGTATTCACTCGGTATCATGTTGTACGAAATGCTCGCCGGACGAACACCCTTCTCCGGCCCTTCGCCTTTGGCGGTGATGAACGACCGCCTGATCAATCACCCGATGCCTCCTCGCGAAGCCGAGCCCAGCATCAGCCCGCAGTTGCAGGAAGTTCTCTATCGGGCGATAGAGCGAGATCCGAAGAATCGGTATCCCTCTGCACATGCCTTTGCTTTAGATCTTGAGAATCTGGACCAGGTTGGGGTAGCGGATCGAGTCGAGCTAACCGACTGGAAGAATCGCCGTTCGGGAACCTCGCGCAAAATCATCTACTACACAGCCCTGGCGCTGATCCCATTTCTCTTGTTCCTGGCGATGATGCTTTTGGCCCATTTCTCTTCGCACTGACCGGCTCAGAAAACGAAGAATTCCTTTCCCCGAGCCTCCCAGAAAAGGCCGCAATTGTCCCTGCTTAAATCCAGCCCAAATCTTCATGGAATCCTTATGCCGCAGCCATTAGCGTTGAGCTTGCACCGTACCTTAGAAGCTCTTGTAATGGAAGGAGATCCATGCCGAACGAGTATCGCAACTTTCTGGCGTTGAGCTACGACGAGCTGGAAGAACTGAATTTGAGAGTCAAGACTGACCGCCTGAACCGCGTCGCGCCGGACAAAATCCGCGAAGAACGCATCAAGTACCTGACGGATGAAAAGCACATCAAGGCTGTGACTGTCCTATTCTCCGACCTTGAGGGCCGGCTGCACCTGCTGGACTATGACAAGAAGTTCCTGGTGGCGAGCTATGACAACCTGACATTTGACGGTTCTTCGATCCGGGGATTTACCGCTCAGAAAGAGAGCGATCTGCGTTTGGGGATCGATTGGAGCGCCTTCTATTGGGTGCCGGCGGATGTCTTCGGCACCGGCAAGGTATTGGTGTTCGGATCGGTTATAGACAAGAACGGAGGCCCGTACGCCGGCGACCTGCGAGGCGTTCTGCAGGCTTATTCAGGCAAGCTCTTCAAGGAGAAAGGCTACACGCTCAACGCTGCGAACGAAATCGAAGGATTCCTATTTGCCGGAACTGATGCCGAAAAGAAATACCACGAGACCGGGAAGTTCGAGTTCGTAAATACGGGCGGCTACTACCACTCTCTACCGCTGGATCCCTTGCGCAAGTTTATTGACACGGCTGCCGAGGTCCAGCGAGCCATGGGTTTTCAAAACGAAAAAGATCACCCGGAAGTGGCGCCCAGCCAGTTTGAAATCAACTACGGATACGGCGAAGTTGTAGCCGCGGCGGATCAGATTCAGCTCTACAAGCTCCTGGCCCGCCAAGTAGCCGGGAATATGGGATATACCGCCTGTTTTCTGCCCAAGCCGGTTGTCGGGATCAACGGCAGCGGGATGCACACCAACCTGTCTGTCACCAAAGACAAAACCAACCTGATCTGGGATGCCGACGGTGTGGAGAAGACGTCCGCTTGCGGCTGGGAGTTTGTGGATCGCGTCTTGACCCACGCGCTTGACCTATGCCTGATCATGAACTCCAGCGTGAATGCTTACCGGCGTCTTGATCCACACTTTGAAGCGCCTAATCAGATCAAGGCTTCGGCTACCGACCGGGGTTCGATGATTCGCATTCCGATCGGCAACTCGAAGTCCGCGCGGATCGAGCTCCGTGCCGTCGCGCCAGATGCAAACCCCTATCTGACGCTTTATTCCGTCTTCAAAACGGGCCTCGAGGGTACAACGTTAGCCATGGAGGGACTGCGGCAGGCGGAACGCTATTTACCAGACAATATCCAGACGGCGATTGAAGATTTCCGAGCCTCAAGCTGGATCAGCAGCATTCTAGGCGAGGATGTGAAGGGCCGCTTTGCCGACCTAAAACAAGCTGCCGCTGATCGCGCTCCACGCCAGCTTGGCACCTTCGTCAAATCAGCCGAAGTTCAGTATCACCACGAGATTTACAACCAGGCTTTGTGGAACTTGTTCTAGGGACAAATACCCTATTAACTTAACTGGTTTGATTGGTCGCAAACTGAACCGGCGCCCAGATCAGCTTCGCGGATCTGGGATGCCGGTCTTTGCACCATGAACGAACCTTCCAGGGGCGAATTCGCAGACAATTCCGCCTGACTCTAAGCGTTGCCTAAAAAGCCCTGCTCCGCAGCGGGCTCGGTATCGCCGTGGGAACCATCCCCGAGAAATTCCGCAAAACGATATCCCACGTAAGCATCGGTCAACAGGTATTTCGGATTGGCTGGATCGTCCTCGATCTTCTTGCGTAGCTGGCGGACAAAGGTGCGCAGGTAATCTACTTCCTGCCTGTATTCCGCGCCCCAAACCGAGGTGAGAAGTTTGCCGTAGGTAACGGCACGTCCTGCGTGGGTCATGAGGTAAAACAGAATGTCGTATTCCTTGCGTGTTAAATGGATAGGCTGACCCGACTTGCTTACCAGACGGCGAGCGGGAAGAACGCAAATCTCGCCTATGGCCAGCGGAGCGTCTTCCTGCCTCTCCGGCGTTTGAGCCCGGCGTATCGCGGAACGGATACGGGCCACACACTCGCGGATGCTGAAAGGCTTAGTAACGTAGTCGTCGGCGCCACATTCGAGCGCCTCCACTTTATCCTCTTCATCGTCCTTTACCGTCAGCATGAGAATCGGAAGACGGGGAGCCAAGGCGCGGAGGCGGACTAACGTCTTCATGCCGCCTATTCCCGGCATGTTGATATCCAAAAGCACGGCATCGAAAGCCTCCGTCCTGACCAGGTGCAGGGCCTCTTCGCCGCGGGATGCTTCAACCGTATGGAAGCCGAGCTCATTCAGCGGGGTCCGCAGGGCACGGCGGATCGCCGCCTCGTCATCGACCAGCAAAACCCGGATGGGACTCATGAAATGTGATCTCCTAAGGCCGGCGCCGGAGCGTTGACCGGCAGGGAAGCGAAAAAGGTCGTGCCGTGATTGCAGTCGCTGGTGACCCAGACATGTCCGCCGTGCACTTGAGCGGCACGCTTGGCCACCGACAAACCGATGCCGGTTCCCGGCGCCTTATTGCCCTGGATGGAGGAGCGGAAGTAGCGGTCGAAAATGCGTTCGTAGTCCGTAGCGGGAATGACCGGCCCCAGATTATGTACGGAGAAAACCACTCCGTCCGGCTGTTCTTCTGCTTGAATGGTAACCGTTGTTCCGGCCGTTGCATACTTGGCTGCATTATCGACAAACTGCGTCAGCAAGGCCACTAGAAGTCCGCGGTCGCCGGCAATGGAAAGGTCGTCGCGCGTCATCCCGACCTTGACCGGGATGCTGGCGAGTTGCTCCCGGACGCTGGCGACGACATCGTCGATAAGAGGCGCCACCGCGACCGGCTCGGCATGCAGGCTCAACTCCTTCGCCTCCAGCCGCGCGGTCTTGAGCAGCCGGTTTGTAAGCTGGTTCAGCAGCTCAGATTGCTCGTCGATAAGCGCTACCAGTCCCGATTGGGCCGGTGTCAGGCTGCCCATTTCGCCCAGTCCCGTGCTGGCCGCTCGAATCGCCGTGAGCGGAGTCTTGTATGCGTGGGCCAGGCTGTCAAGCACCGTAGTCCGAAGCTGCTCGGCTTGCCGAGCGCTTTCCATGCGGCTCTCATTGGCGAAGGCGTGATAACGATCGAAGGTTATGGCGATCAGCGCGGCGATGGCGTTGCTGGTCAGCTTGCTGGTTTCGCCCCGCATCAGCAAGGCTCCGATGGGCAGATTACCCATGCGCAATACCCTGCGCACCACACCGGTCTCCGGGTCCTCATCCACCGTTTCAAAGAAATAAATGTTTCGGACACGATCTTCTAAGCCTGTGAACCATTCCCCCGCCTGATAGACCTCATCCAGGTCGGCGTCGAAAATGGCCACTGCCTCAATATCGAAAATGGATCGCACCAGAGCGGCCAGTTGAGGTCCGGGCTTACGATGCAGATCCAACTGGGTTGTGTCCCGTGTCAATTGGCAGAGCTTTTCCGCCTCCGAACGGCTGGCCTGGGCTCTTTTCAGAAAAAATGAGGCTCGGGAAGTGAGGTGGCCCACGATGAGGGCGACCAACATGAGAGCCATCAAGGTCCACACGTGAACCGGAAGAGGAAGCCAGCGGGCGCGGTTCGTCACGGCGCTTACGGCATACGCGTAGATATCCAGTGCTGCTAGGAACACCATAACCACCATCTGCCAAAAAAACGCCGGAACGCAGGGGACATCCCCGCAATGACCTCCCCTGCATATGCTCACCGCCAAAGCCGGTCTTCTAAAACACGCCTGAACCAACTCGGGGAGCGCCCAATGACCGAAACCAGCGTTAAGAGAAATAGAGCCTTATATCAGAGTTTTACTCAAGTTTGCATAATGCCGGCGGAATTTTCAAGCGATTTTGTTGAGCGGGCAAATGCCGCGAAGAAATGTTATAGCCAGCAGCGATCTTCATGAATTCCTCATAAGTAATTTGCGTTCCTAATTACTCAGGCAGAAAAGAATCATTTATGGAATACCCGGTCGAGCAGCACGTAATGACTGATCTGCATAGCGCCCGCTAAGGCTCCTCGGGCGAAGCAACTTCACCAGATTGTTTTGGAGGATTGACACTGATGGACTTGAAACGAAACGATTTTTTGCAAGGTTTAGCAGGCGCTCTGATTTGCGTGGCTCTTACAACCGGAGCTCAGGCACAAAACGCGTCCCCTCCAACACCCACTCAAACACCCGCTCCGGCCGCCGCGCCCACACCGGCTCCCGCTGCCCCAGCGGCGCTACCTACGCCGTCCATAACAGGACCGCTTCAAGGCATTCCGCCAATGATCCTCAATGCAGGACCTTTTCGCAAGATCGCTGTGAATGGGGTCCTTAACGGATTTGGCATGTGGCAGGGAAATCATGTGCCCAATGACAACACCGGGCAGGCCACCCTAAGTAATGGGCAGGTATTCATTCAAAAGCCCGATGGCTGGCTTCAATTTTACTTTCAGGCCGGTGCTTACACTCTTCCGGCCTTGGCAACGCCATTCCTCGGGCCGGGCACAACACTGACAGATTTCTTCGGCCCGGTGCCACAAGGCTTTCTTAAGCTGCAGGGCAAGGCGAACACCTCATTGAAGAACACCTCCTTCGAGATCGGCGCGTTGCCCACGCTGATCGGCGCCGAATACACCTTCACGTTCGAAAATATGAACATCGAGCGTGGCCTCTTGTGGAATCAGGAAAACGCCGTCAACCGGGGACTCCAAATAAATCAAACCATGGGCAAATTCAGCGCCTCCTTGAGCTGGAACGACGGCTTCTATTCCAACCGGTACTCGTGGCTTTCGGGTTCGTTGGCTTATACCAAAGGACCGCATGCGTTGTCGTTCGTCGCGGGCGGAAACTTGAGCCAGACAAAGTTTCAGACTCTAGCAACTCCAGTCCAAAACAACGGCAGTATTTACAACGTAATCTACACGTACTCAAAGGGAGCCTGGATCGTTCAGCCCTATTTTCAGTACACCGATGTGCCCACCAATGCGAAGATCGGGGTTGTAAAGGGTGCATCGACCACCGGCGGCGCAATACTGCTGAGCCGCACGTTCAAACACGGCTTATCGCTTCCTGTGCGCTGGGAATATATCACGAGCTCGGGAAGCACCGCTCAGCAATCCGCCAACCTGATCTTCGGTCCGGGCAGCGCGGGCACCAGCATAACAGTCACCCCGACATATCAATCCGGAGGCTTCTTCCTTCGTGGAGACCTTTCTTGGGTTCACGCGAGCAACTACACACCGGGTGATGTCTTCGGTCCTAACGGCACGAACAACAATCAGCCGCGGGCCGTGGCTGAAGTGGGATTCATCTTTGGTAACAACTTAGGTGAGAAGCAGTAAATAACAGGTCCGCTCCGCCCACGCGGCTCCTGTCCCAATGGATGCGGCCGCCGCTTCACCGAATCTTGAAAGTACAAGCATAGGAGAATGCTCATGGCAGAACAAAAAACCACCGGTCAGATGCAGCAAACGCTCGGTCTGACGGGCCTGACCAGCAACGCAATGGCCTTGATCGCCCCAGGCGCCTTCCTCTGGCTAACCTTCTTAATCCAAGCGACGACGGGGTCGACATCGCCGGCCATGTGGGCCGGCATCTTCGGCGCTTTGCTGCTTTGTTTGGCAACGGCCGTTTCCTATGCCGAGATCTCCAAGCTTTATCCTGGAACCGGCTCCAGCTACTACTATGCGGAACAGGCCCTGCTCTCAAAGGACAAGGCGTTCAAGTATGCTCGCGTGGCCAAGTTCGTCGTCGGATGGGGCTCACACCTTTATTACTGGGTCTATCCCGGAGTGATGGTCGGAGTTACAGGCATATTTGTCGGCTACATCGTCGGCTTTCTCTACCCGAACGTGATGAGCGGCGCCAATCCAGGCCCGATCTTCACCTCTCTGATTGCAATTGTCTTTTCCTTCGCGGTCGCATGGATTGCCCAAAAGGGTGCGAATGCTTCGACGGCGGTCAACCTGGCAATCAATGTCGTCCAAATTTCCGCGCTGGTGCTGTTCAGCATTCTCGCTATCGGATATAGAGTCAATCATCCAAGCGGCGCGGTGGCTATGCAGTACGATTCGAGCACCCTCGCGACTTATACCTATGAATTCCAAACCAAGCCGGACGGAACAATTATCCGTGATGCCAACGGAATACCCCAGCCTCAACTCGATGCGGCAGGCAAACCCGTTGCTTTCCACGTTCACTATCCGACTTATGATTCCAGCGGTAAGTTTCTCACTCATCCCGACGCCAAATCCGTAGTCTCTGTGCATAATTTCAATTGGATGATGATCCAGGCTACGGTCGCCATCCTGATCCTGGTTGGCTTCGAATCAGTCACGGCGATGGGCGGGGAGGCTAGAAACGCCAAACGCGACATTCCCATCGCAGTCATCGCGTCGCTGCTCATTCAGGGATTGGTGTGCTATCTCATTGAATATTTTGCGGCAAACTACTTCCTGAATTCGGGATATACAATGCAAAGCGCGACCAGCTCTGCCGCGCCTATCGGTGACATGATGATCGTGGTCGGCGATGCGCTCCTCGGCCAGGGCCACGGAAAATATTTCATGCTGGCGGAGGCCATCACCGTCTTTTTGGCGCTGATCGGCACCACTCTCTCCTGTATGAATACAGGTGCTCGTATCACCTATGCCATGGGCCAGGACGATGAGGCGCCGGAGCACTTCGGCATATTGCACGCCAAGAAGCTGACCCCGCATCGCGCCATCTGGACCTTGGCTGGTATTTCGGCTGTCATCGGAGTTATCGCCGTTTCTTTCGCCTTCGGCGATGCCGGCGCTCTCTCCGATGCCACCATTGCCGCGCTGCCACACGGCATCTTTTCCAACGTCGGTTACTTCAACCACAATATCCTGGCATCCATGCCGAATTCGCTGCTGACTATCACGCTGACCTCGAATTTCGGCACCTTTATTCTTTACGCACTCAGTTGCTTGCTCTGCATTGTAGCGTTCCATAAACGGCCGGACTTCAGCTTCGTCAAACACCTGCTCATTCCCGGCTTTGGTCTGCTGGCCAACCTTGGATGCATGATGTTCTACCTTATTGGACCCACGCTCGGATACGGCACTGTCAAGGAGCCGCTACTTGCGCTGGTCATCGCGGCTGTCTGGGGCCTATATGGCGCGTTTTACTTCTTGCGCTCCTCCAAGGCCAAGGGCAAGACTGTTTTACTTAATTCCAAAGCAAGGACGGGAGTTATCACCTAAGTCTTTGGCACGGGATTTTGTGAGTATGTGATATCCGGGCCGCCTCATATCTGGCGCGCAGTTTGCGCCAGATATGGGAAAACACAATGCTGACTCATGAAACGGGCGGCACATGTTGGACGTGACTTTTGGGCAGGCAAGCGATCCTGGTAAAATTCGCACCATAAATGAAGATTCCATGGGGAGTTTCGTTCCCAAGTCGCGGCAGGAAGCCCGCTCCTTGGGCTGGATGTTTGTAGTAGCCGACGGCGTCGGGGGCATGGACCTGGGAGAAGTTGCCTCCGCCAAAGCGGTCCAGGTAATGTCTAAGGGCTTCGCTGAGGCGCAGGACGGGACATCGTTGCTGAGCTTGCTGCCCCGTCTGATTCAGCACGCCAATGCAGCGGTTCACGATGAAGGTTTGCAACCGGAGCGGCGCGGTAAGCGCATGGGGACCACGGTAGTCTGCTGCGCCCTGCGCCACGATCAGGCCTACATTGCTCACGTCGGAGATTCCCGCTGTTACCATGTGCGCAATCGGGAGGCTGTCGTAGTCACTCGCGATCATACCCTGGTGAACGAACAGCGTAAGCTCGGCATTGTCTCCGCCGCGGAGGCGGCGAATTCCGAGTCGCGTCACGTGCTCACCCGCGCCGTTGGACCCGAACTCTTCGTAACTGCCGAGACGAATACTCTGGAGCTGCGGCCAGGGGATGTATTAGTGCTATGTTCCGACGGTCTCCACGGCAGCCTCGAGAATAGCGACATCGCCCGCATTGCTTCGCAGAACAAGGATGCCGAGCAAATCGCACAAGAGATGGTAAGCTATGCAGTTCAGGCCGATGGCTCTGATAACGCAACGGCTCAAGTCATTCGAGTCCGCTCTGTCGAACCTATGGCAATGTACCGAGGCCGCCCCTATCCCCGCCCCGGAGCATAACCCGTCTCGTTCGAGGCATCGGATTTGCCTAAGTCCGGGTGACTTAGCACGCTAATCCCAACAAATGCCTAGCAGGCTGCAGAAAAACGCGCCGAAGCAACAAGCAAGGCGCAAGAGAATGTATAACCGCAACAGTCTACCCAAGTAATGGAGGGTCGAACCAAAGCCACAAAACTGTTTTTCCGCAACCTGCTAGTGAGTGGCTTCTTTCGTCGAATCGTTTACTTTCTGATTGCTCTCCTTAGCTCTATCCTTGGCTTTGGTGGACTGCTGACCGCTTGCGCCTACGACGTGCTTGGTACCTTCCTTAGTCCTGTCGTAGCCTTTGGTCGCACCTTCCTTCGTCTTATCGTAGCCTTTCGTCGTCCCGTGCTTGGTCGCGTGATATGTGCTTTTGGTTCCCTTCTTCACGCCGCTTCCGGTATCTTTCGCCGCATTCTTCGTGCTGGAGCCTGCGTTGTGAAGATCCTGCCCGGCAGTCTGTGCCGACAGGAGCGGTCCAGCGCTTAGCGCCAGTCCCGAGATAAGGAGGCAAGAAGCCGAACGCAATACAAGGCCGTATATGGACATAGTGCACCTCAAAATTCGTGAAATGGATTTAGGGCTTGTTAACAGGCCCTAGGATCCGGTTGACAACCAGACGGAGAGTTCCAAGGAGGAGGAAGAGCGGACAAGCCAAGGAACCGGTTCCGAGCGAGCCTCCAGGCTCGGAACCCTTGCGATAGTCAGTGTTCAGCAATTCAATACTGGATTCGAAAGCCAAATCTGAGTCCGCCTCATTGGTTCCGGCCCCAACTGCGGCAAGAACGGGCCAACACTGCGACTGCACCCATGAAGGAGACAGAAACCGGCGATCGATATCTGTCATTTCGCAACACTGACGAAGCACGGAGCAAAGACGCTGAAATGTAGGTTCAATCAGGCAATGATTTTGCTAGTTATATAAGCTAGGATGCCGAATTCGTTCGATGGGTGGCTTGCCAGGGCAAGAAAAAACAATAATCCCATTCTGCTTCTGTTTTGAAAACAAAGACCTTAGAAGCGAGCGTAGAGCCCAACCGCCGGCTCTGAGGTTTGGCGCCTGGTATTCGTGGTGGTAACCGGCTGGTTGAAATCCGGCGTCTTGTATATCAGGCCGCGATATTCCAAGCGCGCTCCGATCACCCCGAAATGGCTGTTCAAAATCGGGTAGTTCACGCCTAATTCGTAAAGAAATGCCAGGCGGCCCTGCTGGTTGTTGTGCTGGCCGCCGACGGTGGTCGGCAGGAAGAGAAGGTATCCCGCTCCCGCCGTGGCGAAAGGCTGCAGGCCAAAGAACTTTGGCCCTTGAACTAAATAGGCTCCCGAGGCTTCGTGCAAGTTGTCCTGCACATGGAATGGCAGCGTGGAAAAGGCTTCGGAGAAACGTGTATAGCTGTAGTTCACTTCATAGCCAAGCCAAGGCCTGAAGGTTTGACGAAGGCTGACCAGTCCGCCCATAGAGATGGAAGGTACATCCTTTATTCCATTGCCGCTGGTCGATCCGGTGAATTGCCCAAAAGCATTGATCGAGGCATCGAAGTTCTTGAGGCTCTGGCCCAGAGCCTGGTGTCCGGAGATCGCGCATATGGTTGAAAAAACGGGAGCAAGAAAAAGGAAGCATAATGGTTTGCGCAAAAGCGGGAAAAGCGGCCTGGGCACCGGTTGTTTAAACATCAGTTTGTTCGACGCTCCTATTTGGTGAGAGGGATGGACGGAGAAGCCGCCGAACCGCGGCGTGTTCCGGCTCTTCCAAAGAGATAGCATACGCTAGGGCAGACGCTCTCTCCTGGGCGAGATTACCGGCTGGAATTTTGAGAAGATAAGAAGATCGATTTGGCCTGACTGGCAGAAGGCGTTCGTTCATGATAAGAAGATCATGAACCCCGATCGATACAACTTTCGTCCCCCGATCTGTATCTTGCAAGGGCGCATTTCTGGACTGCATGATGAGGAATTATGAGACCCGCAAGACATTTGATCACGCAAGTCGTATTGGCTGGAATAATACTATCCCTGGCGCCGCTGGCCCCAGTTTGCGCCGCCGCCAACCCTCACTCCAAGTTTGCCGGCGTTTATGAATCAGCTCCTCCCGCGAAAGAGACGCCCACTTCCAAGAATCCTTCCATGAGCGTGAGTCTGGGACCGGATGGGACTGCTACGGTTACCGAGGATCCGGGCACTGGATCGAAGACCTTCTTTGGTCATTGGGTCGACTCCGGCAGTCAAGTACAGGTCACTTTCGATGCAGCCAACGGCGCGCCTCCCGAGCCGCCCATGGTCTTCCAACCGAGCCACGATGGATTGCAGGCAGTCACTTGGAACCACGCATTTTGGGGCAAGGTGAATCCGCCGCTGATGAAAAAGGGCAACGCAAAGTGGCACAACGGAGACCACCGCCGCATCTTTTGATTTACCCTTCCACGATTGAGCTAGGGCCTGTTAACCGGCCTTATGGCAGAAACAGGATGATGTGGCTTCGATGAGTTCTATGAAGTGACTTTTTTCTTGATGAAAAAGGCCCTTGGCAGTAGCGGCTTGGGTATATCGATCCTGTTTCTGCCTTAGCTCCCGGCTGGCGCGGCATGCTCCGGCTCCTCGATAGAACAATCTGGAACTCCGCTTTTTTCGCCAAGCTGCGCTTTCCGTATTCTTCAGCACCACCCCATACGAAGACTCTACAATGGGCCAATGTTCCCCCAGGAATCAGATATTTCCCCAAACGTGGACGAAACCGTTCTCGGCTGGGCGCACCCCGTGGTGCGTGAATGGTTTATCGGGCGGTTTGGCACGCCAACTGAGCCCCAGGAGCTAGGCTGGCCGCGGATCGGCTCGGGAGTGCCTACTCTGATTTCCGCGCCGACAGGATCGGGTAAGACACTCGCCGCATTCCTGATCTGTATCGACCAGCTCCTGCGCAAGGCCATCGCCGGATCGCTCAATGCTGAAACAATGGTCGTTTATGTCTCGCCACTCAAGGCGTTGAGCAACGATATACAGAAAAATCTGGAGACGCCCCTCCGGGAAATCCAGCAACTGGCGATGGAGCGCGGCTACCTATGCCCGCAGATCCGCACGGCAGTCCGGACTGGGGACACTTTACCGGCGGAGCGCCGGGCGATGCTCAAACGGCCGCCGCACATCCTGGTGACTACGCCGGAATCTCTTTACATACTGCTCACGGCGGAGAAGAGCCGGAACAATCTGCGCCGCGTGGAGACGGTGATAGTGGACGAGATCCATGCTGTCGCGGATGACAAGAGAGGCGCGCACCTGGCGCTCACGCTGGAACGGCTGGATGCGCTGGTGTGCGGAAAAAATCGGCTGAGCCCCGGCGCCTTGATCGCCGGCAGGTCCCAGCCGCCGCAGCGCATAGGGCTGTCGGCAACGCAGAACCCAATTGAGCTGGTCGCGGAGTTTCTCGCAGGAAAGCGTGGGCGCGACGTGGCCATTGTGCAGGTAGGGCAGCGGCGGACCCTGGACTTGGGAATAGAAGTACCGGGCGACGAATTGGGACCGGTCGCGAGCAATGCTATTTGGGATGATGTTTACGCGCGCATCGCCGAGTTGGCGAAGCAACATCGCTCGACCTTGGTTTTTGTCAACACGCGGCGCATGGCCGAGCGGTTGGCGTTCGCACTGGGCGAGCTTCTGGGTGCGGAAAATGTAGCCGCGCACCACGGAAGTCTCTCGCGCAAGCTGAGACTTGAAGCGGAACGCAAGCTCAAAAACGGGGAAATCCGGCTGCTGGTGGCGACTGCATCGCTGGAGTTGGGGATCGATATCGGCTTCATCGATCTGGTGTGCCAGGTGAGCTCTCCGCGAGCGATCGCGGCGGCGATGCAGCGCGTTGGCCGGGCCGGGCATTGGCGCGGAGCAATTCCCAAAGGACGCTTCTTCGTTACTACGCGCGACGATCTGATCGAATCCGCGGCGCTGGTCCGGGCTATGCGCGCGGGTGTGCTCGACCGGCTGCAGATTCCTCCCTGCCCGATCGATGTGCTGATGCAGCAGATCGTGGCGGCGTGCGCGGCCGAGCCTTGGGAAGAAGAGGCGCTCTACGAGGTCTTGCGCCGGGCGCATCCGTACGGCGCTCTCACTCGAAAGGAATACGAAGAAATTCTTTGCCTTTTGACTGACGGGATTCAAGCCTCGCGGGGACAGTATGGAGCGTATCTGCTGCGCGACCGGGTACGCGGACGCATTCAGGCGCGCCGTGGCGCCCGGACTGTCGCAGTTTCGAATGGAGGGACAATTCCTGATACGGCGCTCTTTTCGGTGATTGTGCAACCGGAAGGGGTGCAGATTGCCACGCTCGATGAGGACTTCGCCATCGACTCCTCGGCCGGCGACATCATTCTGCTGGGCAACATGAGCTGGCGAATCCAAAAGATCGAGAGCCTAGGGCGGGTGCTGGTTGAGGACGCCCATGGGCAGCCGCCCACTGTGCCATTCTGGCGCGGCGAGGCTCCGGGACGGACATTAGAGCTGTCACGTTTTGTCTCCGAGCTGCGGCAGGAGATCGCCGCGCGCACCGGCAATGCGCTCTCCGGATATATAAGCCAGACCAATCCTGAGATAGCTGAAACGGTTGCATGGCTAAAGCAGGAATGCGCGGTCGATGATGCCGGCGCGGAACAGATGATCGGCTATATCGCCGCTGGGCGGTCTGTACTGGGGGCGGTGCCCGCGTTCGACACCATCATAGCGGAGAGGTTTTTCGACGAGGGCGGTGGGATGCAATTGATCCTTCATTCGCCCTTCGGCAGCCGCATCAATAAGGCATGGGGCTTGGCGCTCAGGAAGCGTTTCTGCCGGGGATTCAATTTCGAGCTGCAGGCGGCGGCGACCGATAACGGTCTGAATATCTCACTGGCCGAGCAGCATAGCTTTCCATTGAGCGACGTCTTCGCTTTTATCACCGAGCAGACGGTTACCGGGCTGTTGGAACAGGCTTCGCTGGATTCGCCTATCTTCCGCGCGCGCTGGCGCTGGGATGCGGGCCGGAGTCTGCAACTGTTGCGGTTCTATAAAGGCAAGCGTATCGTGCCCCAGGTGCAGCGGACACGCTCCGACGACCTGCTGGCCGGCGTATTCCCTCAAGTGGCCGCCTGCCAGGAGAATATTCAGGGCGATATTGAAATCCCCGACCACCCTTTGATCCGCGAAGTCATGAAAGATGTGCTCGGCGAGGCCATGGATCTGGGCGGGCTGATCGAGTTGCTTCAAGGAATCCGCACCGGGACCATTCGTTGCTTAGCCGTAGACTCGACCGCTCCCTCGGCCTTCGCGCACGAGCTGCTCAATGCCAATCCCTATGCCTTTCTCGATGATGCGCCCCTGGAGGAGCGCAGAGCGCGGGCCGTCAGTATGCGTGGAATGGCGCCGGAGAAGCTGTTGGGCGAGGTCGCCAGGCTGGATGCGGCGGCGATACGGGAGACGCGCGAAGAGTGCCGGCCGGATTTGCGCGATGAACATGAGCTGCACGATCTGTTATGTTCGCTGGTCGTCGTGCCGATGGAGCTTCTCGCCGCGGATGGCGCCGGAGACTGGCCGCTGTTTGTCTCCCGGCTCGAGGTTCAGGGCCGGGTTACTGTAGCGCGCCACAATCGAAACGTATATCTTGTTGCCGCCGAACGGACCGAGTACCTGCGCGTTCTTTGGCCCGACGCGGAATCCGGAGTCAGCTTTGAGCGGCGCCTCTCCTGCACTTCGTCCGCTTTCGCAGGAGACAAAGCAATTGCTTCCCGAAGAGGTGCTGCGCAAAACGGTCCTGGGATGGATGGCGCTCACCGGGCCGGTCACGTCGCGCGTACTCGGGCAGCGGCTGGGTGTAGATGCGGCGGCCATAGGCCGGACAATGCTGGCGCTGGAAATGCAGGGAACAATTCTGCGTGGAGTCTTTGAAGGACCAGCTACGCCCGGCAACGATGAAGATGTGGAATGGTGCGAGCGCCGGCTGCTTCAGCGTATTCATAAGAAGACGCTGACCGGCCTGCGGCGGCAGATTGAGCCTGTCTCCCCGGCTATCTATATGCAATGGCTGCTGCGTTGGCAGCGGGTAGCTCCGCAGCGGCAGCTTGCCGGCGAACAGGGGGTGCTCGAGGCGTTGCGGCTGTTGGAGGGCTTTGAAGCCCCGGCGATCGAGTGGGAACGGATGCTGCTGCCTCAGCGTGTCGCCGGATACGATCCCCGGTGGCTGGATAACTTGTGTCTGCAGGGTGTCGTGGGGTGGGGAAGGATTTCGCCGCATCCTGCCTTTTCTTCACAAAGCGCCGGATTCCCGGGGCCCAGGCGCGTAGTGCCGACCAGCGTGGCGCCGGTGACCTTCTTCGTGCGTGAAGAGGCCCAGTGGATGGACCGGTGCCTGGCTGAACGGCAGATTCCGAAGGAAATTCTCGAGCAGTGCCTGAGCGAGTTCGCCTGCCGGGTGCGCTCATGTTTGATCCAGCAAGGAGCGATGTTCGCGGGTGATCTGGTGCGCGGATTGGGCGCTCCGGCGGACCAGGTAGGCCGCGCTCTCTGGGAATTAGTGGCTGCCGGCCTGGTCACCGCCGACGGCTTCGATAGCCTTCGCGTGCTCATCGATCCGCGGAGGAAGGCGGCTTCTCAGGGGCCGGTGGCGGCTGTGAGGCGGCCACGGACGACAGCCGGGCGGTGGGGTCTGCTCCATCCAATGGGCGAAATTACAGGAGCTTCAGCGGAAGACAAAAAGGCGCAGATTGAGCGCCAGGAGGCCGGCATCGAGTCTGCCTGCGCGATGCTGCTGCGGCGCTACGGCGTGGTCTTCCGCGATCTGCTCGAACGCGAGTCGGCGATTCCCCGCTGGCGCGAGCTGCTGGGTATGTTTCGCCGCCTGGAATCGCGAGGAACGGTTCGCGGCGGCCGGTTTGTGAACGGATTCGGCGGGGAGCAATTTGCCCTGCCGGACGCGGTCGAATCGCTCCGGGAGATGCGCAAGCACGATGGGGCGGACGGGCCGGTGACCGTCGCGTCAGCAGACCCGCTGAACCTGGCCGGAATTGTCGTGCCTGGAGATCGCCCTCCGGCAGTACCCGGAAAGACCGTAACCTTCGCCGCAGGTATCGTATGTCCGGTGCAACCGGCCCCAGCCGCAACCGCTGTATGAATCCTTTCGCCTCGATGAAGAATCAGGTTGAGCGTAGGAGGAGAAATGAACGTTTCTCTGGTTGTGGCGGCTATTTTGATTGCGGGGGTTTGCGTGGTCATCGCGCTCTGGGCCAAACGCGCCAGGGACCGCCGCATCACGGAGGAGATTAGCATTACTCCTGAGACCCTCTACGCGTTGATGCAATCAACTTCCAGGGTACGCATCTATGATGTCCGCCAGCCGCTCGATCTTTTAGCCGATTCCGAGATCATACCTGGAGCGGAGCGGATTGCTCCTAAGGATGTGATGGCGAATCCATCTCTTATCCCCAAGGATGAAGATTCGGTTGTCTACTGTACTTGTCCCAGCGATAAAACCAGCCGGTCGATCTCCGATAGAGCCCGGACACTAAAATTATTTCGCGTGAAGTTTCTCAGAGGCGGATTGGAGGCATGGAAAGCAAAAGGTTATCCCGTTGTGCCTTATGACCGGCCCTTTCACCTGGACACCGGAAGCTGACTTGCCGTCGATCTACGAACGAGACCCAGACTATGCCGGCAGATAGAGATCCACTCAGCAACCAAGCGGAGCTTAGCGCGGCTCTCGAAGGGTTTCGGACAGAGTCGGGCGGGACCCTGTTGGAGCTTCTGGATCAATCCCCCATCCTGCTGATTTTTCTGCGTCATTTTGGGTGCTCTTTCTGCCGCCAAACCTTAGATCAGGTCTCTAAGCTTCGCGAACAGATTCGCACCAAAGGCGTTAATCCCGTATTCGTGCATCTGGGCTCCCCCGAGCGGGCCAAGCCGTACTTCGATTATTACCAGCTCTCCGACGCGGAGCGTGTTAGCAATCCCGATGGCTCGCTGTACGCTCGCTCCGTTTTTCACCTGGCCCGGTCCAATCCCTACTCTCATTTCCTGATCCTGGAGGTCTGGAGAGCCTGGCTCACGGGAGCACTTCGCAAGTATGGCATCGGCAAAATTCAGGAAGACGCCCACCAAATGCCGGGCGTGTTTTTCTTGCGAGACCGCGAGATCGTCAACGCTTTCCGCTATCGCACGATCGCCGACGAGCCCGATTATTTGAAGCTGATCGGCTGAGAGTCAGTAAGTAGAAACAGCTGCAGAATTTTTTCTTTGATTATCCCTCCGAACGATATTCTCCCCGCGCAGTTCTGGGAAAATGGAAAGATGCGAGATAGGTCTCTACCAGACGACGCGGACCAGTTCTCGCCGGAGCAGGCCCTGGAACGCACGCCGCTCAAAGAAGGAGAGGATTATTACTACGAGGGGCAGTACATGGTGTTTACCGAGCGGTACCATCTCAAGCGAGGCGTCTGCTGCCACTCCGGGTGCCGTCATTGTCCCTATAAACAACTTTAAAAACAGATTCGTCAGGCGGTCTTCTCGTTGATCTTCCACTGGATTGCATGCTGGATCAATTCGCGCCCGCTTCGCAGAGATAGTTTTTCCTTGATGTGGGCCTGGTAGGTCTCGACGGTCTTGATGCTGAGGTGCAGCTCGTCAGCGATCTCACGCGTGCGGCGCCCCTCACCGATCAGGCGAAAGACCTCCAGTTCGCGGTCCGACAGTGCTGAAATGCGGGACTGAATGGCCGAAGCGCCGCCAATATACTGTTGGAGCATTTTGTTGGCCATCCGGTCGCTCAGATATATATCGCCGTTCAGGATCCGGCGCACGGCCACCAGCACCTTCTCGGTAGCCTCCTGCTTCATGATGTAGCCGTTGGCGCGGGCGCGCAGCGCGCGCTCAGCGTAGATCGCCTCATCGTGCATGGAGAGAATCAGTACCGGCAGATGGGGATAAGAGAGGCGAATGCTTTTGAGTAAGTCGAGCCCGTCAGGACCGCTGAGCGAGATATCCACGATCATGATGTCCGGCAATCTTTGGGCGATGGCATGCATGGCGGCTTGCGCTTCTTCGGCTTCGCCGCAGACTTCCAGATCCTGCTGCTGGTTGATGAGCAAAGCCAATCCCTGGCGCAGAAGGGGATGGTCGTCCACCACGAAGACGGCCTTTTTGCCGTCGCGCACAGCGTTCTCCGCAATGGTTGCTGCCATAATCATCCGCGTGGCTTGATGGGGAAGGTGCAAGTTACGGCTGTTCCCTTGACCGGATCGGGCGCGACCTCAAGTGTTCCTCCAATCATGCTCGCCCGGTAGTTCATGATGTGAAGTCCCATGCCTTGGCTGCTACCGCGATTCTCGGCGATGCCGGCGCCGTCATCTTTGATCAGCAGCGTGCCCCTCCCGTTCTCCGCGATCAAGCGGATCAGGATATTGCGCGCCTGACCGTGCTTCAAAGCATTATTCACCGATTCCTGGGCAATATGGTAAAGATGCGTGGCGGCCGTATCGTCATGAATCAAAACGGCAGTCTCGCACTGGAACCGGCACGAGATGCCAAACAGATCCTCCACCTCCGCCGCCCAGAGCTGTAGAGCGGACATCAATCCTTCCGCGTCGGATACGACGGGGAGCAAGCCTCGCGACAATTCGCGCGTCTTGTGAATCGCCTCATTCACCAGGCGCACAATCTTGGCTGCATCCGAAGCGTCGGGCATACCCTTCTCCGTCAGTTTCGCTTCATGCACTTTGGCCATGAAAGCGATGCCCGTGAGATGCTGTCCTAAACCGTCGTGCAGGTCTTGCCCGATGCGGCGCTGCTCCCTGCCGCTTATATTCAACAGCGCCTTTTCCAACTGTTCCCTCTCCGTGATGTCTATTCCGGTTGCGATGATGTAATCAGGTGTTCCGTTGCTGCCCGGCAGCATGGTGCTCGACCAGGCAATGAGCCGTTGCGCTCCGTGCCGTGTTGCCCAATAGCTTTGATAATCCTTGGGCAGCAGATCAGCGCTCATCTCGGCAAAGATCGACTTGAAGTGTTCTACCTCTGCGGGAAGGAGAAAGAAGTCCCAGATAAACCTGCCGCGAACTTCCTGCAGTGAATATCCGGTGGTCAGTTCACAGGCGCGATTGAAGCGCATGATGCGGCCATCCGGATCGGTAACGACCACCAGGGCTCCCACGGTGTCCAGTATGGCGGAGACTACATTGCGCTCCTGCTGCAGCGCCTCTTCGGTGCGCTTAAGATCCGAAATGTCAAACGCAACTCCATGAATGAACCAGGGATCGCCGTTCGGCCGACGCATCATCTTGGCATCGCAGTGGAACCAGATCACGCGTCCATCGCGCGCGATCACCCGATAGGAGGAGCGTAGAGGCTTGCCGGAAACAAACATACTTGCCGCCTCCAGGCTCCAGCGCTGTTTGTCTTCGGGATGAATATGCTGGTACCAGCGCACCGGGTCTTCCAACCACTCGTCGCGGGAGTATCCCAGTGCAGCTTCGATCTGCGGGCTGACGTAGGCCTCACTGATTCCGCGATCCAGATAGGCCATGAAGACCACTGCGGGGATTTGTTCCAGGAGCGCCCGGTATTTAGCTTCAAGGTTGGCATTGTGAGCGTCGTAAGGGCTGGAGGAATCCGCGGCCGGTAAGGGATGGCGAGGGTCGGAGGGGGGATTTGCGGATAAGCCGTTGAACAGCCCTGCCAATTCCAGCAGTACCGCTTCTGCTTCGTCTAAATCCGGCAGCGTTTCGGTATTCTCAATTACCGGCTGGCGGTGTTCCCAATCAGTTTGTGCAAGTAAAGCCATGTAGTCACTCGGGCTTCCAGTCGGATCCGGCGCAGCTCTTCGCGTAAATTGATAGCGTCAGGGCTGTATGCCGGGTGGTTCGCGTTGCTGCCTCCAGCTTGGCGCCTTGTTGAGCGATGCCTGGGTGAACTTTCGCAGAGCATGGATCGCCCGTCCATAGGTCTGAACGGCTGCCGAAGAAAGCAGCGATCCAGGCGGCTGATCCATAAATGGCATGAACTTATCCGGAAAGCCGGGCATCGTACATCCGATACAAATACCGCCTACGTTCGGGCATCCGCCAATCCCGCCCATCCAGCCGCGCTTGCCGGTATTGCACTGCACCACCGGGCCCCAGCATCCCAGCTTTACGATGCAGAGTGGAGATCCATACTGCTCCGCAAATTGCGCCTGTTCATAGTACCCGCCGCGATCACATCCCTCGTGCACAGTGCTTCCAAACAGCCAGGTTGGACGCAATGCATCGTCCAGAGGAATGAGAGGCGCCCGGCCGCCAGCCATGTAAAGCAGGTATAACAATGTTTCCATAAAGTTGTCAGGCTGAACAGGGCACCCGGGAACGCACACGATGGGAATGCCACAATTGGATTTCCAATGCCAGCCGAGGTAATCGGGAAGGCCCATGCATCCCGTCGGATTGCCTTCCATGGCATGAATTCCTCCGTAGGTGGCGCATGTGCCCACGGCGATAACTGCCCAAGCGCGGGGAGCGAGCCGGTCAATCCATTCGCACGTAGTAATCGGCTGCCCGGTCGATGCGTCGTTGCCCAGAGATGCCCAATATCCCTCCAGCTTATTTTTTTCGTTGGGGATAGATCCCTCGACGACAAGAATGAAGGGCTCCAGCTTGCCCTCTGCCGCCAAGTGGAAGCGGCGCAGAAAATCCTCGCCCACCTCGAAGGAGAGAAAAGGATTATGGAGATTAACCTTAGGAATCCAGGGCAATGCCCCCAGGATAACGTCCTCGATACTCGGCTGCGTGGCCGCAGTCATCGCGATAGTGTCTCCGTCGCAGCCTAATCCGGCGGTGATCCAGAGTACATCTATCTCCGTAATCGGCGATTGTCGATTCCAGCTAGCCACGAGTTTCCCTTCGGATTACCTTTGCGGCAATCCGCTGCGCGTTGGAATCATCTTAGGATCGAAGCGCAGCTTATGCCAACGCTGGGATGGCACAGCACCGAAATCCGCCCGCACGGACTTCGGCGGCCGACATTGACGGTACGGGCGCTTCGACGCCAGACTGCCTGATTACGGGCGAACCGGCCAAGGCCGATTACATAGCGCGAATTCGCAGGTAGCGCTTGATATCGGGAGCGACGGCGGCAAATACAACAAGGGCGCCCACGGAAGCCGCAAAGCAGAATACCTTCTTCATGCAGTCACCTCGTACGCATTGACAAGACTACGCTCTTTTCGGCGTTATGGGACGATCTTTGGTGGCCTTTAAGCACGACTAGGGACGAAGGCCGGTTCGCTTCAAAGATCGAGTCTTCCGAAAACCGTTGAAAGCATTTTTCCTGATACCGCGGTGTGGCAAAATTCGCTATGTGTAGCCATTTCATTGAGGAATGGTTACGTCAGGAACTGTTGCTCTCTGCACCATCAGGAAGAACGCTCGAGCCGGCCGGGATTGACCGCAAATCGCACCACTCTGCTCTCACGCGAGCAGGCTTACTTCCCGGAAGGCCGGATGCCCTGCAGGCCGAGGGGACAAATCTCCCTTAGTAAAAACCTGAAAGGAAAGGAGCAGCTTCCCCCTGCTAAAAGCAGGGGGAAGCTGAGCGGGGCTGATGTGCTACGCGACTTTCCGTCCCTTGGGTTTCTTTGCCCCAACGGGAGTCGAATCCGCTTCTGATGTGTGTTCGGAGTTTGGTGCAGGTTTGTGGGGGCTCACGTCGAGTCCTCCGCTGCCCTGGTTCGCATCCACCTTCTTGAGCCCTGCTGCTTCTACTATCGATCCGGCGCTGTCAGTCTCGCCTTCGCTGCCTTCGCCAGTCGAGTCGTTGAAGTATTCGTCCACCAGCTTCGGCGTTGGCGCTATCAATCCGATAGAAAACTGTGGCTTGCCCATCGTATCCAGCGCGGCGGTAAATGCGCGCATGTGAGTAATCTCACGCGTCATTAGAAACTGCAGAGCTTCTTTGCTGCCTGGATCATCCGTAAAGTTGATCAGGCGCTCATAGACGATCTTGGCGCGCGCCTCGGCCGCGATGTTGCTGCGCAAATCTACCGCTAAGTCTCCGGTTATCTTCAGATAGTCCGCAGTCCAAGCGTCCCCCATCGAATTAACCAGCGAGACCCCGCCGCCGCCGGCCACCGCCACCAAAGGATCCGCCTCGGCGGACTCGCGCTCGGACTTCATCGGTTTCAAATGCATCCTGATCAGCGCGCCTACAACCTCCAGATGACTCAATTCCTCTGTTCCAATGTCCATCAAGAGATCTCTGCGCGCGAGGTCTTCGCAGTTAAATCCCTGAACTGAATACTGCATTGCCGCTGCCAGCTCCCCGTTCGCTCCGCCAAACTGCTCCAGGAGCATGTTTCCGAAGCGAGGATCTGGTTGCCCGATATTCACTGTGTACATCAGTTTTTTGACGTGATGATACATATTATCCGCTCCTTGTTATTCGTTCTTGTGAGGATCAATGCAAGGTCTGATGAGAAAGCGACCGCCGCCCGGGAACCACTTGTGAATCAGAGGCGCACACAGTAATAGAAGTTGCTCCGTGCTCCGCGTGAGATTGTCGGATTATGAACTAGGGCATTCTGGCCGGAGTTATCCGCTCAGGCGCGCAACCGCATCTCATTATTTTGGATTTCTGGTGATACCCCCGGCACAGCGGCAAGACTCACGCCATCAGGAGAGACAGACTCGCCAGTGCCGGTGTAGGTCTGAGGCTCACGGACTGGAGCTAAAAATGGACAATAAAAACCCTGAGAAAACGGGCCCGCCGCAGCCGGAATGGCCAATATCCCGGCGAGATTTCGTCATCGGCGCCGGTGCCGCGGGTGGCGTCGCCATTCTGGGTTGGCCGATTGCTTCTGGCGCCGCAAGCGGTAGCTGAAGCTGAAACGCCGGTAAAGCCGCTTTCTCTTGAGATCACGATCAATGGCGATCGAAGGGAACTTACCATCGATCCGCGCACCAGCCTGCTCGATCTTCTGCGGGAGAATCTAAAGCTCACCGGGACCAAAAAAGGCTGCGATCATGGCCAATGCGGCGCGTGCACCGTCCTTGTCAACAACAAACGCATCAATAGCTGTCTCTCATTGGCGATTGTGCACCAGGGAGACGAAGTTACCACGGTTGAAGGACTGGCTCATGGGGAAATGCTCCATCCGGTGCAGGAGGCGTTTCTCGAACATGACGGTTTCCAATGCGGCTATTGCACTCCGGGGCAGATTTGCTCAGCCGTAGGGCTTATCGCGGAAGCGAGGAGTGGCGCTCCAAGCTACGCCACTCCGGATGTGCGGACCGGAGCCATTCAATTGACTGCCGATGAAATCCGCGAGCGTATGAGCGGAAACATCTGCCGCTGCGGCGCCTATCCAGGCATCGTCGCAGCGGTGAAGCAGGCATATGAGAGAACGTAGGAACCTAACGCCTCGCAGGTGACAATATGCAACCCTTTGAATACCAGCGGGTAGACGATCCGCACTCCGCCATGCGCGTTCTGGGCCAGTCGCGCGCATCGAAAGTTCTTGCCGGCGGCACCAATCTAGTGGACTTGATGAAACAAGGCGTCGAGACTCCATCGCGTCTGATCGACATCAACCATCTTCCACTGGCGCAGATTGAAGATCTCCCCGATGGAGGGCTTCGCCTTGGCGCACTTGCCCGCAATGCGGATACGGCAGATCACCCGCTGGTGCGCCAACGCTATCCTATGCTGGTACAAGCGATTCTGGCCGGCGCATCTCCGCAACTGCGCAACGCTGCGACCAATGGCGGCAATTTATTACAGCGAACCCGTTGCTATTACTTCTACGATCCGGCATACCAGGAGTGCAATAAGCGGAAGCCGGGCAGCGGATGCGCAGCCATCCACGGCTTCAATCGCATTCATGCAATTCTGGGCGCCAGCCCCGAATGTATCGCAACCCACCCGTCGGACATGTGCGTGGCCCTCAGCGCGTTGGGGGCTACGGTACGAGCCGGCAGCTCGCGCGGAGAACGTACAATCCCCTTTACCGAATTCCATCGGCTGCCGGGGAGCCACCCTGAGCAGGATACCAATCTTCGTGCCGATGAGCTGATTCTATCTATTGACCTACCTAAGTCTCCTTACGCGGACCATTGCTGTTACCTGAAAGTGCGCGATCGGGCAAGTTACGCTTTCGCCTTAGTCTCAGCCGCTGCTGCGTTAGAGATGGATGGCGGAACGATTCGCACCGCGAGACTCGCGCTAGGTGGGGTAGCCCACAAGCCATGGCGCGCGGAAGGCGCCGAGCGCCTGCTTTCCGGCAAGCCTCTGAATCGGGAAACGCTGCAGTCGGCTGCGAACGAGGCGCTTCTGGGCGCAAAGGCTTACCAATACAACCGCTTCAAAATCGAGATGGCCAAACAAACTATCATCCGGGCTTTTAGTATCGCCGGAGGCATCGCATGACAACCATCGGTGAATCCGTTGACCGAGTCAGTGGAAAGCAGAAAGTTACCGGCCGTGCAAAATATGCGGCGGAGTTCGATATCCCGAATGTCGCTTCGGCGGTGATGGTAACCAGCACGATCGGCAACGGCCGGATCATCCGCATGGATACTGCCGCAGCTCGCAATGCCGAGGGAGTGGTGGCAATTTTGACTCCGGCAAACGCGCCTCGCCTGCCGCAAGGCGGCAAAGCCGCGGTGCATCCACCCGCCGGCCGTGTTCTCCAGTTGCTCCAGGATGATGAGGTGCATTACAACAATCAGCCGATCGGGGTGGTAGTCGCTGAAACTCTCAACCAAGCGCTTTACGCCGCCTCGCTGATTCGTGTTCGCTACCAAACGGCGCCGTTGCAGCTCGATTTCCAAGCGGGTTTTCCAACTGCGCATCCCGGATCGCACGGGCACGATCCCGCGAATGTCTCCGTAGGCAATACCGACGCCGGGATCCAAGAGGGGGCGGTAAAGGTTGATGAGGTTTATCGCACACCCATGCAGAACCACAACCCTATGGAGCCGCATGCCACCATTGCTCAGTGGGAGGGCGAGAAACTCACGTTGCACGATGCCACCCAATACATTTCAGGCGTTAAGCAGACCGTTGCCAAGGCGCTGGGCATCCCGGACGATGATGTACGCGTGATCTGCCCATTTACCGGAGGCGGCTTTGGTTGCAAGGGCTCAACCTGGTCGCATGTGGTGCTTGCAGCAATGGCGGCTAAAGTGACCCAGCGCCCGGTTCGGCTGGTATCTGGAGCGCCCCCAGATGTTCGGACCCGTGGGCGGCCGGCCTGAAACTTACCAGCATATCGTCCTGGCGGCGAAGCAGGATGGTACGCTGACTGCCATCGAGCATAACTGCTATTCGCACACTTCACTCATCGAGGATTTCACCGAGCCGTCCTCTGCCCCGACTCGCATGCTTTATGCCAGTCCGAATATTGCGACTTCGCAAAAGCTTGTTCCGCTTACTGTGGGAACTCCAACCTTCCAGCGCGCGCCGGGCGAAGCAACCGGCACCTTTGCGCTCGAAGTTGCCCTCGATGAGTTGGCCTGCAGGCTCAATATGGATCCGGTCGAGCTTCGCTTGAAGAACTACGCGCAGACCGATCCTACAAGCCATAAGGCATTCTCCAGCAAGCATCTGCGCGAGTGCTATGCGCGGGGATCGGAGAGGTTTGGTTGGGCAAAGCGCAACCCGCAATCGCGGTCCCTCAAAGACGGTCATCATTGGATTGGTTGGGGAATGGCGACTGCTACTTATCCGGCGAATCGATCCGCTGCATCAGCCTCAGTTACGTTTGAACCGGACGGCCGCGTGACCGTTGTGTCCGGCTCGCAGGATTTGGGCACAGGAACTTATACGATCATGGCACAGGTGGCGGCTGCAACTCTGAATCTTCCGATCGGTCAGATCGATGCCAAGTTGGGAGATACTACAATGCCCAAGGCGCCCGTCTCGGGAGGCTCCCAGAGCGCAGCGAGCGTAACGCCCGCAGTGCAGGCCGCGGCCCAGCAAGCGCAACTCAAGTTATTTACCTTGGCGGCGAATGATCCGCACTCGCCATTCCACGGAGCACAACCGGCTGAGCTTGAATTGGACAACGGAAGAATTCATCGCAAAGCTCACGCGGGCGATTCGGAGTCTTTCACCGAATTGCTGGCCCGCAATGGAGGCCAGCCGTTGGGCGCAACCGCTACCTCGCAGCCGGAACAGGATGCGGAGCAATATTCGGCGCACTCCTTCGGCGCCGTCTTCGCCGAGGTCGCTGTTGACGAATCCTTAGGAATGCCGCATGTCCGGCGTATAACCGCCGTTTATGACATCGGGACGCTGTTGAGCGGAAAAACGGGAAAGAACCAGTTGATCGGAGGAATAGTGTGGGGCGTAAGTTTAGCTCTGCACGAGGCCACGCATATCGATGGGAAGACTGGCCGCGCGGTGAATAACAATCTGGCTGAATATCATGTGCCGGTCAATGCGGATATCGGAGAGATCGATGTCTCCTGCTTGGACATTCCTGATAAGAAATTCAATCCGCTGGGAGCGCGGGGGATAGGGGAGATTGGCATCACCGGGGTAGCCGCGGCAGTGGCGAACGCTATTTATCACGCCACCGGCAAACGCATCCGGGAGACGCCCATCACGCCTGATCTGCTGATGGCATGAGAGCGCAACTCGATCCCGGATCATTTTTAGGCGACCGCTGAGATGAAGGTGCAGAAGAGCTTTGCCAATCTTACGCAATACCGAATGGCCATACACTCTGGACCGTCTTGTAGAGAATCTGCCTGCGGTCTTCGCAGCAAAGAAAGTCGAGGTGGTCGCGAAATAATTCAACCGCTTTGTTATACGGGAGTTCCTTCAGCGATACCGGCCAATCGGTTCCCCACATCAAGCGCTTCGCGCCAAACTTGCCGTAGAGACGCTTTACTTGCACCGCGGCATCCGGATACGGATACGCGTCTTTGGAGAGCGACCACATATGAGAAATCTTCACGTAGACATTGGGATAACGGGCCAAGGCCAACAGCAAATCCAACTTTGCCGGCTGATCCAGAGGCGAGTCCGCCATATGATCGATGACCACATTCAGCTCCGGATTCTGCTCGATCCAAGGCACGATGTCGGGCATACGCGTGACCGGCGCTAACACTGTCATCGGGATTTTAAGCTGGGCGCAGCGCCGCCACAAGGGAGGCATCAGAGGACCACGGATCCAATCGCCATCCGCGGACGCGGAGGGACTGATACGCACTCCGTGGAAGCCCTGCTCCTCCGTAAGACGGCTAAGATGATCGGGCGCCGCGGGATCTTCCGGATTCACCCGGCAGACACCTCGAAAATATTTCGGATAGCGCTTCAAAACGCCGGCTAAATAACGATTGTCCCAACGATAATGGATCACCTGGATGATCACGGTACGGGAGACGCCATTCCCCTTCATCAGGCCAAGCAGCATCTCTGCGGAAGCATCTTCGGCCGGTGGGTGAGCGCCTTGTGCAAACGGAAAAGCGGGATCGTGTTTCCAGACGTGGACGTGCGAATCGATCAACGGCGATGCGGCATCTGCTCCCAATGCACGGGGAGAAGCGAACGATTCTAGAATCGGTACAGCCAGCGAGTTGGCAAGCGATGCGGCAAGAAAGCGGCGGCGGCTCAACATGATCTTCTCCCCTCCGGATGCGTCAATGCCCGCTTTTGTTTCGGCGGTTTTCGAGCAAACCTTCATATTTTTTCGCCGGATCGCCATATTTGTTTCCCGCACGGTCCCGGCCTCTTGCCAAGTAGATGTTGTGCATTCCCTGGGTCGCATCGCTCAGCTTTACCGTCGTCGGCATATACCGCATGGTGTAGCCGCACCGCCGTATATCGCTGATGTTGGGCGGGCTTCCGTGCAGCAGCCGTCCATCATGCAGGCTGGCATGGTTCGGTTGCAATTCAATCGTCACCGCGTTGTCTCCATCCACCGGCTTTCTTTTTACCTCCCACGGTAATGCGTTCTTATCGGCATCCACAGTCTCGTGTTCGCTGGTTCCATCGAGTGTGCGCGGAATAACTTGCATGGCGCCGTTCTGCCGCGTGCTCGGGTCGATGGCAAGCCATACGGTTACCACTTCCACGGGGGCAATCATGCTGCGCCAATAAAAGCTGTCCTCGTGCCACGGTACGCGCTTCCCGTCTCCCTTCGGCTTGCAGATGAAATGGCTGGAGAACAACGCAATATCGGGACCGATGATCGGTTCAACCAGATCCAGCACTTCATCGCTTAGCAACCAATCGAACAGGTTCCGATCGGTGAAATGAGGTACGTCCATCGATTCGGGGCGTACATTTGGAGGCAACGCGGCAAGCTTCTCTTCGAAATGGAATTTCAGTTCGTCGAACTTCTTCTCAGGAAAGACAGGATCAGGGTAGATGAGGAAACCTTCTTTTCGATATTGAGCGACCTGAGCATTGGTCAGGCGTAAGGTGCATTGGTTCGGCATGGGAAACCTCCTGTTGTGACTGCAGAACTGTCAAACCGCATACATCCAACAGCTATATACCTGCTTAATCCAATCGAAGGACAGAGATCGTCGTCTAACATATCGCTTCTCAAGGTTCTAAAAGCGTGGTTGGGAAGTTCGGATTAAGAATCCTTGAAATCGGGCCGCCTTTGTCGATTCCCGCGTTGAGCTCAATACGTCTACTCCAGGCTCTCGGAGCCGCCCGACCGAAGTCTTCATCTTCGCGACTTAAAAAGTCTCGGGCTCGGGGGTGAAGGGTGGCAATCCGAGCCGCCTCACTTTATCCCTGCCTAGAGGATGGTAGCCAAATCGGCTGCCCGCTCGTTAAGAGACAACGATGCCACCATCCGGTCCAAGGCAATCCAGCGGGAAATCCGTTGCCCGCTATGGCAACAACATTCTTTTTCGAGTACCCCTTCGAATGATTCATCCAGGTCCGGTGTTAAAAGCTCGGCGGAGCTCGAACCGAAGAATCGAAGCGAAATGGGCTGATCGTCTTTCAGTAGAGTCGAGACTTCCGTCTGTCCAGAGTTAACGCTCGCAGACAGTAGTTTAGTACCACCGCGGCTACACGCACAATGCACCTCCGTTCGGCCAATGAACAAGCGCGCGCGCTTCCGCTAGCTGGTAATAATTGCGAGTAAACTTTTTTCAAGTAGACCTGTACGTGTACTCAGCTGTATTTGTGGAACGTTGAATTGTCTGCAAGTCGACTTGGCTTGTCAGCAATGGTAAGCGCTTTGAAGCCTGGAACTCAGACCGACGAATTATGCTTGCAGCAACCAATATCTCCGCAGATGTTAGCGATAGCGCCCGTAGCGTGCGAGCGTCGTTTATTCCAGGTGCGTATTCCAGGTGCGGCAGCCTATGCCCGCACGGAATTGACCTACAGTCAACGACCAGCGTTTTAATGGGTGATGATTTGTATGGATCGTAGAAACTTTTTGCAATCTGCTCTGGCGTGTGCCTTTTTCCGCTCGATTCCCAACATCGGAGCTGCGTCCCGGCTATTGGCGGCAGACGTGCCCACACGGGAAGATAATCCGAATTGGGCCAGCCTGGATGAAAAAGCGACCGTCCAGGCCTCCAGCCATGTAGAAGATCCTCCGGGGGGCTATGCTCCCATCAATGCTATCGGCCCCGATCTGATGAACTCGTGGGAAGCGGACGGGCAGGCGTCTGGCGCGTGGATTGAAGTCACGTTTCCCGAGGCGCGGCCGGTAAGCGAAGTGTGGGTTCTTCCCAGAGCTCTGCCGCGCGACATCATCGGTCAGGATGTCTATAACTTTGCTTACAGCCGCCTTCAGTGGTTTGAGCCGCCCCGTCACGTCCGCGTCAGCTTCGCCGAGGGCGAGAGTGTGGATGCCGAACTTCGCCCGTCAGACTTTTTCCAGATCATTACCCTTTCGCAAACCAGGCAGACATCCACGGTCCGTTTCACCATCGAGGACGTATGGCCAAAAACCAGTGGGAAGGAGACAGGCATCGGAAAGATTCGTATCTTTCCCCAGAAACACTCGCTGTCTTTCCACGTGGATACCTACAAAATGTATGACGTGGATGGGGGACAGCCGGTTCAGGCCGCCACGCTGCACCTCATCAATCCGGAAAAAGAAATCGCGGATAGTCACCTGATAATATCTCTGCGGGGAAAGGTGTTGCGGCAGATTTCTCTGAAATCGATTCCATCGAGCGCGAGCACCCAGCAGGATGTCTGGATTCCAGCTCCCTTCGAAGATGAGAATATGGAGTTCGCGATCGTTTCGAAATCCCCTCAATTCTGCTGTAGACAAAACCTGCTAGTGCCCACTTACCACCCGACCTACTTCGACGGCGGAACGTTTGCGTTGAACTGCACCTGTCATAACGATCTCGGCTGGCTGAATACGCAGGCCAAGACGGCAGATTTTCGCTCGTCGGATATCATTCTGCCCACACTCGGCTTGCTGAAAAGGTATCCAGAGTTTTTATACTCGATGGAATGCACGGCCTACCTGATGGAGTTCTTAGCCCGGCATCCGGAGTTGCGGGATGAGATGGTGGCCAACATGCGCAGTCGACGGTTTACCTGGGGCGCAAGCTACGTCGAGTGCCAGGAAGTGCATGTGGGGCCCGAGAAGCTGGTGCGGCAATTCTACTTTGGCCGGCTGTGGCTGAAGAATACCTTCCCTGGGATCGATACATCCTTCTACGTGAAGACAGATCCTCCGTCGATGACGTTGCAGATGCCCCAGATTCTTACCAGAGCTGGCGTCAAGTACTGCATCCAGGGGCGCATGCCTTACGGCTTCTACAACTGGGGGGCGCCCGACGGGTCGACCGTACTGACCTACGGCTATCATTATGTGGATCCGCTGCGGTTACTTGATCCCAAAGACAACCGCGGTTGGCTTCGTTATGCGGAACAACGCGAAGCGTACTACAGCGAGCACGAACTTCCGCGCAAGTTCATTTACGACTACACCAGCGATTACCTGCCGCCCCAGCCGAGCCTGCCGCCTTACGTGCGCCAGCAAAACGAAGCGATGGAGAACTTCGCCGCGGCGTGGAACCGGCATTTTAGCGGTGAGCCCAGCCGCCAGATCCACCCACCGAAATTGCTGTTCACCGCGCCCGAGCAATTCCTGGACGATTTCACGAAATCTCCGCTGGACATCACGACCTTGGCCGGCGATTGGCCGTTTGCGTGGGCCTATTATGACGAGCCGAGCAACCGTGAGGCGCTGCTGTTAGGGCGAACCGCCCATAACCAACTACTCGCGGCGGAGCGGATTTATGCCGCGCTTAGCCTTACGCGTGGGTTCCAGAACTATCCCACGCAAAGGTTTGAAGATGCTTGGAAAGCGAATGTTTGGCCCGATCATGGCTGGGGTGGAAATCATGGCCTGCTCACGGACGCGGTCTATGCTGAATCCTATGGGCGCTCCAAGACACTCTCCGACCAGCTTCTCGCCGAGGCCGGGTCGCAAATGGCAGGCCAAGCGCAAAATGGAGCGGAGAACCAAATCCCGGTCGTTGTCTTCAACCCTTCTTCCTGGGAGAGAACCGACGTGGTGGAGTGTCGATTCCGAATTTCCATCGGCTGGAAAAACCTCGCCCTGCACGACAGCACCGGGAAGGAAATTCCCTATGAGATGCTGCAGGCGGCGAACGGAGCGGGAACGACGGGGATCGTGTTTCTCGCCGGGGAAGTACCCGCGGTTGGCTACAAGACTTACTATCTGACCTCCTCATCGACGCCGGCGTCAAGCCCAACCCAACTGACGGGCGATATGGTTGAGACTCAGTTTTATCGGCTCACCTTCGGAGCCGGAGGCATCAAGAGCCTCTACGACAAGCGGTTGAACTGGGAAGTGCTGCGCACCGACAAGTTTGACGCAGGGGAAATCTTGCAATTCACCGCGCCAGGACAAGCATGGGAAGATCCTGAGATTGTCACGACTGAGAATTTTGACAAGACTTCCAACCACCCATTCCCGTTCAAGCAGTTTTCCAAAACGCCTCTACGAACAACCGCAGTCCGCGAAGCACAGTTTGAGCACTTTACCCTGCGGGAATCCTTCTACCTGTATGACCAACTCGATCGAGTGGACATGGACGTTGAGGTTTTGGACTGGGATGGCGCCAAAGAGAGGGAGCTGCGGGCCGTGTTTCCCATCAACCTGGACCAGGCGCGACTATCGTACGAAGTCCCCTTCGGCACGGTAGAGATCGGCAAGGATGAGATGGACTTCTCTCTTTTGCCACCCGACAACGATACCCAATTCACTCCGGCAATCTACGGTGGCGACCATCCTTGACGTTCCGGGAGGCGATCAATTGGATTGACGCCTCTTCGCCCGATTATCTCAGAGCGGGCTGCCTGGCAGCCTCCGACACGACGGTCCACTTGTTCCACGATGAATCCGAGAACCCGGCCAAATATCCCATGCTGCAGCATGTGCTCCTATCCGTGCGCAAGAGCCTGGCATGGAACCCGGTGTACTGGTTTACCCAGGCGGGCAGCCATCGCTACCGGATGTCTCTGCTGCCTCATGCTGGAAGCTGGCGGATTCGCTACCGTGACGCCATCGGTTTCAATCATCGCCTGGTTGCGTGTGTTTGCGATACAGCCGGGCCGTCGGCTGGGGCCCCGCTCCCGCCGGCTGCGAATTACCTGCGACTGGAACCCGCCAATTTGATCTTGACCGCGATGAAGAAGAGCGAGGGGAGCGATTTCGTGACCCTGCGCTTTTATGAAGCGGAAGGAGAGCAATGCACGGCGCGGGTTCACATGCCAAAGAGCATTCGAGAGGCGTGGAGAACGAACCTGATCGAAGAGAATGAGGAGCCGGTAAAGCCGGATGACGATGGAAGCGTGCGGATGCCTATCAAGGCTTATGAAATTGTCACTATCAAGGTGGGTATGTGACCGAAACGAAGATCATGCGGCTACCACGCAGAGGCCAGTGTTCGATCCTCGGGTGAAAAGACAAATGAGATTTGCGAATTTCTCAGAGCCACAACTGATTCTGGGCAACACACTACAAAGAGGATTCACATGTCACTCGCGAACAAAGTCGCAATCGTTACCGGCGGAAATAGCGGCATAGGCAAAGCGATCACGCTCGAGCTGGCCAAACAGGGCGCGAGTGTAGTAATCGACTACGTCTCTCATGCGGACGCGGCGGAGGCGCTGGAAACGGAGATTGTAGCGCTTGGCGCCCACGCTATCGGCATCGAAGCCGACGTCAGCAAGATAGGCGATCTCGAAAAGCTGGTTAACGCCGCCGTAGCACAATTCGGGCACCTCGATATCATGGTCAATAATGCCGGTGTGGAAACTCGAACCTCGATCCTGGAAACCACCGAGGAACAGTACCAGAAGGTGCTTGACATCAATCTTAAGAGCGCATTTTTCGGCGCGCAGCTTGCCGCCAAACAGATGATCAAGCAGGGCGGGGGCGGCCGGATTATTAACATCAGCTCTGTCCACGAAGATTGGCCGATGCCCGGGAACACGGCGTATTGTGTCTCCAAGGGCGGCATGCGCATGTTGACACGCACAGCGGGCGTGGAACTCGCTCCGCATAATATTCTGGTTGTTGGCGTCGGGCCGGGAGCAGTGGCAACACCGATCAATTTGTCTACTATGAGCGATCCCACGCTGCTGGCGAAACTGAATACCGCCATCCCCTTGGGCCGAATGGCAAAACCCGCGGAGATTGCCGGCGTAGTTGCATTCCTGGCTGGAGATGCCGCCAGCTACTTAACCGCTATGACCATCATCGCTGACGGCGGCATGATGCAGAGTAGCCCCGGATTGTAGCCCGTAATCAGCAACAGAGTTGTCATATCGGCCGGAGCGCAGCCGGGCGCCATGTTCTCGCGATTTTGCGGGGAACATGGGATCAAAGCTGGAGCGAAGGGGCAGCGGGGTGTTACCTTCTAAAGCGTGTTTCGATCAGCGGCTGGGGAAGTGGACAAAGCATGAGCGTGACCCAAAAGAGAGTGCGGGCTTCGGGCGTTCCAATACGCTACCTGTTGGTGCTCTGGCTGTTTGCCTTGAGCGCGGTGTCGTTTCTAGACCGCACAAACATCTCCATTGCCGGCGTTCAGATCGGGCGGGAATTCCGAATTGACAATACGCACCTGGGCTGGGTCTTCAGCGCATTTCTAATTGGTTATGCGGCCTTTCAAGTACCGGCCGGAGTGGTTGTCCGGTGGCTTGGTCCGCGCCGCGTGCTTACCTTTGGTGTGCTTTGGTGGGGGCTTTTTACTGCTTTGACGGCGCTGGTTCCTCCGGGGATGCGCAACGCGGTAGTGGTCCTGGTGCTGGTGCGCTTCGCGCTGGGCGCCGGAGAATCAACCATGTATCCGGCGACCGCCCAGTTTGTCGAACGATGGTTTCCCATTCAGGAACGCGGCAAAGCAAACGGCCTGATTTTTGGAGGAGTGGGTATGGGGTCCGGGCTGACCCCTCCACTGGTCACAGCGATCATTCTGCACTTTGGATGGCGCGCGTCATTCTGGTTTAGCGCCGCCGTGGGATTGTTGGTAGGAGCAGTATGGTATCTGGCTTCCCGCGACAACCCTGAGGAGCATCCTCGGGTGAGTGCTGCGGAGTTAGCGCTTATCGAGGAGGGGCGAGGGGCCCCTCCTGCGGTTTCGACGGACAGCAACCGGCCCGGCGCCAAGCGGTCGGTCCCTTGGGCGAAGATTTTTGGCAGTAAAGAGATTTTGGCCCTGACGGGCAGCTATTTCAGCTTTTGCTATGTAGCGTGGATTTTCTTTGGTTGGTTCTATATCTATTTGGCCCAGGTGCGCGGCCTTAACCTGAAGACCAGCGCACTTTACTCCATGTTGCCCTTCATTGGGATGACTATTGGCTGCCTTTCAGGCGGAGTAGTAAGCGATTGGATCGCGCACCGCTACAGTCATCGTTTGGGACGATGCGGGCTCTCCGCATTTTCTCTAGGGCTGACAGCAATCCTCCTGGTGCTTGGATCGCGAGCGCATCACGCGGAGGCGGCGAGCATCGTCCTAGCCTGCGGCGCGGGAAGCTTGTATATATCCCAGAGTTGCTTTTGGGCGGTGACGGCTGACATTTCCGGGGAGTATTCCGGAGTAGTGTCGGGCTTGATGAACATGGGCGGCCAGATAGGCGGGGCCGTCACCGCCTCACTGACGCCCTTGATTGCCGCATACTTTGGATGGGAAATGTCATTCTTGACAGCTGCCCTTCTGGCGCTCGGAGGCGCGCTCGCTTGGTTTGTAGTCGACCCGACGCGAAGCCTGACTGAAACCAGGTCCACGGCGGCGCCTCTGCCGGCGGATTGATACTCCGCAAAACTCCAGGCCAAGCTATTCCCCATCCTTCACTCAACCCCGAGCACCTTCACAATCACCCGTTTACTCCGCTGTCCATCAAATTCCGCATAGAATACCCTCTGCCACGTCCCCAGGTCGAGCTTGCCGTTGGTCACCGGCAGCGTCGTTTCATGGTGCAGCAGCAGTGACTTGAGGTGCGCGTCTCCATTATCTTCGCCGGTTTGGTGATGCTTATAGTCCGGCCGCGCCGGCGCAAGCTCCTCCAGCCACTTGCTGATGTCCTCGATCAACCCGCTCTCGAGATCATTCACGTAAATGGCAGCCGTAATGTGCATTGGTGAGACAAAGCACAGCCCATCCTTCACCCCGCTCCTCCGCACAACCTCTTCCACGCGGCCGGTGATGTGCACCATTTCTTTGCGTTTTTTAGTTTCGAAGATGAGGTATTCCGTGTGGCTCTTCATTCCAAGCATCTCTCCTTACAGCGTTTTCACAATTATTTGTCCTGGTGAGAGTTGGTTATGTGCAGGCGTTCTTTGATGGCATGCCTGCGTCGAGAGCAGTCATATGGAATAGGGGAGATGAGGAGCCCTGAACCATAGTGGACCTTCAGAAGACCCCCTATTGTTTTGGGCCGTTATGACTGTTCCATCACAACGATTGCCGAGCGTGCAGGAATGTGTAGCGCGCCCGAACATGGCCTACTTTCGGGTTGCTCGGGCGTGGCGGATAAAAGGTGTCCTGGATTTGGCAGCTTCAACTGAGCGGTAACAGCCTTGTTCGATTCAGTATTGATTACCACCACGGCGCGTTTACCCGCTGCAGTAATAAATACAGAGTAACGCGTCGATCCATCCGAGGTTACGCCGGCGCCTAAGGTATCACGGAAGCTGGCATCCCAGAGATACTCCTTATATTTGCGGCGCAAGACGTCAATCTTCTGGCCATAGGCCAGCGTTAGCGGAAAATCCGTGAGTTGGCCCTTGAAATTGTACGGCTCGTAGCTGATGATGTAGCGGTTCAGCAGGATCAGGTTGAGCATCTCGCGATCGTCGAAGCCAGTGACCGCGACCATTAACGGCGCTTGCGGATCGAGATAGCGGTTGACCGCGCGCGAGCCGCCAGTGATCCGGAAATAAGAGAAGGGATAATACTGCGTCAGCCAATCCTCCGGCCCTTCTCCAGAAAAGAGAAAATCCGGACTTCTCTTATCGGCGGCCGCGCGCAACTGCCTGGAAATAGGAATATCCCCGCCATAGATGAAACCGGGCGGCGCATATCCGTGGTCCGGGCTGAAGGAGTATTCCACCGGACCATGATGGCAGACTTCGTCGAACAGCCAGCCCACTGAGCCGAGATCCAGCAATTTCTCGAGTTGCTGGGTGGCGATATCGCGATAAGCGGGGGAACAGAAATCCATCACGGCGCGGCGCCGGTTATTGATGCCGGCCAATTGCGTAGGCGTGGTGTAGCTGTACCCATTCGTCTGATACTGAATGCCGTAAGGGTCGGTGCATGCGTATTTGTATAACTCGGTCTTGTACCACTCGGTCGTCAGATCAGCCCAGTTCAATTTGCCGAACAAGATAATCTTCACTCCCATGGCTTGAGCCTGAGCAATCGAATCCTTCAGTTCCTGCGTGGTGCCTAGCCCGGGATCGGTGTCTTGCGAGGGATCGCCCCCGTCCTGACCGCCCTTATTCCATCCGACGAGCTGAATCGCAGTCACTCCATTGTTTGCGCATTCCTTCGCATATTTCATCAGATCGCGATAGGGAATGGTGTAATCCTGTTCCGCCCCATCCACCTGCAATTGCTGCCAGGAGTGTACCTCCTTAACCCAAGCGGGAAGATACGCCGGCTTGAACCACGTTGTACGCCACTGCTTGTAGAGGTCGAGGCCGGCATGCCAGTCGCCGGTATAGCAACGCAGCACAACCGGAACCAGATTCACAGTCGATTTGGGCTGGGCGAAGATGAAATGGCAGGTGCGGAAGTCGAGATGCACCGGAGTGCCGGAGATCTCACTTTCCTGCGGAACCCTATTGCTGATGGATTGCAACACTCCGGGATGCTGCACGAATGTGAACTCCAGCAGATACCGCTGCGTGGGATCGTGCATCTCCACATAAATGCCTTCCTTTGGAGATTGAATCAAGCAGAAGAGACATTGCTTGGAATCGATGGTTTTGGTCGGGAAGTCAACACCCCAGTAGCCTTTCTCGTTTTTGAAATTGGGATAAACTTCGTCGGACTCCAGGTTGCCATACCACATATGCTCGGCAGTCATCGGTTTGCCGCGCTCTGGAGGCTGAAGATCTCCGAGGTACGGATAATCGATGGTTTCTACCACCAGCGGCGAATCGTTGACCAGCGTGCTATCAAAGGTCAGTGCTCCGCTTTCCAACGTCACAGTCCCGGTGAAGGTGATGGGTAGCGTGCCGCCATGCTCACTGAGCAGATCCTTCCACTCGATACGCACCTGTGACGCCGAAAGCTTTTCAACCTTGCTAGCCCGCTGTTTCTGTCCCCGAACGATGTTATCGCGACGATCCGGCAAAGGAGCGAATAGACGAAAGGAGACGCCCAGTTCGGGGCGACGCTGGATCGTCCAACCCGTCGCTTTCCTTTGCAGTCTGGTCAGCGCGCCGGAATTCGTATCAAAGGCAACTAGAAGGTCCCTGTCCTCTAAGACCACTTCGCGAGCCGAGCCCGTTTCGCTGCTCACCGGGGCGGCAGTTTGTTCTGCTCCCAAATCGGCGTTATCCGTCAAAGCGCCGACCGCCGCCAGGCCGGCGAGCTTATTGAACGTCCTTCTATCCATCGTTAATCCCCTTGTAAGATCCAGCTAAGCCGTGGCACGCCGGCTTGACATCAAAGACCTGGCTAAAAATTGAGCCGCAAGGCAAACTCTCCGATGCGGGGATCGGCCGCGCTGGTAACCTGGCCAAAACTGCCGCTGCCCAGGCTGGTGCTTACGGCGCTAAAATTCGTATGGTTGAAAGCGTTGAATAACTCACCGCGAAACTGCAGCTTAACACGTTCAGTAAGAGCAAAGGTCTTGTAGAAGGCTATATCGAAGTCGATCACGCCAGGGCCCAGGACAGTTCCATAGCCTGAGTTTCCGTAGTGCCCATAGGCTGGTGCTGCATAGGCTGCGGTGTTGAACCATTGATGCACCGTCTTCGGCCTGGTCAGGGGAGCGACCACATTGGGATGGGTGGCAAGCCCGGGATTTGAGATGCTGAGTCCGGGCGTTAGGGAGGAGCCGGTTTGCAGTGTGGCGATAGTAGAGTATTGCCACCCAGCCAACAAGCCCCGCCTCCAGCCTGTGGTCTTCTCCAGCCATGGCAGATTGTAGATAAGGCTTGCGTTAAAAATTTGTGGAACATTGAGTGGTGAATTGCCATAGGCTTGGGACAGCGCATATGGATTCTGCAGGCCGCCTCCTTGTATCCCGTATTGGCCTGAGGGGACATTGCTCAAGTTGTGTGACCAGGTATACGCCACTGTGAGGAACAAGTTATGACCGACGGGGTGCCGCAGGCCGAGCTCGAATGCATCCCAGTAGGCCACCCCTTCCGAGGTATCCATCGTAATTGAGGACCACCCTTGGTAAGGAGCGTAGTAAGAGGACGAGACCGTACCGGTATTGATGAGTGGGTTGAAGTCGTAACCGCCGGCGGGCAATGGCTGGTTGATGTTGGCTTGCACTCCTATCCGGCGGCCGATATCGCCTACTCCGGCAATGGAAAGAAACCAATCGTTCCCCAATTGCCGCTCCAGGCTCAAACTAAAGGTCTGAATTTGCGCCGCCTGGATGTTCTTCAGGTCCTCGGTGGTCAGTGAAGTCGTGGTGAGCGGCGCCGCTTGCCCTCCGCTAGGATTAGAGAATTGTGCATTGATGAGGTTTACAGACTGGATAAGCGGATAACCGATACAGGCTTGCGCGCAGTCGCTGCTGGTGGCCGACTTGGTGTAATTGATACTGTAGCCGCCGCGTAGCGATGTCCGGCCATCGCCAAAGAGATCCAGAGCAAAACCCACAACGGGAGCGAAGTAATACTTGTGCGCATCACTCAAGTTGAGGGGAACCCCGTTCTGTCCATTGAATATAAGACCATTCTCAGGGTTATAGTTCGGGGTGGCGATAATGGTTCCGTTGGGAGTTACGGTGGGAGCTTGCGCAGGATTGAACGTTGCGGGATCAAAGGCTATCTCATAGCCAACTTGCTGATGTGACCAAGGCTCATAGAGGAATCGGAGACCAGCGGAGAGCGTAAGGCGCCGTGTCGCCTTCCAGTGATCCTCAAAGTACGGTGTGCCGATCGGGTAATGGATATACTTGCGAAACTGATTATTGCTTTGCCCGAAGGTGGCCGAGTCGCCAAGAAGAAAATCGGCAATAGGGCTTCCGGTAAACTGTCCGGTAAATGAATATTGTCCGTTGCTTATCGGGTTTACCCCGGAATACTGCCGTTTAGTTCCAAATACCCAAGCACCGCCGGCTTCAAGCTGATGTTTACCGCGCTGCCAGCTCCAGTCGTCGGAGATAGTGTCTTCCAGATCGCTAGCCCGTATAAAAGGGGTGCCGGCGTTTGCTCCTATCGTTGTCCAGCCTCCCGAAAAAGTCGCCTGGGGAAGGTAATTCGATAAAAACCCATTGTAGGGCAGCTTTTCACTGAAATTTGGCAATTGCGAATTCTCAAACAGTCCCGTGTAACTGCTGTCAATAATGTAGTAGTTCATTGAGACGCTGGTCTGGTTCACCATGGATGGAGAAATTATCTGAGTCAACTGGACTTGGGCCAACTGGTTAGGTGTATGGAGGGTTTGACCCTGAGTTGGAAAGGTCCCAGGGGTGGGACTCGTCTGCCGCTCGTCGAGGTACTCGCCGGTAAGCCGCAATCGCTGAGTTATGTTGTAGTCGATCTTACCCTCATCATCCCGCTGGGTGAGGAGTACCGGAGTTTCGCTGATATAGTTTAGGAATCCGGCGCCTGGGTTGTTGGGTAAGGATGCAAAGGCATTGAGAAAGGTCAGGGCATTCTGGTTGATCATGTTTGCCGGAATAGTATTGTTAGGAAAAGGCTGGCCAGTAGCCGGGTTCCTGATCGTCGCTCCGAAAGGACCGGTAGTAGGGAAAATTCCCTCGCGCATAGCCGCGGTCGGTGTGCTGCCGGTTAAAACCTTGGCCGTATCCTGCCGGACCCACTGCTCATTCACGTAGAAAAACATCTTTCTTCGGTCCGCATTGAAGTGATTGGGGATATAAACCGGACCGCCGAGATTCCAGCCATAGATATTCCATTTCAAAGTTGGGACGGTAGTTGCAAAGTAGTTCCGCGCATTTAAATCGTTGTTGCGTAAGTATTCCCACGCCCCGCCGTGAAATGCAGCGGTGCCGCTCTTGGTTTGTAGAATCACAACATTGGCGCCGATCAAGTTGTACTTCGCGTCATAATTATTCTGAAGCACCTGGACCTGTTCAATCTGATCTGGATTAGGTGTGATCGTCGTCTGCTGAAACCACCCACTGTTCATGTTCCATATTCCGTCCACCGTATACAACGTCCCGCTCTTTCCCATTCCATTGATGGACATGGTGTTATAGGTAGTAAAGCCTCCGGTACCCAATGCAGTTCCGGCGGAGAGATTGGTGACCCCAGGCATCAGCGCTGCGAGTCCCTGATAACTTCTGCCGTTCAGGGGGAATGTTTCGACTTGCTGCCGTGTTACCTGGCTCGAGACCGCACTGCTGCTGGTCTGCACTTGTAGCGCGCTCGCACTGACGGTTACGCTGGAAGAAACAGCGCCGGGGGTGAGGACAACAGTTACCGTCCGGACAGACGCGGGACCTAGATATATTCCGCTCTCCCTGTAAGTAGCGAACCCGGCTTTGGTCACACTTAACTGGTAAGTTCCCACACCCAGACCCACTTGAGAAAACCTGCCGTCGGTATTCGAGACACTGGTAACAACTCTTCCGGTTCCGGTATCCGTGATGCTGACGGTCGCCTGCGGAACCACATCACCCGACCGGTCGGTGACCGTGCCGTTTATAGTCGCGGTGGTTATCAGTTGCGCATCGCCTAGCCGGATGAGCGTCAATAGCAAAAGAGATAAGGCGAAGGTCATTGTGACCCGCGTACGCTGAATTCTGCTTTCTCTCGAATCTGGGATTTCCACGTCGCCTATGCGATTCATACTCAATAACCTCCGGCACTCATTCGTGGATTTGTATATGCGGACACTTCAGATCGTGCTCAAGCGAAGATTGCGATCAAGGAGGAATATAGGCATCGGTAATGATAGCTGTCAAGAGATCGGTCTCTTGTTTCACTTTGCGCTCATGAATTTGTGTTTTTGGGCAACAGGGCTGTAGCAACAAGCATCAATCACCATAAGGACAGGCAGGTCTGTTGAAGAACTAAAATCTCCGGCTAAGTGAACACGCGGGACGGTATGTGTAGCTCTTAGCGCAGACAACGAGAGACCGGTGTCCTTCCGGAACGATAAGGGGAACATGCCGGCAACAGGTTGCCTGTGCGCAGGCGAGGAAAGGCGCGCGGACCTCCGGAATGGAACAGCGCCTGCACAAACTCTGCTGGTTTGTGGTGGCCCGATGATCTATGCGGTCGATGAACGCGACCTGCCCCGCATCCAAAATATCCGCAACAATTCTCCGGCAGCATGCGCCAAGGATGTGGCGCCCTTTATGGTGAGAACATGACAGGCCTGAATGAGTTGAGGGCGGCGGGATTTTCAACCGAAATGTGGGGAATTTTGAGCCGGTAGCGACACCCCAACAGGTGGGCCAGAACAAACGGCCAAGTGGCCCACTTCAGAATGCCAGAATCAGGCAGGGCAAGGACAAAGGAAAGAAGCGCAGATAAAGAGATGACAAATGTTCCGCCTCCCTGTGGGACGTGCGTTCACCGAGCCTCTTCTCTTACAATGGGTTAGATCGAGTTATGGAGAAGTCCAATGGCACACATGGTAGTTTGCGCGCGTTACAAGCAGGAATTGGAGGGGCTCGATGAGCGCCCATTCGACAGCGACTTCGGCCAGAAGATCTACGACAACGTCTCGAAAAAAGCTTGGGCGGGATGGATCGAACACCAGAAAATGCTCTTGAATGAATACCGCCTCCAGCCCTGGACACGGGAAGCGCAGGAATTCCTGGTCGAGCAGATGCAGGAGTATTTCTTCGGCGGGGGTTCGGCTTTGCCTAAGGAATATGTTCCCCCCAGCCACTGATCGATCTGCTTTTGCGGGCCAAAGCCCTCCCCTGAGAACCTCCCGCTCGTGTACACTCGGAGAGGAATTGCTGCCGTCGGGACGTGGCTCAGCCTGGTAGAGCACTCGCTTGGGGTGCGAGGGGTCGGCAGTTCAAATCTGCCCGTCCCGACCATTCAAACCAATCACATCTGAAAACAGCCTCGTGGTCTGTATTATGGCAGTTGTCCATCTGAAAACAGCCTGGGGGCAATTTACGTGATTGAGATCTGTATTATCGGCAGTTACCCGGCCTCCGCGGGCAACGCACGAGCACCCAGAGCACTTCTAATCGCAAGTAAACAATTAGGAGGTATTCTGTGGGACTTTTAACGTCTAACGATTTTCCGACCTTGCAGGAGCTTTATACGGCACAGCTCCGGTATCTTCTCTCCACCGAAAACCAGATTGTCAAGGGACTGCAGGACATGATCGATCACGCCGACGATACGCAACTCAAGCAGGCGTTTCAATCGCACCTGCAGGAAACCCGGGTACACGTTTCCCGTCTGGAGGAACTGATCGGCGAAGTCAGAGGCGATGTGGATGACAAGAAAGATCCCATTCTCCTCGCTATTGCCGGCTCGGCCAAGAACATCACCAAGGAAACCGACTCCGGTCCTATTCGCGACGCGGGCCTAATCGCGACAGCCCAGAAGATTGAGCACTACGAAATTGCCTCCTATGGGAGCGCCCGCGACTGGGCAAATCAACTTGGTTTGACGTCTCACGCCGAGACTCTGCAGAAAACGCTCGACGAAGAGAAACATGCAGATCACCTTCTCTCGCAGATCGCGCAACGCACGAATACCACCGCTGCCTCCACCGCCGCGTAGCACCCGTCGTGGTTCCGGTCCGCTGTTCCGGCGGACCGGAACCGCTTTATCTTTTTCCCCGCGTTTGCAGTACATACCGCTCCGGTGAGGTAACCGGCCGATCCTTGCGGCGGCGCGGCCGCGCTTACTTGGCGGCTTTTTCCGTGCCATCTGCCACACCGGGCGCTAGCTGAGAGCCGGTATAGGCGAGCGCGGCCGCGAGGACTGTATCTAAATTGGCGTTATCCGGCACGTTGAGACAAACCCGGTTGTTATCTACCCGCCATCCGGCAAATTCTCCTCTTTCCGCCGAGGCCCGGGCCAACTGACTGCAGGCGGCTGCGCGTTGCTGCGCGCTGGCCCGAGTTGCGGGATCGGCGCCCACATGGATGGCCCAGCCGGATTCAAAAGCCGTGATCCGCGCGTGGATGAGCTGCATCAGAAGCAGCCGGTCGCCTTGATAGGAGCGGCGCGTCTTCCGCTCGCGGGAGGTGAACCGGCTCATCTGGTCCTCAATCTGCTTGGTTTGCTCCTTTACTTTCTCGCTCTGATCTCCGCTGGCAGCGATGTACTCGAGCTCGCTTTGGGCGACAAACAAGCGGAGATCGCGCAGCGCGAGGGTCCGCATCGCGGGCGAAATAGGAGGGCCATCATAGGTTTGCGCCTTCTCAGACGGCGGCCCGGTGAAGTAAAGTGCGATGTCGGTACCGTCGATTCTCTCATGAAGAAACCAGCCGAACATTGAGCCGGCCGCTATAGCGAGAACAACAAGAATTCTCTTCATGAACGCCTCTCATGGAGGGGAGGCCCGGGCCTAAGGAGCGTGCGGATCATTTTTATCATGTTGTCTGCCGGGAAATCCAGATCCGGCCTATTTAAGCTGATCCTGACGGCGCTGCTGCCTGCGCGCCCTACCCGATTGCAAAAGCATCAGGGCGAGAGGGAAACCAGCGTATGTCCGGCGATGGCAATGCCTGCACCGCACCGGATATTGAAACAGCGCCAGCCGCTCTAAATCCTTGGTACGGAAACGGGACAGGCGGAAACTGGAGGATGCACACTCAGGACAAGTCACGTCGGTTCACCCTGGCGTTCCCCAAAAGATCGATTGCTTGAAAAACCTTCGGACGTCCATACTCTAGCATGATTGTGATGGAAAAACGGCGGCTGCTGCGCTACTGTGAGGGCGCAGCCCATTTGCCGGGCCCGAGGTGAAAAATGGTTTGGGATGTCTCATTCAACTGCGATATTTGCGGTAGGAAGAAGGGCGATTCGAATCACTGGTGGATGCTGACCTTGGGCGATGTTCCCTGCTTTGAAGAAGGGCAGCCAAGGCAGCGGTTCACGCTGATGCCGTGGAATGCCGCAGAGAGCCAGAATACCGAGTTCTATCATGCGTGCGGACAGGGATGCGTTATGCAGGCGATGGAACGGTTTATGACCAACGGCGCAATCGTGCTCGATACCAACCTTCCCAACAGCGCATAGCGGAGCGAGCATGCTCGCTGACTCACTCTTTTAGATTTCGAAGAGTTCAGGCCCGGTAGCCGGGACGCGGGCAGGCCTCTTCTCTTTTCCTTGCAGCGCCTGCGGGCTGGGCGTGGAAAGCTGTCCCAGGATCTCCCGCAGTTCTTTGCGGACTTTGTGCAAACGGGTTTCTGTCCGCTCGATCGCTTGCCGCTGGTCGAGCGGAAGTTCCGGCTGGCCGCTCTTGCTCTTGCGTAGCTCGGCCAGCACCACCTGACGGGCACCCGCGATGGTGTAGCCCTCGTCATAGAGCAGCCGCTTGACGCGCAGCGCCATCTCCACGTCCCGTTTGCGGTAGAGCCGCTGGCCGGTTCCGCTCTTGTTCGGCTTGAGCTGAGGAAACTCGCTTTCCCAAAAGCGCAAGACGTACGGTTCAACCGCACACAAGCGGGCGACGTCGCCGATTCTGAAGTAAAGCTTGTCCGGGATTTCAGGCTTCTGCGGCGCCGGCCGTTGTGGGAGACGATTGGGCATGCGGTTCAGCGGGCGGTCAAACGTGCTCACCGCCCTTCGACAAGAGTATAGGCCAGCTTTCGGCATCAGGTTAAACTTTTACGCGTTCGTTTTCGGCAATTTCCGCAATTTCAGTTGCAGAAATTGGTTCCCGCGGCAAACTACCCAAGGGCGCAGCCCGCAAATACTGGACAGGCCAACTGCTTTGCTCGCCCAGACGTGCTGCAGCATTGAGCGGCCAATATGGTTCACGCAGCATTTGCCGGGCCAGCAGGACCAGATCCGCCTGGCCGGTCCTCAGGATGTGTTCCGCCTGCGCTGGATCGGTAATCATGCCCACGGCGCCGGTTGCAATACCTGCTTCGCGCCGGATACGCTCCGCAAAAGCGGTTTGGTAGCCCGGCGCTGCCGGAATGATGGCTTTCTCCACATTGCCGCCCGAGGAGGTATCCACCACATCGACTTTGTGCTGTTTAAGAACCTGAGCCAAAGCGACAGAGTCGGTTATATCCCATCCGCCTTCTGTCCAATCCGTAGCGGAGATTCTTACAAAAAGAGGCCGGCTCTCCGGCCACTCGGCGCGCACCGCATCCACCACCTCGATGAGAAGGCGGATGCGGTTTTCGAACGCTCCGCCATAGGCGTCATTGCGCCGGTTGCTGAGCGGCGACAGAAATTCGTGCAGCAAATAGCCATGGGCGGAGTGGATTTCAATTACGTCGAAGCCGGCTTTTGCCGCGCGGATTGCCGCTTGGGCGAAGGCTTTCGTAATGCGCTCGATGCCCGCCACATCCAACTCTGCCGGTCTCCCGAAGTGCTCGGCAAAGCCGATCGCGCTAGGACCAACCGGTTGCCATCCGCCTTCCCGCGGAGAGATATATCGGGGCTCTTCCCAAGGCCGGGTCATGCTTGCTTTGCGTCCGGCATGAGCTAATTGCATACCTGCGCGCGCACCCTGGGAATGCAGAAATGACGCTATGCGCTCTAATCCCGCGATGTGCTCGTCCTTCCAAAATCCTAGGTCCTGAGGAGTGATGCGACCTTCCGGGAGTACGGCGGAGGCTTCGGTAAAAACCAATCCGGCCCCGCCTACGGCGTGGCTGCCTAAATGCACCACATGCCAATCATTGATGAATCCATCGGTGCTTGAGTATTGGCACATCGGTGAGACGACAATCCGGTTGGGAAGAGTGAGTGCGCCTAAAGTCAAAGGAGAGAAAAGCTGCGTGTACTGGTTCGCCAAAGGAAAGACCTCAAGGTAAGAAGATACTTGGTTCGGAGCTCCGGGAAAGATCCGGCGATTGCGTCTTTAGGGAGTGTTAACAGACCCTAACCAGTAGAGATGCGCCCATCGGGCGGAATGGTCCTTAGTTTGCGCTGGGTTCCTGCCTAAGATAGCCTCAAGGTCATGAACGTGCTCTGTCATCGATGCGGCGCCGGCTTGAGCGCTTCGGATCTCTTCTGTCCGAATTGCGGCTCGCCCCAGGTCAGATTTGAGCCGCAGCAGGAAGGTGAGAGCGCGTATGCCAACCCGCGTCCGATCCAATTGGGCGCGCCTACCCAGGGAATTTCCTGGCGCGATGCCATCAACGCCGCTCTGATTGTTGGAGTGCCCGCCGGTATTCTAAGCTCCATATCCGTACTGGCCTGGGGTTGCTGTTTGTGGGTGGTGGGAGGAGCGGTACTGTGCGTCGGGCTATATCGCAAGCATGCTCCGGCTTTTCGCTTGGACGCCCGCTCGGGCCTGCGCATCGGCGCGCTCGCCGGCATCATCGCCGCCTACAGCTCGGTTGCGGCAACCGCGGTCTGGCGGGTATTTGCCCGCTTCGCTCTGCACCAGGGCGCGGCGATCGATAAATTTTACACTGCGTTCATTGAGCAATCCTTTAACCAGCAATCCGCGGTTTTTGTCCAGTCGAACCCGGAGACTCAGGCGCAATTGAAAGCCTCGCTCCAGTTCCTGCTCTCGCCGGATGGCAGAGCCGCCTATACCCTGATGTATTCGGCGATCACTGCATTGGGCATCGTTCTATTCTCGGCACTCGGCGGCGCATTGGGGGTTCGCCTCTATGCCGGGCGTAAGGGACCCTTGCGGAATTCCTGAGGCATCACAGACGATTCGCAGACGAACTCCTTCACCGCCTATGCTTTCGGACTTGCTCCTTGCTCCGCCAACGCCGTATGATCCGGCCAGGCCTCTCGATTGACATCGCCAGCTTCAAACCAGTGGCCGTACAGGCTGCGGAAAAACGGTTCTGTGGCCGGTTCACCATTTATTACTCGGGTAGACTGTTGCGGGTTATACATTTTCTTGCGCCTCGCTTGTTGCTTCGGCGCGTTTTCCGCAGCCTGTGTATCCCGGCTTGCCGGCCAGGACACACCTGCCGTAAAAACATCTCAGGCCTATTAACATATCCTACCCTCTATGAGCCAAACTGAATTAACTCCTAAGCTGCGCGAAAAAGGCCGTATTATGTCGGCCTCGGAGATCGAACGCACTTTGGTTCGGCTGGCGCACGAGATTGTCGAAAAGAGCAATGGCGGCGAGAACCTCGGGCTTGTCGGCATTAAGCGTCGCGGAGTTCCATTAGCCAATCGGCTCGGTATCCTGATCGGAGGCATCGAGAAACGGCCGATCAAGACTGGCATGCTCGATATCAGCTTCTATCGCGACGACCTATCCACCCACGACGTTCGTCCCGTGGTCAGCCCTGGCGCGATAGGATTCGACATCGCCGGCCGCAACATCATCCTGGTGGATGATGTTCTCTATACCGGAAGAACAGTACGGGCCGCCTTGGACGCGCTGTTCGACCATGGACGGCCGGGAAGAGTACAACTGTTGGCCTTGATAGATCGCGGACATCGCGAGTTGCCGATTGAGGCGACCTTCATCGGCCGGCATGTGCAAACCACGGAAAAGGAAATCGTCGAGGTTAAACTTCAGGAAATCGATCGGGACGAGCAGGTCGTTCTGGTCGAACGCGTCGATTGAAACCATAGGTGGCGCTATCTGGGGCACCCGCCCTCATACATCGGCGAATTCTATAAACCAGCACATGACGCAAAAGGCCCGATTGGAAACACGGCAAAGCGCAGAGGCAATCCCGATAACGGCGGCGCCAAGCCTTGCCCGTTCGCGCTCGCTCCTTTCTGTTTCCGATCTCAGCCTGGAAGATATAGCCGGTATTCTGGCATCTGCTACGTTCCTCGAGAAGGAAAATCCGCTCCTTCGGGCCGGGAGACTGGCAAAACGCAGAGTAGCCCTGCTGTTCTATGAGTCAAGCACCCGGACCAGAACGTCGTTCGAGCTTGCCGCCAAAGCCCTGGGAGCCGACACTGCGTTGATCAGTTCTCAATCGTCCTCCATTGAAAAGGGCGAATCGCTCAAAGATACCGGAATCGCGCTGCGTGCATTGGGCGCAGAGTGCATCATTCTTCGCCATCTCTCCTCCGGCTCGCCATATCTGCTGGCCCGTGCCACCGGAGTGCCGGTCCTCAACGCGGGCGACGGAATGCACGAGCATCCCTCGCAGGCGCTTCTAGATCTGAGAACCGTCCTGAGCGCATTGGGGCGCAGCCGCCGGGATATCGATGCGAAGACGTTGGAGGGTATCACTATTTCGATTACGGGCGATATCTTCCATTCACGCGTGGCGCGCTCGAACGCGCTTTTGCTACCCCGACTGGGCGCGCGTGTGATTCTATGCGGACCGCCGGCTTTGCTGCCCGACACAGCTTCAGAGCTGGCGGCTGGGCTCGTGATCGAGCGGGATTTTGACCGGGCGCTGGAGCAGTCCCAAGTTGTCATGATGCTGCGTATCCAGAAGGAGCGGCTGGTTGGCGTGCAGATCGACGTCGACGAATATTCGAGCCGTTATCAACTCCATGAGGAGCGGCTGCGCAATAAAGCTCCGCAGGCCTTCGTTATGCATCCGGGGCCGATGATCCGCGGACTTGAGATTACCAGCGAGGTCGCGGACGGGCCGCAATCGATCATCGCCGAACAAGTCATGAACGGCGTAGCCATTCGCATGGCGCTGGTCTACCGCGCATTGACCGGCGATTCGGCGCCCACTGCTGAATCGCCGCGAGGGTTGCCGGCCGACCCCGGAAAGAAGAAAGCGAGTCGGGCGGCGCGTGACAAAACCTCCTCTGCGAAAACCACGCGCAAGCCATTACCGAAAGCTCTCAAGAAGAGAGGCAAGCGTTGACGGCTATTCTGATTCGCGGCGGCCATCTGATCGATCCCTCCGCGGGGGTGGATGCAGACCGCGACGTGTTGCTCAAGGACACGCGAGTTGCCGCCATTGAGCCTCCCGGAAAACTGAACGCCGCGGCCAAGCTGGAGGGCGCCGAAATCATAGACGCCAAAGGGCTGATCGTAGCGCCTGGATTGATCGATATCCATGTGCATTTGCGGGAGCCGGGGCAAGGCTATAAGGAAACCATCGCTACCGGGACAGCGGCTGCAGCTGCCGGAGGATTCACCACGGTCTGCGCCATGCCCAATACTGTTCCTATCAATGACTCGGTGGAGACCACGCGCTGGATGCAGAGTCCCGAGCGAGGCGCGAGCGCGCGTGTTTTCCCGATTGCCGCGGCGACCCGTGGCAGCATGGGCGAGGCGTTGACGGAATTTGGCTCGCTCAAAGCCGCAGGAGCGGTTGCGGTGAGCGACGACGGCAAGCCGATTCTGGGCGAGGCCATCATGCACCAGGCCCTGGCCGCCGCCGCGCGGACCGGGATTCCGGTGGTGCAACATGCCGAAGACACTCGCCTGACAGGCGGATGCTCGATGAATGCCGGCGCGCTTGCCTTTCGCTTGGGACTTCGCGGCATGACGGTTGCCGCCGAAGCCGGTCTGGTGGAACGCGACCTCCGCTTGCTGGAAAATCTCAAGGGCAACCGCGCCCACCTGCACGTTGCTCATCTATCGACAGCGGCCGCGCTGGACGCCGTGCGCAAGGCCCGGCGCAAAGGCTTGCACGTGACCTGCGAGGTTACGCCGCACCACTTCGTGCTCACCGAAAGCGCGGTGGGCGAGTACGACACCAACGCCAAAATGAATCCGCCTTTGCGCAGCGAAGCCGACCGCCGTGCGATGCTCGAAGGGCTGCTGGATGGCTCGATCGATTGCATCGCCACCGACCACGCGCCGCATGCCGCATACGAGAAGGATCAGGAGTTCGAGCGCGCCGCCAATGGCATTACCGGGCTCGAATCGGCGCTCGGACTTACTCTCAATCTGCTGCACCGCAAGCACAGGGTCTCACTCAGCCGCATTCTGACCTTGTTGAGCACGCAACCAGCGGCATTATTCAACCTCAAGGGCCGCGGCAGGCTGGCTGTGGGCGCCTTTGCCGACGCGGTTATTTTCGACCCCAAAGCAGAGTGGAGCTTCCGCGCGGCGGCCGGCAAATCCAAATCGAAAAATACTCCGTTCGACGGCTGGCCAATGCTGGGCAAGGTGTGCGCTACCATCAGCGAGGGCCGGGTGGTGTTCAGAGAGTTGACTGATCTCCGGTCGACATGACAAATCTAGTTGATTGGTGCAGCCCCCCGCATTTATGCGAGGGAAGGAGTGCTTGAGCGCTCCGGAAAAGCTTGACTCTCGATCAAGCGCGCTTGAGCGCTGGCAATTGAAAATCCCAGAGCTAAAAACCCGATAAGATCGAGCGAGTTCCGCTGGACTGGTTCCAACTTCCCTGCTGAAGCAGGGGGCTTCCACGGCTATTTGAGATATGCGCGAACAAGATCGATCAGATCTTCGGCAATTTCTTGCGTGGGCGCCGTGCCCTTTTCGGGATTCATGATGTGCAGCCGGATGTGATCTTCAAGCACTTCCGCCATCAGGCTGTTCACTCCGCCGCGGATATTTGCCAGCAGCATAAGTATGTCAGCGCAATCGTCTTCCTGGGTCAGCGAACGCTCGATGGCATCCACTTGGCCACGAATTCGTTTGACTCTGGCGAGCAGTTTGCGCTTTTCATTCATGGATCATCTCTCCTGTCTCCGCCATCTCGCGCCTCCGATTATCTTTTCACCGAAACTTCACAAATTATATCCTAGGGGGATATGCTATAGACTAATTTCGAGCGGCGATAATTCAACGATGGAGTTCCATGCGTCTTCTCATGCTGATCGTCGCGGGCCTTATGTGCGCAGCGCCCGGGCTCGCTCAGACCGCGCGCCAAGCTGCGGTTGAAGCCGCACTGCCCGATGCTCCCGGCCTGGCAATTGCTTCTCCCGATCAGCGCAAGCCGAGTACCGGGCTGGATGCCGCCCCAGTCGCCCCAATTCCGCTCCCTGAGATCAATCAAAGGGAGGAGGATCAATCCGACGACCAGTTAAATCCGGCTGTTTGGTTGCATCACCTGATAGCGGATCGCTTCTGGGTTTCCGGTCAGGCCAACTTCATTTTCCAAGCTCACGAGCCCTTCCACTCACCTTACGAAGGGGCGAACAGCTTTCGCAGCAATGCTTACCAGACCGCGCTCTCACGCGTGCTCACGCTCTATACGGGGGTTAAGCTGCAGCGCTGGACGGAATTCGTCTTTGATCTGGAAGAAACCGGCGGAAAAGGGATAGGTCAGGCTCTTGGTATTGCCGCCTTCCCTAATCTCGATGTGGTGCGCAATCCCTCCTTGAGCCAAAATGTATATCTGGCGCGGTATTTCATCCACCAGACCATTCCACTTACCTCAGCCCGCATCGAAGCGCAGCCGAATCCGTTTTATCTGCAGACCTCTCTTCCGCCGCGGCGTATTGAGTTTCTTTTGGGAAAGATGAGCATGGTGGATTTCTTCGACGTCAATTCCGTCGGCAGCGACAGCCATCTTCAGTTCACCAATTGGGCGATTGATAACAATGCAGCTTACGATTATGCCGCGGATACGCGCGGCTACACCGTGGCCGCGGTCCTGAGCTATCAGGGTCCGGTTTTTGCAGTGCGATTTGGCGAAGGGCTCATGCCGACCGTGGCCAACGGCATCGATCTGGATTATGCGATGCGCCGCGCCCGCGCGGAGAATCTCGAATTCGACTGGAAGCCGCATTGGTTCCCGGGTTTGGAAACGCATATCCGGCCGCTCGCTTATCTCAACCACGCCAATATGGGAGACTACCGCGAGGCGATCGACGGCTACCTGAATCATGCCGACTCCACCCCCGACGTCACTCTCTACCGGCATCAGGGCACGCTCAAGCAGGGTTTTGGAATCAACCTCGAGCAGGATCTCCCAAAGAATTTCCGCGCATTTCTCCGCGCGGGCTGGAATGAGGGCCATCATGAGTCCTTCGCCTATACCGAGACGAACAACACCGTGGCTTTTGGAGCCGACCTCGCAGGGAACGCCTGGGGCAGGAGAGACGATCGTATCGGCAGCGCTTTTGAAACCGGCGGCCTCAGCAAAGACCATCGCGAATACCTGGCGCTGGGCGGACTGGGTTTCATTTTAGGAGATGGCCGGCTCAACTATGGCCGGGAATCGGTAAGCGAAACCTACTACACCGCTCATGTAATCGGCGGCCTGTACATGGCCGTCCAGCTCTCCTATGTCGACAATCCCGGCTACAATCGCGATCGCGGTCCGGTGATCGTTCCCGGAGTTCGGATTCATATCGATTTTTAAAGCATCTTTCCTGATGGTGCAGAGGGAAAAGCGAAACTCGACTTAGCCATTCCATCGAAGTCGGGGTCCCCAGCACGCGGTCTTTGCGTGATGGGGTGAAAGTCGAGATCCCCAACACGCGGTCTTCGCCCGATGCGGTGAAAGAATGGCTACACGTCACTGATATTTCCACATCACGGTATCAGGGAAAATGCTCTAGAAGCGGCGCGGTTTCCCCTGACGGCATCCATCTAGACAGTTACACTGGACCATGCCTCCGCAAAATTCATCCCGCGCGAATAAGAAATCCCCGCCGCCTGGAGAGACCGGACAGGAGGCGCTCTATTTGCGCTTCCTCAGCGATAAACAGGTGCGGGTCACAGTCAAGCTGCGGGACGGGGAAAGCGTCTCCGGCTGGATCGAGTATTTTGATGACACGATGATCCGCCTTACCCGTGAAGGCAAGCCCAATCTGTTTATTTATAAGCAGCAGATCCGCACCATTCGCGAGCATGCGCGCCGCGATAGCAACCCTCGCCGCAATGCGGAAGAAGGAGGCCTCCGATGAGCGGCTTACCGCCCGATCTGGACCTCGGCTTCGCCAAAGTCGCAGCTGAAATTGCCTTACAGGCCGGGGAGATGTTGCGCGGCTACTTCGCGCGAGGGGTCACGACGGAATACAAAGGCGACGTGGATATCGTCACGGAAGCCGACCGCGCATCGGAAAGGCTGATCGTCGCGCAGCTCGGAGCGCGTTTCCCCGATCACGGAATTTTCGCGGAGGAGGGAACTCGGCTGGCGCTCGATTGTGAATACCGCTGGTACGTTGATCCGCTCGACGGCACCACGAATTTTTCGCATGGCTTTCCGGTATTTTCCGTCTCCCTTGGGCTTGAGCATCGAGCCCAGGGTTTGCCCCAAGGGCAGGATGGCAAACTGGTCGCAGCGGTTGTTTACGATCCCTTGCGGGATGAGATGTTCGCCGCGGAGCGGGGGAAGGGCGCGTGGCTCAATGGCCGGCCGTTGAAGGTCTCGCGCGTCGAACACCTGCAGGAGAGTCTTTTGGCCACCGGTTTTCCCAGCCAAAAACGTCATACCAACCCCAATATTCACTTCTATCAGCAGCTTACTTTGCGATCGCATGGCGTTCGCCGGGCAGGATCGGCGGCGCTCGATCTGGCATACTGCGCTGCCGGTCGCCTCGATGGCTTTTGGGAGTTCAACCTTAATCCCTGGGATACCGCTGCCGGTGCTCTGCTGGTATTGGAGGCGGGTGGTGCAATGTCGCGCTTCGGCGGTGAGCCTTTTCTACTCGACAGCCGGGAGATCCTGGCTACGAATGGGCGAATTACCGCAGAGCTGCTTACCTTCTTCGATGACATGTTTTCCGGCCGTGGCATGCAACCCGTGCCCACTCCGGCGGAGTTTGCCGCCCGCCGGCGGGACCGTGTCTCACCTTGAGGCTCGGTTTCAGGACTCGGTGAGTGAACCGTTGGTTCGTTAGGCGATTTGCCTGGCGAGAGAGGATACAATCCTCATTTTTGGAGAGACCCAGGTTAAGGCAGAAACAGGAAAGGTGTGGCTTCGATGAATTCCGCAAAGTGGCCTGTTTCTTGAGGAAAAAGGCCGTTGATGGCAGCGGCTTGCGATATATCCATCCTGTTTCTGCCGTACTTTCGCCCCCGCACTCATGCAATCATTCAGATCCATTTCTGCTGCTACAATTTAATTTCTATCGACTCAATAGTGGGAGAACGGTTTTATGACATACGTGATCGCAGAACCCTGCATTGGAACGAAAGATACTGCCTGCGTCGACGCTTGTCCGGTGGACTGCATCCACCCCAAGAAGGACGAAGCGAATTACGGCGAAGTCGACCAGCTGTTCATCGATCCCGTGGAGTGCATCGACTGCGGCGCCTGCGTCCCGGTCTGCCCGGTCTCCGCCATTTATGCCGGGGACGATCTCCCGGAAAAATGGGCCAGCTTCGCGGAGAAGAACTCTGCCCACTTCGGACGCTAGGTTATTAGGTTATAGGCAGCCGGGCGCCTCTCGTCCGGTTTTCGATCAAGACCGCGCCATGATTTCCCATCAGGCTGAAGCTATCGTCCTGCGCACGTGGCCCATCCATGAGGCGGACCAGATCGTGTCCCTCTTCACCCGTGACCAGGGCAAAATAACTGGCGTCGCGAAATCGGCGGCAAAGTCACGCCGCCGTTTCGGCGGCGCGCTCGAGCCGATGACCTATGTACGCGCCCGTTATTTCGAAAAACCTAAGCAGGATCTGGTTCGTTTGGACTCGTTCGAGATTCTTCGCTCTCCGCTTTCCGATCCGGTGGACTATGCACGCGCTGCCGCCCTGGCGTTTTTTGTCGAGATCCTTGAAGAGGCGCTCCCCGACCACGGCCCGGAGGATCATGTTTTCCGGCTCCTGCTCTCCGTTCTCGAACAAACGCGAATTGGCAATATCTGGATGCCGGTAACGTATTTCGCGCTTTGGATCACGCGGCTAATGGGATGGCTTCCCGATCTAGGCCATTGCCTGGGGTGCGGCGATGCTCTGGCCGCCTCGCCAGCCCGGTTTTATGCCGGTTCCGATGGTCTATTTTGTTCCGCACACCAGCGGCAACAAGGTGGGAGCGCTCCGGGACAAGGCACTCTGCTCACTACAGACTCACAGAATCTGGCGGTGCGTATCTTCCGCGCTCCAGCTTCCGCTTTTGCCGCTGAACCGTGGCCGCGCAGCCGCGCAGCCGATCTGCGGCGCTTCTCCATCCAAAGTCTCGAGCGCCATTTGGAGCGAAGGCTCAACACCGTGGCCGCGCTCGCGCGGCTTGGCGGATAAGCAGCAGCATCGTTCCAGAGTTGTGAAAACGCTATAGAATCAACCGTGGCCCTCGCAGCGACAACCCCACTCACTTTCCAGGAACTGCTCTTCCGCTTGCAAACATTTTGGGCGGAACGCGGCTGCATTCTCGATCAGCCCTATGACGTCGAGGTCGGCGCGGGCACCATGTCTCCCGAGACCTTTCTGCGCGTTCTCGATTCGCAGCCGTTCTCCGTTGCCTATGCCCAGCCCTCCCGCCGGCCCGCCGATGGCCGCTATGGCGAGAATCCCAACCGCCTGTTTAAGCACACCCAGTTCCAGGTCATTCTGAAACCGCCGCCGTCGAATGTGCTCGAGATATACCTTGAATCTCTAGCCGCTATCGGAATCAACCTCCGTCAGCACGATTTGAAGTTGGAGGAAGATAACTGGGAGGCGCCGACTTTGGGCGCCTGGGGCATAGGCTGGCAGGTGATGTTGGACGGGCTCGAGATCACGCAATTTACCTACTTCCAACAGTGTGGCGGCCTGGATCTCGACCCGATCTCGGCGGAAATCACCTACGGCCTGGAACGGATTGCGGCCTTTTTGCAGGATGTCGACTCTATCTACGATATCGTGTGGACAGGCGTGCAAAGACATTCAGCCGATAACAGCAAGCGTGCGGAGATCGCCACCCGGCCGGTGACTTATGGTCAGGTGCGACACCTCGAAGAGGTGCAGTTCTCCGCCTACAATTTCGAATATGCGGACGTAGAGAAGCTCTGGGAACACTTTCGGCTTTACGAAAGAGAATGTCAGGAGTTGCTTGCTCTTATCGAAGGGCGCCCTGAGGAGATTCGCCGCCTTCCCATTATGCCGGCTTACGACCTCTGCCTGAAGTGCTCGCAGCTATTCAATTTACTGGACGCGCGCGGCGCAATCTCGGTTACCGAGCGCGTGGGCATCATCGCCCGCATCCGCTCGCTGGCTGTCGGCGTTGCCAAAGCGTATGTCCGGATGGAACCGGCTGCATCTGCCGCTGCAAAATAGCCTAGGACCTGTTAACAGGCCCTAGACAACCTGGGAAAAGAAAACAACGAAATGGCCGATCTCTTAATAGAAGTGGGACTAGAAGAAATTCCCGCTCGCATGATCGCTGCGGCTGAAGCTGAACTGTCGCGCCGGGTGAACGATCTGCTGCTACGTGAGCGCCTGCTTGAGTCAGGCGTCGATACCGGGAAAGCTGAGCGGAGCGCCGGAATCCTCACTTACTCGACTCCGCGGCGGCTTGCTGTTTTTGTTCCCGGGGTCCTTATCCGGCAGCCGGAGAGCGAGGAGCGGCTCACCGGTCCTGCATGGAAGGCTGCTTTTCGAGATGGGGAGCCCACCCCCGCTGCATTTGCCTTCGCAAAGAAAGCCGGCGTCGAGGTCGCCGCACTTACGAAGCTCAACACGGCAAAAGGTGAATATGTCTCCGCCACGATTCACCGCGCCGGCAAAGCCGCGAAGGAAGTCCTCACTGAACAACTGCCGAAAGAGATCGGGGCGATTTCCTGGCCAAAAAGCATGTATTGGCGGCCCAATAAGCCGGAGCGCTTTGTCCGTCCCGTCAAGTGGCTCCTCTGTCTGCTGGACGAGACGATTGTCCCTATCGAGTTTGCCGGAATTAGCGCAGGCCACGTGACCTATGGACATCGCATTCTTCATGGCTCCGCACCCGTTCCGGTCGATCGTCCCGCGGAATATTCGCCAGCGCTCCAATCCGCCTACGTTCTGCCCGATGCAGGCGCGCGCCGCCACCGCATCCGGAAGTCTCTGGATGCCGCCACGCGCAATATTCCCGGCGCCCGCTGGCGCGAGGACGAGGCACTGGTAGAACAGGTCACCCATTTGACCGAGTGGCCCGCCGTCGTGCTGGGCAATTTCGAGCCCGAATACCTCGCATTGCCTGAAGAAGTTCTGGTCACTGTCATGCGCGATCATCAGAAATATTTCGCGGTGGAGAATGCGCAAGGCAAGCTGGCGCCTCATTTTCTCGCCGTGTTGAATACAGAAGCGAGTGACCTGGGGCTGGCAAGCATCCGCCACGGCAATGAGCGCGTCTTACGCGCCCGCTTCAACGATGCCCGGTTCTTCTGGAATTACGACCAGAAGGTTCCCCTCACGGCGCGGGTGGAGTTGCTCAAGACCGTCACTTTCCAAAAAGCGCTCGGCAGCTACTATGACAAGACGCAAATGAATCTTCGCACCGCCAGGGCGTTTGCTGCGGCTGTCGCAGGCCACGGCATATCGCTGGATGATGCTGCATTGGAGCAAGCCGTGCTTCTGGCAAAGACCGACCTCACCACGGAAGTGGTGAAGGAGTTTACCGAGCTGCAAGGGATTATCGGCGGTCTCTACGCTCGCTCTCAAGGACTGGGCGAAACCGTCGCTCAAGCTATTTCGACGCAATATGCGCCGGCCTCGACGGAGGACCGTATCCCCCCAACCATCGAGGGCCAAATTCTGGGGTTAGCCGACCGGATGGCGTCCATCGTAGAGATGTTCGCTCTGGGTCTTGAGCCCAGCGGTTCCAAGGATCCATTCGCCCTTCGCCGGGCGGGTAATGGAATAATCAAGATTCTGGCCGAATCGGGATTGCCGCTTACCCTCGCCGGCATCCAGGAAATGGCGGCTCAACAATCGAAGAGTTCCCACCCCAGCAAGCTTCGCTTGCCGGGGACCCCGGATTCGGAGGCGGCTGCCCGCGCTGATACTCTTACGCAATTCCTGAAAGACCGCCTCGACTTCTACCTTAGGGAAGTGCGCGGCTACGCCTATGACGTTGTGAATGCTGTTCTCGCGGCCGAATTGACCACCGTGCCCGACGCAGCCGCGCGGGCCCAAGCCCTCACCGACGTGCGCGGATCGGCGGATATGGCCGCAGTCTCAGCAGCGTTCAAACGCATCAAGAACATTCTTCGCCAAGCGCGAGAGAAGAAGGACGGGAACGGCTTCTCCGGCCGGGCGATCGTCCCTGCCGATTTTAAGGAACCGGCAGAACGGCAGCTCCACGCCGAAGTCTCTCATCTGGCGCCGGAAGTGGAATCTCTACGCGCCGAGCAGAGATATCCTGAGGCTCTGGAGCGCATTGCAGCGCTTCGTCCCGCAGTGGACTCCTTCTTCGATAGCGTCATGGTGATGGCCGTGGAGCCGAATCTACGGCAGAACCGGCTCGCTTTGATCGATTCGGTCCTGGGCAATTTTTCCCGTATCGCCGATTTTTCGGAAATCACACCGCCGCCGGAATAAAAAGTGTCCGTTCTACATCTATTTTGTTATATTAAAATTCGATTAAAACTCTTATAGTTTTTACAGATTGGGCCGTATCGTGCTCGCCTCGCCAAGACTTGGGCCACAGCGCGATAGCTTGCATAGCGGCCGCACTTTTCGAGAGGGGCTGCCTTGACCCGCATTTCATTTCATCAAAAGCTCGAAAACCTTCGTGGGCGGCTGCTGGAGATGGCAGGTCTCGCCGAACAGACGTTGCGCTTGGCGCTGGATGCCCAGCATAGCGGAGATCTCGCAGTCTGTTCCAAGGTGCGCAGTAATGAAGCCATCATCAATCTCTCGGAGCGCGAGATCGACCAGATGGCGCTCGACCTTCTAGCAATGGAACAGCCGATGGCCGGTGATCTGCGCTTCATCTTGGCCGCGATCAGAATCAATTCCGATCTGGAAAGAATCGGCGATCAGTCCATGGCTATTGCTTTGCTGGCAGAGGAACTGGCCGAGGGCCCGTCTTTCGTCTTTCCGGTGGACATTCCGCAGATGGCGGAGCTTTCGATCGCCATGCTCCGGCAAGCTCTCCAAGCGCTTACGGCCAGCGATGCCGAACTCGCCAACAGCGTGCTGGCGATGGACGATCAGGTGGATGAAATGAATCGCCGGATCAAGGGCATTCTGCTTGGCTGCATCTCGCAAGATCCGGCGGGAGCCCACGCGGCTATCAATTTGTTGTTTATCGCCCGCAGTCTGGAACGTATCGCCGATCACGCCACCAACATGGCTGAGGATGTCATTTTCTGGATTTATGGTGCGGACGTTCGCCACGGCGGCCGCTTGCATGCCCAAGCAAGTTAGGGCCGGTTAACCTCGGTTTTTCCAGAGAATTGAGCGGACGTCCGGTCAAAGCAAGGAACTCGCAGTCTTACGGCCGGAATGCGGGTGCTTTGCACTGCTGCCGCTCTATAGCTCCGCCGGGCCGGCTTAGACGGAACTGGTAGGCGCAGTTCAAGGTTGAGAATCCCACCATGGCGCTCTGGTAAACATAGATCGTCTGTTGATCGGGGTAGTAAAGCGCCAGCGCGGTACCGTTGCTTAAGTTAGGAAGCTGGAAGAACAGGTCTCCGCCCTGTGCCCGCACCATTCGTGGCGAATGCGCCCACCAGCCCACCGCCAAAGCGAAAGCGATCAACATCCCGTCGCGCAACCAACTCCTCATAACCTTTGAAATCCGGCTATCTGCTTTCTTTTCTGCTATAGCTTGTTCCATCGTGCGCCTCCCGGCTGGGCCAAGATTACATTGTCTACCATGAGGAGAAATGCATTAATTCACCCGCTGCAACCGGGCGACCAGCTTTTGCGCCAGGTTTTCGCCGGAATCGGACCAAAGCAAACGGCTGCTGATCCCGCACTTTAGCTCGATTGCCTTGGTCAAGACCACCAGCTTTTGGAGATTCTGCTCCACGCGCTGAGCCGCCACTTTGTCCAGCGTCACCTCATCCTCCAGGAAAGGAGTGTCCGTCCCGAAGTCCACCCGGATATGCCCATTCTGCTCGTAAGCTCCCTCATCGAAATGCGGACCAAAGCCGATTACACGCGCCACACGTGGCTCTCGTCTCCAGGCCGGATCCAGATCTCCCGATATCTCCGCTATCCATAAATCCCATTTCACCTCGAACTCGTAAGCGAAATCGTCGTAGAGCGGTTCGGTAGCCGCAGCCACTGCAACAGAGGGCATCGAATCCTCCGTCTCAGCTTCCTCATAAATGCGCTGATACGAGGGAGTCTCGTTCCAGGAGAGCGGATAGGCCGAGGCGGCATGCACGCGCGGCGACCCTCCGGCGACTTGGAACTGCTCCAGTACACAGACCAATGCCGCGGGAAGCGATTCGAGGCGAAAGTTCGGATACCACAGACTCAGGTATAACTGATCGGCCATGGTGTCATTTTAGGACGGGCGGAGAACTCTGAATAGCCGAGGCGAGCCCCGCCGTCGGCGCGCTACCTGCGGATGAGAAGATAGAGGCTATGCGCGTCGCCATAGAACGCTTGCGCTCATGGATCGTAGTGCTTGCCGGGCTATTGCTGATCGGGATCCTGCTCTTCTTCGCAGTTGCGCGCTGGCAGTTTCATCGGATGGCCCACGACTTGCCTGGTAAGTTGGGCATTTCGATTCAACAATCGACCACCGGCTTCACTTTCTCGAAATCGGAGGGCGGGCACACGATCTTCACGCTGCACGCCGCCAAGACTACACAATACAAGAATGGAGGGCGCGCCGATCTCCACGATGTGAGCATCACTCTATATAGCCCGGACGGAGCGCAGGCAGACCGCATCTACGGCGACGAATTCGAATATGACCCCGCTAAGAGCGTCGTCCGCGCCGATGGCATCGTTCAGATCGATCTACAGGGCCCTGCCGCCTCGGCCCACGGGAATAGCGATAATGTCGTCCACGTTAAAACCGCAGGCTTGATCTTCAATGAAAAAACCGGATTGGCCAGCACTTCGGACAAGATCGAATTCCGTATCGCTGAAGCCGCGGGACGCGCCCTGGGGGCAACTTTTGACTCCCGCACCGGGGTATTGGTTCTGGGAAGCGAGGTCGCATTCAATTACAGTCTGAATGGCAGTCCGCTTGCGCTGCGGGCGCATCATGCACAATTTGATCGCGCCAGCAGGCAGCTCTACCTGCTGCAGAGTGCAACCGATTACGATTCAAGCCACAGTTCGTCGGATCAGGCCATCGTCTACTTCCGCCAGGATGGCTCGGCTTACCAGATCAAGTCGCAGGGGCATGTGACCACCACCAGCGATGGGGAGAAGATCATCTCGCAGGGCGCGCGCGTCGAACTGGACGCCCAAAGCGAGCCGGTGCAGGCTATTTTGGACGGCGGAGTGTTGTATGCGGCCGATAATGCGGCTCGTCACCTCTATGGAAACTCGGCTTCGGCGGTCCTGTCTTTCGGCTCACGGGCGGCCATTCGCCACGCACAACTCCGCACTACCGTTTCCTTTGTCGACGAGGAAAAAACTCCCCCGAGTTCTGTTGAAGAGAATAAGCGCCCGGCGAATCGTCCTTTGTCGACGACCCGGGAAGTAACCGCCTCGCAGATCGATATTGATTTTGCGCGCACTCCCGATCGCCGGCCCGTGGCTCAAGATGTCCTCGCCGTAGGTACCGCGCGGTTAGATATCCGCTCTCTCTATGCCAACGGCTCTCCGCAAGAGACAGCAGTCTCGGGCGATCGGCTTTATGTCACGCTTCGGGACGGGATTGCAGTATCCAATCTGCGCGGCACGGGGCACACCCAGTTGGTCCTGCTCGGTTCCAACGGGGTTAAGCAAACCAGCACGGGGGACACTCTATACATGACCTTCGCCGCTCCTGCGGGGGCGAAGGCAGCGAGCACTCTTTCAACCGGTATTGGGTCTGAGCAGGCGGCTCAGCTCGAATCGTGCGATCAGCAAGGCAACGTTAGGCTGGAGCGGCAGACGCTATCCCAAAATACTTCCAGGAACGGAAACGGGGCGCGGAAATGCGCCACCCGCCGGCTCGCAATCCTCCGATATTACAGCTACCGCGCAGAGGGCAGTCTATGCCGCCAACACTCAGGTCGTGACGCTGACAGGCGACCCGCGCATTCAGGAAGCAAACGGAGAATTGAGCGCTGCCACGATTCAGTTCGATCGCACCTCGGGAAATGCCACCGCCATCGAGGGTGTCAAGGCAACCTATCGGCAAACCGGGGAAGAACCGGGGGTATCCTTTGGCGGCACAGAACCCGTTCACGTGATCGCCGCTCATGCCAATCTTGACCATGAAAAGGACCTGATCACCTTCTACGGCGCTGCACATGAAGATGCCCGCCTTTGGCAAGGAGCCGATTCGATCTCCTCGCCGGTGCTCGCAATTTCACGCTCCCGGCAAACCCTTGCAGCCGGCGGAGTACCAGAGCCGGGCGCAAAGGGATCAAACGCAAACGGGCCGGACGCAAAGCCGGTCAATGCCGTGTTTACCAGCTTGGGCGCACTCGATGCGGGAAAGCCGATGCAGGCAAAGAGCACGCAGTCAAAAACCAGACCGCCTGGTAAGCCTGGACAAGTCTCCGTGGTCCGCGTAAATAGCCGGACCTTACTCTATTCCGGGCTGGACAATAAAGCCGCCTTCCGCGGCGGAGTGGTGGCCCAAAATGCTTCCGGGCTTATTCGCGCCAACGACATGGATCTTTTTTTCGCAGCAAGCGGACCAGTTGTGCGCCCCCCCTCCAAACCTTCCGGCACGGGGGCTAAGCCCGCCGTCAGACAAACCAAACAACTGGAGCGGATTGTCGCCCAGGGAAAGGTCGAACTGGAACAGCTTGGCCGCAAAGGCACAGGCGAAGAACTCGTCTATACCACACGGGACGGAAAATTTGTTCTGACCGGAACCAATGCTGCGCCGCCGCATCTGGTAGATCCGGAGCGGGGGACGATTACCGGGACTTCGTTGATTTTCAATGATCGCGATGATAGCGTCATTGTCAGCGGCGGGCCGTCCAGAGTGGTGACCGAGACCCGCACCGCGAAGTAATGCAAAAGCTTTCTACCGATGAAATTGCGAAGTCTTATAAGCGCCGTCAGGTAGTGCACGGCGTAAACCTGGAAGTATGCCAGGGAGAAGTGGTAGGACTGCTGGGCCCGAATGGCGCCGGAAAAACCACCAGTTTCTACATGATCGTCGGCCTGATCTCTCCCGACGCCGGCCGCATCCTCATTGACGGCGTCGATATTACCAGGGTTCCCATGTATTTGCGGGCGCGTCAGTATGGAATCAGCTATTTGCCGCAGGAGCCATCGGTATTTCGCAAGCTCACGGTGGAGGAGAATATCCTCGCTGTCCTTGAGGCGCAATCCATCTCGATTGAGGCGCGCCGTGCAAGAACGGAAAAGCTGCTGGATCAGTTGAACCTCGGGCATATCCGCAAGACGCGCGGCTATGCACTTTCCGGTGGCGAGCGGCGGAGAGTGGAAATCGCCCGCTGCCTCTGTATTCAACCTTCCTTTATTCTGCTGGATGAGCCGTTTTCCGGCATCGATCCCATCGCGGTCCTGGATCTGCAGGAGATTATCTTCGACCTCAAAGCCAGCGGCATTGGTGTCCTCATCACCGATCACAACGTCCGAGAAACCCTTTCGGTGACTGACCGGGCCTATATCATTAACGAAGGGCGTATCTTCCGCACCGGTACGCCGGAACAACTAGGAAAAGACGCCGAAGTACGCAGAGTATATCTCGGTGAAGGATTTTCGTTAAACTGATCGGTTCCCCCGGCCGGCATTGCAGAACTTCGCCAGCGCAGCCTGGAGGGGAAAGGTAGACTTAGAGCAGCATCGCCCGTTCCAAGTCATGTGAAACGATGGTTCTTCTACAGCCAAAGCTCAGCTTGAAGGTTTCGCAGCGTCAGATACTGACCCCCGGCCTGATGCAAATGGTCAGTGTGCTCGCGCTGAACAAGCTTGAGCTGAAGGAAATGATCAATGCCGAAATCGTCGAGAATCCGGTACTTGAGGAAGTAGAAGAGAACGTTCCGCTGCTTGAAGACATGGCCGGGCGGGAGGCCGAGCGCGATCGCAGCGCGCAAGAGGTGGAAGATCAATCCCAGCGGGAGAAGCAGGATTCCTTCGACGAGATCGACTTTGGCTCGTACTTTCAGGATTATCTGGACCCCGGCTTCCGCACACCCAGCAACTTCGAATTCAGCGAGAAGCCGTCGTTCGAGAATTTTCTTTCTCAACCAGGCACCCTTAGCGATCATCTCTGCTGGCAATTAGGCTCGCTCAGCGTCTCCCCGCAATTGCGCGATGCCGCCGAATACGTCATCGGCAATCTGGATGAGGACGGATACCTGCCGGCGACGGAAGAAGAACTGCTCGCCGGTTTTCTGCGCGAACAAACGGATGACGGCGCGCATCCAGCGACCCCTTCTGATGACGATCGGGCGCTCCTCTCCGAAGCGGTCAAGCTGGTGCAGACCCTCGATCCGGCCGGCGTGGGCACGCCAGGGTTGCGCGAGTGCCTGTTGGCCCAAATCGAAGCGCAAAGCCGGGACCTTCAGCTCTTACAAGGGCGCCGGCGGCGGTCTGAAGCCGGGGCGTCACTCGGCGGAGAAGGCGCGGCGGGAGTTGTACATGCGGATTTTTCTCCCGATCCGGCCTCAAACGATAGCCAGCCGCGGATCAAGAACGCCGTAGATTGCCACGAGGAGAAGTTCCAGATCTTTGCTCTGGCTGCGCGCATTGTCGATCAGCATTTGCCCATGCTGCAGAAACGCGACCTGCGTGAGATGTCCAAAGCCCTGGGCGAGCAACCCGAAGCGGTGCAGCAGGCCATAGATTTCATTCGTACTCTGGATCCCCGTCCGGGCCAGCGCTATAACCGCACCGAGGCCAGGCTGATCGAGCCCGACGTAGCCTTCGTCAAGCGGGGCGACGATTATGTCATCGTGATGAACGAGGAAGATCTGCCGACGCTGCGTCTGAACCAGGGCTATCGCAAGCTGCTTTCTCAGGACGGAACGGGGAAAGACGTCAAGGATTACGTAAAGGAACGCTACCGTTCGGCGTTGCAGTTGATGCGCAACATCGATCAGCGCAAGAACACAATCTTGAGAACCTGCGAGGCGATTGTGCGCCGCCAGGGCGCTTTTCTGGAGCGAGGTGTAGAGGCGCTGAAGCCCATGATGATCAAGGAAGTCGCCGAGGAGATTGGCGTTCACCCTTCCACCGTGAGCCGCGCCGTTTCCAACAAGTACGTTCATACCTCGCAGGGTGTTTTTGAGCTCCGCTTCTTTTTCTCCGAAGGTGTCAATGGACCCGAGGGAGGCGGCACTCCTCTGATGCTGCTCAAGCGCAAAGTTAAAAAACTCATCGAAGAGGAAGATCCACGCAAGCCGCTAACCGACGATCTAATTGCCAGCATGCTTCAGACGCAGGGCATCGATGTCACACGTCGAACCGTAGCCAAGTACCGGGAAGATTTGCGCATCCCCAGCACGCATCAGCGGCGGGTTCGCGGTTGAGGTAAAACCAGCAAATTAATTGGAGCATGCATGATTGAAGTTGAATGCACCGGCAGGCAGGTAACCATAACCAAGGCGCTGCGCGCCTTGGCGGATGAGGGTTTGGAGCGCATCGGCAAGATTCTCGGCAAAACAACCAGCGCCAAGGTAATCCTAACCGCGGAGAAGTATCGCCAAATCGCGGAAGTCGCGGTCAAAACGAGGGCGTGCAATCTGGTTGCCCTTTGTGAGTCCAGCATCAGTATGGAAACGGCCTTGCGCGACGCTCTCGCTAAAACGGAGGCCCAGGCTCTTCGTCACAAGAACAAGCTGCGCACGCAAAAGCGCCAACCAAAGGAAGAGAAGCGACTGGACCAGCCTCCATTGGCTCGAACGCACGGCAACGGAACCTCGGCGAACTCCTCGGCAGCAGCGCAGGGAAATCCCTCTCGTCCGCAGCCGGCGACTCCGGTTACGGTGCATTCTTTCCCGGCACGGGCGCCGATTACCGAACCGCACGTCGTGCGCTCGGCGGAGTCGGTAGCGCTCCGGCCGATGACCCTCGAAGAGGCGGTGAAGGAGGCCGAGTTCCGTAACCGGGAGGTATTTGTCTTCCGCGACAACGAAGGAAATGTAAAGGTGCTCCATCGCAAGCGCGACGGCAAGATGGAGCTCATCGAAGCACCTTAGCAGCAGGTTCTTCCAACCGGCTAGCCTAGAAATTTGTCAGCGAAGTGGAGGGATCTGCGGTTAATTCGTTCCGCACAACCACAGATCTCTCCGGCAGGTTTCATGCCGCGCAATCGCTGATCACGTCCGCGCTCACATCCATATTGGACAACGTGGCGGAGATCTCTTCAACGTAAGCGGGATTAAGGACCACGACGACATCCGGGCGATATTCCCGCAGCCGCGCTGGAGGGCAGATGAGCTGTCCGGTTCCGGGCACGTGCATGCCCTGCTTTCTGGGGTTGGCATCCACAACGCAACCAATCTCCCTGGCTCCGGGTATGACGTTGAGGAAGGTCACGCCCTTTGTTCCCGCGCCCCAGAAACTGACTCTTTTTCTCTTTAGTAGTTTATGAATGTAACTCGACCATCGCTGCACAGTCTCCTGATAGCCTCCGGTAAAAGCTTCGGCGCCCAAGGAGGGGCCGCCCGCGCCTTCAACGGCCAAGACCGGCGCACCGGCGGCAGCCTGAAGCTTCGCTGAAGTGCGCGCCTCTATGGAAAGAAATTGGCCTTGGTAGGTAGTTCCCGTTTGGATCACCTGAAATCCCGCTCGCATGAACACAGTCTGCAGGGAGCGAAGGCTAAAATAAGAAACATGGGGGTATATGATGTCCCACAGGCCGACGTCTGCGAATACAAACTTTGCGTTGGGAACTTCAAAATAGAGGTTGACTTCCCTTTCTCGCCCCAAGCCGCTCCTCAGACGCGACAGAAATTCAAACGGCTCTGGCATGTGCTCAAGAACGTGGCGGCAGCAGATGAAATCGACGGCTTCCACTCTATGTCGTGCCGAGTAGTAGTCTCTGATGAAGCGGACGCGCTCATCACTAACTGCATCCTCGGGAAGGCTGGGATCATAGCCTATACCGAAATTTCCTCCTGACTCGCAAAGCGCCTTTAAGAAATGTCCGCTCCCGCAGCCGATCTCGACAATTCTCTTGCCATCCAGGCCGTAGCTATCGTGCAGATGGCGGACCAGGTCAGCACGGTACTTCAAGAAGGTAGGAGAGGAGCTTAACGAGTTTTCGTAAAGCTCGTTGTATTGAACCGCAGGCAGATCGAAGGTTGAGTTGAAGATCAGCTCGCATTCCGCGCAACGCGTGAGATTGATTCTGCCTCTTGCACAGCTCAGAGCCAGTTTCGGACTGGGCCACAAAGCCGAACAGTTAATCGGCACATTATCGGACGCAAAAAATGTTCGGGTTTCAGTGCTGCCGCAACCCGGGCAAGTTGACCTCTTCCCCAACTCTCGCATTTCTGGCCGATCAGTCGCCTGCACGTTTACTGCATGAGCGCGCGGCATATAGGAGCGACCTCCCTGTCGGACGGCGGTATGCCTTAATCCGAAGATTGTTCGAGCTATTCAGCCATCTGGCCTATGGGGATCCGTGATTCAGCCGTCCTGAAGGAGGATCTCGAACATTTCTCCTTGGACTTCCTATCGTACAGTATAGCTGCACTGTACAGCAATACTGAACAGTGCAGCTATACTGCTCTAAGCTCAGTGTGAGTGTGTCTGTTTTGGCTCCGAACAGTGGATTTGGCCGTCAAGCTGGGTCATCTTCGCGCGAAGAGAACTCTGGGATGCCCAATTTATGGCCAGATTGAGCGAAATCGGAGCTGGTGCGAATGCAGCCGGGGTGTTGAGTGCCCAGCCGGGCCGAACATGTGCCAGCTAGAAAAGATGCTTAACCTTATCGCCGGGTTTCCGCGCACATCTCGATTTCTGCTCCCTCTTTTTGAAAGGGATCGTCTTCGATGGGGAACGGCCTTGACGCTATCCGCAAGATTTTAAGGGAAACGGCTTTATACACTAAGAAAAGAGGGTGGTCTTGTCTGAGGGCACATTCCCGCAGGTATAACCGAGAACGGAGAAGGAGGCAAGATTGGGTATTTCGGGTGTCCCATTTTTGCGAGCAAGGTGAGATTCCAGCGCCGTGACCACGGTGAAGACCGCGGCAAGACTAGGTAAGCTGGTTACAGTCTCGGAGACAGGACGAGAATTTGTGCCGAAAACGGCGCCACATTTCTCCAGCGCCGAGGGGTATTTGCAAGTATCGTCACAGCGTCTCCGCGAAACAAAGAGAACTCCTCCTCATTCAAGGTCAGGATTACTTCGCCTTCCAGGACGAAGGCGAACTCCTCGCGCGCCGTGCTATGTACTCTTTTGCCGCTCGCGCCCTCGGGCTGAAGGGTGATGATGAGCGGATTGATCAATCCAGACCGGGTTGCCGTAAGACTTTCCAGCGTCGCTTTGGACCATCCGCTCTCCAGCCGGGACCGTTTGCCGGCCCGCACGACACTTGAGGTCCTCGCATCGGAGGGCTCAAAGAACTCAGGCAGGGAGACTCCGAGCGCCGAGGCTACTCGTTCGAGGGAAGAAATGGATGGAGATGCCTGTCCATTTTCCACTTGCGAGATAAAACTGGGAGAGAAATCGGTAAGCGAAGCCAGCATTCGCACTGACATGTTCCGCTCTTCTCTTAATTGCCGAATCAAAAAGCCGAGACGTTCTTCAGCTTTCGCGCTAGACATCCAACTTTCCTTCACATGCATAGGTTAATTAGCCAGTGTAGCATTGCATTTCGGTCCTCTTTGCGTCATGCCGGATTCTGGCTGGCCCTCGCGAATCGGCTCGATGCCGTCCGGACGGACAAAGTCCGCGCCTTGGCTTCCGTGTTCCACCACGGCGCGTTTCTCCGCCGCGGATCCCCGGTCGTGGAGTACCGTAATACACTTTGCCTAATACCCGCGTTGCCTGAATAAGTCGCGTTGAGGGTTTAATACGATGCAAATTCTTCCTAAACTCAGGTAACTGCAAACCTCAGCTTGTCCGATACTTCTTTCAGGGGATACTCCCGTCCCGAAACCTCGCTTGATACTCGATACTGAGGAAAATCGCTCAGCCAGCTCCCGCGTTTACTCAATGACCGAAACTTACGTCACCGCTCTCGCTGCTCCGGACCGGTTGTTGCTGGAAGCCCTGCCTTGCTACGTCTTTGTGCAGCGCGGAGGCAATGTGACCTATGCCAATCGCGTGGCTCGCGAGATGCTCGGCACCGAAGAAGGAGCTGTTTTCGCCGTAGAAGACATCTTTGAGGGGCAGTTTCCCGGATTAGTCTACGGACGTAAAGGGAACGCAGAACCCCGGTCGAGAAATGTTTTCGGCTCCGCCAACCAGCCCTACTCCTCCGAATTCGAATGCAGCCTTCGAGCGCCGGAGGGAACTTCGATCCTGATTCACGGGCGATCCCGGATGCTGCAAGTGGAACCGGAGATACAGCTTCTGATCGTCGCCATGCCATCGCGCCGGGCAACGGAAGCAGGCCAGACATCAAATTTTCTGGAGCAGCTTCTCAACGCAGCTCCGGAAGCAATCATGATCACCCGCCATGCCAAGATTCTGCATGTCAATCGGGAGTTCGAGAGCCTCTTCGGCTTTACCGCGGAAGAAGCAGTGGGCCGAAATACCTATGACATTCTGATCCCGGAGACGCGCCGTCATGAATTCGACATGCTCGAGCACACCATGCAGCTCTATGGCCGGGCCTCAATGGAGACGGTGCGCTTAAACAAATCCGGAGAGCTCATCGACGTATCGGTCCTGGTTGCGCCTATCGAGCTGTCCGGCATCGAAGTGGGAAATTTTGTGAGCTATCGCGATATTCGCGATAAAAAGCTGACTGACCTTAAGCTGCAGCATGATGCCTTATACGATTCGCTGACCGGGCTGGCAAACCGGGCGTTGTTTCTGGACCGCCTGCAACTCATCATGGCTCGTCAGCAGCGGCGGTCGGAGTTCAACTTTGCCGTCATGTTTCTCGACCTGGACCGTTTCAAAGCGGTCAATGACACGCTGGGTCACGCCTGTGGAGACGACCTTCTGGTGCGAATTGCCGGACGGCTGCGGGCCTGCTTCCGGCCGGAAGACACTGTCGCTCGTTTTGGAGGAGATGAGTTCGCGATTCTGATCGAGGACATTTCCAATATCGCCGGCGTGACCCGGATCGCCGAGCGCGTACAGCACGATATTTGCCTGCCGATGGAAGTCCACGGGCACGAAGTTATGGTTACGGCCAGCATCGGCATCGCCTTCGGCACGCTCGACCATGCTACCCCGGAACAGATCTTGCGTGATGCCGATTATGCCATGTATCAGGCTAAGTCCAAGGGTCATGCGCGGCATCAGATTTTTGACAGTTCCATGCATGTGCACGTTGCCGTGCAAATGCGCAAAGAGCAGGATCTCAGGGACGCGTTGGAGAAGGGCGAGCTGGCGGTTTGGTATCAGCCTATTTACCGGCTGGAAAGCGGTGAACTGGAGGGTTTCGAGGCATTGCTTCGCTGGCGGCGCGCGGACGGCAGCACCGTGCCTCTATCCGAGTTTCTGCCCACTGCCGAGGAAACAGGACTGATCTTGCCGATCGGCTCTCTGGTCCTCGATCGTGTCGCAAGGCAATTGGAAGCATGGGCCGAGGCCGTCCCTGGCCGGTCGCCTAGCATCAGCGTGAACCTGTCGCGGCGCCAGCTCAAGGATGCTCATCTTCCAGACCTTCTCACGGAATTGTTGACCCAATCGAGCATCTCCCCGGAGCGGCTGCGTCTGGAGATCAGTGAGAACGCCATCAATGAGGATCCCGAAGCTGCCGTTGCCGTAATCCAGCGCATGGTGAAGCTGGGTGTAAGAGTGGCTCTGGATAATTTCGGCGCTGGTCTGGCCTCAATGAATCACTTCATCCGCTTGCCCATCGATTTAGTCAAAGTGGACCGGAGACTGATTGCATACCTGCCGGTTCCAGGCCGGCAGGCGGCCATCCTGCAAACCATCTTCGACTTGGGACGGCTGCTTGAGGTGCGTATGCTTGCCGAGGGTATCGAGACCAGGGAGCAGTTGAGGGCGCTCCGCAATTATGGATGCGATCTGGTACAGGGCCACCTGTTCTCACCGGCCGTCTCCAGTGAAAGGGCGCGGGAGTTGCTCGAAAGCGGGCGTTGGCGGTTGAATTAGAAGACAGCGTTCAATGCTACGATGACCCATGCCGAAGAGATTTGCTGCCTCCGGGCGGCTTAAAAAGACGCCAGTTCCGCGCAAGCCCGGCGCCAAATCTGTGTCCGCGGTGGATGCGGATGGGGATCCGGAGCTGGTCATTTTGACTGGGCTTTCCGGCTCCGGCAAAGCTTCCGCGCTGAAAGCTTTCGAAGATCTCGGTTTCTATTCCGTTGACAACATGCCTTTGGATTTGATCCCTGCGTTTGCCGACCTGGTTCGGCAATCGGCAGAGATCAACCGCGCCGCATTAGTGGTCGACGTCCGTGAAGGCCAGCGTCTCGATCGCTTTCCCGCTATTCTGCGTCAGGTAAGGAAGGTGCTGGCTACCACCGTAGTCTTCCTGGAAGCCTCGAATGCCGCGCTGCTGCGCCGCTTCTCTGAAACGCGGCGCCCGCATCCGCTCGGCCGGACGGAGACGGTGGTTCGCGCCATCGATGCGGAAAGAAAAGTTCTCGACCTTATTCGCAATGTTGCCGATATCAGCATGGATACCTCGAACTACAACGTCCATGAGCTGCGTAATTATATTCAAAAGAAATTCGAGCGGGGCGATACCGGGAAGAACTTGCTGGTTTCTTCAATCAGCTTCGGCTACAAGAACGGAGTGCCTCTGGAAGCGGATTTGGTTTTTGACGTGAGGTTTTTACCCAATCCGCATTTTGTGCCGGAGTTCCGCAAGCTGACCGGCCGTCATCCGAAGGTAGCCGCGTATATACGCCAGTTCCCGCAAACGGGTGAGTTTCTCGACAGAGTCACGCAATTACTTCTTTTTTTGCTGCCGCATTACATCGAGGAAGGAAAAAGCTATCTGACGGTAGCCTTCGGCTGCACCGGTGGCCAACATCGTTCAGTGATGATCGCCGAGGAGGTCCGCAAGTACCTGGCCAAGCAGGGATACCGGGTCAAGGCCGTCCATCGCGATATGCCGCGGTAGAGGGATACGGCAAAGCAGGGCCGCCCGTGCGCTGCAGCAAGCGTTTTCTGATGTCTCCCTTGTTCTCCGCCCGGCGATTACAATAAAACGATGCACTCAGCGCCGGGGCAGCGCGCGGTCTCTGGGGTTTCCGCTTGAATAGAGTGATGCGCCTTCTCGGCTATGTGCGGCCTTACTGGCTGCAGGCGATCACCTCAGTCATCCTGATGGCGGGGGTGGGATTGCTGGATGCCTTCCGTCTGCTCCTTGTCCGTCCTATCTTCGACCGCGTTTTGCATCCCGGCTCCGCAGACCAGGCGATCAGATTGTTTAAAATTCCGGGCACGCAGATGCATTTGGATTTGCGCCAGCTTGTGCCCAACTATTTCCACAATGACTGGGTGGTGGTCGCCATCGCTCTCGTGGGGTCCACCCTTCTTAAGGGACTCTGCGACTACGTCGGCACATACCTGGTGAATTACGCCGGATTCGGTATGATCACCGACCTGCGCGATGATCTTTATGAAGCCGTTTTGCGCCGTTCGGTCTCCTTTTTTCAAAAGCACGCCACGGGCACGATTCTTTCCACCCTGATCAACGACATAGAGCGCGTGCAATACGCCATGTCGGCGATCTTGTCGGAGTTCCTGCAGCAGTTTTTCACCTTGCTCTTCACCATCGGAGTGGTCATCGCCTATGGCGGCAAGCTGGCCTGGGTTTTGCTGATATTCGTTCCCCTGGTAGTCGCGTCGGCAAGGAAGATCGGGCGCCAGGTGCGGCAGACGACGCGGCACGGCCAGGACAAGCTGGCCGAGATTCAAAACCTTCTGCACGAGACGGTTACCGGCAATCGCATCGTAAAAGCCTTCAGCATGGAGCGGTGGGAGATGCTCCGCTTCAAAAACGCCGCCCAGCGTCTGTTCCACGCGAATCTTCGATCCGTGCGCGCACAGGCGATCTCCTCTCCCCTCATGGACTTCATCGGCGCCGTGGCGATTGCCTTGCTGCTGTGGGTAGGCCGGGTGCAAATCCAGCACAACGCGATGACGGAAGGCACATTTTTTGCGTTCATCATCGCGGTGTTCAAGCTCTACGACCCCGTCCGCAAGTTCGCGCTTTTCTACAACGGATTCCAGCAGGCGTTGGGAGCATCCTCTAACATTTTCGAGTTTATGGACGAGCAGGATGACGTTTGTGAGAAGCCGCGCGCCATTGAGCTAAAGGCCTTCAAGAACTATATTCGCCTGGAAAATGTCGGCTTTGCCTACAGCTCCGAAGAAGGCCGAAGAGAGGTCCTGCATAACATTGACCTGAACGTAAGGCGGGGCGAAGTGCTTGCCTTGGTCGGCCCTAGCGGATCGGGCAAAACGACGCTGGTGAACCTGATTCCGCGCTTCTTCGATCCGACTTCGGGACGCATCCTCATCGATGGACACGATCTGCGCGATGTGAGCCTGGCGTCGCTCAGAGCGCAGATTGCCAAAGTGACTCAGGAGACTATTCTTTTCAACGACACGGTGCGCAACAATATCGCCTATGGCCGGCCCGACGTGCCCCTCAGCCGCGTCGAAGAAGCGGCGCATACCGCCTTGGCCCATGATTTCATCATGCGCATGCCCGACCGCTATGACACCGTAATTGGGGAGAAGGGATTTCGTCTTTCCGGAGGAGAACGCCAACGGCTCGCCATCGCGCGCGCCTGCCTGAAAAACGCGCCGATGCTGATCCTCGACGAGGCAACCTCCGCGCTCGACTCGGAAAGCGAGTCGCTGGTGCAAGCTGCTCTGGCCAATCTGATGAGCGGCCGCACCGTTTTTGTCATAGCGCATCGCCTCTCCACAGTTCGCCGCGCCAGCCGCATTGCTGTGGTCGAGGGCGGCCATATCGATGCCATCGGCTCTCACGAGGAGTTGCTCAGAGTCTCAGCCACGTACCGGCGCCTCTATGAATTGCAATTTATGGAACCTCCCGACGGCCCTCTCAATTTGGAACCGGCACTGAGCGGAAGGGCCGAGCTTTGAGCGCATTCCCGCTAAAGCACCCCATCCATTCCATGACCGGGTTTGCGCGGGTAAGCGGTCATACAGCCGGAGCTTTGGCCTGGACGCTTACCGTCAAGAGCGTCAATCATCGCTATCTGGATCTGCACATGCGCATGCCTCCCGGCGCCGAGTCGCTGGAGATGCATCTCCGCCGCACATGCAAAGAGAAAATAGCTCGCGGCCATCTCGAAGTTGCCTTGAACCTGGACCGCAGCGCCGGGCTCGATGCCGGATTCAACCGTGATCTGGTCAAGACTTACATCGCCGCCTTCCGCCAGGCGGCTGAGCAGAATGGTTTGAACGCGCAGCCGGATCTCAACGCGATCTTCCGCCTCCCCGGCGTGTTTGTTAATGAAGCTTATTCCAGCGAAGAGGAAATGCAGGCGCTTGAGCGGGATGTGATGGCGCGGCTGGACGCGCTGTTCGCGGACTTGAACGATATGCGGTCCAAAGAGGGCGCGTCTCTGGCCCAGGCGCTGGTCTTCAGCATGGAGCGCCTGGATGCAGCCGTGCTCCAGGCGGCGGAGCTGCGTCTGGATGTGCAAAATGCCTATTTCGATCGTATTCAGCAGCGGATCTCAAGTTTGCTGAACGGTATCGCGGATCGCGAACGCATCCTCCAGGAAGCTGCCGTGCTCGCCGAGCGCAGTGATGTGGAAGAAGAGATTACGCGGCTGCGCACCCATATCCAGCATTTTCAAACACTGCTGCGGGACGGCGGCGAAATCGGAAAAAAGCTTGATTTCCTGTTGCAGGAGATGAACCGGGAGGCGAATACCTTGTTGTCGAAAACCGGCGGTATCTCCGGCAACGGGCAGCGCATCACGGAATTAGGTCTCGGAATGAAGTCGGAGATCGAAAAAGCCCGCGAACAGGTGCAGAATCTGGAGTAGAAGGTTCAATGGTTTTCGCTCGAGATTTATTCGATAGAGAGATATAGAACATTGGCAGGATTGTTATTCCTCATCTCGGCGCCTTCAGGCTCAGGGAAATCCACTCTGGTGAACAGAGTCCGTCCGCTGGTCAGCGGTTTGGAATTCTCCGTTTCCTACACCACGCGGGCGCCCCGCGGCAGAGAGACCGAAGGGCACGAGTATCACTACACCTCGCGCGAGGAATTCGAAAGGATGATCGAGCAGGGCGAATTTCTAGAATGGGCAATCGTCTTCGGCAACTATTACGGAACAGCGCTCCAGTCGCTCAAGCAGGCCTACGCGGCTGGGAAAGACCTGCTGCTCGACATTGATGTGCAGGGTGCGGCTCAAGTGCGGGAGAGAGTTCCAGACGCGGTGAGCATCTTCGTCCTTCCTCCTAATCCCGCGGATCTGGCCTGCCGCCTGCGCACTCGCAGCCGCGCCGAGGGAAGCAACCTGGAAGCGGATATTCAAAAGCGGTTGGCCAAAGCCAAAGATGAAATTGAGAATTACCGCCAATACAGCTATATTCTCGTCAACGATAATCTCGACCGGGCGGTCGAGGATCTCTCCGCAATCATTCTGGCGGAGCGAGCCAGACGCCAGGGAGCGCCGCTGGATGCGGAAAGCGCCAGGATAATCGGCATGGCCGATCAATGCCGGCAGTCCAAGGTCGCGAAACGCCTTCGGCCCGTATTGTTCTCCTTCGGCCTGCTGGACGCTGCCCATGCGTGAAAACGGGAGTAGTGAGCACTATTAGGAGGTCAGCATATGAAAATCGAGGACAAATTCGATAGCAGTTTCCGTTACGTTTTGGTCGCGGCGCGCCGGGCTCGGCAACTTCAGAATGGCTCTCAGCCGCTGGTTCCTTCCCGCTCTACCAAGGCTTGCCGCGTAGCCCAGGATGAAATCGCCGCCGGCAAAGTGACATTCGTTCAACGGGAGGAGGATCTCACGGAGATTGTTTCGGAGCCGGGTTTTCCGGCAACGGAGGAGGTCTAGAAAATTTAGAGTTTGCGGAGGGATGCGGTTAAGCAGCCCCTCGCCTAACCAGCTTGGGGAAAGGGAATACAATCATCCCTATGAAGGTCACGGTTGGCGTTTCCGGGGGGATTGCCGCGTATAAGGCAGCGGAATTGGTGCGGGCGTTGCAGCGGCAAGCACTGGATGTGCATGTGGTTATGACCGCTGCAGCGCGTGAGTTCATCACCCCCTTGACCTTCGCCTCCCTCACCGGCCATAAGGTCATTACCGGCTTGTGGTCAGAGAATTCCAACCAGGAGAGTCAAACGGAAGACTCCCGGGAGGAAGCCAATCTCAATTCCGCAATTGAACATATAGCGGAGGCGGAATCGACCGATTTGCTGCTGGTCGCTCCGGCGACGGCTAACCTGCTCGCCAAGTTCGCTCACGGTTTAGCCGACGACTTTTTGACCGCTCTCTATCTCGCGACGGCCGCTCCCGTTATCGTGGCCCCCGCGATGAATGTCAACATGTGGCGGCATCCCGCCACACAGGCAAATCTCGGAATTCTCGAAAATCGAGGAGTCGGCGTCGTTTCTCCCGGGGTCGGCTATCTGGCGTGTGGGATGACGGGCGACGGCCGGCTTGCCGATACCGAAATAATCGTGCAAGCGGCGCTTGACCGGCTTCATCGCGGCAATGATCTTTCCGGGGAAGCCGTTCTGGTTACTGCCGGCGGAACGCGGGAGCCCATCGATCCGGTTCGCTTTCTGGGTAATCGCTCCAGCGGCAAGATGGGCTATGCCCTTGCTGAGGCCGCCGAACAGCGTGGCGCGCGAGTAGTTCTAATCACGGCGCCCACATCGCTGCGCCCTCCGGCAAACTGTGAAGTCGTGCCCGTGGTGACTGCGGAAGAGATGCGTCAGGCCATACTCGCCCGGCTCGACCAGGCTACCATCGTCATTAAAGCAGCAGCAGTAGCCGATTATCGTCCTCGCGCGCAAGCGGAACAGAAGCTCAAGCGCATGGGCCCAATCACCCTCGAATTTGAACCGACCGAAGACATCCTGCGCGAGGTGGTCAACCGAAAACGGCCGGGAACATTGGTTATCGGGTTTGCCGCCGAAACAGAAGATCCGCTACAGCATGGCCGGGACAAGCTCCTTCGTAAGGGAGCTGACGCCATTGTGCTAAACGACGTCTCCCGCCCTGGATTGGGCTTCGATTCGGATCGCAACGCTGTTACCTTCCTTACTCCCGGCACTGCTATCGAACTGCCCGAGATGAGCAAGCGTGAATTGGCTGATCGCATCCTGCAGGAGATTATTGCACTGCGACGGCCCGCATCGCTGGTATCGGAGACCGGGCCCGCTTCCGCAAACATCCTTCGCCAAAGCTGATTCATGCCGCTCGATCGCCAGTTACAACAATCCATCGCCGCGCATCTGCTCTACCTTCGCGATTTGGGCATCTTCGACCTTTACCGCCGTGGTGACGGCTTGATGCCCCAAGCGGAGCAACCCGCATCCCTCATGCCATCCACGGAGGAGCCTCCTATCCCGTCACGCATCCCATTTCCGTTACAGTCTGAGCAGGGCTTGCTTGTTTCTCCTGAAGATCGTGCTCAGGCTCTGGTCGCAATTCGCGAGGAGCTCGGCAACTGCAGCCGCTGCCCTCTTTCCGCTGGCCGGAACAAAATCGTCTTTGGTGATGGCAACCCGAATGCCCGGCTGATGTTTGTGGGCGAAGGGCCAGGCGCGGACGAAGACGCGCAGGGGCTGCCCTTCGTGGGACGCGCCGGTCAACTGCTCAACAACATGATTGCCGCCATGGGAATGAAGCGGGAGGAGGTTTACATTGCCAACATCGTAAAATGCAGGCCGCCGCAAAACCGTGTTCCCGAGCCTGAGGAAGCTCATACCTGCTCACCCTTCCTGTTTCAGCAGATCGACGTTGTTCGCCCTCAGGTTCTGGTCGCTCTCGGAGCAACGGCGGCGCTCTATCTGCTCGGAGTCAAGTCATCCTTGAGCGCGTTACGCGGACGAGTGCACTCGTGCCGCGGAGCCCAGCTGATTGTCACCTATCACCCGGCGTATTTACTGCGCGATCCGCGACAGAAGAAAGAAGCTTGGCGCGATCTTCAGCTGGCCATGTCCGAGCTTGAAATTGCCTCTCCCTCACATTAGCGAGAGTGTAGTGAGTCGCGTTCGTTGCAAAATTTGTCATCTCGATTGCCCCGCAGCATGGTGGGATTCCATTCTTTCAACCTGGTCGATGGTGTGCGTCAGAAACCGGGATGGTTTATCTCACAGCCGCAGTTCGCGAATGGCCTATCCTGACCATTCGTGGCGATGCACAAGTTGACCGGATTGGATTTGATGGAAAACGTGCTACCCGGGGTTCGTCTCGTTAGTAGAGAAGCCCTCGCCGCGGAGGAGTTATACTTTCAGCCGGAACCTTTGGAAGTCCGGCGGTCCTTATGCGATCCGGTAGCCTGACAAATGAGTGTGGCCAATTGGGTTTCATGCCCCGTGAATGGGATTACAACATTAGGAGGTTTTTTGGGATTCTTACGTACGCGAAAGGCCGGCAGTCTCACGATGGCCATGCTCTCCCTGCCGCCCTTCCCTACCGGCGGATTGCTCTTGCTCTGTTAGTAGCCGGCTTCGCGTCCATGGCGGATCGCGAGAATCACCACCTGCTTGCGGTCGTAGTGGTAGAGGGCGACGTAAGCTCCCTGCCCAAACTCAATCACCCACTCGCGGAACTCCGTCGGCAGTTCTTCGATAGGGCGGCCTATCTCTGGATGTTTCTCGAGAGCCTTTATCCCCTGCCGAATAGCTTGGATAGCCCGCTGCGCGGCTTCCCTGCTCTTCGGTGCGAGAAAGTTATGGAGACGGGCTATGTCCTGCAGAGCGGCATGGGACCACTTCAGACGTGGCATTCAGGGGCAGCGGCATCCTCACCCGTTTCGAGCTTCGCCAGCCAGGTATCGGCTTCTTCGGCCGTCACATGCAGGCCGGTCGTCTGGTAATGGCTCCAGGCCGCCATTGCGTCCTGCCGGAGTTGTTCGCTCTTCTCCTCACGCTCCACATATTGCTCGATGGCTTCACGCATGATCCAGTGCGGCGAGCGGCGGCGCGCCGAAGCGAGCCGCTGCACGCGATCTTTGGTTTCCGCATCGAGCTTCAGGCTAGTGGTTGAAGATGCCGGCATCTGAGTGCTCCAAAGTGTTACCTGGTAATGCTATAGTACGCCGAGGGCCTCGTTCTTTGCATCGTTGAGTCTCGTTCCTTTCGGAGATCAAGGGCATGACTTTGCGTACCCGTTGACGGTGTAGACCGCAACATACGAGGATGGCTGCATAATTATCACCGTCGCCACATCTCCCGGCAATCTCCTGTCCCCTGACCCCTGATTATGCCCATCTTCTGCGATGTTGCGCTCCCGGTGCCGCTCGATCGCGTATTTACTTACAGGTTGGAGAAGGATGCGCCAGTGGGAGGCCGCGTCCTCGTTCCCTTTCGCAACACCAAGCTCATTGGAGTTGTTACCCGGCTGCACGACGAACCGCCTCCAGTGGAAGCTAAAGCAGTCGAGGCCATTCTCGATCAGGAACCGATCCTAACGGCCGAGCTCATGAAGCTGGGAACCTGGCTTTCGCAATATTATCTGGCGCCGCTCGGCGAAGTGCTGCGAACCATGCTTCCGCTCATGGCCGAGATGCGCCGGCATATTCTTTATCGCATTACCGAAACCGGGCGCTCCGTGCTCTTCGCCGGAGCCGAGCAGGGGTCTTCCCGCCGATCGCGCCGCACTCCCGAAGAGCAGAATATCGAATACTCCGTATTGAACTACCTGACGGATGGCGCGCCGGCAAAGAGCACGGCGCTGCGTCACGCCACCGGCGCCGGTGCTGAGCTGCTGACCAACATGGTTCGCAAGAAGTGGCTGGTTAGGGAAAACGAAGCTGCCGCCCGGGACGCGCGGCGTTTGGTGCGCTATGCAGTACTGGTAGCCGACGCGCGGCCGCCTAAGCTCAATGAGAATCAATTGAAAATTCTCGCTGAACTCGCCGGAGCAGACGGCTGCATGCCTTTGCCGGATCTGCGGCGGCTTGGCGCTTCCTCCACGCTGCAGACCCTGGTCAAGCGCGGGCTGGTGCGGCTGGAAGACCGTCCCGCACAATTTCATCTTTCGGGCCTCCATAGCGTGACCAATGACGCAACCAATGCCGCGAATATCGGACACTTGCTCAATCCTGCTCAGCAGGATGCTCTGGAGCGCATCCTGGCAGCAATCGAAACCGATAGCTTTAGTGCGTGCCTGCTGCACGGTGTTACCGGCTCGGGTAAGACGGCGGTGTACCTGGCCGCCATGCAGCGCGTGTCCCAGCTCGGCCGAACAGCCATTTTACTGGTTCCGGAGATAGGCTTGACCCCCGCGATGGCTGGGCAGTTGTATGCCACATTTGGCCCTGAGGTGGCTCTCCTGCACTCCCAGCTCACGCCTGACGAGCGCGCGGAGCAGTGGCATCGCATCCGCCGGGGCGAAGCTCGCGTTGTTGTCGGCACCCGTTCGGCTGTCTTCGCCCCAGCCGCAAACCTTGGTCTGATTATCGTGGATGAAGAACACGACTCGTCCTATAAGCAGGAAGAGGTCCCTCGCTATCACGCCCGCGATGTTGCCGTCATGCGAGCCAAGATCAACGGCGCCGCTGTAGTTCTAGGGTCGGCGACTCCATCGCTTGAATCCTGGCGCAATGCGGAGACCAAAAAATATGCGTTCATCGAAATGAAAGAGCGGGTCCAGCAGAGGCCCTTGCCCACGGTCGACCTGGTGGATATGCGGCGAGAGTTTCAGGAGACCGGACAGGAGCATCTGTTTTCCCGCGCGCTGCTGAACCAGACGCGAGCCACCCTCGATCGGGGCGAACAGGCCATAATTTTGCTCAACCGGCGCGGATACTCCTTTGCCGTGCTGTGCCGCGCCTGCGGAGAAAAGCTGCAGTGCGAGAATTGCGCCATCGCTCTTACCTATCACAAGCCCATTGCCTCGCAGACGGGCCCTTCCAACGTTCCAAGCCCCGCTGGGCAGCGCCTGAAATGCCACTATTGCGGGTACATAAGAACGGTTCCCAAGCGGTGCCCCAGCTGCGATAGCGAGCATTTGTTTTATCTCGGAGCAGGATCGCAGCAGGGAGAAGAGCGGCTGCAGGAAATCTTCCCTGGAGCGCGCATAGGCCGCATGGATCGGGACACGGTGCGCAACCGCTATGACATGGAGCGGCTGCTCGGGCAATTGCACAGCGGGGAGATCAACCTTCTGGTAGGGACGCAGATGATCGCGAAAGGGCACGACATCCACGGTGTTACGCTGGTGGGCGTTGTAGGCGCGGATTTTGCGCTGGGCCTGCCCGATTTCCGCGCCGCGGAGCGGGTATTTCAGTTACTGACCCAGGTTTCCGGCCGCGCCGGGCGGGGGGATCTGCCTGGGCAGGTCCTGGTGCAAACATACCATCCGGAACACTACGCCATCCAGTGCGCCGCACAGCATGATTTTCAAGCCTTCGTGCGCCGGGAGATGCAATACCGCAAGTGGATGCACTACCCGCCATTCGCCGTACTGGCCAACATCCTCATTCATAGTCAACATCTGGAAGAGGCCGCCGGATGGGCCTTGAAATTGGGTAAGTGGTTGACCAGCGGCCACGCGGAGGGCGTGCGCGTTCTGGGTCCGGCGGCCGCACCGATTGCAAGAATCAAGAGAACCTACCGCTTCCACTTGCTCCTGAAGGCGGAAAGGCGGCAGATATTGGCGCGTGTCTTGAGCGCCGCCATCACTCAGGCCGAAGTGCTGGGGATTCCCCGCCGCAACCTGGTCGCCGACGTCGACGCGATCAATTTAATGTAGGCCTCGTTAATCTGGGAAAGATTCGCGTTGGAGTTGTGGGCCACTCAAGTCCGATGGTTGCTCAGTTGTCAGGTTAGCGCAGCAGATTGATCAAGCCGGTTCCAGCAAACGGCGCGGGCAGAAAGGTGAGCGCCAGCAGCGCCAAGGCTATCCACCCCAGCGCGCGGTGCTTGTTCGGCAACGGTGGAAAGCTCGACATCCGGGGATGCCGCATTACCGGCAGGAGCAGGATTGCGCCCCATAGCAGCCAGCCGGTCCATAATTCCAGGCCCATCCCGAGCAGGAACAGCGGAACCGCATAGGTCATGACGCGATGCCATTGGGGCGAGATGGCGTAGAGGATATGTCCGCCGTCAAGTTGCCCTGCTGGAATCAGGTTAAGCGAGGTAATGAAGAAGCCTATCCAGCTAGCCAGCAGAATAGGATGCGGCAGCAGGTTTGCCATTGAGGCCCGGCCGGGAAACAGGAGCGCCAGTGCGCGTTCCAGAAGAGTAACGGTCAAGGGCTGGTGAAAGCGGAGAAGAGGCGGCGGAGTTCCGGCAATTGCCGGCTTCGATAGCAGCAGTCCCAAGATCGCCGCCGGGAATGCAACCAGGTATCCCGCTATTGGGCCGGCGATGCCAACCTCTATCAGCGCTTTGCGGGACGGGATCCGGGAACGGATGCGGATAACCGCTCCCGCGGTTCCGCTGAGAGTGGGCGCCGGAAGGACGAAGGGCCAGGAGGCGCGGATGCCGAATTTGCGGCAGAAAAAGAAGTGTCCAGCCTCGTGAGCCAGCAAAATGGATAAGAGCGTGAGCGAGAAAGACCAGCCGTGTACCAGAGCGAAAGGGTGGCGCCACGCCAAGGGCAGAGGGAAGAAATCGTCCTCGCTAGCCAGCGGCGGCAATCCTGAGCGGAAGTCCAGCATAAAGCGAGCGCCGGAAGCGGCCGTGGTTAGAATGCTGGAGATCAAAAGCAGCAGCGGCAACCATGCCCGTCCCGATGCTTGCCTCAAGGAGAAAGCGCGGTTCGACGGTACTCTGCTCTTATGCGGATTCGGGGCGAACCCAAATTCCGCCTGTGTGCGGGTTGCCATGAAGCCTTTGCATGTAACGCGCTTGAGGAAACATGGACTACGAATCCAGCAAGTGCAGTTCCTTGCCGGGTTTGAAGCGCACGGCCTTGCCTGGACTGATAGTAACTTCCGCTCCGGTTCGCGGATTTCGGCCAATCCCGGTCTTGCGCGGCCGCACATTGAAGACTCCGAAACCGCGCAACTCGATCCGGTCACCCGCCGCTAATGCCTTTTTCAGGCTTTCAAAAACTGTATCGACTGCTGCTTCCGCTTTGTTGCGCTGCAGCCCGGTCTTCTCGATCACGTGGTGGATGATGTCCTGTTTGATCAATGCGGCACCCCGAACACAAGGATATCTTACTGCAGTGGCCGGAGTTACAGGCTTCATCCTAGGGAGCTTGCCCAGGATTGTCAATGGAACCGGCCTCCCGTAAGATGCAGTTTCAAGCAAAACATTTGCCGCTGGCCGAGGAGCGCCCCTTTCGCTCCGATTCCGGCAAGCCAAGGAGTGAGATGTCGATCAAGCCCGACAGTTGGATCCGGGAGCAGTCCCGCAAAGGAATGATTGCGCCGTTCAGCGAAAAACAGGTACGCGAAGGGGTCATCTCCTATGGACTTTCTTCTTATGGCTACGACCTCCGGGTCTCGAGCGAGTTTAAGATCTTCACCAACGTCAACAGCACTATCATCGATCCAAAAAATTTCGACGAGCGTTCCTTCGTGAATGTCACGGCGGAATCGGTGATTATTCCACCAAATTCCTTTGCTCTTGCCAGGTCGATCGAGTACTTCAAGATTCCTCGCGATGTCTTGACGATTTGCGTCGGAAAATCGACTTATGCCCGCTGTGGCATCATCGTCAATGTCACTCCTTTTGAACCGGAGTGGGAGGGTTTTGTCACCCTGGAAATTTCCAACACCACGCCTTTGCCGGCGCGGGTTTATGCCAATGAGGGTCTCTGCCAGATTCTTTTCTTCCGTTCCGATGAGCCTTGCGAGATTAGCTATGCGGACCGCAAAGGCAAATATCAAAACCAACAGGGAATAGTTCTGCCGAAGCTGTAGACAATTCCCCCGAAGGCACACGTCTACAGGAAAAAAGGCCCGGATGGCAGCTAAAGATTCATCGTCCCGACTGCGCGTGGCGCTTCTGGAGCCTGAGCCGGTTCGCGCCCAGGGATTTCTTTCTCTGTTCCAGGAGCATCCGCGCATTGAATTTGTTCTCTTCGACCTGCCCCAGCTCTTGGCGGATCGGGAATTCGCCTTGGCGCTCGTCGGCCTTCACGGAGAACAACTTACTCCCGCCCTGCTGGGCGCCATTCACGGCGTACGTCCTAATTTGCGGCTGATCGTGATGGGCCCCGAAGCGGATGACGAAGCTATTCTCTCCGCCATCGGCTCAGGGGCTAAAGCCTATCTCGAAGCCAGCGCTACGCCGCAGCAGGTGGAGCAAGCTATCGAAATTGTCAGCCAAGGCTCAATTTGGGCCCCTCGGCGTGTGCTCTCGCTCTTTGTCGACCGGGCCACTCGTCCGGCCGTCCGCCCCGCTGTCCAGAACTCAATTCATTTCACCGCCCGAGAGAAGGAAGTACTCAAGCTGCTGGTCTCCGCCAGATCGAATCGGGAGATTGCCAGAAATCTGGGCATCGAAGAACGGACCGTCAAAGCGCATGTGGCCAAACTCATGCGCAAAGTGGGGGTCGAGAACCGCATTGCTCTGTCTATACATGCGATCACCCATTCGATTGTGACAAGAAGTCCGGACTAGAGCCGCGCGTGCCCCAAATTCCAGGTTCGGTGAGCCGCATCATCACGAGCTTCTAGCGGCCGTTGGCGATGTTACTTTAGGTCACTACACCATAGTAATCTTGCAAGGTAACCTTACTTGCGTCAAAGTAACCAAAGAACAACGCAGATCTGGGGAACGGGGCTTTTCGAAAGCATGTAGGATGTGCGATCACCAGCCCCTTCTTTTTAAGATTTGCAAGCGGTTAACCCTCCCCCTCTCCCCCACCTTTTTCCCGCAATCTGCGGAGAAGGTCTTTTTGCAATCAAGACATCTGATAATTTGAGTAGGTCCGGAGCCAATCTTCGGGCCTATATTCTCGCGAGAGATGGTGTCAATCGAGATTCCCCGCCTCCGACCTTTGCCGTAAGTACACCGTCAAAGATGGAGCATCCTTGAACTTCTTGTACTCTCAATCAAGAGGTTGAGTTCTTTGGCAGTTTTGCTGTGACTGCTGCAATCACCGAAACTTTGGCAAAATAAGTGTGATCGGCAACGGTCCTAAAACGGAAGCATTTTAAGCTGTGGGACCATGTTCCACTGGAGAGTTCCGAAGAAGATGAAAAAGTTTTTTGCAGTTTTATGTGTGGCCGGGATGTCGTTGAGCGCGCTCTCCGCATCGGCCGCGGACGACAAAGCCGCTATCGCCAACCGCATCGAGTCCGCCAGGACGGTACTCACCGAGATCATGGCTACTCCCGACCAGGGGATTCCCAACACGATAATGAAACAGGCTACCTGTGTAAGCGTGTTTCCGAGCGTGAAGAAGGGGGCTTTTCTGGTGGGCGCCGAGTATGGGCAGGGCGTGGTTACCTGCCGGACAAACCACGGATGGAGTTCTCCGGCATTCATCCGCATTGCCGGCGGAAGCTTTGGATTCCAACTAGGAGCCCAATCAATTGATCTGGTGCTGGTAGCAGTTAACCAGAGGGGTTTTCAGGATCTTCTGAAGAACAAGTTCAAGATCGGGGGTGACGCCTCAGCCGCCGCGGGTCCTGTGGGCCGCTACTCTCAAGCCTCCACGGACTGGAAAATGGGCGCCGAGCTGCTAACCTATTCGCGAGCCAAAGGTCTCTTCGCCGGCATCGACCTTAATGGCGCCGTAGTCGATCAGAATGTCGACGCCACCCGCACGTTTTACGGGACCGCTTATCCCTTCGAACAGCTCCTGAAAGGCGAAGTCGCAACCCCCACGGAAGCTCAGCCATTTGTCCGTACTGTCGCCAAGTACTTTACCTCGGTACAGTAGCAGTTCCATGGCTCACGATTCTTCGAAGGCTATAGAGCATTGTCAGAATTACTGCGGCGCGATGATAGCGGTCTGATAATGCTCAACCGGCGAATGCGCAGGCGTTTAGAATTTTTGCTCCTCTGGTGCCTGGTAAAGCTTATTGGATCTTTGCCCAGGCCAATGGCGCGCAGCATCGGAGCCAATATCGGCCGGTTCGCGTTCATTCTGGTTCCGCGGCTGCGGCGCACGGGATATCGCAATCTCGAGTTGGCGTTTCCGCAAAAAACACGCGCGGAACGGAAAAAGATTCTTGCGCGGGATGTATCGAAATCTTGGCTGGCTGCTCGCCGAGTTCTGCCAGATGCGACGCTATACTCCCGAGAGCACGTTCCCATTCGTTCGTTATGAAGGCCTGGAACACTACCTCTCCGCTTACCACGAAGGCCGCGGAGTGCTCATATTGACCGCCCATTTAGGCGCGTGGGAACTGTCCAGTTTCTATCACTCGCTTATGGGTCATCCCATGAGCATCGTAATTCGCCGCTTGGACAATCCGCTGGTCGATAACTTCGTCAACCGGATTCGCTGCCTGCACGGCAATCGGGTATTACATAAAGACGATTTCGCGCGCGGCCTGTTGGCCTCCATGCGGCGCGGCGAAACTGTCGGCATTCTGATGGACACCAATATGACGCCGCCCCAAGGCGTCTTCGTCGACTTCTTCGGTCATCCCGCGTGTACCGGTTCCGGGTTGGCGCGCCTTGCTATGAAAACCGGAGCGTGTGTCCTGCCAGGATTTTTGTTATGGGAAGCGGAAACGGGGCAGTACGTCTTGCGCTTCGGCGCGCCCATCCCGCTTGAGTGCACGGGTAATTTTGAGGCCGATGTAGTCGCCAATACTGCGGTTTTCACCAAGGTAATCGAAGATTACGTCCGGCAATATCCCGATCAGTGGCTCTGGGTGCATCGCCGTTGGAAGACGCGTCCGGAGGGCGATCCTCCGGTCTACACTTAGAGGGTGTAACGGTCGATGATCGGGAATGATGGCCCTCAGCCAACTCGCGAAGACATTGGAAATCGAGGTTCGCGGCCTCTCCGCGGAGGATCCAAAAATCACCGGCGTATCCAGCATCCGTCAAGCCGCGCCTGGCGCCCTGGTTTTCGCCGATGATTTGCCTTCCTTCGCTGCCGCGCTCGCCAGCTCCGCATCCGCCGTCGTGGTCTCGCCGCAAACGGCCAATGAGCGGCAAACAGGAAAACCTCTGCTGCTTTGCGCCCAGCCGCGCTTGGCCTTCGCCCGCGCGGCTAAGTTGCTCACCCGCGAGGAATCTCCCGTCCCCCGCGTGATCCATCCCACAGCGGTTCTCGCTCCGGACGCGCACTTGGACCAAGACGTTAGTATCGGCGCTCATGCTGTTGTGGAGAGCGGGGCCCGCATCGGCAAAGACAGCATAATCGGAAGCGGAGCCGTGATTGGCCAAGCTGTCGTAATCGGCTCCCAGTGCCATATTTACCCGCGGGTCGTAATTTATCCGGGCACCGTGCTCGGTGACCGGGTCGTCGTCCACGCCGGCGCCGTGCTTGGCGGCGATGGCTTCGGTTATGTGCGCGACCGCGCCACCGGCGAATATCTCCAATTTCCCCAACAAGGCAAACTGGTCATTGAGGACGACGTGGAAATTGGCGCCAACACCACGATCGACCGGGGCGCCCTTGAAGAAACGCGCATCGCGCGTGGAGCCAAGATAGACAACCTGGTGCACATCGGTCATAACGTGAGCATCGGACGCAATGCGGTAATAGCGGCGCAAACGGGGATCTCCGGTTCCAGCGGCGTTGGAGACAATGCCATTCTGGGGGGTCAAGTGGGCATGGGGGATCATGCTTTCGCCGGTGAAGGGGTGATTCTTGGCGGTCAATCGGGAATTCTTCCGCATAAGACGCTCGAGGGCCCCGGGATGCTGTTTTGGGGCACGCCCGCACAACCCGTGAAGCGGTATTTGAGGCAATTGGGCGCGCTGGCGCGCCTTACCCGCCCAGCCAAGAAATCAACAGCAGCAGAATCAATGGCGGCCAAGAGACGTGGCCAGGCGGAAGAAGATTAGATGGCGATTGTCATTGTGGGCGGCCACTCCAGAAGCGTAGGCAAAACCTCGGTGACCGCCAGCCTGATTGCCCGGTTTCCGGAGCGCAATTGGACAGCATTCAAAATCACGCAATTCGGCCACGGCTTTTGTAGCGCCAACGGTGAGCCCTGCGACTGCCAGACCGAGGCGGAGCATACTGTCGCTATCAGCGCCGAGCGCGATTGCCGGCAAGATCCCAGCAGGATCCGAAGACCGCGACCGACAGCGCGCGCTTTTTAGCCGCCGGGGCGAAAAGATCGCTTTGGCTGCGCACCCGCATCGGCCACCTCGCGGATGCTATGCCGCTTATTCGCAAGGAGCTTGCGCAAACGGAGAACGCCATCTTCGAGTCCAACAGCCTGGTGCAATGGCTGCGGCCTGATCTTTATCTGGTGGTGCTGGACCATGCCACGGCGGACTTCAAGCCATCCGCGCTGCGATTTCTGGATCGCGCCGACGCGTTGCTCCTGCGCGCTTCTTCCAGCCGGCTTAGGCCCCATTGGAATGGAGTTTCCGCAAAATTAATCGCAGGTAAGCCCGAATTCCTCATAGCGCCGCCCGATTGGGTCGGTCAGGATCTTATCGAATTTGTGAAGCATAGGCTGTGAAGCGAAAGAGCGGTTAGGACGTGGTTCCGACTGGGAAGCGCTGCGACGTCGGATCGTTAAGTTGCCGCGCGCGACGGAGTGCACACGTCGAGACCGCTAACTGGAATTTGCTTCTGAAACTGGATAGCGGTTGTCGCTGGCTACAGCGTCCGCTGGTTCAGAACTCTTTCGATGTCCCTCGCGGCATGCAGCACAGCGTGTATATAACCAGAGGCTTCTCCCCGGCTGGTAAACGATAAGGTACGAGTGAACGGGAAAGAACATTACAGGTAAATGCGTGAGATCACTGCGACGATGACCTTGGCCTGGCATCTTTGCCAAAGACGCAAATCTGGAAAACATCAACTCTTCGATTTTGTCAGCAGCCGCTGTGCCGGATCGCTCCGCGATGTAGGCCCAGAGTTGGTAAATGTCATCGAGGGCGTTTGGTGAAAGAATATAGGCTGATTTCAATCCCGGTTGGCTTTCTTTAATGCCAACATTTGCCTTGCCCGGTCTTCATCAATACCTTCGCCGCGCGCCACCTGAGTGAAGCTCTCTTCGATCCGTTGGTGGATGCTCTGACGATTTTCCTCCAGCCAGCTTTCATGCAAATCCAAAAGCTCGAGCGCACGAGCTACAACCTGCGCCGGCTCCTGGTAATGGCCCTTTTCAATCTCTCGCTGGATACGGCGCGTGCTGGTCGGATCGAGTGCGAAATCCATAGCGAACTCTGCATTTAGTTTATCGCAAAGCTGGAAATCGTTTTAGATGGGAAGAGACGGCTGGTCTCATCCCATCTATAGCGTTTTCACAATTACTGTGTCCTGGTGAGAGTTGGCTATGTGCAGGCGTTCTTTGATGGAACGCCTGCGTCGAGAGTAGTTTCTTGGGATGCACCAATCGTGAAAACGCTATAAAGCCGTTTCCACATTGAAATTCTTGCGGACAGCCTCAATGCCGTCCCTCTCCAATATCCGATCTTCATCCCTTGGATGGGCCATAGGCCCATCACCACCCAGTCGAGTTGACACTACCGTAAGTTAGAATGCTCTCGCAACGCTACCGATTAGTCGCCGTTTTAGTTTCATTCGGCGGCGTTTTCTGCTGATTCTGTATTGAGCTTTGCGGAGTTGACGCGGGCTGACCGTTACCGGAGGGGCTTCCCGGTTGTGCCGGCGGTTGGTTCTTGGCTATTGAAAGTAGATCCACATCGAAGATGATGGTGGAGTTCGGCCCGATATCGCCGCCCGCGCCGCGCTCTCCGTAGGCAAGCTCGGCCGGAATATAGAGCTGCCATTTCGATCCTACCGGCATCATTAACAGCGCCTCCGACAGGCCTTTGATTACTCTGCCGGCTGGAAAGGTCACTGGCTGGCCTCGTTTGAAGGAGCTGTCGAACTCCGTGCCGTTGACCAGTCTGCCCCGGTAATTGATTACAACGTTGTCGCTTGCAGTCGGCTTCGCGCCAGTCCCTTGCTGCAAAACCTTGTATTGAAGACCGCTGGGCAAAGTAACCACTCCCTGTTTGGTCTTGTTTGCGGCCAGAAAGGCGTCGCCTTCCTTTTTATTTGCCTGCGCCTCTACCAGAAGCTTTTGCTGCTCCTGCTGCCGCATCTGCGTCTGCAAATCGGTCAGCACGGTCTTTGCTTCATCTTCCGTGAGGAGCGGCTTGCTACCCGTTAGTGCGTCCTTGATACCCCGTTCCAGAATGGCAGGGTCAATATCCACAGACTGGCGGTGCAGATTTGTTCCGATATTCATACCGATAGCGTAGCTGGCCTTATCTTTTTGCGTTTTGAGAACTAAAGCGCTCTGGGTTCCCGAAGCCGCTGGGCGGCGGGTGGCCGGCCTGGAGGCGGAGGATTGAGCCTTCGTGGAGGTAGACTGATTAGCGTTTGCCGCGGGAGTTTGCTGCCCCTGGGCTGTCCCCAGCGACATAATCCCGGAAGCCAACAGTATTGCGGCGGCGGAAAAGTGACTTTGCATAGACCAATTGTCCCATTGGTACAATCGTCTGCCAAACCGGAGGCCATCTTTGGAATGTGGGAAAAAGGCTATTTTGAAGGGAATGGTTCGGGTTTCATCGAACCGTCGCGTTGCTTGAGCAAGATTTGTACTTTGCCCTCCGCGGCATCGAGCTCCTGCTTGCAAAGCGAGGAGAGACGCATGCCCTCTTCAAACTTTTTGATCGAATCCTCCAGAGGCAAATCGCCGCGCTCCAGTTGCGTGACGATCGCTTCCAGTTCCTTCAACGATTCCTCAAACGTTGCCAACGCCAGTCCCCTCACGCCTATTAGCGCGGCTCGCGGCCGCCGGCGGCGGCTCGGTCCCTTCTTCTGGAAGCACTGTCCGCAATATCTCGATGGCCGACCCATAACGGCTTTGCGGCGCGCTCACCTGTACGCCTTGAATCATCGATCGTGCCGCGGCCAGCATTTCCTGGGCGATCCTGATTCCCTCGGCTCTCGCTAACTCCGGCGTGTCCGCTTGCTGCATGCGCAGCATAATTTCATCCGGCATAGCTACCCGCAAATCGTTTTTCATGAACTCCGCGTTGCGCAAGCTGGTGAGCGGCCAAATGCCCGCAATCACCGGGATACGGAAACTTTCAATTCGTTTGAGGAAGTCCTCTAACAGACGCAAGTCGAAGACCGGCTGAGTAATCGCATATTCCGCGCCGGCCTCCACTTTGTAGGCGAAGCGCCGGATCTCATTGTCCAAGTCCGGTACGCCGGGGTTGGCGGCCACACCGATGGTAAAGCCGGTGGACGCGCCAATCGGATTGCTGCCGATATCCAGCCCCTGGTTCATACGGCGAACCATGTTCACCAGCCCGATCGCGTCTACATCGAAAACCGCGGTCGCATCGGGGTAATTGCCTAATTTCGGGGGGTCTCCTGTGAGACAGAGAATGTTCTTCAGCCCGATCGAAGATGCTCCCAGAAGATCGGACTGGATGCTCAGGACGTTACGGTCGCGGCAGGTATAGTGCAGCAGGGTTTCCATCCCGGTCTGCTGCTGGATCTGAATGCACAGACTCTGTGCGCTCATGCGTGCGGAAGCTCGCGGGGAATCCGGCACGTTGATGATGTGTACGCCGCTTTCGGCGACCAATCGCGCTCCGGCCAGCTCCTTCTCGCAATTAATCCCTTTTGGGGGCACGATCTCGATCATGGTGACGAAGGCGCCGCCGGCAACCAGCGCGCCAAGTCCGGAACGCGAAGCCAGCGCCGCAACCGGTATTCCGGAAACTGCCGGGACCTCGGCAGTTTTTTTTGAGACCACTTGCTGCGCTCCCAGCGCGCGCATCGAGGACTTGATCGCCCGGATGTGGCTGGGAGTTGTGCCGCAACAACCACCAACAAAGCGCACTCCAGCCTTGATAAACTTCCGCGCGAAACTGGCCATGTATTCCGGCGAACAAAGATAGATATTGCGTCCGTCGACAGCTCGCGGCATTCCGGCATTGGGCATTGCAACCAGCGGCAGGCGGCTGATCTGCGCCATGCGCTCGACGGCGGTCAGGACGGTGGCAGGCCCCGCGCTGCAATTGCATCCGATGGCGTCCGCGCCCCACTCCGTCAGCTTCGCCGCGGCTGTCTCCGGCGAGGAACCGTCCAGGCAGTTGGCGTCCTCATCGACGGTTACCATGGCGAATACCGGCAATCCCGGTGCTGTTTCTCTGGCAGCTCGAATAGCTTGCTCGGCCTCGTTCAAGGCGGAAATGGTTTCGATGGCCAGCAGATCGACGCCGCCCTCGGCTAATGCGCGAATCTGCTCGGCAAAGGCGCTGTATGCCTCATCCAGTCCAAGCTTGCCCAGCGGCTCGAGCATGACTCCCAGCGGACCTACGCAACCGGCCACCCAGGCCTGCCCGCTCTGTTTGTCCTTAAGCTGGTTGACTGCTTTGCGGGCCAACTCGGCTCCCGCTAAATTGAGCTCCGCGACCCGATCTCTCAGGCCGTACCGCTGCAGGCGCAGGGCATTCGCTCCAAAGGTATTGGTCTCGATGATCTCCGCGCCCGCCTGCAGATACTCTTCGTGGATCGAACGGACCAGTTCCGGCTGAGAAACGTTCAGCTCGTCATAGCAGCGGTTGATAAAGATTCCTTGCGCGTACAGACTGGTCCCCATTGCTCCGTCACAGAGCACAGGCCGGGTTCCGAAGATGCCTTCCAGGCGATCGGTCATAGGGCAAGCTTAGAGCTTATGAATCGAAGAGTCTATTCGAGTATGCTATACCGTTTTGAGGATTAATAGGCCGCGCCAACGCAGGCGGGCAGGCCTCAAGAGCCGCTGCCGGTTTGTTATACTTGGTCATTCTCAGGCGTCCACCGGTTGTCTGCTGGGTGAGGTTTTAGGTTGAACATTAGAAGTTGGCGGTCGTTGTGCGGTCTGTCATTGTTGGCAGGCATTATCCTCATCGTTGGCGGCTGTGGACAAACGTATTTCTTCGCAGGCCGCAATTTGCCGCCCAGCGGTATCGCCAACCGCGCCATGGTGGCGATCCAAAACTCCAGCATCACCGGCGGCGGCTCGCTCGAGATCGAGGATGCCTACTACGACGTTCGCCATAGCTTTAACAACAAGACTCCCAGCTTCTTTATCTCCGGCTATTCCGGCAAGGGCCCGGTGACGATTCAGAATATGCCGGCGGAACGCTTCGGCGCCGTCTACAGCGTTAACGACGGCAGTTTAGCTCTGGCCGATTATGCCGGAGAGAAATCGACTGCGGTTGCCGGCCTGAGCGGATCGTTCACCAGTATTTTCATTTCCAGCGACAAAGGCTATGTTTTCGGCGCGAACCCTGCCGCGCACGTGCTCCAGGTGATAGACCAGAGCGCCAATACCAGCACCAACGGGGTCTACAATCTCAACTTGCCGAATGTCTATCGAGTCTCCATCAATCCAAGCGGTACCGTCGCGCTCGCTTTCGTACAGAACAGCAATCTGATCTACAGCGTTTTTCGGCTGCAAAGCCATCAACCTGCTCCATCGAATGCCCAGGATTGCGAGCCGCAGAACCTGCCGGTCTATTGCCTGCTTCCGGTTGCCGGGAGCTTTGACCGTCCCACCAAGGCGGTTTTTTCTCCCGACGGGAGCACCGCGTACATACTCAACTGCGGTCCGGAGTGCGGCGGATCCCAGGCCAGCGTGAGCTTTCTGCCCACCGCCGGAGTTTTGGTGCAAAGCGGTTCCCCCGTGCCTCCGGGAAGTCCCACTCAGGTGACGGCCACGGTTCCTGTTCCCGGTGGGGACACGGATGCGCTTGCCAATGGAACCTCACTCTATCTGGCAGGACAGCAGCGGCAAAGCGACGGGTTGCTGGCCGGCTTTCTAAGCGTGCTCAATACCAGCAGCAAGACAGTCACTGGCGTGTTCCCTATCAGCGACGGAACGCATACCAAGATGGTGCTGGGCGACGACAACAGCCTCTGGATCGGCTCGCAGTTGTGTTCCCAAGGAGAGCGCTTTCACCAGAACCAGAACGGCGCCAACGTGCAGTTTGGATGCCTCACGATGTTCAATACTTCCACCAATTCAGTAACTTCCATCGACTCCTATAAGGGCGATGCGACTGGGATTGCCTCCATCACCGGTTTAAGCAAGGTGTACACCACCGAGGGCGGACAAGTGTACATTTACTCAACCGCGGACGGCTCCGCGCTCGACAACTCCAACGTTACCGTGGTCGGCACCGCCTACGATGTTGCCTACATGGACGCGCCTAGCGATTCCGATAATACGTACTATTAGGGCAGAAACAGGATAGGTGTAGCTTCGATAAGTTCTATGAGGTGGCCTTTTCTTGATGAAATGGCCTTCGATAGTGGCGGCTTGAGTATAACAATCCTGTTTCTGCCGTAAGCCCGATTTTCCCGTATGAAAGATGCTCCTCAAGCGGATATTCTCGCCATTGCCGCCCACCGGGACGATGTTGAGCAGACTTGCGGGGGCGCCCTTCTTCGTATGCAGTCGATCGGACTGCGCACCGCGATCCTGGATCTCACGCAGGGCGAATCCGGCACACGCGGCTCAGCCGCGGATCGGGCTCGGGAAGCGGAAGAGGCGGCTCGAGTTTTGCGTGTGGCTTGGCGCGGCGCACTCGATATCCCCGACGGCCGGGTAGAGAATACCTGGGACAACCGAATCAAAATCGTAGCTATGCTGCGCCGATTGCGGCCCCGCGTAGTCATCCTTCCCTATTGGAAGGGCCGCCATCCCGATCATTACAACAGCTCGGGTCTTGGCTACGAGGCTTGTTTTCTTTCCGGCTTGGCCAAGATAGAAACAGATGCGCCTCCCCATCGGCCGTTCAAGGTGGTTTACGCCAGCCTCTATGCGGATGTGCGCCCCAGTTTTGTCGTCGATATCACACCCTATATCGAAGACCGGTTTCGCGCTTTGCTGGTTTACCGCTCGCAGTATGCCGATCAGGCCGCGGGCAACGCGCTCTTTGTACCTCAGGAAGAGATCAGAGAGAGAACGTTCTCGGTTGCCAGCCACTATGGCCAGCTCGGCGGCGTGCGCTATGCGGAGCCATTTGTGCAGAAAGAGGTTGGATTGGTCGACGACATGACGTTGATCCCGGTGCAATCGATTTGAATCTCGATAAGTGATCGAGGAGCAATATGCAGCAAACCTGGGATAGCTCCGCTTACGCCCAAAATGGCCGCTTTGTCGCGGAACTCGCCGGATCTCTGCTTGAGGCTCTCAATCCTCAAGCAGGCGAGACCATCCTCGATCTGGGTTGCGGCGACGGTTTCCTGACGCAGCGCATCGCGCAATCCGGAGCTACGGTTGTCGCCGTGGACAGTTCGCCTGAAATGATCGCCGCGGCTCAGGCTCGGGGCGTCGATGCCCGCCTCGCCAGCGCGGAAAAGTTGAACTTCAACCAGGAGTTCCATGCTGTTTTTTCTAATGCCGCTCTGCATTGGATGGCCGATCAGGACGCAGTTTTGGCAAACGTGAGGCGGGCGCTCAAGCCGGGCGGCCGCTTTGTAGCGGAGCTTGGCGGCCATGGCAATATCGCCGCCATTCGTGTTGCTTTTTTGGCTGTCTTGACAGCGCGCGGGATTGCGCAAGAGCGTATCGAAAGCAATTACTTCTTTTCCGTCGCGGAGTACCGTACCCTGCTCGAGCGCCAAGGATTTCTGGTTGAGCAGATAAGTTTGACACCCCGCCCGACGCCGCTGCCGACAGGCATCAAGGGTTGGCTGAGTACCTTTCGCCATGGGCTTCTGGACCAATTGCCTACCATGGAACGCGCCTCCGCTGTTGAGGAGATTGTCGCTCTGCTCGCCCCGGTGCTCTCCGACCGGGATGGGAACTGGACCGCCGATTACGTGCGGCTCCGCTTTGTTGCCCGCCGGGACTAGGGCGAACTCTCCACAAGTTACGGGGTACCCCATGTCCGGCGCGCTTTGCTTCTAATGCGCAAAGCCGATGCCGTCTATGGTTTTGCCTTCCTTGCCAGCAGAGTTTTCAGCGTCCCGGTCAGGTTGAGCACTCCTTCTCCCTTGCTCGCTGAGATATCTACTGTGCGCCTCACGCTCTCCGGCAACTCGACAGTTGCAGAGAGCAGCAGGATTGGGACGGACGGCTTTCGCTCGCGCATGAGGGCGGCTACTTGCCCGCCGTCGAGACCCGGCATGGCATAGTCCAGGATCACCGCATCCACCTTTTCGGACTCGAAAATGGAAAGTCCGGTTGGTCCATCCCTGGCGGTCCGAACCACGTATCCGGCCCGCTCCAGGATCATCTTCCGGATCTCCAAACCGAGTTCTTCGTCATCGATGCACAGAACTGTGAGAATCGGCACGTGCAGCGTCCTCAATATGCGGTCCCGGAAGCGGATAGGCGATCGGTTCCCACCGAACAAGAGCCGGAATCGGGCGCCCACGTTACTGTACAACTCGCAGTATGCGCCAAACACTCCATTTTTCTTATCCTCTTTTCCGGAAACCGCCTCTAAATTTCGGCGGAAGCCGGTGAAAGATTCACAATACTTTCGCATTCCCTTTGCGCCAATACGTTACGCTTAGCGTAAAGAGGGAGCGCCCACGCGATCCCGCGGAGGCGGTATCGCGGTGCGTACAGCAGCTCCAGCGCGAGGACAATCAGTTGAGCCAGAGCGTATTTGTTCTAGAAGATGATACGGATATTTCCCGTTTGGTACAGCTTCATTTGGAGGCCGCCGGATTCGAGGTGCGCATCTTTGCGACTCCTGCAAATCTGGTCCCGGATGCAGAACGGAATCCTCCGGCGCTCTTCCTGCTCGATATCATGGTTCCCGGGGGGGACGGTCTGGATGTCTGCCGCCGGCTGCGAAATCATCTCGCATTGAGCGTGGTGCCGATCATCTTTTTGACCGCCAGGGCAAGCGAGAACGACCGCGTTTTGGGTCTGGAGCTGGGAGCCGACGATTACATCACCAAGCCTTTCGCTACCAGAGAACTGGTCGCCCGGGTGAAGGCTGTGTTGCGCCGCTTCGAGCGCCCGGCTACTCCCTCCGTCGTCAGCTTCGAGGAAGTGGTTATTGACGCCGGCGCCATGCAACTCAAAGTGCGCGGGGAATTGACTACTACCACGGCGACTGAATTCCGTCTTCTTGACTACCTTGCCCGGCACCCTGGCAGGGTCTTCAGCCGCGATCATCTGCTCGACGCGGTCTGGGGAGATGCACGCTTCGTCACACCGCGGTCCGTCGATGTGTATGTGCGCCGTATCCGTGAGAAAATCGAGTCGGATCCGGAAAGTCCACGTTATTTGAAGACGGTGCGTGGCGCAGGCTACCGTTTTGAGGTGCCCCGTCTCGCATGAAGACGGCTCTGAACGCGTGCCCGGCCGTGGTTGAGGCGCGGTGAACCGCCAGGCCCAAATCCCCGATGCCGTGCTGAGGATACCCTCGTGACTGGCAGGGTTTTCAACAAACTTTTTTTCTCCTTCCTCTCGGTGCTCTTGATCGCGATGGCCGCCCTTGCCGGCGTGCGGATGCTTACCCGCGACTTGTTGTTGGCCGCGCTGATATCGTTGGTTCCCGCCACTTTGCTGGCAGCGTTCCTGGCGCAGCGGGTTTCCCGCCGTCTGCGACGAATCGTGGTTTTCGCCAACAGAATAGCTTCCGGCGATCTCTCGGCTCGTATTGAAGAGGACAATCTGGATGAAATCTCCGCCGTCGCGAATGCGTTGGATGCAACCGCGACCCGCCTGGAGCATAGTTTCGGCGCCCTGGAGGGAAATCGCCGCCAGCTCACCGCGCTGCTCGACAGCATGCAGGAAGCTGTGATCGCGATAGACGCCAAGGGACAGGTGAGCTGGTGCAATGCGGTGATGCAACGCGTTGCGGTCACGCCCGTGCGGGAGGGAAGATCGCTGGTGCATTCGATTCGCGATCCCGAGGTTCTCGCCTCCGTTGGAGTGGCGCTGAGCCGGCGTGAGGTCTTTAGGGCTCGCGCAACCTCCATCGCTCCCGGCAGAGTTTTCGAAGTGAACGCGGCTCCGATGCCCGACGGAGGCGCGGTTGCCGTGCTGCACGACGTTACTGAAAAAGAGCGCGCTGAGACCACGCGCCGCGACTTTGTCGGAAATGTCTCGCACGAGTTGCGCACTCCCCTTACCTGCGTCACGGGATATGTGGAAACGCTGCTCGACGACAACAGCCTGAGCCATCAGTCGCGCGAGTTTCTGTCGATTATTCTCAAGAATGCAACGCGAATGAATCGCCTTACGGAGGATCTGCTTGCCCTGGCTAGCGTCGAGTCCGGAGACTACAAACTGAGCCTTCAGCCCCAGCCGGCCTCCGCGCTGGTTGAAGACGCGGTCGCATCTCTGACCGGCTTGGTGATTGATTCGGATCTTGTCCTGGAAGCCGCGGAAACCACGGACAGGTGCGTTTTGGCGGACCCTGATGCACTGAATCAGGTCTTCGGTAACCTGGTGGAGAACGCCATTAAGTACGGCAAGTCCGGCGGCCGCATCCTGGTAGGCGCGCGCAACGTGGAATCGTTTGTTGAGTTCTACGTGCGGGACTTCGGTTCAGGGATTGCTTATGAGCATCTGGGCCGTATCTTCGAGCGCTTTTACCGGGTAGACAAGGCCAGGTCCCGTGAGTCTGGCGGAACCGGCCTAGGCTTGGCCATCGCTAAGCATATCGTTCTCATCCATGGGGGCGATATCCGCTGCGAGAGCGAGCTCGGCTCCGGGGCCACGTTTCTCTTCCGGCTGCCCTTGGCGGATCCTGCTCCTTCCGTAACGAACGGGAATGCGGATGAGCGCATCCCGGCGCCGGCCGCCGATAAGTAAGAAGCGAGCATCGCTCCATTTACCTTGTTCTTGCTGAAAGTACTGGGATCTTCGATCATCGCCGCCCACATGCGCATAGCGGAGAACCGGCAGGGTTTAGACTATCCATTTAACCTGAAATTCATTAAGACCGCATACCTTCAGAGCAGTGGAATTCAACGTGCCCATGCCGCGCCTGACTGGCCCTCCGGACGTGTCGCCAACCAGCATTCCGAGCCCCGAAAGCGGGCCTGAGCCTTCAAACGTCCGTAGATTTCTTCTCAGCCGCGGCAATTCCTCCCTGGCCGACCGCACCTTCAGCGGCCTCATGTTGTGCTGTGCGCTCAGCATCTTCGCCATTGTCATCCTGATTCTCTATGAGCTGATTTCGCGCTCCCGTTTGACCATCGACAAGTTCGGTTTCGGATTTTTCTTCGGGTCGGCCTGGGACCCGGTGAACGGCAACTTCGGCGCATGGCCCTTTATCTATGGAACCATCGTATCTTCCATTGTAGGGCTCATTATCGCTGTGCCTTTGGCAGTCGGCCTGGCCGTTTTCCTGACCGAGATGTGCCCAAATCCGCTTCGCGCTCCCCTGGCGTTTCTCACCGAATTGCTGGCGGCGATTCCCAGCGTGGTCTATGGCCTGTGGGCTGTGTTTGTGCTCGTGCCTGTGCTGCGAAACGATGTCAATCCCTGGCTGATGAGCGTATTCGGTTGGACCGGCATTTTTACCGGCCCGAATTACGGTATTGGAATGCTTGCTGCCGGCGTGATCCTGTCCATCATGATCCTGCCCATTATCTCTTCGCTTTCACGCGAGGTTATGTCCGCCGTGCCGCGCGCGCAACGCGAGGCCGTGCTCGCTTTGGGGGCGACGCGCTGGGAAATGATACGCATGGGCGTGTTGCGGAATGCCCGGATAGGAATCGTGGGGGCCGTCATCCTGGGGCTGGGCCGCGCCCTGGGGGAAACCATGGCGGTCACCATGGTCATCGGCAATCGCCCGGAAATATCGCATTCGTTGTTGGCTCCCGCCTACAGCATGGCGAGCGTGATCGCCAATGAGTTCACAGAGGCCTCCGATCCCCTTTACCTGAGCGCGCTCATTGAAATCGGACTGGCTCTGTTTGTCGTTACCATTATCGTCAACGCGTTGGCGCGCATTCTGGTGTGGGCTGTGACCCGTGGGGCGCCGGTAAGGGGCACATAAATCAGAATGGCATCGAAGGCTCCACATTCACCGCGGCGCGTGCGCAACTCAACCCAGGCATGGCGGGCCCTGGCCAATCACCTGGCGACGGCTGCCGCCGTGGGCAGCACCATCATCGTCGTGGCCCCGCTGGTCGCCATCTTCGGTTATCTCATCTACAAGGGAGCAAGTTCGCTCAATCTCGCTTTTTTTACGCAGATACCGAAGCCGGTGGGCGAACCGGGCGGCGGAATGGCGAACTCCATCATAGGGTCGGGGATCATTTTAGCGATTGCCAGCCTTATGGGGGTGCCAATAGGAATTGCCAGCGGCATTTACATCGCGGAGTTTGGCCGGGGCACGCGTTTTTCAAATGCGGTCCGGTTTACGGCGGACGTGCTCAACGGCGTACCCTCGATCGTCATGGGAATCGCTGTTTATTCCATGATCGTTTTGCCACAGAAACATTTCTCCGCCCTTTCCGGCGGCATCGCGCTGGGCATCATGATGATTCCAACCATCACCCGCACTACGGAAGAAATGCTGCTGACCGTTCCGCAGAGTATTCGGGAGGCCGCCCTGGGCCTCGGAGTCCCCAACTGGCGCTCGGTGCTCTCCATTACCTTGCGTACCGCATCGCCCGGCGTCATCACCGGTTGCATGCTGGCCTTTGCGCGCGTCGCCGGAGAAACCGCGCCGTTGCTCTTTACCGCCTTCGGAAATCAGTTCTGGAGCACGAACATCAACGAACCTATTGCAGCTCTTCCGCTGCAGATCTTTGTCTACGCCATCTCGCCGTACGATGAATGGCATCGGCTTGCATGGGGCGGAGCGCTGGTGCTCATTGCGCTGATTGTCGTTTCCGTCGCGCTTGTCCGGTACGCCGCGGGACGCGGAGTGTTGAAAGGGGCAAGCTGAGTGGGCGTAGGGATCGAAGTCTCCGGTCTGAATGCCTGGTATGGGTCGAACCATACCTTGCACGATATTAACCTGCACATTCCGGCCAACCACGCCACTGCGCTCATCGGACCGTCGGGCTGCGGCAAATCCACATTCGTGCGTTGCCTCAATCGCATGCACGAGACCAATCCGGTGGGTCGCGTGACCGGTACCGTGCGTATCGGACCGCTGGATATCTATAACGATGCATCGCCGGTTGAGATCCGCCGCCGCGTCGGCATGGTCTTTCAGCGTCCCAACCCGTTTCCCACAATGTCGATCTACGACAACGTAGCCTCCGGTCTTCGCCTGAACGGGTATCGCAATCGTAAAGTTCTCGACGATGTTGTGGAGCGTTCGCTGCAGCACTCGGCTCTTTGGGAGGAAGTGAAAGACGACCTCAAGAAGAAATCCGGAGCCAGCCTTTCCGGCGGCCAGCAACAACGCCTGTGTATTGCCCGGGCTCTGGCCGTGGATCCGGAGGTCATGCTAATGGACGAGCCGGCTTCGGCGCTCGATCCCGTATCTACCGCAAAGATCGAAGATCTTATCTTCCAGTTGAAGTCCCAGTACACCATCGTCATCGTAACGCACAACATGCAGCAGGCTGCGCGGGTCGCCGAGAACACCGGGTTTTTTCTAAACGGAAAACTGGTGGAGTTCAACTCGACCCACAAGATCTTTACCAACCCCAGCGACAAGCGGACAGAAGATTACATCACGGGGAGGTTTGGATGATCATGCGGATTCGTTTCCACCGCCAACTCGACGATCTAAAGGAGAGGCTTCTGGTCATGGCAGGGATGGCCGAACAGTCCATTCAGCGATCAGTCGAGGCGTACCGGGTCCGTGATCTTTCCATTTGCGACTTGGTGGACCGCAGCGAAATGGCGATCAACAGCTTTGAGCGTGAGATTGATCAGATGGCGCTTGATCTGCTGGCCATGGAACAGCCCATGGCCATCGACCTGCGCTTTATTCTGGCCGTCATCAAGATCAATGCCGACCTGGAACGGGTAGGCGATCAGGCCGCGAGTATCAGCGACCGTGTCCGCGATCTCCAGGCGTTTGCGATGATCGATTTGCCGGTCGATATTCCGCGCATGGCATCGCTTGCCTCCGCCATGGTGCGAAAGGCTCTGCAAGGCTTTATCGAAGGTGACGCGGAGGTCGCGAACTCCGTCCTGACCATGGACGACAGTGTCGACAAACTGAACGAATCGGCCTTCTTTGCTCTTTGCAACCTCATCAAAGAGCAGCCGCCATACGCTCCCCAGGCGCTCAATGCGCTGATGATTGCCCGTAATCTGGAGCGGATCGGCGATCACGCGACCAATATTGCCGAGGATGTTATCTTCTGGATTCGCGGAGCAGACGTCCGCCATCATCTCAAGGCGTAAGTTTTGTCGGGTCAGGATGGACGCGAACGGGAGTGGAAAGACTCTGTACCGGGAAACCTACTGCGCACGCACTACCCGTTACCGTTGCTTCCTTCCGGACCTGGCGGGGTTGGCGGGGTTGCGTCGCGTAGGCCCCGGCACGCTTCCATCATACCATTGGAGATATTACTGGCACACGTATCGTATGCCGACGAAAACCTGTGGGTTGAGTTTCTTCTCCCCCGCCGCTCTACATCAGGATTCTCGGTACTACACGCTCGGTCATGGCGGTTTCGTCAAGCGGCTGGCATATTCCTCCTCGCGCGTCGCAATCACGCGAACCGACAGCGGCCATGAAACTGTCAACTCCTCGGAAATATTCGGCGCGGGCGCAGCCGCCGGAATTTCTTGCCATTCATAATCGTGATTATTTATGACGCCTACACTAGCATTTGTGAAATGTTTATATGGTTGCAAGGCATGTTGATCGGATACCTTGACAATCTGAAAGCGGAAAGCGGACTATCGTGGTGCTAGGAACTCGAACCCCAGAGTTTCTCCGCGCCTGAAGTTCGATCCCAGCCCTTTGCGTCGACGCTGAGGCCGGCCAAAGCGGCAGCACGAGCACAGCGGACTCAACAGCCATTCAGGAGGTCTGACATGAGGGGATTCCTGCGTCTTGCCACAGGGACGGCGATGGCTCTGTCTATGTTGGGGGCGGTCTCGTTTGGGCAGCATTATAACCAGACAAACCTCGTATCGAACGCCGCGGGAGTTGCTCCTGTTACCGACCCGGATTTGATCAATCCTTGGGGAATGGCCAGGAGTTCCAGTAGTCCCTGGTGGGTCTCTGACAACGCAACGGGACTCAGCACGCTCTACAATGGCGCCGGGACTAAGCAGGGGTTGGTTGTCACTATCCCGGCGGCAGTCTCCGGCCAGAAGGGCACCCCGACCGGCGTGATCTACAACGGCAGCACAACCGATTTCCTATTGCCGGGGGGAACACAAGCCAGTTTTCTATTTTCCACGCTCGACGGAACCATCGCCGGTTGGAACCCAACGGCAGGTGCTGTAACCGTGGTGAAAACCACGGATGGGTCGAGTTACACAGGTCTAACGAGTGCTTTCATCGACGGCAAGCTTTATCTTTATGGTGCTAATTTCAATAAAGGGACCGTGGATGTTTATAACAGCACATTTCAGCGGGTCAGGTTTAGCGAGAAGCGTTTCGACGACGACCAGTTGCCGCGCGAATATGTGCCTTATAACGTACAGGCCATCGGAAATGATGTTGTCGTGACATATGCGCTCCATCAGGACGGGAACCAGTTTGAAACCGATGGACCGGGATTTGGCTACGTGGATATCTATACATCGCGAGGCCGGCTGCTGCTGCGCTTGGAGCACGGGGATTGGCTGAACGCGCCATGGGGAGTGGCTCTAGCTCCACTCGATTTTGGACGTTTCAGCCACGATCTGCTGATCGGGCAGTTTGCCGGCGGTGGAACGACCGAATCGAGCGGATGGATCGCTGCTTATGACATGGCAACCGGGCGGTTCGACGGCCTGCTCGAAGATACGAGCGGGAACCCAATCGCCATAAATGGGATCTGGGCGATCAGCCCAGGGAATGCCAGCCCTAACAATTACGACGTTGCCGGTTCACCCGCCGCGGAAGTTTATTTCACGGCAGGTCCCGTACATGGCTCCGGAGGCTTGTTCGGCTACCTGACCGCGGTTTCGACTGAGTTGATCAAAGGTAACGATCAATAGGCGCGAACAAGCGCTCTCTGCGTAGAAGGGGCGTTATTCCTAGTAAAGCCAGGAGGCATCCGGTATCCGGACTTCCTATTATTTGCCACGCACTCCAGTCTCAATCATGAGACTCGGCTTCATAGACGGCGGAAAGCCGTGAAGAGAAACCCATCCTCTCGGCTATGCGTTTTCACCGCTGATGCAGGCAAGAAGGAAATAAAAGACGTGCTGAAGTTGGTTGCGAAGACCCTCCTTCCTTGAGTAGGCGGGCTGCAAACTACGCAGTGCAAGGAATCCTGCAGAATGGAGGAAACATGTATGAGCGGACATCCACGCTTCATCTTCGGGGCCGCGTCTGTCTTGGCGATCTCAGTGGCCGGCGGAATTGCGGTAATGGCTTTTTCTCAGGAACTAGGTCGCTCGAGTCAATGGCCGGTTGCCGGACAGAACCCGAGCGGTACCCACGACCAAGCCAATGAGCGCCTAATTGGCCCTTCCAACGTAAATACCTTGACGCCTAGGTGGGTCTTCACCACGGGAGGCGACGTTTCGGCAACTCCTACGGTGGCAGATGACGCAGTTTATTTTCCGGATTGGGCGGGGAACCTTTATGCCGTCGATAGGTACACGGGCCAGCTCATTTGGTCTCACCGAATATCGGATTACGACGGCATTTCCACCGCCGTTTCCCGCGTCAGTCCGGTCGTTGCCGGCGATGAATTGATCCTGGGGGATATTGAGAACGCCGGAGCGATCCATTCGGGAGCGAACCTGATGGCGGTCGACCGCCGCAGCGGCGCGCTGCGCTGGATCACGCAGGTGGAAACACATCCGGCGGCCATCATTACCGGGTCGCCGGTGGTCTTCGGAGACACGGTTTACGCCGGCGTTTCCTCCAACGAGGAGTCGACCCTCTCCGGTAATCCAAGTTACCCATGTTGCACTTTTCGCGGCAGCGTCGTAGCCCTGGACGTGAACACGGGCGAACTCCGATGGAAGACATATGACATGCCGGACAACAACGGCGCGACGGACCAATTCAGCGGTGGCGCAGTCTGGCAGCCGCCCGCCATTGATCCGGCGCGCCGTGTTTTATATATCGGCGTAGGCAACAACTACACCGTCCCCGCCGGCGTTCTCGCGTGCCAGAGCGCGCTGGCGGTCATCAACCTCAGCGACATGTGTGTCCCCGATGACGATTATTTCGACACCGCCCTCGCTCTCGATTTGAAAACAGGCGCTATCAAGTGGTCGCGTCGGCTCGAGGGATACGACGCCTGGACCATCGGTTGTAAATCCGTTCCAGCAAACCGCAACTGTCCCTCGCCCCACGGCCCGGACGATGACCTGCCCGGCGCCGGACCGAACCTGCTCAGCAACGGCCGGATGATAGGCTTCGGCCAGAAGAACGGTATGTATTGGGCGCTTAACCCGGATAACGGCGACATCCTTTGGGGCACCTTTGTGGGTCCGCAATCCTCGACGCTTAACGGCACCGTGGGCACGGCCACCCAGGGAGGCATCGAGTGGGGCACAGCCACCGACGGACAACGAATTTATGCCGAGATCGCCGATAGCGGTCATGTCCCCTACAGCCTTATTCCATCCGAAGTCAGCATCACTTGGGGCTCGTGGAGTGCGCTGGATGTGGCGACCGGCAAGATTCTATGGCAGACCGCCGATCCGGTCGCTGGATCCGTGGATCCGGGAGCGGTCAGTGTCGCTGATGGCGTTGTCTATGCAGGATCGGAGGACAGTTCTGGGCACATGTATGCCTTGGATGCGGCAACTGGCAAGATCCTGTGGAGCTTTGCCAGCGGAGGCCACGTGCTTGATGGGCCCTCGATTGCGGGTGGATTCGTCTATTGGGGCGCCGGGTACAGTAAAACTCTCCCGGGGCAGGCGGATAAGGTTTACGCCTTTACTGTGCCCGGCAAGCCGGGCGAGCAATTCTAAGTTAATGTCGCTGGAGTGGCGTATACAGGATGCACATACAGGAGGTTCTTCCATGAGTCTTCCAACAAGCGAGACATCGCTTCGCGCTTGCCGGTTGGTGCGAGCGGGCGAGCCTTTCACCGGCAAACAGAACCTGCAATATGCTGTAGGCATCTCCGCGGAGTCGGTAGGCGCGGAGGCGATCCACATGCAGCTAGTTACGATTCCGCCTGGAGGGCGAGCGCGGGCGCATAAGCACGCCACGCACGAAACCGCTATTTATGCCTTGACCGGCGAGTCGGGCGTGTGGCATGGAGAGCGCCTGGAGCATCATACGATGGTTAAGCCGGGCCACTTTTTCTACATTCCAGCCGACGTTCCGCATTTGCCCTACAATCCCAGCATGACCGAAACCGTGGTTGCGGTGATTGCGCGCACCGATCCAAATGAGCAGGAGAGCGTAGTGCTGCTACCGGAACTGGAGAGCATCCACCCGGTTTGAAAGCACGCGCGGTTCAACAAAACACGATGCCCCGGATTGTCATCCCTCGTGGTGGCCGGCCGGTCTTGAAGCTGAGTTTTTCCGCAACCTGGAAAGCGAGGTCGCGCACTGGCCAACTTCATCCGCTTCGTATTGGGCAATTTCACTCTCACCTTCCTGGTGATCGGGCTGATCGCCTCAGCCGTGGCGTTGCTTCGCGCGCCCAAGCCTTTGACTACGGCGGCTGTGGTTGAGGCGCTGTTTGCCTACTTCTTGCTTTTCTCGATTGGCTGTAGCCTGTTCTACAACTTCGTGCTGCACAGTTTTTTCGGAGAAATGACGGCGCGCTTCATTGGTTGGGAGAATAGTCCATTCCAGGCAGAGGTCGGCTTCGCAAGCCTGGGATATTCGGTTGTCGGTTTTCTCGCTTTCCGGCGCAGCTTCGATCTTAGAGTGGCGGCGGTAACCGGGCCGGCGCTCTTCCTTCTTTGCGCTGGAATCGGCCATCTCTACCAGATCGTCACCGCTCGCAATTTCGCGCCGGGAAACGCTGGAGTGATCTTTTATATGGATTTTCTGATTCCCATCTTTGGCTTCGTGCTGCTCTGGCTGCAGCGCCGTTGCGAGCGCGCCGGAACATAATTCAACTTCCGCCAAGCTCGGCCTCCGCTGTAAACTATGCGCATGGGAAACAAAGATACGGGAAAACGGGAACAGAAGAAGCCGCCCAAGCCCAAACCTAAAGTTGAGCCCGGGCGCAAACGCGAAGAGGCTCCTCCGATTAAAAAATTCTAAGCGGGCCTAGCGAGCTTTGAAAAACGCGCCGAAGCACACCGAGCGAGGCGCCGGCGGACGTAGTCAGCGCCATTGCTGCAAACAAGATATTGGGTGACCTTCGGTCCGCAAAGCCGTTTCTTCAATAAGCTCCTAGGCATCCGATCCCGACAATTCACTCGGCGAGGAGTTGTCCTCCGCTGATGGGGCAAGCCAAGTCACGCGCGGCGTTGATTGCTCTTTTTGAGTACGAAATATACGGGGAGGCCCATTGCGATAATCGCAAGCCCCGGTCCGCTGGTCTGAGGACGGTATACGCAAAGCACCACTAGAATAACCGTTGCTCCGATTACGTAGAATGCGGGGACCACCGGATATCCCCAAACCCGGTAAGGCCGCTCTGCATCCGGGCGCAATTTACGCAGGCGGAAGATGCCTGTGATGGTGAGCACGTAGAAAATTAATGCCGCCGAGATAACGTAGTCGAGAAGGTTGCTATAAAGATTTCCGTATTCATGCGTTACCGGGTTGATTGTGCGCGGTAATACCAAAACCGCCGACCATAGCCCCTGGAACAAAAGCGCCCAGCCGGGCACACCTGCACTATTTAGTTTGCCAGCAACGCGAAAAAACAATTTGTCCCGGGCGATAGCATAGCTTACCCGAGCCCCGGCGAGTGTGAGCGCATTCACCGTGCCAACTGTTGAGATCATGATCGCGATCGCCATGAGCGCTGCGCCATGCCTAGGAAATATCACCTCGAGCATGGCCGTCGCTACGCGGTCACTCGGTGCATGCTGGATGGCGGAAAGCGGTAAGGTAACCAGATAAGCAACGTTCGCGAGAAGATAAAGCAGGGCTACGGTCGAAGTGCCGATCATTAACGCACGCGGTAGATTTCTCCTGGGATCGCGTACTTCCGTCGCAACAAACGTAATATCGTGCCACGAATCCGCAGAAAAAAGAGAGCCTGTTTGCGCGATGCAAACGGCGGCAAACAACCCAAAGCTGGTAGCCGCACTGAGCCCCGGTACGAATGCTTCCTCTCCGCGGCTAGAAAATGGATGGGAGAAATTCAGATGCACTGTATGCCAGTTCGCGCCAAGCAGTAGTCCGAGAAGAATCAACGCAAACAATGCGCCAAGTTTAGAGACGGTGAATACATTCTGCACGAGTTTTCCGTAATCCAGCCCTAAACTGTTGGCGATGGTGAGAACTACTATGCAGACAATCGCGAGGAGTTGTGCGGTGGATAAAGATATCGCGTAGCGGCTTCCGAGATGGATCGGCGCGATCAGATACTGGCTCTCACCAATGGCGGGAAAAAGAACACCCGTGAAGCGCGCGAAAGCAATGGCGACCGCGGCGATCGTGCCGGTCTGGATGACTGTGCAAAGTGTCCAGCCATAGAGAAAGCCCCAGAGCGGACTGAATGCCTCGCGCAGGTAGACATACATCCCGCCCGCAAGCGGCATCATCGCTGCCAACTCACCGAAGGAGAGTGCTCCGGCGACCGTTAAAGCTCCGGTGATCAGCCATGCAATAAGCAGCCAACCGGCGCTGCCGATTTGCCGTGACATTTCAGCGGAGACGATGAAGATGCCCGATCCGATCATGACTCCAACCACAACCATTACCGAATCGAAAACTCCGAGACCGCGGCGAAACTGCGGTCCTGTTTCGGTCATGCTTGCAGCTTTGCTTCGGTTGGCCGGAATCGAGGGGCATAGTTGCTTGGCTCTAGAAATATGGAACGAGTGTTGGGTTCTCAGAGGGAGCGTACTTCACTTGGCCCGGTGTGTGTTGTGCCTAGGAGTTCGCCAAGCGTTTAGATCGCACCCAAACGCTTTGCGGCGTCCGCAACCCAAATCAGGGATGCATCTATTTTTGTATACAACACCTGCCGAGGATAGCGATCCCCCACGCATCGTATTCCGGGCAAATCAACAAATTGTCAATGCTTCACCTAGCCGGTTTTAGCTCGGCACAATTGTCTTCGCGCGCATTGCGACTTACCAGCTTCCGCGTTCTCCAAACATGCCAATCACTCGTTCAAGACGCGCGTAGCCATTTTCCCAGTTCTTCTGCAGCGCTCGTTCGATCGCGTCCTGATCCGTTTTCAGAATGGCCTCAACGATTTCGTCGTGTTCGGCAATAGAAAGATGAAGATTGTCGATGATCGAGCTGGCGTAGAGCCGCCAATACCTTTCTGCTTGCGGCTCGATCGCCTGATGAAGCTTACTCAAGCGTGGACCGGCGCCTGCACCAACAATAACCCTGTGAAAGCGTCTGTCGATTTCGAATATGCCGCCCGCCAGCTCCCGATTACCGCGTATTTTCATCAACTGCTGATTCAGATCTTTCAGCGTTTGCACGATTTGTGAGATGCGCGGTTCCGCTAGCAACGCAATCCGACGCCCGGCAAGCCCCTCTACACGTCCGATGATCGAATACAACTCGCTCGCGTCCTCGTTCGTGAGGGGCGCTACCATCATCCGGGACTTGTTGGATATCTTCCGTTCGTAGACATATCCCTCTCGCTGTAAGAGATGGAGCGCACTACGGACGGGAGTACGGCTCATATTCAGCCGGTCGGCCAGATCGCCCTCCACCACCCATGTCCCAGGTGAAAGCTGCCCATGCACCACTAGCTCGCGAATCTTCTCGAAAGCAGTCGACACACTTGTACCGTGTTCCGCTTTGGAGCCGAGCTGGCTCTTACGCTGTTTGCTCAGGGCGACAGGCATTTTTCGACAGATTTATCAGAAAAGGTTAATTTATCTGACTTTCTATCGTAACATTCATTAGCCGCGACACCAACAATTGCTCTTGCCAGCAATAACCGAAACACATTGTTAAATGCGAAGATTTGAACAATTACGACACAAACCTGCGATCGCCACATGATCTCAGATACCTGCCACGTGAATGCTCCCGGAGCCAAAGAGATAAGAGATCTTTAGTAAAAAGCCACTACCCTAACAGTTCCTCCTCCTTGAGGAGGAATGGATATAACCTCTTGCGCAGCAGAGTAGTCAGTCCAGGGAGCATTGTTGACGGTTACCTTCCGGATCTGTCTTTCAGAAGGCACTCTTAGACGAAGCTTGGTGGTGGCATTGTAGCCGGCCGGCAAATGAAGCAGTGCCGATACTGTTCCATGGTCAATATCTGACCGCAGCTCGTACCCTACTTCCCCAAAACGCGTAGGCGCATCACTAATCGACACCTTTTGGCTTTGCGCCAACCATGCCCGGGGAGTGGCCTTGGCTAACCAAAGGATGGGTTGATCAGGTTCCTCGAATACCATCATCCACTTTGTGAAGACGGGAATGGTGTCCTCAGACGGCGTACAGTATGGCCCTCCCTGAGTGCCATCCATCTTAGCGCTTTCCACCGCCGTCCACGTTCCCGGAGAATACATATGGGACATATGCGCATAGTAGAGCAAGAGGAATTGTCTCACCTGATCCAGATCAAGACGAGCGAATGCGGGACCGAAATCGAGAAAACCGGTGATATGCTGTCCACCTCTAGGCAGTCCAAAGATCGAGTTCCCTCCCGCGGCCAAGCTGTTCTCGAGGAGCTTGGCTTGGTCTGCCGTCAGCTCTCCCGACTCCAGCAGTTCCACGTAAGCCCTGCCTTTCCCATAAGTCGGCGTATCCCCTGCAACCGCCGGAACATAAGGAGGGTTTTTTGTGCGATCTATCGATTTGTCAATAGCATTCGACATATCTTTCCTCATCGCGTCCGATTCCTTGAGCATGGCGCGGCCTTCTGCTTTCAAGGGGGCATCTGATCTTTTCGTTCCGATGGCTATCCACACATTTCCTAAATCGTGAAATCCACGAGCTGCCTCCCCATTATTGGAGAAATGAGGAAGCATGTACTTATAAGGATCTATCTTCAGGCTGCTGTCATGTTCAGACCAGCCCCTAATAATCCCATAGGAAATGTCAGTTATCGGGCGCTCCTTGGATTCTTTTCTAAGGCTATAGAACAGATCGACGATGGCCAGGAGCTTCTTGTGATACTTCATCATCAAGTGGTCATCTTTCGTGTAGTCATAATATTTAGCGACAGTAGTCAGCATCTTTCCGTACTGGCCTATTTCAGGTCCCCTTGTATCGAGCGAGCCGTCATCACGAACCGTATTAGTAAAATAGTCGTCTATATAATATTTGGCGGTATCGAACATACCCCACTCGAGAAGTGCGGTAACATCGACATTGAAAGTATCCTGAAACGTATCGACATTGTTGTAGCCATAGCCGCCGAAGACGTTGATGCCTCCTAAAGGAGGATATCCGTACTTAGGATGATCGTTCACACGCGTAATCATCTGGAGAGATAGAGAGCGCAGACAGAATTGCAAGATGCGCTGATCGGGAACATCGACCTTCATCGGCGGGTTCAGATCTCGCCTCCACACCGAGTGGCACTCCCAGAGTGCTTTATAGAATGCCGACGCAGGCGGTTCGCCGCGGGGAGGAAAAGGCAGATGCTGATTGAAGTAGTGAGCTTCTTTAAGTTGACCGTCTTGAACGGAAAGCACGCGGAACCAGGTCGGCTGGGTCCAGAAATTACCCGGCGCCACATCCGCAAAGATCGATTCCTCCCAATAGGACTGGCTTCCTGATGGGAATACAAATCGGACCACTGGAAGCCACCCGCCAATTAGTCCCTCGAGTACATTTTTCTTACTTCTAGCCTCTCGTATTGGTGGGTATAGTTTGCCTGGATCGAGATAGATCTCATCGCTGAAGCCGCCGTACTCAAAAGTGGGCTTATCATCTCCGTGCGGCGTGCCAACAAAGGTGGGCACACGCAAGGGCGGTAACACAGCTGCTACCTTATCATAACTTGGATCATCCTTCCCTTCGAGCAACTCAGGCGACAGAATATCCGCTTTCGATTTTATGATCTCATCCAATGTATGGCCGCCGTAAAGTGTATCGGCAGTTTTGCTCGTAGCCTCCGCCGTCTCGGAAAGCCTTAAAAGAACTCCCCGTTTGCCTACGTAGAGAATCTCGCCTTTGACGCTCGTCAAATTCTCCAATACTGCGACTCCACCTTGCGGTTCTGACAGTACCGCCATCAACGTCCAGTCACCGAGCCTCGCCGCCTGTCGCAGCGTTGTGCGCTTACGAGTCGATTGATCCACAATAATGGCCGTGCCCGTCCCAGGATCGACGCTCGTGGCGATGAACTGATCTATCCCTGAAGGGGCTGCAGAAGATTCATACGCATTATTAGCCGCCTGGCCCGGATTCGCCGCAAAAGTTGCGGAAGGGGCGATTACAAGGGCTGCCAGGATGAGGGCCATTGGAGCGATTGGCTTTTTCTTCATGTTCCTCGTATAAGCGGAGATAATCCGCGCCGCATGAGCTTGGACGCTCGATGGCTTACGTGATTCGCCGAGTTGATGCAATTCGAGATCTAGAACTCAATGCTGACGCGTAACTCAATAACGCGCGCTCCAGTCGTCGGACCTCTAACGGTTCCAAAGCTGTTGTTTTCGACGGATGTAATCGAATTATTGAGGCCATTGATCAGACCTTCAGTCTCAGGGTTGGTAAAATTTGTCCCGAAATTAGGGTGGTTGAAGGCATTCAGCATCTCTGCCTGGAATTTCGACGTAATGCTCTCGCGAATAGGAAATGTTTTGGAGATCGCAATGTCCTCATCGAAGTAGTGAGGCCCATAGAGGAAGGGATTTTGCCCTAATGTGCCGGCTGAAGCGTTCGCTGCAATATAATTCGGATTTGCCCCTCCCCCGTTAACGCTAACCAGGTACTTGGGATTGACGATATCCACGAAAGGTGAATTGGGAACCCGGTAAGTTCCCATGGAACTTTGTATTTGTGATGCCGTCACACCTTTCAGAGCGATACCACCGTCAGCAAAGTCGTTAAAGGTATAGTAGCCGCCGAAGAGTTGAAACGGCACGCCGGTTTGATAGGTTAGGATTGATCCTACCGTCCAACCGCCAAACGCTGCATTGATGATGCCACCCCGATTGAGAAAGCGCCTTCCCCTACCAACAGGAAGATCATACGTGCCATTAGCGTGTATTGAGTGCCGGGTATCATAAGGACTCGGCCCGTAGCTCTTGGCTAGATCGCGCAGAGTAAATTGGTTGACCTGACCAGTCCACTGCGTGGGTGGTGAGGACACTCCGAGAGTATGGCTCCAAGTATAGTTCGCGTCGAATTGGAGGCCGTGCCATGCTCTCTGCCGGAAGTCGATCTGCAGACCGTTGTAATTCGAGTATCCAGCGGCAGTCATGTATCCGACTTCCTGGCCCGAGACGAATGGATTCGCCTGAAAGTAGTTGATGGGGTAAGACCCTCCACCACCTTTATAGCCTGCAGTTCCTCCGGGCCCACATGGAACAAACGAGGTCGTCACTAAATTGCAGAAGTATGCTCCTCCTTGACCGCCAGCGAGTGAGGTAGCCAAGCCTCCTGCCTGGCCAGTACGGAGCTGCTGGATGAAGGCGCCGTCACCGTAACCTTGGGAAGCCGGCAGACTGTGAAATGCCTGATCAAAGATTGGAGTCGCTGCCTGACCGCCGTAGCCATTGTTTGCAAAGGAGTTCGGATTTCCCGCCGCCGTATTCAATGCGAGGTTCGTCTGCGCCTGCTTGAACTGTTGCAGGAACCCATTCTCGAATACGTTCACTTCGTTCGTATTGAGGCTAATCCACTGATGTATGGTGCGACTGCCGATGTACCGAACCTCGAGCGCATTCCTACTGGTCAGTTGCCGCTGAATTCCAAAGTTCCACGATTGGATATAAGGCTGGTTGATATGCGGATCAAAACCGGTCGCGGCAAGAGGCGAGTTTGACTCGTAAGGATTGATGAAGGTGGTAGCGGAAACCGGATATGTTGCAGGGTAGGAGGCGGGTGTCACCCCATATGCTGGCAGCGTACTCCCGAGAGACACACTTCCCGGCGTAAATGTTCCCGGCTGTCCACTTGTGTTCGAATTCAGGTAAAACGACTGATTGAAGAATGCGCCGTAGTTCGATGCCGCGTCCCAGAAGTACTGGTACGGTTCAGTATACCGGCGAAGCGAATAACCTGTGCGTATGACAGTTTCTCCTGATGGCCCGAAAAGCTGGCCTAAGAATCCGCCTAGATTTTGCGGGTTCCAGGCGATACCGATCGCGGGTTGCGGGCTGACATTCCATGGCGCGTACTGATGACCACGAGCCGTAAATTCCGGAGTCATCGTTCCGTTCAAGACTCCCGGCTGAAATGAATTATTGATGCCTGACGGCCCCCATACGCTCGCTAAGTCAAGACTATGGTATGCATTTGTCAGGTCATGATCGTCGCCCGTGAAATCCCATCGCAGCCCATAGTTCAATGTAAGGTCCGGCCTGACTCGGTACGAGTCCTGGAAGAATAGGCCCCAGGCCTGTTGCAATTCGTCGAGGTTGAAGGAGCCATAGCCGGTCCTATACTGCCCGGTTGTTTTGTCCAAGGAATGGGAGCCACTCACGCCACTGATTCTGCCAATGAGCTGCGCATACAGATTCTCCGCTTCCGCCAGTTGCGATTGTGTAGCCGTGGCAAACAACGGTGAGGCTGAGAAGGCATTCAAAGCGGGGTCGCCATTTGCCAAGCCGAGTTTGAATGTTGCGAATCCGTTGATCGGGTTCCAGTAGTGATCCTGCTCCCTAAAGAACTGGACGCCAAACGAAAGCGCATGCGCCCCGTGCTGCCAGTTCATACTGTCACTCGCGGTAATCGTGGGATAGAAGTTCGAGGTGGGTATATTCGGAAACCCCTGTCCCGAGCTAGTCAGGCTCCACGTAACCGCCGACTCCGTGGTCCATATGGGCTGCGCGTTGTAAGCATAGTCCTGATAAGCATAGAGCCAGCCGCCACGAAACTGGTTGATGAGCGAGGGACTAAGTGTCGAGCTGACTCCAATCGAAGCGGTATAATCGATATATTTGTTTCCAGCTGTCTGATTCTGGAAGGTCGATCCGGGAAAGAGTGGCAAGGCTGCGGTTGGCTGGAGGTTCTTGGTTTCGTTGAAGGCGAAGTTGAGACGGAATTTCTGTGAAAGATTATAGTCAATCCGAACCGTTGGGAAATACATGGTCACCGGCGACGGCGCCAGCCAACTGACAGTGTTGACATTAGGATCGCCGGATGGCCTGACCGTCCCGCCCTGCAGTCCGTTGTTGATGGCCGACTGTTGGCCCGCGACGGTTGCGTTCACGGTCGACGGCAACCCATTCGGTTGAGCGACTTGCGTAAACAGGTTAATGTTGTGCGTCTGTCCGTCCTTGCCTGTAAAAATAAACAAGCCGGCTTGGGCTGCGGGAGTGAGAATAGTATTGCTTCCATTGACTGACCCTGGCTGCTTGGACATGGCAAAACTGCCAAAGAAGAACAGCTTGTTTTTGATGATCGGGCCGCCCAAGCTGCCGCCAAAGTCATTCAGGATAAGGTGGGCTTTGGGCAGGCCAGCGGCATCGTTATACCAGCTATTGGCATTCAACCATGCGTTTTGAAAATCCTCGTATACCCGGCCATGAAAGTTGTTCGTTCCACTCCGAGTAACAAAGCTAACTTGCATGTCCGACTGGCCAAACCCCTGATCAAGATCAAGCTGGCTGGTTTGGACTGTCATCTCCGCAATGTCTTCCAGACGTGCTTGGTTGAGAGGCTGCGAGTTGCCCATGAATTTGCGGCGGCTTTCGCTACCGCTAATTCCATCAATGCTGTTGGATTGCGCAGCCGACGGCAGACCATTCCACGTTCCGTTATATCCCGGCACCAGCGAGGAAAGTTGGCCCACATTGCGTCCCTGAATCGGAAGATCCTCAAGCTGCTTCATATCGATGTTGTCGCTAATGGCATTGGAGGTGGTTTCTATCAGTGGAGTTACATCGGTTCCCACCTCAACTGTTTGCGAAACACCGCCGACTTGGAGCGAGGCCTTAATATCTGTAGTCTCCACGGCATGAACAACAACTGAAGCGTACTGCTGCCGTTGAAAGCCCTGTTTGGATACGGTCAGACCGTAAGTTCCTGTCGATAGGTTTACAAAACTGTAAGTGCCTTGGTCGCCAGTGGTAGCGGTCCGCATGTCATTGGTGGCAAGATCTTGAAGTTGGAGCTGCGCGCCAGGCAGAGCGCCGCCGGTAGAGTCCACAACGGTGATGGTAATTGTTCCCTGACCGCTTTGTGCGGGGGCCAACGAAGCTGTTAGGACGAGCGCCGCGAACACGCCCACTGCAACGCAGAGTAATCGAAAAAGACTGCGAAACATAATCCCCTCTCACTGCGCAATGGTTTGGCCAACCCGGAATCGACTCTGCGCGAAGAACGGTAAATACTTGTGTTCGTACTTGTATACGTTTTTTAATACAGCAGTCAAGAAGATTTTCTAAAACACGGTAACCTATTGATAGCAATAGCTTAAATGGTTTTAATGTAGCACGATTTGAGAACTCAAAAACCCCGATATTGAGATTGTCGAACCGTCTCTTCGGGAAGAACATGGCAGCGGTTGACAGTATAAAAAAGGCCGTTAAAGCTCTGCGCTTGGTTTCCGGAGTGGGCGGTCCAAATTTTCGATTGAGACTGTGCCCGCCGGAAAGCCGTTCTCTGTGGAGCGATGTTTTCCGTGCTATTGTCAAAAACAACGAATCGGTCAGGTCAAACTCCGGACAGAGTATTCAGCGATTCGCAGGTCGGCGACGCGGAGAGCTGGATGCTGGTCGGGTTCGGGTCCGAGCAAGTGATAACAAGTGATAATACGACCCAAATTCACAAGAAGAGAGCTGCTGAAGTACTTCGGAACGACGCTCGCCATCGCTCCATTTTCCCTGGCAGAGATGCCTGAGGCCGCTCCGGTCACCTTCGTCGACGTCGCGCATGCTTCCGGAATAAATTTTTGTCACGACAACGCCGCATCCCCGGAAAAATACCTGATCGAGACAATGGGTTCCGGTTGTGGCTGGATCGACTTCAACCAGGACGGCTTGCTCGATCTCTACCTGGTAAACGGCGCGGCCACGTCCGCCTACCATCCCCCAAAATCATTACGAAGCGCACTCTATCGCAATAACGGAAATGGTACTTTCACGGATGTGACCAGCCAAGCCAGCGTGGGCGCCGAGGGCCTCTTCGGCATGGGCATAGCAGTCGGCGATTACAACAACGATGGATTTCCCGACCTTTTTGTCCTTGGCTATGGCCGCTGCATTCTTTATCGCAATAATGGCGATGGCACCTTCACTGACGTAACTGTTCGTGCCGGGGTTGAGAATCCTGGGCGTTGGGCGTCAAGTGCGGCATGGTTTGATTACGACAACGATGGCCGCTTGGATCTTGTGATCGCTAACTACGTTGACTGGACGCCTGAACACAATTTTTATTGTGGCGATCATGGTCCTGGGCTTCGTAGTTATTGTCATCCCGATGATTATCGTGGCCAGCCGCCGACGCTTTTTCACAACAACGGCGATGGCACTTTTACAGACACCAGTAAGCCATCGGGCATAGGTCTAAAGGGCAGTAATGGTCTCGGAGTCGTGACCTTCGACTATGACAATGACGGCTGGCAAGATATTTTTATCGCCAACGATCACATGGCAAACTCTCTGTTTCACAACAACCGTGACGGAACCTTTATCGAACTAGCTTATCCTGCTGGAGTTGCTGTCAGCTCTGATGGCCAGTTTGAAGCCGGCATGGGAGTAGACGCGGCCGATATTGCCGGCAACGGACGAATGGATCTAGTTGTTACTCACCTGGACGAGCAACTGGCACGTCTCTATCGCAACATGGGGAGGGGTGGCTTCGAGGATGCGACCCTTAGCTCACAGATTGGTTATGCCACCTTCAACTTAAGTGAATTCGGCACCCGATTCATGGACTACGATAATGACGGCAATCGCGACCTGTTCATGGCCGCGGGACATGTACTCGACAACGTCGAACGTTACCGCACGAAGGTGCGTTACGCCGAACCCAAGCTGATGTTTCGCAATCTAGGTAAAGGAATCTTCACAGACGTCAGCTCCAGCATGGGTCCGGATTTTCTGCTTCGGCGCGTGAGCCGCGGCGCCGCGATTGGAGACTTTGACAATGACGGCGATCTGGACATTTTGGTAAGCAATTGTGGTCAGCCACCGCAACTGCTGCGTAATGAGGGGGGCAACGCCAATCATTGGCTGCAGCTCCTGTTGATCGGTACTCACTCGAATCGCGACGGGGTAGGAGCGCGAATCAAGATCACGGCGGGCGAACTCGTCCTCTACGAGCAACGGAAAGGGGGGATGAGCTACCAGTCGGCGCAGGATCCACGGCTCCACTTCGGTCTGGGAAAAGAGGAGAACGTAGATACGTTGGAGATCATTTGGCCTAGCAGCCTAGTTACAAGGCTGTCAAATATCAAGAAGAATCAGATCCTTGCAGTTAAAGAAGGAATCGGAATTGTGGAGTTTCCGTTTCCCCGGGTTCCAGCCAGGTAAGTACATCGGCAGCGCATGGCTCCATCATATTGGCGAGATCATTGCGGAGAGTTTGCACGACTCGTTCCCCTACTGGTGACTGAGTAGCCGGTCTTATTATCGTCCGCACTGGAGCGGATTGAGTCCGCCTGCTCCTGATTCATCCTGGCCAGAATCGTAAGCATACTTCGTGCCTGTTGGCGGTCTCCCAGTCTTTGATATGCAATGGCCAGATTCGAATAGACAGAGGTATCGTTTGGCGCAAGCTTTTTACCTACCAGGAGGTGGATAATTGCGTCATTCGGCCGCCCCTGAATCAAATAGAGTCTACCCAGCGCGATCTGAGAAGCGGCATAGTCGGGACGCAGCGTCACTGACTTCTCAAGCGCAGTTTGCGCTTCGAGAGCCTCGGGCTGGCCGGCGCTGATGCCGGATCGAATCAGCGCGTCTCCTAAAATGCTCAACAAAACGTAGTTTCGCCGATACTGCTTTGCTCCCTCACGGGCTGCTCGCACCGCCGCCGGGATATCGCCTTCCATCAGTCCCTTTTGTGCCATAGCGAGATACGCGATAGCACTTCCTGGCGCAAGCCTGCTCGCAGCCCGGAAATCCAGATCTGCGTCGTCTACTTCATTCAAGAGCCAGAGAAACATTGCCCGCTCATAATGCAAACCGGGCGAGTCAGGCAGATGCTTGAGCGCGAGATCCGTTGCTCTCAAGCCGAATTCATAATTCTGGTGCTCCATGCACGCGTCAACTACAAATATGTAGAGTTTTTCGTTATTCGGCGCCTTTGCTGCAGAATTCTGAAATGCTTCGAATGCATTTTGGAGCTGTCCATTTCCGATATAAGCCTGCGCAAGAAGATTCTCCGACTCCGCGGTAGCCCTTTCCGTTTTACGCAAGTCAATGAGAATCGGGATCGCGTCGTTGAACTGGCTGGTCCCGACATAACACAATGCTAAGTTAAGGCTTGCAGCGTATTCCTCACGAACCTTTCCCTGCGCAAAGACCAAATGCGAAATAGCTTTGGCGAAGGCCCCCTGTCGTGTGAGCGCGATTCCTGTCTGAAGCTCCTCTTCGGCTGCCGATGATGACCGATCTCGGGAAAGAGTCTCTGGTGCTTGAACCGACGCCGTTTCCAATTTGGAAGACGCATGCAGACCAAACAGGGGTTGAATGGGAAATGCGAAGGTAATCGTTACGGCTAGTACGAGTCGAATACGTGCGCTCGCATAGAAGCTCGATCGTTTGTTCTCTGGTTTAGGCGTCGCCCTCATTTCCATCTTTTTTCATTTTCCACGATCGTAATATAGCGATCGATCGGTACATCCATAAAACGCTGCGTTAAGCCACTAGGCTGCGGCCACTTTACTTCGAGCCAGTCAATATGGGATCGGCCGCCGAGGCCAAGCACGATGCGCGGATCGTGCGAGGAAAGATAGCTGCCGCCGCCAACCTTGAAGACATGACGCTCAAAATCGCCTGATCGGTATGTAACCTTCGCTCCGATGGCATCTATGTTCGCTTTGCCACCGATCAGACGAATACCCAGCCAATGGTTCTGGGCGCCGATTTTATTGCGCAACAGGATTGGTGCACCATTGTTTTGCGTCACAAGCAAGTCGACTGCGCCGTCGTTATTGAAATCGCCGGTTGCCAGCCCGCGACCCGCAAGATTCTTTGTGAAGATGGGACCGCCTCGTGAGCTTGCGTTTTCAAAACCACGGTTTCCGGCGTTGCGATAGAGCAACATGGGTTCAAGGGCCTTGACGCCTGGTATCTTGTGATCGACTTTGTCGTCTGGGTGGCCATCGCTGATGACGAGATCGATTTCACCGTCGTTGTCGTAATCAAAAAATCTCAATCCCCAACCGCTCATGAGACGGGTGTCGGATGCGATCCCATACATAGAAGCCGTGTCAGTGAATGTCTCATTTCCATTATTCTTGTAAAGCGAGAACATCTCCTGGTCCACATTTGCTTCAAAGAGATCGATAAAACCGTCCTGGTTATAGTCCGCTGCATCGACGCCCATCGAGGAACGTGGTCTGCCGAAACTGCTAAGCCCCACGCCGGCGAGCTCGCCGATTTCTTCGAATCGCCCGGCTCCTCGATTCGCAAATAGGAAATTCGGCGCCGTGTCGTTGGTTACATATAAGTCCATCCGGCCGTCATTGTTGAGGTCGGTAGCTACTGCTCCCCAAGCTTTTGCAAGCGAGGCGGCGATACCCGATTGCTTACTTACATCGGTAAAAGTTCCATTGCCGTTGTTATAAAATAACCAACAGGGCATTGGGTCGTAGATACTGGGGATGCAATACGAACGTTCACCGCTCACAGGATCGCCGCAAAATTTTACTTTCGTTTTGCTGTAGTCGACGAAACGGCAAACAAAGAGATCCAACTGGCCATCATTGTCATAGTCAAACCAAACGGCACTCGTGGCCCACCCGGGGGCTGCCACTCCGGCCTTTGCCGTGACGTCGGTAAAGGTTCCATCACCGTTGTTGTGATAGAGAATGCTGTTCGGATATTGCGTGACATAAAGATCGGGAAAGCCATCGCGGTCATAGTCACCAACGGCAATACCCATTCCGTATGCATTGCCGGGTACCCTAGCTTTGGCGGTCACGTCGGAAAAGGTGCCATCCCGGTTATTGTGATATAGGGCATTGCTCAGTGGCTTGGGCGGTTGGTAAAAGTCGCAAGGTCCGCTATTGACCAGATAGATATCCATCCAGCCATCATTGTCGTAATCTAGAAAAGCACATCCGGCGCCTGTTGTCTCAGGCAGATGAGCCATGGGAGACCGCCCGTTCACATGGGTCCATGTGAGGTTGCTCGCAGAAGCAGGGACTTGTTCAAAGGCCCCGTTGAAGCTGGCGGCGAGCCCTGGGAGGCACATACCTGCGCGTCCTACAACTCCCCCTAACCCGGTCTTTGCTCCCATTTTTAGGAATCGCCGCCGTGACACAGGCCTCCGCCGGTCGCTTCGAATCATCGACATCTTGAACTTCCTCGCGAGCACGGCAGCACAGACGCCTTCGCTGTCCTTACTTCAAGTGAGAAACCCATATGGACCAAAGCATTTCCTCATCGGCGCGGGGTGGCAGAGTCGGGTTGGCTCCCGTTACTCGTCTTGCGCTGAAGATCAATTTCCCGTTCTGCCTCTTCTTTATGCCCGCTGCGCGAATATGCAATTGCGAGTTGGTAATGACCTGCCGGGTCCGAAGGCTCCATCTTTACGTAAGCGTCGAGGGGCGCAATCGCTTCAGAGAACTTTTGATCGGAGACCAGCGACATCCCCAAGGCCAGAAAGGCTTCGGAAAATCCGACATCGAGCCCCGTTGCCCGCTTGAAGTGTTGAATCGCCTCATCCCAATGTGCTTGGCGACGCGCAAGCTCCCCCAGAACAAATTCTGCGGAGGCATTCGACGGATTGAGCTCGAGCTCGGCTTGAAATTCCCGAACCGCTTCTTCAGTGGTGGCGGCGCTCTCCGGTTCAGAAAGTAATACTTGCCCCAATCGGTAGTGGACATTAGGCGTCCGCGGATATTCCCGAAGAATCTTCCTATACTCTGCTTCTGCCTCGTTCCATTTAGCTTGTGATTCGAACGCCTCTGCCCGTAGTTCGAGAGCTTGAGGGGAGTTAGGGGCGGTCGTGACTAGCTCCTGCGATGCGCGGTTCGCAATCTCAGAGTAGTAGTGAGCGCTGATGTAAAGAACTTCGGGATTGTGGGGAAAATCCCGTTTTAGCAACAGAAGGGTATCGACTGCACTCTCCGTATCATTCAGGCTCATCGCACATTGCGCAACGCTCATCGCAAGCCGAAATTTGAGATCCTTCTCTGTCGCACGCGGCGCAGCTTGTTTTAAAACAGGCAATGCTTCTTTGCAGTATCCTTTCTCGGCTAACGCTAGACTCTGCTGAACAGAAACAGGAGGAGAGGAGCTGGCTTCCGATGCATTGCGGGAAGTTTGGGCCCTAGCGGCTGCCCGGAAAAGCATGCACGCGGAAATAACAAGGATTAGAGCGCGGCGAGTTCTAAACATGGAGGAGTAGTCGAAAGCTCCGATGTCTGCCGGATTATACGCGGTGGCACGCATCTGTGTTTTTCCGCAGGCCCTATGCCGGCCGCCTTAGCCCGGTTCTGCGACCATTTCAAACGCCGGCGCCGCTTTCTAATGGCGCCTCTGCCTCGCCGCAAGCGCCGAACTACATCAGAATAAGCAACAGGGTTTTACTTGACTACAAATATGTATACATTATAGCATACACGGCTGACGGCCTGTATTTTTCACGCCGACATCTGCGGCTACTCGAATCCGCAAGAAGAGCAGAGAACATTATGGGCAAGCTCGACGGTAAACTCACAAGGCGCTCCCTGCTCATCTCGAGTGGCCTCTTACTCCCCGGCATTCGATCATTGAAAGCCCTTGCATGGACGTCGGATCCGACGGCCGACTACCCATTGCGCGCCCTACCATTCACCGACGTGGATATTGTGGATGAATTCTGGGCGCCACGGATGGTGGTCAATCAAGATGTTTCCATCTGGCATTGCTATGAGCGAATGAAGAGATTCGATCCTTTTGGCGCGTCAAAGCTGGTGGAAGGTGCAGCTTACATGCTCACCAAGCGCCCGGATCCAAAGCTTGAGCAATATACAGACGGAGTAATCATTAAGATTATTGACGGAGTCGAACCTCGGCTCACCGATCCCGACAAGGCAGTCCGCGTTCCTGGACACTTCCTCGAGGCGGCAGTTGCCTATTACAGAGCTACAGGCAAATCGAAAATGCTCGATGTTGCATTGAGAGATGGCACGATCATCGACGCAAATTTCGGACCGGGCAAGAGAACATATATCTCTCAGCACGAGGGTCAAAAGATCGGCCTCATTGAACTCTATCGTCAGACCGGCGATCCCAGATACCTTAAGCTGGCCAAATTCTTTCTTGACGAGCGAGGCAAAGAAGGTTATCCGCGCACCGGCGAATACGCGATCGATCGCACCTATGCACAGGACCATGAGCTGGTTATAGAACAGAAACAAGCGATAGGTCACTGTGTCCGCGCGATGTTCCTCTACATTCCTCTCACCGATATAGCCGCCATAACTGGAGAACCTCAATATGCTGCTGCAGACGATGCAATCTGGGAGGACATGGTCTCGAGGAAACTCTATTTGACGGGAAGTATCGGATCGGTCCGATTTCATGAGCAATTTGGATCCGACTATGAGCTACCCAATTTGAGCGCATGGAACGAGACCTGTGCCTCCTATGGGAATATCGTTTGGAATCATCGCATGTTCCTGCTGCATCGCGATGCGAAGTACGTCGATGTTATGGAACGGGTTCTTTACAACGGATTCGCGGCTGGAGTCTCGTTGAAAGGTGACCGCTTCTTTTACCAGAATCCCCTGAAGTCATTCGGTAGTTATGAGCGGTTCGATTGGATTGATGTACCGTGCTGTCCACCTAATGTGGTACGACTTACCGCTTCTTTAGGAAGCTATATCTACGCCCAGTCCAATGATTCGATTTACATCAATCTTTTCGTCGCCAGCAATGCGAAGGTTAAGGTCCGCGGCAATAATACGGTCATGCTTCGGCAACAAACCAGATATCCATGGGAGGGCTCGACAAAGATCGCTGTCGATCCAGAAAGGGCGGAGTCCTTCAGCGTCCGAATTCGCATCCCGGGCTGGGCGCGGAACGAAGTCCTACCCGGTAATCTCTACCACTACATAGACCGCAGCGAAGAGGCGCCAACCCTTAAGGTGAACGGCCGTCCGCATGAAATCAAACTCGACCGCGGTTATGTGCAGATCGAGCGGAAATGGAAAAAGGGTGACACCATTCACCTTATCCTTCCAATGCCTGTAAGGCGGGTCCAGGCTGTTGAATTGGCGTTAGAGGACCGGGAGACGGTGGCTTTGCAACGCGGTCCCCTCATTTATTGCGCGGAATGGCCAGACAACGGCGGTCACGTTCTCAATCTGTACGTGAAAGACGATGCAAGCTTCACAAGCCAATGGCGGCCCGGCCTTTTGAATGGAGTCGAGCTCATCACAGGTAAAGTCACAGCGAGGGAGCGGAAAGAGGATGGTCACAGTCTTCAGGAGCGGCCGCATGATCTTGTCGCCATTCCCTACTACGCATGGTCCAACCGCGGTATGGGGGAGATGGCCGTCTGGATGGCTCGCAGTCCAAAACAAACCTGGCTCTCTCCAGTGCCTCCGGATCCAATAGCGTCGGTCACCACCTCGGGAGGCATTGAGAAGAAGTGGACAGGCTATAACGATCAGAATGATGATATCCGCGCACTTTATGATGGCAAAGACCCGATAAGCTCTGCGGACGAATCATTTCTCTATTACAGAATGAGGCCGGCCGTGGGAACGCAGGCTTGGGTAGAGTATGAGTTCAAGGTGCCGACACAAGTATCAGCTGCGAAAGTGTATTGGTATGACGACCGGAGATTCTGTCGGATACCAGCTTCCTGGCGCGTTCTCACTAAGAATGGAGCAACGTGGGAACCAGTCGAGAATCTCGAAGCTTATCGCGTCGCGAAAGATGAGTTCAATGTCGTCAGTTTTAAGCCTGTCACGGTATCTGCCGTGCGCCTCGAAGTAGAACCCCAGACAAGGCTCTACAAGACAGGTGAGATTGGTCCTCCTGCGGCAGATTTCCTAAAACAAGACATCCACTGGCGAGAGTTTGGGCTTCTCGAATGGAGCGTTTCTTAAGAAAGAGGCACGATCGTTCTCTGCACGGATTGTTTCTTTTCATTACTGAAGCAAGCGGATAGCTCGGCAACATTTTGGAAGAAGAATTGAATTCTTTGCTGTCTTGCAGTCCCTCCAATTAGCTCCGCCGATCGTGAGCAGAAGTGATTCATTAAAACGTTTATGTATGCAATATGGTCTACAATCGGCCTATGGCCTTATCTGTTTCTCTATCCAATCGCGTTGAAGTTGTAGATTCTCATACCGCTGGCGAACCCACGCGTGTCGTCGTGAGCGGTGGCCCCGATCTTGGCAATGGTGATCTCCGGGAGCGTGCTCAAGCTTTCCGCAATCAATATGATAGTTTTCGCTCCGGTGTTGTCCGGGAGCCACGCGGGTCCGATGTCGTCGTAGGCGCATTACTCTGCGAACCTGTGAACCCATCTTCTGCCGCCGCAGTTATCTTCTTTAACGATGTAGGCTACCTCGGGATGTGCGGGCACGGAATGATGGGCGTGGTAATAACCTTGGCTCATCTCGGGAGAATCGTGCCTGGGGAGCATCGCATCGAGACACCGGCCGGCCCGGTTTTGACTCGTCTTCATCGCGACGGGAGCGTGTCGGTTCAAAACGTGCTAAGTTACCGCTATCGTGCAGGCGTAATCGTAGATGTTCCTAATTATGACCGCTTTGAGGGTGACATTGCCTGGGGCGGCAACTGGTTTTTCCTCGTATCGGATTACACTTTCGATCTCGATGCTGCGAATCGTGGTGAGTTAATCGCGGTCACGACGGCGATTCGGGAGGCGCTGATCGTCAATGCAATCACCGGCAAAGACGGTCAGATGATCGACCACATCGAACTTTGCGGGCCAGCGCACGATCAGGCCAACTCAGGCCGCAACTTCGTGTTATGTCCTGGGGCATCCTTCGACCGTTCTCCATGCGGCACCGGCACCAGCGCGAAAATGGCATGCCTTTATGCCGCAGGCAAATTGACGGAGCGGTCGATTTGGCGGCAGGAGGGCATTCTGGGAACAGTCTTCGAAGGAAGCATCCAGCCGCAGGGAGATTGCGTCCTTCCACTCATTAGCGGAAGGGCGTGGATCACGGCCGAGTCCACTCTTATTTTCGACGGCACTGATCCCTTTCGATCAGGAATCATTTTCAGCACATGACATACGACGTAGTTATCGTTGGAGCCGGTATCGTCGGATGCGCCTGTGCGCATGAATGCGCCCGGTCGGGTTTGCGCGTAGCGATCGTCGAGCGCGACCTGCCGGGGGGTGGCACAACAGCGGCGGGCATGGGGCATTTGACTGTTATGGATGACACTCCGGCACAGCTTGCCCTTACGCGGTTTTCAAGAACGCTGTGGCACGAGCTGCGTTCCGAGCTTCCTGCTGTAGTGGAGTATGAGGCCTGTGGCACGCTGTGGGTTGCGACCAACGAGAAAAACTTTGCCGGATTGCAGAACAAGATGGCGGCTTACGCCAGTGCAAATGTGCGCGCCACGGTTCTCGATAGTGTTCAATTAGCGGAGGCGGAGCCTAACCTGAGGGCCGGGCTCGCGGGAGGATTGCTAGTTCCCGATGATGCTGTTGTATATCCGCCCGCAGCTGCCAACTTCTTTCTTCGCCAGGCGGAAAAACACGGCGCCACGTTCCTGCGCGGTTGCTCGATTGTGAGCGCAGGCCGAGGTGTAGTGCAGTCGGCGAACGGAACAAAACTCAGTTGCCGACATATCATTGCGGCTATCGGCGCGGATATCAGCCTGCTCCCGTGGCTCCCCATAAGAAAGCGAAAAGGACATTTGCTCATCACCGATCGCTACCCGGATCTTGTTCGGCACCAGCTCGTCGAGCTCGGATATCTGAAGAGCGCACATTCGGTCGAAGCGGAATCCGTCGCTTTCAATATTCAGCCTCGCCAGACAGGTCAATTGCTAATTGGGTCTTCGCGGCAATTCGATAAGAATGACCTCGCCGTAGATAATGCCATTTTCGTTCAGATGCTACAGCGGGCTTCAAGTTACATGCCGGCGATCTTGCAGGCCTCAGGTATTCGTGCCTGGACAGGCTTTCGTGCCGCTACCCCCGATAACCTTCCTCTGATCGGCCCGACAGATGACTCTACACTCCTGCTGGCGGCCGGTTTCGAAGGGTTAGGAATTACCAATGCACCAGGCGCGGCGCGGCTCGTTCTCGATCATCTTCTTGGTCGAAGCTCGGTTATTTCCCCCGAGCCGTATCTTCCCGCACGCTCCAGCCTGGGACAGCCGGCCCATGCCTGATGCAATCACCATCTTCGTCAATGGCCAAGCTCTAACAGTAGCTCAGGGCACAGTAGTAAGCTGCGCCTTGATGACCGCAAATGCTCCGTGCCGGATATCTGTAAGTGGACAACCACGCGCCCCATTTTGCGGCATGGGGATCTGTTTTGAATGCCGGGCGGTAGTCGACGGCGTCCCCCACACCCGTACCTGCCAACTCCTCTGCCAGCCGGGCATGAGAGTGGAGACCCAACTATGATCGAGACTGAGGTACTGGTGATCGGCGCAGGGCCAGCCGGCATATTGGCGGCTGCAACCGCTGCGTGGCACGGCCGAACGGTGCTGCTGCTGGATGACAATCCCGCACCGGGCGGCCAGATCTGGCGCGATGGAATCCACGCGTCAAGCCATAAGAAAAATGCTGCGAGGGATACTGCTCTCCAACTTCTTCGAGACTCCGGAGCGGAGCTATTGACGGGCTGGCGCGCTTTCGACGCTCCCGATAGCGGCATCTTGAGGGCTGCGTCGGGGAGTAAAGCGGAGACTCTTCGCTATCGCGAGCTGGTGATTGCTACCGGAGCGCGCGAGCGCTTTCTGCCATTTCCGGGCTGGACCCTTCCGGGAGTTTTCGGCGCCGGCGGTTTAGATGCGCTGGCAAAAGGTGGATACCCGATCTCTGGCAAACGAGTCATTGTGGCCGGCACTGGACCGTTGCTGCTTGCTGTCGCGGCGCACTTGCGGCAGGGCGGCGCAGATGTTGCAGGCGTGGTTGAGCAGGCTCCGCTCCATCAACTCTTTCCGTTTGCCGCATCTCTCGCTTTTCACCCTGGCAAGATCCTCGAGGGATTGCGTTACCGCGCCTTATTGGGGAACGCGTTCTACCGCACCGGTTGCTGGGCACTGGCTGTGCTAGGCGCCGATCGTATAACGGGCGTAACTCTGACGGACGGTAGCAGGAGATGGGACGAGCCCTGCGACCTGTTGGCTTGCGGATTTCATCTAGTGCCGAATATTGAGCTCGCAGCATTGATGGGATGCGCCATTCATCAAGGCTTTGTTGCGGTAGACGAGTTGCAGCAGACTTCGCTCGAGAATGTCTACTGTGCCGGAGAACCGGTTTCCATTGCAGGTCTTGAGAGCGCTTTGGTCCAGGGAGAGATTGCCGGTTTGGCCTCTGCCGGTCACCCTGAGAAAGCGCGAAAGATGCGGAGAAAGCAAGCTGCCACACAATCGTTTGCGCGACGGCTCGAGACGGCCTTCCGGTTGCGGAACGAACTGTGTTCTATCGCCACGCCTGACTCTATTGTTTGCCGTTGTGAAGATGTCACCTTTGATCAGCTTGCGGTTTATACCAGCTGGACGGAGGCCAAGCTTCAAACACGCTGCGGTATGGGGCCATGCCAAGGACGGGTGTGCGGCCCGGCAACACAGACACTTTTTGGCTGGAAGCCAGGCTCCATTCGTCCACCTATCTTCCCTATTCCTCTGTCTGCCCTTTGTCATCAAGATTCACTCATTTCAACTGCAACTGAGGAGACACAATGAATTGGTCCGGAGTGATGCCTGCAATGACCACAGCTTTCAACCGGCGGTTGGAAATCGATCACAGCTTTATGGCGCAGCACGCCGTCTGGATGCTGGACAACGGGTGCAGCGGCATCGTCGCGCCAGGATCGCTGGGAGAGGGAACTACGCTCGAAAGCGCCGAAAAAGTAAAGCTTATCAAGAACCTCGTGCGAGCTGCCGAGGGCAAGGGGCCAGTGGTTGCGGCTATCTCATCGCTCTCCACATCCGGCGCTGTTCGGCTGGCCAAAGAAGCAGAGCAGGCTGGCTGCGAAGCGCTTATGGTATTGCCGCCCTATGTTTACGCCTCCGATTGGCGGGAGATGGAGAACCACGTCTCAACCGTTATCGCGGCTACTCCCCTCTCATGCATGCTCTACAACAATCCTATTGCCTACATCACAGATTTTCTGCCAGAACAAATTGCAGAGTTGGCCGCCAAGCACGCCAATTTCGACGCAGTCAAGGAATCTAGTGCAGACCTGCGGCGGGTAACCGCGATTCGTGCCTTGCTCGAACTTAGGCTGCAGATCTTCCTCGGGGTGGACGACGCAATCGTCGAAGGCGTGGCGGCAGGAGCAACGGGTTGGGTGGCTGGTCTTGCAAATGCTTTTCCGGCGGAGTCCGTCAGGTTATTCGATCTAGCGCGCGACGGCAGACAAGAGGAGGCATTCGCGCTCTATCGATGGTTCCTTCCTCTTCTACGCATGGATACGGTTCCAAAATTCGTACAGCTTATCAAGTGGGTTCAGTCGGAGATCGGTATCGGATCCGCCCTTGTTCGTGCCCCCCGAATGACATTGGCAGGCGAAGAGTTGGAGCAAGCGCAACAGATATTAGCCGCAGCGATGAAAGTCCGTCCGCAAATCGAGCGAGTCGAGTTTTCCCCTCCAGTCAAGGCGGAATAGTGGCCCGGACGCGGTGAGAAGGTGCGGTAAGGCACATTGAATCGGCGCTGGCCATCGGAACCGAGATTCTAGAGCGGAGCTGCCCGTAAATAGGCTAGCAACTAAATTGAATTTGATCGGACTCGGGCGACCTGCCCCGCCTTTCTAATCCATTCATAACTGGAGAAGTCTTGGTTTTGAGGCGCTCCGGATTTTCGTACCTAACGGAACTGTAGATTGTAGCGATTAAGATTCGGGCCAGAAATGCGCTCCAGAACCCGACGAGAACGCAGGTCTCCTTGACAATCGCGAATGTGTGGTGATATCTCTCTCGATAAATGCAATACACATTGCGCAATGTGCACGTAAAGGTTATCTTTGGCCTGATTTCAATCATTTTCCTGAGCGTTCCTTCCCCAGTGAGCGGCCAATCGAGCTTGCCTGATGGGCCAGGCAGGGCGGTGGTCGAGCGCATGTGCACAGCATGTCATGGGCTCAACGTCGTGACCGGACAGCGGATGACGAGAAAAGAGTGGAGAGACCAAGTTGATGATATGGTCTCGCGCGGTGCGGTGGGCTCGGAAGAAGATGTAAGACAGGTGGTCGATTATCTTTCCAAAAATTTTGCGAGGGATCAGTCCGCAGGTAATCCGCAGGCGAGGGCTCAAGAGCCGGCGAGTTCGCAGCAGCCGGCATCAGTGAATGAGCAACTAAGATCTCCTTTTACTGATGTAAGCCATACGGACCAAATTGAGCAGTCGCCGAGCCCGATTACCGGTGTAACTTTCGATCGCATTCTGAATGCCGACAAAGAACCTCAAAACTGGCTTACTTTCGGCGGAACATATCGAAGTCTGCATTACAGTCTGCTCAACCAGATCAAGCCGGACAATGCCAATGACCTTGAACTCAAGTGGGTTTTTCAGGCCCGCTGGCTAGATCCATATGAAACAACTCCGCTCGTCGACAATGGCGTCCTTTACACAATGCAGGGCGATGATGTTGTCGCCCTCGACGCAACCAATGGGCGGCTGTTCTGGATCTATAAGTACACTCCGGTGCCTGACGCGAGGCTATGCTGCGGACGGATCAGCCGTGGACTGGCTATTCTTGGCGACACTCTCTACATGGCTGCTGTCGATGCCCATCTGGTGGCGATAGATGCCAAAACAGGGAATGCTCTTTGGGACACTACGGTCGCCCGCACAGAATCCGGATATACGATGACCGGCGCTCCCCTGGTCGTCAAAAACAAGGTAATTGTGGGCGTCGCCGGGGGTGAATACGGTATCCGTGGTTTCCTTGCGGCCTACGACGCCCATACCGGCAAAGAGGCGTGGCGCTTCTACACACCGGCTGGCCCAGGAGACCCCGGTCGCTCCACCTGGGGCGGTGACTCGTGGGAGCATGGCGGAGGGTCCGTTTGGGCGACCGGTTCTTATGATCCGGATACTAACCTGTTGATCTGGGGAATAGGGAACGCGGGTCCTGATTACAACGGGGATACGCGCCCCGGCGACAATCTCTATACCTCGTCGATGGTCGCGCTGGATGCAGATACCGGCAAATTGAAATGGCATTATCAGGCCAATCCCCACAATGAATTCGATTGGGACGCCGTGCAGGTTCCGCTCCTCGCAGATATCAACTGGCACGGGACGCCGCGTAAGGTAATTCTCTGGGCGGACAGAAACGGCTTCTTCTATGTCTTGGATCGGACCACGGGCGAATTCCTGTCAGGGAAACCATTCGTCAAGCAAAACTGGAACATGGGCTTCGATAAAAACGGTCGTCCCATCATGGCGCCCAACGCGAAATCCAGTGAGGAAGGCACTCTTATCTTTCCGGACAATCAGGGTGGGACGAATTGGTTTAATCCCTCGTTTAGCCCGCGGACCGGACTTTTCTACGTGAACGCCCGCGACAATTACTCCACAGTCTTCTTTAAAGGTAAGCAGGAGTATGAGGAGGGAAATCGCTACGATGGAAGAGGTCACCATCCGTTCGATAGGATACCGGCCGCCATTGGCGCCGATGAAGAAAAGTCAACTTCGGTTCGCGCGATCGATCCGCAAACTGGCGAACGAAAATGGGAATTTAAATTGAATACGGGAAACAGCCTTCATACCTTCGAGGGTTGGCAGACGGCATTTGGAGCCGCTGGAATTCTAACTACAGCATCCGACGTCTTATTCACCGGCGGCAGAGAGGGCGATTTTGTCGCATTGGATGGACGCACCGGCAAGCTCCTGTGGAAGGCGATCTTAGGCGGCCCAATGATTATGGGTCCTATGACTTATTCCGTAGACGGAAAGCAATATGTTGCCATCGATGCAGGCAACTCACTGTTCGTCTTCGGCTTGCGGTGATGCGCCGCGTCATTCTCGCAAAAAGCAGTATTGTGTCGGAGCCAAGAGGGGAATCATGATTATGTGGGCAAACAGGATATGCTTTGCCGTGGTAATCGCGGGTGGTATTTTGTTTGCTCAGGAACGCCGGCCGCACGTGACAACGGCCAGCGAGGTTCACGTGCCGGGAAATGCGGCGCACGGCCGGGAAATCTTTGACGGAAAGGGGAAATGCCTCTCCTGTCATAGGGTCCGCGATAGAGGGTCGATGATGGGTCCGAACCTCAGCAAAATCGCTACTGAGCTCTCTGTAGAGCAGTTGCAGAAGGCCGTGCTCGATCCTGATCCTAAGGTGCAGCCCGCCAATCAGCTCTACCGCGTAGTTACGCGTCAGGGAAAAACTGTCACCGGAAAGCTGCTTAATCAGGATGTCTTTAGTTTGCAGATGTTGGATTCCCAACGCCAGCTTGTTGCCTTCAAGAAAGCCGACTTGCGTGAGTTCGGCTTCATGCAGACTCCTCCAATGCCTTCTTATCGAGACACGCTCAGTGCTGAAGAGCAAACAGATCTGATCGCTTACCTGGCTACTTTGCAGGGACCCATCAAGCAGTGATTTGTGCGCGAGACATCTATCGGTCTGCGGTTGCCCGCCCCGGCGGTTTATGCCTAAAATTGCACTGGGCTGCGGTCCGGTGTCGAGAATGTTCAAGTCGAAGTGGAATCCGCGCTGGCTTCGCAAAAGGAGACGGACCTCGATAACCGTTTCGATATTTTTGGCGATAGGTTGCGTAGGGCTTTGTTTTGCCTCAGCCGAGTTGCCAGAGTCACTTCCTGCGTCCCCTCACTCAAGCCGCAAAAGATCTTCAAAGACGCCTGGCGGCGGCCGAGGCCTACTACGCGCATCAGCAATATGGACAGGCGGAGGGTGAACTTCGCGGCCTGCTGCTGCATGAGCCGCGAAACTATTCAGCCAATGAACTGCTTGGCTTGGTGTTATCTGCCGAAGGCCGGGAGGCGGAAGCAACATCTTTTTTTGAGGCCGCAGTCCATGCCAAGCCGGGCTCTGTGACGGCTCGAGAAAACCTTGCGGCAAATTATGCCAAGCGGAATAGGAATGCGCTGGCCGAAGCAGAATTCAAAATGCTTATTAAGTTGGACCCCAAGAACTTTGATCTCCAGCACAATCTCGGAGAGTTCTATATCGGCCTTGGGCAAGATTGACAGTGCTGTTGCGCATCTCAAGGCTGCGCAGGAAATCAAACCTGCCGATTATGCCAACGGATATGATCTCTCATTGGCCGAGCTGATGTCTGGCAGCCTAGCGGAAGCACAAGCGCAGATCGAGAGCTTGCTAGCAGTGAAGGAGACCTCAGAGCTGCACTCTATGCTCGGCGATGTATACGAAAAACAGCATAAGTATCTCCTAGCAGCAAAGGAGTACCAGACTTCTGTTCAACTCGAACCGACAGAAAGTGCGATTTTTGACTGGGGCGCCGAGCTTCTGCGCCATAAGAACCTGCAGGAAGCCGAGCAAGTCTTCGCCAGCGGAGTAAAGCTCTTTCCGCAATCATGGCGTCTGAATGTTGGTCGCGGTCTTGCTGAAAATATGCTTGGCAATCCTCAGGCCGCAGTTACAAGCCTGGTTCGCGCCGTAGATCTCGATGCAAGAAATCCGAGATCGTATTTCTTTCTCTCCACCGTCGATCGAATTCCACCCAGCCAATGGGCGACGGTGACATCTCGTTTTGACCAATATGCAAAAGACAATCCTCAAAACGCACAAGCGCAGCTTTATTACGCGGCCAACCTCGGCGCAGATGGACGAAGTGTCGAGCCAAAGCAAGAATGCGGAGCAGATCGAGTCTCTGCTGAAGAATGCGCTAGAGCTCGATCCCAAACTGACACAAGCTCATCTGCAGCTAGGCATTCTCTACGCGCGCCGGGAAGACTATACGCGTGCTTCCGTTGAATTTGAACAGAGCGTCAAACTCGATCCCGATTTGGCGGTGGCACACTACCGTCTAGGACAGGCCCTGATGCATCTCGGGGAGAGGGATCAAGCCGCTCACGAGATGGAGACATTTCGCAAATTGGACTCTGCGCAAAAAACGGACGATACGGTGACGACCTTCCTGATGACGCGACAGGACAAAACGGAATAGCGGCTCCAATCTGAGGGCAAAAACAGATCGCCCCATCTGCTACTTCAAAGCAAGTGGAAGCATTCGTTCGGTTCGGTGCAAGGATTATGGCGGAAACAGGATCGATATTTCCAAACCGCTCCTGCCCACGGCCCTTTTCACCAAGAAGAAGGCCCCTTCACTACCAGCGATTGAGCATACTTGACACGAAGGTGTCTGGCTGCTAGCGTGTTGACCGATGCAAATATCATTGCGTTATGCGCAATTTGCGTTGGGGGCTGCTCTGACCGCGGGACTTCCGCTCATCGTCCGGGCGGCAGACTTTCCCAGCGCGCAGATTTCCAACGGCCAGATCAAGGCGCAGGTCTATTTGCCCGATGCGAAAGAGGGCTTTTATCGCTCGACGCGATTTGACTGGTCTGGCGCGATCTGGAGCCTCGAATATAAGGGGCACCGGTTTTACGGGCCATGGTTTCAGAGGGTCGACCCGGCGGTTTACGACTTCAACTACGACGATACCGGGGTGGTATCCGCGCCATTTACGGCGATGGTCGGCCCGGCGGAAGAATTCAACACCGAAGGCAAGGCTCTGGGATTTGATGAAGCTCAACCTGGCGGGGAGTTCGTTAAGATCGGCGTCGGCGTACTGCGAAAGCCTGACGATTCCAAATTCGACCACTCTAAAACATACGAGATCGTCGACGGCGGGAAATGGACCGTTAAGAAAACTCACAATTCCCTAGAGTTCACCCAAAAATTATCTGCTCCTCAAATCGGCTATGGCTACGTATATGGAAAGACCATACGTCTTATCCCAGGCAAGCCCGAAATGGTGATTGAGCACAGTCTTAAGAACACCGGAACCAAGCCGATTGTCAGCACTGTTTATGACCATAATTTCTGGACGCTGGACAATCTTGCTCCTGGTCCGGGACTGGTGATCAAGTTCCCTTTTGAACTTCAGGCTACGCGTCCGCCGAATAAGAATTTTGCGGAAATCCGAGGCAACGAGTTCGTTTACACCAAGGAATTGGAAAACAAAGACCGAGTGACAGCCAATTTCAGGGGATTTGGCGATATGCCTTCGGACTACGACATTCAAGTCGAGAATCGAAAGGCGGGTGCCGGTGTCAGGATCAGAGGAGATCGCCCTCTCTCCAATGTTGTGCTTTGGTCGATCCGCACAGTCATGGCTGTTGAGCCATACATATCCATGAATATTGAGCCGGGGAGCGAATTCACTTGGAGATATACATACGACTATTACACCTTTCCGGCGGAAAGGTAGAGATTGCCCCCGAGATTAGGCGGCTCGATGGTTTCGAAATATGCAATCCAGATTGGCTCTTACGCATTTTTTATATTGACAGCCAGAATTACGGGGCACTATATTGATCGACGGTCCGGGTAATGTAATCCGCGGGAAGGTTATGCCGGAGTTGGATTGGGCTTAAACAGGTTTTCAGTAAACCTTTTCCGGTTTTGTCTCGCTAGTTTGTGGCACGCACTGCGGATTGCCTGTTACGCAAGACTTGGGATTTGGGCCAACGTGAAAATACGGTGAGTGTGAACGCCTTTGTCCGATCTTGAAAGGGAAAATATGGGTGATTGTTCCTGCCTATTCGACCAGATTGAATCGCAGGCACGCTCTACTCCGAGATTCACTTTTCCCTCTCAAACAATAACTACCACGTTCTAAATTCAGACCTTATGTGAGGCACGCCATGCGTTTCTTTGGAGAGAAAATTAGCCGCGGAAGGTTCGCCATTGTGGCAAGTATGGTGTTGTTGGCCGCAACATTGCATGCCCAGGTGGACACTGGTCAAATCTTGGGGACAGTAACGGACCAGCAAGGGGCAGCTATCTCCGGAGCCGTTGTGACACTGACCAGTTCGGCAACCAATGCGATTTTGACTGAGCACACGGACAGCCAGGGAAACTATCGGTTTGCGAGTGTAAAAATCGGCACATATACCCTGACCGCGGAAGCCAGTGGATTCGCCAAAACTACCCAGGCGAATGTTTCCCTGAGCATCCAACAAAATCTCGTCGCCAATCTCACTCTCAAGCCCGGAAGCGTACAATCCACGGTCGAAGTGACTACCGCACCGGCGCAGCTGCAAACGGAAGATGCATCCGTTGGAAACGTAGTCGCTACGAAGACGATCAACAACTTGCCCCTGAATGGAAGGAACTACACCTTCCTCGCCCAGCTCAGTGCGGGTGTCACTACTTCTCAGCAGGACACCCGCGGTCTGGCCGCGAATGGCGGCTTCTCAGCGAACGGAACGCCGCCAAACCAAGAGAACTATCTTCTCGACGGCGTCGACAACAATTCAAACCTGATCGATTATCTGAATGGCGCCTTTTATGTTTACCTGCCATCAGTCGACGCGCTTTCGGAATTCAAGGTGCAGACGAGCAATTTCAGCGCAGAGTTTGGCCGCGCCGCCGGCGCGGTCCTGAATGCAACCACGAAATCGGGTACGGACCAATTTCACGGAAGCGCATTTGAGTTTCTGCGCAACGATGCCCTGGACGCGCGCAATTATTTCGAGGTAGGTCCCAAAGGTGAATTCCGTCTGAACCAATTTGGCGTTACGCTCGGGGGGCCGATCTTTATCCCTAAGGTCTACGACGGGAGGAAGCACAAGACATATATCTTTGGAGATTACCAGGGAACAAGGATTATCCAGGCAAGTCCGATTACATCCAGCGTTCCGACGGCGCTTGAACGCGCGAGCGGCTATACCAACCTTTCCGAGTTGGTCTCGGACCAGAGTGGCTCGCATACCGATGTCCTGGGTAGAACGTACCCGCTTGGTCAAGTCTTCGATCCCTCCACTACGCGGGCTCTGACTGCCGGCCAGACTGACAAGGTGACAGGTCTCACTGCGCAGACGACCGGATTTGTGAGAGAACCCTTTCCGGGAAATCAAATCCCCGCATCGCGCCTGGATCAGAACGCGATCAATATGTTGAATACCTTTCCTGCTCCCAATCTGCCTGGTCTGTTCACCAACTATGCCAGTAAACCAAATCTGACCCTGCAGGCCGATCAAGGTGATATCAGAATCGACCAGATCACCGGAGAAAAAGGTCAAGTGTTTTTGCGGGCGAGCTATCGGAAAGAGCCGTCGGTTATTCCGCCTCCCTTCACAACCATCGCCAGCGGCGGGGCTTTCGCGACCGGTATTCAGAGCCTCGACGCCAAGGATGACGTGGCGGGCTGGACATATCTCATTTCGCCGACTTTGGTGAACGAATCACGCGTTGGCTACTCGCGTATCGGCGCCGCCAGAGTGCAACCGTTCGCCACGGACCTCAGCATCCCCGCACAATTTGGAATAACAGGTATTCCGCAATTTACAAACAATGGCGGCCTGCCGACATACAACCTGGCGGGGTTAAGTCAGCTCGGAGCATCCCCGTGGATGCCCACGTCGGAAACGGGCACAGTTGCCCAGGCAACGGAGAACCTTACCAAAATCTCCGGCAAGCATAGCTTCAAGGGTGGTCTTGAATACCAGCGAGTGGATATTTCATTCTTCCAGCCGGCATACAGCCGCGGCAACTACACCGCGACGGGACTCTACACGGATATGGCGAACATATCAGGCGGAGCGGCCGGCACCAACTCGACGGTTGGAAGTGGAGGCGGAAACACCGGCCTCGCGCAATTATTGTTAACCCCCATCACCGGAAGTGTTCCCGGAGCAGCCAATTACATAGGCGGCTTTGACGAGGTACAGGCGACGAATGATGCGCTGATCGCTACCAAGAGAAATTACTGGGGACTTTATGCCCAGGATGATTGGAAGACCACATCGCGCCTGACGCTGAACCTGGGGCTACGCTGGGAATATATCGGCGGCGGAGCGTCACCAGGCGGCAAGCAAGCAAACTTTATTCCCCCCACCGCAACTCAGGGCGCTGAATTTCTAATGAGGACCCAGGTCTGCAATCAGAATCTGTCCACGTCGTTCGTACAGTTACTGACAAAAGATGGGATTGCCATCAAGTGCTCAGGCAACTCTGCATTGATCAACGTCCCCTGGACCGATTTTGCCCCCAGAATTGGCTTCGCCTTTCAAGCTCGCAACAATGTAGTATTTCGAAGCGCGTATGGCTTGTTCTACGGAGCGGCCAGCAACGGATTCAATTTTGCCACCGCAAGCCAGTATCCTTTCTCTTTTGGCTTCACCTACCACGCGCCGGATGCCGGCCATCCGATCACTTATCCAAGCGGCGGCGTAGCCACACTGGAACAAGGCTTGAGTTCTCTGGCCTTCGTTCCGCAGAACGTGAATGCCAGCGGGTTGGGGCTGGGAGGAACCCTGTACAACTTCAAGACCCCCTATTACCAAGCCTTTAATTTGTCTGTTGAATACCAGATATCACCGAGCACAACATTTACTCTCGGTTATGTCGGAAATCAGGGAAGGCATCTTTTAGGCGGCCCCAGCGTGAACGGTACCAGCGAGCTACTGCCGGTCAATGCGAATCCACAGAACTATGTTCCCTATCCTGATTTCTCCCGCGGTTTCGGTGTGACCGTAGGTGCGGCGAACAGCGGTTACAACTCACTTCAGACTACGATTCAGCGGCGGGTGGGCACAGGCCTCAATCTACTTGCCAATTACACGTGGTCCAAATGCCGGACGGACTATCGCGACGGTTTGGACAACAACATCGGGGCATATAGAGCGTCCCAATTACCAGGCTTCGGGATTAAGGGCGACTATACTCTATGTGATTACGATGTGCCTCAGATGCTCCACGTGAGTGGCGCTTATCAGCTGCCGTTTGGAAAGGGACAACATTTCCTCGGTAACTCGTCAACCCTGGTGGACGAAGCGGTTGGCAATTGGACAGCGAACTGGATCATCACCGAGCAGAGCGGCCAACCTTTTACCATACCGTGCTCGATCACCACCGGAGCCGGCACCGGGTGTTACGCCAATACCGTGCGAGGTCAGAGCCTCTATGGTCCGCAGCATAATGTGAATCAATGGGCCAATCCGGCCGCGTTCGCGAATCCGCCGGTCGTGCATACCGCCGGTCAAAGCGATTATTCTCCATTGGGCGGCATTGGCAGTCAACTCTTGGGACCAGGCTTTCATCGCATCGATCTATCGCTGCTCAAGCAGTTTCCGATTCACGAAGATTTTCGCGCTGAATTCCGGGGAGAAATCTTTAACCTTTTCAACACGCCCCAGTTTGGTTTTCCCGGCTTCTCCGGTCCTGGTGTGGTCGCTGCGCCAGGCGCACAGGACTTTACCAACACGGCTAACTTCGGGAAAATCACTTCAACGCGTGACGGAGCCTACGACCAACGGGAGATACAGGTGGCGCTTAAGCTCTACTGGTAAATCTGTCTTTGCTCATGCCCGTGTGCCCTGAACTGTGGAAGTTGGGTTAACTGCCGGTTTGAGCAGGACACCCCGTATGCGAGCCGGATGTTCGGGAACGGATCAACAGCCTCAATAGCCGTTGGCGATGAGATATTCCGCCGTCAGCTCGAACTCTGGTTGGCGCCGGCGCTGCTCAAAAAACTTCAACAACACATCGGCCTCGATATTCAGCGGTTGTTGTGCCTTGAGCGTGTGCAGGTTTGTCTGCGCGTAGGTGTGAGGGATAATCGCTAGCTCAACCACATCTCCCTCGGCCGTATTCGGCCTCCAGCGAGCGATGGTCAGGCTGATTCCCTCGATTGCGATGGAGCCTTTTTCCACCATGTAAGAGCTAAGTTCATGGGGCACAACGACTCGTAACCACCAGTCTGTCAAGGCTGGGTCTGCTTGAGGGTCGACTGGAGTCAAGCTCAGCAACTTTCCTGTTCCGTCGACATGGCCTTGCACAACATGACCGCCCAAGGGCGTGCCTGCGGGCGTTGGCAGCTCCAGGTTTACGATCGCTCCCGGCGCGAGCAGTGAGAGGGAAGTTCTGGCTACGGTCTCAGCCGCCAGCTCGGCGTGAAAGCGTGGCGGATCTGCGTCAAGCAGAAGATCGACTGCCGTCAAGCACACTCCACTAACAGCAATGCTGTCGCCCGTGCGCAATCGGATGCCCGGAGCTGAAATAGCTATTCGGCGCGTGCCTCCCCGTTGCTCCACGCTCAAAACTTCTCCTGTGGTCTCGATCAGTCCGGTGAACATCCTTTTATTTCACTCCAGCCCAAGGATCGCGCAAGTATCCCTCGAAAGCAAAATCATCTCCGAATTTGCGCAGGGTAAACTCCGCAGGTGTCTTTACAACGAGCGGTCTGGCGGTTGAGTACACCATGGGAAGCGCATCCGATCCTAGAAAAATGGGCGCATAGAAGAGCGCGAACCTGTCGACTGCTTGCTCTTCGAGGGCCGCAGTGTTGATGGTTGCGCCGCCTTCAATCAACACGCTGGTAATCTCCATCGATCCGAGACGCTTGATGGCCCCCGTCAGGCAAACGCGCTCTCCTGTGCCTTCCAGGCATTCCAGGCGAACGCCGCGCTCTTTCAAGGACTGCTGCGCGGCCGAACTGGCCTTGGTAAAGAAGATGAGGACATCGTGGTTGGCCGTTGTAACCAACTTGGAGTCGATCGGAGTGCGCAGCATCGAGTCAAGCACCACGCGCAGCAGCGGCCGGCGTCTTGGCTGATTGCTGCGGTCAGTCAACAGCGGATCGTCGGCGAGAATTGTGCCCACGCCGGTAAGCAGAGCATCGGCGGTGTGACGCATCTTGTGTACTTCTTCTCGCGCCGCCTCGCCGGTGATCCAGAGACGGGACTTCGCGGCATCCCGGCCGCCCGCTATGCGGCCATCCAGGCTGGACGCAACTTTCATAGTGACAAATGGCAGCGAGGTCCGCGTGTATCGGGCGAAAGCGTCGTTGAGCTTGCGCGCCTCGGTCTCCAGCAATCCGGTTTCGACCTGAACCCCGGCGGCGATAAGTCTCTCAATACCGGAGCCATGAACCATTGGATTGGGATCGCGAGTAGCAATGACAACGCGCCGCACACCGGCTGCCAACAGCGCTTCAGTGCATGGTCCGGTGCGTCCCTGATGGTTGCAGGGCTCAAGGGTTACATAAGCACTCGCGCCCCTTGCCCGATCTCCCGCCTGCCTGAGCGCCGCAATCTCCGCATGGTCCCGCTTGTCATATTCATGGAAGCCCTCGCCGGCTAGGCTGCCGTCCTTTGTAAGCACGCAGCCGACGGCCGGGTTGGGCGAGGAGAGACCGGCGGATTGAGCCGCCAGATCGAGCGCTCGCCGCATCCATTGCCGATCCTGCTCGCCGGCCGGCGTTAAGGACATCGCGTCATACTCCTAGCTGCCCAGCAGCGAATCCACAAAAAGCTGGCTATCAAAGGGCAGCAGATCGTCCAGCTTCTCCCCCACCCCGACATAACGCACCGGCAGACGAAGCTCGCGCGCGATGGCTACCGCAATTCCGCCCTTAGCCGTTCCATCCAGTTTGGTGAGAACAATACCGGTGGCTCCGGCGGACTCAGTAAACAACCGCGCCTGCTGCAATCCGTTCTGCCCGGTAGTCGCGTCCATCACCAGCAGGACCTCATGAGGGGCGCTAGGCACGAGACGTTGCGCGGTTCGCCGCATCTTATCGAGCTCGGTCATCAGATTGCTCTTGGTGTGCAGTCTTCCAGCGGTATCGATGATGAGCACGTCAGTGTTGCGCGCCTTGGCCGCTTGCAAGGCATCAAAGAGAACGGCGGAGGGATCGCCTCCCTGCTTGGTCTTGATCATCTCCACGCCGGTGCGCTGGCCCCAGACTTCGAGTTGTTCAATCGCCGCCGCGCGAAATGTATCCGCAGCGCAAAGCAAGACCGTCTTGCCCTGCTTGCGGAAATAGGCTGCGAGCTTTCCGGCTGTGGTCGTTTTTCCCGTTCCGTTCACGCCTACCATCATGATTACGAAAGGCGGAGCGGTGTACCTGGGCTTAAAGAAATCCTGCTCCTCCTCGGCGTCGAGAAGCGCTTTGATCTGACCTTTGAGTAGTTCCTTCAATTCGGCGCCATTGCGGATTTCGTGACGCCTCGTTCTCTCGCGCAGGGCCTGCATCACCTCTGTAGTCGTCGGCACTCCGAGGTCTGAAACCAGCAGGTTAGTCTCCAGATCTTCGAGCGCAGCTTCGTCGACTTCGCGGGTGAGTGAGACGACCGAATCGATCCGTTCGCTCAAATTATCGCGGGTGCGAGAAACGGCCTCCTTCATCCGGCCGAATATGCTTTTTTTCTCGGGCTCTTCCAGGCTGCCAAACAGGGTCTGAATCATCTACTCATTCCGATACCGCATGTCTTGAGTTTACGTTATGGCGGAAACAGGATGGATATACCCAAGCCGCTACTGCCGGCGGCCTGTTTCACTAAGAAAAAGCCGCTTCATAGAACTCATCGAAGCCGCACTTATCCTGTTTCTAATCGCAAGAGCGGTTTACGGACCGCAGCGCCGGCTCTTGTTCTCGATTGCAGCCAGCATCTGCCGCGCCTTGCCGTCATCGGGAGAGAAGCCGAGCAGATGTTCGAGCGTCTTGGTGGCGGATTGCGGATCACCGATGGCGCACTCAATCACCGCCAGATCCATGCTCGCCCCAGTCTCTCCAGGGTCATCTTCACTTGCTTTCCGCAACAAGGCCATTGCCTCGTCTATGTGGCCCGCGCGCGCGTCCAGCACGGCCAAATCTCCTGCTGCGATCGAACTCGCGGGATTGGCGCGCAGCGCAGCCCGGTACTCCTCAATGGCAGCTTGCGAGGCGCCCGAAAGTTGCTCCAAAAAGCCGAGAGCGGTGTGCAGATCCGGATCTGCGGACTGACTGTCACTGCGCTCGGCCTGCTCGAGTAACAGCATCGCCCTTTGCCCGGACTCCCGATCGCCTTGCTCGGCAAGCTCAAAATAGGCGAGACCCAGGTCGCGGTCACTGGCGTGGCCGCCACCCACCGCAGTCAATTCCTCTTTGGGCGCTGTGGTCCGTTCGAGCGGCGAAATAGGAACGCGCTGGATCCTGTGATCGGTTACCTGTTCGTGCGCGACGTTTTCCGTCCTTTCCCGAGGCATGTGGCAGGAGGCGCAGTCCGGCTCTTTGGGATGGTGTTTAGCGGCAAATGATGCTTGTCCGTGGCAGGCAAGGCATTTGCTTCTGAAGTAGCTCACCCGCTCTTCGGGAGAAGGCGAATTATGGGCATCATGGCAGGTCGTGCAGGTAAGCCGGTCGCCGCTCTTCCGCTTGCACTCGCTTTGCAGCAGCGCCTCCCACTGGCTGGTGGCTCTGCCGCTCGCGCCCAACTCTCCGGTGTGCACGTAGTGAGTGACATAGTCAGCCAGGTTCTGGCCCGGAACAAACTCCGCCAAAGATCGTCCCACGCGGTTGACCGCCGTCTCGCCTTCCAAATGGCATTGCAGGCAAATGGAGTCTCGCCGGCTTGGCGGCAGTTTGGCCGGGTTCAGAATCGGGCCCGTTCCGCCGCTCGCCAAGTGAGCGGAGGGGTCGCCATGACATGACTCGCAGGTGATGCCTCCATACAGAAATGGCTGCGCCGCGAAGTGATTGCGCGCCCCGGGGAGCGCCGGCTGTACCGCGCTGGTGTGGCAGTGCAGGCAGCTTGTATCCACGATTAAGGTGAAGGGCATTTCCCGCGCCGCGAGCGACTTTGGGTTCATGTCCCAGACCCGCTGCTTGCTATACCAGTTGACTGGGCTCTCGAACCAGAATCCATCTCTTTGAAACAGGTATGTTCTGCCCCGCCGGCCCGAGCCAATAAAATATATAAGCTCCTGCTCGCCATTGAGCGATCGTGGGGGCGGCGCGTTGGGCCGGTCATAGGCCAGCCATGCGCGGCCGTCTCGCAGAAACAATCGATAACGAACGCCCGAGGCTGCATGGAGAAATTCGCCCGGCAGCAGGCCATCGGCGGCCGCTCCGCTGGCGCGCGCCATGGGTGTTTTCCGGTAGCTGTCATAGATTGTTTTATGGCAATTGGCGCACACCGCATCGGGATTCCCCGCCGGCGGCGGAGTCAAGGCGGCCGCTGCGAAGGCGCTCAGCAACCACAAGACAGGAAGAGATCGATAGAGCATTGCTCCTGTAGGTGTACACCAGAGCGGAGTGCCTGCGCAGTTCTTTCGTCAAGACTGCACCGCATAAGGCGGATCCCGGTCGAGATAACCCGGCATGCCGGTGCTGAGCTATCTCGAAGAATGAACAATCTCGAGCAATTTGCTATCTGAGCCGGTCCAGGCCGCGGCTCCATGATGGCTGAGCTTCCGATCGGCATTATTCCAGTGCAGCTCTGTAGTGCGGCCGCCGGTCCTCTCGTAGGCGTAGGTGCTCCCGTCGTCCTGATAGAGAGTGAAATCGCCATCCGCGCCCGGGTAGACGCGCAGTTTTGCCAGCGCTTGCGCTTGGCTGGTGCTCTCTACGGGTTCTCCCAAGGGCAAGATCGATCCGGCGCGCACGAAAAGAGGCAGCGTATCGATAGGAGCCGCGGCCCGGATGGTCTGTCCTCCAGGGAGCCGCTCATTCGTCCAGTAGTTATACCAATCGGTTCCGGCCGGCAAATAGACCATCCGGCTGGTGGCGCCCTGATCGGTCACGGGCGCCACCAGAAGCGCGGGTCCGAACATGTATTCATCTCCCAGGCCGGCCACCTTCGGATCGCTGGGAAAATCCATGAACAGAGCGCGCATGTAGGGCACGCCGGTCTTGTAACTCTTATATGCCAGAGAGTAGATGTAGGGCATAAGTTGATAACGCAGCCGGAGATACTTTTCCAGAATCGGCTCCGCTTGCTTGCCATAAGACCACACTTCGTTATACGTGCGGCTGCCGTGGGTGCGAAAGATCGGCTCAAAAGCTCCATATTCGAACCATCGGGTATAGAGTTCCGGATAATCATCGTAGCCGCCGATATTGTCTCGCGCGCCGGAAGGATCGATCAACGGAGGGTGAGCAGGATGATGGACGGCGGGCAGATTGAGAAAGCCCCCAACATCATTGCACCAATAAGGAAGGCCGGAGGCGGTCACGTCGAGACCGGTTGGCACCTGGCGCTTCAAGGCATCCCAAGTGGGCGAAATATCTGAAGACCAGAAGATCGTGCCGTTATGCTGAGCGCCAAGATATGCGGCGCGAGCGAGGATAAGAGCGCGGGTCTTCATATCCCGCCGCATTCCATCATAGACAGCGGCGGTATGAAACAGCGGGTAGGGATTAAAGTAGCGGGTTCCCGGTCCGATATAGAAGTAACTTGCGTTGGGCGGGATGTCGGGCTCGGTTTCATCGGTCCAAATGCCGCTGAATCCCTTACTGATTAGGTTGTCGCGTATGACGTCCCAATACCATTTGGCGGCTGCTGGATTGGTGGTATCGATGTTGGAGCCGGTGCGGTTGTTGGGCAGACCGTTAGTGGTCGTCGGCGTTCCATCCGCAAGATGCATGAACCATCCGTTTTTAAGCAGAAGATCATAGTAGCGGGAGCCGGGAGCGAAGCGCGGCCAAACGCTGATCATCGTCTGGAAGCCCATGGAGTGAAGCTCGCGGTTCATGGCCACCGGATCAGGCCAGTACGTGGGGTTCATATCCATCTGCCCCATGATGGTGTAGTAGAACCAATCGACCACAAGGACATCGGCGGGCAGATGCCGATCCCGGTATCCTTTGGCCACGGCAAGTACTTCCGCCTGTGAGCTGTAGCGCTGCTTGGATTGAATGAATCCATAGGCGCCCTTCGGCAGCAAGGGCGCGGTTCCGGTAAGGAGGCGATATCCGGAATAGATCTCGTCGGTATTGTTGCCGGCGATCACGAAGAAAGAGACGCGCTCGCCCACCTGGGAAGTCCACTTGGTCTGCTCGTTGAAGCCGGGCTCAATCGTGGTCTTGGAAGGATTATCCCAAACCATGCCATAGCCCTTGTTGGTGACCACGAAAGGCACACAGAAACTTTCGCCGCCCGGCGCCGTGTAATTGCTCCAGCATTGAACCTCATGCCCACGATGGTCGAGAAAACCCTCCTGGTTCTGGCCCAGACCATAGTAGTGTTCGTCCGCCGGCGAAGCGAATGTTGCGCCCACCCGGTAGAACGGCGGGTCGGACGGCCGCCTATCAGCGAGGATTTCGGTGTCGCCGCTCTCGTACGTCGGCGGTCCCATGAACCATCTCTCCATACCCAGCAAAGTCTTGCCATCGGGTGTCGTGAAGGTGATGCGCGCGCCGCCCACCCTGGGCGCGCCGCTGGCCCCGAAGAATTTGCCAATCGCTCCCTGGCTCGGGGAAGTTGGTCCCCTATAGGCGCGGTTGATGGGAATAGTGATTACAAGACGCGGCGAACTATAGATATCGGCAGCGTCCGTGTGCCGGTAGCTCCAGCCCTGGGCAGAGGGGGATGCGGTGAATCCATATCCAGGCGCCGCTAACGCCCGGTCTTTCAGCGTACTCAAGGTGACGCGGATGATGTTGGCAGCATAGGGTTCAAGAACGATTGTGGTCCCTTCATGATCCAGCACCACATGCCCCTCTTGTGCCTGGGCGCTCCATGCGTGTGAAGCAGACAGGATCGAGACCGCGGCTAAACAAAAAAATCCAGCACGGATCGCACGCTTCCGCATAATCTCCTTGATCGACAGCATTTTTGAAGTCCCATAACAGATTTGTCATCTCGTGCTCCAATCAAAAATTAACGATCAGGGCAAATTGGAGTTGTCTTGGGTTTTGTCCGACGGCCATGCCGTTGACAATCCCGGCCGAGCTCGCCGCAGTGCAATCGATGCAAACGTTCCCAGGATTGCCCACGTTGATGTGATTGAAGGCGTTGAAAGCGTCCACTCTGAATTGCCCGTTGACCGATTCGCGGATCGGGATCGTCTTCAACAGCGAGAGATCGTCGTTGAAGAGTCCCGGCCCGAAGTAATTGTTTCTACCCAGGTTGCCGAAGGTGGCGATGCCTGGACGGGTGAACACGCCGGAGGCAGATCCATTCGAGGCAAAGGCTGGTCCAGGAACGAAATAGACCTGGTTGTGCGTGACCGTATTATAGGAGGTCAGGTGCAATGGCAGACGGGCCGAGGTCTTGTTTGGCATGCATGGGCCGGCGGGGATATCGGTTCCACACTCGCCATACGTTGGGGTAAACGGCAAGCCGCTCGAAAGATTGAGAGAGGTGCTGAGCTGATAATCCCCGATCAGGTAATTGACCCAGCTCGGAGCCTGACTTGCGAACATGCGGTTCCTGCCAAAGGGCAGTTCATAATTCCCGTAGAACTGGAGCTGTTGTTCCCGTAGGTCGTCATAGCGTCCGTAAACCACATACTTGTTGATTTCCGGGTAGTCGTTTCCATAGTTGAAGGCCCGCTGCCAGGAGTAGTTCGCGGTAAACTGCAGCCCCTGGGTAAAGCGCTTTTCTACTGTTAGTTGCAAGGCGTTGTAATGCGTGTCGTAGGCATTGTGGTAATACGTAAGATCCTGGGTCCATCCGAATTTCCCAAGATAGCGGCGCAAAAGAGTGGTGTTGTTGGTTTGGTTGGGGCCACTCGGACTAGGGTTCCAGCAGAGTGTCTGACCGGTGCTGCTTTGGTTCGCTGGAATACAGGCAGCCGGCTCATTGGGATTCACCGTCTGGCCGTCTCCGGCGAAGGTGTGGGTTCCCTTGTTGCCGACATAGGCTAAGGCGAAAGAAAGTGAGTTATTGAGCTGCCTCTGGACGGTCAGGTTCCAGGCGTCGATCGTGGGAAAGAGATTGGGATCGTCGCGAATTTTCACATTATCTCCATTCGGAATGGGCAAGACTCCGCTGGAGGGAACGCTGGGGAAAACAAATGGGGTAGGGCCGGCGGCCAGATTAAATGCCGCCGTATTCGGGCCATTGCTCGTCAGGTTCTGGTTGGCGAGGACCGGCAGATTTTGTGTGAGCACGTGGCCGAAGATGGAGCCGAAGACACCGATGTCGAAGCTGCGGCCATACCCTCCGCGGATGACGGTCTTGGGATCGAACTGGTAGGCGAACCCAACACGCGGGGCGAGCTGCTTGAAATCCGTCGTGACGTTCAAATCGGAGCCGTAGGGCCCGACACCGGCCACTCGGAAATTTCCCGTCTTGAGATCGGCAAACCCGCCTTGCTCCGGCCCGTTCACGGTCTCAGGAAAATAGATCTCCCACCGCAGACCATAATTCAGAGTCAGAGTCGGCGTGACGCGCCAGCTATCCTCAACGTAGGTGAAGGCTCTCTTCTGGGACTCCTTCGCGTTGGTCGAAGTACTCACATACCGGCTCAGGTTGGTCACGTCGCCCAGCAGGAAAGTGGCAAATCCCAGTCCTCCTGGAGAGGAGAGCGCAGAGTTGACAGTGTTTTCCGTGTCGGTTGAGGAAAAGGTCAATTCTCCGGCACGATTGGAATCGCTCGGCACGCGCAGATTTCTTCCGTAACGCAGATCCGCGCCGAACTTGATGGAGTGATTTCCTATGATCTTGGTCCAGTTGTTCACAAGCTGGTATTGGTCTTCCGTTTCCAGCAGTTCGCAGTTGCAGGCATTGACATTGAGGCCGGATCCAAAGTTCTGCAGTCCGTCATTATTGTTGTTGGAACTATTCGCGTTGTTCATATAGAACGCCGGAGAACCTGAGGTGAAGGTGGTGCCGAGATTGAGTCCGGGAATGCCGACTTGAGTGGCGAGATCCTGCGTGCCGTCGAACTTGCTCGTCTGGACATGGTAGCGGAGATACCCGGCCCGGAAGTCGGTAAGCAGGCGGGGATTCAGAGCGATGTCGGCGCCCCCCACCGCGCTTTGATCCCGGCCATGGGCCGTACCGCCATAGCCGGTGAAGCCGGTTCCGCCTGCTGCGCCAAAAATGGTCGGACTGGATATTACGTTTCCGAAATAACTGTAACGCCCAAAGGCATGAATACCGCCCCTCAGGTAGCCATCGACCCGCGCGTCAAACTGGTTCTGGTTGACAACGCCGGTTCCTCCCGCGGCATAGTTGTTGGCAATCCCCGAGAGATTTGGTCCGGGAATCAACTTGAGAAGATTCAGCGCTTGAGGCGATAGGTATTGTGGAGCAATAAAGTTGTTAGGGAAAGCCGCAGGTCCGGTACGCGAATTGATCACCCGGGGATTGTAGATCTGCCCGAGGGCCGGCCCGCGGCCCGTGGTTGGATTGAGATACTCGCTTAAATCGCAGCCGTTACCCGAAAAGCAGGAGTTACGCATCGTGTTGGTCGGAACGGTTACAAGCTGAGAACCTCCTTGTCTCTGGCGGACTCCCTGGTAATCGCCAAAGAAAAATGCCTTCTGCTTCACGATCGGGCCGCCAACGGCGCCGCCGAACTGACTGTAAAGAGCGGCGGGAATAAGACGGTGCGTTACAGAATCGGGTGTTACCTGGTTGAAGGGGTTTGTGGCCTGCTGAGCATCGCTGCGGCGGTAGTCGAATGCGTCGCCGTGGAAGCTGTTCGTTCCGGATTTGGTTTGGGCGGTCACCACTGCCGAGACCGCCTGTCCGAATTCGGCATCGTAGTTCTGCGTCGTGATCTTGGCTTCAGTGACCGCATCGAGCGGCGGGTTGATGACGATCTGTCCCAGGATCGGATCCTGATTGGTTGCTCCGTCCAGTTCGTAATTAACTCCCGCAAAATGCTGTCCATTGATCTGGATAGCCGGGCTGCCCTGAGGGTCCTCCGCGCTATTCTGCGACCAGCCCATTTGCTGTGATCCGGGAATCAGCAATTCGAGGCTGGCAAAGTTGCGGCCCAGAATGGGGAGATCAGAAACCGTGCGCTCGTTAAACACCGCCGCCACGTCGGCGCGGTCGGTCTTAAGCTGCGGCACCTCGCCGGTGACTTCGACGGTCTGCGTCGCCTGACCCACATGGAGCTTGAGATCGATCTTGGGCGAGGTGTCGGCAGAGATTGGTATTCCTTTGCTTATTTGGGTATCGAAGCCCTGCGCAGTGGCGGTGACGTCATACACATCCGGAATAAGATGCTCGACCAGGTATTCGCCGTTCGCATTGGTCGTCGCCTGGACTGCGGTTCCTTTACTTTCATCGCTTACGGTGACTGTCGCGTTGGGAACCGCGGCGCCGGTAGAGTCGGTGACTTGGCCATAGACCGATCCGTAAATGGCTTGTCCCTCTAAAGGTAGAGCCGGCCATCCCAGCGCGGTCAACGCCAGCAACGTAAGCAGAAATCTGCAGCGGGTCCTTAAGATGGAACGCATCATTGCACCTCTCCAAAATTCCGTATTTCCCTAAAGGCTGTCTCAGGTTCGCAGCCTGGGTGAAAAAGCTCTTCTTGTAATCCGCCAAGAAAACTTTTACTTGCCGGTTTCCCACTCGTGCGCCGCCACAGACTCCTGGTGGGCTTTCTTTGTACGTTGTCAGGCTCCGGATGCGAGGGTTTCAAGTAAGCTACGGTTTCTTACGGTGTCTTACGGCTCTTACTCCCAATTCTTGCGGCTGGAAGGTAGGACCCTCGCAGCTTTTGGAAATCTCTGGTCAGGGAAGCGGCTGTGTATTAGAGTTCCTATGGAAGATTCGTGTCTCCGTCAGCATGGCCTAGGCGCTCGGCCCGGCACCAGGAAATCTGGCCGCGCCCAATCCAGCGGTTGCTCCTCAGGCTATTGCTCCGCGGTATCCGGTGGCAGCGGCGTCGGCCCGCGCCGGCCTAACAGGCAACCCTATGGAATTGCATACTGAAATCCCCGGACACCAAAAAATTCACAAAGTCACCTGCCCAGCCGGTGAGATCGAGAAGGCAGCTGTCCTGGCGGAACTGGAACGCATCCTCAGCAGCCAGTTTTTCCGCAACAGCAACCGCAGTAAACAATTTCTCTCCTACGTGGTCCAGCATCGCTTGGAAGGACATAGTGAGCCACTGAAAGAACGAACGATTGGAGCGGACCTCTTCCAGCGTGCAGCCGGTTACGCGACCGGAGAGGATCCTGTGGTCCGGGTTCAAGCCGGCGAGGTGCGCAGAAGGCTGGAGCAGTACTATCATGCCAACCCGAATGATTCCCCTGTCCGCATCGAAGTTCCCCTCGGTTCCTATGCCGCGGAATTCAGTTGGAGCGAAGCTGCTCAGCCGGCGGAAGCCTCGCACAATCCGGCCGAATTGCCCAGCGTCCAGCCGGATCGAACGCCATTTCCTTGGGCTAAGCCAGTTCTTGGCCTCGCGCTCGTTCTGGCATTTGCGGCCGTTGCGTTCCTGGTCCACAGCGCAAGCCTGAAGACATCCGATCTGGACCAATTCTGGTCTCCTGTTTTTTCCATATCGCAGCCCGTTCTCATCTGCCTGGCTAAGCCCACCGTCTATCGTCCATCACCGGAACTTTACCAAAAGTATTCCAAAACTCCGGGCGAGTTTCAGACTGAACTGGAGAGACTCAGCCAAACTCCCCCCTTGCAGCCCAATGACCGGTTGCTGTGGAGCGACATGATCGACTACGCCGACTATGGTGTAGCGTCCGGAGATGTCTACGCCGCAATCCGGCTCTCCTCTCTTCTTGGCCGGATAGGAAAGGAGAGTGAGCTGAGAATTGGCAATAACTACTCCTTCGAGGACCTTCGCAACTCTCCCGCGATTGTGGTGGGAGCTTTCAACAACAGGTGGACGATGCAAATTACCTCCAACCTGCATTTCGCATTTGTTGAAGAGAATGGCCAACAAATGATCCGGGAGCAAAATCCCTCCGGACAGGTCTGGTCCACCAGAGTTGGCCCGCACGGCGAAGTGCTGGAAGATTTTGGAATCGTCACCAGGCTTCTGAACTCCAAAACGGGTCAATTCGTCGTCGCCGCGGCAGGTATTCGGGCAAATGGCACGCAGGCTGCCGGTGAACTGATCTCCAGCCCGAAATATTTCGAAGATAGTATTCGCAATGCGCCACCTGACTGGAAAAAGAAAAACATGCAAATCGTCGTGGAGACATCTGTGACGGACTCCGTGGTGGGGCCGCCGCATGTAGTCGCCACGTATTTTTGGTAAAGCGATTCAAGGTTGATGCGGATCAGGCTCCTCCGCCTTTTTCCGCTCGATCCCGGCCTCCGCCATGCGGCCTTCCCGTGCGAATGCAATCGACAACTGACGGTGCGCCTCAGCGTAGCTGGGGTCGCTGGCCAGGGCCTCCTGATATCTTGCGATCGCGTCCGCAATTTGCCCCTTCTGGAGCAGCATGTTGCCTGTATTGGTGGCAAAGGTTGCCCGCTGACGATTCACGGCCACCCGGGTTAGTCCGGCCGCGGTCTTCCGTTCCGCTGCCGCTTCCTGCTGCCTCCCTTGCTGGGAAAGAACGCTCGCGAGAGTGATATGCGGACCGGGGAGATCAGGCGAAAGCCGGATCGCCTCCTCAAGCGCCGATGCCGCTTCAGGTAGTTTGTTCTGCTGGCGGTACACCGAGCCGAGCACCGCCCATCCATCGGCATTCTGTGGGCGCAGCTTGAGAGCTATGCGCAGTTGTTCGGCAGCATCGTCGAAGCGGCCTTGCTGCATATATAAAATGCCCAAAGTAAATGGAGGGTCAGGCGCGTCTGGATCGAGACGGGCGGCGTTCTCCAGTTCAGGGATCGCGCCGTTCAAATCGTCTTTTAACTTGAGCGCCAAACCCAAGTCGTAATGTAACTGTGGATCGGAGGAGTTCAATTTTAATCCGGCGCGAAGTTCACGTACGGCATCGTCAATATCGCTTTCCTGCAGGTAAGCGACGCCTAGATCTTCATGTACGGTCGCAACGTTGGGAGTAAGAGTTAGCGCGCGCTCGAAGAGGGGAATTGCTTCTTTTGAATTACCCAATTGCACCATGTCGAGCGCAAGATTGGTCAACAAGGGAGCGTTGCCCGGATCGGCCTTTGCCGCCTCCTGAAAAAAGGGAAGGGCCTGCTTGAATTTTCCGCTGGTCTGGTACGCCAATGCCAGCTGGTACTTTGCGTCGTTATTGGCGCCGTCGAGAGCCACTGCTTTTTCGAGCACCGGTTCGGCGTCTTCGAGATGACCTGCTTGGGCGAGGGCCTTGCCCAACGTCAACTGCGCCATGCTGTTTTCCGGAGCGAGCCGTGATGCCGTCGTGAGTTCATCCAGGGCCGCAGTTATCTGCCGCTGGTTCAGAAGAACAAGCCCAAGATGAAGATGGCTGGAGACGAGTTCGGGGTCGAGGCGGAGCGCGGCTTCAAATTGATCTTGGGCGCGAGGCCATTCCATTCGTTGCGCGTAAAGCGAGCCAAGAGCGTCGTGCAGGGATGCGTTTTGCGGAGCGAGGTTGACGGCGCGCTGCATCTGCTCCACTGCTTCGGTCAACCGGCCGGCCGCGGTCAACGATCGCGCATACGCCAACAAGATATCGGCGGCCAATGCTTGTCCGTGAAGCGCGGCACTCTTTTCTAGTTTGGCAAAAATGGGGATAGCCTCCGCGTCGCGGCTGCTTTTGGAATAGGCCAAAGCCAGATTTGTCTGCGCGGCAAGATCTTCCGGTTTTAACCTAAGCGCCCATCTGAGTTCCGCGATGGCCTCGGGATAGGCGTTCAGGTGCAAGAGCACGGCGCCTAACGCGCTGTGTCCTTCTTCGACCTGGGGGACGAGCTTGACAACTCTCTCAAAGTCGGTCCGCGCATCCTGGAGATCGTGTTTGGAGAACGCTGCGAATCCGGCGCGAAACGCCGCATCGGCCTCTTTTGTTTTGTCAGCCGCCGGACCGGCGCCGGGCGCGGAGACCTGTGCGATCAACGAAGCCGTCGGCAGCATCACGAATACGACTGCGGAGACCGCAATTTTCTTGCCACCGAATAGCATCCAGACGTCTTTTAGCCCGACTCGCCCCATGATCGCTGATCGCTCATCAGCCGTCTCCAGTTGACCTTGAACGGCGGCTTGAATCTACCCAACCGCTTGAAAGTGGTACAGCACCTGGCGGGATCATCCGAGCACATCATAGACCTGCAGGGACAGCCCATGGGCAGTATAGTTTCCCGAATACAGCGGGACCGCCCTCCCTAAATAGATTTTTTTGGGGGTGCCCGATATCCGGCGCGCTTTTTGCGCGAGATGAGAGAGAAACGGCGACTCTAACCTTAGCTGGGGTTTCGCGGACCAACTTACGTCCATCCACATCCCCAGCAAAAGGCGTTAGGACATATGGGGCACCGGCGCCCGGTAAGCGGAAATGGCTTTGTTCCGCGTTTAGAATTGCACGCGCAGCGAGAATTGGAGTTTACGCGGGTTCGTGTACCCGTTGATCCCGTAGCCTTGATTGAGATACTGCGGACCGGAGTCGACGTTGTAGGTGGGAGCCGTGCCAAAGCCGGTGTTGATGTGATTGAAGACGTTGTAGAAATCTACGCGGAACTGCGCAGACAGAGACTCACGGATAGGGAAATCTTTCTGTAGAGCCATATCCGTGTTGAAGTAATTTGGTCCCAAGTTGCTGTTTCGTGCAACGTTTCCGATCTGATCCAAAGACGGAGCGGTAAAGTTCAGGAACTGTTGCTGGGTTAGCGGCACGGTCGCCCCGTTAAAGAACAACCGGTTATGGTTGGTGGGACTGAAGGGGCCGAGATGCGTAGACAGGCTATGCGCCACGCCATTTGGACGGCATGGCGCATCTACGGTAGGAACATTCTGGCCGCACTCCGCATAATTAATGGTAAACGGTAAGCCGCCCTGCCAAGTGACCACGGGGCTAAGCTGCCATTTTCCGATGATCTCATCAGCCCACATAGGAGCGCTGCCGGCGATCATGTGGCTGCGGCCAAAGGGGAGCTCATACAGTCCATAAGCCACGAAGCTCTGCTCGCGAATGGAGTCATCGCGCCCCTTCACCGCCGAGCGGTCCCAGGTTACGAAATTCGATAACCAATTGTAGCCACGCTGCCAGCCATAATTTCCGCCGAAGGAGAATCCATTCGTCGAGATCTTGTTAGCGCTGATCTGAAGGGCGTTGTAGTGGGTGTCCTGGTCATCCCCGAAATAGTTGACGATGTTGTTCCACCCGCAGGCCCCGGCCGGTAATCCGGCCGCAGGCTGGGTGTATCCCGCGCTTCTGCACGCGGGCAGGGATCCGCCGTAATAGCGAGTGAGGTATGTAGTATTCCCCGTTCCGCCGTTCGCGCTGATACCGGAGGTAACCGACGGATCGTAGTGCAACGGTTTCCCCGTGATGCTGTATTGCGCCGGGAGAAAGATAGCCGCTTCGTTGGGATTAGTGTCGTTGCCGTCCGTGGAGCTCAGAGTGTGCGTGCCCTTGTTACCTACATAGGCGAAGGTTAGCGAGAGCGTCGGCGTGATCGCGCGTTGCATGCTCAAGTTCCAGGCGTCGATCGTAGGCAGGCGCAGCGGATTGGGACGCGCTTTGGGCTGCACAGAATAGCCGGGAGCGGGTAGGAGGCCGTTGGCGGGTATTGTGGGAAAGGCATAGGGGGTTGGTCCAGTTGCGAGCGCAAAGGAAGAGGAGAGTAATCCGCCCGTTGGATTGATGGCTTGACTAGCGAGGACGGGAAGATTCTGGGTTACCACGTGCCCGAAGATCGATCCAAAGACACCTATGTCAAAGCTGCGCCCGTATCCCGCGCGCCAAACGGTTTTAGGGCCAGCCTGGTATGCGACACCCAAGCGGGGCGCGAGAGCCTTCCACGCGATGCCCCACCCCATATCAGACGGGACTCCTCCGACGCCGGCAACATGCAAATACCCGTCGGTCAGGTTCATCAATCCGCCGTGCCCTGCACCGTTGACCGCCTCAGGGAAATAAAGCTCCCATCGCAGTCCGTAGTTGAGGGTGAGATTGCTGGTAGCGCGCCACGTGTCCTGAGCATAAAAGAAGACCCGTTTTTGAAATTCCTTGGCATTCAACGAACCGGCAATGCCCGGATTCTGAATGTACCGGCCGAAGTCGGTGACATCGCCAAGCACGAATGTGGCGAAGCCTAATCCTCCGGAGCCATTCTTCGATGTAGGGCCGACACCGAAACCGAGCAATCCGGCGCGGTCGGTGTCGCTGGGCACGCGCAAGTTGCGCGCATAGCGGACATCCGCTCCCACCTTGAAGGAGTGATTGCCGAAGATCTTGGTCCAGTTGTTCACGCCCTGGAATTGATCTTCTTTTTCAGTAGTCGGACAGTTGCAGCGGGTGATGTTCAGACCAGAACCATATTGCGCGCCGCCACTCTGCGGATTGGCAGGGTTTTGAGAATCCGTCTTACCGACGTCGGTGATATTAAAGCCGGGAGCGCCGGAGGTGAAGCGATCTCCGAGATTCAGCCCGGGAATACCCAGCTGGTTCGCAAACTGGACGCTTTGATCGTATTTCGAGGTGAGGATGTTATAGCGGTAATAGCCCAGGCGGAAGTCGGTGAGTAAGGTTGAACTGATCGCAATGTCGGCGCCGGCAGCTAGACTGTCGTCGGCTCCGGTCGATGTTCCGCCAAAGCCATTGGTCCCGAAGCCGGCACCGCCGGCAGGGCCGAATAGTGTTCCGCCGCTCAGCGTGTCGCTAAAACGGCTGAACCGCTCGAAAGCATGGATCTTCTCTGTTGCCTGGAAGTCGACTCGCTCGTCCCATTGGTTGTTATTGAAGATTCCGGTGCCGCTGCCCGCGTAATTATTCTGCAAGCCGTTAAAATTGCCGCTTGAGTTCGGAGCATACGGCTGAAGGAGCTTCAACAAATTGAGCGCCGGCTTTGAGAGTTGGGCGGATGGGATGACGTTACCGGGATATGGCTGGCCGTTTTGCTGGTAGATAGCGCCTAACGCGGGACCCAATGCAGTTAAATATTGGCTGAAATCGCAACCTGCGACACCTGTGGTAGTGGGCGTCTGTCCCAGGCAGGTGCTTATGAGAAAGGCGGAGGGCACTGTCATGGTGGCCGAACTGCCCAGCTTCGAACGGAGGCCTTGATAATCGCCGAAGAAGAACATCTTGTCGCGTTTGACCGGGCCGCCTATCGATCCACCGAATTGATTGTAAAGTCCGCCGGGAATGTATTGGTTTGTTACCGGATTCCGGGAGAATTGCGAATAGGGATCGCGCGCCAGGGTCGCATTGCTTTGCCGGTAATCGAATGCACTGCCATGGAAACTATTTGAGCCGGACTTGGTCTGCGCGGTCATCACCGCGGAAACCGCCTTGCCGAACTCAGCGTCGAAATTTTGCGTTGCAATTTTGGCTTCGGTCACCGAGTCAAGAGGCGGATTAATCACGATGATTCCGAGGATTGGGTCCTGATTGTCGGTGCCATCCAACTCATAAGCAACGCCGCCGAAAGCCTGGCCGTCAATCTGGATCTGCTGACTGCCCTGGGGGTTTTCGTCCGAAGCATGGGCCCAACTCAATTGCTGCGCGCCCGGCAGCAACAATTGCAGGCTGGTAAAATTGCGATTCGCCAAGGGTAGATCGTTAACTACGTTGGAAGTAAAAGTTGTCGATACGTCCGCACGATCGGTTTTTAGCATAGGAATCGTGTCGGCGCTTACCTCGACTGTCTCCGAGGCGCCTCCTGGAACCAGCTTCGCATCAACCTTCGGCGAAGTGTCCGCGAGCACCTGAACATGCTGGGCTTCGAATGCCTCGAAGCCGGGCGCCTCTACTTTTACACTGTAGAGGTCCGGGATCAAGTGCTCCGCGTTATAGTCTCCGGAGGCATTGCTCTGGGTCGTGACGGAAGTACCTTTCGGTTCGTCGGTGACTGTAATGACTGCATTAGGAACGACCGCGCCCGCATTATCGGTTACCGTGCCGAAAATCGATCCATAAACTGCCTGGGCTGGTGAGAAGTTAGGAAGGCAAAGGCAGACAAAAAGAGCTATCAGGGCTAACGCCCTTGACACTTGACGCGTCATAAGGACTCTCCAAAAAAGGTTGCAACAAGGCTTTGTCTTGAGGACAGCCTCGTCAGGATCGCGAGGCGCCTCAACGCTCTCTGTTGTAACCGTAATCCCGGGGTCGCTTCTATGATCGGCCGGCAAAAAGTAAGACCGGCTATTGCTATCTTCAGTAGCTCAAATAAGTAAAAGTTAAAGGCCCATATCTACCGGTGCCAACTATCCGCTCAGTAAAGAGTGCTTGTCAAGAACAATTCACGCAGAATTCTCGTCTTGTATCCCGGCTGGAGATTCGACCGCGTGATCTTTTATGAGGACGGGTGCCCCCATATCCGGCGCGCTGTTTGCGCCAGACGAGGAAAGGAAACACCGCCTCATTGGAAAGATCCAGATTAGCTTCGCGAACCTGGGGCGCCCAGATCCAATGGCAGATCATGCGGTAAAGACCAGAGCAAAAGCACAGATGGTGTAAGGCGCTTATTTGGGCGTGTCAAGTTTCGGCTGAGCGGCTGCCTGGAGTTGCTCAGCCACTTGGAACTCATGCGATGCCTGGCCTGTCCGCCCGAGTGAACGATAAGCCTGTCCGAGGAGGGTGTGAGTCATATAATTTCCCGGATCCATGGCGAGCGCCTTCTCCAGGTACATCTCGGCCATCACCGGGTTCTGCTGCTTCAACAACACTTTGCCAAGCAAGAGGAAGGGCACCGGCGAAGCCGGTTCCAGCAGCACGGCCCGGTCCAGGGCCTCTTGCGCTTTGACGTAGTCTCCCTGGCGGAGATAAGTGTCCCCCAGCCTGTCATACACTTCACCTAAAAGCGGATTCAATTCGCTTTCTTTCTCAAACTCCGCAATGGCTTCTGGAAATTGCGATTGCGCCAGCCTGATCTGGCCAAGTAGCAGATGCGCCATTGGGAGATTGGGATTGAGAGCGATCGCTTTCCGGGCAAACGTGTCCGCCACCGGCAAGTACTCCCGCCGCAACATCATTCTCGCGGCGAGCAGGTAAGCGGAGGGTGAATCGGGCGGGAAGCCGTACTGGGTGGCAAAGGCTTTGCGCGCATCGTCGTAGCGCCGGGTATCCAGATAACATAGCCCCAGCACATAGTTGGAATCGATGTTGGCGGAGGCAATGGAGAGGCGGGCGCTTTCGAGCAATGGAATTGCTTCTGACGGTCTTCCCATACGGAAGAGCGCAACCCCCTCCATCTGCCGCGCGCCGCGGTCGGAGGGGTCTTGGGCTAGAGCTTTTTCGAAGGCTTGCTCCGAGGGCTGCATCCGCCCCTGTTCATAAAGAGCCATGCCCCGCAGCCTCTCCACACCAGCCGGCTCCGGCTGTTGCAAAGCGAGCGCATTCAAAGCCTTCAATGCGTCGTCCAGCTGGCCGTGGTTGAGCAGCTTTTGTGCTTCCGCCACCGAAGCGCCAACCGGCGTGTTTCCGGTCTGGGAGAGAGCGTTCAGCAGGAGCGGCTGAACCGCGAAGCAAGCAACTGCCAGGAAGAGAACACGCAGGATGCGTAGCTTTGCCATAGAAGCGCAGCCGAATTTTATCATTTCAAGGTTATGCGGCCGGGCGCCCCATATCTGGCGCGCTTTTGCGCCGGATGTTGGAAACCGCAAACCTGGGCCCAGGTTAGCTTCGCGAACCGGGCATCCAGATCTCAAATACCAGAAATCATGCCCTCGAAGACCCTAGAATGGTGCGATGGGCTGCGCACGGACAGGTTTCAGACATTCAATTGTCAGCGGACTTGCCGGAGCCATCCTCTTATTCCCGCAGGCAAGAGCCGGGACAGGACCTGCTTCCGCCAAGCGCTCCGTCTCCGCGGCGGCGAAAGTCTACCCGCCCTCTTCCGAGCACGAAGGTCCAGCGTGGTTTGAAGACTTCGCCGGGCCGGCAGGCATTCGCGTGATCAACGTCAACGGCAGCGCGACCGCCAAGCGCTACATCATCGAAGCGACGGGTAGCGGCGTCGCCATCTTCGATTATGACAACGACGGTTGGCCCGACATATTCCTGGTAAACGGGAGCTTTCTGCACGGTAAAGGTCAAAATGATCCCAAGCCCACCAGCCATCTCTTTCACAATAACCATGACGGCACCTTTACCGATGTCACCGCCGGGGCCGGCCTTACCGATACGGCTTGGGGGCAGGGGGTGTGCGCTGGTGATTATGACAATGACGGTTATGAGGATCTCTACGTGACCGATTATGGCAAGAATCGCCTTTATCACAATGAGGGCGACGGGACTTTCAAGGAAGTGGCGGAGCAGGCCGGCGTCGCCGGCAAGGGCAAGTTATGGGGAACAGGCTGTGCTTTTGTCGATTACGATCGCGATGGCAAACTCGACCTCGCCGTGGCCAACTACGTCAGCTTCGATCTCGAAAAAATGCCCGCTCCCGGCGAAACGGCGAGCTGTGTCTGGAAGGGCGTGCCGGTCATGTGCGGCCCGCGCGGGTTGGCAAGCTCGCCCAATATCCTTTACCACAATCTAGGCAACGGAAAGTTTGCCGATGTAAGTAAGGCAAGCGGCTTCGAGAAGACTCCCGGCCACTACTGCTTCAGCGTTTCCACCCTCGATTATGACGAAGATGGTTGGCCGGATATCTTCATGGCTTGCGATTCCACCCCGGCCATTCTCTACCACAACAACCATGACGGAACCTTCACCGACACGGCAGCCGATGCCGGCGTTGCCTTCAATGAAGACGGCCGCGAGCAGGCGGGCATGGGCTCTAGCATCGGCGACTATGACGGGGATGGCCATCTCGACATATTTAAGACCAATTTCTCCGACGATACCCCATCTCTCTATCGCAACACCGGCGATGGTTCCTTCAGCGATGTGACTTTCCCTTCGGGGACCGGCATTAACACGCAATACCTTGGCTGGGGAACTATGTTCATGGATTTGGACAATCACGGCTGGCCCGATCTGCTGCTGGTCAACGGTCATGTTTATCCCGAAGTAGATAGCGGCAATATGGGGTCGGATTATCGCGAGCCGCGCGTCGTCTACCGCAATCTGGGGAATGGAAAATTCAAGGACATATCCAAGGATTCAGGTCCCGGGATCACTCAGCCGGAGCCGGGCAGAGGCTTGGCAATAGGCGATCTTTGGAACGACGGCCGGCTGGAAGCGGTCGTCAATAACGTGAGCGATTTTCCACTTCTGCTTGTCAATCTGGCCAAAAACGAGAACCATTGGCTTGGGATCCGCTTGATTGGAGCAGCTTCCAATCGAGACGGAATCGGCGCGCGGGTCTCGGTTGCAGGTTCGGCGCCCAGTTCGCGAATCTGGGTCGAGGAAGTGCGCAGCGGATCGAGTTACGACTCTAATAACGATATAAGACTGCACTTTGGCCTGGGACACCAGACCAGAGCCGGGTCGATTGAAGTGCGGTGGCCCAGCGGGCGGGATGAGGAGTTTCCTGCTGTCGCGGCGGACCAAATCATTACGCTCAAGGAAGGATCGGGACAGCTGAAGAGATAGCTCTTTGCGGACTCCCGATATCGATAATTTTTCCAGGTAGCCCGCGGGTTGTCTCCTACCCAGGTTTTGGGCGATTTTATAATCCATACTTCAACAGGACCTCGTGGGGGATGGATGCACGATCACCCACCAGGTAGATGAGCAGGTTTAAGAACCACCGATCGCGGAGTCTTCGCGCCCTCTTCAATGACATATAGACGATTCACGTCGAGATTTCTAAAGCTATCTATCTGGCCGGAAGGCCACCGGATTTCGAGCAAATCCACTGCCTGGGCCTGGTCGAGCCCGAAATGCAGCCGCAAGTCATTCTGCGAATAGTAACTGCCTCCGCTGCGCACTTCATCGATTTGCAGCAGCGGGGCGGAAGATTCTTTTCGGGTTCGCGCCATCACCCGCACTCGGGCGCCGATGGCCGTGCGATTGGACTTGACGCCAATGGCTTTCACCTTGATCCACGAGCGCTTCCATTGCGAGTCGCAGCGCAGCAGTTGAGGCAGGGAGTTCATGCAGTTCACCACAACATCGAGATCGCCGTCGTTGTCATAGTCTCCGAAAGCGCAGCCCCGGCCGGCAACGGGACTTGTAATCCCCGGACCGCCTTTCTCCGAAACATCTTCGTAACGTCCGTTATGTAAATTGCGATAGAGATACTTATGCTCCGCGTAGGGCGCTTCGGTCTTGGAACTGCTCACTTCGGGATAGACATGTCCATTAGACATCAGGATATCCAGCCAACCGTCATTGTCCATGTCAAAGAAGCCTACCCCCCATCCTAGATAGCGGGTATTGACGCCTAGTCCCGCAAGATAAGTGCGATCCTCGAAATTACCGCCTCCAAGATTGGCGTAAAGCGAGTCGGTATCGCCGGCGAAGTTGGTCTTAACGATATCGAGTTTGCCATCACGGTTGTAGTCTCCGATGGAGACACCCATGCCCGCCTGGGGCTTCCCATCGGGAGAAAGCGCCGCGCCGGCCTCGATTCCAATATCTTTGAACGTTCCGTCTTTCTGATTCTGGTAGAGAGTAGCGGCGGTAGAATCGTTGGCCACATAAATGTCCGGCCAGCCGTCGTCGTCAAGATCGGCGACCGCGACGCTCAAAGCATAATTGCCGATTGTGTTCCAGATGCCGCTCTTTTCCGACGCATCTGTAAAGCTGCCATCGCCGTTGTTGTGGTAAAGGATGTTCTTTCCGGCCGGAAGCCCGGGCGGCCCGCAAGCGACCATGATGCCCTTGTAAGTACAAGGACCGGATTCCGGTAAAGGTGCGGTCTTCAGATCGAGATCGATATAGTTGGCGACGAAGAGATCGAGATGGCCGTCGCGATCATAGTCCAGAAAGGCACACCCGCTGTTCCAGCGGGTGCCTTTTTGCGCCAGCCCGGCTTTCTCCGTGACATTGGTGAATGTGCCATTACCGTTATTGTGGAAAAGGACATTCTGACCGTAGTAGCTGACAAACAAATCATCCTGTCCGTCATTGTCGTAATCTCCCACACAGCAGCCTTGGCCCCATCCAGTGCACCCCAGCCCAGATTTTGCTGTGACATCAGTGAAGGTTCCGTCGCGATTGTTCTTGAAGAGATGACACGCCGGTTCATTCCCTTTTGGAAAGCCTTCTAGACGCCATCCATTCACCAGAAAGATGTCGATCCATCCATCCTGGTCATAATCGTAAAAGGCAACTCCGCATCCCGTAGTCTCAAGCAGATATTTGTTCTTTTCTACGCCGCCATAGATAGTCTTCGCGTTCAGACCCGACGACAGTGCAACATCGGCAAAGCTCACGCCGAGCGGCGTGCCCTCGATGGGCGATGGCGGTCCCGGAGGCGGTGCAACCGGCTTGGCATCGTAGGAACGCACCATTCCCCCGCCGCTTTGCGAGGCATTCTGGGCTGCTGCGTAGATCGTCCCCATTCTCCTCCAGGGAGGGGTCGCCATGAGCAACACTTCACTGAAAGGCAACACCAGCGCGGTGCGGCTTAGCGATCTGAGAAAGCTCCGCCGATTCATTGATAGGTAATCGTCAATCCCATTTCGCCGGGAGCTTCGAGGAGCGGAAGATTTTGCATCGCGGTCTGAAGACGAAGATACTCGCGCGCGCCGCAAGTAAACAAGGCCGATCGGGATCAGGCTCGGTTATTTCCCGCATCTGGCGCAAAAGCAAGCCGGATATGAAGCGCACGCAAAGAAAACCGGAGGGCCGAAAGCCCTCCGGCGGAAAAGTACGCCTTGAATCTAGAGCATTTTAGGTTTCGGTATAGACAAGAAAACCGCTTCCGACGCGGCCGTTCCGTCGAAGAACGGTCGCTCATAGCTGGCATAACCAGTTCACAGTAAAACCTAAAATGCTTTTAGAAAGTAGCTCTCAATCCAAACTCCAGTTGCCGGGGTGCGCCGAAAGAGAAAACACCCGTCCCCAGTCCAACTCGATATGCGTCCTGGTTGGCCGAGGTGGTTGTGTTAGCCGCGGGTGCGCTCGGGGTCACTATGTTGCTAGCCAATGTCCCCGCCATCCTCGTCAAGCCGAGTCCGCCTGGGCCGTCGAAGTTCGCCGCATTCAGCACGTTAAAAGCATGGACGCTTGGCTGGATGGTGAGGCGCTCACCAAGCTTGACATTGTATCCGAGAGAGACATCCCAGATGCGCAGGATGTCGTTGCCGACCTGATTGGGAGGGGCATTCAAGAGTGTCTGCTGTACGCCGCCGATTGCCCTAAGCTGCGCCGAGGTAAGTACTCCGGAATTCACCACTGCGTTGCCGGTCGGGGTGAAGGTGTTGGCGTATTTCGAGTTGTAGTTATTGATGACCGTATTGATGCTGTGCGGACCGATGCCGCGCATGAACGAGCCTACGTTGCTACCCGGAACGACGTCTCCTGTAGTGCCGTCGCCGTCGACATCGCTGATGAATGTATCACCAGCGCCTTGTACCGGGAGCGAAAGACTCAAAGGCAAGGATGAATAGAGGTGAGCAATGGTATCGAATTGGAAGCCCTTCCAAACTTGCGCATCCAAACCTACCGAGAACTGTTGGCGGCGGTCGAGCGAACTCGGCCCGTAGAATTGGCTCGGATTGTTATTGCTCAACGCGTTCTCGCCAAAATCCTGGTCGCCTCCGGAAGCAAGCGGGCCGGTAGTTGTATTCACTACCGTTCCGACACTGTTGAAGTGGCTATAGGTATAGGAGGCTGTAAGGTTCGCTCCGGAAACCCCTCGCATCGGGTGCTGTGATCTCTGGGTGACGCGTGATGGCAAGCGCGTTGTAGGCCGAGCGCCCGCCTGGTGTAAGAAAGCTGGTAAGACCGAAATTGGGATCGATGCCGCCAAAGGCCATACTGGCGTTTGGTCCTCCACCCTGGTCGCCAATGGAATCCAACCCGTTGCCGGCGAAATCCGCCAGTACTGCGCCTCCCACGGGAGTTGTCGTCGTAGCCGGATGGAGACCGGGGCAGGCCACGATGGCTTGGTTCACACTCTGGACGCCGCATGCCGCCACAGTCGCGGCGACGGCGGCACTCGCCGCCGCCTTATTGAAGTGCCGGACGTCTCCTGTGTGGTTCTCGTCTATGCCAATCAAAAAGTGCAAGCCTATATTGCGCAGGTAATCTACGGTAACTACGGTGTTTCTCCCAATCTCCCGTTGAACGCCGATGTTCATCTGGTAAGCCGAAGGGGTTTTGTATTTCGGCAGAAAGAGAAACTCCCCGTTGTAAGCGGGACCTACCGCCAGGGCGTTGGGGAAATAGTTGCCGTTGGCTTGCGGTCCGGCTGCGGTTACGAGCCTTTGGTAGGTATGCTCCAACGTCGCAATTTGCTGATAAACCTTGCCTACCGGTTGGCCACAGATACTCGCGATCGGAAAACCGGTGGGCGTGCCGTCCACCGTGGTGAGAGGTGTGGTACTTCCAGGGATCGAAATGCTGGTTTTTGGGCAGGCCTGCGCATCGCCGAAGAAGAGCCCCTGTGCCAAGCGTACTGGCCGGTCGAACAGTATATTGTTCCAGACGTTGTTTTCGTAGTAGATCCCCGCTCCGGCGCGGACCACCATTTTTCCTTGGCCGGTCACGTCCCAGGCGACACCTGCTTGCGGACCGAAGTTTTTGTTTGGTTGATTAACGCTATTAGCAAGGCCTGCCTGAATATCGTTGAGCGATGTGCCTGGTGCCGGACTGTTTGGTCCTCCCGCCGGAATGGGACCCAGGTCACTATCGCTGCGCCCTGTATCACGGATATAGCGCAAGCCGAAATTTACATTGATGCGCGACGACAGCTTCCATTGGTCACCAATATAGGCGGTGAGGCGCCAGTCTTCCTGCCCGCCGCCGGGATAGCCAAACGAAGGGATCTCCGTATTGAAGCCTTGGCCGTTTCCGAGCAGGATTGCCTGGCCACTGGCCGGGACCACGAGGTAATTCGCAGGGTCGCCCGGATTGGTGCCGGGTGCAATAGTTCCGTTCAGTTCAACCTGCGGGTCGATCCCATAAAAAGAGGCGAATCCGCCGCCCAGGAGGTGATTGATACCTGCGCCGTAGCGCAGCGTGTGATTGCCCTTGATCCAACTGCCGTCATATTTAACTTGCTTGTTGCTTTGGATGCTCGACTGGGGCGCGTTTGCATTGGCGCCAGAGGAGAAAGGGCTGATCACCAGGTAGATGCCGGGGGTCGAGTTATAGGCCGGATTGTTTGTCGTAGCAGTGGCATCGGTGAGGTGGTTGACAAATTTGAAGTAGCCGGCACGAAAACTGTGGCTGAATCTGCCGGTGAGAAAGTCGAGTCCGCCGCCGACATTGGGTGTGTTGTTTTCGTCAAGGTATGGCGAATAGTTGTTTCCGCCTCCGAAGCCGCCCACATCCTTGTTGTTGTGGTAAGCGCCGCGGATGAAGCCTTTCGCTCCGTGGGGCAGGTTGAAATCGAAGCGGCCTAGCAACTCCATCTCGGTATAAGGTGCGCTGTAGGAGCCGGATTTATCGGCCAGCGGTCCGCTGATGGTCACCGGCGCATCTAAGTGTTGCACCATTCTCTCGCCGGAGAAGAAGTAGAAGGTTTTATCAGGAATGAAGGCCCCGCCAACGTCGCCGCCAAAGTTGTTGCGCTGCAAATAATTATTCTGCCCTCCAGGGAAATTGGCCCCGCCCGCGCGCTTGTCTCGGAAATTGTAGAACTCGTTGCCGTGAATGTTATTGGTGCCGCTGCGGCTGACGATATTCACCGAACCGGAAGAGGTGATTGAGGTCGAGATGTCCAGGTTCGACTGAGCGACCTGAAATTCCTGAATCGCGTCTGTAGAAATGTTCTGCGTCGTGGTGCCGACGTTCTCATCGGAGATGTCGAGACCGTCGAGCTCGATGCGAGCCGTTCGGCCAAAGCGGCCACCGAACGAGATCGACGAGAAACCGTTCTTGGTAGGATCGAAGCTGGTGCCATCCTGGATTTGCACGCCGGGTTGCAGTTGCGCAAGGTCAAGGAAATTGCGCCCATTCAGTGGAAGGTTGTCAATTTGCTCGCGCGTGAGAACGCCCGCAACTTGTGTTTGTTGGGTATCTACTCCAAGCGTGTTGCTTTCCACTTGCACTACGGTGGTCGTGGAACCGAGGCCGAGTTGCAGATTTCCATTCGTCACACCGCCGACCTGCACCGTCAAATTCTTGTTGCTGGTCGAAAAACCTGGCGCTTCCACGCGAATGGCATAATTGCCGGGTATGAGAGAACCGACAGAATAGTAGCCGGAGCCTGTCGCCGTGACCACTTTCGAAAGCCCGGTCGAAGGCTGCGTGAGGGTTATCTTGGCGTTCGGCACCACCGCGCCGCTTGGATCCGTTACAGTGCCCTGAATCGTGCCCGTCGCGTTTGTCACCTGACCGGAAGCGGCAGGAAGAGCAAGGGCCACTAGTACGGGAACCCCAAGCAGAGAGTGGAAGAGCCTATGCCAGAGGCGAGCAGAGAAGCGCTGGGGGTGCGTTATCATGTCACGTCGGTGTAGCAGTTTCGGGGCCATTCTTGAGAGCCCTGAACCCGGCGATCGCCCGGGTCCTATAAACGCACTGCGATGAATTATTTAGCTTCCTGCTGTCAATCCCACAAATTTGTTAGAGTGACTGCGTCCGATCGAGAAGATCCAGAATTTCATAGGTTATATAGTTCTTCGGATTTTCGAACCGGCCAGTGGGAGTTCGTTCTTCACACATCCAGAAGGATAGATGTTGACGCAACAAAGCTGGAGACGCAAAGCCTCCCGCTGCGGCAATCAACGCCCCGAATCCGCGCTGCGGCAGAAACAGGATGGCTATATCCCAAGCGCCGCTGCATTAACGGCCTTTTTCCTCAAGAAAAAGGCCATTTTGTGGAATTCATCGAAGCCACACCTTTCCTGTTTCTGCCTTAAAAAGTCATACGGAGAGAGAACTGGCCGAATCTACGCTCGTCGTGGTTTTGATTGAGCGCGATGCTGTTGAGACCACCCTTGAGCGCAATGACGGGGAGTGGCGAGCCGATGGTACCCGGAGTATTGCTGACGGACAAAGCCGCTTCATTGACATACAAGTTGTGATGATTGAATACGTCAAACCCTTCCGCGCGGAAGGTGAGGCCCACGCGCTCAGTGACGCGAAAGGTTTTGGAGACTGCGGTATCCGTATTCCACGCTCCAGGTCCGCGGAAGGCATTCCTTCCCGTCATGTTGCCCGGGAAGGGTCCGAAATCATCGACGCCTAGAGTCGGATTGAAAGGGGTAAGGTCATTGGCGCCGGGGATTGTTATGATCTGGAACTGGTTAGCTCCAACCTGTTGCGTCTTGCTGGGTTTGTATTGCGTGACCGGTGTAGCCGGAACGATCCTGGGGATGCCACTATATCCATTTTCATTGTAAGTAAAGTCATAGGCGGAGAAGGGAGTTCCGCCGCGCGCAGTGAAGATGCCGGAGACGATCCAGCTACCCGCGATCTCGGGTAAAATTCCCCGTCCGCTCCTGAACCACGGCGTGTCCCAAATCGGAGCGACGACGAAGCGGTTGGGAACATCATAGTCCGAGCTGCCCCAATCCAGCATTGGGTTTCTCGGATCAAGATATCCCAGATTGCCGATATAGCCCGAACCTCCCTGGGAGCTGTCGGAGAAGGTAGAACTCAAGTCGTCTAGCGAATGAGACCAGGTGTAATTCGTGATCAGACTGAGACCGCTGTTGTGAAGATTCTGGGTCTGAAATTTTACGTTCAACGCGTTATAGGCGCTGGAGCCGCCGCTGCCGCGGATGTTGATGGCCGCATACTGATTGTTCGGCCGTGTCAGACAAGCGTCGGGAACAGCGATACTGGAGCTGCACGCGCTGTCGAAGGTTAACGGCGCGCCAAGATAGGCCTGGGCGCCGCCGATCGGATTGCCGGCGGTGATGTCATAGAGATGAACCCCATGAGCGCCGCTGTAAGAGAGCTCAACAACGGAGTTTCGAGCCACTTGGCGCTGGACTGCCAGGCTCCAGAACTGTGTCTGCGCTACGTTGATGTTCTGATTGACATTGCGCAGTTCGGACGGAGGCAGCCCCACCGGTGGTCCGGCGGTGCCCAGAGGACCCACATTGCTGGTGGTCACTGGTGTGCTGTAGATCTGTAACGTTGCGTACGCCGGAGGATTCTGAATCGTATTGAAGGTTATGTTTCCAAAGTTTCGCTCATAACTGATGCCAAAGCCGCCGCGTACGCTAGTTTTGCCGTCACCGAAGACATCATAGGCAAAGCCGATCCGCGGGGCTGCTGTACCCCACTTGGGGGCCCAGAGCTGGCCGACCGGGCTCTGCGGAGCAATTTCGACCTGTCCCGTGGCGACCTGCGCAAAGATGTTAGAGCCGGCTCCATAGTAAAAATTCGAGTCGAGGCTCTGGTTATCGTTATGCTGTACGCCGTAGTGCTCGTAGCGTAATCCATAGTTCAAGGTGAATCTCGGAGTCACTCTGAAGCTATCTTGCCCATAAATAGCCCAGTCCTTGTAACGGTAGCCGCGGGCAAAGCTGGGTGCACCTACTGGTGGGGTTACTTCGCAGGCTGGAGTGACATTCAAATCGCCGTTGGGTTGGGACGTGCAGGGCAACTTTCCTTGCGGGTTGACCGCCGCCTCATAATATTGCAAGTTGCCGGCAAGCATTGCATTCAAAGCTGTTTCCGCGCCGGTCCCTAACATCTCCACTGCTTGGGCGTAAGCGCCGTACGCAAAGTTAAGTTGTATATAGGTGAATTGACCGCCAAAGCGCATGGCGTGATTGCCCTTCGTCCACGATAGGTCGTCCATCAATTGGATAGTGTTTTGCGGACCGCCATAAGGCAGGCCGCCCGCACCCGGTTGCATGAAGTTTTCTAAGCCGGGAAAAGTGACCTGTAATCCGTTCACAGTCGCGCCTTGGAACATGAGGTTGGGTACATTTTGTTGGGCAGTGTCGTAGGTATTGGGGTTCTGAAGTCTGCTGAAGCTCAGTTTTGCGTTATCGAAAAGGGTTGGACCGAAGCTGTGGCTGATGGAATAGAGGGTGCTCAGGTTGGAAAATTGCTGGCCGACATCATACTGCGAATACGGAGAATAAAAAGCAGTGCCCGAAAACCAATCCTGACTTTCTTTGCCTATTCGAAAAAACATCTGAGTGTTCCCGGTCAGGTTGTAATCGAGGCGTCCCAGAATACGGTAGGTATTCTGGGGAAAATCGCCGCCCGCATCGGCGTTGGTTTTGAAGTTGACTTGGCCAAAGATCGGCGTCGTGGCTGGAACTCCGGGCAGCGGCGCCGTCAGCGCGCCGGAAGCTTCCAGATCGGACTGATCGAGAGTACTGCTGATGGCGCCGTGAGCACTGCCGTAGGCGTTAAAGTACGATTGGACGCTGGGGGCGGTCAGCGCTATAAATTGCGGCGTGGGAATGAGCTCGGACTCAGTCGCCTGGCTGCGGACACGAGTCCATTCCGTGCTGCCAAAAAAGAATAGTTTGTCTTTCTTGATTGGGCCGCCAACCAAAAAGCCAAATTGATTGCGGGTGTATGTTCCTTTTGGCTGACCGGTCACTACATTTTCGTACGTATTCGCCGTATAGGCAGAGAGGCGGTTGTATTCCCAGACGGAACCATGGAAGGCATTTGTGCCCGACTTCGTCGTGAGATTAACAACCCCGCCCGAGGCTCGCCCGTATTCAGCGGCAAAGTTATTGGTAATTACGCTGTACTCTTGAACTGCATCGACAGGAATCTGCTCCCCTACCTGGTCGCTGAACCAACTTATATTCTCTACGCCGTCGAGAAGGATTTCAGTACCGGACTGACGCTGCCCGTTGACGGAGTAACCTACACCCCGAGAAGTGAGATTTTGATAGCTATTGAAGGAGTTAGTGGTGTTATCCCCGTTGCTGACGTTGCCCGAGAGCACAACAAAGTCATAAGGATTGCGGGTAAGACTAGGAAGCTGCGCCAGCTGATGCGTATCGACGAGCTGCGAAAGCTCCTGAGTCTGAGTGTTTACCTGCGTGGCGCCAGTGGCTACCTCGACAGTAGTGGATTGAGTGCCGACCGCCAGTTGCGCATCGACTGTAGCTGAACCTCCTACGGTTACTTCTGTCCGGGTCTTATAAGGAGAGAAATTCCCGCTGGTGACTGTTATGTCGTAAACACCGGGGGTAAGACCGGGAATAGTGTACTGACCGGCATTCCCGGCTTTTGCAGTCCGCTTTGCGCTGGTGGTTGTGCTGGTCACCGTGATACTCGCGCCGGGGATGATCGCTCCCGAAGCGTCTCGAACCGTCCCGGATATCGAACCGGCCTCGGCCTGCCCGAAGGCCCAGCCTGTAGAAAGGGAGACGAACAGCAGGCAGAAGCACATTCGGAGAAAGAAGCTTGTCTTTCCAGCCGATGCTGTTGCGGGGTTCACTCCCGCTTGCATGGAAAGTTTCGGGTAGCTGAATCGAACCTGTTTGCCGTCAACAATCTCCAAACTTTTCATAAAGACTCCTTAGCTATCTTGTCGGTCGATCCGATAAAAACAGGCGCGCGATCAAAGGTCGCCACTTGTAACCGTCACAGAACTATATGTAACGGTACGACGAGGGCCTCTGCTACTGTCTGACTGGCTCATTGAGCCTTGGCGACGGGGCCATTAAGATAGGGCCATTACTGAAGCGGCCAGAAAACATGGGGACAGAGCCCCGAGGGTCGGCAGAAAGCCTCGCGGCTTTCGTGTTCTATCCTTTGCAATTCGGCGGCCATAGACAGAGTCAATGGTTTGCGAATAGCACGAATTTCGGTAAATATCTTATAATTTATTAAGTTGGGTGATTGAGGGAAGGACTCAACGGTAAACCAGTTAATTAGTTACACATTCCCTGGATTTCATAAATAGTAGAACGTTTTCGCATTTCTGAATCATCGGAATAGAACTTCGGGGACTGGTCTACAGGCAACCACAATCGGTTCCCAAGCATCGCGCCATTTCATCCAACGGGGGCTTGGTTCCAGAGTATTGCTTGATCATGACAGAATAGAGCGTGGCGCAAGGCGGCGTCGCAACATGAATACGTTCAAGACTGCACTTCTGCTCACGGCACTCACCCTGTTCCTCATCTTTCTCGGCGGCCATTTTGGCGGCGTCAATGGAATGGTCATCGCCTTCGTCATTGCGGCTGCGATGAATTTCTTTAGCTACTTCTATTCGGACAAGCTTGCGCTATCTATGTACCGCGCACAGCCGGTCACCCGCGAGCAGCTGCCCAGGGCCTACCAGGTTGTCGAGCGTATGACGCAGCGCCTCGGCCTCCCCATGCCGAAGATCTATGTCATACCCACAGAATCACCCAACGCATTCGCGACCGGCCGTAATCCCAAACACGCTTCGGTAGCGGTCACAGAGGGCATTCTCAACCTTCTGAACGACGAGGAGTTGGAGGGTGTCTTGGCTCATGAGCTGGGGCACGTTAAGAATCGGGACATCCTCACCAGCTCGGTTGCCGCGACGCTTGCCGGCGCTATCACCTTACTCGCGCGCATGGGGTGGTGGGCTGGTCTGTTTGGGGGGTATGGCGGCGGACGCGACGATCGCGATCGCGGCGGCGGCTTGGGCGGGCTGTTTATGCTCATCCTTGCTCCGATAGCCGCGACCCTTATCCAGCTCGCGGTTTCCCGCTCCCGCGAATATGAGGCCGACGCCACCGGCGCCCACATCACCGGCAATCCGTATGCGTTGGCCAGCGCACTGCAGAAGCTGGATGCCTACTCCAAACGCTTGCCTATGCAGGCGTCACCCTCGACGGCGCACCTATTTATTGTCGCGCCATTGTTAAGCGGCGCCAGTTTCGCCAACCTGTTTGCCACTCATCCCCCGATTGCCAAGCGCATCGAAAGGCTTATAGGACGGCCCCTTAGCGGCTAGAGCATTTTAGGTTTCGGTGTATGCGCGGGAAGCACTGCCCACGTGGCCGTTCCATCGAAGAACGGCCACACACATCTGCTCTTGCCAGATCACAGTAAAAGCTAAAATGCTCTAATAGAAAAGCAACAAACGGCCCCAAGACTTTGGTCCAAAAGAAAGTTGGCGCAAGAAGATGCGGACTCTGTTTCACACCCTTGTTTTTCTTGCCATCGGCCTTTGGCTGGGCGGCTTGGTCTTCTTCGCCGGTATCCTTGCTCCTATTGCATTCGCGGAGCTTCCCCCGCTCTTCCCCAATCAAGCTCAAGGCATCCACGCCGCCGGCTTGGTCGTCGGGGGATCCCTGATCCGCTTGCATTGGATGGGACTTTGCTGCGGGGTGGTGTTCCTCGCGGCAACCTTACTGGCGCGCCGCCACTATCGTAGCGTCGTTCCTCAGACCGTCCTGATCGTCGCTATGCTGGTGCTCACGGCTTACTCGCAGTTCTCCATTATTCCTCGCATGAACACGGCGAGCGAATCGGTGGGTGGCAATATCGAAGCAGTGGCGAGCAACAATCCGGGCCGCGAGATATTCGACCGTCTGCACCGCCAATCCGTGCGAGTGGAATTGGTGATCCTGCTTTGCGGATTCGGCGCGCTCGTCGCGACAACTCACTTCGCCAGACGCGAAATCTAGAACACGTCGTTTCCCGGCCACGTAATCCATGCTCGAAGCAGAGTTGGGTGCCCCCTATCTCCCCGCACTTTTGCGGGGAGATAAGGGATCAATGTTACGGTTAAGGTTTGTGGTTTCCCACATCTGACGCAAAAGCGCGCCAGACGTGGGGCTCCCCGGATTTATGACGACACACACCGCCGTCAGCCTTTCCCCTTTAAGACTGGCAGACGATGCCGCCATTCATTCCGTTGGGATAAAAGCCTCCTGAGCATTGACCACCGGCATAAACAATGCTTAGAACTTGCGCGGTGGTACGAGGGATGCTTAGGCCGTTCTTATCGACAGTGAAAGGCGTCTGCGGAGTCGGAGGAACGTCCAGTGCGTCCACCGCCGGGCTGACGACACCATTCATGATGCAGGAAAGCCGAAGTCCGCCTGAATGCAGCCCTTCGGTGCCCAGGATCGCCCCCGCCGCGGCCAGATTGGTGCTACTGCTGATGAGCGTAGCGGCGCCGAGATAGGCGCTCAATCCCACGTCTTCAAATTGTCTTGCCAATTTCAACCAGTCATTGACATTTGCAAAGCCGTAGCCCATGGCATCGAGGTTGATCGCAGGCTTTTTCGCTGCCGCCGAACCGAGAGCTGTGCGCAAAAAGCGAACGTGGTTAATCTCATCGTTTCGCAGGCCGGTGGCTAGGAACGCCTGGGGTAATGATCCGAAATTGGTCACCATATTGCCCCCGGTCGTGGGCCCGGTTTCATCGTCCGCCGTGATTACTCCGAGCGTCACCAGCGTCGCTCCGTACGTCGCCACGGCGTAGAACTCGGCTTCGAGATATTCGAGGTTGAGTGCAAAGTTCAGAATGTCCGTGTCGCTGTAGGAGGCGGCATCTACCTTCTGCTCATCCACTGTTAATTTGCTGCCGACCATGGCTGCACTCGCCAGGCCAATACCGGTAACTCCTGCACCTTTTAGAAAGGCGCGACGGCTTGCTGCGATACGGGCAACTTCTGCCTGTTTCATTGCGGTCTCCTAAATGCTTGTTGGGGGTTTTATGACAACGCGCCGAGCAGCAAGAGCACCACGTTTGTGCAACGTTCTGCGAACTCGACATTTACTATTACGTATTTCAGGCGTGCGGGGGCCGAGAGTTACCTTAACTCCGATGTCTTCGGCCGGTAACCATTAAGCAACTCTTTGGTACTGAATTAAATGTGCCCAAAAAAAGCTCGAAACCGTACATCCAAAAGTTTTGCCGAACGTGATGCGCTGCACAGTTTGGACTCAAGGCGGATTGCTCACAGCGCGACGAGATCGAATAATCCGCAGAAACTGCTGCTGCAAGCGACCGCGGGGCCGCCGGATACAATAGCCATGGGCCGCGCAAGGTTTGCGGCCGTTTAACTCTAGAAAAGATACTGGCGCACAAGCGCCATGTCTCCGGGCGGCTTCCAAAATGAAAACCGGTATTATCGGTCTGCCTCAAGTAGGAAAGACCTCTTTGTTCAAGATTCTCACCAGGGCCAAACTCGATCCCCAGGCCTACTCCAATCCTCGCGAAGCCCACCTGGGCATTGCCAAGGTACCCGACGAGCGGCTGGACAAGCTGGCCGCGCTCTACCATCCGAAGAAGACCGTATATGCGACCGTCGAGTACGCCGACGTTGCCGCCATCGGGCAGGAGGCGCTTAAAGAGAGCGCCTATCTGGCCAATCTGCGCAACAACGACGCACTTATCCACGTGCTGCGCGCATTTGAGGACGACGCCGTTCCCCACGTGGGGGGGATCGATCCTTTGCGCGACATCAAGAAGGTGGAATTCGATCTCCTCTTCTCCGATCTCACCCAGATCGAAAAGCGCCTGGAGCGGCTGGAGAAGGACCTCAAGAAACAACGCACGCCTGATCTCGAGAAGGAGAACGCTTTGCTTCTGCGTTGCCGGCATCAGCTCGAACAGGAAAAGCCTTTGCGCGAGATGGAAATGACGGCGGATGAAAAGAAACTCATCCGCGGCTTCATGTTTCTCTCGCAAAAGCCGATGCTCTACGTGCTGAACATCTCGGAGAGCGGCACGCTTGGCGCCGATCTTCAAGCGGCGGTGGCCAAATACAAGGTCGGTCCTGTTGCGTCCCGGCCGAATGCCGGCGCAACCGCTATTTGCGGGAAGGTGGAAGCCGAGCTTGCCGATATGAGCGAGGAGGAAGCCGCAGAATTTCTTTCTTCCTATGGACTGGCCGAGAGCGGTCTGCGCCGCCTCATCCGCAAGAGCTATGAATTGCTCGGCCTGGTCTCATTCTTCACTGTCGGGGAAGACGAATGCCGCGCCTGGACTATTCCTGTCCACTCTCGCGCGCAAGAGGCGGCAGGGGCCATTCACACAGACCTCGAAAAGCATTTCATCCGCGCTGAAACTATCCACTGGGATACGCTCCTGGCGGCGGGCTCTGAAGCGGCGGCGCGCGCACAAGGGACTCTCCGTCTGGAAGGAAAGGATTATCGTGTCGAGGACGGAGACGTCATGCACATACGGCATAGCGGATAAGCTTCTCGAGAAGAACTTCGCCGGATCCAGGTATTTGGGATCTCCAGGTCCACCAGAACGATGGGCGCCCCATATCTCCCCGCGTTGTTTGCAGGGCAAAGACTAGCGACTCAACCAATGTCGACCCTCGTGCTCTCCTTTCTTCTAGGCCTGGCGGCTGCGCTGGCCGATATCTTCGGCGGCCTCATTTTGGTGCGCGCTACTTGGGAGAAACGTTATCTTCGCTATTTTGTCGCGCTGGGGGCGGGCTTCATGCTCGCCACCGCTTTCCTCGAAATGATCCCGGAGAGCTTCCGCCTCTCCTTCCGCTGGACCCCGATTCTTCTTTTCGGCGGCTATTGCGCGATGCAATTGCTGGAGCATACGATCACGCCTCACTTCCATTTCGGTGAGGAGACGCACCACGACGCGTTTCTCTCCAGGCACACCAGCAGTTCGGTAGTGGGCGGTCTGGCTATACACTCGCTTTTCGATGGAGTGGCGATCGCGTCCGGCTTCGTCCTCTCGCATTGGCTCGGCTGGATCATCTTCATCGCCATCTTCCTCCACAAAATACCAGAGGGCTTCACCGTAGCCTCCGTTATACTGGCCAGCGGCCGCAGCCGGGGTGCTGCGGTTATCTCATCCGTCATCGTCGCCGGCGCTACCGTGGGCGGCGTGCTGCTGATTAATTTCCTGCCGGGTTGGGTGCGCGCCGGCCTGCCGCTTTCCGCCGGGGTGGCGATCTATGTTGCCGCCACCGACCTGGTTCCAGAGGTCAACCGGGAGCCCGGAATTCGCATGGCCCTGGTCTTCTTTGCCGGAGTGGCGATATCTGTTCTCTGCATGCTCCTGGCCGGAGGAGTCGCCAGATTGCAGTAGGCGCAAAGCTTCGCCCAACCCTGCTAATCTCTTGGAGGGATCAGGGTGGAAATGAAGATTATCGTCTTTGGCGCCAGCGGGAAGACAGGACGTGAAATCGTCAAACAGGCGGTCGCGGGAGGACACTCGGTAACCGCCTTTGTTCGCGATCCGGATTCTATGCCGCTTGACTCTTTTGGTTCCAATCTCCGCGTCGTCAAGGGCGACGTGCTCGATGCTGCCGCCGTCGCGGAAGCTATCTTTGGCCATCGCGCGGTGCTTTCCGCGCTCGGCGCCCGCACCCTCAAAAAGACCCAGGTGCTGGCCCACGCTCTGCCCAACATTCTTGCCGGCATGCGCCAGCACTATGTCACGCGGATCGTCGTGCTCGGAGCGGCGGGCGTCAAACGCGACTCCGGCAAATATCAAACCGGCCTCTTCAACATCGGCTTTTGGGTAATCAAGAGAACGCTACTGAGGCATCCCTTCGCGGACCAAGCGGCGCAAGAGCGGATTCTCGCCGCCAGTCAAATGGACTATACGATCGTCCGCCCCCCTCGCCTGACGGATGGAGAAATCACTGGGAAATATCGCGTCGTGCCCGATGCCCTTCCCACCGGAGGCAGGCGCATCTCCCGCGCCGATGTCGCGGACTTCATGCTGCAACAGCTTACCGATCCGCGATTCCATCGCCAAGGGCCGTATATCGCCGATTGAAGGCACGCTGTCCCCTTCGACGATCGAGTTTTTTGCGTATCCTGTCTCGCCCTCCCCATCATGCTAGTGTCCGGCCTAGCCGTTCGGCTGATGAAAGTGCTACAGCATCTATGACATGTTTTTCCGAGGAGGATTTCAAACATGTCTGCGGAACTCATTGAGCTTTCCCATGCCTTGTCACAGTTGACCGAAAATGCCGCCGCGAGTCTGGTTGCCGTCCATACCGAGGCGCGTGGCTCTTCCAGCGGTGTAGTATGGCGGCCCGGTGTGGTTGTTACCGCTGAACACGCGTTGCGGCGGGATGAAGAAATTCAACTGACGCTTGCTAATGGCCGCGTCGTGGCCGCTGCGCTCGCAGGCCGCGACCCTTCGACGGATATCGCAGTCTTGAAGTGCACGGAGGCAGACGCCGGCATAAGCGAATTTGGCGACGTAGCTGTCCTCAAGCCGGGCAATCTCGCGCTGGTTGCCGGCCGAACCAGAGCGAGTGGACCCGTGGCCGGCCTCGCCTTTGTAACCATGGTTGCGCCCGAGCGCCGCGCCTGGACAGGAACAACTCTTGCGCCGTACATCCGGCTGGATATCGCTTTGCAGCCTACTGCTGTGGGCGGGGCGGTTATCGATGCGCGCGGAGGGGCGCTTGGCGTTGTCACCTCACGCTTCGCGCGATTTGGAGCAACCATTGTTCCAGCACCCACCGTGAATCGAGTGGTTGACACCCTTCTTCAGAAAGGTCGTATCCCTCGCGGTTATCTGGGTGTCGGCCTGCAGCCCATCCGTTTACCAGACACTCTGCGGCAGTCATTGCAGCGTGAGGAAAGAATCGCCGCAATTGTTCTTGAGGTCGAGCCCAACGGACCGGCAAACAAAGCCGGCATAGTCATCGGGGATATTCTGGTTTCGCTTGCGGGCCGTCCGGTGACGCGCGTGGAAGATGTGTACTCCCAACTGCCAGGGGAAGCGATCGCCAAATCCTTGGCTCTGCAATACGTCCGGGGAGGCGCCGTTCAGGAAACACAAATCGTGGTCGGCGAGCGTCCGCACGGAGGCAAATAGCATGACTATTCCAGGTTTCGGAGAAATCGCGGAACAATTGCGGCGCTCAACCGTTCTTATTCGTGCCGGAGCCCGCGCCGGCGGCTCCGGGGTCATTTGGTCGGCCGACGGCGTCATCGTGACCAACGCGCATGTCATGCGCGGCTCGCCGGTAAGTGCCCAGCTTTGGGATGGGCGGGAATTGGAAACCAGCATAGTATCTCGAGATCTCCGGCGTGATATTGCTTTGCTTCGCGCTAACGGCAGCAATCTGCCAGCGGCGGTAGCGGCTGATTCCTCTCAAGTGCGTCCCGGCGAGATAGCCATCGCCATCGGCAATCCGCTCGGTTTCATCGGAGCACTCACCACCGGAACGGTTCATGCAATAGGTCCGCTGCGGGGCCTCGGTCCAAATTCGTGGATACAAGCCAACCTCCAACTGGCGCCGGGTAATTCCGGCGGCCCGCTTGCCGACGCGCATGGCCGGATCATCGGGATCAACACCATGGTTGCGGGCCGCATGGCGCTCGCGATTCCCAGCAAGACAGTGGAAGATTTTATTTCTTCCGGGCCTTCCGATTCATGGTTCGGCGTTACCGTGCGGCCGGTGAAAATTCCGCGGGTTGCTGGGCAATCCCCTGCCTTCGGCTTGGTTGTCCTCGAAATCGAGACTGGCAGTCCCGCCGCCGATGCGTCGCTGTTGCCAGGCGACATATTGCTGGGAATGGAAGGAAAGCCGTTCAGGTCGGCCGGCGACCTGATGAACATCCTGCATGAGCGCGGGCTGCGCCTGCACCATCTCGAATTTCTGCGTGGCGACTATTCGCGGGTACGCCGGGTTACCGTGCGGCTGGGAAACGAAAGCGTCTCCGGAAGCAGAGTGGCGGCGTGATTCGCGTTCTCATCGTCGCAGCTTCGCCGCTGGTAAGGGCCGGCCTGGAGAGCATTCTCGCCGTTCGAGGTGTGGAAGTTCTAGGTAATGTTCCAAGCCTTGAATCATTCGCCGGCGGGATTGCGGACGGCGATGTAAACGTCGTTTTGCTGGAGACAACCGGCACGGAAATCGAAGCTGTGCTGGAGTCGATCGGCCGATGGGAACTTGTTTCGGAAGCCGCCGTCATTATCCTCTCTGACCACCCGTCTGTCGGATGGATTGCCGAAGCTGTTCGGGCGGGCGTTGCCGCGATTCTGCCGGCCGAAGCGTCCCCGGATCAGCTCGTCGCGGCTATGCAGGCTGCAGCGGCGGGACTTATTGTCCTGCATCGCGACGAGATCGCTGAGGCTTTTCCGCCGGTTGCGCCTGTCTCCCGCCCAATGGCGGAGCTTGCAGAAACGTTGACTCGCCGGGAACGCGAAGTATTACAAATGCTGGCGAGCGGGCTCGGCAATAAAGAGATCGCAGCGCGGCTGGCTATTTCCGATCACACGGTCAAATTCCACGTCGCATCCATCCTGGGCAAACTGGGAGTCACTAGCCGGACCGAAGCGGTCGCCGTGGGTATCCGCCGCGGGCTGGTGCTTCTATGATGCCCTGGCGCAGTGCGTCTTTGCTCGATTGCGCTAACTCTGCCGTATCCTCGCGAAGGCTGCAAGAGCGCGTTTGCGAGCTATCTCATGATCGATGATCGGCAGCGGATAGGTTTTTCCGAGTTGAACACAGGCCTCGTGCAGTATCTCCGCGGGAGCCTTCCAGGGCATGTGAATCCAACGCTTCGGTAAGTACGCTAATTCCGGTACCCAACGGCGAATGTAACTGCCATCGGGATCGAACTTTTGTCCTTGGATTACCGGATTAAAGATGCGGAAATAGGGCGCGGCATCAGCGCCGCAGCCCGCGCTCCACTGCCAGCCCAGCGTGTTGTTCGCCAAATCCGCGTCCACCAGCGTATCCCAGAACCAGGCCGCGCCGTCCTGCCAGCGAAGCAAGAGATGTTTCACCAGGAACGAAGCGACGATCATGCGGACACGGTTGTGCATCCAGCCCGTGCGCCACAACTCGCGCATTCCAGCGTCCACCATGGGATAGCCGGTCTTTCCCCGCGTCCATGCCTTCAGGCTTTCTCTATTCTTGTGCCAGGGGAAGGATCGGAACCCAGGCCGCAGAGGCTCTCGCGGCGTCTTCGGAAAATGGAAAAGTAAGTGATATGCGAATTCGCGCCAGGCGATCTCTCGCAGATACACTTCGGAGCTTGAGCTTTGCTTGGCGGAATGCCAGATCTGCCGCGGGCTGATTTCGCCGAAGTGAAGGTGGGGAGAAAGACGCGACGTGCCGATCCGGTCCGGCCGGTCACGATCGAGAGCATACGTTTCAACTGCGCCTCCAAAGAAGTTTTTCATCTGCTCGGTTGCGCCCGCCTCGCCTGGCCGCCACGTCTGGCGAATTCCGCCGGCCCAATCGATCTTCGGTTCCAGCCCCAGATCGGAGATCGCAAGCGAGCCCGGCCAGCGAGCGGGCGGCTTAATTCGTTTGGGCGCGGGCGTGGGAGCCGGCGGAGCAGGGCCGGACAGACACGCCTTCCAGAACGCGGTGAAGACGCGAAACGCATCTCCGCTGCTGTTACATATGTTCCAGGGTTCAAACAAGAGGTTGCCGGGAAAGCTCACCGCGGCAACTCCACGTTCGAGCAGCAGATTCTTCAGCTTGCGGTCGCGGGCGATTACGGCGGGCTCATACCGGCGGTTCCAGTAAACAGACTTAGCACCGCATTCAGCTGCGAGGGAGAGAAGCGCTTCCTCAGTGGGCCCGCGGCGAATAATGAGCCTTCCGCCGCGTTTGGCCAGGGCCCGCTCCAGTTCTACCAGCGATTGATGCAGCCACCATCGTGAAGCCGCACCCGGAGACCACGGAGCTTCCTCTTCGGGCGCCCAGATGAATACCGGGAGGATGGATGAGGCCGCATCTACCGCCGCAATCAGCGCGGGGTTATCGGCGAGGCGGAGATCCAGCCGAAACCATACCAGAGCGGGTTCCGGGCTCACTTATCCTCCGTTCGGGAATGCCCATCGCCGCCGAACAACGCGCGAACCTTTTCTTGTCTGTAGGCGAAGATTTCCTCGACATTGCGCTGCACCGAGATGGCATGAATTGCGCGACCCAGCAAACCGAAAGGAAGAGCGTAGCGCACCATGTCAGTGATTCGCGTACCTCCGCCGGACTGCTCAAAACGATGGGCGTGATGCCAGAGTCGATAGGGTCCTTTCAATTGCAGGTCTTCGAAGTAGTATGGCGGCTCCCAGCGAACGATCTTCGTCTTCCAGCGAAGTGGAAGTCCGTGCCAGATAAGACGATAGTCGATAAGAGCGCCGGGAGTCATAGCGATCGGGTCAGGAGTGAGAACATGAAAACGCAGCCAGTGGGGAGTTAGAGCTTCCAGGTTGCGCGCATCGGAGAAAAACTGAAATACCTCCTCTATTGGCCGAGGAACCCACTGCTCCCGTTCTAATTCGTATGGTAATTCCACCCGTAAGAAACTCACTTTTTAATGGCGTCGCTCATAGGATCAATACCCGCTCGCTCCCAATCGAGTAACAGAAGCAGAGATGACGATGGTCTTCGATAAGCGGCCTCATGTTGAGCCAAAATACTTTTTGCGCAGCCGTACTTAAAAAACCTTATGTGTATTTTCGCAGGAGCAAAACTGGCGGACGCGCGTCCAACCAATCCGGGAAAAATGCTGTCATGCTTTTGCAGTGAACAGTTAGAAGTTAGTTCCGGCTCGCAGTATCAGGCTGCGAGGCTTTGCATGATATCCCACAGGAATTCGGTGCGGCTCGCAAAAATGATTCAACATACCAAGAAATTGGTCATAGTAGGGGCGGTCCCGGGTGGATTAGCAGCCGCGATTTCACTGGCAAAATCCGGAGCTGAGGTCACCATCGTCGAGCGGCGTTCCGTGGCAGGCCGCCGACCCTCGACAATCGAGAGGGGCGGTTTTTAAATTCGACACGGGCCCAACCTTCTTCCTCTTTCCGCAGGTTCTGCGCGAGATATTCGCCTTCGCCGGCCGGAACCTCGAGCAAGAGCTTCCCATGTACAGGCTGGATCCGCAGTACAGGCTGGTCTTCGGTTCGGGTGGGGAGTTACTCGCAACTCCCGACATTGAACGAATGGAACGCGCGGTTGCTCGCCTTAGCCCTGGAGACGCCCGGCGCCTGCATCGTTTTTTTACGGGCAACAGGAGCAAGCTGGGGCGCTTTACTCCCTTTCTGCAGTCTCCTTTTGAAAGCTGGCGCGATCTCGCCAAGCCGGAGATGCTCAAGCTTCTTCCCTTGCTGCGTCCCTGGCGACCTTCGCGCGGTTTGCTTGCGCTCTCGATATCTACTTGCATTGGTACGTGGGCCGTCACTTCCGCGCATTGCGCGTGGCCCATAGAAGCCGTTTCCCGATCGAATCTCGGCCGCTGATCGTCTGCCTAAATCACGCCTCCTGGTGGGACCCGCTTACTTGCATACTGCTGTCGCGTTATTGGATACCCGGCGCCGATCACTACGCCCCGATGGATGCGGCCGCTCTCACACAATACGGATTCATGCGCAAGCTCGGTCTCTTTCCCGTAGAGAGCGGAACCGCGCATGGAGCGGCGCAATTTTTGCGCGCAGCCAAGACAATCCTCGGTGTTCCGAATTCCATCCTGTGGATCACGCCGGAAGCCGCTTCTCCGGTGGTGCACACGCTCAGAAATTGATCTTCAAACTTAATTGGAGAATCCTGGGCTGGTTTGCCGCTGTGATCGTACCGAAAGTGCTGGTACTGAACGATGTGCCGCCATTAGAAACGGCGCCATTGTTGTTTGTCCCGCCAGGATTGAGAAGGTTCGTATGGTTCAAACAGTTGAAGCACTCCGCTCGAGCCTCAAGTTGGGTTGCCTCATGCAGAGGAATAAATTTGCTGACGGCGGTATCCACATCTATGTAATGAGGACCGTAGAATTCGTATGGACGGGTATTGCCGTACGTTCCTGGAGAATTAAAGGCAAATGATTTTGGATTCAGCCATTGAAGCCTGCTTGCCGCCATACGGGGGTTGCTGACGAGATTCGGCCGGTCATTTCCAACGCCGGTCAAAGACTTGTCCGTGCCGCTTGTAGTAGTAAAGGGCACTCCCGTCGTCGCTGTAACGATTGGCGCAACTTGCCATCCATTCAACAAAGCGCGCTCCATAGGGCCTCCGCCTACAACACTCCTGCCAATCGCCGATATTACAAGGTTGTGGCGTAGATCCGAGCCGCAGTTACTGTAGTCAAGATTCGGATGTCCCGGATCCTGAAATTGATCTCCCGCATTGTCTCCATTCTCGGGAGGTCCGGATAGACAATGCGAATAGGTATAGTTCGCCAGCAACGTAAAATAATCCGAGAAACGATGACGAACAGAAACCAGGAGGCCGTTGAAGCTTGACCCCAGGCCAGTATAGGCCTCGGTGACTTGAGTAAAGTAAGCTCCCTGGGCTGGACTGATCCCGGTCAGCACGCGCCGGGCGTTGGTATTGCCGGTCGTGGAACAGTTAGTGCCTGCTGCCGGAACAGGCGCCAGAGTGCCGCAGGAGCCGGCCTTGCCTGTCGATACACCGGGCACATAGACTGCCGGATTTTGCTCGTTTCCCGCAGAATTATGTAAGACCCGGGTCCCAAGATAGGAAACGGTGGCCACCCAGTTCTTCAGAAATTGTTTCTCAATGCTCAGATTCCATACTTGCGAGTAACTTTGCTGTAAGTTAGTCGGAACCACAAAATACGAGCCGGAGGTTGGGAAATACGCGTTTGCCGCGGTTGGAGGAAATGGTTTTGGATACGGGTTCCCGCCGGGATAGCCCTGATATGGATTGTTTAACGGGCCCGGAGGCGGAGTTAAAGTGATCGAGTCACCCCATGGCGCCATGGCCTCATAGTGCGACTGGTAATACAGAGGAGGCTCCTGGAAGCCCAGGGTGTACGAGCCTCGAATACTTTCCTCGCCCGATCCCCGAGGATCGAAAGCAAAGCCGATTCTCGGTTCAAAGTGATCGTATTTGCCTTGATAGTAGCCGTGGGGGATTCCCTTGTCCCCATAGAAAAGTAGTCCGGGGGGCGCAGTCGGATACACGATAGATCTCACTCCGGCTATGTAGTTGGGCTGAGAAAAACTTGCCCCCCGGCCAGTCGTTTCGATTGCCGGAAGTCCCGTCGCCCAGCGAATACCCGCATTCAACGTCAGCTTTGGATTCAGTTGAACACTGTCTTGGGCATACACTCCAGTGTAGTTCTTGCTGAAATCGACGCCGGTGTTGTTGCCTTGATAAAGCGACTGTATATCGCCAAGCATAAAATCCGCCAGGCCTTCATTGGTGTAAATTCCGGTGAAATTAAATTGGCCGTTCGCATTGTTGGTGCCATCGTACACAAGATAATTATGGATATAGTTAACTCCAAACGACCAATGATTCTTACCTTTGGTCCAAAACAGGTCCTCCACCAAGTTTACCGAGTTGGTAGTAATATCCGTACTTTCGCAAGTACCGCATGCTGCGGTAAAGCCGCCGGTAATGTTCATGTACAGATAGTTCTTGACCGGGGAGCTTACCTGGATGCCCACGGTGGTGGGATTGATCAGATCGGAGGCAGAAGCACGGGTGATAAAGTTCCTGGTTCCATTGATACGGAATGAATTCACCATGTTTGAGCTGAGGGTGTAAGTGTGGCCGAGAACAAACGACTGCGCCTGATCGTTGAGCGCCGGGTTAACGCTCGTCAGCAGCAAATTGCCGCCATAAAATCCGGGCTGGACGAAATGGGTTAGAAAGTATCGTCCGAATAAGGTCTGCTTCTCATTGACAGTCCAGTCAATGCGGCCTATGTATTGATCTTCGTTTTGCGGCTGGGGAATCCCATAAACGATCTTTCCACAGGGATTGGAAGTGGATGGAACCAATTTCAGAAGCGCCAGCGCCGACGGGTTGAATTGACTTACCGGAATTTGGTCGTTTGGGTACGGCTGGCTGTTCACGGGATTGATCAACTGCTTGAACTGCTTGTTGCTTTGGCAAGCTGAACCATCAAAGGTGCTGAAGTCGCCATTCAGCATGGCTTGCGTGGGAACGAAGTTTGTCGTGGCGTTGGTTTGCTGGCGCGTCCGCGTACCTTGATACCCGCCGAAAAAGAAGAGCTTGTCGCGGCGGATCGGTCCTCCTATGGCGCCTCCGAATTGATTGCGCTTGAGAGAATCCTGCTTGGTGGAAAAATAGTTCCGCGCATTCATATCGCCGTTACGAAAGAAGTCGAACAACGTGCCATGGAACGCATTGGTTCCGGATCGGGTGACGATGTTGACCACCGCCCCCGGATGCAGCCCGTACTGCGCGGACAGGCCGGACGTTTGCACGCTGAATTCCTGCAAAGCATCGGGAAAAGGGAAGGGAAGATTCACGTTGGTAAACGCGTCATTATTATCAGCGCCATCCATTAAGTAGTTGATATTGGTGGCCTGAGCGCCTGCGATCGAAAGAGCCACGGAACTCGGGTAATTTTTGCTGCCGACCAAGTCCCCGGAAGGAGCGGTTTGCGCGCCCGGAGTTAGAAGGATAAGCTGGGTGGCTTGGCGGCCGTTCAAAGGCAGATCGATCGTTCGCTGCCGGTCGATGACTTGTGAAATCGACTGATCCTCCGTCTGCACCATGGACGCGCCGGCGTTGACCTGTACGGTCTGCGTCACGCCGCCGACCTCAAGCTTGACGTTAATTCGCAGGTTATTCCCGACCTGAATGGTTATTCCGGACTGGTGATACGCGCTGAATCCTGCCCCGGTCACGTTGAGCTGATAAGGACCGACTGGAAGATCAGGGAGGTTATAGCCCCCATCCGCCGAAGTTGTGACCGTGCGATGAAGTCCCGAATCCTGCTGCACCGCCTCAACGGTAGCTCCGGCGACAGCCGAGCCGGAAGGGTCGGTAATGGTCCCTTGAATCTGCCCGCTGGCTACGGCCTGGGCATGCAGCGAATCCGTTTCCGCGTAAAAAACCAGAAACAGCAGGAAAAGATAGAACAGCTTGCCGGCAGATGACGCCGGCTTCGGGCTCGCTGCTCGTGGAAAGATGCGTATTAAACTGGACTGCATGTGGACCTCCAAAAGTTGTGCTCATTGGCCCAGGAACGGTTTGAGTTTTTACTCCCTAACGGCCATCGCCTCGTCTTTGATCGGGACCTGCGACTCAGCGCAGATTAGATTTATCAGAAGACATTTTGCCCGGGCAATATAAATAGCCTGATTCCCGCATAAGTGTGCATTTGCGTCCCTCTATCCGGTACGAGCCGTTTTAATAGCCGGCCGAACGATCCCGGAATCGGCGCGAAGATCTCAGGGCTTGCGGTTAGTATGTGAAGATCGATCATGGGTGAGAAGAGAATAGGGATCATCGTAAATGGAGTTACTGGAAGGATGGGACTCAACCAGCATTTGATCCGCTCTCTGCTGGCGATTCGCCAGCAGGGCGGTATCCGGCTGCCGGACGGCTCCGCTTTACACCCCGATCCGGTTCTGCTGGGGCGAAACGCCGAAAGGCTCCAGGAAATTGCTCGGGAGCATGGCCTGAGCCGCTGGAGCACGAGCCTGGCTGAGTGCCTCTCAAACCCAGAGGACACAATCTACTTCGACGCACAGACCACGGCTATGCGGGAGCAGAACGTGGAACAGGCGATCAAGGCCGGCAAGCACGTCTATTGTGAAAAGCCGTTAGCGGGTACCACCGAGGCAGCCTTGCGCCTGGCCCGGCTGGCCGCGCAAGCAGGAGTAAAACAAGGTGTGGTGCAGGACAAATTGTTTCTTCCCGGCATTCGCAAGCTGCGGCGGCTGGTAGAGAGCGGCTTCTTCGGCCGCATCTTATCTGTCCGGGGTGAGTTCGGCTATTGGGTCTTCGAAGGCGATTGGCAACCGGCCCAGCGTCCCTCATGGAACTATCGCAAGCAAGACGGGGGCGGCATCCTGCTCGATATGTTCTGCCATTGGCGCTATGTTCTGGACCACACCATCGCTAAGGTGCGCGCCGTCTCCTGTGTCGCCGCCATCGATATACCGGAACGGGTCGATGAAAACGGCAGGCCTTACCGCTGCACGGCGGAGGACAGCGCCTATGGAACGTTTGAGCTCGAGGGCGGCATCCTCGCTCAGATCAATTCGTCCTGGGTGGTTCGCGTCTATCGCGACGAACTTTTCAGTATGCAGGTCGAAGGAACCGAGGGCAGCGCAGTGGCCGGGTTGCGCGACTGCCGGGTACAACATCGCGTGAACACGCCGCGGCCGACCTGGAATCCCGATCTTCCTAGTCCATTCCGTTTCAGGGATCAGTGGTTGGAGGTTCCGGACAACACGGTGTTCCCCAACGCCTTCAAGGCCCAATGGGAGGCTTTCCTGCGCCATGTAGCTCTGGACGAGCCATTTCCTCACAGTTTCCTTGAGGGTGCGCGAGGAGTCCAACTGGCCGAACTCGGCATGCAATCCTGGCATGAGCGGCGCTGGATGGATGTCCCAGAGCTGAGTGAGTAGGAAGCATTGAGGGCGCATGGCATCGATCGAGCGGCTTAGCTTCAACCAGGCTACGGGCGACAGATTGTCGTTGCGGCAGGCCGTGGAAGGATGCCTCCGCCACCGAATTCAGTCGATCGGTTTGTGGCGCCACAAGATTCAAGAGACCGGCCTCGAAGCCAGTGTGCGCATGGTGAAGGACGCCGGCATTCACGTCTCCAGCGTCTGTCGCGGTGGGATGTTTGCCGCGGTAGACGCGGCCGAGAGGGCTAAAAGGATGGAGGATAACTTCCGCGCCGTGGATGAAGCTGCAGCTCTATCTGCGGATTCGCTGGTGCTGGTTGTCGGCCCGGCGAACGGAGCAAGCCTCGGAGATGCGCGCAGGATGGTCGAGGATGCCGTGGATCGGCTGGCCGAGTATGCTCAACCGCGAGGCGTCCGGCTTGGGCTTGAGCCTCTCCATCCGATGTATGCCGCGGATCGCTCGGTGTTGCTGACGCTGGAACAAGCGCTCGAATTAGCTGCGCGGCACAAGCCGGATCTGGTAGGCGTTATCGTCGATGTCTTCCACGTCTGGTGGGATCCAAAGCTTTATCCCCTGCTGGCGAAAGCAGAGGGACGCATCTTTGGATTCCATGTATCAGACTGGCTTGTGCCGCTACCCGACTTACTAATGGGACGCGGTCTGATGGGAGATGGCATCATCGAGATCAGGCGCATCCGCGAGGCGGTAGATGCCGCGGGCTATGCGGGTCCCATCGAGGTAGAGATATTCAACAAGGCGATCTTGGAGATGCCGGGTGACGAGCTCCTGGCGAAGGTAGTAGAACATTTTCAGCAGTATGTCTAGCCGTCGCTTAGGATGAATTCCTTACTTTGAAAATACAGACTGAAATCTCCGCTCGAGAGCTTAGTGGGAAGCTCGACCTGCTCTTCCAACTCGCATCCGCTAAGACGCTGGCGCTGAATACGCGATGGCAGCCCGGGACTGGAGCTCCGGTATTCACCGTCCGGGGTAGTTACACTGCGCGGGCCTGGACGCAATGGACGCAAGGTTTCCAATACGGCAACGCCCTTCTATGCTTCGACGCGACCGGCAATCCGGAGATGCTAGGTATAGGGCGCGAGCGCACACTGAACCACATGGCGGAACATCTGACTCATACAGGAGTTCACGACCATGGATTCAATACTGTATCGACCTACGGTCAATTGCGGCGGCTTATGCTCGAAGAGAAGATCGCTTACGATCCATGGGAGCTGCGCTTCTATGAATTGGGGTTGAAGGTAAGTGGCGCCGTCCAGGGCGCCCGATGGACCGATCTGCCGGATAACTTGGGCTATATCTACTCTTTCAATGGACCCCACTCGCTGTTTATCGATACTATCCGCACCCTGAGAGTGTGTTGCCTGGCTCATCGGCTAAGGCATGATTTGCTTGGGGAACAGGATTCAAGAATCAACCTGCTTGGCCGGGTGCTTATCCATCTGAAAACTACAGCCAGATATAACATCTACTATGGCGAAGGGCGCGATAGCTATGACACACCCGAGCTTCGCGGCAGAACCGTACATGAGGCAATCTTCAATACGGTAAGCGGGACTTTCCGGTCTCCCTCCTCCCAGCAGGGCTACAGCCCGTTCAGCACCTGGACACGAGGCTTGGCGTGGGCCATGCTTGGTTTTGCGGAATTGCTCGAATTTTTTAAGTACCTCGGTGAAGACGAGTTCGTGAGAGCGGGTGTTCTGAGCAAAGCGGACACGCTGCAGCTGGTTGAGGGTTCCGCCCGGGCTACATGCGACTTCTACATCGGGCAAGCCAGCGCGGCCGACGGCATCTGCTACTGGGATACAGGCGCCCCGGAACTCTACAAGCTTGGCGACTGGAAATCTGCTCCTGCCGATCCTGACAACGGTTTTGAACCGGTCGATGCCTCCGCCAGTGCGATTGCGGCGCAGGGGCTGTTGCGCCTGGGACAAGCTTTGGGAAACCGGGGAGAGATGTACTCCGCGGCTGGGCTCACGATCGCAAAGCGTCTGCTCGATGAGGAATATCTATCGTTCGACTTGGCTCATGAAGGTGTTCTGCTCAATAGCGTCTATCATCGGCCAAACGGCTGGGACTATGTGCCGCCGGGAAAAGCGATACCGTCCGGCGAGTCGAGCATGTGGGGAGACTACCATCTGCTGGAGCTTGGATTGACCGTGCTTCGCCTGTCCCAAGGCGATTACTACAGCTTTTATAATCAGGGCATACTAACGGATGAGGGCGGCGCGCGGTGAAGGAGATGCTTGCTGTTATCACCGGCGGCTCGCGCGGCATCGGCTTTGGCGTGGCGCAGGCCCTTGCGGAAGCCAAATACAACATTTTGATCACAGGCCGCCGCCCACATCCCGAGGCCGAAGAAGCACTGTCGCGATTACGCGCACACAAAATCGAAGCAGTGTACGTGCAAAGCGATGTCTCGCTCGCCTCCGACCGCCGCGCTCTGGTCGATGAAGCCCGCAGCCGGTTCGGACGAATAGATCTTCTGGTAAACAATGCAGGCATCGCTCCACGGGTGCGGAACGATATTTTGGAAGCAACGGAAGAAAGCTTCGATGAACTGATTTCCGTCAACACCAAGGGTCCTTACTTCCTGACACAGGCAATCGCTAAGTGGATGATCGAACAGCATCAGCAGGCAGAGTCGTACCGCGGCTGCATTATCAATATCAGTTCGGTCTCGGCCACAGTAGCCAGCGTGAACCGCGGGGAATACTGCATCTCGAAGGCTGGAGTCGCGATGGCGACAAGGCTTTGGGCGGTCCGGCTTGCCGAATTCGGAATCGATGTCTACGAGGTTCGCCCAGGAATTATCCTCACCGGAATGACCGGCGCACTGAAGCCGAAGTATGACCAGATGATCGCGAGCGGTCTCCTGCTGGAAAAACGATGGGGCACGCCCCAGGATGTCGGGCGCGCAGTGGCCATGCTGGCCCGGGGAGATCTGCCGTATGCCTCTGGCTCAGTGTTGACGCTGGACGGAGGATTGACGCTGTCCCGGTTATAGAACGTCTTCCTGGAATTGCGACTTCTCTCGCCAGTTAGCACAAAAATTCGGCTAAATGGCCAAATCCGCATAATACTGCCGGTTCGAGATGCCGGAGAATTAATCAGGTGACTTCCCTATCGATTGAGACCCGGCATTTAGAGCATTTTAGCTTTTACTGTGATCTGGCAGGAGCAGCTGTGTGGCCGTTCTTCGATGAAACGGCCACGTGGGGAGTGCTTACCGCGCATACACCAAAAGCTAAAATGCTCTAAGGCAGAAACAGGAAAGGTGTGGCTTCGATGAATTCCACAAAGTGGCCTTTTTCTTGAGGAAAAAGGCCGTTGATGGCAGCGGCTTGGGACATATCCATCCTGTTTCTGCTCTAGAACAAGACAAGCCTCATTGGCAGCTGGCTGTAGCTTCGGCAGTGCTGGGTTGGGTGCTCGACGCGTTCGACTTTTTTGTCATTGTCTTTCTCTTCAACGAGCTGATGGCCAGGTTTCATGTCGGCAAACCTGCGATCGTTTGGTCGTTGACCTTTACCCTCGCCATGCGGCCTCTGGGCGCTCTGCTGTTTGGCGCCTGGGCGGATCGATCGGGGCGGAAGAAGCCGTTGATCGCCTGCGTTCTCTTTTTTTCCGCAATGACCTTGCTAAGCGGTTATGCGCATTACTATTTGTTGTTTCTAGCTCTGCGCGGGCTCTACGGCATTGGCATGGGAGGCTATTGGGGCATTGGCGCATCTTACGCGATGGAGTGCGCGCCTAGACGCAGCAGGGGCCTGCTCTCCGGCATGATGCAAAGCGGATACTCCGTCGGCTACCTGCTGGCGGCAGTCGGCCTGCAAACTGTCGTTCCTTTTTTCGGGTGGCAGGCCATGTTCGTTGTGGGGTTCGTGGCCGCGATTGCGATCGTGCTCATTGCGTTGAAGGCTCCGGACTCGAAGCCCTGGAACGCGCCGCGCCGGCGCTCCCTGAAAACAATATCTGCCACTCTGATCCACCATCGTATGCTGCTGGTTTATCTGCTTGTGTTAATGACCGCGCTCAATTGCCTTGCCCATGGAAGTCAGGACCTCTATCCCGATTTCCTCAAGAATCTCCATTGGATGGGCGGAGCGACCGTCCTGGGAATGAATGCTATGTATGGTATACCTGTGCTTTATAACGTCGGCGGAATCATCGGCGCACTCCTGTTCGGGAATCTGTCGGAAAGGATCGGACGGCGGCACGCTGTTATGTTGGCCGTGATGGTTTGCCTGGTCTCGATTCCAGCATGGGCATTCGGCGGAACTCTGCCGGCCCTGGTTCTCGGCTCATGCTTTATGCAAATGGGGGTGCAAGGCGCTTATGGCGTGATCCCGGCTCATCTCAACGAGCTTTCGCCGTCGCCCGTGCGAAGTCTGATGCCAGGTTTCGTGTATCAAATGGGAGTGCTGATATCCGCGCCATTTATACCGGCGCTCAACTTACTGCAGCGGCATTTCGGATATCCTTGGGCGCTCACCTGGTTCGAGATTTCCATGATCGGCATCTTGCTGCTCATTTTCGGATTCGGACCGGAGAAACGCGGGCTAGATCTAAACGTAACAACAGAAGTAGTGAATCTCACTTGAATTTGAAACGGAGTTTCGGATGGCAGGACCAATTCGTGTCGGCATTGTTGGAGCGCGTTTTGCAGCAAGGTTCCATTGGGAAGGACTCAGCCGGGTGTATGGAGTTCCGGTTGAGATTGTGGGTCTAACTTCAAAAACCGCGGAGGCGCGAGACGCATTCGCGCAAAGCAAGGGAATACGCGCCTTCGAGACCTTCGACCAGCTTTGCGATGCAGTGGATGTCGTGGATCTTTGCAGTCCGCCCTCTTCTCATGAGGAACTTGCGGTCCAGGCGCTGCGGCGAGGCAAACACGTAATCATTGAGAAGCCCTTTACCGGATATTACGGCGCCGGTATAAGGGACTTCCGCGGAAACAAATTCCCCAAAGAAGAAATGCTCCGCGAGGCAATGGCAAGTTGCGACAGGATTCTCGCTGCCGCTAGCGACAGCCATAAGACAATATGCTATGCGGAAAACTGGGTCTATGCGCCGGCCATTCAGAAGGAGCGGGAAATCATCGCCAAGAGCGGCAGCCAGGTCCTCTGGATCATGGGGGAAGAGTCCCATAGCGGATCGCATTCGCCATATTACGGGTCCTGGAAATTTTCCGGAGGCGGATCGCTCGTCGGCAAGGGGTGCCATCCGTTGACCGCGGCGCTTTATCTGAAGAGAGTTGAAGGAGAATCCAGAAACGGCGTGCCCATCCGGCCGGCGACAGCCAGTGCGCGAACCCACGAGATCACCCGCTTGAAAACGTATCGCGATGAAGGCTTCCTGCGGACTTCCTACGACGACGTCGAGGATTTCGTACAGATTCACATCAAGTTCACCGATGGAACAGTAGCGGACATTTTTTCATCCGAGCTGGTCCTCGGCGGCGTGAACAACTGGCTCGAAGTTTTTGGTAACAATCATCGCACCCGGTGCAATCTGAATCCTGTCAATGCTCTTGAAGCCTTCAACGCCAAGGAAGAGCTATTCAAGGATATATATGTTACCGAGAAGATCGGGACCAAGCAGGGATGGAGCAATCCCGCTCCGGATGAAGACTGGCAGCACGGATACCCACAGGAATTTCAGGACTTTATGGAGAGCATCGCTGCCGGGCGGCCGCCTCTTTCTGGAGCGGAGTTAGCGCGCGATACCATCGCCACGCTTTATACCGGCTATGTATCGGCTGAGCGAGCAGGCGCGGAGGTCGATATACCTATATAGAGCCGGAGCTGGTTTCTAACTTCTAACAATATTCCCCCATATCCGGCGCAAGCCGTGCACCAGATGCGGGAAAGCAGGGCGGCCCCTCACTCCTGTGCCTTAACCATGCGCGGCCTGGACGATATGTCATCGGATGCGATGACGCCATCCCGAATGTGTACGACTCGATGCGCGTACTCCGCGATATCCGGCTCATGGGTCACAAGAATGATAGTGTTGCCTCCGGCGTGCAGATGATCGAACAGAGCCATAATCTCGTCGCCCGTCTTCGAATCCAGGTTGCCTGTAGGCTCATCGGCCAGGATGATCGACGGCCTGTTCACCAGCGCGCGGGCAATGGCGACTCGCTGGCGCTGTCCACCGGACAGCTCGTTCGGCTTGTGATTCACGCGCTCTTCCAGATTCACCGCGCGCAGGGCCGCTTTGGCCCGCTCTATTCTTTCTTCACTCGAAGTGCCGTTATAGATGAGGGGCAGCTCAACATTGTGCAGAGCGGTCGCCCGGGCCAGCAGGTTGAAAGTCTGAAAGACAAAACCAATCTCCCGGTTGCGGATGCGCGCCAGTTCATCGTCATTCAATTCGCTGACCAGATGTCCATTCAACCAATACTTGCCCTTGCTGGGAGTATCCAGACACCCGATCAGATTCATGAGTGTCGACTTTCCCGACCCGGAAGGCCCCATGATGGCAACATATTCGTTGTGCTGGATACGCATGCTGACGCCGCGCAGCGCCTGGACCTGCTGCTCGGAGCCCATGTCATAGGTCTTCCAGAGATCTTCGACCACGATGACATCTCCGGGGGCATTCTCCGTGGCCGTTTCGGATTGGGATGCGCTCGTCGCTTCAGATGCCATCGTTCACTCCAGGTTGTTTTCGAGCCCCGACCGGCTGCGGTCAGGATGACTCGTCCGACACTGTCGCGGGCGCTTTGTCCCTCTTCACCGCAGTCCCGCTTTTGAGGATGCGCAGGGTCTTATAGGAGCCTATTACAATCTCGTCGCCTTGCCTTAAGCCGGAAGTCACTTCGATCTCGGTGGCTCCGGTGATCCCTGTCGTGACGGGTACGAATTCGGCTTTGAGTTTGCCCTTCTCGGAGCGAAGCACGAATACCCCTTGAGTCTCCGGATCGTTGACAGAGGAATTCGCGTCGGCTCCATCCGCCGCATTGGCGCCGCTACCTGCGGGACCGCGAAGAGTCAGTGCCTGGATGGGAATGGACAGCACATTCTGCCGGTGGGCGGTAGTAATCTTGGCGGTGGTCGAGAGCCCGGGGCGCAGTTCGCCGGAGGGATTGTCGAGTGTGATCACAACCTTGAAATCCTTAGCCTCTTCGGTGCCTGTCGTGCTTTGGCTGGTGGCAATGCCGGTGGAGCGAAGCAGAGCCTGATCGCCTATCTGGGTAATGTGCCCATGGAACACCTTACCGGGGAGGGCATCCACGGTTACATCAGCCGGTTGACCGATCGCGACATTCACAATGTCTGTCTCATCCACCTTGACCTCCGCTGTGATTACAGACATATCAGCCAGAGTCATCAGCGTGCTGCCCTCGGCGTTCTGAATCCCGACAACCACAGTTTCGCCTTCGCGGACCGGCATATTGGTTACGATACCGTCAAAGGGGGCGATGCTCACCGTTTTGTGCAAGGAATCGTAATCGCTGGTGAGGGTGGCGGTGGCGGTTCTATACTTGCCTCGCGCGGATTCGGTCTGCGCCTGCGCCTGCACCAATTGCGCCTTGCTCTCCCCCAGCGTCGCCACCGCGGTATCGAACGCCGCTTTTTTGGAATCGTAATCCTGCTTGGCGATCAATTGCGCCTGGTAGAGCGCCTGCGCGCGCTGCCAATCAAGACGCTTCTGCTCCAGGTCGGCTATGGAGTGCTCGACGGTAGCCTGTGCGGTCTTTTCCGCAGCCACGTAGGACGCGATATCCGTCTCGGCGGAGGCGATGCTGGCCTGCTGAGCATCGACGCTGGCCCGCGCCTGTACGTTCTCCACCGTGGCCAGTATTTGCCCGCGCTTAACGTGATCGCCTTCCTTTACATATAGATGGGTGATCCTGCCGAAGGCCGTGGCGCCGATATTTACGTAGGTTTTGGGCTTGATCTCTCCGGTACCGCTCACGATCGATGTGAGGTTTTCCCGGACTACTTTGCCGGTAATCACCTTCGCGTACCCTGTCTGCGCCCGCACGATCGAGAAGCCGACAACAACGGCAGTCACGAATATCACGCCCACGATAATGAGTGCTTTTTTCAGGTTCATCTGCCGCCACACCCGGTGGAATCAATTTCTAGATGAATTTCCTTGAGGTACCGTTTAGACCACTTCCGCTGTTGCTCGTCAACAGCGGGCTCGCGCTGACGCAGCCATTGCGAAGTTCTTTATGCACTGCATTTCCCGGCGTCTCCCCTTCCGCCGCCACCCATACTCCATTCCTCCAGGCAAAGCGAGTAGTGATACAGAATGTTCCGAATTCCGCGGGAAGCTTCGGCGGGGTGGGGTAGCTTCTCAGCCGTTGTTTCGACTCGACGTGATAGCCGAGGGCCAGTCTTATCTGAAGAATCTGATACGGAAGCCGAATTCGCCCCAATCGTTTTCTCACTCCATAATAACAGCCGGACGTTACCGTTGGGCAGAACCTTAGGTTGTGACCAAACCTACCGGAAGTAACCTAAAGCTGTCGAGATCGACCGGACGCTTCCCGCCTTGGCTCGTGGGACGACCGCAAAACGATCGCTAAAAGGCCAATTCTATGCACCCTTTTCACCAGGAGTCCACTTCCCGCTTGAACAAGGGTTCCGGGAAAATTAGAATTGTACCGCTGTAGGATTTATGGAGCTATTTATGCCCAGGGTTCGTTTCGCCCTTCTTCTGACATTCGCTCTCGCTCTGCCAGGGTCGCTCGCGGTCCAGGGCTGGGCCCAGACCGAGCAGCCTTCGACGGCAACCGATCAGAATGCGTCCCCGGACAATCAGGTCAACCCGCTGCAGCGGCCCTTGAGCGACAGAGACAAGTTCAAGCAACAGAAAGAGCTCAAGAACGAGCTGAAGGGGCCGTACAAGAAGTGGGTCGATGAGGATGTGCGTTGGATCATCACCGACCAGGAATTGAAGGCATTCAAGAGCCTGTCGAACGACGAAGAGCGCGACAATTTTATCGAGCAATTCTGGCAGCGACGGAATCCCTCGCCGGATTCCCCGGAAAACACTTTCCGCGAAGAGTACTATGCACGGATCGCCTATGCCAATGAGCATTTCGCTGCAGGCAAGCCTGGCTGGAAGACAGACCGCGGCCACATGTATATCGCCTACGGCAAGCCGGATAGCATCGAGTCGCATCCCAGCGGCGGCAACTACGAACGTCCCATGGACGAGGGCGGTGGAGAAACCTCGACCTATCCTTTTGAGGTGTGGCATTACCGCTATATCGAAGGCATAGGCGAGAACATCGACATCGAGTTTGTCGACACCTGTATGTGCGGCGACTATCACATGACCATTGACCGGTCGGAAAAGGATGCGCTGCTGCACGTCCCTGGCGCCGGTCAAACTATGTACGAACAGATGGGGATGTCCACCCAGGCGGACCGGTTCAAGGGCGGATTAGAGAACCTTGGCGCCGGCCCGATGTCCAGCTCCAATCAAGCCAAGGAATTCGACCGGCTTGAGACATACGCGAAGCTGCAAGCCCCGCCCAAGGTCAAGTTCACCGACCTTGAGAGCTTTCTGGTCAATCACAAGGTCTTGAACGGACCCTTTTTCCCGTTCCAGGTTCGTACGGATTATGTGAAGATTACTGAGGATACCGTTCTCGTTCCTCTCACTCTTCAGATCTCCAACAAAGACATAACCTTCACCACTAAAGATGGGGTTTCGAAGGGCGAAGTCAACGTCCTGGGCCGGGTGGCCACCATCACCGACCACGTCGTGCAGACTTTTGAGCAGACGTTGGTGTTGGAACAGCCATCGGAGCTTTTGCCTCAGGAATTGAAACAACAGTCGGTTCACTGGTGGGCTTTGCCACTGCGGCCGGGCCGCTACCGTATCGATATCGCAATCAAGGACGTGAACAAACCAGACCATGTAGGCACGTGGGCCGAAGGGGTGGTAGTTCCAAAGTATGACGATGAAAGGCTCTCGGCGTCTTCTCTGATCCTGGCCGACAAGATGGAGCAGGTACCCACCAAGGAGATCGGCACCGGCCAATTCATCATCGGCAACACCTTTGTTCGTCCGCGAGTGAGCGCTTCCCCGATGGACGCCGTCACCTTCCACCGCAACCAGAAGCTAAATTTCTGGATGCAGGTATATAACCTCGGAATCGACGACAAGAGCAAACAGAACTCGGCCACAGTCCAGTATCAGATCGTCGATCTCGCCACCAATAAAACGATTTTGGATACTTCGGAAAACGGCAAATCGGCGGGAGACAACAGCGCGAATGCAGACCAGATGACGGTCGAGAAATCCTTGTCCCTGGCCAGCCTGCAACCGGGGAAATATCAGGTCAAAATTACGGTGAACGACGGCATTTCCAAGCAGCAGGTCGCCCAGTCGGCCGCGTTTACCGTGCTCTAGGTTTGTTTGGTAAGCTGCAAGTCGATTTATGTAAATGCCGGGCGCGGCATTTACAATGAAACCTCGGATGTTCGGTGTGGCGTACTGAGTGAATAAAACGTCTTGCCAAATCGCGGTTCTCTTTACGCTTGTTCTGGCGGGGATTTTACCTGTAGCCGGGGCATCTTTCTCCGCTCCCTCCGCGGTCAGCGGGATTGTGCGCGACTCGAAGGGAACGCCGCAATTGGGTGCATTGGTCCAATTGATGACGGCTGACTCAACCGTCGTGGCTCAGGCTTATACCAGCCTTCGCGGGGGTTTCGCGTTTGAGCATGTTTCTCCCGGCACCTACGAGATGAAGGCGACCGCGGCCTCATTTCTACCTACTTTACGTGAAAATCTAAAGGTACGAGCGAACAGCAAGACAGTCGTCAGCCTCACACTGAATACACTTTTCGAGGCGATCCAATGGCTGCCGGCCGAGCCCCGGTCTCCCGGTGAACCGAGCGACGATTGGAAGTGGACCCTGCGATCCTCCAGCAATAGGCCTCTACTGCGCTTTCTCCAGGATGGGCCTTTGGTGGTGGTTACATCCGCCGACAGTCAATCCGCCCCGCAACTGGAGGCCAGGGTTGCCGTCTCTGGTTTCTCTCGCAGCTTCGCCCAGAGCGCTTCGCACGGAGCCTTTGAAGTGGAGAGATCCGGCGCCGGCGGTGGCCATCTGATCTTGCGCGCCGATCTGGGTCCTGATCCTTCACACAACTCTCAATATCTCGCCGGATACGAACAGCCGCTGGGCCCGGAACGGGAAATGCGCAGCTTAATCACGGTCCAGCGTATGCCTGGTATAGAGGCGGCTGGAGGATCACAGAATTTTGAGACGGTGATCTTCCGCGGCGCCGAGTCGGTGAATCTCGGCCCCAACGTTGCCGCCGAGTTCGGCAATCAGGTTCAGGCCTTGCGCGGACCCTCCGAGCTGATTTCCAGTTCGCCATTTGCCGCTGTCTCCTGGCATTCGGGCGGAGCGAACGTCTCGTATGACATCTCCACCGCTCCTCAGTTACAGACCGCCGAGCAGATTGCCGATGCCGACACCATGGTTCCGGTGTTCTCCGAAGAAAATGGCGCCCTGCGCTTCCAGCACGGTTTGCACCAGGAACTCCGTATCGAAGACGACGGGGCAACGCTCCGGGAGTTGGTCGCCTTCTATCAGGACCGGATTGTAAATCCGATTGTAGGAGGCGGCGGAACTCCTTCGTCCGAGGATTTTGCGGATGGAAATCTGCTCTATGATCCCGCCTCTCAGGTGATTCGCACGGCGGGCCCGCAATACTCAACTGCAGGGTTCCGGGCAGGCTTGGATCGACGGCTCGGTAATTCAACCTGGGTGTCCTTCTCTTATACGGAGGGAAAAGCCCTGGTTTCTCCGCTGCAATCTTCGGCGAGCACGATTACCCAAGCGCGTTATGCTCTAACCGCGCGGCGATCGGAGGCTGTCGCGGGCGCCGTAAGCGGCACCTATGTACGCACTGGAACGCATTGGAGCGCCTCCTACCGCTGGCAACCAGACGGGACAGTGAATTCTGTCGATCTCTACGACAATTTCTCCCAGGATGCCTTTCTAAGCTTGCTAATCCGCCAGCCGATCCGCTGTGGACGGCTGCTGCCCAACGGCACGGAAGCGCTGATAGCGGTGCGCAATTTGCTGCAAGAGGGATATCGGCCCTTCCTCACTCCCGATGGAAGCCGGTTGTATTTCGCCCAGGCGAATCGCTCGATCCAGGGCGGCCTTTCCTTCAGCTTTTAACATCACCTGGTTGTGTTAAGATTTGAGCTGGCGCAGCCGGTCTGTGCGCTTTCTCTCGCCTCATACCTTATCAGGACGCGTAGCTCAACTGGCAGAGCATTCGACTCTTAATCGACAGGTTGGTGGTTCGATTCCACCCGCGTCCACCATTATTCTAAAAGACTTGCAATTTTCTCCTTCTCGGATCGATGATTTTGTGCTCCCTTTGTGTGCCCCAAAGCTCGGATTCTGAGTTGATGCTGCTGCTTGTAGATCAGCATTTCTTCGGCGTAAAGCCGGTAATACGCTAACCCAAAAGCGTAAATCGTATACCTACACGGAGTAGGCATGAAGTGAAGCTCGGCGGGAGCGCCAGAAGAGATGGTTCGACCATCGCCGCTCCGATGTGTAATAGAGCCATCGCTGTCGAACATATTCGTCATATTCCAGTCGCAGTTGCCGAGCATACTGTATGGTCAGCTCCAGGTTTCCTTCGAGTTGCTCCATGATTGCGCTTGATGCCGATCCGGCGCGACGGAGTGCAGTGAAGATGCCACGCCCTGAAATCGGGTCAAATGAACAGGCACTGTCCCCGACAGCCAGCCATCTTGCTCCAAAAACTGATCTTCGGCAAGATGAAGTAACGAGCATGACACTGTAATTGTCGATGTGTCCTCCCTTAAGACAGCGAACTGTTACAGGAGCACTGCTAAGTTGTTGTTGAATGGAAATGCCATCTTCCCGATAGATAGTTGGGTCAGTAAATAACATCGCGATTGCAGAGCCATTGGGCAGTGGAGCTGTATACCACCACCCAGTAGGAGTCGCCTCGATGCAGGTTCGAAGATCCTTGCGATCGGGGTGCGTGCGGGAAACCGATAAGGCGATGGCGAGTAACTTGTCATCCGTATCTCGATCTGCATTTCCCTCCAACCTGAGCCCGTTTCTCCCTGATGCGTCCACGAGGATGCGGGCGCGTAATCCGTTCACGCGCCAGCATCCACCTTCAGGAGAGCATGTCTGCACGCGTCGCCTTAAATGCAGCTGTGCTCCTGCCTTCTCGGCTTCCAGCACCAGCATTCGATCAAAGCTCTTACGGTCGATGTGCCATCCCACTCCGTGAACGTTGTGTATGAAATCGGATTCGACTGGAATCGGATCACCCCAAACGGAAATCATGCCAGGGGCTTCGAGCGGAGAAAGATTTCCAAACGCATCCCAAACTCCTAACTCACGGAGTACAGGATTGATTTCAGGCGGCAGTGTCTCACCATAACGCTGCGACTCATATGCCGTAGCCTCCAGTAATGCAACGCTGCACCCCTGACGGGCGAGGCACAGTGCTACCGCTGCACCCGCGGGTCCACCACCTATCACCAGCACATCGAACATCTCGCTCGTCATATTCTTTATTGAGAATTAAAAAATCGGTAAGGCGTGCGCTTCTCAGCAGCATATAATGTCCGGGCCGAGGAATTCGATGAATCTGGACTTGGTTGTTGAAGCGCGTATCCATCCGGCAATAGGCATTGCACGCGTAGGTAACAGTGACGAGTTTTTCATTGGTCCTGAAGTCCCGCACGCTACCCCACCCCCGAAAGGTGGTTATCGAGATGCAGAGGGTCGGCTCAAACGGCAGGCAGCACGGTTCCGTATCTACGGGTACGGCAGCCAAGGCAATGTAATAGCCGAGCTGACGACAGCGAACGCCGAAATTCAGTGGTCTGCGCATGTGGCGAACAGGAAGGCTGCGTGGTATGACTTCGATGTTGCTCTCGACTTGGCCGACTCCATCAATGTTCGTTCGGCTCGCCGTAATGCGGCGGTCCAGGGCAAGGAGCGCGATCAGCTGATCATCGATCCGGGACCTCGCTCGATTTCCGGGCCAAACCAGAAATCAAGCCCCTTTGACACGGGAGAGTTCCTCGGAAACAGGGTCTATCTCGGAGAGCTGTTGACGGATGAATCAGGCCGGCTGATTTTCCTTGGAGGCAAAGGCAAATCAGAGAGCCCGCTGCCAGGCTATTCTCTGGTAACGTTCGCAAACAATCCCGGATGGCATGACGATACCTCGGACGGTCCTGTGTCGGCGGCCGTAGCCATCAATGGCCGTTCGATACCTGTCGACTCCGCGTGGGTTGTCACGGCTCCGCCGAATTACTCTCCAGATCTGGTGGCACCTCAGACCATGTACGATGTGATTCGCGATGCTTCGGCGGGATCGCTATTGCCTCGGCCCGTCAAGCCATCATTCACGCACGATATTCTGCCACTGCTCCGCCAGTTTAACGAAGCACAGTGGGTCAATTTAGGCTTCTTCGTGCAATTCGGGTGGAGCGGCCCCAACGATTTCCTCCGTCCCGACGTGCTCCTGAAGCTAGCTACGCCGCCGGACGGAAAGAATGATCCTTTTGGAGAAGTGCGCCGTCAGATCTTCTATTCTTTCCGGGACCCTTCCTCGGAAATATTCGAGCCCCTGAAATGGCCTCCGCTCTATGGAGATGCTTTTGGAAACTTCGACAGTCCACCGAGTCCACGGGCGGGTTTTACTGTTACCAGGACAATCTATAAGTTTCTCGAACAATGGATGGACGGCGATTTTATCGGTGACTTTGATCCCCATGCACAGCAACCGGCGTCGCCCGAAGAGATAGCTCTGGGAGATCGGCCCGCTGCCCTGGATAAGGCTGCCCTGCATTTCTGCATGGGCGGACCATTTCATCCCGGTTGCGAGATGACATGGCCAATGAGGCTTGTCTCCATGTATCGCGCCCCATTTCGCTTACGGCAGAGACAGACCACCGATAAGGAGCCCGACTACGGCGAGTTCCTTACACAGGCTACAATTATGTCGACCGATGGTCCTCTCTCGGCCAGTGGCCCAGGCGATATCAGCAAATGGATGGCAGTTCCGTGGCAGGCGGATACTGCGAGCTGCAGGTCCGGATATCCCGGAACCGAATTCCCGGATGATAACTTCATTCCGACCTTCTGGCCTTCACGTGTGCCGAACACGGTTCTTTCAGAGTCCAGCTATAGAACGGTAATCGATACGAGTCTGCCGCTCGATGTACGCACTGCCGCGTTTTATAACCGGCCAAACTGGTTGCGGAGTCTCGGTCTGAATCGACCGTATGTGCAACAGATCACCCACATGATTGACCACTTCGGCGAATTGGGTCTGATAGAAAAGCGCGAGGCCAACGCAGATCCTCATTTCCCCTCGGTGATGTATGTTGAGACGCTGCCGCCATCCTCAGTTACGCAGCCGGTCGCAGCAGAAGCGAAGGTCGTAGTCGAGCCTCAGATCGAAGGATCCGGGGTTGATCTCGAATTCGCACACGCCCGCTTTCGTGGATTGCGTCGACTCAGGCGATAGGGATCAGAGTCACTGTTGCTTTCTAGATTTGCTTGCGAGTGCGGGCTGCCTTTGACGATAGAGGCAGCCGTTTCCAGTTGGTATCTGAGCGCCGAGAAGGATTCGTTACAAAATCGCAGCGGGCTTCGACTCCTCATCGCACGCGATGGCGCTGGATACCAGGACGCCCATTGCAATATAGCGAAGAGCTTCACGTCGTTTCATCGGGGCTCCTCCCGAATTCGGGGCAGCATACCATGTTAGTTCGCCGAAAGCCTAAAACAGAACAGCCGAGCGCTCCCATACGCCCGGCTGTTTGTGTTGGCTCTAAATTGCGGCTACAAGTAGAGGCACTCACATCTGTCTTTGTCGCAGCAGGCGTTTAGCGACCTTCGCGATACCAGGCTCGGCATAGAACAGGATCTCTTCAAAAATTCCTACCGCGATAAGGCTCACGCATCGCTGATGCAGGCTCTGACGCCCTGGCAACGACTTGCCACATCTGGATGATTCGACACATCCCTCTAGCGCCTGGATCAGCTCCTCGTGGTGTTTGTTGGCCTCGTCAGGGTAGCAGTGGACATTTACGGAGCTTGCAAGGAGCCCGCGCGCCGCGTCGAGCAATTGAGAAATGTCGTCCGTGGTCAACCAAGTGAATTCGTGTTTCACGGCTTCGATTAATTCCAGAATATCCAGTTCACTATCGGAGATCCGGTCTGTCGCGGAGCCTGTTTCCTTTTGAACCAAGGGAGGGTTGTCGGTTTTCATCGAAATAGCCCTTCTGCGCTTACAAGCGCACGTTAAAGTAGTTGATATTTGAGTGCCAAAGTAAGAAACCGGTGAGCGTCCTAGCATTGTTCGGATAGGACCGCGTCAAGCACAGCGAGGAATCGCCGATGATACAGCGACCAGATCAGGGGAGCGTAGCTCCGGGTGACGATCGAATCGGCCAAGCGGATGGCCAGCGTTCGGCCACTTCTGCGATCAGCGGGAAGGCTGTGGGATTGGGTCGGGTTCTCTTGAGGGGAATGGATAGGACTGCTACTTTTAATGGTAGCCATGTTGCCTCCTTACAGGCGACTTCGGTTAGCGGGCCGTCGGTGCGTCAACACCTGCGGCCTGCGTTTTCTTTATGCTCCCGTCGGCCGGCATTTGTCGATGACACTTTCGTGTGAGTGTCCTTGGGCCGGGCGATGATAGGTAATGTTGTGATAAGAGCCTGGCGTGGCTGTCGTGCGATAGACCGAATTGACTGACGAACACCGGCACATTTAGGTCGGAGTATGCTTCTAAAACACTCGATAATCCTACTGCTCGGATTGGCGCAGTCAGGCTGCGATCAGCTAGACACGTCTAAATCGTTGCCCGCCAACGCCGCTGTTGATCGAATGCTCGCCGCATCTCGCGCGGGTAAGCAATGCACGGCGGAAAACAGATTTAAGCAAACAGAGGTTTATCCCGTGACTATGCGGGCCGACATCGCACTTGACAGCTGCACGGGCCAGTTATGTCGCACCTGGAATTGGTCACCCAGGGTAGCGAATAATCCGTGGGGCGTATATGCAGATCTTCCCTTGTGCCTAGATCTGCCGAACGCTAAACCCTGATTTATAGTCCGTCCGTGCGAAATGCCAGAGAAAGCCTCGATCACGCTGGCCTTCGAATAACCTTGCCAATTTCGTTCTTCAGTTTCAAAGTAAGGACGCACGATGCCTGATATCTTTGTGGAGAAGCAGAGCGAAGGAAAATGGCACGGCATCCGCAACGGGACAACGATCGCAACCGGAGCGACACAGAACGAATGCGGCCCCCTCGTCTGCACTTTGTGGTAAACGCTGGTCAGCTTTCACCCTTATCCCCGGAGGGGTTGTCGTTCATTGCGGATCCTGTCCTTTAGAAATTGTGTGAGATCGTGCAAATCGCCGTCTGCTCGGTTGTGTCACGAACTGGCCTCTTTATTGTTGTGAGCGCGAGAGAGCGGTGTATAAGCTGTGAAAATGTACTATAACTTGTAGTCAGTTGGCGGGTAAGTTGTAGCTGTCCTGGTACCCATTCGGGATGGGATCCATTTTCGGTAGCTGTATGGACCCGATCCGGTTCTGTCGCATTGTTCCGCGTTGCTGACCGGGCCGCTTTGGCCGGGGCCGAAGGGGTAAGGTAACTGGTCCCCTGTATCATCTAGTTAACAAAGGCACCGTTTCTAGTCCTCTTCTCGCCCTCTTCTAGGTGCGAGTCAGCAGCTGAAAACAACCTAAACTCAAGTAAACCGACACTGTAGCTTAGTAACCGAGATGTTTCGTGTATCTAATTTAGCCAGCTTAATATCTATGCAGGTGAGGGCCAGTTCTGGGCCAGAGTTTGCCGGCATTGGATGGGGCGCAGGGGGCGGGAACTGGTAGAACTGAGCCGCGTTCACAAGGTTTCCCGGAACGACTCGAAAAGTGATAGCTTTGCAGCATCATTCATACCCAATCGGTGATCGTGGGCCTGGCGGACTTAGCGACAAGGGGGAACCACGGTGACCAAACCGGCCATTGCCTCGAATTGCGAACAAACTGCTGTGCGGCAGCCTGAAACCCTGATCACGGGGAAGGGCGGGATGGCCGAGCTCATTCGTGCACATTGTTGGAGGGCGACGCCGCTTGGGCCGATCGAGAGCTGGTCCGAGACCCTGATCTCGACCGTCAATCTGATGTTGCATTCGCCATTTCCAACGATCCTTTCCTGGGGCGCGGAGATGGTGTTTTTGTACAACGATGCGAGCATCCCGACCCTTATGGGGGAAACACCCGGCAGCACTGGGCGGCCTCTACCGTGATGTATTTCAAGAAGCCTGGGATTTGGTCAGTGCTGACCTTAAAGCTTGTTTCCTCTGGGGTGAGACGGCGGTGCGGGACAACATGTTCATTCCCATACTTCTGAACGGAATCGTCGAGGATCACTACTGGAATTATTCCCTCATACCGGTTTATGAGAACGGGCGTATCGCGGGAATCTACGATGCGTACCGTAATACCACAGAGATCGTGGTAGGAGCCCGCAAGCTTCGCGAGAGCGAGGCGAGGCTGAAGATCGCGACCGAAGTCGCCGAACTCGGTATTTTTGTATGGCATATCGTCGAAGATATTGCGACCTGGGAGAACGAGCGCATGTATCAGATCTTCGGCCTGACTCGCGATGATGATCCAATTCGCTGGCTAAGGTTCATGAACGAGGTCGTTCATCCTGATTTTGTTGAAGCATTTCAACAATCTGTCGAAGCGTCTATTCGCACAAGAGAGATGTTTCATTTTGAGGGGATGATTTGCAGTAAGGATGAAACATCGAGTTGGATCGAGATTACCGGACAGCTCAAATTTGATGCCGATCGTTTACCGGTGCGAATGTTTGGTACGGTACGCGACGTGACGCGCATAAAGAAGAGCGAAGCAGCATTGCGGACGGCGGAGAAGCTGAGCGTAGTGGCCCGGCTGGCGGCGTCGATCGCTCACGAGATTAACAACCCTCTGGAGGCGGTGACCAACCTCCTGTACTTGGCTCGACATAGTGGGCTGCAAGCAGAGGTAGTGCAGCGGTATCTAGACATCGCGGAGCGGGAGTTGCGGCGGGTCTCGGTGATCAGCAACCAGACGCTGCGATTCTATCGCCAATCGACACATCCCACGGCTGCCAAGTCTGAGGAACTGTTCGAGGGCGTGCTGTCGATTCACAAGGGACGCTTCGTGAACTCCGGGATTGAGGTTCAGAAAGGCAATTGGGCGACTCGGCCGGTGACATGCTTTGAGGGAGAGATCCAGCAGGTGCTGAACAACCTAATGGGGAACGCGATTGATGCGATGAATCCTGCAGGTGGGCGCCTGCTGGTGCGGAGCCGGGAGGCGACCGACTGGAAGACTGGCCGGAAGGGTCTCACGCTCACAATCGCCGATACTGGCGCGGGCATGAGTCCGCAGGTGCTCAAGAAAATCTTCGAACCGTTCTTTACGACGAGGGGTATTGATCGGAGTGGGCTAGGGCTGTGGCTGAGCAAAGATATAACGAAACGGCATCAGGGGGTGCTGCGGGTGCGAAGCAGGCAGCGGGAGGGCATGAGCGGGACGGTGTTCGCGTTGTTTCTGCCGTTTGGCGCGGTAACCCCGATGACCGAACCCTACCGACCGTGTCAAATCACGTCTGCGGAAACTGTCACGGCGTCATAATCCCGATCTCCGGGTTCCTATCAGGTTCGCTTTCTATTTCGCCATTAATCGGTACATTTTCGCTTGACACATTTGCGTGCATGGCATGATAAAGGGATTGGAATTCTCGGACACGTCCGTGACGATGCAGTTAGGGTTCCGGGAGATTAGGGTGCGTTATTTGAATAGAAGCTTGATGGAAGAGACCACAATTGCGGAGTTGCAAAGTAAATTGTCGGCGGCTGTTGATGCTTTGCGAAGATCGGAAGAGCGAGCTACTGCTGGGCAACTCGCTCTTGAAATGATGCACGAGATTACGGCTCCTCTTCAGGCTCTCCGAGATCTGACATATTTCGCTTCCGTGGATATAAACGATTTTGAAAAAGTGCGAGACTGCATACGGTTGGCCGAGGATCAGATGGTTAGAATTAGCCATATCGCCGGTCAGACACTCAGGCTTACTAGTCCGGATCCCTCTGCTAGGCCGATCGATCTGGTTGCCTTAGCCGAAGCCGCACTTCGCATCCACCAACAAGAGATCGAGAGCAAGAGAGTCAAGCTAGTAAAGGACCTTCCAGCGCAGATAGTCGCCGAGGTGCATACGGGTAAGATGCTCCATGTGATATCAAACCTGATCGTCAAGGCTCTCGATGACCTGCCGCCTGACGGCACTCTTCGTCTGCGTATAAGAAAAATGCAGGGTGAGATTCGGGTCGTCATCGCTGACAACGGTCGTGGAATCTCACCGGAGCATAGCGGGGCGATTTTCCAGCCTTTCTTCACGATGAAGGAAGAACGGGGAACGGGGCTCGGTTTGGCACTCGCAAAAGAAATCATTGAACATCACCGTGGCACAATACGCATACGGAGCAGTGTGCGCCCGGGCAAAAGCGGCACTATATTCAGACTCTCTCTGCCCATAGGCGCTTCGGTGGCTGATGACCAATCTCCGGGCTAATCGGCGGTCCCTACGCCTGTGAGCTTCATGGGGTCTGGGATACCAACCTGATCAAGCACACGGGCATTCGTGAGCATCGCTACGCCGCTGCGCTGGAGACCATGATCGCGGAACAGCATCTCCCGGCCGACGCAGACACTCCGGAACAGTGGGTACAAGAATCCCTCAGCCTGGCGAAACAAGCATGGGTGCAGCCGGACGCTGCAATTGACCAAGCTTACTGCGACCGGGAGCAGCCCGTAATCGACCGGCAGCTCGCCTTGGCTGGTCTTCGGTTGGCACGCATGCTTAACGCGGAGTTGGGAAACGGTTCTTAGCCGACCCGGCAGCATCTCCCTTTGGATCCGAGAGCTTCATTTGATTAACACGACTGAGGCTCAAGTTCCGGTTTGCCCGTAATCCGCCCAGGACCCAGAAATCTGAAAAGTCTTATGTCCGCACTGTTCGGTGAGTGGGTTAGCGATTCTGCATGAATCCAGAATCAATCCCGACGACATGCACAGCGAAGCACCTCATTGAGGTAGGCAAGCGGTCAGCATGCAGCCATGAGCCCGGATCAAACCACGGTAAAGGTAACGACCTGCACAGCTGCCAGCCGCTCGCGAATCAACGATTCAACCGTGTCGACCTCCCTGATCAGCTGAAGCAAGATCGCCTGGCTTTCTAAATAGAACTCCTGCGTTTGGACAATGTTGTTATCCTTCATGGCTTCGGTGATCGCGCCCAGGTTCTTCCTAACGAGCTGGATGGTCGCCTTATGTGCTTCGTTGGCAGCATCTCGGATCGGAGCGGGATAGAAGGGCGCGTTGTCATGAATTGCAGAAAGGAGACCCTTTGCTGCACTCGCCAGCTGCTGGGTTAGATCCTTTCGGTGCTTCAGCCGGACTTCGTTGTCGAGATACCCGTCAGGTAAGCCAATCTGATGGAGCTCGCCTTCACGGTTCACGAGCTTGTCCGCCACGGGCCGCACTTCGACGATTCCCCTCCAGATGGCCTGATAAGCGGCGAACTCGGCGCTCCATTGGGTGGCGCTGACATTTTGTCCATGCGAGAGTTTGGCACGGAGTCGTTCCAGATCTCTGTCGATGGCGCCCTTCATGCTCTGAACTTCATCGCTGTTTTGTCCGTCCTGCGACGGTTCCAAAGGGCGATTCCGCCGGAGATCAGAGCTACAATCAGCGATGCGATTGCGGTTATCAGCGCTGCGGCCACGGGATCTGTCATTCGCGTTCAATCCTTCGTACGATCACTATCCTACGTGCCCAAGGCCAGCTGGGTGCTCATCGGGTAAGTTGGTATCCACAGTCAGCTTGTGCTTACCAGATCGTTGGCCAGCGAAAGCTCACCCGGCGAGAAAAGGCCGAGTCACTCATTCAGTCGCAATATGGAGCCTTTTCGCGTCTTTGAGTTCTGGATGGATTGTCGGCAAACCTTAGCTTATCCGGCTGTGGAAGGATTCCGGTCGGCCGAGAGCCTCAGCATTCCTATGTTTCCTGCACTACCTTGCGAGGGTCTTTATCGTCGCGTAGGCCGGCGAACTTGGTGTGCCGCAGATGATCGGCTCCGGTCCATTCCAAGAACTCGATCCGCGCGACCGCGTCTGGTTTAACCCAGACGCACTCTTGCATCTTTTCCGCGGTGAGGCCCTGTCCCCATCGGCCCGCTTGTTTCTCGGGAAGATTGACGAAGGGACACTGATCTATCTTCAGGTGCTTAATTCGTTCGAAGACATTTCGGCGAGTTGCCGGGACGAAGCCTGCCCTTACACGAGCGGCGTAGATCAGATCTTTGCCACGATAGAACCCACGATGATCGCATCGATTCCCAAGCTGCTGGGAGTGTAGCCGCCGATCACAAACTCCTGCCCTAAATTGATTCTGCATTTACTCCACAGACCGGTTCTGAGGCCCGGCTGGTACATGCTATCCCTGCGCTTTGCGACGACTCCCTCTAATCCCGCTTCCTTCGCGAACTTCAGCATGTCCGTGGCTGAGAGGTCCGATACCTGTGAAAGGGCGACGTGTTCATTCGGTTCAAGAACCTGCTGGAGCAGCTCGCGGCGCTCAGACATCGGGAGCCGCGTCAGATCGCGGTTCTTGAGTACAAGGATGTCGAAGACGTAGTACATGATCCGGGATTGAGCAGACCGGAAATTCTGGAGAAGATTGAAATCTGGTCTTCCGTCAGCTCCAAGGGCTACCAGCTCCCCATCGATAACGGTTCCCTCCGGCAAAAATTTCAGCCCTGCCGCGATATAGCCGAATTTCCCGTTGAACACAGTCTGCCGGCGCGAGTAGAGCGTGACTTCACTGCCACTCTTTACGGCCTCGATCCTGTAGCCATCGAGCTTGATTTCATAGGTCCACTGGGGCCCATCAGGAAGCTCGTGACCGGTAGGCATTCCATGGGCTGGATAAAGACCGCGAGGCGCGGCCGGAATGTGCTCTTCTTCATTTGCAGTGGCCGCTCATGAAGCATCGGGCTGAATCAACCGCTCATCGTCGTTCTTGACGTCTCCGACCCTGGCGTCCACCTTCCGAGCCCTCATCTGCTCTGATGGGAAAGGTCTGAGCAGGTCGAGGGGTGGCTGCGCAGGATCCCCTGGCGTAAGCCATCGGTCATAGTCTTTTGGCTCGATGATCACCGGCATGCGATCGTGCAGCGACGCCACCAGCTCGTTCGGATCGGTCGTAATGAGTGCGAAGGTCTCCAAGTGCTCTGCGGCCTTTGGGTCTTTCCATCGCTCCCAGACGCCAGCGAAAGCGTACGGCTCCCCGCTCTTTAGTGCGATGGCGAACGGCTGCTTGACCTTTGCATCGAGCTTTTGCCACTCGTAAAACGCATCCGCCGGCACAAGGCAGCGCCGGCGCTTGATGGCTTCCCGAAAGGCGGGAGCCGTGGTGATGGTCTCAGCCTTCGCGTTGATGGTCCGTAGTCCGACCTTCGCGTCCTTCGACCAGTATGGAACCAAGCCCCACCGCATGAGCACGATCTCTCACTGCCGTGTGTCCCGGTTGAGTCGGATCACGGGTTGAAATGTCTGGGGCGCGATGTTGTAACTTGCGCCAAACTCGGGTATGTGGGCATCGTCGGCGTGGAACCACTTGGCGATCTGTTGTCGAGTTGTCTTACGAACGTAGCGGCCACACACATGGCCATCTTATCCGAGAGCCCCAGGGCGGCCCTTTCTTCGAACACTCCATTATCACGCGGGTCCAACGCGGCCACTGCTCGACGGGCAGTTCCGTTTATGGGAACTACCGGGCCAGATAACCATCAGGTCTTGGGACGAGTTCCACAATATCGCCCACGAAAGTGACGAGGATTGTCTCTGTAGGCGTGAGGTGAGCTTGCGCGGCGGCAAAGAAGAACTGCACCCGAGCATTCCCGCATGGATTGGCTAAAATGATGTCATGCCTTGGTATACATGGGCGTTTTCTGGAATCGTAGGAGACTTGATCCACTTGGTCCGTGACTTTCTTAGTGAGTCTAGAAAATCAAGATCGGTCGGCCGCTCTAAAGCCGAAATCTCCAATTTAACTTTTTCGGGTAGTGGTGCGATTGCCGCCGGAAGTCACATAAGCCAGCGTGTGGCGAGCAATACGTACTATGCTCCCGTGACTCAGATACGACTCTCCTCCTGAAGAAAAGGCACCGACATATCGGAGGCTGGCGGGCGGCTCAACTCCGACCTTAACAGAGGCAGTTCGGGGTAGATTTGAGGATGTCATTCGGGATCTGAGCGGGGCCAATTCCATGTACTTTAACCCGAGACCTACACCAGCCCGGATTGCACAACTACTCGGGTACGAAAGCACAGCTCCGCTCGATGAACTTCGGCAGGGTGGTCGTCCAATCACCTTTGCGGAGGCGGAGCGTCTTGCCGAAATCTTCGGCCTGAACCAAAGTTGGCTGCTGGAAGGCGAAGGCGAGCCATTCGGCCAACGTGCGAAATATTCGCAACCGCACGATGCCCTGCGTTCTCTGGCTCTAGATGGTTGACTTGGGGAAACGGAAACCCATACGACCATTTCGTCGTTGTCGCCCCACCAGCAGCCGATGACTTGACGCGCTTGTTTGGTCAACGCGATAATGCGGGCGAACTTCCATGATGGAGAAGCAGCGGAAAAGTCTCGGCAAAGGAGGAAGGGAGGGCTCTCCTCGCGTTTCCAAATTGCGCAGGGCATCGATTGACGCGCGTTGGCGAGATGCGGCCTCAATGATAGACTGGATAAAAGACTTGGAAGCTGTTGGAACAGCTCTCAAATAAGGATTGAGGAGCCTTCCATGGCCTTTCAGGATTCGCTAAACGCGCTCGGAAAGATCCCGGATTTCGGAGGCCGGCAAAGCTCGCGTGAATGAGAATGACAGGGCCAAGCCACTAAGGGCCATTCCGAGATACCGCAGCTCTTTCTTAAAAGGCCTTCCCAGGAGAAGGTTGAATGGTAATATTTGCTTGATCCCGCTGAGGGTCTGATGCGTAGATGTTTGTGAGGTCTCTCCGTGAAGGCGCTTGTTTTCCATGGAAAGAAGGACTTGCGGTATCAGGACTTCCTTGAATCTCCTCTCGCGCCAGATGACGTGCGACTGTAATAAAATCTTCGGGTTTGTGCCATACGGATTTCAATGAATATTTAAATGGGCCGTTGTACGTGGCTTCAACTCCTCATCAGAGAACTGGCCGATCAATACCGTTGATTCTGGGCCATGAGTTTGCCGGCGAAATCGTGGAAATTGGTCGCAACGTGACGCGGTTCAGGGTCGGTGATCGCGTAGCAGTGAATGCCGTTGATAGCTGTAGAAAGTGCGATTTTTGCCGGCGAGGGCTTTATACACTGCCGCTCCGCAGCCATCATCGGATTTGCAGAGAGGTGGATATGCGGAGTACGCGACCATCCCGGCAGATTGTTGCCATATCCTTCGCCCGGGTGTCTCCTTCCGCTCCGCCGCCCTTGTCGAGCCGCTTTCGGTGGCGCTACATTCGGTTAGGCGCACGAGAGTCGAAGTGGGGAGCAGCGCGGCGATCGTGGGAGGCGGCACGATCGGCTTGTGTACGCTGCAGGTGCTTCGGGCCTGTGGCGTTCTGGATGTTTACGTGATCGAGAAGTCTTCAGCTAAGCGTCAGTTGCAGAGGAATTCGGCGCAAGTGCATTCATTCACTCCGAAGATTCTGATGCTTCTTCGGCGATTTTCGATCTTACTGCAGGCATTGGGGTCGATTACTCATTCGAATGCGTGGGGTCGGGGCCAGCACTAAAGACTGCTCTGGATGTAACCCGCCCAGGCGGCGTGGTGTGCCTCTCCGGAGTCATACCACACCCTATCGAGTTCAACTGGAACGATGTGTTGAGCGCAGAGAAGACCATCACCACTACGATTGCATACAGCGACGGTTTCCAATGGTTATTGCGATGTTGAATGACGGCAGACTGAAAGCGGAACCCCTAATTACGCGGATTTTTTCCCTGCAAGAGGCGCTAGGCACTATTCTGCATTTCGAGGAGTTAGGAAAAGGGAATATCAAAATGCTTATCGAGATGAATTAGTAATACTGGCGTCAAAGGAGTTTGCGGCGTCATTTCGTTGACCAGGGGCGGAGATCAAAATGCGAAAGAAACTAGTTAGTTAGATCGGCTCCACTTTGTACACTTGGCGCCGTCCGATTCGATCCGCGAGGCCCGAACGAAGGCTATCAAGCAATGCAGCCAGAAATATTACCGCCCCGGTAATCACCGGGTAAGCATACGGATTCGCGTTGATCATTACCAATCCGTTTTGAACGGTCATAATGAGTATAGCCCCAATGGCTGGGGCCCAAACGGTGCCGCGGCCACCGAAAAGACTGGTGCCGCCAAGCACGGCTGCAGCTATGGCTAGGAATTCGGCGCCTTGTCCGAAAGCTGCAGTTGCGGCCGAGGTTTGACTCAGTGAAATAAAGCCGGCGAGCCCCGCATACGCCCCGCTCAAGCTATAGACGCTCCAGTTGACTGCTTCTCGCGACACGCCGGCCCAGGCGGGCCCCCTCGCTGTCGGAACCCACACTACGAACGTGAGGGCCGAAAGGCGTTGCGTTCAGCATCAACCATGCACAGGTCAAAGCAATGATGGCGACAATGAGGGTGCCGGAACGATGCCGACCTTGCTTCGGCCAAAGGTCGTCACCGCAGGACCGGCAAACACCATTTTGGTTGAGGAGAGAAAAAGTCCAAGGCCGCGTCCTACAAAAATAGTCGCCAGGGTGACAATGAACGCAGGCAATTGAAGCCGAACCACAAACAACCCATTGACAGCCCCAAATAAGGAGCCGACAAGAACCGCTAGGGGCAAGCAGATCGACACTGGCGCCTCGGGCAATCCCATGCTGACGATCACGGGACAGGTACATCGACGCTCCGACAGAAAGATCGACACCCGCCGCTAGTAGTACAAAATTCATCCCGAGCGCTACGACTACCAGCCAACTCGACTGAACAAGAATCGCCCCTAAGTTCTGCACGGAGAGGAATCGTGGAGACAGAGAGCCAAAGCCCAGCAGGACAGTAGCTACGAAGATCAAGGGCGCCCAGCGCAATACTTCATTGAGGGTA
>CAWDNI010000035.1:0-53855 GCA_963803615.1 uncultured Acidobacteriaceae bacterium
TGGTTTTTAGAAACTTCCCCGATCGCCCTCACGAGGGGCGGGAAGTTTCCCAAAATCCCGTTTCACGGACTGTCGGGGCGGAAGCTTTGTTAGGAGTGAAAAATCAGGCATTCCCTTAAACGGAGTTGAGCGTTTCCCCTATAGACATTAGGTTCGGCTGAGGATAATATTGCTCTGCTTTTTGAACCGATCGTATTCTCCGTTTTTTCATCTAGGTACAAGCGGGTTCTTTGCACGCACTTTGAAAGAGCAGTTACTTCGTCAGAGCCTCACGTGCGTGATAGCCAGGTGAAGTTCGCAATCAGGCCACGGGCCCAAGGGGACTCTCCACTCGCATAATGTCTTGGCTCGCCAAGAGCTAGCCTCGCTCTAAGTTACCTGTCTTAGAAGGGAAGAGAATTATGAGAACCTTGACGTTGCTCACGACCGTTCTGTTGGGCTCTTCGATTCTCGCGGCAACCGCAGCCGCGCAGACGGACTCACCATCGTCTCAGTGCAAATCGCTTGGGCAGCGTCTCGGCGAGTGCCAGACCATCGGAGTCTCAGCCGCGGCCGCCTTCGCCGCTGGTGGCGTCCTGAACCTGCTGCATAAGGACTATGTGATCGTGCCGATCGAGCAGACGGCAGGGAGCGTGCTACCCAGTCATCTCGTGATCGGGGCCGCCGACCTGGACAACCCCCAGATCATCGCCTTGCTGAAACTGTCGTATCGCGTGGGCAAGACCATTGCCATCGTCGGCGCGACCCCAGACCAGGCTGATCGCTTCCACCGGCTGCTACGCCCGGGCGAAGCGTCGAACTGCCGGATGCCGACGGGGCAGCCGGTAAGCACGCTTTACGGGCTGCAGCGCTCCCGTTATCGTTTCCCCCCGCAGAACTCCACCTACTGTCTGGTCAATCTGGATCGTCAGCGCCCAGTCGAGGATCGCCTGTGGCTGCGCGAGCGCTTTGGGGCGACTCCGCCGCAGCAGGCGGCCGGCACGGTGACCTCCACCGGGGAATTCACCCTCACTCCCAAAGCGGTCAGCTCCGATGACCCGCCCCAGACTCTCACCAGCCTGGCCAGCGCGACACACTGCAGCAGTAAGGCTAGCAATAGCTATGGCGCCATTGAGGCGGACTACTACGTCTATAGCATGCGTGATTTTACCGATACGGGATGCAGCTCATGTAAGGATGTGGGCGCGGACTACTATCTCGTCCAGGACAACCTAAGCGTTCAAAAGACTCAGAATTCGATATACCTGATCGGTTACGGCGAGCAGGGTTTCCTTCAGAACGACACCACGCCCGGCGCACCGAATGGTGGCTTTTTCACCAGTAATGCGATCAATCTCGAGTTTGCGGACCCCGCAACGACGACCACGTACGTGTCTTCGTACACCAACAGCTCAAGCGCAACAGCGTCGGGATCGGTCGGGTTCAGTGCGGAGGGCCCCAATGTCACCCTGGGTGGCTCGACGACCACCTCCTCGCAGACTACGTACACGGTACCCCCTACGCAGATTGTGAACATTTCGAACCTGCCGCTAGCGCTGCCGTCGTGGGAATTCGCTCCAAACAACTTCGCCGTCGGCCCCGACTACCAAGCCAACCCGACATGGACCTGGTTCATACCTCAGGACGCTTATCCGAGCGGCGGTACCGGTAGCGGAGGAATCCAGTTCTCCCACACCAGCGGTTTCTTACAAGCCGACCTAAACGTCAACCCACCTGTTACCCTTTTGGTGGGTTCTATCGAGCAGAACTGCACTGTCCCTTTTCCTTTCTCGGCTTGGACGGTTCAACCGCCCGTGCTCTCGTCCCTCTCGACCACGTCGGTATCGACGAACGGTGGCACGTTCACGATCACCGGTCAGTACCTATATCCCGGCAGTGTTACTGCCGTGCTCATCGGTGGGAGTGCCGTCCCCCTGAGCACCAACGTCGATCTGATCGACGCCCAGACGATTGAGGTAAGCGTACCGGGCGGGCTACTACGTCCGGGCAACTACCCGGTCCAGGTCAACACGCAATTCAACAGTGAGAACAGGTTCTCGAATACGCTGAACCTGACCCTGACAAATTGACGGGCTCATCTGTTTACCAGACCCCGGGGATGAGCGCCTTCGTGCGTGCGCGATAAGCTGGATACTGGTTTGGAAAAAGCTCCGCCATGTGAGCTTCCTCCTTGGGGATTCGCGAGAACACGAGGAACGCTATCAAGACGAAGAGGACGAGGAAACCGGCATTCACCAGGCCGGCGCCAAACCACATGGTCAAGACGCCGGTGTAGATCGGGTGGCGCACGAGGCGGTACGGGCCTGATGTAACCAGTTCGTGGCCCACTTGTATCGTGGGGCGGGCGCTCCAGTTCCGCCCCAGATGCCACCGAGCCCAGATGGCGAATACAAGTCCAAGGACAGTCAGTACCACACCTACGATGCGTACCGCTTGGATGTGAAAGAAAGGCAGCGAGTAAGCGACGTGGGGGTGCGCGTTGAGCGCCAGCGACCGAAAAACGACGATCACGAAGACAAGCAACAAACAGCGCATCAACAGCCAGCGCAGCCTGCCCTTCGCATCTGAAGCTTTTCTCTTCACCCCAATGGCCGAGATCGCCCAATAGGAGATAAATACCAGCCAGCAGATCAGGACGATGCCATCAAGGACGTCGAAGGTACGGAGGTTCATCGTAAGGTCTCTGTGGTCATTACACACCAGGTCAGCACGAGGGAATAGCTGCCCGTTGGGCGAGCAACCGCAGCAAAGTAAGGGAAGGGAACAAAGGGCAAACGGAACCGACAAGAAAACACAGCGGGAAACACAAGAAGAGGGAATTACGTCGTTACCGGTTTCGATTCAACCGGGCGCGGCGTATCGTTAGCACTTTTCGTTGATGATCGTTGCCTGATGCCTTTGATCAGGGAAGTACTTGTGACCGAAAATGACGCGTTGCGAATCCGTCTGTCGTGGATGCAGCAGAGCATCGGCTCTATTTGTCTACCACCGGCATAGGACAGCGTTGGTGTTGCCGTTGACGCTGCACTCCCATGGCAGCTTGCCCGGGTTAGAGGACGAGCAGCGAGGATCAGAGAAATCCTCGCATCGGGCGCCGCCAAATACTTTAGGGTTCGTACCGCTGCAGAGCTTGGTTTGCTCCTCGAATCCGTAGAGCGCCGGCAGGCTGCTGCACTGCGGTATAGTGCCGGCTTCGGTCACCGGTACAGACCCCGTTCCACCGGGAGAAAAGGCGATCTGGAAAATATGATTGTTGCAATCATAGGTCTGCGGATCATTCGGCCACGAATAAGCTCGGGGAAACACTCCGTGCACCGTGTCGTCGCCGATGCACTGATTGTTTTGGAGACCATTGGAGGAAGCAGTCTGGCTGCAAACGCCAAAGGGAGGCTCAGAAGCCGGCAGATCCTCATTGGTGCAGACACCCGAGGGGCACGGCGGCTTCGCCACAAATCCCCGGCATGCGCACGTGCCGTTCCAGCAGGCGCCGCCGAAGGAACACTGTGAATCCTGGGTGCACGCCTTTCCTGGACAATGACCCTTCGTCAGGTCGCCGCCGTTTGGGATGCACTTATGATCACCGAATTCGCAGGTGTCCGCACCGGGATGGCATTCTTGGCCGCCGTAGTCCGTCGCCTGGCAGCAGTACTGCCTCCATGCGGAGCATCGTGGATCAGACGCATCGGTCAGGCCCTGCAAATCGGGCCGGCGGGTTGCTCGACGAACTCGCGCACCGATCAGCGTTTCTCGAACCGCCGGGTTCAGAGATTCTCCGGGAACCGCAACCGAAAGAAGCCGAACAGCAGCGAATCCTGTCCGCCGCTGCCGACTATCTGGGTACCATCGTCCCAAAACTGCCGGATCTCTTTGCCATACGAAATGCCGTTTACTATCGTGGCGCTCCAGCGCAGGACGTCACTCAATCGAAGGAGACCGTAGTCTATCGCCACGGCGACGAGGAAATAGTGGACTATAAGATGCAGCACATGGCTGGCGCCAATCAACCGTTAAAAAGCTACGGCACGTTTGGCCCAATCCTCAATTCGCTGCAAATCCTCTTTTCTCATCGCCCCGGTTTCACTTGGAAGCGCTGGGAAAAGGGGGCCACCGGTCGGCTTGCTGTCTTCGCATACGAAAATTCCGGAACTCCGAGCGTCACGCTGTCCGGTTGCTGCTTTCCCAATGACGCTGGACACGGGTTTGTGGGAGTATCCACCGCATCCCATGTCGAAGTTGCAATTGATCCGGGGAGCGGTGCGATCCTTCGCGTTCAGGTGCAAGACATTTTGGGGGGATTTGTGCCAACCAAGCGCAGCGACCTGATGGTGAGCTATGGCCCGGTGGATATTCAAGGCAAGACCTTTATCGTGCCGGTCTATAGCGTCAGTATAGAGAGGGGACGCTCCATCTCGATGGCGCCCGCACAATGGAATAGCCTGACTTTCGCTAGTTGGGGGCCATACGAAACTCGCATGAGCGTCTTCACTTTTGACGCCTATCATAACTTCCGCAGCGAAGTGCGCATTTTGCCGAACTAGACAATCCGCTGAAATGGCCCCTGGCCTTACTGAGGCTGCCGAATGCTCAAAAAGTCGGGTTATAGGCAACTTCGACTTTCGATTGCGGCGACCGATCGATTTGATCCGAGTACCGGATCGATTTAAGAGCCGAACCTTCATGGCGAGGCATTTTCTTCATAGGACCGTCGCTGACGCTCTCTAGTGCTGGTTCCCGGCTGAAACCTCCAATCAACCTAATGCTCGATGGGAACTCGTAACTGCAACTGTCGTTTGCAGGCTCGCGCGCCCGAGAACTCGGGCTATGACTCACAATTGCGGTTGCCTGCAGACTCCGATCCCCTCGATAAAGTGCTGGCGTCGCTGGTGTCCGCCGTTCAATATCAATAGCGTTTTCAATTCCTTAAGTAGGGGCGGAAACGCGGAAGAAGTCCGCACGACCAATACACGACCATGACGCTCCGCTCGTATCTAACTGTAAATAAGCCTGTTAGTGAAAAGCGGCGGCATCCCAGGTTCGCAGGAAGCCAAGATTTCCATGTCGTAAGTTGTTGATTCTAAATGGTGGCCAGAGACGGGATCGAACCGCCGACGCCGGCCTTTTCAGGGCCGCGCTCTACCACTGAGCTATCTGGCCTTGGTGATCCAAGGTGCTGTTTGCGTTTGAGTTGCGTGTGAAATCCGCGGTTCAGGCGGGGAGCCTGCCGGTTCAGCACGGCGCGAACAACTGGACCAGTATAGCAACAGATCGTGCGGCGGCGCCCGCCCCGGCGGTCACGGCATGTTTTCCTGCCACGCAGGGAACACGCAAAATGGGGAGCGGGAGAAAAGAAACCTCTCCGCTCCCCGCACTTTATCACCACTGGCCTGATGCTACGTTTGATCCTGCGGTTCTTCAGTCTTACAGTGGCTGTACGTCGGCTGCTTGCCAGCCTTTGGGTCCCTTGACCACGTTGAATTGGACGGCTTGGCCTTCCTGTAAGCTCTTGAAGCCGTTTGAACTGATAGCCGAGTAATGCACGAAAACATCCTCGCCGTTCTGCCGCGAGATGAAACCGTAGCCCTTTGCATCATTGAACCACTTCACTGTGCCTTGTTCCATTGGTGCTGTTCCTCTGTTGAATTGCGTTTGAGTGAATCGGCTCCGGCAGCAACTTGCGATGTGTAAGAACTGCTCTTGCCCGGTTCGGTCTCACGCGCGGATAGTTTATCAGAAGCGTCTGCCGCAATCAGGGGGCTTTGGCGCAGCCTGTATCGATAGCTGAGCCAACTCCAGGGCCCCCAATACCGTCAAAGCAAGAAGGCTCGAACGCACGAACTTCGATCCCACGGAAGCACCAAAGCTTCTGCGCAGAAGTGGAGGTCATTTTTGTGCGGCGGTTGCTAAGATAAACTCCAGAGCTTTCACAAAGAAAACCGGTGATGGATATCGATTACGTGCCAATGAGCCATCGTTCATTGTTCCGAAAATGCCTGGCCAAAGTGTCTCGGCTGCATTCGGGCGGACCAACTGAATCGGATTGCGAACGGCCCACCCGGGGGAAAATGCGGTATGTCGTTGGTAGGTCGAGCTGAAGTGTTGCCGTCAATATTGTTTTCCGAGAGGGATGGCGTTGTTGCGTACTTCTCGATGGAGATCGCCCTTTCACCCGATGCTCCCACCTACAGCGGAGGATTAGGAGTTCTGGCGGGAGACACGCTGCGTTCCGCAGCCGATCTCGGCCTGCAACTTTCCGCCGTCACGCTGCTGCACCGGAAGGGATACTTCCGCCAGCATCTGGATGCCGCGGGGGTGCAGAGCGAAGAAGACCAGCCTTGGCCTATCGAGAAATTCCTGGTGCTCGAGACCCCTACTGTCGAAGTGACCATCGAGGGCAGGCGGGTGCTTGTGCGGGCGTGGCGCTGGGACATTGAGGGCGTGACCGGCCACGTGATCCCGGTTTACCTGCTGGACACCGACCTTGAGCAGAATGATCCCAGCGACCGCACGATCACAGATCATCTTTATGGCGGAGACGGCGATTACCGGCTTCGCCAGGAAGCCGTACTTGGGCTCGGCGGCGTTCGTATCCTCCAGGCACTTGGATACGACGTCCGCGTCTATCACATGAATGAAGGCCATGCGGCGCTGCTGACCCTGGCGCTGATGGAGCGGCAGTTGCACGGCGATTTGGCCGGCAAACTGCAAGACAGCGACCTGCAAGCGGTTCGTGAGCAATGCGTGTTCACCACGCATACACCCGTTCCGGCGGGCCATGACCGGTTCAGCATGGAGCAGATGTACCGCATTCTGGGTCATGACGCGGCAAACCTTCTGGAGCGTATGGGGGGCTGTCACGACGGAATGCTCAACATGACGTACGTCGCATTGGCCTGCTCACGGTTTGTCAACGGCGTGGCCATGCAGCACGGCAAGATCTCCCGCGAGATGTTCCCGCAGTATTCCATTGACGCGATCACCAACGGGGTACATGCCGCGACCTGGACAGCGCCGCCGATGCAGGCCATCTTCGACCGTCACCTGCCCAAATGGCGCCGGGACAATGTACAGCTTCGCTACATCATCGACGTATCCGCCGAGGAGATAGAGAGGGCCCACGCGGAATCCAAGGAACGGCTGATTCGGCAAGTAGCGGATACCACCGGGATTGCCTTGCGCGGAGACATCTTTACCATCGGTTTCGCACGCCGCGTGGCTACCTATAAGCGGCTCGATCTGCTCTTCACGGATCCTCAGCGTCTGCTCGAATGCGCGGAGGAATTCGGGGGGATCCAGATCGTGTTCAGTGGGAAAGCGCATCCTCATGACTATCCGGCTAAGAATCTGATCCGCCGGATCTTCGAGGTGGCGGCTCAGGTGAATTCGAATGTCTTGAAAATCGTTTACCTGGAGAACTATGAATGGAAGTTGGCATCGCAGCTCACCGCGGGCGTCGATCTCTGGCTCAATACGCCGCGCCGCCCCTATGAGGCCTCCGGTACCAGCGGCATGAAGGCAGCGTTGAATGGAGTACCCAGCCTGAGCATTCTTGACGGCTGGTGGATCGAGGGCTGTATCGAGGGCTTCACCGGGTGGGCCATACCGGATAGGGACATCCAGGACCAGGAAGTTGAGGGTCTCTATGAGCGATTGGAATCGACCATTCTCCCGCTTTACTATCGCCAACCCGCGGATTGGCGCAAATTGATGCGCTCGACCATTGCACTGAATGGCGGATTCTTCAACACCCAGCGGATGCTCCAGCAATATATTGCAGACGCCTATTTCCCGGAGAAGCATATCAATATCTCGGCGGCGGCGCTCGAGTCAGCTTTGGCTAAATAGCGGGGTGGAGCGAAAACTCGGGTTGCCTCCTCTTTGTCCCCTGACAAATTGGTTGCCGACTAGGGGGATTGGCTGAATGACCGCCCGGTTTACGCAATTTCAGCCGTCCCTACGGGACTAGAAGCTACTCCTTCCCAAACCCAGCACTCGAACGTGCTGGGCTATTCTCATGCCGTCCCTGCGGGACTGTTTTTCAAAACCGCCTCAGCTCATCTCTAACATTTCCCGCAGTCTGTGAGGCCGTGCCCTTCGCAATGGGGCCCTTTCGCGGCTTGCCATACTGCATATCCCAGAATAGAAGACTTCTTCCCATTTTGTGATTTAGAGTCCTGGATCGGGTAAACTGCGTCTAACGTTATGGATATGCTGGGCAGAGCCGCAGGAACGATTCACGCGAACAGTCTGAAACGTATAATTAAGCTGACCATTCAATGGTGGTAAGCGTTTTGATTGGCCAAGTCGCCGACAGGGTTCTTTTCGAAAGTTAGCTAACAATCATGGCGTTGCGCGGAAAATCGCGCAGGTCTTCCATCCGGTTTTCGTGCCGAACCTGATCTCCCGTTCGCGCCGGATTCTCATCCCTCTCCTTTGGTCCTGGCGAGCCGCGGAGGGAGTGTTGCAGGAGTGAGCTAAGGAATGTGGATTGTTCGTCTGGCGCTGCGGCGCCCGTATACTTTCGCCGTAATGGCGCTGCTGCTGCTGATCCTGGGTCCGCTCTCGATCATAAACACCCCGGTCGATATCTTTCCCAACATCAATATTCCGGTAGTGAGCATTGTTTGGGAGTATCAGGGCCTATCCCCGCAGGATATGGCGGAGCGCATAGTCACTCTCAACGAGCGCACTCTTACTACCACCGTCGACAATATCGAGCGGGTCGAGTCGCAGTCGCTGAATGGGGTTGGCGTTGTAAAGGTCTATTTTCAGCCGGGTGTCAACATCGCCACCGCCATCGCGCAAATCACCGCCATTGCACAGACCCAGTTACGCCAACTCCCCGCAGGCACGACCCCCCCGCTCATCATCACCTATACCGCCTCCAGCGTGCCAATCTTACAGCTTGGCCTTTCCGGCCAGGGTCTATCCGAGCAACAGCTCAGCGATTATGGAATGAACTTCATCCGCACCCGGCTGGTCACCGTTCGCGGACTTGAGACTCCCTACCCCTACGGCGGTAAACAGCGTCAGGTGGTGATCGATCTCGATCTCCGGGCGCTGCAATCCAAAGGTTTGTCGCCCGCTGACGTGGTCAATGCGGTTTCGGCGCAAAATCTCATCCTGCCTTCCGGAACGATGAAGGTGGGAACCTTCGAAGACCAGATAGAAACCAATAGCGCGCCGAAGACCGTCGCGGCCTTGAACAATCTTCCCATCAAGCAAGTGAATGGCGCGATGATTTACATTCACGACGTCGCGCACGTACGGGACGGCAACCCGCCGCAAACCAATATCGTTCGCGTAGACGGCCAGCGTTCGGCGCTGATGACCATTCTTAAGAACGGCGACGTCTCTGCGCTGGACGTCATTTCGGGCGCCCTTAAAAGTCTTCCGGCCATCGCCGCATCGCTGCCGCCGCAGCTTCGTATCACGCCCTTGAACGATCAATCGGTGTTTGTCCGCGGCGCCATCAGCGGAGTCATTCGCGAAGGGATTATCGCCGCCTGCCTTACCGGGATCATGATTCTGGTATTTCTCGGCAGTTGGCGCAGCACCCTGATCATTGCTATTTCCATACCGCTTTCGGTTCTGGTTTCGCTGATCATGCTGGGCGCGCTGGGCGAGACGATCAACATCATGACCTTGGGCGGCCTGGCTCTCGCGGTGGGCATCCTGGTCGATGACGCGACGGTGGAAATCGAGAACATCAATCGCAATCTCGAAGAGGGTAAGGAAGTAGAACAGGCTATCCTGGACGGCGCCGCCCAGATCGCGGTTCCCGCATTTGTCTCGACCCTATCCATCTGTATCGTCTTTGTTCCCATGTTCTTCCTGGGAGGAGTGGCCAGATACCTCTTCGTGCCCCTGGCGGAAGCGGTGGTGTTCGCCATGCTGGCCTCCTATTTTCTCTCCCGCACTATCGTACCCACCATGGCGAAGTATCTGCTTCAGGAGCATGATCCCGAAAAGGAAAAGCAAAAGGGAACCAGCCGCAATCCTCTGACTCGCGCCCAATTACTCTTTGAACGCAAGTTCGAGCAGATGCGAAGCTTCTATCACGGTTTGCTCGGCCTGGCCATCGAACACAGCACGGTATTTCTGATCCTGTTTGTCGCTTTCACCGTCGGCTCCTTCGCCCTTTTGTATCCGTGGCTGGGACAAGATTTCTTTCCCTCGGTCGATGCCGGCCTGTTTCGCTTTCACGTGCGGGCGCAGACCGGCACCCGTATTGAGGAGACGGCCGCTCTTTGCGACCGGGTGGACGCGGCCATTCGCGCGGAGGTTCCCAAAAAAGAACTTGTCACCATCATTGATAACATCGGGATTCCCTACTCCGGAATCAACCTCTCCTATTCGAACACCGGGGTAGTCGGTCCGGCAGATGCGGACATCACGGTATCACTTACGCCAAAGCACCATCCTACGGACGGCTACGTACAGCGTCTTCGCGCCAAACTGCCTGCAATGTTTCCCGGAGTTACCTTCTACACTTTGCCTGTGGACATGGTGACGCAGATTTTGAACTTCGGCCTGCCGGCGCCGATTGACATAGAGATTGTCGGGCACGATGAGCGGGCCGATCGGGCTTTAGCCGACCGGCTGCTTGAAGAGATCAGCTATGTGCCGGGAATAGCCGATCTTCACATTCAACAACCCTCCAACAATCCCCGCCTCTTCGTGGATGTTGATCGCTCGCGGGCACAGGACATCGGGTTTACACAGCAGAATATCGCTCAGAGCCTGCTGATCGCGACCAGCGGCAGCTTCCAGACATCCCCGACGTTTTGGCTCGATCCGAACAGCGGCGTCAGCTACAACATCGCCGCGCAGGCGCCGCAATACAACCTGGACTCTCTGTCAAGCCTGCAGAATATTCCCATCACCCCCAGCCAAGCATCGGCCGCGGCCGCTTCCGGCGTGTTGGCGAACGCCAGCCCGGGAACAACGGGCGTAACTACTCCGCCCAACATGGGCGGCAAACCAATTCAGATCCTGGGCAATGTTGCTGCCATCCAACGCGGCGCCGAGCCGGCCGAGGTCTCTCATTACAACATAACGCCGGTGATCGACATTTACGGCAACGTCGTCAATACCGATTTGCGCAGCGTCTCCGACAAGATCTCCGAAATCGTGGACCGGCATCGCAAGGAACTGCCCCGCGGTTCGGTGATCGACATGCGAGGCCAGGTCGAGACAATGAAATCCTCCTTTGTCGGCTTGGTCAGCGGCCTGGCCTTTTCCATCCTCCTTGTGTATTTGCTTATAGTGGTCAATTTCCAGTCGTGGCTCGATCCTTTTATGATCATTGCCGCGCTGCCGGCTGCCTTGTCCGGTATTGTCTGGATGTTGTTCATTACCGGCACCCATATCAGCGTGCCCGCGCTGACCGGCTCGATCATGACCATGGGGGTGGCGACGGCCAATTCGATTCTGGTTATCAGTTTTGCCCGCGAGCAGATGGAGGCCAACGCGGGTGATGCCCGTTCGGCCGCACTGGCGGCGGGTTATACACGCTTCCGCCCGGTTTTAATGACGGCTTTGGCGATGATCATCGGCATGGTTCCCATGGCATTAGGCCTAGGAGAAGGCGGCGAGCAGAATGCACCGTTGGGCCGTGCGGTTATCGGCGGATTAGTCTTCGCTACTGTGGCTACTCTATTCTTCGTGCCGACGTTCTTCAGCGTGCTGCATACCAGGCTTCAACGCCGCCGGCGGCAGGCCGAAGGCGCTGGACAGCCGATCACATTGGAGGACTGAAGAAGGTGCCGATCAAGAAGGTTAGCTTCGCAGGACACTCGATCCGGCTAACAAGCGAGATTGCTAGGCGTTGCAAGTTGGGAGAGCGTTTGAGATGAATCAGCCAGAACAGGATAAACATCCGCAGCCGCCCGGGGGGGAACACGGCCTGGCGCCCAAGCCTCCACACCTGTCCTCGCATAAAGCGCTGATTGGGATGATTATCCTAGGCGTTATCTTCGCGGTGGTGGCGGTTGCCGGCATCGTGCCGCGGGTGCGTGCCCGGGGCCAACTCAAGGATGAGGCTGACGCCCAGGCGGCTCCCGATGTGCTTGCGATTCCACCTCAACAAGGCAAGCCCAAGGCGGAAATCGTGCTGCCCGGCAACATGTACGCGTATACCGATTCGCCCATCTACGCGCGCACCAACGGGTATCTGGAGAAATGGTATTTCGATATCGGCGCGCACGTCCGGAAGGGACAACTACTGGCCGTAATCAGCTCTCCGGAAGTCGATCAGCAACTTCTGCAAGCTCGCGCGGACTTGGCGACGGCGCAGGCCAGCGCAGGCTTGGCCAAGACCAATGCCACGCGCTACCAGGGTTTGCTCACCGAGAACGCTGTTTCCAAACAGGATACGGATACTTTCGTAACTCAGCAGGCCTCCACTAGTTCGGCCGTCAAATCCGCTCAGGCGAACATGCAACGGCTCGAGGAGCTGCAATCGTTTGAAAAAATCTATGCGCCGTTCGACGGCGTGATCACCGCGCGCAACGTAGATATCGGACAACTGATCGATGCGGGAGCCGCAGGCACGGGGATGCAGATGTTCCACATGGCTGCCATCCAGGTTTTGCGTGTGTATGTCAATGTTCCGCAGGTATACTCACGCGGCGCGGTGCCCGGGGCGTTGGCGGAACTCACTCTCCCGCAGTTTCCTGGAGAAAGCTTTGCCGGTAAGATCGTGCGCACCTCCAATGCCATCGATCCCAGCTCACGCACGTTGCTGGTGGAGGTAGATGTCAATAATTCCAAGGGCACGCTGGTTCCCGGATCGTATGCCGAGGTTCACCTGAACCTGGCGACGGAAATTCCTACCTATATCGTCCCGGTTTCCGCCCTTATATTTCGCGCCGAGGGATTGCAGGTCGCCACCGTAGTGAAGGGTCCCAATGGCGATCAGGCCAAACTGAACACGGTGGTGCTCGGCCAGGACGACGGGAGAACAGTGCAGGTGGTCAACGGACTGAATGCCGACTCGCAGGTCATCCAGAATCCGCCCGATTCGCTGATCGACGGCGAGCCCGTGCGGCTGGTTCATCCGCAGCCTCAGGGGGAGGCGACACCTTCCCCGGCGCAAAGCCGGCCTGCCGGAGTGGCGCCGCAATGAACGGCTTGAGAGTCCAGGCCAGACGATTTTCCGGCTCAATTTCCCTCGCCACCTTAGCTTCCGCGTTGTTGTTGTCCGGATGCCGTGTTGGTCCCAACTATCAGCGGCCCTCCGCGCCTGCTGCCCCGGCGTTCAAGGAGGATGTTGTACCCATGCCGCCGCCTAACCCGCCGAATGGAGGCTGGAAGCAAGTAACTCCCAACGACAGCGCGATTCGCGGGAAGTGGTGGGAACTTTATCAGGATCCGCAACTGAATCAGCTTGAAGACAGAGTGGCAGTCTCCAACCAGACACTCAAGGCCGCATACGAGCAATATATGCAGGCAAGAGCGGCGGTTCAGTTCTATCGCTCGCAATATTTTCCTACCGTCTCCGTCACCCCTTCAGCAGCGCGCGACCGTCAGTCAAACAATCGTCCACTGCACGTTCCCGGATCGAAAAGCACTTACAACGATTTCCTTCTGCAAGGGCAAGCAACGTGGGAGCCTGATCTGTGGGGCAGCATCCGGCGGCAGGTCGAATCGCAGCGCGCAACAGCGCAAGCCAGCTCAGGCGATTTGGCGAATGTCGAGCTGAGCCTGCGTTCCGAACTGGCGACAGACTATTTTGAGTTGCGCGGGTTGGATACCCAGCAGCAGTTGCTGGATAACACGGTCAACCAATATCAGCAGTATTTGGGTTTGACGCAAGCCCGCTTCAAGGGAGGAGTCGCTACTGAGTCTGATGTCGCGCTGGCGCAAACGCAGTTAGACCAAACTAGAGCGCAAGAGATTGACGTCGGGGCGGCCCGGGCGCAGTTTGAGCATGCGATTGCGACGCTCACCGGCGAGCCGGCTTCGAGTTTCAGTCTAGCGCCGGTTCCGCTTACCTTGCAGTTGCCGCAGGTCCCGGTTGGCATGCCTTCGCAGTTGCTTGAGCGCCGCCCGGACATCGCGGCCGCGGAACGGCGCGTGGATGCCGCGAATGCCCAGATAGGCATCGCCATCGCCGCTTACTATCCCACCATCAGCATCGGAGGGGCGGGGGGATTCGAAAGCGCGCGGCCTGGCAATTGGATTCAGGGGCCAAGTTCTCTCTGGTCTTTAGGCGGGTCTGCGAGCGAGTTGCTTTTCGATGCCGGGCGGCGGCACTCGCTTACCGAGCAAGCGCGCGATGCCTATGACCAAACTGTGGCGAATTACCGGCAGACTGTTCTTCAATCTTTTCAGGATGTCGAAGACAGCCTTTCCAATCTGCGCATCCTGAACAGTGAATCCGCGGCTCAGGCGCGCGCGGTGGCATCCGCCGAGCGATCTCTCGCCATTTCTACCCGGCGCTACAAAGGCGGCGTGACCACCTATCTCGAAGTCATTACGGCGCAGACAACCCAACTTGCCAATGAGCGTACCGCGGCGGACATTACCACCAGACAGTTCGCCGCCAGCGTGGAACTGATTAAAGCACTCGGCGGAGGCTGGGATACGTCCAGGCTGCCTAATCCGTAGATACAGCTAAGAGCGGTTAGCTAAAAAGCGGTCAGCCAAAAAGCGGTCAGCTAAAAGCCGGTCAGCGGGACTATCGTTCAGGTTATTTAACTGTCGACCATCGTGTCACAGACGGAGCCGTAGCGGCCGTCTTTCTCGAACGAATCGCCGAGATCATCGAGGAACCCTACCGCATACTCTGGACTGAACAAAACAGTCAATCCATTCCATAGGAACGTCTCCCAGGGGTTCGGCTAGTTGACAATAAGCCGAATTGGGACTTGGGGAAGCGCAATTCCCGGAAGTTGCGGACGCTGCCTGTGGTGCTTTGAAGCAGTTGTCTTGTTCCGATTTTCCCAGGTTGGCATAAGCTCATTTTGTCGTTTTTGATTCAGAGGGTTCTTCCACCTGGAGAATCTGGTCGGCTCGCACATTCTTGAGGGTCTGCCGAATGCCACTGGGCCAGAGGATGTCGATGCTTTCTGCAACCGTATCCGCTCCCAACCCGAAATGCGCTCGTTTGTCCTTTGCGGATAAATAGCTGCCTGTCGTCGAAACGGTGATATATTGCGGTCCCGCGGAGGTCTTAAGCTTGATTTCGGCGCCAATCGCATCGCGATTGCTCTTGTGGCCGATAAGCTTCAGCGTCAGCCAGTGGCCGGCGCCGGGTGTTTCGTTGCGCAGAACGTATGCAGGTCCATCGTTAGTGCTCACCACGGCATCCACTAGGCCATCGTTGTCTATATCTCCTATCGCCAATCCGCGGCCGACCCACGGCGCCCTGGAGATCAGTGTCCTTCCAACCATCGTTGTCATAGTCCAGGAAACGCTATCCCCACCGGGCGGACTCCGTCAGCGGCTCTCCCCATCTAACGACACCCTCAGGCTTGAGGCCTACCGCTGCAAACGCCTCAGCAACCGTTGTCGGCATGGGCCCACCTCGCGTGCCGCTTCCATTGCCCAGCTCATTGGGATGCTGGGATGCCCCTCTTGGCCAATCTCTGGTCGTATATTTCACGCTGTTTTCACGATTATTTCTCAAAACTTCAGAACCAAGCAGACCCTCCACTCGAGGGATTTCGGCGAGCCACGATCTCATTAGATCGGTCCCGCCGCTCTGATCAGCCGGGAATATCCATCTTACGGATGAGCCGCCATTTGGATCGTACGATAGTTGTGTACTACCACGTACGCGGTTCCTCCTATATTGGCCAATTGGGCGATGCGGCCAACGCGCCGGCGATTATACTTCGTGAGTATGTGCTGTGCGTAGATTTCGAGCCCGGCTGTAGTGGCCTCATACGCTCCCATGCCCAACTTGCTCTCAACCAGAGCATCCGGCAAAAAGCTTTCGTGGCAGACACCTATCAGGCCTTGCTTCTCCTGCTCCTGACTAATTCGCAAGCACTGCTGAGTCGACGCCCAGTCTCCCGCGTGGGTGGCAACCACACCGGCAAACAATGAGGAATCGATCACCGGTATCCGCTTGAACAGGGACGGCCGCGTCTGAGCTGCAGCCGCCGGGGCTTCCTCCACCAATCCCATCGACGGCGCTTCTGGTAATTCTCTGGAAAACCCTGCGGATGTTGAAAGAACCAAGGCAATTACTACAAGTACCACGAGAGATCTCTTCATTAACACCAATTCTCCCCATTGATAGCATTGGCGGTAAAGCTCTTTCAGCAAAGAACCTGCACGAGAGGGAGAACCTTAGGGGACTATCGTAATTCGACCTTTGGGGGGAAACTAAGCAGCATTCATTTTCTCGAACACTCGCGCCTGCTTTGCTGAAGGACAGCAGCGGTCCTTGCAACAATGAAACGGGCGATATCCGCAAAAGCTCGATTCGCCGGTCTTCCTGTTCTAAGTGCTGGTTTTTATCCGCTTCGTGTAACGGGGGCGCTTACTTGACAGTTTGCAACGGCGGCTTGGCCGCGGCACTCGCGAAATAACGCTGCTTCATGCCTTTCTGGTTCTCGTAAATGGAGCCCTGAGCAGCGGCCGGCGGAAGCGGCAGGCGCACGGGCGCCGGCTCCAGCCGCGGCTCGATGCGCCCGGCGCCGGACACTAGCAGCGCGTCATATTCCTCCAGCGTACCGGGGAAGCCGAGCAGCGGCCATGCATCGGCGGCGCGATACTGCAGCAGGAGTAGCCGCCGTTCCTTAGGGGATGTGTTGGGCGCGGATCCGTGCACGGCTCGCACATGATGAACCGTGATCGACCCAGCCCGGCCGGTCAGGGGCACTGCCTGGTTGAAGTCGACGTCGCCTCTCGATGGGTCCATGGCGCCGCAGAACCGTCCGTCCGCGTGGTGATCGAAGACAGGGCCGCGATGCGTGCCGGGGACGACCATCAGCGGTCCATTCTCCAGCGCCATGTCGTCCATCATGACGCCGACCGCCGCCAAATCATCATTTGTGTGCGGATAGAATGCCCAATCCTGATGCCATTCCACCGCCGCGCCAAAGCCCGCAGATTTCATGTTCAGCTTGGCCGTGTCGAAGCGAATATCCGGCCCCCAGAGGTCGCGCAGCACTGAGATGATTCCAGGATGCCTGACCAGGCGGCCATAGGCGGGATGGTGCGCGTGCGGCATCTTGATGCGCCTCACCCGCGGCTGGTCCGCCGAGTGGCTGTCCTCCAAATCGTAGACGTCGTCGTGGGTGCTGAGCGTGCGCGATTTCTGCACAAACTCGTCGGTTACGCGGCGCAACTCCTGCACCTCTTCCCCAGAAAGTACATCTGGCACGACAATGGCGCCGGTACGGTTGTATTCGTCGATCTGGGCTTTGGTGAGCATAACTTCCTCCTGCGTTTGATCCCGGCGGCGGTCGTCATTATCCCAGGCAAATCGCCTCTCTTTACTTCTATACCTGACCGGCTATTTCTGCCGGTAGAAAACAAGCATCGAGCTTGGCGCGTCGGCTAGTTGAATCTGCAGATGAGCCAGGTCGCTGCCGTTCATTTGCTTTACGGGAGTCTTGTCGTAGGTAGTCCGGATCTCAACCTCGTACGAGGCATTGGGATTCAGATGCTTTAAGCCCAATTGCATTGCCGCGAAGGGACTTTTAGGACGGCGTAGAACGACAACCAGACCGTCTTTATTTTCGGGCCGGTCCCACTGCCAGGCGGTCCAGGTTTCCGCGTCTAAACTGTAGGGTAGAAGCGCATAGAAGTCGCCATAGAAATAAGGCCGCACCTCGCGGTACTCTCCGATGGCTCGCTTGATCCAGGAAACCCAGGCATCGTTATCGACTCCCGCGGCCCCGGGAGTTACTCCGTATCCCGCATCGTAACCCAGACGCATGAGATATAAGTTCTCCGGTGTGGTGTAAGGTCCGGGCTTGGTCCATGGCGCAGATTGGGTATAGCTCTCGAAGGCCATATTTTCCGGCGCCCAAGGCGCCAACGCCTGGGTCTGCGCCTGCTCCGCTAAGGTGTCGAGAAATCCATGATCCGTCCGCCACACGACGAAGCTGCGTGACATCATCTCAATATCAATGCGGCGGCCGCCACTGGCGCAATTATCAATATGCAGCCCGGGATGCCGGGCCAGCAACTCATCCCACATCTTGTAAAGACCCTCGACGTGGCCGATCTCGGTCATACCAATGCGGTCCGGCGTGTCCGCAAGTTCCCAATAGCGTTCCGGCGGGATATTGAAATCCTGCCGGTACCAGGTCATCCCGAAATCGGTGATGAAATTGGAAACCATATCGGTGATCCCCTTGAGCGCCGCGGGATTGCCGAGGTTCGCGAGCGCAACTCCGGGATTTACCGGTCGATCGCTATGAAGGAACCAACTGGGATGATCTTCGATGATCTTTCTGCCGGGCATACTCGTTTCCGGCTCAATCCAGAGCGAGAAGCCGAAGCCGTCGGTTTTGAGTGCATCGCCGAGCGGTTTGATGCCGTTTGGATAATACCTGGGGCTGGGAAACCAGTCACCGCGATTCTTCCACCACGGATTGGTTGGATCGGTTTCAGCTCCGACCGAGGCGCCGTACCACCCAGCGTCCACGGCATAAACCTCGACCGGGATCTTGTGGTCATGCACCCATTGGATATAGGCGATCTTATTGGCGATCGGCTCCGAACCCCAACTGCCGAAGAGAATCGGCCCTATCATAGGCTTGCCATTGTCGCGGGGCGTATAGTGCGCAAGGAGAAGACGCCGCCAAACATTTTGTGAATCCTGCCAGTCGCCGCCGGTCCAGTTCATGAGCACGATGCGCGGTGTGCGAATCTCCTCACCGGGATGAAGCAGCAGGTGCGTCCTCTTCATGCCGCTCATCATGGCGATGGTTTTCCCATCCTCGGCATAGGTGAAGTCCGCCTTCCAATCGCCAGTCCACCCGATAGCCCCGATAAGTCCGTGATCGCCGGTTTGCAGATTGAAGAAGGGCAGCGTGTTCCGGCTGGAGGGGCGTCCGCCGGGAGATTCGAGGTGGTCGCTTCCGCCTGGGCCAAAATGTTCCTCCAGCGGTTTGAAATCTTGCGCACTGGCGTCACTGCCTCGATCATGGCGGATGATGCAGTCACCCGGCGAAGGCGTGATGGCCCAATCCAGGGGCAGGATGTTTTCGATGATGGGCGTGTCAGAACTACCACCGTTGCGAAATCTAAGAACCCAATCGATGGCGCCGGGATTTTCAGGGTAGAGGCGCACCTCGGCGGTGACCTGCAGATGGGTGGCCGGATCGGCATAGGAATACCGATGAATTTCGCCGCTTACCCCGGTCACGTTTTCCTGCGAGGTCTGCCACGTGCTCAGGATCTGGGTCGATTGCTTGCCATCATAGGTAAAGGAGAAAGGAACGTGCTCGGGTTTCCAAAGGTCGGGGGAGGTGAGAGCGGGGGCTGCTGCTTGACTCAGCGCACCGGCGGCGCTGCCGGCAAACAAGAAGAAAACTAAGAGGGATTTCATGAGAGATAACTACACCTTCTATACCGCGTTGACTGTTACTGTGTCCTCTCAAGGACCATTATGCAACTTTTCTCAAAACAAGGTTTGCTCCGGCTCAGACCGCCGGTGGAACGGTATAGAGAAGTAACGCACGCCTTAGTTTTTATTGTCAGAGACCTGCGAATCATCTTGCATCTTATCGATCCAATCAGCAACGCTCTAATTCGGTGATCACCTGTTCCACAGACGGAGCCTGTCCGCTGAACACTTTTGCGAGGATCAGCAGGCCAAAAAGCGTATCTTCAACTGCGGGGGACAGGCGGTACTCTGCTTGAAACCGATCCTGAATTATCTGGCGAAGAACTTCAAGTTTGCTTGCAAGGCCTCCAGAGAAGACGATTCTCCGCCACGAACGTTCCGGCCATATACGCGAGGCGCAGGAGTAATAGTTCGCCGCCATGTTTTCAAAAGAGGCTCTGAAGAGGCCGCCGACCGTGAGATTCTTTTCATCGATATTGAGGATGCTGCCATGATCGCCACAGGGGCCTGGGTAGAAACTCAATTTGACTTTGAGGTCGGTCCGATCCGCGCCAGCTGCAGCCGATGCAATGTAGGACCAGGGATCCCGCAAGACGAGTCCGCGTGCCTGGGCCAGCTCGCTAAGCAAGTTCACGAGCACATTCAGCGATCTGCCGGCGGGGAGGTGCGAGATTGTATTTGTAAACTTGCCATCAACGAAAGGCCGGCTCTGATAGTTCCCTAATTGAAGACTTGGAACAATCCGGCTTACCTGCGATCCCGTGGAAATATTCAGCGACAGCTCGTCTTCCCGCAGGAGTGCGCCTACGAGGGCGCATTGGTAGTCGCCGACGGGAGTAAAATACGGAACAAATCGGGTCCCGAGTTTGATGAAACCGGCGACCTCACCCTGTTTTCTTATCATCGGGAGATCAATCGTCTGCAGTCCTAGTTCTTCGATTACCTCCTTATGCCACTGCAGCTTAGTAAGATTGAACAGGTCATATGCCATCGCATTAGTGGCCTCAACGGATGGTTGCGAATGACTTAGATCACTCAGAACGTAATCCGCAAGAGACAGAGGTATCGTATCCGGCTCCAGCTTTCGTTGTTCCGCAAGCCAGAAGAGAAAAGATACCGGCGCTCCCGCCGCCAACTCGTTTCCCATCTCGCGCAGCCATTGAGGATTGATTCTCTCGCGAAGAACCTCATAGTACGAGCCTGCGCCCGAGGGATGGGGCTCCAACGCCCGCTGATCCCGCCACCCGATGCAGTTCGACAATAGCTCTCCGCGGCTGTTCACCAGCACCATAGATGACATCTGGGTGCACATGACTATGCCTTCGCAATTTCCCGCGAGTGCCGTGAGCTCAAGGATCAGTTCGCGTGTTGTGGCCACGATTGCCGCCGGATCGAATTCGCATAATAGTGGATCCAGTCCTGCAATCGGATCGGGGAAGGGAAGCCGTCGAATGCAGTCCAACTTGCCGGCCTCTGTATTGAGCAGTGCCCCCTTGATGAACGATGTTCCTAGATCGATTCCTACGAAGGGCAAGCGGTCTCCTGGGGTTTGATCATCTTTGAAATCCTTCGGCTGGCGAATAATGGGTAACTGCCGCCCGAGGGATAGGAAAAATAGTCAATTAGCTGGGAAGCCGCTTTATACTGCCAATTTGGAAGAGGATCACAAAAGATGCTGACAGTCGCCTGGGATCTCCTAATCGTCATTCTCATCGTAGCCTTTGCGATGATCTTCATGCTGATCATGAATCGTCTCTGGCCCGCCGCTAGCCGCAGCAAACACAACGATATCATCGGGTGGCAACTGGGAATTCTAGGAACCACCTACGCCGTGATCATGGGCTTCATGCTGTACACGGTGTGGACTAATTTCGGAGCGGCCGAGCTCAACGCGGACTCCGAGGCCAATTCCCTTTTGAATATATATCGTTTGTCGGACGGTCTGCCTGACCCACAACGCGCAGAGCTGAAGACTACCGCCCGCACCTATGCCGACGTGGTTCTTCAGGATGATTGGCCGGCGATGGCCTCGGGGAACACTGTCTCTTTGCAGAGCCGGCCGGTAAGCGTAAAGATGTGGAAGATTCTTATGTCTGTCAAGAGCGCCTCATCGTCGGAGAACAATGCGGAGGATCATGCGCTCTACGAACTGAGCTCACTGGCGGAGCAAAGGCAAATGCGGAGACTGCAAAGCAATTCGCGTATTCCCGCTGTACTTTGGTTCGTGCTGATCGTCGGAGGGGCCGTTACGATCATGTCGAGCTGCATGTTCGGATCGGCGAACGCTCTCCTCCATGCAGCCCAAGTATTTGCTTTTTCGATGCTCATTGCGCTGGTGCTTATCGCGATCGCCGACATCGACCGTCCGTTCCAAGGCTCAGTCCACGTCAGCAATGCCGCTTTTATACGGGCGCAACTGAACATGCAAAACGAGTAAGAGATTCTCGGGCATCTGCATCCGCAGCCGGCATAGCCGCTTCACCCGCCGGCGGCACGCTTGATGGGCAAGCGATGCTCTACTAGCCGGACGATCTTCTGATGGATTTCATCGATTGTTCCGTCTCCGGCGATGACCGCCACGCGATCAACCTCCCGGACCGCGATCTCGCGGTATTTATCGAAAACGCGGCGAAAGAAGGTCGCGCTTTCCTTCTCAAAACGATTCTCGTCGCTGCCGGTCGAGCGCTCATGGTGCTCATTGCGCAGGCGCGCGCGGCTCAGCGAATGCTCGAAATTGGGCAGGAGTAAGAAGGTCAGGTCGGGTTGGAAGCCTGCGCATAAACTGGAGTGCAGGTCGAGAACCAACTTGCTGCCCAGTTGACGCCCTCCGCCCTGGTACGCCTCCGTTGAATCCGTAAAGCGGTCGCATAAAACAATGCTGCCGGCCGCGAGCGCCGGCTGAATGACCTCGGCAATAGACTGAGCGCGATCGGAAAACATCAGTCCCAATTCGGCAAGTGGAGAAAGGCCCGAGATGCGAGAGTCCAGCAGCAATTCGCGGATGCGTTCTCCGATGGGTGTGCCCCCTGGCTGCCGGGTCGCGGTGACCGGCTGCCCCTGCGCTTCCAGCCATCCCTGAAGGCGGCGGAGTTGGGTGCTTTTGCCGGAGCCATCGAGGCCCTCGAAGGTAATAAATAGGCCCTGTCGCATGTGGCGAGTTTACTAAAGGCGAGCTGCCGGATCTGTTCCTACGGCCATATCGGCGATCTCCAGCTCAATACCGCCAAACTCGGGGTGCTCATTCATCTTCAGCCGGTACGCCAGGTGGACGATGGAGTTTTCTTTGAGTTCGAGTGCCTGAGCGCGTTCCGTCCAATCCCATCCCAGGGCGGAAAAGCAGGCACGTGGCCCTTGGGCCAGCCGAAGGCGCACGTGCCGTTCCTTGATGATGCGAACCGGAGCGGCGACGCGGACGTTCGAAGCCACAAAGACAGGTTCTTCGTTGCCTGTGCCAAAAGGCTCCAGCATGCGCAGCCAGCCGGGGAGAGCGGGAGTGATCTGGTCGAGGGATAGGCGTGCATGGCAGCGCAGTCCGCAAGGTTCCAACCTTCCGGAGAGCGCTGTCCATGCCTGCAGACGAAGCCGCAACTCCGGAACGCGCTCTGTGGGCAAAGAGAAGCCCACAGCGTGAGCGTGACCCCCGAAGCGGGTAAACAGTTCGCCGCAACTCTGGATTGCGTCCAGAAGATGAAAGCCGGGTACGGAGCGGCCGGAGCCGTGAGCTTCCCCGTTTTCACAATTGATCACAATTGCCGGACGGCCCATGCGGTCCACGATGCGCGAGGCGAGAATGCCGATGATTCCCCGGTGCCAGTTTTCCCCATCAATCACGATGCAGCGGGCGTCGCGGAAATCCGGCTCCTCCTCAAGCCGCTGTTCGATCTGGCGGAGCACGGAGACTTCGGCTTGGCGCCGCTCTCCGTTAAGGCGGTCGAGTTTCTCCGCTAATTCCACGGCTTTGAGGCGATCGCGTGTGGTAAAGAGATCAACCACATCGGAGGCCACATCCATGCGGCCCGCGGCGTTGATCCGGGGAGCGATGCGGAAGGCGATGTCGGCGGGCGTTAAACGGCGCTGGGCGGGATCAAGCTCGGCCAACTGCATAAGGTGGCGCAGGCCGGGACTCGTTGGCCGGCGAAGCTGCTCCAACCCAAGGCTCAACAAGACGCGGTTTTCGCCGGTTAGAGGAACGGCATCGGCCACCGTGGCTATGGCCAGCATCTTCAGGAAGGAGGGGAGTATTTTGCCGCGGGCGCGTTCCAGGTCCCGCGCTTCCAGAAGTGCCTGGGAAAGCTTAAATGCGACTCCCGCCCCACACAAATGCTTGCAGACATATCCGCAACCGGGTTGATTGGGGTTCAGAATAGCCAAGGCGCGGGGAAGTTTTGACCCGGCAGCATGGGACTGTTCCGGCAGATGATGATCGGTGACGATCAGGTCGAGCGACAGGCGTTCAGCGGCTTCGGCGGCGGCGAAGGCCCGAATTCCGTTATCCACGCTGATAACCAGCCGCACACCTTCGCCGGCCGCCACCGCGAGAACTTCCGCCTGCATCCCATAGCCTTCGCGAATGCGATGCGGTACGTGGAAGCGCACATCACCGCCCAGCATCGCGATGGCGGTTTTGAGCAGCACAATGGCCGTGGTTCCGTCTACGTCATAGTCGCCATAGATGAGGATCGGCTCGTGATGCTCGATGGCGCTCTCAATGCGAGCCACAGCCTCAGCCATGCCTCGCATGGTATAGGGGTCCAGCAGATGGGCGGCCTCAGGACGAAGAAACTTGTCCGCCTCAATTGCGTTGTGAATGCCGCGATCGAGGAGCAGTTCGGCGACGATGAGTGGAAGCCCAGCGTTGCGCGCCAACTCAGAAATTGCGGCGGCGTTGGTCTCGGGCAGCTCCCAGCGGGCGAAAGGGACCGGAGCAAGGCCAAGCGGGCTACTGAGGGATGAGCCGGCCGCCCTCACCCGTTTGCTTCGTCTTCGTCGTCTCCGAAGACGAGATCGCCGAAATTCTCAACGAATTCCAGCAGATGTTGGTAGCGCTCGTACCACTCGGTAGCATTCTCATGTATGAAAACGACGCCTTGGTGGACAAAGCCGAGTTGAATGTAGCCCATTTTGCCCACATAGTTGACCAGGTATTGAGCTTCATGGATCTCGGCAGCGTCTTCTTCGGAATAATTTTCCTCCCGGATTTGGCCGAGGAGCAGTTCCAGATCCGGCTTCTCCAGGATTATTTCGCTCATGGTGAGGAACGGCGCGGAGGCGTACTTTGCCATCTCGACAAAGTCCTTCCAGCTATCGGGATTAGTGTCGTCTTCCCATAAGACGGTTGGAATTTCCTCCGGCACATAACCGGGCAGACGGCGCATTCCATGACCTTCAATGAATGCCACCATGTCATCTTTGAGAGAAAAGAGATTGTCTGGGCGCATGTTTGCAATCCCTTATTGTCGCAGATGATAGCAGGGGCAGGTGCTGCTGTCCGAAAAAAGTCTTCCGGTCCGCTCGGAAAGGGCCATGTCCGGCAACGCGTGGCGGGGTCCCCGCGCAAGCAAAAAGCATTCCGGAATGTGCTATAGTCCGGAGCATATCAAATGATTTTTTCGCGGGAATACGTAAGCTATCTGGCGCGGCAGACGGTTAAGCAGCTCATCGAAGCCAAAGTGATCCGGACCAAGAAAATTGACGTGGTCAATGAGCGCGTGAATGCGGCTCTTTTGGAAGAACTGACGCTTGAAGACCGCATCAATGAAGAAGTGCGCGTGATTCTGGATGCCTATCAGGAAGACATGCGCCGGACAGGCGCCAGCTATGCGGAGATGTTCAAGAAGGTAAAACAAGAGTTGGCGCGCAAATACAAGGCGGTATTGTGAGGATCAGCCGGGACAAGTTGAACAAAATGGCGCACATGGTTGCCGACGCGCTCGCGGAGACCGACGAATGCGAGTTTCTGGATGACCGGAATGCCATTCGCCAGGAGGCGCGTAAGGCGCTGGAGAAGACTTTAACCGAAGAGATGAAGATCGATCAGGCGGCGCGGCAGAAGATTGCCTCCCAGCGCAAGATCATTGTCGAAGGAAGCCAGGAATGGGACATCCTTTACCGCAAGTACTATAACGATGAGGTCAAGCGGCTGGGCCTGTAAGCGGGCCCGGATCCCTCATCGCAATACTCCCCGCCGTTTCGCCTTTGATATACTTCAAATCAGCGCAAGAACCGCCTTTTCAGGCCGGTTATCCCGTCACGGCGTCATGGTGTAATTGGTTAACACGCCGCCCTCTCAAGGCGGAGAGTTCGGGTTCGATCCCCGATGACGCTACCAACTTCCTCAATAAAATCAAAGGTTAAATCAAATAAGTCTTAAGGGATCATTCCCGTTTGTCCATACTTTGTCCATATTCGACGGCGGGAGACTGGTCTTTCAGCATGCCTCAAACTGTGGGCACCATCGAGCGATTACCGGTGGTGTATGGAGCGGCATTTTCCATGCGGAAGACGGGCTGACATCGCGCCTGAAAACATTACGTGGTTATGGCGAAACTGGCTACCGTTGAACAAACTCGCGTTGCTTGCCGGTGACTCGAAAGCTGGCAAATCCACACTATCAATGACAATGGCCGCTATCGTCTCGAACGGCGACAAATGGCCAGACGGAACCGTATGCAAGAAATCAGGGCATGTGCTTATTTGGACCTCTGAAGACGGCATAGCAGACACAGTTGTACCGCGTCTCATTGCTGCAGGCGCGAACATGCGCAACGTTCACATTATTCAGGGACCGATCGGTCCTCAAACAGGCAAACCGGAATCCTTCGATCCGTCAAAGCATATCCCTGATCTCAAAAGCACGATAATTGCTGAAGATCGGAGCATCCGGCTAGTAATCATCTTGATGGGGAGATGTGTCTGGTCTGAATTTCGATTACACGATAGTTGCATTACAAATGTAAGTACCGTTGCTAGCATTCCAGCATGAGAAGAGTTGTGATGTTTATTTTGGTTGTCTTGATGACTGTTGCTGCCTTTGCTTGTTGCTTCGTCGTGATAAACGGTGTCGCTGTGGAGATGTGGGCAGCGATCTCCCATTCCAGTGTTTATCGATGAGGAAAACAGAAAAGAATTCCCCGGTGTCCGGGGCTGCGCGAGAGCGGATATCCCGGACGCTTTTCAGCTTCTGCGCTCTAGTCGCGAGGGCAAGCCTCCACGACCTTCCTGCGCCTCAACCCTGACGGTGGGTTAACTGATATCTCCTATTCGGACTTTCATCATGTAGTTCTATTCCCGTCACAGGGTAACCTCAGGGATTTAATCAGGAGTAGCCGAACTCCCTGGCGGCAGTGCTTAATTTTATCACTCGCTCCTATTTCTGCCGGTATCCAGCCGGAAGCCATTGGTTTCGGGAATACGACGATTGGTAGCGAATCCATGCCCTAGGCAAGCCAAAGCCTCAGCCTTCAACCCAGGATGATCGGAGTGAGGTCGCTAGCAATGTGGGCAGAGGGCAATGCTAGGCCGCAAGCTGGCAGGCGCTTAAAAGGGCAGGGAATAGACGGCGGGTGCTGGCCCGCGAATAGTGTGCGACGGATCGTCAACGCTTAGTTGCTACCTGCGCCTTCTGTTTGTTCGTGGTTTGCGGTTTGATGCCCTCGGCGCAAGCTTAACGTTGAGGCGAGCAATTCTCGATTTCAGTGTCGTTTCGCGTTGCATCGGGTACCTTATCGCTTCAGAGAGGTCGAAAGTGTCTATTCCTGCAAGTGCGAGACCTGCAAAGCCAGTATACGCGCACTCCATTCGAGGTAGAACTGGCCCGTGAAGCATACGGCTAACACAGGCGACCAACACCAGCAGAGAAGACAGTACCGCGACCGTACAGTGAACAAAGACGCGCCGTTTAGGAACCGGGAATCCTTACGGAGCCGATAAAATCTTTGAAGCTTGCTCTTAGCACTTACCAGTTGAGCGCGCCGATACGAGCCGATACATGTCAGAAGTAAGCGAGGCAGAATCTTACTGGTTTGTTCTGAATGCTGTTGTGCTGCCCACGCAAGCACCTTTGCTGCCGCCTGATCGAAGCTGAAGACGTGTATGCCGTCCGCGGGCGCGGTATCGTCCGCAAGCCCAAAGGCAAGCGATTTGGTCGGATAACCCGACGGCCTCTAACATTCGAGTGCTCCGTTCGCGGCGTTCCGCTGCAGGCGGGCCCAGCAACATCAATGGGTACTCGATGTTCTCCCAGGCGGAGAGAACGGGAATCAAGCTGAAATTCTGGAAAATGAAACCGACGCGCTGTGCGCGAAAATCTGAGACGGCGTTGTCGTTGAGCCTGCCCACATCCTGCCCCCCCGACCACGATGGTTTCCCCGGGTTGGTTTAGCGATGCAACCAATGAGGTTGAGCAGGGTTGTCTTCCCGCTACCGGAAGGTCCCACGATCATGGAAAAGCGCTGGCGGGGAATTCAAAAGTGATGCCCTTGATTGCCGATACCTCGACATCTCCCGCATCATAGACTTTGACAACTGGCCCATCTGCACGTTTGGTTTCGGGGATTTCGGCCAGAGCCTGCATTTTCATCTTTGCCTCCGCCTTTCCAGGTTGATGATTTGATCCGGCTTTCTACCGGCATGGGATGATAGAACTCATCTTCCCAACGAGCAGGACGTTTTACACCTGCTGGGGCGGGCCGCCCAGCAAAAGGCCGAGATGTTTTAGCGGGCCGATAGAAATGAACTCGTGATCCAACAGATTCTCCCCGGAGAGCGGCAATCTATCGATCATTGCTTTAGCTTCGTCCACGTCTTTGCACTCGAGGATGAAGAGAGCGCCCTTGCCGTCGCCGCGAGCGTACCATTGTCGAATCCCGCCATCCAGGTAAAGCTGCACTGTTGCGCGGATCTCCGCGGGCATAAACTTCATGACTTGCTCCCGAGTCACACCCGGCTTTGCCGTAAGTAGGACCAGACCTCCGGTCACCAGATTCTGTGGTTGTTCCATATCTTCCTCCTCTGCGCGGGTAAGTTGAGTTGCGTCCAAGGGAATCTCTCGCTCGTTGGCTGATACATGTCATCCCATAGATCCAGATCTTCTTCGGACGGATGAAAGCTGCCTTATTGCACCGCGGCGCGGAAAGATTTGACGTTCTCTCGGAAGAACTCCTCCAACGATTGTGGATCGTGGCCTGTGACCTCACGAATAGTATTGGTTGCCTGCCGGCGTTCCTTACTATTCCGGAAGTATTGCCAGAGATGGGCCAGATGATCGAGTGCATGGGGATTGATTCGCTCCTTCACTGCATCTGCCCACTGCTCGTCTGTGATTGGCACATAGCGAATCGATCGTCCGATAGCTTTACTAAGGGTTTCGACAATCTGCCGCACTGTTAGAGTTTCACTGACTAGCGGATATACCTTTTCGGAGGGGGCGTTGGAGGCGGCCAAAAGAGTGGCGGCCACGCGAGCTACATCTTCGGCGCCGGTAAGCGGAATGACAGCGTCGCCATCGCCCCAGGGCAGGAACGCAGCATTTTGCTCGGCCACGGTGCGACTGACAAGCGCGCGTACATTTTCGTAATAGGGTGGCGCTTGAATGTGAACGGCTCCAATCTGCGCCCAGTCGAAAATACGATCAGCAAGCCGGTGCTGCAGGTTTCGGAACGAAGGCGCGCTTTGGAGATCTCGAAATGAGAGATCACCTGGCGAACCCTGAAACTGCGAATTATTTACAACCAGTTCCAATCCCGCATCGCGGGCCGATGTGGCGAAGATGGTGGCGGCCTCAAGAAGCCCATCGGCCACTGGGTAGGTGAAGTAAGCGCGCTTCACATCTTTCATAGACGCCTGGACGGAGGCCGGGTTGAGGAGGTCGCCCTCAATGAGTTCTGCACCTCTTTGGCGAAGTTCGTCGGACCTACCATCGAGTTTGTGGACAAATGCGCGGACAGGAAGATCCTGCTCGATGAGAAGCGTTGCGATGACGCGTCCGGTTGAGCCCTGCTGACCGCCGGCTGCACCCGTGACCAAGATTGGATGAGACATTGATAGCTCTCCTTTGCTTTATAAGATGATTGTCGTCATCCTATGGGTGCGAACTTTTTCAGGCCAGCGAGGCCGAAAGTATCAGAAGTTCAAGAGGCTTGGTTATTTGGCAAGGGGACCGGCTTCGATACCATCGGCCAGCGAAAAGGATGATCCTACGCTCGCGACCACGGCGGTTGTGCGATTGAGACCTAGGTCCTGCCGCAGCCGAAATGTGGCTTCGATCCCGGTGCAATGAGCCGCCAACAGATTTGCTACGTGAAAGCCCCGTAGTTTGGAGGCGGTCCAGTCAACTATCTCATCGGTCGCGGCGAACAGATGCAGACCACCGACGATGCGCGTGCCTTTCTGGTTTGCGTAGTAAAGCACCAGAGTGTTTAGGCCCGCGAGCACATCTTTCAGGTCAAAGTAGAGCTGAGGGTAGGCTTCCAATCCTGGCTGAAAGTACGCGCTGACGTTGGCCTTTCCGCTCACCTTCCCACCAGGGATTGCCAGGAGTTGGGCTGCCACCGGCGAGGTCAGCTCAACCGCCTCGTCATAGCGGCTCATGATCGCGTCTAGATCATGGGCATTCCAGGCTGAAATCCATTCCTCGGCTAGATCCCGAATCTCTTCTTGGGTCAATTGAATCCTCCGGTTCCGCTCCACTAAGTCTTGGCGCGGTAGAATACCACTCATCGAGATAAGCGAGAGGGTCTCACCCTACGTGCCGGCCTTCCCCCATGGCGAACTCCTTTTGAGGCAGCAGAAGAATCCGGAAAGCGAGTCCGTGCGTAATCAGCAACAGCGGCACTACCAAAGTCGGAATAAAGTATGCGGCTCCCAACTGCCCAGCCAATAGTCCGGCGTGTGGGCCCTGGTAGAAAGAGTTGAGCAGATCGGCCGATCCCCAGAGGTTGAAGATCCATACGACGGCAACGCCAGCCGCACTGCGCAGCAATAGCAGCGAAAGCAACGCAAGTATCGCCGCAACGATGTCCCCATAGGCTGCGGAACGCGCGAAAGCGGGCGATAAATCGGGTGACACGACGCCAGGGACCAGGACTGCCAAACCTATGAAGCGAAAGCTGTGCAGGATGAGCAGAGGCCGCAACGCCTCGGCCCGTTGACGGCCGCGGACTTCCGGCCAGATATATCGAGCGGTGACTATCCCCCACGCGATAAAGCTGAACGCGATGCTCATGAAAAACCAGATCATCTGTTGTGGCACGATGAATCTCTCCTTTTTAGAATTCCCGCCATTGACGTAGCCATGCCTCTCTTAACAGTCCGTGATCACACCTCAGAAGCGCGTCGTAAGATTCGTCAGCCATGCCGGAGAATGATTCACGAGCGATGCCTCTGCCTTCCTGTTACTGCCGGAAAGCGTGGCGATCGCGATCAGGAGCATCGCACTGCCGAGTGCAACTTTCCCCGCCCTTTCTGCCTGGATGAGTCTTCCTCGAACACTCATCATCGCTGAGCGCGAAATATAGCCAAGGATCACGATCGGTAGCGCAGCGCCAACGCTGAATAGCCCCTGAGTGCTGCCGAGCCGGCAAGATGTTTCCCTTGGCTTGCCAATACAATCGCCGCGCCGAGAGTCGGACCAACGCATGGGCTCCAGATCATCCCGAGTACGAGACCGACGACGCACTGGCCGTAAATTCCGCTGAAGTGAAGGCGCGAACGCAACTGGTTTCCTGCATTGCCAATTCCAGATGCCGCCGCGGCAAAGCGCTGTTGAAGATCAGTGCGGTCACAAGACAGTCACTGCTGCGCTCCTGGACCCATCAATACCCGCAGCGGCGTCAACGGTCCGACGGGAATGTACTGGCTATCCATCAATTGCCCTTTCGCGAGCGGCAGGTCTTCCACAATCGCTCGCGCCTCGTCCACGGACTTCGCGTCGACCAGGAAGATGACGCCCTTGCCATCGCCGCGCGAATACCACTCCCGAATCTTCCCGTCGAGGTAGAGCTTCACAGTTGCTCGAGCCTCTTGCGGCATGACGGCAAAGACTTGTTGAAAGGTTACGCCCTCCTTTGGGGTCTCAATAACGAGTACTGCGGTGGTTTTAGGTATAGCCACACTTGGTAGGCCGGAAGCGGCTTCCGGCTGTGATTGCGCTACGGACGCTACCGGTAGCATTGCAAGGAGAAAAGGGATCATGAATTTCATCGGTTCACCTCTCGATTCAGTATGGTATCGTTCTGCTTATTGCAAAGAGTACGATCGTACTCTTATGGGACAAAAAAATTATCCTTCAGCGAAGCACTTGATGAAAAAGTTCCTCGCCTCCATCAACATCTGCTCACGCCTTTGGGCGGACAAGGTCATCCGGGCCGAAGTCAGCACCCCAGCCATGCTGGGGAACAACAGCTGAAACTTCGCCACTCGTTCTTCTCGTGTCTTACCAGGAACAAATGGGAGCAGCCGCTCACGATACGCTTCGCGTGACGCCTCAATCCGTTTTCTCACGGACAAGGGCTTTCGCGCGAGTTCGGGCCCGAGCGCGGCGAACACACAACCCATTCCTGGCGAATTCGCGTGGCGCGGGCTCAGATAGTGTTCGATGATGGCTCGCAGAGCCTGACCTTCGGGCGCGGACCTTGCAACTTCCAACATGCCACTTCCCATCTCGTCGAATGCCCGTGCCACCGCTTCGACGAACAGGTCGTCTTTGCTCCTAAAATGCCGGTAAAAACCCCCTTTCGTCAGGCCTACCTTCTTCATCACCGTCCCGATGCCACTGCTGTCACCGCCGTGCTCGCGGAAAGAGCGAGCGGCCACAGAAAGAATGTTCTCGTGGTTCTGCGCTTTGTGTTCCGCCGAATATCGCATGTGTTAAGAGTACCCTCGTACTCTTTCATTGTCAAGGGCAAAACAGAAATCGCTGCGAGGCCCCTCTCAGCTTTCGCAAAACCCAACCAGTGAGCGGAAAGCAGCGTATCTTCGATAGTTTGGATAACCGCATTTCTTAAGGAGGATTCGTAGCGTGAGGTTCGGCAACTTTCGTAGTCTCGGTATAGCTCTCCTAGCAGGGTTGGCGGGAGGCACTGTCGGCGCATGATGGCCTTTGTAAACAGGTGTGCATGCTCAGGAATACTTCAGCGGAGTCCCCAACTGCATTACCGTAGTCCCGAAATCGTGGGGCGCTTACAGGGACGAGTCTGAATACGTAGTGAACATCGCGCCTAACGACTGTCCGGGCCGGCAGAGACTCTCTGCCCGAGGTTCAAATCGACCTGAACTGCGCCCGTGAATGAAACAGCACGAAATAGCGACAGAAGCACAGAGAATTTGCTCTTCCTCGCACACCAGCTAGAAGCTCGCAAGGAGTCGATCTCGGACCGTATCTAAAATTGCTTGCCGCACTGCCTGGTCAGGCATTGTGCGAGCGAGGGCAATAGTTCCGACCATCGATGTCATGAGCATCAGGAAGTTTGAACCCTTTTCTTCCGCAGTTCTTCCAGGCAGGAAGGGAATCAGTTCGCTACGGAACTTCAATATCGCCGCTGAGATGCGTTGTTTCATTGCTGGAGGCGTGCGGGCAATGTCCGGAGCCAATGCAGCGATCGGGCATCCTATGTCTGCCCGGTCGCACCGTTCGAGCGAGAGATAGGTGGTTACCATGGCCTTCCATGCATCCCGTGAACCAGAGTCCTTCGCTGCGTCGATCAGCGTCTTGGTCAATTCCACTAGGCTTTCTTCAATTGCCTCTACCACGAGATCGTCACGGCTTGAGAAGTGCTTATAAAATCCACCGTGGGTCAGCCCAGACGCTTTCATCAGCGTCGCAACCGCGGGTCCATTCAGGCCCTTTTTTCGCAGTTGACGGGAAGCGCTCTTCACGATCCGGCGATGGGTTTTTGCTTTGTGTTCGGCGTCATAACGCATGACATCCGATTACATGTGTAATCCAATCTCTGTCAAGACTGCGGGCGCCTCTTTCAGGACAATCGGGACCTGCGGAGGTATAACGGGATCTATCGACGGTCGGCCAGTTCAGGCTATCGAGGGGCGCGAGTTCGTCTACAGTTAGCGGTTGCCCGTCAGGCACGATTGTGGCGAGCGCTGACTCGATCCGGCCCGTTAGTCCAGTGGCGCTGCAGTGCTCGCGCACTTTGGGTGTGGTATCGATCATCGCGATTCTCCGGGCAGGACGGTTGATTGAGGGGCTGGAGCAACGGAGGAGCGGCGACCGCTGCGGACGGGAGCGGTGGACTGGATGGCGTCGGCTATATCGTGCTCATTGCGCCAGATTGCCGACTCAACCGCAAATCGTGGCGCCGACGGAAACGGCCGGCGCAGTTCGCGGTCGTAGCGATCGAAATTCAAGCCTGGAGTAAGCGGAGCCATCATGAACTGCGCGAACTCACGAAGCCAATTGCCGAGCGTCCGCTGATGGAGGGGCTGCGCCGTATAGCGTCGAGCGATCGTCTCGAAGTCCTCGGCAGGACGACCGGTTACGTCGAGCACGTCGGTGGTCGGAGCGCCGGCCTCGAACGCGCCTCGCTTGTGGTCGTCGATGTAATAGCGGATGTTGCTCAATGTATCGATCGGAAGGCCGGCCATCCGCGCGGATTTCATAAACAACCAAGTCGGAGTCGGGATAACCCTAAGGGATCTCCCAACAACTCGGCCGATTGCCTGGGCCATCTCCTTTGCGCCGAGAAGTTCCGGACCCGTGGGGCGATAGCTCTTCCCCGCGTGGCGCGCAGGATCCATCAGGACTGCAGCAGCAACTCGCGCGATATCCTCGTTGGACGGCGGTGCATTGCGGCTGTCGCCGTACATCCACGGGAACATTCCTAGATGCGCGGCTAACCCAATTGGCAAAAGATAGTCGTCGGCAAAGAATCCCGGGTTGACAATCGTATGAGCAATTCCGGGCGTCATGGAGAATAAATGGTCGATCAGCCAACTCTGGCGAGTCATGAGCGACGGATGCGAGGGGCTCGCCAGCCATTGGGTCAGACTGACGATGTGGTCGAGCCGAGCCTCCTTCGCGGCAATCGCGAACGCAACCGCTCCCTGGATCGCGTACGGATCAATGGGAGGACAATAATAGGCGCGCTGAACGTCATCCAGCGCGTCGACTACGCGCTCGACATCGCTCATCTCGGCGACAACGATCTCGGCTCCCAGCGATTTCAAGCGCGCGCTGCGACCGTCTTCTCGATGCACCATCGCGCGGACGGGATAGCCCGCTTTCAACAACTCGGTAACGACGACGCTGCCCGTCTTCCCGGTTGCGCCGGTCACAACGATTCTTGGCTTGATCATGAACGTCTCCTTTGAAAGATTCGCCGGGAGAACCCATGATTGGGAACTCCCCCGATGAAGCATGATTCAGGAAGCGGCTCGGCCCGCGGCGCGAGTTCCTTCCGATCGACGACGGAGCAGCAAATAGAACGATATGAAGTGCGTAATCATCAACAGGGGTACATAAATGATCACGATTGCGTACGTTGAGCCCAACCCACCTGAAACGGCTGGGAGAGCGAGCTTAACACCATGGTAGTAATCGACGAGGATGTCGATGGCTCCCACGAGATTGAAGGCGACGACGAGCGGCAAGAAGAGTGACCTTATCCTTATCGTGAAAAGGGCCAGGATCGCCAGTAATCCAGTTGCCAGGTCGCCGTACGCAGCGAACGGAGCGAACCCCTCAGGCAGATTGTGGCCAACAACGCCCGGAAGGATAAATACGAGGCCGAAGAAGCGAAAGCTGTGGAGCGTCGCAATGGCGCGTTGCGCATCGATGGGGTTCATGGCCTTGAGCTTGGGAAAGATATACGCACTTGTACAAAGCAGCCACGCGACATAACCCAATACGAGATGCAGATTGAAAATGATGGAAGGCGGCATTTTTCCCTTTCAGATTTGGCCGATCTCCGGACTCTTCCCGATAAGATTATAATAATAATCCTACGGATTCAGGTTTATTGTCCGCCTGACCCGGGACGGTGCGGACGTCGATCCAATACCACGGTTGGCGATGTTCGAGTGATTGGTGATCGGGCAGGTCATGAGGTTTGACTTTCCGTGCCCGTCTCTGAAAAGAGTGGAGATCGCGCGAGAGTTCAATGTCGAAGCCGACAGTTCCTTCTCGATTACTTTTTCTTCCCGGAGCTCTGGGGAATCGCGATTTTTGGAAGCCGCTGGCGCTTGAGTTGTCCAATCGAGCCGAAAGAGTCTTCATGGCGTATCCAGGCTTCGGTGGAGCGCCTGCAGAGCCCTCCATTTCCTGCCTCGAAGATTTGGTGAACGACGTAGCGTCTCGGATAGACCGGCCTACGGCGCTGATCGCTCAGTCCATGGGAGGTGTGATTGCAGCTAAAGCCGCCCTCCGTAAACCGGACTTCATCACACATCTGGTTCTGGTAGCTACGTCGGGAGGAATCGATACTGCAAAACTGGGCGCGGTAGATTGGCGTGCAGAGTTTAGGCGCCAATATCCGGGGCTACCCGATTGGTTTGCCTCCTTCCGTTCGGACTTGACTTCGCAACTGAAGAAAATCGAAGTCCCTGTTCTCTTGCTCTGGGGCGACTGCGACCGCCTGAGTCCTGTCGCTGTCGGACGATGCCTTATGAGCCACTTCCCCGATGCGGACCTGCACATTATCCGGGGAGGAGAGCACGATCTAGCTCATAGGTATCCTCACTTGATCGCGCCTCTCATTGAGGCACACCTTGCAAGGTGAAACCACATCTCCAGCGCCCGAATTCGACGATCGAGAACAGCAGCTTCGACTACTGATGAAACGAAGAACAAATCTATCGCGAGGAAGCCTGCCGCTCTTCGGCGTCCTGTTTGTATCCGTTCAGAACGTCCTTCATCATGGCCGCATACTCGCCCTCAAGGAAGCGGACGCGGAAGAGCCATCGGCCGAGCGCCCCAAATTCACCTGGAAATACGTCCTCCTTGAGCCTGAATGAATAGGACCACGTAATGCGGGTGTGTCCAGAGTCCAATTGAACCGTCCTGAATTCCCCAACACCGTATGCAATCGGTTTCGCCTTCGGTGTCGTGTAGTTTCCAGACGATGTATCGGAAATGAGAGGAGACCGGCGCATCCTCATGTTCCAGCACTTCCTCCTCTGTGCTTGTGCGATCTGTGAGGCAGACGATATGGCGCGACCCAGGAGCGCCGAATGCGCCTTGAGTCAGCATGTAGTCGCCTGACACTCCGGGGAGCTGCGGAAGAGTAGACCCGGTGGTACCCGTACCGACCAACTCTCTATAAATAGAGTTGATCGCGGTACGCACCTCCAAGCGGTTCCAGCGACTGCATATAGACGTCGGTTGTCGTCGAGACCTTGGAGTGCCGCATCATGCCCTGAATGTCGTTGACATGACCTTTTGTCCTGCCAAGAGTGGCGATGGTGCGGCGGATGACCTGGAATGTCAGCTTCGGCAATTCCAGTTCCTCGTCCAGTTTGTACAGCACGCGATGGCGATAGTTGCTTGAATCCATCGGTCCCCCGAAACGCCCAGGGAAGATAAAACCATCCGGAGATATGTCCTTTCCGTCCTTTCCGACGAGGCGTAGTCCTCGGCGGCTGGCAGCCAGGCCGCCCCATCGTTAGCTTGGTCGCAGCTCTGATCGTCCCAGGTTCAAATGCTGCTTTATCGAACGCCACCCAACCAACGACTTAGATCCTGATTCAGAGCTTTTCCGCAAGGATGTCGACCATCTGAATCTGTGGCTGAGAGACGAATAGCTCTTCGGCACGAGCAAAGAGAGCCTTTGCCACCTCACCGGTTACATGTGCGTTACGTCCTTCGTCATCCTTGAAGGTGTCAAAGATGCCAAACGTTGCCGGCCCGATCTTGAATGCGAACCAAGCTGTCGTACCCACCTCAGCTGCCACGAGAGGCGTCGCCGAACTAAGAAATTGTTCCACGTCTGCCTCCTTACCTGTACGTGCCTGCAATGTTGCCAAAATACCAACTTTATTCATCTGATTTTTCCTTTTTCCCTCGCGATTGGTTAAGCCGCGCGCCTCAGTTTCAGCGCACAGGTCGTCATTTAGATCGCAATCGATCGAGCGCGACCGAAATCGGGCAGACGCCAATCCGATCTCAACCGTTAGAGTTGAGATTCGGTAAAAGGTTACAGCGACTAATGCGACAACCACTCAACTGATGCGGGAAAGAGCTGCGCCGCTGGATTAATTTGTCATGAAACGTCGAGGATGTTGTTACATAGGACGATGACGTGTCCCTTATGCGGAAGAGAGCGTTACCGGGACAATATTCATCGCACCTACGCACTATCGTCGTAATCCTGTGTAACCTCTTCGACCCTCGCGCCTCCCATATCCTCGCTGATTAACGGGATGATCGCGGCCTCTGCCGTGTTGGCAGATGTGGGGGAGTTCCGTTGCGCATACATATTTCTTCCTGAGCGCTGATTGGTACCGTAGAACCTGTGCGCCATAGAAATCTCAAGGGAGAGACTCGTTGAGGAGATGCTGCCCACGCGGGCAAAGAGGATTACCCGCGTGGGCCGGCAACGGGCCTGAGTCCATTGCGATTACAGTGCAGCGATACCGTTGAAGCCCACCGCCGCGGTGAATCCAGGAATCTCCTCCACTTCCGTCAGCGTTCCGTTGGACTGGATGGCAAAGACACCCACAGTTCCGACCGTCGCGTTGAGCGAGTAGAGGAACTTGCCATCGCCGCTGACCGTGATGTCGAGGTTCGTGGCGTTTCCCGGGTTGCTTGCGACGACAGAGGACGTGGTGAGCGCGGTCAAGGCGCCGCTCTGGCCGATGGAAAATCCGGAGATGGTCGAGCTACCGGCATTCGATGCGTAGACAAAAGCGCCATTCGGAGTGATTGCATTCCAGCAGTTGGCGTCGCCGTTGGTCGTCAAACTCTGCGTGACAGCGGAAAGGTTTCCATTGGAAAGCACTGTGTAGGAAGAGATTGCAGAAATGCTGGAACCCGTCTCAGAAACAATCAGCTTTCCATCGGGAGCGAACCGCCCTGAGAAGGCTCCAACCCCAGCGCTGGGATTGACAACAATGGGGCCCAATGTACCGTCAGGATTGATGTGGAAGGTATCGATATTGTTGGTGAGACGCTCCACCACGGCGAGGGTCTGGCCGTCGGGGCTGATCGAAATCGATGATCCGCCAACCGCGTTGGCAGAGAGAAACACGGTGGAGTTAGCAATAGGAAGCAGCTGCCCACCGAAGCCCATTTGGAAGCCAACAACGCTACCCGCGCCGCCCTGGTTGAGGACATAAACGCGATTCTGCGACTGGGCAATGGCCACGGGATTGCTGCCGCCGGATGGTTGCCTATTCAGAAAAAACAGTCGTCCCTCGATAACCCGAAAGACAGTGATATCGCCGCTTCCCGCGTTCGCGGCAAACAGGAGCGTGTGGTCGGCGCTCAACGTCAACGAGCCCTGCGATTCAAGGGGATCGTTCACACCCCCAGTACCCCTTCCTTGCGTATCGAAGGTTTCCTTTGCGACAACTGTCCCATCGGAGTTATGAACGAATTCAATTACCTGGTTCTTGTCGGCATTATTCGACATGACAAAGAACGTTTCTGTTCCTCTGGTTTGTGCGCCGGCGAGCATGGCAGGGAACAAGCATCCAATCCCAATCACGATCGTCGATAGGCCACGAATTGCTTTCAACATTTTCCACTCCTTGGAAGGGCGAGAATTTGCGCGCAAAGAGGACCCACCTGTTGTCTACGAAGGCAACGCTCATGGAATGGCCGCTCTGTGCGCAGCTATTGGAGAGGCCACGAGAGGAAAGGTTACAGGCTCGTGCATGAATGCTGAAGAGTTCACCGCTCCGTAAAGGAGACCCGATAGCAATAAGAGTCGCACCATAATGATTGTTCAATAAATTTGTAACCTGTGAGTCGGCCTATGAGTCTCATAGACCGGCGTGTGTCGCCTATTAGAGCCCTACGCTGTTTTTTGGTTACAGCGATGGCTCATAGAATCGAGCTTCCGCCTTGCAACACCGGGCGATGTAAGTTTTTATCATTCGGGGCATTCTATGCGTCTAAATTCAGTGGGTAGTGAACAGGTAATAGCCGACAGAGAAGATGTTGGACGCGAACAGTCAGTGGATAGACCCGGTAGCCGCGGTTGGCTTGTCAGTCTTACGAGTCTTGTGTTCATCGTCCTGCAAAGTGCCTGTTCCGTTGCGATGGCGATCAGCGGAATTCGTGTCCTGATTGGGCTCGGAGCACTGGCCGCCGTGACCGCGGGAGCACAAGTGCCCCCCGGCGGTCTTCACCGAGACGCGATCCGCATACCGATGATGATCGTTGCAATTGTGGGGTCGCTCATCAATCTTTTTATGTCGTCTGGAGAATTCGTTCGCTAAGAAAACGCCCATCTGCTCAATGGAGGCAACAGGTCACCCCACGTAAGAAGATCTGGAGCGAGAATGCACAGGTCGCGATGGCTGTCGTTACTCTGGTTCTTGTAGCCGCAGAACTCTTCTCTCACCTGTACATCTTCCGTTTCGTAAGATAGCGAACCTAAATAGCGAAGGGGCGCATTCGGTGTTACGGCTGAACTGCATCGAAGATGAATGAACTATTTCCCGAACAGGAACTGGAAGTCAATGGGCACTCCTTCCATCATTGTCTTCGACGTCAATGAAACCCTCATCGATATCGAATCCATCGGGCCATTTTTCGAGAGGAAGTTTGGCGACCGAAAAGTACTTCGCGAATGGTTCAATCAGTTGATCCTGTATTCCAACGTGATCACTCTGTCTGGGTACTATGAAACGTTCTTCAAGCTTGGGCAGGGTGTCCTTGAGATGTTGGGAACCATCTACGGGGTCTCGATCAAACCAGCAGATCTCGAAGAGTTGAGGAGCAGCATGCTGTCGATGCCGGCGCACAAAGATGTCCCTGGAGGGCTCCGGCTTCTTAAAGAAGCAGGTTTTCGTTTGATGACACTGACGAACTCGCCGCCATCGGATGGCGGCACTCCCCTGGAACGCGCCGGGCTCGGTCATTTCATCGAGCGCCAGTTCAGTGTTGACAGTGTACGCAGGTTTAAGCCTGCTCCAGAGGTTTACCTTCTCATCACCGAACTTCTGAACGTCCCACCCTCGGCGATCTGTCTTGTTGCTGCGCATATCTGGGATACCCTCGGTGCACAGAGCGTAGGCTTCTCTGCAGGATTTGTGGCAAGGACAGGAAATGCTGCGTTACCGGTCAATGGGCTTCCCCGACCTGACGTTATTGCTCCGGACCTTACACAGATGGCGCATCAGATGATTGCTCTGTGGCGTTGAGCCGGCCTGGAAATGCCGAGCGAAAGCTCCCTATCGAAGCAATATCTTGTAACCTTTCGCGAACCTGCGCCGTCCGATTGCTGCGACGCACCGCGTACACGACGGTTCCTCGCGCCGACCGCTCATTATCATGAGAGATTCTGTTTTCAGCAGTTCCGACAAGAAGGAGAGTAGCCATGGGCAAGTTGGACGGTAAAGTGGCGGTAATCACCGGAGCAACTTCCGGAATGGCGCTGGCGTCGGCAAAGCTGTTTGTCGAAGACGGAGCGTACGTGTTCATCACGGGACGGAGGCAAGAGAGCCTGGATAATGCGGTCAAAGCGATTGGACGGAATGTGACTGGAGTGCAGGCTGATTCGGCGAAGCTGGCTGATCTTGACCGGCTCTATGAGAGGGTCAAGCGGGAGAAAGGCTATGTCGATGTAGTGTTTGCCAGCGCCGGTCATGGCGGTCGCGCGCCCCTGGGGGAGATCACCGAAGAGCAGTTCGACAACCTCTTTTCCCTCAATACCCGCGGCACACTCTTTACCGTGCAGAAAGCGCTGCCCCTGATGAGAGACGGCGGATCGATCATTATGAACGGATCGATCGCTCACCTCAAGGGTATGCCAGGGCTGAGTGTCTATGCGGGAAGCAAGGCGGCGCTGCGGTCGTTCGCGCGATCGTGGGCGGTGGAACTCGCAGAGCGCAGGATTCGCGTGAACGTGCTCAGTCCGGGGCCGATCGCTACCAACGCTCTCACGAATCTTCCTGCAGAGGCGAAGGAGTACTTCCTGTCAGGAATCCCTCGCAAGGAACTGGGACACCCGGAAGAGATTGCAACGACGGCTCTATTTCTCGCCTCCAACGACTCCAGCTTCGTGAACGGCAGCGAAATCTGCGTCGATGGCGGTATGGCGCAGATCTAACGTTCGAATGATGCGAAACACATTTGATCGAAACACCACAGCACTCGCGACATTACGCGGCATCATCGGAATTTTTTCGTATTCTTTGGCGAGTACAAGATCTTTGGGGCAGACTTCACTCTACATGGCGGTTTAGAAGCGTGGATCCGAAGCTTCCTCGCTCAAGGCGCTTACCTGTGGATGCGGCCTGTTCTGAACAGCATCATGTTGCCGCACACGTGGTTAGACAAGGCCGCGCTAGCTGCGTAATCTTTGAGCACTTGGGACTGAGCGCCGTCGTCGCGCGGGAGCTTTGTTTCGAGAGCGATCGAGGTTCCGGCGAAGATGAGGGCCGCCAGACAGATGATCGCGCCCGAATGCGGCTAAAGTCCAATTCCTTCCTCACGTCCAGGTCATTCGATACTTCAGGCAATTTCGATAGCGGGAACATGTTGCTTCAGACCGGTTTCAGGTCGAACGAGAGGAACAGCAGTACCAGCAGCAAGTGCTCTATCCCCTTTCGGCCATCAACAGTGCACGGCAATTGGCGACCAGCTTTACTGCGTCGTTTATGAGCTTCCGCCAGCTAGGCACAATGAATGTCTCAAGCGCCACGCTTCCCAACCCCAGCAACTGGAGCAATAGATGCTATCGGGGAATCCGAACAACATCGCTTCGATCAACGGTTCCTACGATAACGTGTTTGCCCCGCTTCCAGCACCGACAGCTATGCCTCAAAACATCGCCTACCAGGTTGACATGGGGGACGCACAGGCCGAAGACGCAATCAAGAAGGCGATTGAACTCGATGCTTTGCCTTCCGCCGATCGAGTTCGCCCCGGACAAGGTTCAGCCCGTAGATGCAGGACTCGAACGAACTCGCTAAACGCGCAAAAAATGCAGCTTCCCGGGCATACTCAAACAGATCGAATTGGGAGACGATGTAATAGCTCTCCTTACCCGCCCGCACCATCTCGAAAAAACTCTCTCCCGGGCGTTGGCGCACGGAATCCGGATACATACCGGTGAAGAACAGGGTATAGTCGCCGATATGCTTGCGGATCTCCCGTTCCTCATCGAAGGAAGCCGCAGGGCCGTGGACAGGATCGGCAGCCAACAACATCTCACCCAGCATTCTTAACGGATTGCCGCGATGATCGCGGACACAGTAGATGTTGTCGGCGCGGCAGAACTCGGTCAACACGTCCGCAACATAGGTCGTGATTTCCGCATCGTTCATACCTAGACGCGACTCGTAGCACTCTGAAACCACGTCGTGGAACAACTGGCGTAAGGAATGCTCTTGAGGGATCAAATCCAACCTCCTGGGGAAGGTAATGGGTTTGTTCCAATAGAATGCCCACCGTCCGCCAATCGAGCATTCCGCTATAAAGCCGCTAGCGAGACCGAAATCACACTCGCGCGACTATTGATATGACTGCGAGATTAAGGGAAGAGTCACATATTACAAAGTAATGAATTTGTTACCTTGTGAAATCTGTTAGCACTCGCTGGTATTGATTGCGAATGGCCGGGAGAATTGCATCCGGAAACAGTCGAGGAGCCGTGAAAATGTTGCGGTGCGCGCATACACTTTGCCTATGCCCCCGGAGCATCCAAGAGTAGCCTACTTCCCCGATAGCTTTCATGAGATCAATGGGGTAGCACATACCAGCCGGCACTTCGAAGCCTTTGCGGCGCGGCGGAATCTGCCTTTTTTCTGCCTTCGCCCCGCGAAACGCGGTGGAGAGATCGAGTGCGTGAGGCAAGGCGAACTGACCACGCTCGATATCCCTCGCGGCCGCGCTATGGCCATACGGCTTGAAAACGATCTCAGTTTCGACCTTCTCTTTTTGCGCCACAAGGCCCTGATCGCGCGCCATCTGCGCGAGTTCCGTCCCGACATTCTTCACATTACGGGCCCGAGCGAGCCGGGAATCCTCGGCGCGTGGTTGGCGGGAAACCTCAGGGCTCCCTTGGTCGCTTCCTGGCATACCAATCTCCACGAATACGCGGCGCGGCGTTCTGCTTGGCTTCTTCGCATGCTCCCGAAGAGCAAGGCGCCGGCCGTAAAAGCCGGCATCGAAGAAACCGCGCTGCTCGCCTGTGCTCAGTTTTACCGGCGGGCGGATTTTCTCCTGGCGCCAAATGCCGTCCTCTGCCGGATGCTGGAACAGGCAACGGACCGGCCCTGCGCGCTCATGCCCCGTGGCGTCGACACTATCTTGTTTTCGCCGGCCTTCCGCAATCGTAAGGACAACGATGGCAATTTTGTTCTTGGCTTCTGTGGCCGTCTCTCCATTGAGAAGAATGTATCTCTGCTGGCTCAAATCGGACAGCAGCTGCGTAACCGCGGCATCACGCATTTTCGCTTCCTCATCGTTGGGCAGGGAAAGGAAGAGAACTGGTTACGGGAGCACGTCCCGAACGCGGAGTTCACCGGCATTCTCCGAGGCCAGGACTTGGCTCGCGCCTACGCCGACATGGACCTGTTCGTCTTCCCTTCGCACACCGACACTTTCGGCAACGTCGTTCTGGAAGCGCTAGCCTCCGGCGTACCGGCGATTGTCACACCGGACGGCGGCCCGCGTTCTATCATCCGCGAAGGAGAGACCGGTTTTCTTACCGGGGATGAGGGGTTTACTGATGCGATCGCTCGCCTGATTCTCGATCCTTCCTTGCATTCAAGGATGCGTCAGGCGGCGCGCAGACATGCCGAATCTGCCTCGTGGGACTCGGTTTTCGAGGGCATTTATCGCAATTACGACTCTCTGCTCGCCGCCCGCGCCGCCGGGGTGAAGCTTACCCAGTTCTCGCAGCTGACTGAGCTACGACTGTCTTAGGCCAGGTCTGATTGTTCAAACTGGTAGGCGAGGCGGGAATCGAACCCACAACCCCCGGCTTAGAAGGCCGGTGCTCTATCCGATTGAGCTACTCGCCCGCACTTCTGTCATTGTAGCGTCACTCGCCGGGAAAGCGGACCAAGTCAGGCGCAGGTTGCACGAGGATTGCCGAAACCTCGGTCAGCGCTTTCTTCCAGCGAGATGCGGCGAGTTCAGCAGTTGCTCCGCAGCCCTGAACGAAGCAGGTCATACCGAATCCCGCCAGGCCGCGAACCTCGGCGCGCCGCAACAGAAATTCGGCGCGCACGCAGCGCATTTCCACGCCGCGTAAGGCTTTTGCCAGTCCACGAATCCATTCCTCCTGCAGCACAAAAGACGCATTGGCGTCCGCATCGCGCAGCAGGATGTCGATATAACATCCAGCGGAGAATCTCGAATCGTCGGGTGTGGCGTCCATCTCTGATGGATCTACTTCTCCGCCGGCCCAGGAGTCGCACTTCGCTGTCCATAGCTGCGAGCCGGCGTCATTGAGTACCAGCAAAGCGGAACGCAGCGCCGGCTCGCGGCGCGCTTCTGGAATCTCATCGAGACCCTGACGATTCTCGCGCAAATCGATAAATGGAAAAGACTCGCCTTCGGGTTCCCATGGAATCACCATTACGGGATCATCGGCGGCAAGCTCAACGGACCAATCCGCTTCCATTGAAAGCATTTCTCCTATTACTGTGTCCCTGCCAAGAGCGGCTATGTGCAGCTTTTCTTGGAAAAAAGCTGCGTATAAAGCCTAGCTTCGGTCCATGCCTATAGGAGAAATGCTTTAGACGCCTATCGTCCCGAGCAGGAACTCGTGCAACGTTCTCTCCGCCCAATAGCCGTCATATCCTTTCGCCGGAGCCAGAAAGGCGCAATGGCCCCCGTGCTCGCATTCAATCAACGTCACATGAGAATTGGCCATAAGCACCTCCCTGGTCGCAGGCAGCATCCTGATGAATGGATCGTCCAGCGCATGCAGAATCAGCGCCGGCACGGCGATCCTATCGGCTACCCGAGTGCTGGCCGCGCGATAATAATAATCGTCTGCGCCGAGAAATCCGGAGTAGGGAGCCGTGATCCGGTCATCGAATTGGCGAATAGTCCGGATCGCTTCTATACCTGCCGTCGAGTAAATGGCGGGGAAGAGCCGCGCCTTCCGGCGGAAGCGGCCAAGCAAGCCACGCATGAACTTCCACTCATAGACTCGGTTTCGAGGATCGTGCAGCGCGTCGGCCGATACGCCAAGATCCATCACCGGCGAAACGCCAACTACCGCCTTCAAATAGGGCGGAGCATCTTCACCCAGTTCGCCCGCAAGCTTGAGCACCAGGTTGCCACCCATCGAGTAGCCGATCAATGCGAATGCCTGAAGACCCTTCTCGGCCACCAAAGCACGCATCACCGCGTCCACATCCCCGGAAAGTCCGGAGTGATAGAGCGTGGGTGACAGATGCTCGGTTCCGCCGCAGTTACGCATGTTCATCCTAACCACGTTCAATCCGGCGGCCCACGCCCTGGCTCCATTTCCCATCACGTACTGCGAACTGGAAGAGCCTTCCAGGCCATGCACCACCAGCACGGTAAGCCTGTGGCTCGGATCCGCCTGCCAATGGCAATGGCAGAGGACGTGGCTCGCAACCGAAACTTTCCCTGTGGAATCTTCTTTGCCCGGATCTACTTCGATAATCCGCGCCTCCGCCTGCGGCAAACGATAGGTTCGCGGCAGAAAGTTCCCCACCAGGGTCTGCAGATGCCCGTTGCGCAGGAAGCGCCGGGGTACGAATTGCAGCGGCAAAAATTCGCCGGCGCTCCCTCTGATGTTGGCTTCAGCACTCATCGCGCTGGAAACTTCTTAAGCAGCGCTTCGGCTTCGAGCGCGCCTGCCGGCGTGTCCTCGTGCTTAAAATAAGCGAAAACGTCTCCACGCGCAGCACTTCTTTCAAGGCGCCCTTCGATCTCCCGTAAAGCGCTTTCAGAGTACTCGCTTTTGCGCAACCGGTAACAGGAGAAGGATGCGGTGGCGATCTCCGGCGTTTCCAACTCGTCGCTCTCAGCCACACAAAGCGCGGCATTGTGACGGCGGAGCACGTTGTAGATCTCCTCCGTGAACCATGACGAGTGGCGGAACTCAAAAGCTAGACGCAGCTTGCCGCTTTCCACGGGAGCCGCATCAGCGAGAAACGTCTCCAGCCTAACTGTGTCCGCCTGAAAATTTGGCGGTAGTTGGAAGAGGACCAGCCCCATACGCCTGGCGGCGATCACCGGAGTTAACGCGGCGTAGAAGAGAGCAAGCGGCTCGGCGCATTCCTTCAATCGTTTGATATGCGTGATGCGCTGCGGGGCTTTGAAAGAAAAGCGGAATTTGTCATCCACCTGCGCCAGCCAACCATCCACCGTTGCCCGCGAAGGCAATCGGCGGAAGGTGTAATTGACCTCGACGGAGTTGAGCCGTGTCGCGTAGAACCGCAGCAGCTGTTTGCTGGGAGTCTTAGGAGGATAGAATTGCGGCTTCCAACTGGGATAAGCCCAACCCGAGCAGCCGGCATAGATTATCCCCGATGAGGAACTCACTGCCTCAGGGGAGTTCTCCGGAGACGACGTCGAAGGTGTAGTCACGCGTTCACTGTGGGTCATCATGTTAGCTCGTTCTCGCATTTGGCGAGACGTTCCGTTTTTGCCGAAGAGGATCGGGCATCTTTTTACGTGGCGCTTGAGCGCGGTGGCAGTCGTTGTAGAAATTGCCGGATGTATGCATGGCTCTGCACCAGAGCCAGTTTTCGAGCATCGAGACTGCCTTCAAATGCGCGATCCTCCACTTCGACAATGGCCGGACCGTTGTACCCTGTATCACCCAGCACTGAAAAAAATCGGCCCCAATCGATATCACCTAAGCCAGGAAGCTTTGGTGAATGAAATTCAAGCGGATGCGCCAGGATTCCAACCTCATTCAACCGTTCCCGGTTGACTCGCGCGTCCTTCAAGTGCACGCGGAAGATGCGTGTCTTGAAATCGGATAGCGGCTTAATATAATCGATGCCTTGCCAGACGAGATGGGAGGGGTCGTAGTTCAATCCGAAGTTCGAGCTTGGAATGGTCTCGAACATGCGGCGCCATAGGGCGGGACTCGCCGCAAGGTTTTTCCCGCCGGGCCACTCGTCCCCCGTAAACAGCATTGGACAATTCTCTATCGCGATCCGGATGCCGCGTTCTTCCGCGAAACTGATAATCGGCTCCCATACCTCCCGGAACCGAGGCCAGTTGTCTTCAACCGAGCGGGTCCAATCGCGGCCGATAAAGGAGCTGACGACGGAAAGTCTCAACTTCACGGCAGCGACAATGACCTTGCGCATGTGGGCGGCGGCCACGGTCGCTTGCTGCCGGTCCGGCGTCAGAGCATTCGGATAATATCCTAGACCGCTTATGAAAACGCCCGAGGAAGCAATCAGATTTTGGATGCGTTCGATCGCCGGATCATCAAGGGCGTTCACGTCGATATGCGTTACCCCGGCATAGCGGCGCTCGGCCTTGCCTGCGGGCCAGCACATAACCTCCACGCATTCATAACCCGAGGAGCCGGCGAAGTTCAGCACCTCTTCCAGTGAAAGGTCGGGAAGAATCGCGCTCACAAAACCAAGTTGCATGTTCTCCTCGTTCCGGGGACCACGAATTCAGGGCGGCGGTATATCTGGCAACTCAGGCTTCTTGGACTGTAGCAATCATGGACGTCATCCTAGTGCGGCGTATGCGCTCGTGTAATTGAGCTGTAGCTCTGCGGTGACATCGCAAGCATAAGGTGCGGATGTTTTTGAGGTCACATTCTCCCCCGCCTTCCGCCACGGGCAAAATGTGGTCGGCATCCCACAAACTGGTGCGTATGCGACCGTTGAATCCCCAGTATTGCAGAAGTGCCTGACGGTTCGCTCCTCGGGAATGCCTCAGCCGCCGCAGAGCAGCGATGGTGTCGATGCCGCAGCACGCGCAGATACCCCGATCGCGCAGCAGCACCTGTTCGCGAAGATATACGGGCTGCGAACGCAGTTTCCATTCGTGGACGCAGTAGGCGGAGCAGAAGGTGAAACGGCCCCGTGGGACTTCGAGCGAACACCAACGGCATAAGCCGCGGCCATTCGGTCCTCGTGGAATCCCCTTCCGGTCCACCCAGCCGCCTCTCGTTGAACGTGTGGTGCTCACATTTTCTGTTCTAACCTACTGGGCCCGGAGATGGGAAAAGGTATTTTTTGCGGGAGCAAAGATTTGCAATTTATTGCACGTGGCGGGATGATGTACGCCAATCGGCGTTATGAAGGATCTAATCCGTCACTCGGATACCCGCACGATGATGAATGTGTATGGCGGTGCACTGGACGACACAATGCGGGAATACAACGGCGACTCGTGAAGATGGCCATCACGGCTTATATTAAAAGCCTTCGAGAGGCGGAATACACGCATAGGACGACGGATCTATTCCAGTACAGCTACTCCGTGCGGGGGCAGTTGCAGATGAGTGAGAGGCGCCGGGTTGTCCTCCAGCAGATCCTTCATGGCGTGAGCCAGCACAATGGATTGGCTGCTGGTTGTGTGATTAATGACGATCACAACGGAATGGCCATTCCCGGAACGCCTGCAAACCTCCACGCCTTCCGGGACATTGGAAACGATCGGCACAACCTGGGCGATCTGAATAAAGGATGCCGTCAGCTTCCTCATCAGAGAAGCATCGAACCAGCCGCCTATATACGTAATGCTTCCGCTACCAACTCGGCGGGTGATGACCGCCGGCTGACCATCCAGCCAACCATTGCTGGCCCCATAGCGCATCAGCACTCGGCTATCCGGAGCTTTGCTGCTGAGAAGCTCGGCCCAAACACTCGCTGTACCTGAACCGATCTCTCCAGTGACAGGAACGGGATCCTCGAGCGCGTAAAACTCCTCAACGCGTCCGCCCAGCAGATCCGCCAACGGGCCGGGCTGCCGCTCGGGGTAAAGCCCATCGTAGCTGTTCTTCATGGCGCTCCGCGGACCGAGTATCAGATTACCGCCATGCTTCACATAGTCGATAAGGTGTTCCGCGGTGGCTTGCGGCAGAACATTCAGCGCCGGGGCCTCCACCAGTTTGTACCCGTCGAGCGGCGCGTCGGGATTTACAAGATCAACGGCCTGCGCCATATCGCGCAAGGGGCGGTAGAAGCTTACCAACTCCGTTACAGGATCGAACTTAGCGGCGTGGCGCTGGAAATCGATTGCCCAGCGGCTGTCATAACTCTCAATGATTGCGACAGAAGAATGAGGTGTGGTGCCGGCCAATGCCGGTGCCGCCTTCTCGAATTCTGCCCCGACCTGTTGGATTTCAGGGTAAACCGGAACGGGCTCGCCGTCCGGGCCCACCAGCGTTCCATGGTACTGTTCTTGACCGTTGAGGGCGCTGCGCCACTGCCAGTATTCAACAGCATCGGCGCCGTGCCCGACTGCCTGCCATGCCATTTCCCGAACTTGGCCGCGTTCCAGCGCATTGTTCGTCGGCCGCCAGTTTACAAACGCCGGTTGCGTTTCCATCACCCAGAAATTTTTTCGTTTAAAGCCGCGCACCAGATCGTGGGTAGCGCCATTGAGCGCGGGATCGTAAACCGGCTCCCGGATGTAGTCATCCCATGCGGCCAGGTCGAGATTTTCATGGACTATGTAGGAGTCGAAGCCGTCGAACCAGCCCATAGTATTGGTGGTGATAAATTGCCGCGGATCGGCATGCGGCCGGATAGCGTCAATTTGGTTCTGCGAATAGCTCTTCCAGGTATCGCTGACAAAGTGTTTCCAGTCCAATTCAAGCGCGGGATTCTCCTTGTCGGCGCGAACCGGAACTTCATCGAAGTTGTCATAGGTCTGGCTCCAATACGTGGTGGTCCACAGATCGTTCAGCTTGTCTATGGAGCCATACTTCTTCTTCAGCCAGGCGTGGAACTGGGCTTGCGCCGATGGACCAAAATCTGGCTCGGCATATTCATTGTCCAGTTGCCAACCCACCACATTGGGATTATGGCCGTAGCGGACAGCCATTTGCCCGGCAATCTCGTGAGCGAAAAAGCGATACTTCGGATCGGTGAATGAGAATTGCTGCCGGTTGCCGTGCTCGGCTCGGCGGCCGTTCTCATCCACGCGGAGCGTTTCAGGATATTTTGTTGTCAGCCATGCAGGAGGCGCGGCGGTTGGAGTGCCCAGCACAACCACGATGTGGTGCTTGGCGGCTTTCTCGATTGCGTGATCCAGCCACGCGAAATCATATTTCCCCTCCTGCGGCTCCATCGTGCTCCAGGCAAACTCGCCTACGCGCACGAGGTGAATATGGCAGGCCTCCATCCGGTCCAGATCCTTGTCCCACTGCGCCTCCGGCCACTGCTCGGGATACCAGGCTGCGCCTAAGAGCACCGGCGGTACTCCAGGGTATTGCGTAGCTTGGGCCTGGGTATTGGGCGCATACCCGGCCAACCAGGCCAAACCCAAAAGCCCGAAGAGCAGACGTTTTGAAACCTGCGAGCGCAAGTGATTGGGCATGGATTATTTCACAGGAATCGGGACAACACAGACTCGGGCGGTGAGAACCACTAGAAAGATCCACAGCAGGTCCGCGCCAAGCAGATGCGCGATCTGCAACCAGAGCGGCGCCAGCAATGCGACATCCGCGATTCCCAATCCACACTGCAGGAGCAGAAGCAAAACAACTCCTAAGGCCAAGCCGCGATCCATCGGGCGCAGGCCGCCGAAGACCGTGCGAACGAGTAGCCAGCAGATAAAGATGCCCGCAGTCAACGCCGCGAGCGGATGGATGAAGCGAAGGCGCAGCAGCCAACTGCTGTGGCTTGAAAGATCCTGTGAAAATGCCGCGCTCAGCGACCTTGCGGGAAAGAGCGTATCTCCCAGTGCGGCTAGCGTGCCGGTCACTCCTACCATAAGAATCGCTGCCAGACCGGCAGTTCCGATACTGAGATGAGTGAAACGCACTGCGGAACCCAGGAAACCGGCTTTGCGCGAGAGGAAATGGGCTGTAAGGGCCAGTGCCGCCAACAATAGAAGCGTGTTGGCTAAATGGAGCGAGAGATACACTCCGCGGGTGGGCGATTGATTATCCGCCGTGAGACGCAGAAGCACAAGCAACGCGCCCAGCAGGGCTTCATTGAAAGTAAATACCGCCGCGGCTATAGCGGTGATCCGGGCGAGATGGCGTCGGGGAGTTGAGAAGAGAGTCCAAACCAGGAGGGCCAGGACCGCAATAACCGTAATCCCGCTGGTCACGCGGTGAGAGAGTTCGATAATTGTCGCTAACCGGGGATGAGCCTGGATCAGTACCCCATTGCACAACGGCCAGTGGTCGCCACAGCCCGCCCCCGAACCGGTGGCTCGTACCACGGCTCCCCAAAGAATGACCGGTACGTTGTAAACCAGCACACCCCAGGCGAAGCGGGAGAGCCAGACATGGCTCCGCAATCGTTGAGTCTGCGTAGGCGCCAAAAGGGGAAGTGCCTGGGCTGAACCTGTGACCATTACGCCTTCCTTGAGGGGGTCCTCGCGCACATGAAGCCATTTTACGCGGTTCGCGGGGGCACGGCCGAGGCTGGCCCCAAGCATCGATCCATACCTCCCGGCAAACCGCGCGGGGAGATATGCGGCACCAAATTGTGGTGGTCCTAGCCCGCGGCTAATTCCTTGGCGCGCTCGGTTGCCCGCATCACAGCTTTGATGAGGGTGACGCGGAGGCCGCCCTCTTCGAGCTCAAGAATGCCATCGATGGTGCAACCGGCTGGAGTAGTCACCGCGTCCTTGAGCAGCGCTGGATGATAGCCGGTCTCAAGCACCATTTTCGCTGCCCCAAAAGCAGTCTGGGCGGCCAGAAGAGTGGCGATATCCCGTGGCAAGCCCACTTTTACGCCTGCTTCCGCCAACGACTCCAAGATGATGTAGATGAAGGCGGGCCCGCTTGCGGAGAGGCCGGTCACCGCATCCATGTGCTTCTCGTCGACCACCACGGTGCGGCCAACCGTCTCGAAAAGCTGAGAGGCAAGATCGAGTTGGCGTGCTGTGGCAAAACGCCCGCCGGTTAGCGCCGCGATTCCCGCTCCCAGCGCGGAGGGCGTGTTGGGCATCGAGCGCACCACGCCAATATCAATCCCGGCCGCTTCCTCAATGGCCGACGTCTTCACCGAAGCAGCAAAAGAAACCAGCAGCTTTTCCGCCGTGAGCGATGGACGGATCTGGCGAACGAGTTCCGGAACCTGGATGGGCTTGACGCCTATCAGAATCAGGTCCGCATCTCTAGCGGTGGAGACGTTATCGGTAGAAACCTCCACGCCCCACTGGGCTGAGAGCTGGGCTGCCCGCTCCCCATGCTGCACTGTAGCGGCGATCTGATCCGGCTCAAGTACTTTGGACTTGAGAAACGCCTGGAGAAGAATTCCGCCCATTTTTCCGGCTCCGAGAATTGCGACCCGAAGCCCGGACAGGGAAGGAATAGCTGCGCTGGAACCCATGGAATCTCCTTTGATTTATTGTTGCGCTTTCTGTTGTATGAGCGTCTTTTGCTGGGCGATCCAGGCATCGGTTCGCTGCTCCAGAAGATCGAGCGGCAACGCGCCGGAATCGATGACCTCGTCATGGAAGGCGCGTATATCGAAGCTCGAGCCGAGAGCCTGTTGCGCTTTCGCGCGCAACTCCAAAAATTTGAGTTGCCCCATCTTGTAGCCGAGGGCTTGAGCCGGCCATGCGATGTAGCGGTCCACTTCCGCTTGGATTTCAGTCTCATCGATTGCCGAGTGCTGGTGGAAATAGTCAACCATTTGCTGGCGCGTCCAATGTTGGGAATGAACGCCGGTGTCCACCACCAGGCGAATCCCGCGAAATAGATCCGCTTCCAGACGCCCATAATCGCTGTAAGGGTCCTGATAAAAGCCTACGTCTTTGCCGAGGTGCTCGGCATAGAGTCCCCATCCTTCGGTATACGCGGTGTAGTAGGTGTACTTGCGGAACTGGGGGAGCCCGGTGAGCTCCTGGGCAATCGAAATCTGCAGATGGTGGCCAGGAAGACCCTCGTGATAGGCGGTCGCTTCAGCGTCGGTCAGAGACCGGGATGCGAACTCATAGGTGTTGACGTAGACAGTGCCTGGCCGCTTGCCGTCTGGAGTGCCGTGGTCGTAATAGGCCGCTGCCTGATCCTTCTCCATATAGGAAGGTACCGGCTCGACCACCAGGGGCGAT
>CAWDNI010000036.1:0-126293 GCA_963803615.1 uncultured Acidobacteriaceae bacterium
TGGAATTGTGAGTCCCCGACGCAAGCATGGCGGCGGCCGGCCCCGCTCATCGAATTCAACCTTGAGCTTCGCCGAGCGCTGGGGCATTTCGGAGAAATCCGCGCGCCGCCTGCAGGCTCGTAATCTGCCGGAGGAGGCCATGGCGGTCCTGGTGGCGGAAAGCAAACGCTATCGCGCCGCGCAATTGCACCATACTTCTTCCCATGGAAAGTACACAGGGGGGTTGAAGGCGCTCGGTATGAGAAGCCGTATTCCTGCGCGGTCCCCCTCAGGGAGCGCGGAATGAGCGCCGCCTTGTCTAACGCGCGCCGCCAGCATATGCAGAGCCGCGCCAAGGAGCGTTTCGGCATGGAAATTGGGAGCCTCGCACGCCGCACGCTCATCCGCAAGGTCCAGACTGGCGATGTGCAATTCGCTCGTAAGCTCACCAACTCACGCACGGTCATTGTGACGGAATACGCCGGAGTTGACGTTACATTTATTTACTGCAGAAAGATGAAAGGCATCCTGACCTTTCTTCCCGCCAATGCCCGCGAGACTGCGGCGTGGTACAAATGTCCCTGAGCCGTGTATTTCACGCCAGATGCGGAGAGAGCACAAAACGTTAGCCTCGTCTTCCAAACTTGCTCCCCAACCCTAACCGGCCGGCCATGCGAATTGGCGCATCCTCTTCGTCCAAAAGATCGGCTTTTTGTTGCCAACGAATTGACGCGGAACCCAAATCCAGCCCGCGCACTGCATCTTCGAGCAGAACCTTTCGCGGCTTATCCGACTGCTGGATGAAGGAGTAAAGCGCGTAACGCGTCTCATCCGCGACATCATCTAGAGGATCGCCCGCAATTTTGCGAATGTCTCCCGGCCTGGTCTCGTCGTGCATGCGGGTGCGAATCGATTCGAAGCTCTTTGGGCATACATCGGTGATCTCGAACTCGCCGGTGCGCAGCATCCTATAGAGCAGTTGCCAACCTCCCAGCCGATCATTGGATGCCTTTTGGCAGCTTATATCCCAGGGCTCAAGTACTTCATTGATCTGATCCGCAATCGTATGTCCATCGCCGATCTCCTTGAAGTTCGCCGGATCCAGATAGGCGGCTACAATGCGCCTTCTCTCTCCCTCCAGTTTCGGCTTGATGAATGCTTCGACCACCATTTCGGCCAACTCGTAAGCCGGCGCGTGCGGAACGACCAACTCACCTACTTTGCGGATGCGGCCTTCAGGGTAAACCGGGCCATCCGGTTGCTCGAAGCGGCGTGAATCGATTCCGCAAACTTCTATTCTCAGGCTACTCTCAGCGGGTCCGCGAACATACAATCCCGCTGACGAAGAGGATTTGCCATATCCATAGTCGATCGATAAAAAGTGATTATGCCACCACTCAACACCAGCCTCGGCCAGTGGACGGATCATACCTTTATTCAAGAAAGAGAAATACGCTCCTTCCAGCGAGCACCAACAGCCCTTTTCCATCGCCGCAGCCGAACCTCCAGCCATCATGTGCAGGCGCTTGGCGTAATTGGCGTCGAGCAACTTGTGATCTGAGAGTCTGCCTGGAATAAAGGCAACAGAGAAGGGAATTGGCGCTTCGTCGGAGGGCCACTTGCAGTCGTGGTAAAGAAGGCCAGGGCGTGCGGACTCGCTGGTGTTGTGCACCGGGCAATGACCGCGCAGAAACAAACTCTGGTGCCAGGCGGCTCCCACATTACCCGGATTGGAGGTCAGGCGCATACGTAGCCGCAGCCGCTGATCGGTCGAGCTCAGCCGGCCCAGTATGTTACGCACTTGCTTTTCCGTGTGCAGAGTCGATTCGTCGAAGCCGATAAAAGAATAGCGCGGCCCAAGATACTTCCACACATCGTCATCTGTCCTCATGTAGGCGAAACGGATGGTGGCGCCGGAAGGGAAGGTCCATTTCCACTTGGGAGAGCCTACAAAAATGCCTCCCAATGGGGTATATAGCCTGCGAGTTTTGTCGATGATGTCCGTCATCTCGGAGAAAGATGAGCGGAAAATGATCCCTCGCAAGTTCGGGTTCTCGTACTCCTGGACCGCGTCCATCAACATCGTTTCCGTCTTGAGGGATCCCGCTGAACCGCCGAAGAACAGGATATCCGCTTCAGAATCGAGTGCCGCCTGCTGCGCGGCTGTCGCCGGTCGCCATTGATAACCCTCGCTCATCGCTCTGAGCGCATCCATGCCGAACGATAGATATTCTGGGACGTGGGCTGCTCTTCGCTCTCCCCCGCGGACAGGCCTAGTTCCTCGCGAAGCGAGTCGAGAGCCTTCAGTTGGCCCGCGATGCTACCCTTGGTGATTTCGGGATCAAGATTGGCCAGCTCCCAGTACTTACCCAGGATCTGATCGCGGCCAATAAGAAAACCAGCTCCCCCGCTTGCTAGGACTTTCTTTTTGGCTGGCATGAACTGCTTACTCCTAGAGCATTTTTCTTGATGGTGTAGAGCGGGAAACAGCCCCTGACGTAGCCATTCCTCAATGAATGGCTACAAATAGCGAATCTCGCGACACCACGGTATCAGGGAAAATGCTTCAAACGGGTGGAAGCCGACAATTCACGTCCAAGCGAGCGAACCTTCAGGCCGGCGGAAGAGTCCCGGAATTCAGATATGACTCTAGTCAAGGTGCGGGTCGCTCCTCGCGAAGCTAACCTGGGTCGGTCTTAACCTTTATTAAGGAAGCCTCAACTGAGCAAGCCGCAAGGTCAGATTTCGTCCATCGCTCGTCCGCACTCGTACAATTCTCATATTCCGATCGAGGTACGATACGGTCGCGCTAGTACCATCCGGCAACCTTACAGCCGAGCCCTTGACTAAGTCCGCCTGGACGTTTCTGGAATTGAGATTTGCCATCGCCGGATCATTCTCTTTTTTGGTCTTTGCTTCGTCTCGATCGGCCTTGCGTCCAGCCAGCTGTTTATCCCGCGCCGCTTTGTACTGTTGATTGGGCCGATTAGTAGCTCCCCGAGTCTCCCGTTGAAAACCCGCCTCTTTGCCCACAATCTGAGCCGCTTTGCTGGCCTTGACGCCAGTCGCCGCCGAAAAGTAGCCTGCGAGTCCGCGGCGCGTCTTCCGGCTGGATGCCGCATGATCGTCCTCTGGTGCCGGCGCGATCTTTGGCGTAGCCTGCGATGGCGCGGAGCGTAAATTTCCCGTCAGTGGTGTCGACTCACCCGGTCCCGATCGCGGAGGAGTATCGGGCGGCGGCATAACCAACGATTGTGCCGGCGCCGGCGAGATTAGTCCCTGAAGGATTTGCCTTGCACTGCTTTCATCATCTGTGAACGGAGAAGCATCCCTATTGCGTGCCATGGCTTATCTGCCGCCTCCCCACGTTTTTCCGGCGGAAGCTCCGAAATTATTGCCTAGCGTGTCCCAAAAACTCGGGGTCTGCGAAGCGCCCTCTTCCGTCCCCAACTCCTGATTCGCCTGACTCCCCGAGGTTCCGTACAAGCCGGCTTCTTCTTGTGCCGGCAGCCCAGACGCGCTCAGCGCCGCCTGGTTGTAGCCCGCTTCCCCAGCTATCCTCTGTTGCTGCGCAGAAGCCAGGCCGCTCGATAGGTTGCGCGTGTTCTGTTGCGCGGAAGAAGCTGCAGTTGCCGCATCCACCGCGGAGTTTTGTCCCGTCCGTAGCGCCTGCGATTGCAAGGCGCCGTTCAGCGAATTCGAACCGGCATCCGATAGGTTGGTCAGTCCTTGATTGATCGTCTGGTCATACTCGCCGCCCTTAGTGTAAGGATTCCCACTTACGAAGCTGGCCAGTTGGTTCTGGTAATCGCCCAAGTCGTTCTGCGCGGCTCCAAAGGCATTCTGGGCATTGCCAAAGTTAGCCGCATTCTGTGATCCCGCCGTATTGAATGTTTGCGTGCTCTGCCCTCTACTCATTTGTTCCTCTCAGGTCCTTTGTGAAATGTGCAAGCTCTTGATCGACACAATCGAAGCCCGCCCGCCGTAGCGGCTTTTCGATCATTCTTTTCAACCCGCGTGGCACAAAGCATTCCAGCCAGCGAAATCCCTGCGCCTTGAGTACATAGGCCAGCCCTTCGGCTTCCCTGCGGCTGAATGCCGTAGCCTTCGCATCGCTGCCGACAAAGCGCATCTCGGCGATCTTTTCCACGTAAATACAGTTGCGGATCGTTCCTTGCTCATCGACCCCCACCAGGGCAATCGCAATTTGCGAGCTGAAGAGATAAGGGAGCTCGTAATTGCTGCCTTGTGCCGCCTGGTGCTCAATGTGGAGCCGGACAATTGCCGGCCAGTCCTTTTCGCTCGCTTCGCGCAAAGTAATATGGTTCATAAGTGTTACCGCACAGTGGAAACCGGGTGCCCTATTCGTGCGCAACAGTGGGCATGGTTTACGCACTGAAGAGTACGACCTTTGGTTGTACCTAGCCGCTGAGGAGCGATTCCCTCTCGATTGGCGATTTTTCGCATCTTGCTCTAATCGCTAACCCCAGATTTTTTGATCTTCAACCCATGTTTTTTGGCATAGCTCATAAAACTCTGCTGCGATTGATCGAGCGCCGCGTTCACTTTGGCCACCGCGGCCGCGGGATCGATCGCGTTCGAAGCGTCTTTCGGATAAATCCAGCCGCACGCATAGCACTTCTCGTGGCCAACTGCGATTTGAACCAAGTGCCGCATGCCGTTCTCGTCGCGCAAATCGATTACATGGAAACCGCTTGCCGGATCCAGGTATTGTTTATGGAGTCGGAACATTAAGCCTCCGCAATCTCGGCAGCACCGAGAAGGGCTGCGATCACTTCATCTTGCGTGCGCTGCGGAGAATCGTTCCAGTCGGCAATACGCGCTGTTCCGATCGATTGCACGACCGCCTGGTAGGCGGCGTGAATGTTTGGAACCGGGTCTCTGTCATACTCGCAGTACAGTGCGCCTAAGATGCAGTGAGACTGAACTTCACTTGTGCTCAGCGCCTTGCGCACGTAAGTGCCCACACCGTTTTTCAGCCGCCCGAGGTAATGCTGCGTCCACCCCCCCCGCTGCCCGACACGAAAAGCCGCCTTTCTCAGCAGTTCTGCTACTTCCTGTTCCGGGGTGACGATCGGAATCGCGATGGATATCTGTTCCGCTTCCTCATACATCGGCATAGAGTCTTCCTCCGTTTGTTCCTGTTACGCCGCCGCCTCCGCTTGTCCCCCCGCTTACTCCGCCGCTGGCTGTTACCGTTGGGGTGGTGGAGTATCCACTGCCCGCGCTTCCGGGGATCACCTGCGTTACGCTACCTGCCTGCACCACCGCTGTTGCAGTGGCTCCGCTTCCCCTGGAGTCGGTGATCGAGATATCTGGCGGCGCTGTCAAATCGTTTCCGGCATTGATGATCTGATAGGCCACGATGGCTCCGCTCACCACAACTGCTTTAATCGTTGGCAGAGTCAGTCCCGATCCGTTGGCGATAACTGAGACTTTGCCTACCGGAATCCAAGCATCGGGAAAAGTCTGTGTCAGGGACGCTGCAAGCCGATATTGCGCCCCATCCCAGGCCACGAACTGATCGCTTCCATAGGCGACGTTGAGAATTGTCCCTGCGGGTATCACCTCCGAGCTGCTGCCCGAGATCCTCGACCACGACGTGCCGATGCCGCCGCTTCCGTAAATCCTCACAGTTGCGGTAGCGCCATCCGCGATGCTATCGACAATGGCGAAGTTAGATTGATTCAGAGAAAGGTTGTTTTCTGTCGCTGAGCTGCTTTGCTTTCCGGCGTTTACCGGACCTCCAAGCTGGACGCTATAACTGTTCCAGGTCTTCTGGTCGTAACTCGAGCGCAGCCGCCAATAAAGCGTTGCGCCCGGATTAGGAAAGACAAAGCTGGTATTCGTCGAAACCGGGTAAACGGTCACTCCGGAGCTGAAGTTAGGCCCAGGGGAGCTCGATAGCTCTTGATAAATGACCGCCCTAGTCGCGTTCTTTGGCGCTGCCGATTGGCCGCTCGACTGCGGCAATGCAATGGAGACGGAAAACTGCCCATTGGCGCCTGTTACCGTTAATCGAGACTGTGGTGGGGGCCCACTGAAGGATGCTTGCACTGTATCCACTTTTTGGATCGGTGCCGAGCCTGTCTGTTGATGGACCCCGAGCAGTTCGTTGTAGATCCCGGTGAGCGTCTCGCGGAGGTCATTGTTGCCCTTCGCCGCCGAGTTGATCTGGCCAACATTAAGTTTGAGTGCCATAGTGACCTGCCGTTGTTAACGGTCGGCTTTGTATCGGTCATGGGCTTTAGCCATGCCAACAGCGTTACGGAAAGAGGAGGCCTTGTATCGGGGCACGACTTTAGTCGCGGTTTCTCACGGGTGCTGATTTCAATGAGAGGCAGGTGCCCCAGGTCTCGATTTTGAGACCTGGGTTCGAACCAATCACCCACCCCCGCTGGTCCGTCCGCTAAACACCGGCCTCGTGAACAGATTCACGTACTTCAGTCCAAACCACGCATTGGCAGCTTTCCCGTTGGTAAATCGGCAGCGGAACCGCTCATTCTGTCCCCGCCCTCCTCCGGAATAACCTCTCCATTTTTCTGGCGTCAGCGGGAAGGGCGGCAATTTTATCTCCCGCATCTCGGCCGGTCCTTGCGGCGAGGACGTCACATAGCTCCTCCCCACCATGACCGAAACCTGCATCAAACCTTGCCCCAGCGCGTTGATGTTCACGCCGCCCAACATGCTCACCGCCATATTGCCCGGATCACACACCGTCTCATACTGGCAATCGATCCCTTGGCCGTTGTCGTTATACACACCCGGCAAGATCGCCTGCACTGTTCCATCGGGCGAAGAAGACGCGATCAGGACTTGCGATTGCCGGAAGCCGCCAAATGGCGACGCGTTCGCCGGCAACTGGCGCTCACAGCGCACTCCCACATAGCCGGCGATATCATCGACACTCCATTTACGTGCTCCGCCCAACGCTATTTCCTTGCCCGCATACTCCGAAAAGTGGATTGGCCCCGACATGCCCTCCATATAGTTCAACGTCAGGCAAAGATTGGGTGCAGTTGCGTTCCCTACGGGCAGGCCGATGCGAATCTCCTTGTTCTCTTCATCCACGCAGCACCAAACAGTTTCTTCCGCGTCCCAGTTGATGGTCGACCAGAACTGCGGAATCTCCTTGGTCAGCAACTCCGGTTGAGGGGAAGTTGCCGTATACGCGTAGACTCCGCTGCGATGTACAAAGAGCATGAATTCATTGGTGATGCAGATAGCCCGCGGACCGCACGGCCCGACACCCTCCCAACGCTGCTGCACGCTCCACGTGGAAGGATCGGTTGCCGTAGGGCTTATAACAAAGCCGGATCGCTCCTTCAACGAGTAGAGTGTGCCCAGGTACTCGCGCGCGCAGATGCACCGCTGGCCGTTCCCATTAGCTACTTGGAGCGGGCTGGTATCGCCGTAATAGGATTCAGAATCGGCTGCCAGCGAAATGTAGTGGCCGCTTGCATATCCATCTACTCCGGTCAGCACCACCCGGTCGATCGATGGCGAATAATAAATATCGACTGCCGCCGGCGGCTGGATCACTCTCAGCCGGTCCGTCATGTCCGTCGAGGTCTCTCCTACGAGAAACTCGTCGGTGAAGTTAAACAAAGCGGTTGTCGTCGTATTATCCCCGATCACAGTTGCGGACATTGGGATATTGTCTGAAACGGCGTTCGTAGGAATGTAGAAAAATGGACCTGCGCTCGTGCCGTCGGCGATCGAGAATCCGATGGTCCGATTGATGATGTTCTCCGGCCCCACAGGAATGTTGGCCATGTACAGTTCATAGCCGGGAACGTCCACATCTACTGATGTGAACGCGGGAACCGTGCCGCTCAAATTTCCGTTGCGGTTAGTGAATGCGATCGAGGCATAGCGTAGTCCCGGAGCCGTATCGGGCGAGATGTTTCCCGCCGCCCCACTGGTGTTGACGAGCGGCGGAGGAGGACCGCTCGCTGCCGCCGTAATAGTAGCAGTCGTATTCGGTTGAAAGCTCCCTATCAGACTATAGGCAGAGATCGCTGGGGCCGGGCTACCCGTCGGCACATCAGCCTCATAGAGATTCACTTGAGTCACGATATATGTAGTCGATGGAATCGGCACTTGCGCTGCGTCGTTCAGCAGGGTGTCGTTGAGCACGCCCGCTACCGATGGCAGCGTCTCACCATTCGCATTGCTCGCCGTGGCGATAATGTATACATCGCGTCCAGCGGCGAAAGCTCCCGCTCCCGACGCCCGGGTGACCGTCGGGGTTGGCGGAGGCTCGAGACCGCCCGGCGTTACCCGCGCTGTGTTTGCATCCGGAGGAGGAACGCCGATAGCCGCCGCCGTAATTGTTACGGAAGCTCCGAGGGTATAGGTCCCTGCTAAGGCATAGCTTTCAGGAGCTGGGGCCGGCCCTCCCGTCACCACATCGGCCTCATAGACATTGATGCTTTCCGGGATGTACTCCCCGGCCAGCCCTTGAATCCAGCCCGCGAGACCTGTTAGTGCAGGTACGGTGAACGTCACCGCATCGTTGCCGGCAGTGTTGACCAGGATCCCAGGGCTGGAAGCGATCGTCTCCCCTTGCGCGTTGAAATACGTAATCTCCACATACACATCGCGCCCGGCGGGGAAGCTTCCTCCTCCGCTGCCACGGGTTATCTCGGGCGAGTTGGGGGCGGGCAAGCGGTTCACTAGCACGGGCGTGTTCTCTTTCCAGATCACGCTTCCATCCGCGACCGTAGCTCCTTCACCCAGCGGCCATTGGGGCTCTGTTCCAGCCGTGTTTCCTGCTTGCAGGCATTGGTAAAGATGACCATTGCCGCCCCCAATCGTGGGTTGTACATACTCGTTGGCCAGGTAAGCGGTAAACGCAAGCCACGCGCCACCCACTGCTTTCTGACCGTAAGGATCTAATGTCTGTGTTTTAAGCCCATAGACTTCAATTGGACCCTTAGGTATTGCGAGATCCGAAAATGCGATGAGTGCCCGGTTATAACACTCCGTAAAGATTGCATGGGAGTTAACTGGGGGACTGATCAGCGGCCCTTGAATGCGTTCGAGCCGTCCGGAACCTGCCGGCGCCTCAATCAAAAGAAAGCCGTCAGTATCGAAGATCATCGGCGCTTGAAACAGCATCTCGCCGGGATTTTCCGGGGTATAGACGAGACCTGCCAACCCGGAGATAGGGGCCTGGTTCGGCCCCTGTATAGCAGTCTGCAGTCCATACCGCGTAGCTACCGTCGTAAGTTGAAACCGGCAGTTCTTGCAAACAGCCGCAACTCCGCCAGGCAGCACGGTCGGATCGTCGCTATCGACAAGTCCGCCGAAGCGCGTGTACTCGTGGGGAAGAAAGCCGTCGAAGTTAATGGTGTCGTCCCCTTACAAGCTACGTTTGGTTGCAACTAGAACGACGCTCCCGCCGGTGAGTGCGGCCGGATAAGCCGCAGCCGTAAGCTCGCCTCCGCCAGGTGCGAAGACCTGTAGCTTGTAATGCGCGGGCGATGAAATTCCTGCGACTACAGGCTGTACGTAGTAACCATCGATGCTTTCCAGGAAGACTCCAGGACCGCCGCTCAGCGGAATCTCGGCAAGTCCCTCTCCTTCGAGTCCATTAGGATTCGCGGGGGATGCCAGATTAAGCGTGTCACCGCCCACCGTATAGGAACCGCTGAAAGTCAACCCAAGATAAAGCGTCGTATTGCGTAGCCCGGGGGTGTAGTCGAGAAGCGAAACTGCGATTGCCATGTGTACTCTCCTTATTCCAAATGAAAGTGAATGCTCAAGTCCGCATCGCCGCGCGCTGTGTCTGCCGGCCTATTCGCCGTATCTGGCCCTGCTCGGCCCGGACAAGCTGCTCCATTATTTCGTCCATGCCTTCTGCCGCTTTGGCTTCATATTGCTCTACCCACGGAGCGTTGCCGCGTACCGCCGCGATCAGCGCCGCTGTTCCGTAGGCCACCACGTATCCGATGCGTGGATGCGTCACCAGAACACTTCCGTCTCCGGACAGCGCGGGCGGCCCAAATTCGCCGCGCACTCGAAGATCGACCGTGATCGAGCACGCGGTGAGCCAAATTACATTGCTGCGAAACTCCCATCCTGCCATGCCCTGTTGTGGCTCAAGATCGGGAAGCGTTCCATAATTAGCGACAAGTTGATATTGATTCGGATCGTCTCCAGCGGGCTTCCAGTCGATGCGCAGCGGCTGAGCCATCAACTGCGCTAGCGGGCCCGCTCCTGTCTGATAGGCGCTTAGGTTTGGTGTCCCAGGAGGAATTCCGGCAACCTCGACCAAGGCAACATCATAGGAGCTTTGCGTCGACGCCATTTGCGAATTGGCATCGTCATAGATCTCGCAGATCAGAGGCGTGATGAAGTCATCTGTCAGATACGATCCCTGGGGATCGTCCAGCAGATTACGCACTCGCGCCTTAACCTGTCCTAGCGTCCAACTCATAGCCGACTCCTAAAGATAACCGCAACACCGGGATGCTCCAGGTTCGCGAAGCTAACCTGGATCTTTCATCTTTCTTAGGAGCTAAGCCCCAGCCTTCCCTTTCGCCTTATCCCGCTCGGCCTTAATCTGGTGGACAATCTTCCACTCCTCCGCTGTCAGCCGCTCCATCTCCACTGCGTTGTATGCGATTCGCGTATTCTTATAAGCCGCGATCACGTCGAAGATGTGTCCGCAGTTCACGCACAGGATGGCCCCGGTTTTAGGTTGCGATGCGCAACTGGGGCAAAGCTCCGGCTGCTTTTCCGTCAAGCTGCTTGACTGCAGCACCCATCGGGGCAGTTCGGGAATGAGTCCCTCATGCAGGGCCAAACGCGCCATATCGCGATGAGAGTCATTGACGTTCATCCGCTGCGAGTCATTCTCATGCCATGAATTGGCCGACTGCAAGCGGCGCAGGAGCGACTCATTCCGCTTTTGGCGAACCGAGGCAAGCAGTTCGTGGAAGTCGCGCTCACGCACCTCAACATAGAACTCGCCTAAGTCGTTGTAAGCTACTTCCGGCACGCGTATCTTCGCGCCTTTCTTGAGCGTCTCGGGATGATGCGAGCCGACATAGCAGAGTACTCCGCCAAATCCCCCCTCCTGCTGCACGAATTCCCGGATATATTCCGCGGCAAGCACCAAGGGAATAGCCGGGACCGGCTCCATCTGCATCATGTTTTGCGCATCGCAGCCCAGATCGCGATGTCCCCATCGGGTCTGCTTGATGACATGGATTGCGTAGGGCTCGCCTGGACGGCAAGCGGGGACTTCATCCGGAAAGAACACTCCGCCATTGATCTTCAGCGGAAACGGATTCAGGTTGAGAATCGTCACCGGCCTATCGGCCTCCGTCTGCTTCAAGAGCCGCTGAATCTCCTGGAATCGTTTAGCCGTCCAACGCTGTCCAGGATCGCGAAATTTACCTGGATCCTTGCCGAGCAATGCTTCCGCATTCGCCCGCTGCATTTCTGGGGTAATGACCACCGTGGCCATAATGTAGCTCCTTTATGTGACTTTGCGATCATTTGAAACTAACGGACTTGAAGCCTCGCCCTTTACTTCAAGCGGAACTCCTACAAGATCCCGATATGTTCGTTGCCATGCCCGCTTCTCGCCGCCAGTTCCTGTCTCCAACGGCTTGCCGCGAGCGACCCGCTCTTCATCGGGGAGAGATGATCGGCCATCATTACCGCATACTCGGCTTTGCGCTTCCGCTCTGCGAGCTCCTCTTCGTATTCGTAGCGCAGCAACGCCTCCTGCGCTCTGGACTCCGGGCTTCCTCGCCGGTTGTTGATCCCCGATGCATAGCTCCCTATTAGCTTCTGCAGCGTATCGGTCGACGGTATCTTCAGCCATGGGCCGAAAATCATCTCGTAGTCCCCGCATTCGGGATAAGGCCCGAGTATCGCGGTATGACCGTCCACAGCCTTGTAGGAGTACCACTCCTCCTGGGTTCCGTAAGCTGAGGCAGGGAACCACTTCTCCAGGATCCAGCCGTCAGCATGAGGATACTTTCGTATCTCCCGCATCTCCGTCACCACGCGCAGCGGCTTGTTATCGTAGCGGCCAAAGTTACAACCTGGATGATCGGCTCTCGGCTCGAACCGCATTCCTCCCTTTTCCGCGGTAGTTAGCCCCGCCGCCCAATCTCGGTATACGCCGGCCTCTTTCACCATGCGATCGGCTCCCACCAGCAAACGCCAATGCGGCTGTCCATAAGGAGTTTTCCCGCCGTAGCTGGTCAGGAACCGTTGAATAGATTTAGGCACGATATGATTCATTTAAACTTACACTCCATACGACAAGTCCGGTTGTGTCAGTAGCGTGTTACAAGAGTTGTAATTTCGACCGAAGCGCAACCGGGTTCCCGGCAAGCGAAGCTTAGGGGGGTCGGAGCGGATTAAAGTTGTCATTCGCCCGAAGCGCAGTAGCAGACCCGCGGGTTCAATAACCCACCTTACAAAACACCGGGTGTCCCACATCTGGCGCGTACTTTGCGCCGGATGTGAGACAACCACGGCCGAATCACAGGACCACTAGTTAAAAACCGGCACCTTCAACCCAGTGACGGACGAGATTGCCTGCGGATTGTCTACGGCATACTGCCGCGCATCCACGTAATAGCAACCTTCGTTTGCCGTGGGATTGCCTGAAGCAGGATCGTAGATCTGGAAGACCCACTGCCCACTGCGGTTCTTGAACCAGAACGGCGCTTTGCCCCAGACCACCTTGAGCCAGGAACCGAAATCCATGAAGTCTATCCGGGTATTGTCGGCATGGATGTTGCGAACAATCTCCCGGCCGGCAATAGTGAAGCCGTCTTGGCTGGCCGTTACGCCATCGAAGCCCGGCATCTTCCCGTTGGACATCAGGATCTCCTGTTTCGCGAAGCCCATCTCCTCGTAAGCCTGGATTTGCGACGGATGCGCATGCCATACCTGTGATTTGAGAGCATCCGTGCCCAGTGACTGTTCAACGCGCGAGAGCGCGGCGCGCAGCATGGGAAGCGACAATGGAGCGCCGCCAGCGGCCACCCCGTTGGCCACAACATAACTCTGCGTCCGGGCGATACCGAGATAACTCCCAGTCGTCGAGGTATTGTGGAAATACGGAATGCCGAAGAGAAATACAGGAGTCGTTGCCGCGACTCCCGCAACCATGATGAAGTCTCCAGCCACAGTGCCGGCCGGAACCGCGTCCACGGTTATGGACTGAATTCCGCCCAGCTTGTTGTTCACATTGGTGACATAGCAGGTGCCGCGCAACGTGTAGGTGTCATCCATGACCTGCACCTGTTGACCTTGCGAGATCAGCCGTGCGCCCCAAGGGCTGTTTGCCAGGATGATGGGGTTAGCGCCGCCGCCCGTATAGGACGTGTCCACCTGAGCGATTTTTCCGTCACCGGCTTGCTGTAGAAATTGGTCACGGTTCTTCGCCATTTGAACTGCCACATCGGCCAGCGTCTTGGTGACAGGGTTTTCTGAGACTACCTTCGGGCCGCCTTCGCCGACAATGTCCACCAGTCGCGAGTATTCGACTGGAATCACATAGGCGAGAGGGGTCGTGGTCCCCTGAACCCACTGCGAGAAATTGCCCGCCGGCAGAATGCCGCCATCCAGGTTGAACATGGCGACGTTGCCGGGAAATGCGGTCTGAAAGCGGAGACGGAAGCTCCGCAGAGAGACCGGGGTGATTGAGCCGCGCTCGGAGATGCGAGAATCGAGCTTGGCTTCCTTTTCGATGAGCAGCTTGATAACCTCGTTCAAGGCCTCAAGCTGCAGTTCCTGAGTGGTGCTGGCGGCGCCAGGCAAATTAGGCATAGTGAGTCGATCCCTTTCTGTACAGCGGGGAACCCCAGCGCAGCTCCTTAATTTCCCAACAGCCCTCGAGGTCGTGCCAAGGATTGCTGTGAGGTTATTCTTTGCAGGAGTGCTCTAAGCCGGGGAGTTTCACCGAGGTGACATCAACTGAAGCACGCGAGGAAGAATCTGCTCTTTCGCGACGTTGTCAAAGGGCTTTCCGGGATTGGCTCTCTGCCACTCCGACCGTGCGTGGTCGAATGCCGCGCTTGCGCCGAGCGGCGTGCCTCCTTGGCCTGCCGGTCCAATCGATCCCTTCGGCTCAGTCCGCTTCGTTGTGTCGATCTGGGCGTCTACCTTGGCGCGTTTCTTGGCAGCCGAGGTAGCGATTTGCACGCCCGCCTCGCGCAGCTCTTCCCGCGCCACATCCGGAAGATACTGCTGCACCGCGCGATCGATCGCCGCCAGCCTGCGCTGGCGCGATTGGTCGCCGATAGGAAGGCGCTGTAACTCCTGCATTTGTCCCTGCAGTGTCGGGTTCGCCTGAATCTTGCGTACCAGTTTGGCTCCAATCGCCTTGGGGAGGATATTTTTGAGATAGGGACTTACCAGGGCGCCTTGCTGCTCAACGTTGGCGATGATCCTCAATATGCCGTCGCTGATTCGTTTCTGCGCCTCCTGCTGTAATCCCTGTTCAAAACTCCTTCTCTCCTCCACTTGGGCGCCATGCCGTCGCTGGTTCAGTTCGCGCTCCCTCCGATCCAGTGCCTCCTGCTTCCGTTTCAGTGCCTCTGGCAATTCCTCTTTCGCCGGGGAAGAGGCGGCGTTTTCTTCCCTGAGGACGTCCAGTGCAGCTTTGACGGATTCGTCCCGTTCGCGTTCCTCCTGCGACCGGTAAATATTCTGTTTGAGCCGCGCTTCTACATCGGCGCTTCTGTGCTCCAGGTCCAATCCAACTACGTTATCAACAAACCCATAGAAGTCGTCGCCAATTACCGGCTGGCCATTTTCTTCAAGAACGCCGCCGTCCTCGCCGCGCTCGTAGGATAGTTCTGCGATCTTGGCCAAGGCAGCCAGAGTACCTTCCCTTGTCGTCGAGCCGAGAAAGCTTTCTCTGATATTCACCCACGTTGCGGAATTGTCTTGCGCGGCTTTCGCCGAATCGATGTCGGCGAAGATCTCGCGATACGGCTTCAGCTCCGCCGCTTCGCGCGCAGTCTTATATAGTTGACCCTTCAGCTTCGGATCGGCGTCAAGCAGCTTACCGAACTCGGCATTGCCCGCAACCAACTGGCTTAGGGCTTCCGGCGTAACTGGAACCGTCGGCTCAAGCTCGAAATCGGCCTCCTTCGTGACCTCAGGCTGTTCCGCTTCTGTATCTGTCTGCGCCGGAGCGTCCTCCGTCACTGCTTCTATCTCATCCGCTACAGCCGGTTCTTCACCAATCCCCGGCTCTGCTGTTTGGATTTCCACGATTGCATCGTCGGCCACAGGAGCAGCGATCGCCGCCATCTTCTCCGCGAGCAGAGCCTTGGCATAGTCCTCCCGAATCGGATACTGTCGCGGGTCTACGTTCGATGCCGGAGAGATCTTCGCAGCAGCCAGTGCAGGCGAGCTTGAAACAGGGGAGGAAGAGGGCGCTGCAGCTGGTGCCGCCGGGGCGGCTGCAGGAAGCGATTCTGTATCCATAATTGTATTGTCCTTTAGGGTGCGTCAGGGGCCGAACCGAAGCGAAGTGGAGAGATCTGGGTTAAGCTGCTAATCCTCTTAAACAGGCTACGGAAACATCCAGCTTTGTATCAGACCACATGACCTGCCGGCCACCACTGGGGATGAAAATCCAGGCCATCGTGTTTTCGTTGAAAGTACAACAATTCTGGGTGCCCCATATCTGACGCGCTGTTTGCGTCAAATGTGGGAAACCACAAATTAAGAGGGCCGTATTTTCAAGAACACAGCAGCCTATTTTCAGAGCAGGGCGCGACTTTAGTCGTGCCGTAGTAGCTGAAAAATAGATCGGCTTTAGATCGGCTTCAGCCGCTGGGGATGATTTGTGTTTCAGCCCTTGACAACAAATTTGTTAGCTCGAGCAGGAGACTTGCCGGTGCCAAGTTGAGGTGGAATGAACACCACTTTGCCTCCTATCCCTGCCACTAGTCAAAGGGTGCCCCATATCTCGCCCACTTTTGGCGAGATGTGGGATACGCGGAGGTCAAAGCCCTCGCAGACGTTTTTGTTCATTAGGACCGTAGCGAAACCGAGGTCCCTGGCAAGCAAAGCTTGCTGGGGTGGGAAGCGAAGTGGAGGGATCTGCGGTCCTGAACAGCTTCAGGAAGGTGCCCTTAGCCTTGGTGCCCAACCAACCCATCCGCCAATTTGATCAACGTATTCGCCGCCTGCACCTGTCCGGAGATATTTCCTCCGGTCACCTCCGGCGAAACGTGCATCAATCCCCCTACAGCTCTTACAACATCGCTAACCCCGTCCATCGGGATCGGCGGCTTCATCGGAGACTTCGCGGCCGCGGCTTGTTGTGCCCCAGTCCGCATCTGCGCCTGCTGAATGCTCTGCTTGGCCTCTATAGCAACCGCTGCCGTCAAGTAAGCCAGAATATTTTGCCAACCTAAGGGATTCTTGTCCGGCAAATCCGAGTTTTCCTGGCAATACTGACGTACCACCTGTTTCAAAATCGTAAAATCGTCGATATCTTGGTCCGGCATAATCGACGGATTCACGTTCTGAGTTGGCCGGTCTGTTCGCCCGTCCAAAATCGGAATCGGTTCAGACTGTAAGAGCCGATCGATAATCTGAAGTACTTTGGCCCGCATCGCAGCACCCGGAACAACCATGCTTGGTACGCCTAGCGCGGATGCGGCCTGCTCCTGATTGGTAGGATCGTCGAAAATCGCTTGCACAAGAGGATTCTGTGCTGCTGCCTGCATCAAATCCATCCAGCGTTGCCGCAGTTCCGCCGCTGTAATTGGGAATCCCTGGTCGGTATCGGGATAGGCATGTACGTTACCTTCCAGTTCGTCTAACCGCACGTAATTGTTTCTGAACTCCGAACCCTTCTCCAAAATAACCTGACGCAGGTCGTCGGTCATATTCTCTTGGGCGCAACGTATCGCCAGTTCATCCGCCGCCGCGTGCTCCTCGCGTAGGTTTTCCCAGTAAATGTTTAGTTTACCCAGCGCGGTATTCAGTTGTTGCTGCTGCCCGCCAAAGGTCGCCACGTTCGGATCGCCGGTCCCTCCGTATACCTGCGGAGGAATACCTGCAAACATCTGCGCATTCATTGCCAGCTTGTCCAGATAACTGAACGCTTCCTCATGCATCTGGAACTGGAATTGAAACAACGCATCGGCCAGCCTTGTGGAACCAGGCGCCCCAGTCCGCTTCAACTTGATTAGATTGAGCACGCCCGGCAGCATGGGTTTGCCCTGCATTGACTTGGTATCGATCAGATCGGCGTTGGCCAGGGTCACACCCGACGAGCATCGATCCATGAACTCGTGCAGGATATTCGCCATATCGTTGTATCGCTTCTGAAACGGAACGACGATATCTCCGATGGATGGAGGGTACAGCCCGAAACCTTCATGCGTGCCTGCCCAGGTCCACTCCTCCGTCAGTGCAGCCTCTTGCGCCGACAGAAAAGTATCTCCGGTGTTCACCAGCAAAATACCGCGGGGATAGGTTTGCCTCATCCGCTCGCCGAACTCCCTATCGTCCTCCAGGTCGAAGGCCCATGGCTGAATCCAGGTCCTTGAGAGGGTAGGACGCTGATCGTCTAAAATCCCCGAATAGCCCTCACTTTGCGAATAAACCTGTTGCCGCGCAATGCGATCGAGATCTCCATTGGAAGAGAGCCCTCTTGCAGACGAATTGATCTGGTCGTACATTTCGGGGTAAGCTGCGCGCAATGCCCCAAGATGCGTTTCGACCTCCAGGTTCAATATCGGCGTTTGCCGCAGATTCTGCGCCGCCGGGTCGCAATCCACCTCCAGAGGACAATAGACATTCTGCGCCACCATGCCGTTGGGCAGTTCTTCCTCGCCTGACTTCTGGATTGCCGGGCCATGCTCGGCCGGGAAAAAGGATTCATCTCCGAGCGTCTTCCCGCAAACCTCGCACCCAACATACTGTGGTCCCGTCAAGTTGAGCGTGGGCTCTGCCGCTTCTGTAGCGATATCCTCTCCGCAATCGAAGCAATGGAAGCGCGCCGGAGCAATCTCCGTCTCCGTTTCGTTGAAGATGGGTTCGCGCCTCGTTCCCGCCCGGTCGGCATCCACGATATACCGGGTATGTCTAAAGACAGCTCCTGTCGTGTATAGATATAGAAGTTGCTGCTTGAGCAGCGACTGTTCTCTATTTTGCCTCTCGATGATATCAATGAGCGTCTGGGCCGCCTTAGCCGTGGTAATATCCGTGAGATACTCGGCATTTTCCGGCAGCCAGCGCGACTTCGGCACCTGAGGCGATAGCGCCGCTACAAAGCCCGTCGCCAGCATCTGATAGAAGTTATTGCAGTATTGATACAAGTCCTTATCGTCGGAGTCCTCAGAATGTTGATTCTCGTTCATCCAGCCAACCGCATCAAAGAACCCGGCATTTCCCGGACCAAACGCAATGAACTGGTTCCCTTTGAAGAACTCAAGGTTCAGTAGGCAGCGTTGCATCAGCACCATGCGGTCCTGCGACCATTGGTCCTTATAGCGCCGCACCAATGCGATCAGGCGCCCCTGGTCTTCTTCGGAAAGCCCAGCGCTGTTCTGTGGCTCGTCCGCTGTTCCGTGCATCGGATAAGAAGGCGTATGCTCCACACCACGCGCAAACGTAGCAATCGGATGGAGGGGATTCTGAGGTACTTCAATGCCGGGATTGGTCGCCATAAGATAGTTTTTCGCTTCATTACCTTTACAAAGCACAGAAATATCAGGGCTACTCCTGCCACACCGCTGTCCCAAGACAAATGCGCTAGGTTACTAAACCATTTGTCATCTCGATCGAAGCGTAGAGTAGTGGAGAGATCTGCCGTTCTAGAGCATTTTAGGTTTCGGTGTAGACGAGAAAACCGCTTCCGACGCGGCCGTTTCATCGAAGAACGGCCGCTCATAGCTGAAATAACCAGTTCGCGATAAAACCTAAAATGCTTTAACGCCCCGAAACAAAGCCGAGGCGGCGCTTTCACCGCAGATACTGGAGAGAAAGCGCAACCCGTCATTCAACACCAGCCCCGCGCCGCTTGCCTAATTTCTCTGCCTGGTCCAGAGCGCTGATGATCTTATCTTCATCGCTAGGCTGCGGAATCCAGGCCACCTTCGGCCCGGTTGGTCGCTTCCCGTAATCGCGGAATGCCTTGCGCGTTAGAGCATCCGCCAGCTTGGCCGGCCGATGACGGAGGCGTAGCAACCGCTCAAGGAGATCCTGCTCCGGGTCAGCGGACCCTTCAGGCACAATCTCTTCTCCGGGGACACCCTCTGCATCCCCGACCTGGTAGAGCGGACCACCTAACCCGATCGAAGCTAAGCGGTCCAGCAGTATCTTGCGTTCTTCCTTGAGCTCCGCCGCTTGCGCAGTCACCAGGCTCATCAACTCCTCATGCGAGCTCCGGGAAATCCATGGAAATCTCATCATCCGTTGAACGAACCTGCCTTGTTGGAAGAAATGGGTGTTACAAGTTGCAAAAACAAATACCTATTTGTGAAACGTCACGATATCTAGACTTTCAATCCGCACAGATGTAGTTGATGATATCGTTGCCGGTACCGGTAAGCGTCAATGTTGTTGTCGTGGAGAAAACTTTCACAGCGGCTGCGCTTGTGCTGTCAGTCGCCACACAAGTAGGTGCTACCGTGTACGTCAATACAAAGGTGTAGCTTGCTGCTCCGCCGGCCAGCGTAACGTGTCCGCGAAGGTCTGTGTTCCCGGTCGCTCCATTGCCTATCGCGGAAGATTGAAGCCAACCGGACGCATCGTCATGAGTGCCATTGCCGGCCGCGATTACGCCGGCCGACACGCGGCTTATCGCGGTATCGCATGGCGTGAAGAATAGCTGTGAGGTCCAGCAGACTACCTCACTACTGATAATCTGGTGCTGCGATGAGTAGATAGCTTCTGTAGTGCCATTTGCAGAGAACGCTAAGCCGCCAAATTGGCTATAAATCGAAGCCCCTTGGGATGGGCCAGTATCGTAAAGTGTCAATGTTGGTGTTGCCGATGAGATGGTCTGATTCGTGGTGAATGTGTTCGCCGCATTCGTTGCTGCCGCATTTGTCACCTGCGCGGCCGTGTAGTCTCCGCTCGCCGCTGCTACCGCACCGGTCCGGCCGAAAACGGACGCAACTGCCCCGCCGCTGTTTCCACTTGGCACGCCGCCAGGCCCGGTCTGCTGTGCGCCAACGGAAGAATAGCGTGCGCCAACCATCAGGATGGAGCACATGGAGAGCAGTCCGGCAAGCTTACCGAGATAGCGATTGTCCATGGCTAGTCGAACTCCGTAACGCGCACAGCCGTTCCGTTAGTGCTCGCCGATTTCAAGTTGATAAGTAAGGTGGCGGCAATTGGGTATCCTCCCGAGCTGTCCGGTCCATGGCCCAACACCAAGGCATACCCTTCACCCTGCGGGATCGGAGTACCGAGAATGATGGGCTCGGTCTGCGGGGCGATCTGGTAGGCCGTCGAAAAGGGTGTGGATGACCCATCATCAAACTGATAAATCAATCCCTGCCCGATTCCGGCGTTAGTGCTCCCGTCCTCGATGATCTCCACTCGGCGAGTGACCTGTGTCGCAAACACCGGGGTAAATGTCCCGGTGCTTCCGTTTAGATTAATCAGTCGTGTTTTTGCCATTTATTTCTTCCTCGACTCCATGAGAATCTTAGCCAGTCGTGCCCGCCTCCCCAGCTTTCCCGAGGCATCGTCCTTTTCTTCGGCATATTCCGCGGTTGACTCCCCCGCGCGCCGGGCGCCCGCGCGGAACGATCCAGGTTTCTTAATCGCTGCAGCGATCCAATGTGCTTTGCTCATATCAGGCTCTCCCTCTGAAGAATGTCGTCCAGCGCCACCAGGCTTTCCCAGTCCGATTTGAGCAGTTTCACTTCATTTACCAACAGTGGCCCTCCATTCACCCCTTGCTCGTCTTGCCGGATCATGGCGATATCCTCTTCGACTGTCGTAATCTCAGCCTGTTCAAAGAGTGCAAGCCCATCGTCGCGGTAAGATGGCAAGGCCTTGACGATGAGTGAAAATTCGGTATTTGCATCCTCTACCGCGTCGGGACCAGGAGCCTGCGCCTGAACGGGAGGCGCAAATCGGGAGTACCCGGTTATGGTGAGTAGAATAAGAATGAATGCAACCGAAAGCCTCCTGATATTGCGCATACGCAGCTCCTTGGTTTTATTCTGGGTATCGATGACGGGGCTCCATATCTGCGCGCTCTTGCGCCGGAAATGGGAGACTACAACTCGAACTCTTATGGAACCGCCTTTGGGCGCCAATCCAGTCGCTTACATTTGCGGCTTCACCAGCGCGCACACCGGTACGATCGACGGATCGCACCATACCTGCTCAGGCGTGGCCATTCCGGGGCCGCTATAGATTAGAGGAGCTGAGGTCGACCGTCTGCCCTGCTCATACAATCCCGAGCAGAAGAATTCCTTGCGGCCAACCCGGACCGGAAGGTGAAATAGCTTGTGTGCGACCATAGAGATCTCTTGGCCGGTGTCGTAGGCGTCGTCTACCAGGTCGAACTGGGCCTGGAGCAACGCCGTATAGTCTGCGTTATTAAGAACAGGGGTTGCCGCTAGCACCAGATCGCCTTGATATTGATCCGTGTAGTAATCCAGGTGTCCAACGTGAACGCCGTGGTCTTTCGTCGCCTCGATCACTGCCCAGCGGTTGAGCGCGTCGATATAAAATAGGGTCGCCACATGTGAAAATGGTGAGCCGGTGAAGTGTTCGATTCCGAGAGAGATCGGATAACGCCCTTGGCAGAAGATTGGCATCCCCGGCTTGCAGGCGGCGTAGAAATCCGCTTTGCTTACCTTGGGGATTCTGGATGGGCGCACGTCATCGATGTGGAGGGCCATAGCAGTCGCCAATCTTTGTGTTGTTCCACGTTTGCTCGTCAACGTAAACTTCTTGCGTAACTATTCCGCCAAACCTGCCGATGCCTTGCACAGTCACAGACCAGCTCTCGATTGATACAGTGTCTGTTTTAGTTGCGAACTGATGGCCTTCGAGCTCGACAGATGGAATTGGGTCTGCCGACGGAGGATAGTGAGTCAGTTTCACTACCCTCCCATCCGTCAGCTTGTCGATTCCAAAGCACGCGAGGATTCGATCGAGGATCATGCCGTCGTGGTGGCTTCAGCGTTTACAGCGGCAGCTGTTGGGGTAGGTGCTTGAGTAGTCGCGCTGGCTGAGGCCGCGGCAAGTCCCGAGGGGAGCGCATTCAAAACACCGACTGCGCCGTTGATCAAAGCTGCCACCGCCGTTGAAAGTTGCTGTCCTGCTAGACCCAGAATTTGCGCGGCGGCCGGCGTCAAGATCGTCACTGCTTCAGCCAACTTTTGAGTTCCGTTTGCCGCGGACTTGTTCAGAGCGGCGAATTTCTGCTCCGTCTGCACTACAATTCCGTAAGCCTGCGTGGACAGTGCCGCGATCTCGGACGCGAGGGCGCCTGCTTCAGGGTTCAATTTCGCCAAGAACTGGAGCCTCCGCCGTAGCTACTCGGCTGACGTCGCCGAGAACCAGATTGAGACCCCCCTCGAAATCATGACCTACAGCTTCTAGAAAGGTTTTGAAGGACATAGGATTTCCTCAGTTGGTTTTGTAATTGCTGTTCTAGGCCGTCTTCTCTGTTGTTTCCTTGGCCGTGGTCGAGATAGCGGGAACCGGCGACTGCTTGAGATAAGCAATCGTCGCAATAGCGCCCGCCGTTAAGGAGATTTTCCCCAGCGCCATCAGGCCGGCATGGCTGAAGTTAAATGTCCCGCTGTCTACAAGAGCCGCGGATGCGGCAGTTGCCGCTCCCCCGATCACCGCGGCGAACAGCCCATGGATCCATATCTTTAGATTGCTCATGCTATGCCTCGGCGCGCCGCAACCACCCTTTGCGGTAGATTGCCAGAGTGGGATTCTTCCGAACCACGTCTTCATAATGTTTCCAGGCCAGCTCTTTGAGCTTTGTGATTACCGCCGCGGGATCGGCCCTGTCCAGCTTGTCCAGCGTGATCGGACCGATGCGGCCGTCACCCTCAACTGCAAGCGCCTCCTGCAGCATCTTGGCTGCAGTATGGGTTCCGCAATTCACTCCCAATGAGAGCAGCTTGTCGGCGATCTCCTGGTTGCAAATCTCAGCAATACACAACGGCTCGCAGTAGCTCTTCTCATATAGGCCTTCAGCAATCTTCAAAGCTGCCATTGAGCCCATTGAGTCATAGAAGAGACAATTGGTCAGCTCGGGATGAAAGTGCTCGTCAATCCCAAACCGTGTCCGCTTCCCATCCGGAGTATGCGTGATGACGCCGGATAGCGTTGCATCTTCGAATTTCAGAACATAGCTGATTGCCGCGATAACATTGGCCATCAGCGAACCTGCTCCCGGCCGGACAGTCTGGCTGCGGCGTTGTAACCGTCTTTCCACTCGTTCAGTCGGCCTAAGGCGACCTCGTGCTCGCTCAAGGTGACTCCGTGCTCCCCGAGCAGAGATGCGTGGGCATCGATCTTCTCCCTGTTCTCCTTGAGCTTTTCCGTCAGCCGGCCAGTGGTGAAGGCTATCCCGATTATCGTCGCCAAGACGCCGAACAGGGAACAGAATGCCGCGATTGCCGCCCAATTCATCATTAGTAAGCCGTCACCCACGCACTGCCGTTACAAACTTTTGCGAATGGAGATGTCGTAGCTGAAGTGATGTGGTAAATCCAGCCTTGCGTTCCCGTGCCGCACAAGCTGGGCGGAGTGGTTGAAGTACCGGACTCCTCACAAAACTGGGTTCCATTCGTGCACAATACCGGCACCGTCGTATTTGTCGCGTTGGGTGTTCCGGCACTTGCCGTGGCATAGAAATCTTGGAAGCTCAACGTGGCGCCCGGTCCCGTCGCTAAAACTCCGGTGTTTGGACCACCCGCGATGCGAAACACGGTAACACTCGCTGCTCCGGGTATAGGTCCGCAGTACCCTTGAATGAAGCCAGGTGCTCCCCAATCGGAGGAAGCCAGATTAGTGACGCTGGCCGGTGTTCCAGGAATGTTATTTCCGAACGCGTCTGTTCCCTGGCATAAATAGGTGTATGTCGTGTTCCCGACGGGAACAAAGGACGAGAAGAGAATAGGCGCTGGTGCATTTGGCGGCTGTACCGCCTGCACTGAATCGGGAATCCCATTGGCGAACCCGATCGCTCCGGTCACCTGGTTGGGGTATCCACTCTGCAGAATCTGAGATGTATGCGAGATTGCGTAGGCTTGGTCCGGCGAATCGGGTGTGAAGGCAGGCACTCCAATTGCGAGAGACCCGCGTATGAGATTCTGCGCCGATGCCCCAGCTACGAAGCTGTGATTCGTGAAGAGAAAAAAACCTCCGGAGAGTGGGCAGCCGGATTCAAACTCAATCTCTGCATTCAGATTCCCCCCGAATGGGCAATTGATCGTCATAACGCTTTGGCCGGCTGCTCCGCCAATCCAAGCAAATGGAGGCTCATTGGGTGCGCTTAGAAGCTGCTGCATTGAATTCGCCTGCGCATCGAAGCTATGCGCGGTCGCCGCCGAAGTGAATTGACCGCGGATGACCCCTGTCAGCGTGTAGTTCCCCCCGCCAAGAGTGATATATCCTGCGAAGTGCTCCCATTCCGCATCGACGAAGTAGTAGCCATTTGCCGGCAACGTGCCACCCTCTACATTGACGGCAAGCGTGGAATCGTTGATTCCCTGTGCGGCAGTGAGTGTTCCGAACCATCCCGATACCGCTGCCGAGCCGCAGTTCGTTACCTGATCGCAATCGTAATCGCCGGCCTGGGCGGTAACCGCCCCGGTCCTGCCGAAGACGGAGATAACGCTGCCTATAGGGTCTAGGACATAATGCGAGCCGTTCCAGCTATACCATGTGAATGGAGTCGTAGTGATATCCACCAGGCCGAGCTTGGCTGATCCGGTCACACTGGAGATAACAGAAGACGATCCTCCAATTTGATACCAATGGCTGTCGAGCACTACAGTATTCGCGGTTGAACCTTTCAGGTTCTCATTGATTGCTTCTTGCAGACCCCCAGTCGCGCTGCGGATATACCAGGGAAGTTGATGACTATTCTCGGGAGAAATCGTGATCGAACAGATCTGATTGTTGTTGACCACGGAAGTTGGTGTAACCTCTTCGCTGAGCGCCGGATTGCCGTCCACAATCTCAACCGGTACTCCAGGGGTGAATGCGTTGAAATACGACGCCCCGCCCTGAACCCGGCACGAGGTCGGAGCGAAGGTATAGTTGTTTGCCGCATACCCGGCAATCCGCCATGTACCGTACTGCGATGCAATAATCTGACCTTCGATATTTTGTGCATGGGCGGAAAGAATACCTGCACATGCCAACAAAAGCCCGATGAGGAGCTTTTTCATACTCGACTCTCTCCCGGTTGAGTGGACCTGTAAGCCCGTTTACCATGGACTTAGCCATGGTTGTAGCAATGGGCTTCAGCTCCTGAGCTGTGGGTTTTTCGAAAGTTGCGAGTTCTTCTGCTGCCTCTTCGGCTCCTGAAGAACACAACTTTGTGAAGGGTACGACCTTCAGGTCGTATGTGAATGATCTAATAAGAAGCGAGCACGGCTCGCTTTACAGTCCCGCTACCTGTGCATACATAGATGTAATTGGCATCCGAGCCGAGAATAGCTCCCGGTGTACATGCCGTATTGTCGGCGGGAGTCGTTTGTGGTAATGTCAACTGCTGAGCTTGCAGGTTCTGCGGCAGCGGTACAAAGCTTATGTAGGCAATCTCGATACCGGTAGCGCTTGTGCTCGTCCCGTTGATCGTCATTTGCAGCGCGCAGCCGGCTGTCCCGGTGTAGTCGATTATGCCAACGGCCACGTTGGTCCAAGTAGTCGTGATAGGAATGTTTGTATGCGATTGGTCCAGGTATCCGCAGCTCGTTGATGCATAGGCTCCAAATGTTTGCGGGGAGCCGGATGACTCACGCAGGCCCATCGTCCAGATATACTTTCCGGCGGCCATTTCCTGTCCTGGCCCTATAAACGTTGCCTGTCCGGAGCGGCCGTTGAAAAACAGCGAGCACGCAACAGTATTCACTCCGGTGGGCGCCGCGCAGCCGGCATAGCTCTGCATCATGGAGGTTCCATCGAACGTCCAGCCAATGGCCGATCCCGCATGTCCAACAGGATTCAACATATCCGCCGTGAAGAATCCGCCCTGCGAGTTAACATATGGAGCCGTCAAGTTCCCGGTGGCAGCGAACTCGTTTGTCTGTCCGTCGACGATCGGGGTGTTATTGCCCCAGCTCATGCGCCCGTCGCCGCCGGAAGCATTAGGACTGGTTACCCGGTTATTTGGTCCCCAGGCTAAGATCGGGCTCGTTCCCCATGTATTGCTGATGGCGTTCACGTTTACCGAAGCGGTTGATACAAAGTCAACCGTCTCGTTCGAGCCGTCGATAATCAGCGGTAGAGTAGGTCCATTAGTAAATGGTCCCCCGCTGATATGATTGGCCGTTCCTCCAAGATACACGGTCCCGCCGGCCATATCGGAAAAGCCGTTCCATGTCGTACTGTTGAAGTCCAGCGTATCGATGGGCTGCGTCGTGACTAAGTTACCGGGGCCGACCGGGTTCTCCGCTTCGCAGTAGTTATTCCCGGAAATTTGCGCGTCAAAGACTTCCGAGCCCCAGCTATATTGTCCCTGCCCGAGGCCTACCGTATCGTCTGGACCATCGGCAATGATATCCAGGCACACGGCTCCGCCCGAGCCGGATGCAGGGGTAAATGGATACCAGCCGCTATTAGGTGGCCCGTTCTGCGAGAAGAGTTGGTTGTTTGTGAAGCCGAGAGTTCCGCCGCCAACCAAGCCGACTGCATAGCCCACGCTGATATGGTTGCTGTCAAAGACATCGGTGTCCGCCGTAGGGAGGCCAATATAATCGTGATTGTTTTGCGATGCCCCTCCCTCCCAAATGCCGAATTGCGGACCGGCAATGTTGTTGCGCATAAACCAGCTATTGAACGGCAGTGGGACCATGTACATACCCGCTGTCGAATTGGTGCTCTGGAAGTTATAAGGGTTCTCCGCGGCATTGGCCACAACAATAGGCCAAGCGGATATGCTGTTCTGAACAATATGCGATTCGGAAAACCCTCCCGCTCCACCGAATCCCGTTCCATCGGGAACAGGCTGAGAGATAGCGGCATTCCCGATGTTGAACGCCGGATAATACTCTGCTCCGGGGGGCGTCTGATTGCCCGCTCCATTGATTGTTGTCACTGGCCAGGGGAGAGAAGGCTCAAACGGATTGAGAGGAACAATCGCCGCTCCTATGCTGTGTGCCGCTGCCGAGGTTCCATTCTGCGCACCCGAAGTTAACTGCAGCCATTGCCCAGATACCATCGGGTACGATGAAGTCCTGTAATACTGAAACTCTTCGCCGTCGATCTTGACCAGCCCGAATGGCGCGAAGTCGCTCTCCGCTCCGGGCTCCGGATTGTTGGGATTCTTCAGGTTGACGATCATCGGGAAAGTTCTCCCGGTGGCCGGGATTGCGGTAGCAATCTCCTGAACTGCCGTGCCGCTGGGAGACGCTCCCGGTGCTTCGCCCCAAAAGTATTCAGCTTGCGATACGGTCTGCGGAATAGCCGCGCTTAAGGTTATCGGCGTTCCCGTCCCGCAGCTTCCCGCCGTCGATGCAACCGTGGTGTGCAACACGGTCGTTAAGTACGGGAAGATGATGTCCGCGCCCACGGGAGGCACACTTCCTGCGGAAGTAAGTACACACATTATCGCCGATCCCGAGCTGGTAGAAGCTACCCCGTTGTACGCGTAATAGCCATAAGGCTCGGACCCGCGAATCCAACCAGGGCCAAGCGGGTTGTTCGATGATGGAGTCATGATCCCAACCGGCCGGTACATAGGAGTCTGCGCTGTGGTGCTCCCGTTGTTATCCCAATTCCAGGGGTGTGTCGCATCTATGCGGGCATCGACGTAAAATTGCATCTTTTCGAGGTTGCCGCTAGCGCCCTGAGTCGTATCCAGGCCGGCGCCGCCCAGAATTCCCCCATTAGGCAGCCCGGTCATAGGCGTCCCGCTCAGTGCAAGCGGCGCGGTCCTGGACCAGCAAACCCCTCCGGTATTTGCGTTGCCCGGAAAGCTTAATCTGGCATCGCCGTTATGCGCGTAGCTGACCGCCTGGGCGAGCTGCGCGGTATCGTCGTTGCCGACGGTGACGGAATAATCACTTGCCGAAAATGGGGAGTTAGCAGAGAGCGTTGCCTGAATAGAATTGTTGACACCTGTAATGTACGCGTCGAATCGTGTTGGAATCCCAGAAACAAGTCCAACCATGCTGATCCACTTGGCGCCCAAATTCGTACCTGAATCTCCGGCGTCGATTGAAGCAAAGTTATAACCGGAGTTCATGTTGATGACATTCGATCCCGCCGTCACCGTAGCGAAGGCCAGCACAGCGTTACATGCCGCCCCGGAGTTGGTCACGCTCCATGGCTGCGCCCCAGGCCGATTGTCCTGAACCTGGCCATTAGAGAGGTTCTGAAATTGCGGCTCTGGCCCATTGATGTGGAGGACGTTTCCACCGGGTAGGGCCCCGAGTATGGCGTTCAGTTGGGCGGAAGATAGACCGCTAGGCAGCGACCAACTATTCGGATTGGGTCCCACCGCGGTGCTCGATCCTGTGTTAGGCCCATAGGCATCTTGATACTGACTAAAAGATCCCACTGAGCCACTGATTCCGCCTCCCGCAACCGATATGATTGTGGTTGTACCCACCGTACTGACTGAAACAGCTCCCGCGCCTGTAAGCGTCTGCGCTCCCGTCGATCCGTTCAGAGTTGGTATCCCGGTAGCCGGAGAGCCGCAAATAGCATTTCCACTTGCATCGATCCCGGTGGCGAATTGTGGGCCGGTACACGGGTTTGGCACAGCCGCCAGCTTAGTTGCTGTTCCGGCGTTGCCGCTCGTGTTCGCGGCATTATTTGGGACGTCGTTACTGAGGAGCGCCGGCAATTGCGCATGCGGCAGCGTGCCCGTATTGATGTCGGATGCTGATACCTCGACGTTCGACGAAAGAGGATGACCGTTCACCGTAGTCGTATCTGGCGCCGGCGTATATCCCAGCGGTGCTTGGTATGGCAACGCTGGTATGAGTGCTGCGGCAAATTGAGCGGTAGGGCTTATGTTTACCGATGACACGATGTCTGCCGATGACGCCAAGGTGCCGGCGCCCAAGGTCACTTTTACCAGTCCTGAGCCGGATGGCAGGGTTCCGGCGAAGGTCACCGGAACATAGTTGCTCCCATTCCACTCGTACCACACGTAGGGAGTTTGCGTGACGTCGACTAGACCAAGCTTGGTTGATCCCTGTACGCTGCCGATGATCGCTTGCGATCCGCCAAGGGCGTACCATGTACTGTCGAGAACGATGGTATTAGCTTGTGTCCCGGTGCCGTTCGCGATAATTGCTTCCTGCAGTCCCCCTGTTCCGGATGTGAGATAGAAAGGAGGACTGTGGTGATGCAGCGGATTGAGCTGTACTGAACAAGCGTGTATATCAACCCTGCCCGCGACAACCGTTTCACTTGAGTTGGGATCTCCGTCCACGATGCGCACCGGAGCGCCTTGTGTAAAAGCCGCAAAATTTTGTCCGGCGTTGCTCACCTGGCATGCGGCGGGCGCAAACACATAACCATCCTGGAGAGTCCCAGGTACGCGATACTGTCCGTACTGAGCGGCAATGATTTGACCTTCGGTATTTTGCGCGGAGGCTTGCGGAGCGGCTGCGCCCGCAATCGCAAAGGCCACAATGGCCGCCGCTGTTGCGGTGCCCCCAATTCGGGTGCCCCATATCGGACGCGCTTTTTGCGCCGGATATGGGATACGGGCCAGGCTGGGTTTGCACTTCATGGATGTACTCCAATGCAATCGACGCTGGCTAGAGTGGATGAGACCGCGCCATCCGCTGTGCCGTTCTGGATTTGCAGGGTGATTCCACTGGTCGTCTTCGCGATCAACCGCAATGCAACCACTACTCCCGAGGCCGCGCCTTCCGTGCAACTGACGGTATAACTCGTATCCGCGAACGATGAGGGCCAGGTTGCGCCAAATGTGCAACTTGCATAGCTGGTGGCTGCCGGAGTGGAGCAGATGCCGCTCGATACTTCAAGCGTCTTGATAACTGGTATAGTTAAGCCGTTGCTTGCCGAGATCACCTGCCCAAAACCGTTGACCGTGATGCTGGCGTTTGTATAACTTCCCGCGGCTACACCCGACGGCGCCAGATCCACTTCAGTGCTGTGTGTTCCTGAACTGTCTGTAAGTGCAAAGCGCTGTGAGAAATCAGCGATGGGCTCCTGTGGCTGTGCTGTGCCATTGCCGGCGATCGTCTGATAAAACAACGCAGGCGCCTCAAAGCAGACTCCAGGAACAAACGCTGCTCCATTCGATACCAGGCATTCGCCTGCCGTTCCAGCTCCGCCGTTGTAGAGATAACCGGCACTTGAATTAATGACCCCGTTCTCCACATCGATAGGCCATGCCGGGGTTCTCGTGCCTACTCCGACAGCGCCTGCACCGTCGATATCGAACCCGCCAAAATCAAGGTCTCCCGAGATGCTCTGCGGACCATTGTTGAGCGGTTGAGCCAGTATTGGCTGGGGATAAACGATCGTCCCATCCCAAAGGGGAGCGCCGCTCGAAATGTTCACCGATCCATTTATCCCGCCATTCAGTTGCCACGTTTGCGGCCAGCCGGGATAAGCGTTGCCCCTCGCGGAAAGGAGCGAGACGTTATATCCGGAATAGGGAATGATCGTGTCGTTAAAAGCGATAATGCACGGAGAGGAGTTGGTGGCGGGAGGATTGGCACCGTCGATCAGGCTCGCGGACTGCACAAATTGTGCCGTGCTGCCTGTGGTCGCGCCCTGAAGAGTTTCATTGCCGCTCATGTTCCCTATGTACACGCGCATCCCAGCCCCATTTGCGGGAAAGGGAATCGACGGGGCGACTGTCAGTGTTCCCGTAGTCGATAATTGGATGCGCAATTCGGGAGAGGGAAGCGTTTCGGCCGTGCCTCCCTGCCCAACCGTGTAAAACGTTGTTTCAACATAGTAGATGCCGCCCGGCATGTTTCCCGAGCCGAGGTTCACGCTTGCGATAGGAGAAGCTAGGGGATTGGGCATTCCCACCACGCTGCCGTCATTCGATGTGTAACACGAGGCAGTCACCGGCACCACCGATCCAGTCCCGACTATGAGCCCGGCCTGTTTTAGATTGAATTGTAGCGTTGCGTTCTTGACCGGGAGCCCGCTCGGCCCCTGAAGGGTGCCGCTTACCGTTCCCGCGAAGGCAGCCGATGCTGCCGTCAAAATCAAGAAAACTAAAATGAACAAAGGTTTCATCTTCATAATTCCAATCGACCGGCATTCTTTAGATCCCGCCGCTAACAAGCTGCATCCCGCAGGACACGGTTTCGCCATATTGATTGCGGTTATAGACCTTCGTCCAAGACTTCGCATTCTTGAAAGTCGCGCATTTGCGGTGCTTGCCCAACCAGATCAACTCGCCCGCTTTAACCAGTGTGTCTACCTTGCTCTTTCCGTAGTGGTGATGCCGCCGGCTTGAGCACTTGTGCTCTATACCTGCATGCACTAGCAGTCGCGCGTCGCTTTCGCTCAGAATACAAACCTTTGTCGGCTCTCTCGGATTGGGGGATATCATGGGGCCTCTCACGGAACAGCGGACTTGCTGGTAATAAGTTGAGGTGGAATGAACGCCGCTTTGCGCTTTATCCCTGCCATCAATCAAAGGGTGCTCCCCTTGAGGACGCCTGGGTCCCCCATATCTGACGCGCTGTTTGCGTCAGATGTGGGAAACCACAAATTAAGAGGACCGTATTTCAAGAAACTAGCGGCCTATTTTCAGAGCAGACCACATGCCCTGCCGGCCACCACGATAGATGAAAATCCGGCCATCATCTTTTTGTTGAAAGTACAACAAATCCTGGGTGCCCCATATCTGACGCGCTGTTTGCGTCAGATGTGGGAAACCACAAATTAAGAGGACCGTAGTTTCAAGAACCTAGCAGCATATTGTCAGAGCAGGGCATGGCTTTAGCCATGCCGCAGAGTCGAGGAAATGAATAGGGCTTTTAGCCCCTGAGGACGCGGCCCTGAAATGGACCCTGCTCGCCCTCTCGTCGCTTAGTCCCAAGTTCGCACGCGCTGGGAGCGCAATGAGCAGTAAGTGTACGAGAACTTGTCTGCCCACCTGGTCATCATTTGTAAGCGTGTATGTAGCTATAGATTCCGATCGCATCGGAAAAGTTCACCTTTTCTTGTGTACCTCCCGTACTCTCTTCTTCGCGTGGTGGAGCGTGCTCTTGACCGAAGCAAGCGTTAACCCCATTTGATCCGCGATCTTTTGGTCGGGTATATCTTCCAGATATGCCATTTCTAATATTCTGCGCTGGGTTGCAGTCAGCACCTGTAGTAGCTTTGGAAGGTCAAATCGGGCTGGAATCGACCTGAGATTCCTGTCTTCGGTCACGAAGATATGCTGATCGAGCAGGTCGTCCGTCGTCGTTTCCGGGTCCAGTTGCAGGAGCTGCGATTCTCCGTTCGTGACTTGCCGATTGCGGCGCAGAGTCATCAGGCATTGGTTCATTGCAATCCGGGTTATCCAGGTGCGGAAATTAGAGTTGCCTTGAAAACTGTCGATCCGTGTGAAGGCCAACAGAAAAGTCTCTTGGCAGAGATCGTCTAAGTCATTGCTGCGGAGGATTGCCCGCCCTACCGCTTTGACATATCGAAGATGCTGGTTGTACAAGGATGTGAATGCGTCGTCGGACCCGGCCCGCGCAGCGGAGATCAATGTAGCTTCGTCCATGGCTGCTCCTAGAAAACGGTCATGCCTGGCGACTCCTTTCTTCGTTGAGAGTGCGACAAATGCTGGGTGTCCTGCATCTGACGCGCCCTTGACGTCAGGTACAGAAGAAGACCACAACATCTCACGCCGGTACCCTGCTCCGCGCCGCCGCCTCGAGCTTGGCTCGCAGCTTGCAGGCAAGTCTCTCTCTGTCCCATCTCGGCTTCGCTCTGTCCAGTGCATCGCGAAGCCAGGCGCGATTCACGCCTCCTGCCATATCTACGGCCCAGTTGTAATGATCCCGATAAGCCGCATCAATGGGGAAGAGGAATTGGGCTGCGCTCGTATGCGCCTGCTCATCCATACTCATGTAATCCTCCACAGCCGCTACTAGGATCGCGCAGCCAAGGTGTCGTTTCGGAGAGCGCAACCGGCTGCAAAGCTTCGTGCTGCTGCTGATCTCGGGATTAGGAATTGGCGATATTGTGTTCACTGCATCCTCCGTGCAAAGCTTTCGTGAGAGAAACTGTTCGCCCCAAGACCCGCCGACTAGCGCAGAAACAGGATGGATATGTCCCAAGCCGCTGCCATCAACGGCCTTTTTCCTCAAGAAAAAGGCCACTTTGTGGAATTCATCGAAGCCACCCCTTTCCTGTTTCTGCCTTAGCGCGCTCATTGCGGGTCTGCAAGATAATCGCCGATGTAAACCGGCCGTCCGGATGTCGGTCGTGGATGGGAGCCGCGGACCGGCGGATTATTTAACGCAACACAAACATGTCACAGCCGTGCCTGCTCCATCAATGCATCTTCTGAGAAATCATGAGGAGGAAGGGGTAGTGAACTTTCGGTAACGGCGAAGGTCTCTTCTCCTTTACCCAAGCTGCGAAAGTAGTGTAAAGGGCGTCAACGCAGTTTAGCTATCCTATGTCCTCGACTTTATATCCTTGGCTGTTGACGATAAGCTATAGGTGCGGGCAACGAGACTTATAACCAGTAAATGTGAGTTATACGAGGTTATAAATGCAAGGGTCGTGAACAGCTGGCCATGGCCAGGATCAGATTCACAAGAAGGGAAACGAAACGAACCGATGCACGTGCGATGTTTGCGGTCTGCGCGTTGCCAAGGCGCAAAATGGGTCCGCGTTACAAGCGGTAGCAGCACATTGAATACGGATCGAGATAGTCGTTGGTTTCTACGGGAGCAACCTGGATGCCCTCGAAAGACGGAAGGAAAGTTTCGCTGCGGAATTGTTCCTGATGGTATAGGAGGGAGAAACCGCTGCTGACGTAGCCGTTCCAAAATAGATGGCTACGAATAGCGAAGCTCTCCACACCACGGTTTCGGAAAAATGCTTTTATGAGATCACCGCGGCTCTGAGAATGCTCTCTATGCCGGAAACAAGATGGATATATCCAGGCCGCTAATGCCGACGGCCCTTTTTCCCAGGAAAAAGGCCGGTTCATAGAACTCATCAAAGCCACACCTATCCTATTTTTGCCATAAGCATGCACGCTGGGCAGGGGTGAGCGAAATCCTTGCGGCCTTGACGTTGGTATTCGGTGATTGTGAACGGGCCCGAGCAGTTAACGTAATCATCTCGCAAACGGTCAGCGGCAAATTTGAAGGCCGTGTTCTTTGTCCGTCCTACCCTGGGAAGCCGCCCCCTGCTACCGTAACTCTATGCTGCCGCAACCGGGCGCCAATCCGGCGGAGATTACCGGCAATTCTTCGCCTTACCTGCACGATAGCGCTCTCTTCTCGTGGGCGAACCTGTCTTTGCGCACAGACCTGGTTTTCATGGCCGCCATTGCTATCTGTTTGGGTGTGGGGTTGGCCTCGGGTCACGCCGCGGCGGGAATGATCGCCGCCGGGGGTGCTATGACCGTGGGACTCGGAGCCAAGCAGCGCATCGATGATTCAAGACTTTTGCCGATGATCTTTGTTTCCCTCGGCATGGCCTTTTCGACATTCATTGGCATGATTGCCGGTCATGAGAATTTCGTTCTCGTGCCCCTTGCCGCGTTGTGGGCTTTTGGATACGGTCTGCTCTCTACCCGGCCCGCCGGTTATGGATGGGTCGCGCAACAGTGCGTGGTCACGCTGCTGGTTGCCTCCGCGTTTCCGTTTTCCGCTGAGGAGGCAGGAATGCGGGCAATGCTCATTCTGGCCGGAGGTGCGGTGCAGATCATCGCCACCAGTATCCTTCTCCGCTTGTTTAGGGAATTATCTTCGGATCTGCTCGCTTTGGCTCGATATGCCCGGGATGAGGAGTCTCTGCTGCGCGCCACGATCGTCGAAACTACGCAATCCATTCGCAAAAGAGAAATCTCGCAATCCGCCTTGCCCTATGCGCTTCGCCTTGCCGCGACACTGGCTATTAGCACCGCGATCTACTCCCAGTTGCGCTTTGCCAGCGGATATTGGATTCCCATGACTGCCTTGCTGGTGCTTAAACCCGGCCTCGCTGATACCGTCAGCCGGGCTATCGCGCGTACCCTGGGTACGCTGGCCGGGGCTATTCTAGCCAGTCTATTGATTGCCCATCTCGTGCCGGAACCGCTGGTACTCGCCGCCTTCACCCTGCTTTTCGCGTGGTTCAGCTACGGAACCCTGAATGTGAACTATGCCTTGTTTTCGGTCTCGCTCACTGGCTACATCGTCTTTTTACTTTCGCTCGCCAGCATTCCAGGTAGCGTTATTGCCCAGCGCCGAATAGTGTGTACCAGCATTGGAGGAGCGCTGGCCCTCGCCGTGCGGCTCGTGGTGCTACACCGCAGAAACAGATTTCGGGAAACCCACACATCCGTCAGCAGTCTTTCTAGGCCATGACGAGTCGCTGCTCCTGCAGCCGCTCCGGCAAGCGGTGTGCCGGCTCATGTCCCCCCATTCGCACCGATACCACCTTGGACACTCCGGGCTCCTGCATAGTTACTCCGTAAATCAAATCCGCCGAGCTCATCATGCGTTTCGAGTGGGTAACTAACACGAATTGCGTGTCTACGCTCATGCCCTTGAGCATCTCGGCCAGTCTGCCTACGTTGGTTTCATCTAGAGGCGCATCCACTTCATCCAGCACGCAAAATGGGCTTGGTTGAAACTCGAAGATACCCACCAATAGAGAAAGCGCCGTCAGTGCCTTTTCGCCGCCCGAGAGCAACAACACATTCTGCAGCTTCTTGCCCGGAGGGGAGGCTACGATATCAATGCCGCTCTCCGTGGTATTGACCTCGTCGGTCAAACGCATGAACGCTTGTCCGCCGCCAAACAGGTGAGTGAAGGTCTTGCTGAAGTTTATGTTGATTTTGGCAAAGGCATCTTCGAATTTGATGCGCGTGATCTGGTCGATCTCCTTGATGCTGGCTTGCGTGTTATCTATCGAATCCAGCAGATCTTGGCGCTGCGTTTCCAGGAAAGTGTGGCGCTCCGCTGTCTCTTTGTACTCTTCAAGCGCCATCATGTTAACTGGACCCATTGCCTCCAGTTTCTGCTTCAGTCCGCGGCAAGCTTCATCCTCCGCTGCCAGCGCTGCCGGTTCAAAAGGCGCAAATCCTTCCTGGGCGCGCAACTCGGACGCGTCCAAATTAAGTTCGTTGATGCACGCAGCCTCCGTGTACTCCAGATCCGCTGCCAGCTTGGCGGACTGTGCGGCCTTCGTGCCGCGGGTCTCGCGTAGCGCCTCGGTATCCGTCCGCATCATCTTCAGGCGCTGTTCACTCTCTTTCAACTGCTCGCGCAGAATATCGGCTTCTTGGGTCCAGCGTGCAGCTTCGCCGGCGGCCGTACTGCGTGCCTCCGCCAGACGCTCGCGCTCGACCTCCAGTTGCTCGTTTTCTTCGCAGCGATGTTGCTGTTCCGCATTTGCCGAGGCTAACTGCTGCTCCAACTGGCTGACCCGCCGTTCAACATCCGCGTGCATCCGATCGATGCGGGAAAATCCGGCTTCCGCGCCTCTCCTGCGCTCTTCCAGGCCCGCAAGCTGGGCTGAAACCGCTGCCGCCTCCTGCTGGGCCTCTTCACGCGCCGCTCGCAGTTCTTCCATGCCACGCTGCAGCTCAGCCAGCTTGCTATCGACCGCTGCCTGCTCGGCTTCGAGTTGCCGCGTTTCTTCCCGCTTTTGCTCGATCACCGCGCTACGCTCGTTGCGCAGCTCACGATTGCGCTCGTTCTGCGCCGTCCAATCTTCCAAACGCCTTTGCAGGCGCGCCCCTTCCGCTTCCATTTGCCGCAGCGCCGCGCTTTGATTGGCAGATTCCCGGTCAGCATCCCTCCGCTCCTGGCTGGCGCGATCCGCTCGTTTTCCTAATTCAGCCAGCAGGCGGCCAAGGGAAGCGACTGTAATCTCCGCTTGAGCTACCTCGACCTCAACCAGCGCCAGTTTTCTTTGCGCCTCGCGCAATTCACGTTTTAACGCTAACGGACCCTCCACGCTGGGCTTGCCCCCGGTCACCGTCACATTGTGAAAACACTCTCCCGAAGGAGCCAGGAAGAACGCGTTCGGATTTTCCAGAGCCATCGATTTTGCCAGCCCGGCATCCGGAGTCACGAAGCCGTCGCGCAGCTTCGGCAGGATCACCTCCAGGGAGCGTCCAAAGCCATCCAGCACGCGAATGCAATCCTTCAGCGGAGCCACGCCCTCCCGCCTCTCGCCGGCAGCCTGCGGCGGCTCGCCCGCAAAGGAAAACTTCGCCTGCGAATCGTCGGGATGTACCAGGAAGGTGGCGCGTCCATCGACATCGCTCTTTAACAACCGCATGCCCTCATCCGCCGCGTCCCAGCTCTTGACCACGATGTAGTTGAGCTCGTCACGCAAAAATGCATCCACGACGGTTTCATATTGCCCGTTGACCTCCAGAAAGTCTGCCAGCGTCCCTAGCGGGGTCAATCCTCCGCCAAGAGAGGCGGACTTCAGCAGCTTGCGCACGGTGTCTGTCGAGTAGCTGTGTTCCTGGATAAGCGACTCGAGCGAGTTCCGGCGTCCGCTGAGCGTGGCCATCTCGGCCCGCAACTGATCGCGCTGCCGCTTCGCCTCGTCTTCTTCGCTGTGCTTGCTTTCCGTCTCCGCGCGCAGGCTTTCGATTTCGGCTTCCAGGCGCTTGAGTTGATCAGTCACTGACTCGAATTTCAAAGACGCCTGGCCGCGCTCCATGCCTAAGGCTTCCAAATCTCTCCTGGCGCCATGAATCTCTCCAGCCAGACGCTCCGCGTCCTGTTCCAGTGCCGTCAGTGACACCTCGGCATGATTGGTCTGGTTACGCGCATTGCCTGCCCGAGTGAGCAGGTCCATCGCCAGCCTGCGGGTCGATTCAAGTCCCCGCTCGGCTTCGCTCACCGCCTGCACCGCGTTCTGCGCCAGCTCTTGGCGAAGCCGTACTGCCTCGCGAAAGGCAGCTGCTTCCGCCGCTGCTGTCTCCAGAAAGCTGCGGTGCGATTCCCGCTCCGCGCTTACCGTTTGCAATTGCTGCTTTGACTGTTCCAGTTCCGCGGTTCCGGCGGCCGCCCGCGCCAGCAGTTCTGCGATACGTTCCTGATTCGCATTCTGCCGCGTCGCAGCCCGTTCCAGCTCTACCGCCGCCCGGTTGGCCCGGATGCTTGCCTCTTTGGCATTGCCGTCCAATTGGTACCCGCGCGAGACCGCGCTGGAATATTCCTCCTCCAGCCGGGCTACCTGCTCGCTGCCCGCTTCGATCTCTTTGAGCAATTCCGCAATCTCGAGGCTCAAGGCCGCTTGCTCGGCATCCATTTGCGCCAGGCGGCTGGCGAGCACTGTCTTCAGCCGGCCGCGCAACTCGTCGCGCAGCGCGCCATACCGCTCCGCCTTCGCTGCCTGCCGCTTCAGCGAACCCATTTGCCGGGTCACTTCCTCGAAAATATCGTTTACCCGCGACAGGTTCTGCTTGGCCTGTTCCAGGCGTAGTTCCGCCAAACGCTTCTTGGTCTTGAACCGCGTAATGCCCGCTGCTTCTTCAATGATTGCCCGCCTGTCATGAGGCTTCGAGCTCAAAAGCTGCCCGATACGCTCCTGCTCGATAATCGCGTACGATTCAGGACCGAGCCCTGTTCCCATGAAAATGTCTTGTATATCCCGCAGCCGGCAGAGCTTGCCGTTCAGCAGATATTCGCTCTCCCCGGTCCGAAACAGCCGTCGGGTGATCACGATTTCTCCAGCTCGCGCTGCTGTTCGCTGGAACCGCCGGCGCCGGACCTTCAAGACCACTGCGTCGCCGGAATCTACGGAGCCGTGCCCGGTTTCGCTCTCGTACGCCGGGTCTTGTCTTTCTTCGCGTTCAGCTTCAATCTCACCCGCAGCCAGCGGTCCCGGCTGTACCTCGGCAATGCTTTCTTCGGTCTCCGTGGCTCGCTCGGCGCGCCACTTTTCTTCGTCCCAATCAACCGCATCCGGCGGCTCCACCTGACCTCCCGCTTCGCTTCTTCCCTCGATGTCCTGCTGGGAGTCGAGTAGCGGTCCTTCAGCGTAGGCCTCAGGATCGATCAGGGAGAGCGAAACCTCGGCCATTCCTAACGCCTTGCGTTCTTTGGTCCCGGCAAAGATCACGTCTTCCATCTTTGTGCCGCGCAAGCTCTTGGCCGACTGCTCTCCTAGTACCCAGCTCACGGCGTCTAGAATGTTGGATTTGCCGCACCCGTTCGGGCCAACCACCACCGCCAGCCCCTGACCTGGTAGCGTGACCTCCGTGCGGTCGCAAAATGACTTAAAACCAAGAATCTGGATTTTTTTCAGCTTTAGCACCGGCGTGCTCCTTTTCGCCATCCGGGAAACATATGGCCCTGCAGCGCAGCCTGGCGTCAGAGAAAACTCTATAGCCCGCACTTCTCGGAATCAACATCATCACCACAACATCTTGTGGATAAGCCGTTCTCAACCCAATAATTGGGGTTATCCGTGCCGAATCTGCTCGGCATGTATTCCCGATACTTCACACTAGCCCCCGCCCAACTCCCGCCACAAGTGACCTTCGTGGCACCTCGGCTGCATCATCCGTTGGGTTTGAGGATTAGCTCGCAGTTGAACTATTTTTGATCCCGGAACGAAGCAAAACCGGGATCCCCGACAAGCGAAGCTTGTTGGGGTGGGAAACCGGGGTTCCCAACCAGCGAAGCTTGTTGGGATGAGAAGCGAAATAAAGAGGCCTGCGGCTTCTCTTCCCATCTGGCGCAAAAGCGCGCCGGATCTGTGGCGCCCGTGATTTGTGGGACGATCTGCGGCTTGAAAATAATTTTCGACGGCGTATACATACGGCCTACCGCGTATCGCCCACCCAAAGGAGATGAAAGTCGGTCGGCCCAAACCTCACCGCCCACTTCAGGGTTTCATCGTAGGTCGTAACAGCACTTCACTGATGAAAGAATTCGGCGCCTGGGTCACCAGCATAGCGACCGCTTTGGCGACATCCGCCGGGTGCACCATCTTGGAGCGGTCCTTGCCCTGGCCAGGAGCTTTCCCGCCGCCAAAGCCCGTATCCACCGACCCCGGCGCAATTACCGCCACCCGTACGTTATACTGCCGCAACTCTTCGGCCGCGGAATAGGTGAGCCCGTTCAGTCCCCACTTCGAAGCCGCGTAGGCTGCGCCGTTGGGCAGAGGATTCTTGCCGGCCAGCGAGGAGATATTGATGACGTGCCCGCTTCGGGCTGCGATCATCATCGGAGCCAGCGCTCGAATGGTCAGATAGGGTCCGCGAAGATTGGTGTCCATCACCTTATCCCATTCCTCCGGAGTGAGCTCGATCAGCGGTTTCCCTGGTGCCCCTACCCCCGCATTGTTCACCAGGATGTCGCAGCGTCCATGCTGCTTTTTGAGTCGGTCGCCCATAGCGGCCACCGCCTTCGGATCAGTCAGGTCGCAGGCAATGGCCTCCGCCCGTCCCCCGTCTTGCTCGATACCATTTTGCACCTTCTCCAGTTGAGCTCGATCCCGTGCGATGAGCGTCACGCTCGCGCCCATGTGCGCCAGAGTCCGCGCCACTGCTTCTCCGATACCGCGCGCGGCGCCGGTCACCACCGCGACCTGGTTTTTGAGCGCGAACCCTTCTTCCACCCGAGCTCCTGCTTCACTCATTTTTCTTCCCCCTTTGAACCTTTCCATCAACTTTTCGAGCTGCTGTCAAATTCCTTTTACTCCGCTTCCACATGGGATATCCTGCATCGGATATGATGAAATGTTACGCAGGCGCGGGTGAGCAGGAACAATTGTGAATCATCCGACTTGTCATATTGTGGGAACCCTTTCTATAATCCACGCACATCTGAAAGGTAAGACGCTAAACTTGAGAGCGCGCAGCCCGGTACCTTTAGTCTCAAAAAGCATTGACACTGGAGCGGGCTCGAAGATTGTTAATTTTTGCCTTTATCTGAAGATGAGAAACTGCCAGAGCCGGTTGCCGTGAAGAATTCCGCTAGGAGCATTGAATGAAGAAGGTCGTTTTTGCCTCCATGTTGGCTTTTGCCAGCACCTGTTTGGGCGTAGCCCCCGCACTTTACGCACAGAGCGCGGGCGCCCAGCCGGGCCAGATCACTATCAAGGATCCCGCCGAGTACAACGCTTACACCAATGCCGTCGGGCAATCTACCCCTGCCGCCAAGGCTTCCGCGCTTGAAGCTTTTCTAACTCAATACCCCAATTCCGTCGTCAAAAATGACTTGCTGGAAATGCTGATGGCGACCTATCAGTCCATGAACGATACCGATAAGACCGTGGCGACGGCAAAGCGGCTGCTGGAGGCTGACCCAAACAATCTCCGCGCTCTCTTTATCATCACCTACCTCGACAAGCAAAAGGGAACCACCGCGATGCAGACCAGCCCCCAAGCGGCGGCGCCTCTGCTCGATGAAGCTGCGGCGGATGCGCAAAAGGGTCTTGCTGCGCCTAAGCCGCCCGCCATGGCCGATGCTGACTATCAGAAACTTAAGGCGGCTACTACGCCAACCTTCTACAGCGCCATCGCCGTGGATGATGAAAACAAGAAGGATATGGCAGGGGCCATCCAGAACTTCACCAGTGACCTGAAGTCCTACTCCGATCCTACCCAGACCCAAACCGGCGCAGGGCTGATTGACACCTACCTGCTCGGTCAAGCCTACGCGCAGGCAACCCCCCCCGACCCTAAGAATGCAGCTTGGTTCTTCACTCGCGCCGCGCAGTTTGCGCCGGCGCAGACCAAGGACCAGATCGAGAAGGCTGCCGAGTACTTCTACAAAAAATATCATGGCACCATGGATGGCTATCCCGCCGTTCAGGAGCTGGCCAAAACCAATCTCTTTCCACCGGCTGCGTACAACCCCACCCCAGCTCCCCCGCCGCCATCTCCAGCCGATCTTGCTGCTCAGACGGTGGCATCCACTCCCGATCTGAAGACGCTCAGCCTTTCCGACAGAGAGTTCATCCTCTACAACGGCAAGCCTGAAGACGCTCAGAAAGTTTGGGATATCATGAAGGGCCAGCGAGTCGGGGTTCCGGGTAAGGTTGTTACCGCCACGCCGACCTCCGTGCAACTTGCCGTTACCGAAGACAATCAGCAGAGCAATAAGGCGGACTTCACCATCAACATGAAAACACCGCTTAGGACTCTTCCGGCTGTTGGATCGATGGTCACCTACGATGCCACATTCGACTCCTACACCACCAACCCGCCGATGATCACGTTGATCGACGGCGCGGCTCCCCCCAAGGCCCCGGTGCATCATCACACCACGCGCCGCTAGGGAGCCGTAAATGCAAAACAAAGAGGGCAGCCATAGGCTGCCCTCTTCCGTTATAGACTGCTCTAGAGCATGCGAAGGTTCTCCCCCATCCCGCAAGTGATGCTATCTCTGCTCCTGGTGTTGGTCTTTGTCCCGGCGTATCCCCAGCAATACCCGATCCATAACACAGATCCATTCCCTGGAATCAAAGCCCGGCCGATGAGCCAAACCAAGCTTTCCGCGCCGCCTTATGTCTATGCCCTAAAGCGACTGGAGCCTGGAGAAATGACTTCACAGGATACGGCCGTTGTTTCTTCGCTCACCCCGGAGCTGGACAGAAAAGCGGCGCTGGCTAGCTTCGACCTCAGCAGGCCAGGCTGGTTATATCAGCAAATTGCTTGCCCGGCTTTTCCCGATTTTGTTTTCTTGGCCTTCCGCCATGGCCCCGATCCCGACGGCTCCTCGCGCTTCGTCGCCGTCCTTGCCCGCGATTCTCCGCAAGTCTCGATCGTTTCCACTGTCTCTCATGGACTGCGGCCCTTCGAATCCCTCTGGAGCAAGTCTTCCACCTATGACATCTTCAATCGCATGCTCCGCCGGGAGCGTGGCCTCATCCCTCTGGGCAACGCGCCCAACTGGCTCGTCATTTCCATGTGTTATGCCGAATTGAGCGGAAAGCACGTCCAGGTGCTTACCAGCCAACCCTGGCCCGACCCTACCATGGACCTGGTCCGGTTGAACGCCGGCTTGCCGCAAATGCAAATCAGTTCGGACCGTAGCGCCTTAGTGACCTTCAGCGACGCTTCCAAGCCGACGCAGACAATCGGCTGGACTCTCAATTTCGATCGGCGCGGCCAAATTACTTCGGTCGCGCATACCAGCTCGCGCCAACCGGCAAAGATCGCTCTCAAGCCCTGAAAACGCATGTTCAACCCGGTTGTTGTTGGGTCATGCAGTGCAGCGCGCCCAAGCCCCAGATCAGGTCGCCGGAGTAAATGCCTGTTACTTTGCGGTCGGGGAAAAGCTCTGCAAGAATGTTCAGCGCCTTGCGGTCGTTTGGGTCGTTGAAGGTAGGCACGAGGACCAAGCCGTTGGCTATGTAGAAATTTGCATAGCTGGCGGGAAGGCGTTGGCCCTGGAAGACGATGGGAGCGGGCATCGGTAGCTCGACAATGTGAAATGCGTTGCCGTCCGGTTTCCCCGCCGCCCGCAGGCGATCGAGATTCTCTTCAAGCGGCAGGTGATTTTCGTCCAATGTGTTTGGTTCGGTGACGGTAACGACAGTATCCCGGGAAACAAAGCGCGTAATGTCGTCGACATGTCCATGCGTATCGTCTCCGGCGATTCCGCGATTCATCCACAGCACTTGGTCAACCCCAAGATATTGATCGAAAAGGCGCTCCAAATCTTCTCTCCCAAGGCCCGGATTACGCTGCTGCACATCGCTTAACAGACACTCCTCCGTGGTGATAAGGCAGCCTGATCCGTTGACGTCGATGCTGCCGCCTTCGAGCACGGCGCGGTGGCCATCCCGTTGGTTGGAACCCTCGGGAGCGGGGAAGCGCGGCGTCCAACGCGGCGCGCCCAGCAGTTGCGCTGCTTTTCGAGGGATCTCGTCGTCCAACTGCCAGTCGTCGTATTTGGCCCAGGCGTTGAACCTCCAGTCCGTGATGCCGATTTCGCTCGAAGTACGCTTCGTAACGAAGATCGGACCGGAGTCACGCATCCAGACCCGGTTGGTCCGCCACGTGTGGAAGTGAACGTGTCCCATTCTCGCCCCCACACGCGTCAGTTGCCCTTGCACCCGCTTTTTCGCCGCTTCGCCCTCTACTAGAAGATGAACGTCTTCGACTTGGGATAGCTGGCGCACGATGTCGCAGTACACCCAAGGAATGGGCTGAAATCTGCCCGGCCAATCATTTGGATTGTGCGGCCACGCCAGCCAAGTCGCCGCGTGCCTTTCCCACTCAGCCGGCATGCGATAGCCCAGGCTACGCGGAGTCGGCATGTCACTTTCTGTCATCGTCATCGAGAAAACGATGGCTGATCGGCGCGTATGATTCGACGCGACGATCGCGCAGAAATGGCCAGTTGCGCCGTACATCCTCCAAATGTTTCAAGTCGATCTCGCCGATCAGGATGTCTTCCCGGTCATGCCGGGCCTGCGCCACAATCCTGCCAAAAGGATCGGCCAGGAATGAGCCGCCCCAAAACTCTAGCCCAGCTCCGGCTGCGCGATTACCCCGGATATCTCCATATTCCTGTCCCACCCGGTTGACCGCCGCGACATACACACCATTGGCGATAGCGTGCGCCCGCTGAATCGTTTGCCAAGCCTCATACTGCGCCGTTCCATACTGATCTTTCTCTGCTGGGTGCCATCCGATCGCGGTGGGGTAGAAAAGCAGATTGGCTCCCTTGAGCGCGGTGATGCGCGCGCCTTCCGGGTACCACTGGTCCCAGCAAACCAGGGCGCCGATCCGCCCAACTTCCGTATTGAAGGCGCGAAAGCCAAGATCTCCAGGCGTGAAATAGAATTTTTCATAATAAAGAGGATCGTCCGGGATGTGCATCTTGCGATAAATTCCGGCCAGCGAGCCATCGGCCTCAAGAACCGCCGCGGTGTTGTGGTAGAGACCCGCCGCGCGGCGCTCGAAAATCGAGGCCACCACCACTACTTTCTCCTCGCGCGCGATTTCGCTCAGCCGTTCCGTGCTTGGTCCTGGAATCGGCTCCGCCAACTCGAACAGCTCGACATCCTCCCTCTGGCAGAAATACTGCGCGCGAAACAGCTCCGGCAGGCAGACGATCTTTGCCCCTTCGCGCGCCGCTTGGCGCACCCGGTCTGCCGCTTTGTCCAGATTGGCCTCCGGATCCGGCGAACAGGACATTTGCACCAGACCCGCGAGATATTTGGTTTGTGCCATCACCGCCGCCTCCCATTACTCGAAAATCAGGATCGCCGCGGCGATAGTGGTCGTCCAAAGCCCGCGCTTGTCGCCGATCGCCGATTGGGTGACGTTTGCAGTGCGCACAATCTTGTTTGAGATGCGATAGATTTCCTTCTTCTCGTCCCAGCTCTTATCCGGATCGAAATCCACGTCCAGAGTGGTGGCCAGCATCTCCGCCGCCAGTTCTTCCGCGTATTCGCCGGCCTGCTCATCCGATTCGCCGAAGCTGTGATGCTCGCTCAAGTAACCATATGTATTGCGATCCGTGGGAATAGCTACGCCGATACTGGAGGCCACCAGGCGGTGAGGTTCGCGGGTAGAGTTCTCCGCTACCACAGCGAAAACTACCTCTCCGGGAGAAAGATACTTGAGACCTTCTTTGCGGGCGATCAGTTTGGCCTGCGGGGGAAAAATGGAAGAGACCCGGACTAGGTTTTGCGCCGCGATCCCGGCATCGCGTAACGCCAATTCGAAGGAGGTCAGACGCTCCTTGTGTTTCCCCGCGCCCTTGGTGAAAAATAACCGCCGCGGGACCATGCTCTTGCCCAATTCGGATGCCTCCAGCTCGAAACTATCCCAGGTCGAAACTATCATAGAGCCGGATTGGTTGCGCATCTGCAGGGGTTCTTTACCGATTTTTTGAACAGATCGAGCAATCCGGCATACAATGCCCCTGAACTGTTGTTCCCCTCAATACGCGGCCGGAAAACAAATCTCCCCATAACTCTCGGCTTTGGTAGAATGTCGCCAACACTGCTGTACCGATTTTGTACAAACCTTCCCCAGTAAAAGAAAAAATTAAAAGTCGATACACCGGTACTGGCACTTCAGAGCAATGGTAAGACTGGCAAGGAAACGATCTTCGTTTATTCCCCTTTTGGGGGATAAGCCCCCAGCCAGGAAGTGTTATGTGCCGGAAAGGGCATCTTCAGTAGTTTAGAGTCGTCCCGCCGTCCAGCGGCTATCCCCACTTGTGTCGCTGGATCGTGCATCTGGTGTGCTTTTCTTTGAGAGCAAACCGCGGTGCAACAACGTGTCGTCTGTTTGTATCTTCCAGGAGCTGGCCAATGTTTTCTCTTTCCTCGATCCGTTTATCCCTAGCAGTAGTAGGTTTCTCTACCCTAGCGCTCATCCTTAGCGGCCCTGCTGCAAGCGCGCAGGCCACAGTTGATGTACAAATCCCGTTTAGCCCGACCTCGCTGGTCAGCCCTCGTGGTGTGGCAGTCGCCCCCGACGGCACAGTTTACGTCACCGACGTTAAATCCAGCACCACCGGGGCTGTTTACATGATTACCTCCCCTGGCACGGTTAGCGGAACCAGTGGCGGCGCTGCGTCGCTCACCGCGACGGTTAAGGCGCTCGCTCCTACCATAGGCGGCACGCCGGTAACGCTGGTCAATCCCAATGCAGTCGCAGTGGATTCAGCAGGACATCTATACATTGCCGACATTAAAGGCCACCAGGTGATTGAGCTATTGACTCCTGAAACCAGTCAGGCCGCCGTCAAGCTGACCTATCCTGGAACTGCTCCCACGGCGCTCGCTGCCGATTCCGCCAATAACCTCTACATTGCCGATTCCACCGCACACGCGATTTATAAGGTACTTGCTGGCGCTACGACTGGAACTTCCATCGGCATTACTCCCGCAACATTGGATCCTATCGGCCTTGCGGTCGACGCCTCCGGGAACGTCTACTTCGCGGATGCGACAAACAACCACATTTATAAATTCACCGCAGCCGGCAGTTCGACAGCCGTTTTCCTTGCTAGTCCGGAGACTGGAAGCTTCCGGTTTTCAGCCGCGATCAGCGGTCTCCCCGCTGGCATGGGATTTGATCCGGCCGGCCACCTTTACGTTCTGGATAGTGCAGCTACATTTCTCTGGGAGATCGGCACGCCTCCACTGCCGTCCATTCCATTGGCGAATGCGCCCAACATTGTCCGGCTGCCTTTCAGCGCCGCGACTACGGCGCCGGGAAGCCTCACGGTCAGCGCTTCCGGCAATCTTTTCATCAGCGATGACTCCACCGTCAAGGCAGTCGACGAATTGTTCTACAACAACAACCCTGTGAACATGGGCTCGCTTCCAGCGGGTCAGGAGAGCGCCGTAGTCAACCTGAACTTTCAGTTTTACACTACCGACAGCGGGCTGTCACAGTACGAGAGCATGCAGGGTGACACCACCGCCGAGCTCGCGCTGGATCCCAACAATCCCGGAACCTGCAACAACAATTTCACTTGCAATTTAAGATTTGAAGCGACTTATCAGTCCTCTACCCCTGGTTTGCGCAACGGAGTAATCGGCGCAATCGACGGTGCTAAGAATATATTGGCGGCGCCAGTCATCGGAACCAGCTTAGCTGCCGGCTTCGCGCTCTATCCAGGGACGCAAAACACCCTTTCTCAAACCACCCAGACGCTCTATGAGCCCCAGGGCGGAGCGGTTACCGGCAATGGCAAGACCTTCTTCGTCGCTGACGAAGGCGGCCAGTTGAATCTTAGACCTCCCACATATACCCACGGAGCGGTCTACGCCTACACGGTAACGGGTGGTATACCATCCGGTACCCCCACGAGAATCGGCAGTTTCCCCACTCCCATGGCGGCTGCTCTGGATGCAACCGGTAACCTCTATGTCGCCGATTATTCTGGTTTCGTAACCAAAATCCCGCCCTCCTACAATTCCAACACCGGGGTAACTACCTGGCCAACCGGTGGGACCCGCCTGACGTTTCCTGCGGGAATTACTCTGTACCATCCAGTCTCGCTCGCGGTCGACACCGCGGGCAATCTCTACATCGGAGACGTGGGACCGATGGGTAGCCTTGCCTCTGCCTCGCAACCGGGTTTTATCGTCAAAGTCCCCGGAGACGGCGGACCGGCGGTGCAGCTTAACTTTGCGGTCAATGGCACTCCAGTAATTTTCCCTGGTGGATTGGCAACGGATCAGTTTAACAATCTGTACATCGCGGATGCCGGTGACGGAATTTCAATAACTGGAAGCATTGATATCGTTCCCGCGGCAACAGGCGTGCCGTCTACTATAGACTTCGGAAATTTTGCGCCTCTCAATTCGCCCAGTTCCGTGGGTCTCGATGCGGCAGGCGACCTCTACGTTGCCGATGGCTTCAACTATCGCATTCTAGTTGTTCCTATTTCCTATTCGGGAACCACTCCGGCGGCGAATACCTCCGGGATTAGCCTCCTCGGCGGCTCCAGCGGGTTGAGCGGGATTACCTCTCCGCTCATAACTATCACCAGCCTCGTCGTCTGGCCGGGTCAGAATAGCCTTTCCGTTCTCGATATCGGCTACGAGCCGGCTACGGGCCCGGGCAGTCCTACCCAGGTAATCACACTCACCACGTCAGTCACCTCCGTGGACGCAACCCGCGGTACGGTGGACCTCACTGGGGTTAACGTAGGCAATACGCCAATAACTTTCCTCGCGCCGACTGAGAGCGGAGCCGATCCTGGAAGTTTCTCGTTAACCGGGTGTGGGGCCGCCGGATCGATGGTCAATCCAGGTTCGTTGAATAGCTGCGTTACCAGTATCAACTACGCCGGCGGTGGGACGGCACAACAAACCGCCAGGTTCACACTGAATGGGAATGCGTCTCTGGACGGTTCCACTCTCGGCAACATAATTAACGTTAGCGCCACGCCTTACCTCCCGGACCTCACTCTCTCCCTCGCGGAGAGCGGACCTTCCGGAGTAATCACAGTCGGGAATTCGGGGCCTGCTCCGCTCAACCTCACTGCAGTGACCGCTACAAGCATCATAGGTACTGTAACGATCACAGGTGGGACCTGCACCGTTCTCCCCACTTTGGCCCAGAATGACACTTGCACGATCGACTACACAATCGCAGCCGGGTTCTTTGGCTTATACGGCTATGGACAAATTAACGTCACCAGTAACACTGGCGGCGTGCCGGGCACGGTAAGCAAGCAGGCAGTTAGCTACTCTCCGATCTAGGCTATCTGTTCGCGCAAAATGCCGGCACGGTTACTAACCGTGCCGGCATTTTTATTTGCAAACTGAATTTGCCATCTCGATCGGACGGTATCAGACGACATGCCCTGTGGGGTACCACGAGGGATGAAAATTCGGCCCATCGTGTTTTTGTTGAAAGTACAACAAATCCTGGGTGCCCCATATCTGACGCGCTGTTTGCGTCAGATGTGGGAAACCAAAAATTAAGAGGAGTGTATTTTCAAGAACATAGCAGCCTATTTTCAGAGCAGCAGCAGGAAAATGCTTTGAAGTTGACCCGATCCTTGATTCCTATCGCGGCAAAGGGCGCGAAAGTACACAGGCATTGATGCCGCCGATCCCCATCGAGATCTTCCCCGCAAGCCCCTTCGGCGCCAGGCAAGCCTGACCAAAGACAAAGTTCTGATGCAGCTCGCGGATAGCAGGGTTGAGTTCCTCTTCCGGCACAGAGGTGGGAAAGAGGCGCCCTTCCTCGTATCCAAGATATTGCGCGGTTAGCTCCCACCCTCCACCAGCGCTCATGCCGTGTCCGAACGTTCCCTTTCTAGCCGTGACTAGGACGGAATTGGAGAACTCCGTTCGAAATGTGCTCATTTCGGCAAAATCTCCGGGTGTCGCGGTAGCGTGCATGTCCCACGTTGCAACGTCCTCAGGCTCGGCGTGCGCCTCATCGAGCGCTTGCTGGATCGATGCTTTTGGTCCGGCCACCGAGGGAGTTATGATATGGTGCGCGTCGGAGCTCAACCCGACCGCTAGGGGCTCCATCCCCAGCGGATCAAAACCCTTCACCTGCATGTAATCCATATCGCCGACAATCCACACCACCGAACCTCCGGCGACATGTGTGCCCTGAAGGTGAGTGAGCGGACTTGACACTCGCCTGTTGGCCGCCAGCACGCGAGCGCTATAAAACGAGCCGAGCGTCAACGGATGCGGTGGCGGGTCGGTTGCGCCGACTACCACGATCTTAGCCTCTCCGGATTGAATAGCCTTCATGGCGAGCCGGAGCGCTACTCCAAACGTGGAGCATGCGGCGACAGGCGCGAACGAAAGCCCGGTAATGCCTGCCAGAATTGAAACCTGCGATGCCGGGGTGTTAGGAATATTCCAGATCAGATTGGCCGTGACCCTCCAGGGTGGCTCCGGCGCTTGCCATTTTTCCTGCAACCGGGAATGGCGTCTGCTTCGTTCCCGCAGCACATTCAACTTGCCCGTGTCCACGTCTCCCTCGACGTTGAGACCGTCGATTTCTGCTGCTTCTGCCAGATATCTCTCGAGTTCCGGCGATCGCGCCATCCAAAAACCATTCCATGCGTCGAGAGCCTCCGCCCTGTCCTCTTCAGGAATGCCTTCAGGCCCCGGCGGTGCTTCCGGTGTTATTTGACCGCTTTCTTGCTGGTTAGCCAGAGCGGAGTTGTTCTCCGGCCGCGCCCAAAATGCATTCCATCGCCTCTGTGCCTGGTATAACGCGATGCTCGCTTTATAACAGGTATCGATCGCTCCCAGGCCGGTTCCGATGTAGACGTGAACCGCGCTTCCCAGCTCCTTGAGCAGCTTTTCGATGCCTGGGTTTTGTCCCAGAGATTGAATAAAAGCGCCTATGGCATAGAGCGAAGGCGTGTCCATCTTCTCTTTCAGATTTTGAAAGTGGCGCGGGGCAAAACGGCTGTTCACCCATTCCCGGTAATCGTTGAAGTCAAACTGCGGCGTGCCCGCTAGGAAATTGCTGGGCCCGAAGCCTTCAAATGGCGAAAGCCAACTCTCCGCGCTGCGGAGATTCTTGCGGAATGCCTCGATATTAGGAGACTTGGGGGCTACCACACCCCACCCGAAGACGCCTACTCGGGTATTTGTGCCGGCGGAAGGTTCGTGCAGCGAGAGAATCGTATCTTCCATTCAAGTTTGAGATTATCCGAACAAGGCTCCGCGACGCCAACCTTCAACCTCTCGAAGCCTGGTCGCGTGGCCCGGCAGCTCCTACTGCTGATAAGCGCTTGGCTTGGCTGCGTAGATGCGCACCCCCATCCCATTCAGCCTGCTGCGGCCCTGCTGGGCCTCGGGCGTTTGTGGATACCGCATTACCAGCGTGCGCAACTCGCGCACACCTGCTTCCTTCTGGCCCATCTGGAGCAGGGATTCCCCTTTACGGAGCTCCGCGGCGGGGGCTTTGGTATTTCCCGCATACTGCTCGAGGACTGCGTCATAATGCTTGACTGCTTCCGCATACTTGCCTTGCCGGTAGGCAATCTCACCAAGATAGAATTGCGCATTCCCCGCCAGCGGGTCCCGAGGGTAATAGCGGAGCACATCGTTGAACTCCGACTCAGACACGGCATATCTGGCCGAGTTGTAGTCGCGCATGGCTCCCTGGTAGATCTGGTCTACCGGCGCCGCCTGCGTGGATGGGACTTGCTGCGCAGCCATGCCGTTATCAGATTGAGGCGGCGCTGTGGCTTGCGGACCGGGTGCAGCCTGCGAGGGCGCTCCCCCAGGCTGGACACCGGCAGGGCTCCCCCCGCCTTGACCCGGCGTAGTATTCACGTTCTGCATCTGGCTCTGGATGCTCTGCGTCTGTGCGCTCAATGCCGCTATGCGAGTCTTAAGCTCGTCTACAGAATCATTGAGCGCCTGGATCTGTGTCGAGAGCTGAGTGTTTCTCGATCCGCTGGCGTCGGTCTCCTGCTTAAGTGTCGATTGCAGGTTGTTGATTAATCCGGTCATCTTGTTAACACTGTCGGTATTTTGCTGGACAAGATTGACAATTACGCCCATCCGCTCGTCATTCGACGTCTGCAGATGCTGCAGCATGTCCTGTAATTGCTGCACTTGGGTCTGCAATTGAACCATCTCTTTGGAAACTGCAAAGGCTTGAGGTTGGGACAGAAGCAACCCAAACGTGGCAATTAGAGTTAGGCGGTACATGATTCTTCGCATAGCGTTCCCCATAGCATTTCATGAGACCGGCGGGATCGGCCGTTACCTACTAGTGTAGTGTCTCTGAGATCTTTTGGTGGAGCCCTCGCCCCCGGCAAGCGAACTGGAGGGAAATGGCCTGAAGGCTATACCTAATACAACGCATGGCAAATCCGATACGAAAAAGATTGGTTTTGTATCAGTCTCCCACCGGCCATTCCGGCCTCGATGGATGAAACGAGCGACGCGTAATCCATCATGTGTTTTGTTGGACTTGCAGTGTTGTTTCTTTTCAGGGCACGGCTTCAGCCGTGGCTGGACAAGCTGAAAATTCGCTCGGCTTTAGCCGCTGCGGGAACAGCTTTTGCCCCATGTTCACCCCTTTTTGCAGCTTGTTCAGCCCCCTAATTCATTTTCCCGAATACGCAGAAACAATCGATAATGCATGTGCCAAATTTCTACATTTTAAGTAGCCACAGCGTCGGGTGCCCCACATCTGGCGCGCTCGTTTGCGCCAGATGTGGGAAACGGCAAATCTGAAGTTTGCGGGCCAACTTTACATCCATCCCACATTTCCCAACAAAAAGCGTTGGGAGAGGCGAAGCACCCGGCGCGTTCGATTCGTTGCACGATTACCGATGAAAGGCACATCCCGCTCAGCCTGCTATTGATCCAGCGAGAAGCCGGCACGGCGGTTTTGCTGCCAGCAAGCCTCATTCGATTCGGTGCAGAACTGCTTCTCCTTGCCGTAGCTCACCGTGCGTATGCGGTCCGGGCTTACTCCGCCATTGACCAGTGCCTGCTTGGCCGAATTGGCGCGGTTCTCTCCCAGAGCCAGGTTGTATTCTTCCGAGCCGCGTTGATCGCAATATCCGCCGATTACGACTTTGAGTTCCGGGTGCGCGGTCAGATAGGCTGCGTCCTGCGCTAATGTAGTCTGCGCGTCCGGCCGGATCTCATAGCTGTCATAGTCGAAGAAGGCAGGCTTAACATTCTGCTCGAAGGTCTGCTCATCGATCGTTGTGGCGGCCGCCTGTGGCGCCTGTGCCGGTCCGCTGACAGTCAGCCGTGCAGTGGCGTCAGTCGATCCTCCGGGGCCGCGCGCGACCAGGTGATAAGTTGTCGACACAGTGGGCGATACATTCTGTGTTCCATAAGGATTGACCGTGCCTAGCCCCTCGATCGAAACTTCCGTTGCATCCGTCGTTCTCCAGGCGAGCACAGCGCTGCCGCCGGCGTTGATGGTGTCGGGAGTTACTGTTATTGTGGCGGTCGGTTCCGGTGAAGTGGTGGAGGGAGGAGGAGGGGGCGGCGGCGGAATCGGTTTCTTATGGCATCCGGTCACGATCAACAGGGCGGCGATGGCGCCGAGTGACGCCAGATACTTGCGGTGGGGAGTCTTCACGATCTTCTCCTTCTGTGCTGCCTCTCTCTGCGAGGCTTGAATTAACCAAGACAAAGCTGGAAGTAAAAACCATAAACCAGCTACGGACAATATGTCGCTACTTCCAGCTCCAGTTCGGCATTGAATTTCCGCCGCTCTGCGTAAGGCGATGCTGTTCGGTTCCATCGGCGAGCATGCTCCAGATTTGCGCTCCGCCTGCTTGCTCCCGCTGAAAAACGATATGGCGTCCATCCGGAGACCAGGAAGGAAAATCATTGCGCCCTTGATTGTGCGTGAGCTGGGTCCAGCGCCTGCTGGCGATGTCCATGATGTAGATGTCCTGGCCTCCCGGTGCGCCCGGACCATACTTGCGGTCCCATGCGAAGGCCAGAAACTGACCGTTGGGCGACCACGAAGGGGACGTGGCATACCCTCCGTCCGTCAGCCGCTGCACATTCGTGCCGTCGGCGTCCATAGTGTAAATCTGCGGGAGGCCTGTGCGGCCGCTGCACCATGCTATCTGCGAACTTGTCTTCGGATTCCACGTTGGGGAGACGTCAGGCCCGCGGAAAGCGGTTACACGTTTGACATTGCCCCCACTGGCATCTGAGGTGTAGATCTCCGGGTCCCCGGTGCGGGACGATGAGAAGGCAAGCCGCGTGCCGTCGCTCGACCATGCGGGCGAGAAATTGTTGCCGCTGCCTCCGGGAAAGCTCACCATGCGCCCCAGAACCAGCGAGTACATGCGAATGGACCAGCCTTGATGGCCCAACGATGCGAACGCCACCCGGCTATTATCCGGCGAGGGACGTGGCGACAGAGAAAGAGTCCCCAGATGTGTAATCTGCTTGGCCCCCTGCCCGTCATAATCCATCTGCCAAATCTCTTTGTTTCCGCCGCGCGAGGAGACATAAAAGATGTGTGTTTCCGCTATGCCGGGGATGCCTCCGCCCAACAGCGTGATAATCTCATCGGCGAAGCGATGCGCAATCAGGCGGGCGTTGTCCTGGCTCGCGCTTTCGCTGTATTGCTTGCCCAGAATCTGCGGAGAAGCTTGGTTCTTTGCGTCGAACAGCCAGCCATAAACCGCCAATTGCCCGTTGTTCACCGCCAGCGAGCCAAAGGCTACCATGGCGGCATTTGCCGGCGGAGCTGTCCATTGCGCCAGATTCATCTGCTGCGGATTAGCTGGCGTCGCCTGCGGAGCCATGCTCTTCGACACCATGTCAAAAATTCCCGCACTGCTCAGGTCATTGTAGAAAGTGGTGTCAAACGTACTTTTCAGAGTTGAAGTCTGTGGATCGGATGAGGCAGGATTGAAATCTGCTGCGGCAAGGCGGATTCTTTGCGCCCCTAAGTTGGTTCCGGTACGAACCCAATCCTGAGCCGCTGCGGTCCTCTGCCCGAGGAGTAAGAATGCAAGCATCAGGAAAAGTACACAAAGATGGGGAAGGATGCGCTTTTCGCTAGGTTTCATGCTGTTTGCTAAGCCATTTTATACGACAAAGCTGCTCTCGTAACGGCCAGTGTTGTCTTTGCAGGTCCCACGGAACGGTGCCCCAAAGGATTTGGGTGCGCCATCCTTGCCTATCCGGGTCCCCGGCAAGCGAAACTTGGTGGAGAGTAGCAAGGGCGGGATGACGCATTTCGCTTCATTGCCGGCCGGGAAACGTGCAGTGATAGAGCACGCTGAGGCTGCTGTCGGTATAACCCGGGGGCAGAGGGCCGAAGGTATCGACGCGCTGGACAGCGCGCAAGCAGGACGAATCAAGTGAAGGACTTCCACTGGAGGTAGCGATGCGGGCCCCGCTCACGGCGCCGTCCCGGCCGACGCTGAATTGGATATAAACAGTGGCGCCCACGGGAGTGCCGGCTGCCACTTCGGGCAGAAGCCAGTTCTGCGCGACTTTCCGCTTGATCACATCGACGTACCAGCCGAAGCGCGAGCCAAAATCTCCTCCCGTGACTGCCGTCGAACTGCTGGCCGCTGGGTTATTGGCCGCGGCGCGAGGCAGATTGGCCGGGGCCGCTTCTCCGAAAGTAGCCTTATTTCGTGGCTTTACGGGTGCCTGCTTTTGCGGAGGAGGCGGCACGGCGCGCGGCTTTGGTTGCGGCTTTACCGGCGCCTGTTTCTCGGGGATAGGCACGGCCTCAGGCAACGGTATAGGCTCCGCCTTTTGTTGTTCCAGCGCCGGGGCGGCGCTCGGCGTCTCCGTCGCCAGCACATTCTCTGTCGGCGGATGAACTTGCGGCAGCGGTACAGCCGCCGAACTGACCAATGTGGCCTGGATCGCTCCCTGCTGCAAGCTATTCGATCCCCATTCGCTTCCACGAAAAAAATTATGTACGTAGGCGTATCCGAAAAATAACCCAAGGATGGCTAGATGCAGCAGCGTGGATTTCGCGAAAGGGGCGCCCAGCGGAGCATGCCTGTAATCTCTCTGCTCTAGAACATCGCCGCCGATCGATGACCAGGCCATCGTTCTATTTTGCCGCTTTTGTGATGGGCTGGGTCACGATGCTGATATTCGTGATTCCCGCCTGTTTGACGGCGTCCATGAGGGAAGCGAATGCGCCAAAAGGAACTCGCTCATCCGCGCGCAAATAAATGATCTGGTGCGCAGGGTCCTCATTGGGCTGGTGCAGCAGCGAGGGAAGTTGCGCGAGATTGACTGCCTTGTCTCCCAGGAAGACGTTCTGATCCCGGTCGATGGTTAGAACCAGGCGTTGTTGCGTGATTTGCTTCACCGTACGGGTTTTCGGCACGGAGACGTCGATCCCCGATTGCAGCACCGGCGCGGTCACCATAAAAATGATGAGCAGCACGAGCACGACGTCCACCAGCGGGGTAATATTGATTTCCGCAAGCGATGTTCGGGTGTGGCCGGAACTAGTGGTGAAGGCCACGCGCGGCCTCCCTCTCCATCGGGTCCTGGTTCGGCTGTAACGAGACTTCTTCCAGGCTGTTGAGCATCTCGCGCGAGAAGTCGTCCATGCGGGCGGCGAATTCTCGCAGCGAGGACGTGAACTGGTTGTATCCAATGACTGCGGGGATAGCAACCAGGATGCCGGCCGCGGTGGTGATCAGGGCCTCGGAAACACCTGGAGCGACGGCGCGGAGAGTTGCGGCTCCTTCGGTTCCCAAACCATGGAACGCATCGATGATTCCCATCACGGTTCCAAATAATCCCACAAACGGCGAAACCGCGCCTATCGTCGCCAGCCAAGTCACCCGGTCTTCCAGAACCGTGAGGGCCTCGCCCGCAGCCGATTGCGCCGTGCGCTCCAGAGCCGTGATATTTTTCGGCGGACCGAAACCACCGGTCTGCCGCCGGTACGAGTCATATACCTCGTCAAACACGGTCACCAGCGGACTGGGCTTGAACTGATCGCTCACCGCCGAGATTTCCTGCAGCCGTGTGGCCTTGCGGAAGGCGCGTACAAAACGCCGGCTTTGCGCCCGGGCGCGCCGAAACAGTGACCACTTCGCCAAAAGAATTGCCCACGAATAGAGGCTTGCTATGGCGAGTACGCCGAGAACCACCATGGCGACGGGTCCGATGTGGCGGAGCACGTCCAGGATGGCGCCGGCGCCGGAGCTGGAGATCGGCGCGGGAGGGCCTCCCGCATCATCGCTCTGAAACAGAAATAATGCGATATGAACGAGATCTGTCATCACCAAGGTTCAAGTTAGCAGACAAACACGCAGGAAACCAAGTAGCACGCTCGTGGTACGCCCGCTAATTTCCACCTGCCGCAGTGCCTAGCAGGCGCATTTTTCCAGATACGCGCTTAAACAGTCGCGGGAAATCGGCGCAAAAGAGCAGAATCTGCATTACTCCAAACCAATGCGATCCAGAAACTCACCCGAAATTCGGTTTACGATTTTCAGAGAAAAGAACCCCACGGTTCCAAAGAGCAGCAGAACCGCCGCATGCAGCTGCCACTGCTGATCGACAATATACGATTCGATTCGGATTACCACATGGAATTAGATTTGGATTAGGCACGGATTTCAGGAGATCGGGAAGCCAAGCAATAACAAAGATACCGAAGAACAATCCGCAAATTCCTGAAATGATAAATACATACAGAAGATTTTTCATTTTCCAGGTGGACAACGGGGATAGCAATTTACGGGATTTCAGAGGAAGATCGTTATTTTTTATATAACCGGTCAGGAAGGAGCGAAACCGGAGCCTTTCGAGATTTAAGGAACATCTACCTCGAAATAGTTGCCGGGCGTGGCCGCGTTCACTGCTGCGATAACAAGCTGAACGTGCGCTCGCAACTCAGGCCATTGCTGTTTGCCTAACACAATAACGGCGATCTCGCGGCCTGTAAGTTTCTGCTGATAGCGCATGTTCTTGTCGGTCGTTACGAATACGTTGAACCGGGCCTTTTCGGCTGCATTGAGTAGTTCACCATTGCGCAGTCGCTGCCAACCTTCCTGCGCGGCAGTTCTGATCGTATGGCCTTCCAGAAACCGGCGGAGTGGCAGGGGCGTCGCCTGGTCGAACAGAATCCGCATTATGAGGCGTAAGCGGCGGGCTTATCGAGGCTGCGGGCCGCAAACTGGATTACGGCTTTCACCTGTTCGCGGTCAAGCCCATCGAACCATTCCAGGATGTCGTCAATGCTGGCTCCGGCTTCAATGTTCTCAAAGATAGCAGATACCGGCATGCGGGTTCCCTTGAGAACCCATGCGCCGCTGACCTTGCCGGGGATGCTTTCCACAGCAGGGCATTGGGACCAATCGAGAGTTGCCATGTTCATGCCCTCCATTCAGCTTAGCAAACCTTATCCTTTCAACGCGATCACGGCTTCAGATCGTGACCGCCCGGTTTATCGCGCCTTGGTTCCGGGTCTGCGCTTCTATCGCGCAGGGGCTTGCCGCACACAGTGACACCGTTTTCGATAAGCTCCGCCGTTTCGCAACGTCAGCGTACTGCCCTTAATCGCGTTGGAGGTAAAGGTCAGGTTAATGTCATAGACCTTTTGCGAGGCAAGCCAAGCCTCTCGCGGGACTGGGCGCAACGCGTCGAGCCGTTCCTTTTTCGCGGCGATAACAGTAAAAGCTCTTTCATCACGCCACAAGAGACAGCATGGGCAGGGCGTTTGCACACCCAACCGCTTGATGTTTCAAATTCAGGTATTTGTGAGATGCGAGCTAAAGCCTTTGCGTGAAAGAGCGGAACCAAGACCCACTCTTCGCCCTTATCGCCTAAACTCAGCAAGAGGCCTCCCATGCCCCTTCATCTCACCTGGCAGCAGATTGCCCTCCGCCTGGCGCTGGCTTCCATCGCCAGCATGGTCATAGGTCTTAACCGCGATGAGCACGGCAATCCCGCCGGCATCCGGACCACCATGCTGGTCTGCCTCGCAGCCACCCTGGCCATGCTGCAGGTCAACCTGCTGCTCAATGTGGCAGGCAAGGCTCCCAGCTCTTTCGTTGTCATGGATCTCATGCGGCTGCCGCTCGGCATCCTTTCCGGCATAGGTTTCATCGGTGCGGGGGTTATCATCAGGCGCGGCGAGCATGTCAGCGGAGTCACCACAGCCGCCACAATCTGGTTCGTCACCGTCCTGGGCCTGCTCTTCGGTGGCGGCAACCTCTATCTCGGCATCGCCGCTTCGCTCATCGCGTTCACAATTCTTTGGGCGCTCAAGTACATGGAAGCCCATCTTCCACGGCAACGTCGCGGTTCGCTTCACCTCATGCTCACGCCGGATTTTCCAGGCGAAGCCGAGCTTCGCCGGCGGCTGATCGCGGAGAACTGGACCATCATTCACTGGACCGCTCTGTACGACCCGGTCGGTGTGCTCGCCACTGTCAACTGTGAGGTGAAATGGGCGACCCGAGCTTCGCGTCCTCCCGAAACGCCTTCCGCCATAGAGCAGCTCCGCACACTCGCCGGCATTCAAAGCCTCAACTGGACGGAGTAGAAAGCCGGGCTCCCGTGGCTTCTATCTTGCCTCTGTAGCCGGCGTGCTATGCTGCGTTCGACCATTGCTCTGGGACACGCCGCCCGGAAGAGCGATCAGGACACGCTCATGCTGCTCGAACTGCGCGCCGAGAATTATGCTGTCATCGATCACGCGATTGCCGTCTTCGGGCCAGGCCTGAATCTTCTGACGGGAGAAACGGGTGCAGGCAAGTCGATTCTGGTCGATGCTCTCGCATTATTGATGGGGGATAAGGCTTCCTCCGGCGTGGTCCGCCACGGCGCCGAGCGCGCTGTGGTTGCCTGCGTCTTTGAAAGCACCGCCGGCTCTGAAGCCATCCTTGAGGCCAACGGTATAGACGCGGAGGGCTCCGAGATCATCCTGCGCCGTGAAATCCAGTCCAACGGTAAAGGCCGCGTTTACATAAACAATCAGCCGGCGACGGTTTCCGTCCTGCGGCAGCTCGCCCCGGAGCTTGCTTTGGTTCACGCCCAAAGCGAGACTCTGGGCGGTTTCGATCTGGCTCAGCAGCGGCAGCTTCTGGATCGCTACGCTTCGATTTCGACTGAAGCCGTTGTCGGCGCCTTTGAGAACTGGCGCGAGATTTGCGATCGGCTGAAAAAGCTCGAAGGCGACGAGCAGGAGCGAATGCGGCAGGCCGATCTCTGGACTTTTCAAAAGCGCGAGATCGAGGGCTCCGAATTGAAGCCAACCGAAGATCAGACGCTGGAGACGGAACGGCGCGTGCTGGCGAACGCGGAGAAGATTTATGCCGCCGCCATGACGGCGCACGATCTCCTCTACGAAAGCGGCAGCTCGGCCGAGGCCGCGCTGCGCTCCGCCCTGCGCAGTTTGGAGGAGCTGGCGCGCTATGACAACAGTTTTGCCGAAGCTTTCGAGCAGCTTGCATCCGCACGGGCCGTGATAGCCGATGTAAGCGCGACCCTCAGGGATTATGCCGGCAAGATTCAAGCCTCACCGGAACGCTTGATGGAAATTGAAGACCGCTTGGCGCTGCTCGATCGCCTCAAACATAAATATGGGAAGACACTGGAAGAAGTCATCGCCTACGGCCATCATGTGCAGGAAAACCTGGCCGAAATCGAAAATCGCGATCAACTGCTGCAAGAGCTCGAAGTCCAGCGGCGCGAGATGGAGGAGTTATACGTCTCCGCTGCTACCGCTTTAACCGCGGAACGCAAAGCCGCTGCCGCCAAGCTTGAAAAGCTTGCTGAAGCGCATATCAACGACTTGGCTCTGAAGGCAACATTCGCACTCCGAGTGATTCCGCAAGAGGACCCGGAGCATTGGACCCGCAACGGCTGGGACCTGGTGGAGTGCCGTATCGCAACCAACGCCGGGGAGCCGTTGAAGCCGCTGGATGAAATAGCTTCTGGCGGCGAGATGTCACGTGTCATGCTGGCCCTCAAAGTAAGCGTCGAGGAGGGCGCCGATCGCGCAACCCGAGGTAAGCGGCGCCGGGCGGCGGTCCCGCGCACTCTGGTCTTCGATGAAATCGATATCGGAATCGGAGGCCGGGCAGCCGAGGCGGTAGGCCGAAAGCTGAAAGCGCTCTCCCAAGCCCAGCAGGTGCTGTGCGTCACCCATCTGCCCCAGATCGCCGCCTTCGCCGCACAACATTTCATTGTGGAGAAACGTGAACAGCAGGGAAGAACCAAGACCTCGGTCCGGCTGCTCAGCGGCGCCGAGCGCACCGAAGAAGTGGCACGCATGTTAAGCGGAGCCAAGCTCACCGAGACATCGCTCCGCCATGCCGAGCAGATGATACAGGGATCGGCCGCCGCCGATCGGAAGTGAACCCCGTAAGCAAACCTAAAGCTGGTCCGGCCCGGATCTCCGGCCCTTGATCCCTGTATACTTAAATCGAGGTGATCGCTGACTTTATGAGCCATTCCGGGACCTCCTCCGCCTCGACAAAACGGGTACTGCTCTTGAAGCCGCGCGGTTTCTGCGCAGGTGTCGTGCGCGCGATCGATGTCGTCAACATCGCCCTCGATGCCTTCGGGGCACCTATCTATGTGCGCAAGGAGATCGTTCATAACCGGTTTGTGGTGAACGAATTAGCGGAGAAGGGCGCGATCTTTGTCGACGATATCGACGACGTTCCCTCGGGCATGCGCGTCATTTACAGTGCTCACGGTGTTTCTCCCGCCGTTCGGGAGCGCAGCAAGGCCCGCCGTCTCAAGGTCATTGACGCTACTTGCCCTCTGGTGACCAAGGTTCACGTGGAGGCTGTTAAATTTGCGCGCCAGGGCTATTCTCTGGTGTTGATAGGGCATCGCGATCACGACGAAATCGAGGGCACCTTGGGCGAGGCGCCAGGGGTCACCCAAGTCGTCTCCACCGTCGAGGAAGTGGCCGCCCTTAAAGTGCCCGATCCCGGCCGCGTCGCTTATCTGACCCAGACTACGTTGAGCCTGGATGAAGCCCGCGATATCATTCAAGCTCTTAAGGCTAAGTTCCCGAACATAGTCGGACCGCATTCCCAGGACATCTGCTATGCCACGGAAAATCGCCAGGTGGCGGTGAAAAATGTGGCTCACCAAGCGGATTTGGTTCTGGTTGTGGGGTCAAACAACAGCTCCAATTCCAACCGCTTGGTCGAGGTTTCCCGCAATCTCAGCACGAATGCCTTTCTGATCGAGAACTCGGGAGCTATTAATCCCGTTTGGCTGGAGCAGGCGGGTACGGTGGCGGTGACCGCGGGCGCATCCGCTCCTGAGGTCTTGGTAGAGGAAGTTGTGGAGTATTTGCGCGGAAAGGGCTTCTCGGCTGTCGAAGAAGTCGAGGTGATGCCGGAAAACGTGCGTTTCGGGTTGCCGCCGGAAATCGTGCAAGCTATTGCTCCCGCCGCTATGAGCGCATCCTAGTAAATGTCTTGTTGGAAGGAAAAGCGGCCCGTCACCCCCGTGCTGGGGCTCGCTTCTCTGGTGCCGTAGGGATCGAAATTCGAGCGTAAACCGGGTCCCCCACGTTCGCGAAGCAAACCTGGGTTATCACTAAGCCGGCGAAGGAAGAGCTTTTTAGGTCCAAGAACCTGCATGAGCACATCGTTCGAAGCACAGTCCGCCATCCCCCGCTTTGGCAGAATTGATGCCGGGTTGGACCAGGTCAAAGAGGCGATCGCGCGGGCGAAAAACTATCTCTTCTCACAGCAGCACTCGGATGGATATTGGTGCGGAGAACTCGAGGCCGATTCCACTCTCGAATCCGATTACATCATGGTCCATACGCTGCTCGGGACAGGCGACGAGCGTAAGACGAAGGGCGCGATCGCCGAGATTCTGCGCAAGCAAAATGCGGATGGCGGCTGGAATATTTATGCCGGCGGCCCATCGAACGTCAGCGCTTCGGTCAAGGCCTACTTTGCTCTCAAGCTGATGGGGTGGTCCCCGGATCATCCGGTGCTGGTCAAAGCCCGGGAATGGATTCTACTTCACGGGGGAGTGGTCGAATGCAATACCTTCACTAAGCTCTACCTGTGCTTCTTCGGCCAATACGAATATGATGCTGTGCCGGCTATCCCGCCGGAGATCGTCCTTTTTCCCAACTGGTGTTATTTCAACATCTACGAGATTTCCTCGTGGTCGCGCGCCATTCTCGTTCCGCTTTCCATTGCCTACGCGAAAAAGCCTTTTAAGAAACTCACCCCCGAACATGCCATCGACGAACTGTTCGTGGGCGGCAAGAAGAACGCAAATCTCCATTTGCGCTGGGATCGAGAGCGGATTATCGGCTGGCGCAATTTCTTCCTGCTGATCGACCGGCTTCTCCACTGGGCGGAACGCGTCCATATTCGGCCCTTGCGGCAAATCGCGCTTAAAAAGGCGGAGAAGTGGATTCTGAAACGGGTGGACATGACCGATGGCCTGGGCGCGATCTATCCGGCGATGCTCAATGCCATCCTTGCCCTGCGCTGTTTGGGCTACTCGCTCGACGATCCCCAGACGATCCGGGCAATGGACGAGTTTGAAAAGCTGGGTATCCAGGAAGAAGTCTCTGCCGAAGATCCGGAACCCACTTTCCGCATGCAGCCCTGCATGTCTCCGGTTTGGGATACCGCATATGCGCTCTATGTTCTGGGAGAAGCCGGCGTTTCACGCACCGATCCGAGGCTTTTGCGCGCCGCTGATTGGATGCTCTCCAAGGAGGTGCGGCATCTGGGCGATTGGGCGGTCAAGGTGCGGAATACGCAGCCCGGCGGCTGGTATTTCGAATTCAATAACGAGTTCTATCCCGATACCGACGACTCGGCCCAGGTGCTTCTCGCTCTCAACAAAGTTGATAACAAGGGGCGGGAACGCTACCAATACGAGGTCTGTCAGCGTGCCATTCGCTGGATCTTTGCCATGCAGTGCAGAAACGGCGGCTGGGGCAGCTTCGATAAAGACAACACCAAGATGGTCTTCGAGAACGTTCCTTTCGCCGACCACAATGCCATGCTCGATCCCCCGACGGTTGACATCACCGGGCGCATTCTGGAGATGTTGGCGACCTACGGATACACGCAAAAAGATCGCCAGGTCCAAAAGGCCATCAAATTCATCTATAGCCGGCAGGAGCCGGATGGAAGCTGGTTTGGCCGCTGGGGGGTGAATTACCTCTACGGCACATTCTTGGTTTTGCGCGGTCTGGAAGCCATCGGCATTTGGAACCACGAGCCGCAAGTTCAACAGGCGGCGGAGTGGGTGCGCTCCGTACAGAACGCGGATGGCGGTTGGGGTGAGAGTTGTGCCAGCTATGATAATCCGGTCCTGCGTGGTGTTGGTCCAAGCACGCCGTCGCAAACCGCGTGGGCTATTCTGGCCCTGCTCGCCGCCGGCGATACGCGCAGCGATTCGCTGGCCAAGGGGACCCGCTGGTTGATCGACCGGCAGCGCGCCGACGGCTCGTGGGATGAAACCATGGGAACAGGAGCCGCCCGGCAGTCTGTGATTACCGGTACCGGATTTCCCAGGGTTTTCTATTTGGCCTACCACCTTTATCGCAACTATTTCCCCCTGCTCGCGCTCAGCAACTACAAGCGCGCGCTGGAGCGGGCTTAGAGGAGAAATTGAAACTATGGTGCCAATATCCCAGATGTGGACGGTTGCAACCTACGTCTTGAAAAAGCGCTTGAGCGGCCAAAAGCGGTATCCGCTGGTGCTCATGCTGGAGCCGTTGTTCCGCTGCAATCTGGCTTGCGCCGGTTGCGGCAAAATACAATATCCCGCGCACATCCTCAAAAAGGATCTCTCGCCGGAAGAATGCTTCCGCGCCATCGAGGAGTGCGGCGCGCCCATGGTATCCATTCCCGGCGGAGAGCCGCTGATGCATCCCCGGATCGTGGAGATCGTGGAAGGATTGATCGCCCGCAAGAAGTACATTTATCTCTGCACCAACGCCTTGCTGCTCAAGGAAAAAGTAGCCCAATTCAAGCCTAGTAAGTATCTGACCTTCTCCGTCCACCTCGACGGCCAGCGTGACCACCACGACTTCTCCGTCTGTCGCGAGGGTGGATACGATATGGCTGTGGCCGGCATCCGTGAAGCTGTTAAGCGCGGCTTCCGCGTCACCACCAACACCACGCTCTTCGATGGAGCCGACCCCAACAGCGTTCGCGCCTTCTTCGATGAAGTAATGGCCATGGGTGTCGAAGGCATGGTGCTTTCACCTGGCTATTCCTATGACAAGGCGCCCGATCAAAAGCGCTTTCTTGGCCGCGCCCGCACCCGCAGGCTTTTTCGCGCCATCCTGTCCAATCGGGAAAAACACTGGAAGTTCAATATGTCTCCGCTCTTCCTGGAGTTCCTTATGGGCAAGCGGCACTACCAGTGCACCCCCTGGGGGGCGCCCGCTTACAACATCTTTGGTTGGCAAAAGCCCTGCTATCTGCTCCAGGATGGCTACGTCTCCACCTTCGCCGAACTTATGGAGACCACCGTCTGGGAAGACTACGGCACCGAGTCGGGCAATCCGAAGTGCGCCAATTGCATGGTGAGCTGTGGCTATGAACCGTCTGCCGTCAACGATACTTTCGGCTCCTTCCGCGGATTTGCATCTACCATTCGCGCCACCCTCTTTAACCGGCATGAGGATCACGGCGCACGCGATCTGCTGAACCAGCACTATTCAGGGGAAGTTGCCCCCACGCCTCTGGTGCAGATCGTCGGCGAATCGCGTCACGAAATGGAGGAGACCCGCGTATGACCGGCAAAAGCGCCTCTCATCACCAGTCTGCGTCGCCCGATCCGGATGCTCTTGAGCTCGCGCCGGGGACCGAGCACGAAATTCTGGAAGGCTGGATTCCCGTACTAGCCGATGACCGGGATGTGTTGGATGCCCTGGAGAAGGCCTTCGACTATCGGGGAGATGTCACCATCACCCGCAAAGACGGCTCTTCAGTCGAAGGTTACATCTTCGACCGGCGCACCGGACCGTCGCTGGCCGACTCCTTCGTTCGTCTCTTTCCCAAGGACTCGGCCGAGAAGATGTCCATTGCATATTCCGAAATCGCCGGACTTTCCTTTACCGGCAAAGACCGGGCTGCCGGCGCCAGTTGGGAAGCCTGGGTAAAGAAGTGGAAAGAGAAAAAGGCAGCCGGCGAAAAGGGATTCGGTCTCCACCCGGAGAAGCTGGACTAGTTTCGAGCGGAGTGGAGGAGATCTGCGGCTAACGCGGCCTCCTGTCGGCCGGCTTCGAAAATCGCTCCGGTCGATCCGCAGAGCCGTAGAATGCAGACCCTGGCGGCGTGCGATTTACCTGGATGAGGAACAAATCGCGAACCCGAAGCGCCAAGCTTGCCTCGATGAGCCGCAGCCAGACCGCCGGAACTCGGAGCTGCATCTGGTTGCTGTTTTTTCTTTGCACCGCCTCACTTGCGGCGCATGCCGCATTGAACCCCGAAACGAAAGCCGCGTACGAAAAAGAAATTACTGCGATTGAAGCACGCCTGGATGCGCAGAACCATAGTCAAAGCAATTTCCTATGGCTCGATGGCGATCCAAAGCGGCTGGAGTCGGTCCGGAGTGGGAATATTGCGACCGAACAGGTGAAAGCATCCGCACTGCTTGGCGGAGGTATGATCCAGCACTGGATCGGCGGAGAATTTCTGCGCGGAGCTACGCTGGCGGAGATCAAGGCGATCGATCAGGACTACGAAGCCTACGGACAGATGTATGGCCCTGACATCAGCCGCCCAAAGGTTCTGGTGCATAGCGGAAATCATTTCATCGTTTCCTATAGGATCACGGAAAAGAAAGTTCTTACCGCTGTCATGGATACGGTTCACGACATCGACTATGAGCCCCTTGGGCCTGATAGGCTGTCGATTCGATCGCGCAGCCTGTCGGTCCGCCAAGTTGAAAACCCAGGTACGCCGTCGGAGCAGGTTCTTCCCGAGGGGCAAGGGGACGGGCTGCTTTGGGCGATGAATTCCTATTGGCGCATGGAGCAGCGCGATGGCGGAGTCTATGTCGAGTGCGAAGCTATAACCCTCAGCAGGGGTGTCCCATTCGGCTTGGGAGCGCTCGTCGATCCGATTTTGCGATCCTTTGGCCAGGAGTCGTTGAAGAAAACTCTCAGAGCTAAGAGGAAGGCGCTCGAATTGAGGAAGCAGACAAGGTGATTCGGCAGATAAGATGATTTGATGGATAAGGCCGATGAGTCGTTGATCGCGGACGTATTCAAGGATCGCCATCCCTCCGAAGCGGAGCGGACCTGGGCCGAGACCCAACTCGCTCCCACGCTCAAGAAGAGCCCCGAGCATCCTCTGGGTACAGCCAGTGGGATCAATCTTGGAAGCAATGGCCGCGCCGCTTTCACCAGCATCTCGGGAGTTCCAGTGCAGCGGCTCTATACCCAGGCGGACTTGCCGGAGGCCGGTTTTGCTGAATTGCCTGGTAGCCCTCCTTACACGCGTGGAAACTATCCATCCGGCTATCGAGGCAAGCTTTGGACCATGCGGCAGTTCTCCGGCTTTGCTACCCCTGAGGAGACCAACGAGCGCTACAAGTATCTGCTGAACAGTGGTGGAAACGGGCTATCGGTGGCCTTCGATCTGCCCACGCTGATGGGCTACGACTCCGACGATGCGGAGAGCGAAGGCGAAGTCGGCAAATGTGGGGTTGCCATCGATTCGTTGGAGGATATGGAGACTCTTTTCAGCGGAATCGATCTGGCAACGACCACGGTGTCAATGACCATCAATTCACCGGCCAATGTGCTGTGGGCCATGTACTTGGCAACCGTTGAGAAGCAGGGCGGCGATGTAAGTAGAATTTCGGGTACGCTACAAAATGACATACTGAAGGAATACATTGCGCAAAAGGAATATATATTTCCCCCTGCGCCCTCAATGCGGCTGGTGATCGATGCCTTCGAGTTTGGCTCGCGCTATACGCCGCGTTTCAATCCTATTTCTATCAGTGGATATCATATTCGCGAAGCCGGCTCGACCGCGCTGCAGGAGCTCGCTTTCACTCTGTACGATGGAGTGGAATACGTTGAGTGGGCGTTGCGCCGCGGACTCGAAATCGATGGCTTTGCACCGCGATTGAGCTTCTTCTTCAATTCACATAACGATTTTTTTGAAGAGATTGCCAAGTTCCGCGCGGCTCGCAAGATCTGGTATCGCTTGATGACGGAGCGCTTCGGTGCCCGCGATACGCGCTCGCATTGGATGCGGTTCCACGCCCAAACCGCGGGAGTTTCATTAACCGCTCAGCAATCCAGGAACAACATCGCGCGCGTGGCGATCCAGGCGCTGGCCGCCGTGCTGGGCGGCGCTCAGAGCCTGCACACCGACGCCTTCGACGAGGCGCTTGGCTTGCCTACGCAAGATGCCGCTCGCATTGCATTGCGCACCCAGCAAATTCTCGCCTACGAGCTGGGCGTCGCAAATACGGCCGATCCTCTGGGCGGCTCCTACTTCGTCGAGCGGCTCACGCTGGATATGGAGAACGCCGCCTTCGACTACTTCAAGAAACTTGATGACATGGGCGGAATGGTTCGCGCCATTGAACAAGGCTTCCCGCAAAAGGAGATTGCCGAAGCCAGCTACGCATATCAGCGCGCAGTCGAGAATAAGGAGAAAATTATCGTCGGGGTGAATAAATATGTCGTCGAAGAGCACACGCCCGATGTGCTTTACATCGACGAGTCAACGCGCGCATTGCAGTCAGCTAAACTTGCGCGGCTGCGATTGGCGCGCTCGAATGAAGCCGTACAGCGAACGCTCGACGCACTCTGCCGCGCCGCGGCACAGGAGCCGGAAGCAGGGAAGAATCAGTTGTCCAGCTCGAATACAATGCCTTATTTACTGGATTGCGCCCGCGCCTACGCGACGGTGGGTGAAATTTGTGGCGCACTCCGCAAGGTGTTGGGAATTTATAAAGAAGTAAGCATCGCCTGACGTCGGGGGCGTTCCACGCCCCACGGAACTAACTAACTTGCAGAGCTTAGTTAGGAATTGCCGGTGCGCAGCTCTTCGCCCAGAATGATAGCCTCGGCGATCGCGCGCATGGGTTTGCGCTTTTGCCGGCTCAAACGCTGCAGCGTGAGATATGCGCTCTCTTCATCGGTTCGCATTTCCCTCTGGAGGATACCTTTGGCGCGCTCCATGAGCTTGCGGGTGTCAAGGTTCCGCTGTATTTCCGCTTTCTCAGCCTCGATGCGAGCCAATTCGAGCTCTGCGCCAACGAGAAAACCGATGGTGGTGATCAAACGAATCTCGCGGCCGGTATGATGGTGCGCCTGCCGGTGTTGCAAGTTAATGACTCCGATTGCCCTGCCCCTGGAGATGATAGGAACCGACAGAAATGCTTCGAAGGCATCCTCCGGCAAATTATTGAACCTTTGAAAGCGGGGGTCCGTGGCAGCGTTCCGGGTTATGGCCACCGTCTGGCGGTGCTCTGCGACCCAGCCGGTGATACCCTGACCCATGTTGAGGCCCAACCGGTTGAGCAGTTCAGAGTGCGGATTTTTCGAGGCGCTCAGAATCAGCCGTTCTTCGCGTAAAACGTAGATGAAGCAAGAATCGCACCGGACCACATCCGAGATGAAGTCCAGGATGCGCTGGAGAATGGACTGAAATGACTCAACAGCAGCGATGCGGCTGCCGATTTCGTGAAGGAACTCAAGGTCCTGAGCTTCGTCAACTTGCGCTGTCATCAGATCATCCACGGCTTTTCCTCCTAATGCTTCTTCTCCGGGTTCTCGTTCGTCAACTTTGCCCATAAACCGCCCTCAAGACATTTTCAGTTCAAGCGCTTCCGCCCGATCGCGCAGGCGAAAACCGAGGCCCTGCATGGCCATTCCAGCAGATTGGCTGCTCCTGGGCTGGTTTGCTATACCGGCGATTCTCTTTTGGATACTCGTCATTATAAAGTACCTAGTCCTTGCGCCTGGCCGCTTCGAAACTATCCGCTACAATCCATCAGCACTCCACCAGATTGACAGCAAGTCCGCCAAGGCTTGTCTCCTTGTATTTCGATCTCATATCATTGCCCGTCTGCCGCATCGTTTCGATGACCGCATCGAGAGTCACTATATGGGCGCCATCTCCGCTTAACGCCAGTCTGGCTGCATTGACTGCTTGCACCGCCCCCATCGTGTTTCTTTCGATACAAGGGATTTGGACAAGCCCCATGATCGGATCGCAGGTCAGCCCCAAGTTGTGTTCCATGCCGATTTCGGCGGCGTTTTCAATTTGCCGATTATCGCCTCCTAGAGCGGCCGCCAATCCCGCGGCTGCCATCGAACAGGCAACACCCACCTCGCCTTGGCAGCCCATCTCAGCAGCAGAGATAGAAGCCCGCATCTTGTACAAGGCGCCTATGGCTGCTGCGGTGAGTAGAAATTCTCGCGAGCTTTTCGAGGTTGCACCGGAGCAAAAAGTCTCGTAGTACTTCAGCACCGCGGGGATCACACCTGCAGCGCCGTTGGTCGGCGCCGTGACCACTCGGCCACCAGCGGCATTCTCTTCATTGACGGCAAGAGCATACAGGCTTAGCCAGTCCATAATTTGCGGCTGGTCCTGTTGAGCCGACGTCTCCAGCAAGCGCTGATGAAGCGCGTGAGCACGGCGCCGCACCTTCAATCCGCCAGGCAGGATTCCGTCTTGCTCGCATCCCCGCGCAATGCATGCAAACATAGCCAAACGGATCTCGTCGAGAAACGTGATCGTGGAGGATTCCTCGCGCCAAGCGCCTTCGTTGGCCAGCATTATTTCCGCGATGGAAATTCCATACTGTTTTCCGATGCCCAGCAGATTTTCACCGGACGAGAATGGATAGGGAAGATCTTCGTAGGCGGGGAGAGCAGCGTCAGGAATATCGCCGCCTTCCAATGCAATGGCGCCTCCACCGATCGAGTAATATTGATCGGTTATCAATGGATGGACAGAGTGGTATGCCGTGAAACGCATCCCGTTCGGGTGAGCGGGCAGGAACTGGTCACGATGGAAGATCAGGTGTTCTGTTTCCAGAAAACGAACAGGAACAGTTCCATTTAGAAAAAGAGTTTTGTCGGTACGAATCTTATCGATCAGACCTGGAATCTGAGCGGGATCGACCTGCTCCGGCCGCCAACCGGCTAAGCCCAACAAGATGGCTACATCGGTGCGATGACCGATGCCGGTCAGCGCCAGGGAACCAAAAAGTTCCACAGCGATGGAAGTCGGTCTAAACCCGCTGGTGGCAGAAAAGCTTGAAGCAAACTGAAAGGCAGCCCGCATGGGTCCCACGGTATGAGAACTGGAGGGCCCTATGCCGATAGCAAAGATATCCGTCACGCTATGGTGCGCCGGCGCTATGCTCGCTTGGGCTGGTCTAACCGATGTTGCCATGAGGCGCACGCTCCCTTGAGGCTGAAATTCAGCATCGTGGTGCGCCCCTTCTGTCCTTTTTGCCTGAGAGAATTATCCCGTCGGCGGGCGCCTCAAGGACGCCTCTCTCCAGAAGTAGCTTTCGCTCGTCGCGGTCCTTTTGCCTGAGAGTTTCCGGGGCGGTTGCTCCTTCGGCGTCGAATGATCCCGATCTCTCCCGCGACAGCACAAGTGCATTCACTTGTATCTAAAGAGAACTATGTTTCCAGAAACTACTCCGATGTACGATGACAAGCCGGAATGTTTTTGTTAGCGCAAGATATAAAGGCCAACGTGCGCCTACAACCAATTTAGCTAGAATCACGCTTGCAGGCAATCTTTCTTTCAATTATTTACGCCTCGGCTTCGCGTGGATTCTATGAAACATAAAAATGGCCGCCACTTATGGAAACTTCATAGCTAGTGTGATAGGCAAAAAACCGCGGATCCTTCGATTCGGCTTCGCTCCATTCGGGATGACGGAGCAATCAAAAACCTACCCGCCCCCTGAAGCGACAGTAGTTTCGGGGTTCAGCTCGTTGGCTATTGTATCGATATAACCTGCTTCATTCTCCAAGGCGTTCGCTAACACGTCGATTTGACTCTGTGCCTCGGGATAGCGCCGCTGTTCGATGGCTTCACGGACACCGGGAAAGGTCTTTGCACCATAGCCGGTGTACCAGCCAGGTGCGAACATGAGATTCTGCATCCATGGCCTCCGCGGCAATCCTTGCGGGTTGGTTAGCTTTTGCTCGGCTTGCACAAGCTGCGCATTGATAGTCTTGAGACTATCTGACGATGGCGGGTGCTTCCCGGCGCTGGCTGCCGCAACTTTGTAGCGTTGGGCAGATTTATCCAAAGCGTCCATCGCATTGTCGAGCGGCGCAAAGTTCAAATAGGGCGGAATCTCAACTGGCGGTGGAGGTACTGTTGGGTTTCTCGGATCGTTGGTGATGCGATAAGCGCCCTGCTCCAGGTTGTGAGTGACTGCCTCCGCCTGTTCTCGCCGGCTTTTCAGCAACGCTTCCACTTCGCCGGCATACTTATGGGCTGTCTCCGCCAGGCCGGTAAAGTCGTACGGCAAAACATCCGCGTCTGCCATGCGCATAACCAATATCCCGCCGGTCTGTGCAAGGGCGCGGCCGTATACGAACTCTGTATCGGAGAAATGCGTATACCAATAGAAGTCGTCATAGATGGAATGATAGATGCCACTACGGTCCTCGCCGCCGTACCCGATATTGAGAGAGGCGACACCAAGATGATCGATAAAGGCGGTGTAGTCGGAGCCGGAGCCGAGAGGGCCTATGGGTAAATCGCCGCGATTGCGAGCTTCCGCCTTCATCTGCGGTGTTCCCTTCACCATAAGCTCAGCTTGCTGGCGCTTCCAAACTGTAACTTTGGATTCCGGGTCGTTGATGTCTTTCGCTACGCCGTTTACGAGAGATTCTAACGATTGCGAGCCCTCTACCCGCAGAAAGCCGCGTCCATTTCCATCGCTATTGATATAGATTGCCGCATGTTTTTTGAGTTCGTCTGCGTGTTCTTCGGCCCACTCCGTAGAACCGAGAAGCATCGGCTCTTCTCCGTCCCAGGATGTGTAAATGATGGTGCGCTTCGGCTTCCAGCCTTGTTTGGCCAATTCACCTAGTCCGCGGGCCTCTTCAAGAAGTGCGACCTGGCCGGACAAAGGGTCATCCGCTCCGTTGACCCACGCGTCGTGATGATTGCCCCGGATTACCCAGATATCGGGTTCGTCGCTGCCGCGCATCTTGGCGATTACGTCATAGACGGGTTTAATGTCCCAGTTAAAGGCTAACTTGAGGTGAACCTTGGTCGCGCCTGCGCCAAAACGGTAGGTTACGGGTAGAGCGCCGCGCCAGTTTTCAGGGACGGTCGGACCCCGCATTGCCGCGAGCAAGGGCTGTGCGTCTCCGTATGAAATGGGAATAGTCGGAATCTTCGCGATGCTCGGTTGCGTCTTTCAGAGGGAGACGTTTGGCATTTTCCGTGGCCCCGATTCCCGGCGTGAGCGGATCCCCAGGATAGCGAGTCATGTCCATGACGCTGCCGCGTTGAACCCCCTCCGGGGGGCGCATCGGGCCTTTTGGAAAGACAGCGCCATCGCTGTAGCCGTCGTCAGCGGGATCGGAGTAGATGATGCAGCCCACGGCTCCGTGTTCCGCCGCGATCTTGGGCTTAATGCCTCGCCAGGAGCGGCCATATCGAGCGATGACAATGGCTCCCTTCACCGAGACGCCATGACGAGCCAGTTCTTCATAGTCTTCAACAAGCCCATAGTTTACGTAAACCAGCGGTCCGGTAACGTCTCCGTCGGGCGAGTACGCATTGTATGTCGGGAGCTGCTCGTCCTTTTGATTGGATGTTGGGTCGACTGCAACCGCCGGCTCTTCCAGCTTGGCGGTGAATTTGTCAGGTTCGGTCATTTCCAGCAAACGAGTTTTGGGAGTGGGAAAGAGGACGTGAAATGTCTCGATCTGGGCGTCCCAGCCCCAGTTCTTATATTGCGCCAGAATCCACTCTGCATTCTGCTTGTCATAGGGTGATCCTACGTGGTGAGGCCGCGCGCTCAGCAGCTCCATCGCCGACCGCATGCGCTGCGGATCGGGAATCGCGGCGAAGCGCTGCTCCCATCCCTTCTCGGTTGGACTGCTTTGTGAGGTAAACCCGGCCAATTGCAGTTCGCCGGGCTCCTGAGCCGTGACAGGACCGGTAAGAGCGATGACGAGCAGCGAAGCGGTAAGTCGGCGCATTAGATCCTCAAATGATGAAGAGCGGCAAACCAAAGGCTGGAGCCTGATTCCGACCACGAGCGATTGATTGCCCGGCAGGCAAGAATTTAATTGCTCGAAGCTGCGGCCAAAACGGCGGAGTCGTACGCTGACTCGTCAGTGCTATCGGCATTGGCTGAAGCGTGCTCATCGCCTGAGCGAACGGTCGGATAGTGGATACCCAACTGATCCATGTAAGTCGGGTATTTGGCCGCATCATAATAATACTTCTTCATCTCCGGGCGATATTTTTCCATGGTGGCTTTGTTCAGCCAGAGGGCGGGCTTGTCTTGGGGACGTAACAGGGGCTTGTATTTTTCATCCTTGGTTTGGACGTTGTCGAAATAGTCCCATGCCGCCTTGATAAGATCGGGCTTGGTCATCAGATCGAGCAAGGTCATGGCCTGAACTTCGGCTCCGGCGATGACTCCCTTGTAGGCGATAGGGGTGGCCATCGCAACGCCATTTGCCCAGTTATGACCCGGTAGGTTCGGAATGTTGGAGGGATAACGCAACACGATCGTCGGAACCACCCATGACACGTCACCGATATCGTCGGAGACACCTATATTGAGCGGCGGGTCCGGCGGAGGCCTAAGTACCGCCAGCTTGCTATCCAGGCCGGTCTCGGGAGCATGGATCTCATGCTGAAGCGCCTTGGCGAGAGTTTGGTCGTCGGCCGACCATTTGGGAAGCCCCACGAGCTTTATATTTTCATAGGTATCTTCGGCCATCGCTTTGTTGAAGTGTCCCGGCCACGCCGACCCCAACACCTGCGAGCTCCACGTCGTTTTAGTCATAAGCGTTGCTCCTTCGGCCATCTTGTCTCCCGCATCCCATAGTTCTTTGATGTGGTCGTAATCAGCTTCGCGGAAGTAGTACCAGACGCTCGCGTCCGAGGGTACCACGTTCGGCTGATCTCCGCCGTTCGTGATGACGTAATGAGAGCGCTGCTGCAAGCGGAGATGTTCGCGGCGAAAGTTCCAGCCGACGTCCATCAGCTCCACCGCGTCTAGCGCACTGCGGCCGCGCCATGGAGCTACTGCAGCATGCGCGCTCTCGCCCAGGAAATTGTACTGAACGGAAATCAATCCGTTGGATACTCCTCCGCCCCAACTGGTCCCCAGGTTATCGCCAACATGAGTGAAGAGGACGGCATCCACTCCTTTGAAGTATCCATCACGGACATAGAAAGCTTTCGAGCCGAGTAATTCTTCCGCTACGCCAGGCCAGATCTTGATCGTGCCCCGCATATGATTCTTTATCATTAGGTCTTTGACAGCGATAGCCGCTATGATGTTAACCGCTTGGCCGGAGTTATGACCTTCTCCATGCCCGGGAGCTCCAGGAACGATCGGATCGTGATAGGCGACTCCCGGTCTTTGCGATGCCTGCGGGATGCAATCCAGATCCGATCCCATGGCAATCACCGGTTTTCCTTCTCCCCAAGTCGCCATCCACGCCGTCGGGATACCGGCAATCCCTCGCTCTACCTTGAATCCATTCTGTTCAAGAAGGGAGGTCAGATACTTCGAGGTCTCGTACTCCTGGTAGCCTAGCTCTCCAAAACTGAAAATCGTATCGACCATGACTTGAGCTCGCTTGTGTTGGAGATCAACACTCGCGACCGCCTCGCGCTTCAAAGCTGTCAACTGCTCTGTGCTGATGCCGGCTGATGATTGTGCCGGGCTCATGGTTGGAACGGTCAAAGCACAGGCAAACACCCCGAGTATCTTCCATTTCAATTTCATGCTGACGGTCCCGGCCCTTTCTGGAAACGCAAATTCGATCTTCAGTTGGCAATCAAGACAAACGGGGCAACATAAAGTTGGTCTCCTCCCCGGAATTGCAGCCACATCTTATACGTTCCCGGCTCCCTCACGGAGACATGGAGCATCATGTCGGGAGGAGAGCTGGCGGAGTCGGGCATGTCTACAGTCATTTTGCGCATCTCCGCCGGTGACATACCCATCATATTGACGGCGCTTGCCGCTCCCATCGGAGTGGGATGGACATGCACATATGTGAGGTCTTGGGAATTGAGAAAAACCGCGTGCGCCGGAGAGCCTAGGTAAGGATGAAGATCTTTTGCTGGTGTATCTCCTTTGAGGATCTGCACCTCAATCATGTCCATGCCGCCTGCGGATAGTTGGGCCTTACTGAGGTCAACTGTATATGGGCCAATCGTGACCTCCCTCCCTGTCGGAGTTAGGTCGGGCTGCTTCGCGGCGCCGGCCTTGCTCACCGTGAGATCGAAACGAAATACCTGATGATCTCCATCGTTCGGTTCTCCGTCGGCATAGAGATAGTAAGCCCCCGGCGCTGGAAAGCTCTGGTCGATGCGAAAATGTCCATCGGGTCCCAAGACCGGGTGGATATGGAGAAAGGTCGCAAAATCCTTACTGACGACAACAACGTGGAGCTTTTTGGTCATCTCGACCGCGTAGCTGCGTATCGGCTGAGACGAGTTGGGAGGCGTCATCCAAATCTCGATATGCTGCTTGAGCGGATCGCCTTCGATAGGTCTCATACTTAGATGCCCCTGGGTTATCGGCTTGCCGCCTTGGTAAGCGAAGCTTCCCGGGAGAATGGAGGATGCACCAGGAGCGATTATCGAGGCAACGATAAATCCGAATATTGGAATCAGCTTCTTCATCTCGTTCCTCCGCGTTACTTAGTTACCGGGGCAGCTCACTCATATCTCAAGGCGTCGATCGGGTTAAGGCGGGAAGCGCGCTGAGCGGGATAAAACCCGAATGAGACGCCGACTGCCGCCGCAATGCCAAAGCCCAAAAGAACGGCTGTGAAGGAGATCGATGCCGGCCATTGCAGTACATACGTCACCACTAACGCGGCCAGAAAGCCGCCGATGACCCCGAATGCCCCGCCTATCATGCTCAGGCTGACTGCTTCAACTAGAAATTGCTGTCGAACATCCCTCGATCGTGCTCCGACGGACCTCCGTATACCAATCTCACGCGTTCTCTCCGTAACGGAGACAAGCATAATGTTCATAATTCCGACGCCGCCAACAATGAGTGAGATAGTGGCAATCGCTGCCAGCAGGGCGGTCATAGTTTTGCCGGCGCGGTTGAGAGTTCCAGACATCTCCTCCATATTGACTTGATCCACTTGAGGCATGTTGGCGAGTACAAATGCTGCTACCGACGTATAGAGTCCTTTGGTAAGCGCCTCGGCGGCTTGTGTCTTGACCGTGAAATCATCGGGTACCCCGCCCGCTGCAGATGGCGCCTGGTTGCCTCCCAGTGCGCTCCCTGCCGTCGCTACGCCGGTGGGTGCAGCGTCCAGACGGTGACGCTGGCGCAGCGTCGCCGTGATATCTGCGGCGACGCGGGTCGCTTCGCCGGCTTGTTCAGAAGCTACCGTGATTCCCTGCAACGATGGCCGGCCTAGCTGTTTTTGCAATGTTGTATAGGGGACAAGCGCCATCTCCGCCTGATCTTCGTCATTGGTCGTAAAGACCCCGACGATGCGATATGGCTGGTTGTGAATCTGGATCGTCTTTCCGATAGGATTATCATCGCCGAATAGATGATCGCGCAGCGATGCGCCTATGACAGCCACGTTTGCGGCAGACTCTACATCGGAGTGCTTGTAGAATTTGCCCTTCGCAAAGGACCATCCGTACATGTCCGGGAAGGCGGTATCGGCGCCAATCACCTGGGTAAAAAAGCGCTCGCCGGTTGTCTCAACCCAGGACCGGTCCATTACCCAGCCGGCGGCATACTGCACGCCAGGAATCTTGCCGATCGCATGGGCGTCGTCCGAGGTGAGCGTGTTGGCGCTTCCCAGACCAGTGGCGATTTTCGACTCCTCTCCACCGCGCGTGAAATTGCCGGAGTGCACGAAGATCAGGGTGGTGCCGGCCCGCTTTACGTCGGAGGAAACGGACTGTGTGGCGCCTGTGCCCAGGGCAAACATGGTTAGCACGGCGGCCACTCCGATAGTCATGCCGAGAACGGCTAAACTGGTGCGCAGTTTATTCTGCCGCAAGGCCTTTGACGCTATGCGCAAGCTGGTATTGAGCATTTATTCATACCTGAGAGAGGTGATAGGCAGTACGCGTGAAGCCTGACGTGCCGGGTAGTAGCCGAAAAAGATTCCTACCGCCGCTGCAACTCCAAAGGAAAGCGCTACAGAGGTTGGGGAGATCGTAGTCGACCATTGCAAAAACCGGGATATGGAGGCTGAAGCAATATATCCAATCAATATCCCCAATAAGCCGCCGGCCACACTCAAGGCGATGGATTCCATTAGAAACTGGGCGAGAACATCGCCCGCCCGGGCGCCGACGGCTCGGCGTACTCCAATCTCCCGCGTCCGCTCTGTGACCGAGAGCAGCATGATGTTCATGATGCCGATCCCGCCGACAATCAAGGACACCGTTGCGATGCTGGCAAGCAGCGCGGTCATGGTTGCGCTGGCGCGGTCCAAGGTCTTGCCCAGTTGGTCAAGCGTGACTTTCTCCAGGCCTGAGACGTTGCCGACCACCGCCCGCGCTACTTCCGGGCGCATGCCCCCTTTGGCGAGCGCTTGACGAGCCTGGCTGGTCACGGTGAAGTCGTCCGGCATACGAAAGCCGATACGATGCCTTACTCGCAGCAGATCCGAGATCGATTTCGAGACTCGCGAGACATCTCCAGTGGAAATCGTGGTGATCGTAATATCATTCAGCTTGGAAAGGTTCAGCAGTTTTTGCACCGTAGTTACGGGAAGATAAATTGCGTCGAACTGGTCGTCTCCTGGAGTAGGCGCCACCAGGTAGCTTCCGCTGCTGATCACTCCCACAACCTTAAAGGGCTGCTTCCAAAGCTTTACGGTGCTGCCGACGGGGTTCGCCGTTCCAAAGAGTTTCTCGCTTACGATGCTGCCCAGCACGATCACCTGTTCGGCATTCGCTTCTTCGTGCTTGTTGAAATACCTCCCGTGGGGAAATGTCCAGGCGCGGCGAATCAACGGCATGGAGACATCATCGCCGTGCATGCGGGTGAACCATCTCTTGTCCTGAAATACTATGTGCGCGTTTTCGTGCACGCCTTCCGACACGAACTGCACGCCCTTGATCTTACGAATCGCATCGGCGTCGCTGATGGTTAACGTTGCCGCGGCGCCTAGACCGGCCTCGCTGTCGCCCAGTCTCTGGGCCGAAGTAGGGTGGTCGTGCTTCTCCATCGGATCATCTTCGGGATGAAAAAAGGATCTAACCAACCGCACGCGGCTGCGTGGATCCCAGACAGCGGATCTCACCTGCGGAGAGAAGGAGCGTCCGTTAGCAAACCCGCTATCCGGATGGAAGGCCGAAGGCTCAATGGCGTCCCCGGGGAGAGCTTCCTGTTTTACCTGGTAGTTGCCCGCCGTAACGATGATGAGGTTCATCCCCGCGGCCCGCACTTGGTCCTGAATTGCGGTTTGGGCGCCGCTGCCCAATGCGATCATCGTAAGCACCGTCGCTACGCCGATAGTCATTCCGGCCATGGTGAGGCCCGTCTGCAGCTTGTTCTTGCGCAAGGCGCGTAGCGCGATCAAACAGCTATTCTTAGTAATCAGCATCAACCCACCTCCTCGATCGCTTCCTCAAATGCGGTGAGCTCGCGACGCGCTTTGCGCCGCCGATCATTCAGCTCATCTGACATGATCAAGCCATCTTTGAAAGAAATGATGCGCGAACCATAGGCAGCAACGTCCATTTCGTGCGTGATGAGCACGATAGTTATGCCACGCTCCTCCTTTAATGACTGAAAGATATCCATCACCTCCACGCTGGTTCGGCTGTCCAGGTTTCCCGTCGGTTCATCTGCCAGAAGAAGAGAAGGGTCGTTCAACAGTGCGCGTGCAATCGCCACCCGTTGCTGCTGGCCGCCGGAGAGCTGGTTGGTGTGATGTTCGGAGCGGGATTCGAGGCCCACCGCGGCCAAGGCCGCCATGGCACGCCTCTTCCGTTCGGCAGCGGAAATCTGGCTCTTGGAGTAAAGCAGCGGAAGTTCTACGTTCTCCAGTGCAGAAGTGCGCGCCAACAGATTGAATCCCTGAAATACGAATCCGATCTTGTTGTTGCGTACTGCGGATATTTCATCGTCGGAGAGATGAGCGACATCCTTGCCGTCAAGATAGTACTCTCCACTCGTCGGCTGATCCAGGCAGCCTAGAATGTGCATCAATGTGGACTTTCCCGATCCCGAAGGCCCGACGACGGTCACAAACTCGCTGGGTTCGATATCAAGAGAGATCGACCGCAGAGCATGCACAGCGGTCTCTCCCATCTCGTAAGTCTTGGTCAAGTTGCGAATAGAGATCACAGGTATCATTTGGCTAAGCTCGCTCTGTCGGTGGATATTGCAGATGAGTTTTGGGCGGTTTTCCCGCTCGCCGCAGCGTAGTTGTAAACGATAGTGGCGATAGACTTCTCGGCCCCTGCCATTCCGTAGACTTTTCCAGCCCCTTCAATGATGTAGTACTCATTGGCGGCATGCGCTCTGCCGCCGTGGCCCGCCGCTCCGCCGGCGATCGGCATGGCCACAGGCGCTACTTTTTGGCCGACCGGACCGTTGGAAAAGAGATAAGCAGGCCAATATCCGCCGAGGATGGATTCGCCATCTGCCGGGGTAGCGTGGGGTATTCCGAACTCATCGTAGGTTTGCATAATCGCTCGCGCAATGTCGGAGTCATAGGACATCTTGGACCAAGGCACGTCTCCGATCAGCTTCACCTGAACGTCCTTATATCCGTTGTGATCAAGCTGCGCCCGCAGCTTTTTCACAATGTCGAGCCCGTGCATGTTCGGAACATAGCGGAAATTGTGTTTGGACGTGATCTTGTTCGGCAGAATGGCGCCGGCGCCGCCCGCATACATATTCCCGCCCCAGATCCCATCCAGATTGAAGGATGTTCCGTAGCGGGACATCTTGAGCATGGTGAAAGGATCGTCCGAGATAAAGCGCCCTACGCCCAGGTTTTCCGCCGCGACTTTCATGTCCACCATTGAAGCCGCTGCCTTTAATTTGGCGGTCTCCGATGGGGTGAGGGGCTCGATGCCATCGAAGAAGCCCTTGATCAACGGTGTATTTCCATCGTCCGAGACCAGCGAACTAAGCATTTTTATATGCCGCCAAGCTGGCGAGTCCACGGCGCGCTTGTTCGAACCATGGATGTCGGATTGGATCGGCCCGCGTCCCCAACTCCTGCCGCTGGTTGTCAACTCGACATACACGCAGCCTTCGGAGCCTCCCATAAGTCCTCCTGCTCCGCTGTCGGCCTGCTCTCCAAACATCAACATCGCGTCCGCGCCCTTGAATAGATCGGCATGATCCTTGACGAACTTGCGCAATCCGATATCCATCCGTTCCTCATCGCCTTCGGCGACGAATATCAGATTGACCGGCAGCTTACCCATCACTGCTTTGATGGACATCAGAGCGTTAAGCTGGCTCATCTCCGGTCCCTTGGAGTTGGTCGCGCCGCGGCCGATTAGAACCTTCTTGAATGCGGGGTTTAAGCCAGCCGTTTTTCCATCCACGATTCTTGCTTCAAAGGGAGGAGCCACCCAGTTCTCCGGCTGTGTAACCGGCATAGTGTCATACATCCAATAGAGCACCAATGTTTTTGGCGCGCCCTCGTCACACTTGGCATAGACGACAGGATTGCCCGGTGTGCCATACTCCGTGATGCCGACGTCATAGACACGCGTCTGCTGGCAGCCGAGCTCGTCAAAAAAGCCCTTTACCATCTCGGCGCTCTCCGGGATGCCTTCTCCGCTGTTGGAAATGCTGGGCTGCCGGATCCATTTCTGCAGATTCTCGACATGGTCGTCGATATGCGCATCGATGTAGGCATAGACCCTTTGCAGATCCGCCGGTATCTTTTCCGGATTCGGACGAATCGTTTCGTCGCCTTCTGCCCGGATGTCCAAGCTTTGCTTGGTCGGCTTCGACTCGGTCGTTTGCACACTCTGCTTGGCCTCGCACCCGAGAATGCCCCACAGACCACTTATTAGAAACAACCCCGCCAATGCGGTTCTCAATGCTTTCCCCCTTATCTCAGAATGTCCGTAAGCCGTATCGGAATATATAATCCTGCGCGGGAAGCGGAGCGTGGACCCGCGCAGGCTACCGCTTATTCGTTCTTCTTCGGTTTCCCCGCGGTTAATTTGGCGTAGTTATAGATGGTAGCGGCGATCGCTTTCTCTGCCCCGGCCATTCCGTATTTGTTCCCTGCGCCCTCGATTACGTAGTACTCGTTTGCCGCGTGAGCTCTCCCGCCCATACCTACGCGCGCACCACCCATGGGGAGCTCAACCGTGCCGATCTTCTGACCGACTTGCTGATCGGTGAAGACATAGGCCGGCCAGTACCCGCCGGAAGGCGCAAAAAAACTGTTGCCGGGCTGCACGCCCATCATCGCGTATGTCTCTTCCCCCGCGTGCCAGATATCCGTATCGTGCGAGGGGCTCTTGGCCCAGGGCACATCGCCGATCAACTTCATCTGGACATCCTTATAACCGTTATGATCGAGCTGCCAGCGCAGCTTCTTCACGATATCCAGCCCGTTCATGTTGGGCACGTAACGGAAATTGTGCTTTGAGGTGATCTTGTTGGGAAGAATAGCTCCGGCGCCTCCCGCATACATATTGCCGCCCCAGATCCCGTCAAGATTGAAAGAGGTTCCAAAGCGGCCCATCTTCACAAATGTGTACGGATCGTCGGCTATAAAGCGGGCTACTCCAACATTTTGCGCAGCCACCTTGAGATCGATTTTCTCCGCGGACTTCTTCATTTGGGCTATCTCCGCCGGCGTTGGCGGGACCATGTCATCGAAGAATCCCTTGATGAGGGGGGTATTGCCGTCTTTGGAGGTCAGGGACGCCAGCATTTGGATATGCCGCCATGCCGGACTATCCGTCGTACGTTTGTAGACGCCATGAATGTCGGATACCGTCGGACCACGGCCCCAAGCCGTACCGCTCGTCGTCAGCTCCACATAGACACAACCCTCGGAGCCACCTCCGCCCAGCATTGCGTCCCCATCTTTGAACAGGTCTGAGTGAAGCTTCATGAATTGTCTCAACCCGATGTCCATTCGCTCTTCGTCTCCTTCGGCGACGAAGATCAGGTTGACCGGGAGCTTGCCCATGACGGCTTTCATCGAGGCGATGGCGTTGTATTCCGACATCTCAGGCCCTTTGGAGTTCGTCGCTCCACGGCCAATCAAAACCTTTTTGAAGGCTGGATTGATACCTGCAGTCTTGCCGTCAACAATTTTGGCTTCAAAGGGGGGAGCAACCCAGTTCTCCGGTTGGGTGACCGGCATGGTGTCATACTGCCAATAGATCACCAGGGTGTGTGGCGCGCCTTCATCGCAGTGGGCATAAACAACTGGGTTGCCTGGGGTACCGTATTCGGTGATGCCTACGTCATAAACCCGCGTCTGTTGGCACCCGAGCTTGTCAAAGAAGCCCTTCACCATCTCCGCGCTCTCGGGAATTCCCTCGCCGCTATTAGAGATGCTGGGTTGCCTGAATCCACTTTTGCAGGTTCTCGACATGCTCGTCGATGTGATCGTCGATATAGGTGAATACCTTCTGCAGGTCGGGAGGGACCTTGCTCATATCCGGATGGATGGTTTCGTCCCCTTCAGGACGAATCCCCAATTTGGGCGTCGCCACCGCGGTAGCTTGCTCCGAAGGCTTCGATGAATTTGAGCAGCCCACGCCACTCCCCAACACCGTCAGACCAACCAACACCAACGTCCACTTCACGCGCATCCTGTCTCCTAGTAAGTTCGTTGTTTGCTTTGTTATTCGCCGTTCACGGATGAGCATCGAGCATCCCTTCGCCACTGCCCTCAGAGCCTCTTTGGATTGGGATTCGGCCGCATTGCAACCATCCGCCCTCCTATTGGTGAAGAAGAGCTGTCAGCCTGCAGAATGTCGCGCTGTACTCGCGGCAGCGGAGCTATGCTTCTCATCACATCGAAATAGCGCCGCCAACGTATGTCGTCTGAGCCCTCAGGATCCAAGTCCTTGTCGACAAGCTCCGCAACCATGTCCCTGCCGTAGGTATAAGTGGCCATATAGCTGCGATATTCATTGATGTACTTCAAGGTCGCATCGCTGTCCGCCATCAGAGCCTGCGATTCCAAGGCCCAACCGGCCCGCACAAATTCAAGCTGTCCATCGAGATAGGCTCGAGCAATCGACGGTTCGGCCGTATGGAGCTGGTCGACCAGCCGTTCAATGCGGCAATAGCGATCCGCCTTCTTTGGGTCCAATCCTGCAAGCGGGAACAGATGGCTGCGTTCAAATGCGGTCCGCTCTGGACCGGGAAAGGCTACTTCAACCGCGAAAGTGGCTGCGGCTTCTGAGGCTAACGATTGCGGACTAAAAGTCGGCTGTACCGTGAATTCGGACCAATGCTTTTTTTGAACAAGCTCCATGTCCCGGATGGAGTTGTAAGTGTGGTGCCCGGGATACGCCTCGTGGCAGGCGAGTTGGAGAACCCTGTCAACGGTGAGAGGAAAGTCGGTATTGATTTGAATCGTGCTGTGAAAACCGCCCTGGTAGCGGCTGAATGCGCTCCATGGCTTATTGCTGACATATTCAACGGTCACCCGCTCATCGGCGGGCAGAGGAATATGAGCCAAGGTCTGAGTACGGCAACCCTCGAGGGCGCGGGCCATGACGGTTCGCAGCCGTTCGCGAGGGACGACGAACCCAGTGTCGTAGGCCAGATATCTTTGCGCCAAACCCCCTCTCCCCGGCAACAGTCCGTTCAGTTCCGAGCGCACAGCGACTAGATGACCTTGGTCGGTTTGCGGAGGCACGCGCATGCCAAAAAACTCCTCCGTCTCCTGGTCAAAGCTTGGGTGCGCGCCGAGCAAGAGGCCGGCGCGGCTGGCAATTGCACGGGACTGCTGCAGGAGAAATTCGCGCCGCTCCCGATTCTCCGAGTCAGGGTGAAGGCTATCCAATTCCTTAATTAGCTGAAGGCTTGAGAGGCGGATCTGAGCCAGAGTCGGCGGATTGCTGCGTATATCTGCTACCAGCGCCGAAGGCCCAAAGTAGTAATCGAGCGAATCGGGATCTCGTTCGCCAAGAGCCACTGCAAGCCTAAGATACAAGCGGCTCAAGCCGGTAAGAGATGGTAATGGTGCTGTATTCCGGCTGGTTTGAGTGGAGGCAATGATCAACCAACACGCGGTAAGGGCTGCGGCGACAAGAGTGGACTGTTTAGCATGGTGAAAGGGAAAGGAGCGCTTACTTGCTGAATACAGCTTGCGACAGGGTTTTATCGGCAAAGTTCGAGCCACTCCTTTCACCTTATTTTCCCTTCCCTGAACTTCTTCGCTGATGCCCCAACGGGGAGCGGGACGTAACATCAACCTTCTAAAAGAGCAGCCGCAAGGCGAATTGAAGCTCGCGATTGTTGTTAGCCTGGGTAATAGTGCCAAAGGCCGATCCGGAGCCATACTGCACGCCCTGGGTGAGCGGATTGTAGAAGTTTGGGTGGTTCAACAGATCGAAGGCCTCTGCCCGGAACTCGCCTTGCAGCCTTTCCATGACGGGGAAACTCCGCGCAAGCGTAGCATCCCAATCGACATAGCCGGGGCCGGTTATGATATTGCGTCCAGCGTTGCCGAAGCTTCCTTTCGGGGCGAGAGTGAAGGCGGCGGTGTTGAACCACTGATGGACGGTCTTGGGGCCGGCATTCGGGTTTTGCCCAGGTACAAGATTGGGCCTATCGTTCGCGGCGAATGATCCGCTGTTATTCGTAGAGGCATCTAGGATGGTGAATGGTCTTCCTGTCTGAAAGCTGACGATGCTCGATACCTGCCAACCGCCCGCAAGCTTAGAAGGCAGGCCGGAGTTGAAAAACTTCTTCCCGTTTCCAAAGGGAAGCTCGGCCACCGGGCTGAAGACAAGGCGGTGACGGACGTCGAAATCGGACAAGCCGCGGTCCGCCTGAGGATCGCGAGGGTTCTGAAAGCCGCCGGATGAGTTGCTGCTGCTTCCGACACCTCCGTTCTCGTCAATTGACTTGCCGTAGGTATACGCCAGAAGGAAAGAGACGCCCTGGCTGTAGCTCTTCTGGAGCTTGGTTTGCAGCGAATCAAACACTGAGTTGGAAGTCGTTTCATAATAGTTAACGTTGAGATAGTCCGGGGTAGGGCCGCGTGAGCTGCGCCGCGGCGGTGCTCAAAGTGTTTGGCAGTGCTGTGTTGGCATTCGTTGACACAGGCAGACGGGTACCCTTTGAGCCGAAATAAGTGATCTCAAAGATCAGTTGTTGGCGAGGGATTGTTGGACACCGAGACTCCACTCGGTAATATATGGAGTCGCGTAATTGGGAGCTGACGCCATAGGGCGAGATATCGCGGAAGCGGACGGAAGGTTTGATGGGAAGGGATTGCCGAGCGTGATCCCCTGTCCCAGGACATAAGACCCAGGAGTAAACGTCTGCGGGTTTCGGATCGGGTATTGATTGCTGAGTTGGAGAAACTCGTTGTAAAGGAGCGGGGCGTTATAGAAGATTCCGAAGCCGCCTTTTACGACAGTCGTATCCTTTTTGTAAGGCTGCCAAGCGAAGCCTATGCGCGGTCCGAAATTCTTCCAGTCGTATTTGTAGGGATGAGTATAAGAGCCCGGCCCCGCAACTTCAAACTGGCCCGTAGCCAAATTAAAATTCGATATCAGATCATGAGCATCGTATACCGGCGCATCTAATTCCCAACGCAGCCCTAAATTCAATGTGAGGTATTGCGTGAGCTTCCAATCGTCCTGCCCAAAGAGATCGTAACTGTGGTACGTAGTGTGAGCAACGGGCGCCGTCGGATTCTTAGCCGTAGTGGCGGGCAGGCCTAGCAGCAAATCTGCGAGAGCATAGTTGGTTGTCCCGAAAAATGTTCCGCCATTGTCCTGGCTGAGAATGCTTGAGTTGAAGGTGAGCGCGCCGCGGCCCTGCAGAACTTCAAGGTCGGTGGTTTTGGCGAACAACACATTTATACCGGTCTTGAACGTGTGCGCTCCATGAGTCCACGTGATGTTGTCGACTAGCTGGTAATGGTTATCCCATCGATTCTGGGGCAAATTGGTTGCCCCTCCTATGGTTGAAAAGCCGACGACTGTGGTATTCGGCAGACCCTCATTGTTAACCACTCCCGTTTGCGTGAACGCGCCAGGGAGGCCGGGGAAGCTGGAGCCGATTGCTGTGGCATCCTCGGAAACCCGTGGTTGCTGCAGCCGGTCAAAGCCGATCATGAACTCATTGAGGAGAGTCGGACTGAAGATGTGGGTATAGGTAACATCCGCTAAGGTTGAGATCTGGTTCGTATAGCAACCGAATTTCGGCACCACATAGGACGAGCAGAGGGTATTCGAAGGCTCGAATGAAGGGTCGGTAAACATGTTGAAGCTGCCGAAGATCGAGTCCGATGGAGAGAAGGTATTGTCGATGCGGATCGATCCTTCATTCATCGTCTCTTGCCGGGTTTCGCTGAAGCTATAGTTGTTGCCCGGGAGAGCCCCGCTGGCGGTAGCCAGTGTCGGCGCCGGATATCCCAATGCAGCAATCTGCCGACCTAATAGCGCACCTGCGGATGCCCATTGAGGGAGTTGTGTCAGATCGAACGCCCCGTTTGCATTACGGGTAAGGGCCTTGCCGGTTGCTGGGTTGTACATCTGGGTGGGAATATTGAACTGACCGGCGAGCATGGCGGCAGTGGGAACCGTGGCAAGGGCCGCGATCTGCTGTCGGATGCGCTGTCCTTCATAGGCGGCGAAGAAGAAGGTCTTATCCTTGACAATCGGACCTCCAAAGGTAGCGCCAAACGTGTTTTGCTTGAAAGCAGGATTTACGCCGCCGACCTGGGTGAAGAACGGTTTGGCATCCGTTACCTGGTTGCGAAGGTATTCGTATGCGGAGCCATGAAATGCGTTGCCGCCGGACTTTGTGACAATGAGTAGTTGTCCTCCGGACATGCGCCCATACTCCGCCGAGTAGACTCCGGTGAGCAGCTTGAACTCCTGAATATCTTCGATTGAGGGACGGAACGACGGCTGCGCCGTGCCCATATCATTGTCGTAGGTTCCATTGATAGAGAACTGGTTGCTGGTTTCAGTAACGCCGGCGACATTGAAGCCGCCGCGAAAGCCCAGCGTCGAACTCTGCGCAGGCTGATACGCCGCGGGCGACAGAAGCGCCAGTGAGTAGAATTGGCGGTTACTGAGCGGCATTTCTACAACCTTTTTATTGTCGATAACTGTGCCGTTGGAGGAGTTCTGAGTATCAACCAGTTCGTTGGTTGCAGCTACGCTTACCGTCTCCGCCTGTTCGCCGATCGCAAGCGTGATGTCGACACGTTGATCCGCTCCGACCGCCAGGGAGATTCCAGTCAGCTCCTTCTTAGTGAAGCCTGAGGCTAAGGCGTCGATCTGATAGACAGAGGGATTAAGCGAGCTAACGGTGTAGCGGCCGGCAGAATCCGATTGCGCCGTTCGAACAACTCCGGTCTGCGTGCTCTTGACGGAGACGGTGGCACTAGGGATAGAAGCGCCGGTGGGGTCAAGCACATAGCCTTCAATCGTTGAGTTAGCTTGTCCGTAGCACAGCCGTGAGCCGGCAGCGAGTAAGGCAACCGATAGAGTAGCCGCAATACGAAACCTCAAATGAGCCACAGTCTCCTCCTGAAGAGATGCAAATTCAATCACAAAGGCAAAGCCGGCAAGGCTGAGCCAGTAAGTGCTTAAGCCAGACGCCCTAGACTACAAGGCGAAGATATGCGGAGTCGCGCTGGCGCAAAGCTACACATGCAGCTTCTTTAACGTAAGCGTGATAGCGGACTATATAGCTGCGGCTAGCGTAAAACTCCCTAAAGCCAAGAGTAGAAATACTGCGCCGTAGTCGGCCACGTAAGAGGGCCGGACACATCAACTAGTAATTCTCTTCGACTGGGAAGTGAGCGTGCGCTCTACGACAAGAAGATCAAGACCGCGGAATGAGGTTCAACTATGAAAGACTCACCCGGGATAGAAATAATATACACGATGGTGTCATTCTCCAATTTCGATGTCAAGGGCTTTTTTTGTCGATTGGGATGATCTCTGGGCTGAGGACGGAAGCGAAACTCGCGATGAGGCAGAATCGATCCTCAGGGTTAAACAGGCTGCGGAAAAACTCGGAGGCGAGTTGAGATCGATTTTGTAAACAATCCCGTGGGAACGGCCGGCACCTTCATTGCTGGGCTTGGGGGAGCAGTATCAAAGCATTAGCCGCTGTTGTCGCCTGAATAACATTGGTTCAACACAAATTGCAGCGTTGCGGGTAGTGTTGGAGTAATTTCATAGGAACAGCAGCGCAATAGCGTTTTATTGCTGTCGGGGAATTGACGCCGGCGGAAAGCCTAGGAAATCGAAGCTGGGGGCCGCATATGCAGCATGCTCACAGAATTGCTTTGTACCACCGCACCCAGTACAGCTATGCGGAGTCGATAACCCTCGGACCGCAGGTGGTGCGGTTGCGTCCCGCGCCGCATTGCCGCGCGTCAATCCTGAACTATTCGCTCAAGATCACTCCAGCGAAGCACTCCATACATTGGCAGCAGGATCCGTATAACAATCATCTTGCCCGCCTGATTTTGCCGGAGAAGACAAAAGAGTTTGTGGTCGAAGTGGACCTTGTCGCAGAACTATCGCCATTCAATCCATTCGACTTCTTTGTTGAGCCAGGAGCAGTTGACTACCCCTTCGAATATGCGCCGGAGCTGGCAAAGGATTTGGAGCTCTATCGCTCAAAGCAGGCGGCTGGTCCGCGGTTTCGGGCGTTTCTCGAGAGTTTACCGAGGGAAAGGCGCGCGACGGTCGATTTATTGGTGGAGTTGAATCGCCGCGTGAGAGACCAAATCGGCTATGTCGTGCGGCTGGAGCAAGGTGTGCAAACGTCTGAGCATACGCTGGAGAAGGGCACCGGCTCTTGCCGCGATTCGGCTTGCTTCCTAATGCAGATACTACGGCACCTTGGAATCGCTGCGCGCTTTGTATCCGGTTATCTGATCCAACTGGCGCCGGACGAGCCACCGTTCGGCGGAGGAAACGGGCCTACCGCAGACTCTTCCGATTTGCATGCCTGGGTCGAGGCCTTTTTGCCGGGTGCGGGCTGGATTGGGCTGGACCCCACCTCGGGACTATTCGCCGGGGAAGGGCACATTCCGTTAGCCTGCACGCCCGATCCCAACGCGGCCGCTCCCGTTCAGGGTACCGCGGAAGCTGCGGATGTCGGCTTCGACTACTCGGTCTCAGTTCGCCGCTTGGACGAGGCGCCTCGTCCTTCCAAGCCGTTTACGCAGGAGGCGTGGGCGCGAGTCGAACAAGTCGCTTATAAGGTCGACGCAGACCTTGCGGCCCACGATGTGCGCCTTACGATGGGCGGCGAACCTACATTCGTAGGCATCGACGAGCCAGAAAGCCCAGAGTGGAACATCGACGCAATGGGACCTCTGAAGCGAAGCCTGGGTCTGACGATGATTCGTTGTCTTCACGATCGGATGGCGCCCGGCGGGTTGCTGCATTTTGGACAAGGGAAGTGGTATCCCGGTGAGCTGCTTCCGCGCTGGGCGCTTAGCTGCTATTGGAGGACCGATGGTGTTCCGGTTTGGGAGAATTCCAATCTCATTTCTCGTGAAGACCGACACTACGGATACGATACTCACGATGCCTTGCAGTTTATAGAAGCGCTCACCCATCGCCTTCAGGTAAGCTCCACAAATATATTGCCTTGCTACAACGACGAAGTTCCGGCAGGAGAACCCGCCGGGTACGTTCTGCCTATTCGCCGCCGGCAGTACCAGGCACGTCAGTTCTGGTCAAGCCAGCTCTGGTTCCCCCGTCCGGAGCACTTGCTCCTTCTGCAGGGCGATTCTCCTGCCGGTTACCGTTTGCCGCTTGCCGCTATGCCCTGGGTGGCGCCGGACGAGATCGAATACGAGTACGAAGCTGGCTCTTCTGCTGAGCGGGAGAAACTGCCTCGCCGGCCGGTTCGCCGCTTGGATTTGTTTGCAGTGAGCCCCGTGGCGGACCCGCTCCCCGCGTTCTCCACGACGCCTGAATCGGACAAAGAGAAAATTCGGCCGGCGATCTCTGTGGAGGCGCGCGAAGGCCGATTGCAGGTTTTTCTGCCTTATGCTGCGAGGCTGGCGGACTATCTCGATTTGCTTGCAGCGGTTGAAGATACTTGTTCCTATCTCGAAAAGCCGGTGTGGATAGAAGGTTACCCCCCGCCCTTGGACCCGCGTTTGCAATCGTTCAGCATCACTCCGGATCCCGGAGTTGTGGAGGTGAATTTGCCGCCTTCGAGTAGCTGGGAAGAACTGCAGCGCATTAACACCGTGGCCTTTGAGCAGGCGCGCGCCCACCGTCTGACGACAGAGAAGTTCACCTACGAGGGCGGTCACTATGCTACCGGGGGCGGCAACCATATTGTGATCGGTGGGCCGACCGTATCGGAGAGCCCTTTGCTGCGCCGTCCCGATCTACTGCGCAGCATGCTGGCCTTCTGGCAGAATCACCCGTCGCTGTCGTATCTCTTTTCCGGGATGTTTATAGGCCCATCAAGTCAATATCCGCGGGTGGACGAGGTGCGCATGGATGCCCTGTATGAACTCGAAGTGGCATTCAGCCAGTTGCCTCGAAGCGACTGCGCACCGCGAGTTATCGATGGGTTATTTCGCAATCTGCTGGTCGATATCACCGGGAATACGCATCGCGCTGAGTTCTGCATCGACAAGCTGTATCCGCCGCAGGGCTTTGGATTGCGCCTTGGCCTGCTGGAACTGCGCGCGTTTGAAATGACGCCTCATGTCAGGATGACTCTGGCTGAACTGCTCCTGATCCGAGCTCTGGTCTCTCGATTCTGGAAAGAGCCTTATGAGGGTAGACTGGTGCGATGGGGTACGGTGCTTCATGACCGCTTTTTGCTGCCGCACTATCTGAAGCGGGACTTCTTCGATGTGCTCGCCATGCTGCGGGAATTCGGCTATGGTTTCCAGGAGGAGTGGTTTGGTGCGCACCTTGAGTTTCGCTTTCCCAAGATCGGTTCGGTCGAGGTTCAAGGCTTCCAACTCGAGCTGCGGCAGGCGCTTGAGCCATGGTATGTACTTGGCGAGGAAGCCAGTTCAGGCGGAACGGTCCGCAGCGTCGATTCTTCGCTGGAGCGGCTGCAGGTGAAGATCTCCGGGTGTACGACGGAGTCCCGTTATGCAGTCCTCTGCAATGGGCGAAGGGTTACGATGCACCCTACAGGCCAGCTTGGAGAAGCAGTGGCCGGTGTGCGGTATCGTGTCCGGCAGCTATCATCTAGCTTGCATCCTACAATCTCTGTGCAAACTCCGCTGGTATTCGATATCGTCGATCTTTGGAGTGAGCGATCCATTGGCGGATGCACCTATCATTCGGTATCCCCCAGCGGGCGCGAATACAACGCGCGGCCGATCGACGCTTCGGAGGCCGAAGGCCGCCGCCTGGAACGTTTTCAGCCTTTTGGCCATACTCTTGGACCGATGAAAGCGCCTGAAGAAGAGACGAATCCAAGTTTCCCCATGACCTTGGATCTTCGCTGGCCTCCTAAGGCAGAAACAGGAGAGGTGTGGCTTCGATGAATTCCATAAAGTGGCCTTTTTCTTGAGGAAAAAAGGCCGTTGACGGCAGCGGCTTGGGATATATCCATCCTGTTTCTGCCGTAGAGACACCGCGTCCCGGCGAGCCGGGGTTTAACTCATGATTGAGGATTTGAACCAAATCGAGCTCCGCTACCGGTCGGTCTACGACGAACTGTCAGCGGATGGAGTTGCGCCCCGGCGCCACTGGATCGATCTAATGGAGTGGCTGCGCGCAATTGGACCCGACGAATTAGGAAGGCGCTGGGCTCGTGCTGAACGCCGCATTCGAGAGAACGGGATCACTTACAACATGTATACCGATCCGCAGGGGGCGAACCGGCCCTGGAGGATCGACATTGTTCCGTTCCTGCTCCCGGCGGAGGAATGGAGGTTCATTGAAGCTGGGGTGATTCAGCGTGCCCAGTTGTTGAATTTGCTCTTGGAGGATCTTTACGGCTCGCAGAAACTGGTAGAGGAGGGCTATTTTCCTGCTCCGCTTCTCTTTGCCAATCCGGCATTTTTGCGGCCCCTGGTTGGCGTGCGCGTCCCGGCGCACAGTTATCTTCACATCCTGGCGGTGGACCTGGCGCGTTCCCCGGATGGTCAGTGGTGGGTGCTCGCCGACCGGACGCAAGCGCCATCGGGAGGCGGTTATGCGTTGGAGAATCGCACCATTGTCTCCGATGTTCTTCCCGATCCCTTTCGAATTTCGAATGTGCGGCGGCTCGCTCCCTTCTTCCGTGCGCAACGAGAAGCTTTGGCTAGACTCGCCTCGTCCCATAATCCCAGAGTTGTGCTGCTAACCCCTGGGCCATATAACGAGACTTACTTCGAGCATTCCTATCTCGCCCGCTACCTGGGATTCACGCTGGTTCAGGGAGCGGATCTGACGGTGCGTGACCGGTGCGTCTATCTAAAAACAGTGAAAGGGTTGCAACAGGTGGATGTTATCCTGCGGCGCGTGGATGACAGCTTCTGTGATCCTCTCGAGCTGCGACCCGAATCGCTTCTCGGCGTCCCCGGGCTAGTGGATGCGATTGTCGCGGGAAACGTCAAGGTTGCCAATGCCCTGGGAAGCGGACTGATAGAGACGGCCGCGATTATGCCCTTTCTTCCCGGTCTTGCGCGCGCATTGCTTGGGGAGAAGTTAAAACTACCATCGGTTGCGACTTGGTGGTGCGGACAAAATTACGCGCTCGATTGGGTACTGGAAAATCTCGATTCAGTGGTGATCAAGCCTGCATTCCCCTCGCGCGGCATGGAGCCGGTTTTCGGCGCTGAACTCCCGCAAGCGGAAAAGAAAAAGTTTGCCGCTGACTTGCGCTCCCGGCCTTACGAATATGTTGCGCAGGAGCAAATAGCATTGTCCACAGCGCCCGTCTGGAATAATGGGCGCATTCATTCGTGCAGCATAGTTCTTCGCACCTACATTCTCAATACCGGGGAGGGATGGACCGTAATGCCGGGAGGGCTGGTTCGCGTCGCCGAAGCCGACGGATCGGTCGTCTCGATGCAGCGGGGCGGTCACAGCAAGGATGCCTGGATCCTGTGGGACGGTCCTGTGGATACCTTCAGCATGCTGCACCCGCGCAATGAACCCGTGGAATTGCGCCGCATCTCTCCGGACGTACCTAGCAGCGTGGCTGACAATCTCTTTTGGCTGGGCCGTTATGCCGAGCGATGCGAACACATAGCCCGCCTGTTGCGGACTTTAATACCCCGAGTGCGCAGCGGCGGGGAAAACGAGCTGAGGTGCGTGATCCGCCTGCACAGTTGCCTGGATTTGCGGCACAGCAAATTACCAAAGACAAAAAACCGAACACCTATTCCTTCCGAACTGGAGCAGGAAATCATCTCGCTGATGATGGATGCTAAACGGCCGGACGGTTTGGCTTCGACTCTCGCAGACGTGTATAAAGTCGGCGGCAATGTTCGCGAGTGGTTGTCTGACGATATGATCTTTCTTCTCGGCCAGCTTAGAGATTCAATTCAAATTCAAGAACATACGTTGTTTCTTGAGTATCCGGCAATACTTACCGGCTGCCTGGAATTCCTGTCTGCATTCTCGGGTATGGAACGGGAAAACATCACTCGCGGGTCCGGCTGGCTCTTTATGAGCCTCGGGCGCCGGCTGGAACGCGCGATACATTCGGCGAGGCAGTTACGCGAGATAGCCACCCCTCTGCCGGAGCAGGATTGGGAGCTCCTGGAGTGTATGCTCGAGGTCGCTGACAGTTCGATGACTTACCGGTCGCGATACTACACGACTCTGCAGCCGTTGGCGGTGCTGGACGTGTTGATGGCGGATGAGATGAATCCCCGGTCGTTGCACTTCCAATTGAGTCACCTGATGGACCTCTATCAAAAACTTCCGCGCCATTTGCCTGACGATTTGCAGGCGATGCGCGATGCCCTGGCTCTGTTGCGCAGCTTCGATCTAAGAGCGATTGATTATCCTTTGCCCGGCTCCGCGAGGGGGCCGCAAAGCTCCGACGGGCTTCCCCGGCTTGAGCATTCGTTAAGAGAACTGGAACGCTTGCTGCCTTGCTGGTCGAACAATCTCTCCAGTAGATACTTCAGCCATGCGCGCACATTGCCGATCACTATAGGCCAATGACCTACAAAATTGTCCACAGAACTACTTACAAGTATAAGAGCCCGGTATCGGTGGGGAACCACGTAGCCTGCCTCACGCCGAGGTCTCTGTTACACCACCGTTTGGCATGGAGCCAATTGAGCATTCATCCGCTTCCAGCGACCCGCAGCGAGCGGGTGGATTACTTCGGCAATCTCCTTTGTTTCTTTTCCATCCAGGAACCGCACCGGGAATTGGCGGTCGAATCGCGCAGTGAAGTCACAGTGGACGGGCAGGCTACACTGTGGCCGCGGCAGTCGCTCCCTTGGGAGGAGGCTGTGCGAGCTCTTCCTTACGATCAAAGTCCAATAGGGCTGGAAGCTTACCAGTTCACCTTTGAGTCGCCACGTATTCGAAAGAGTGCGGCGTTTGCCTCCTACGCACTTGAGTCATTTACGCCAGGGCGCCCGTTGGCGGAAGGGCTGCTGGATCTTACCGCACGTATCCACAACGACTTTCGCTTCGATGCAAAGGTCACGAACGTCCGTACCCCCGCGGAAGAAGTATTTCGCAAGCGGCGTGGCGTGTGTCAGGACTTCGCACACGTGCAGATTGCCTGTCTCCGTTCTCTGAACCTCGCAGCTCGCTACGTAAGTGGGTATCTGCGAACTTATCCTCCGCCGGGACGTGATCGGTTGATTGGCGCCGACGCATCGCACGCCTGGGTATCCGCGTATTGTCCCGGGACGGGTTGGTTGGACCTTGATCCTACAAACAACCTAGTGCCTTCTCTTGGTCATGTCACGGTTGCCTGGGGCCGGGACTACGGCGATGTGAGTCCTCTGCGTGGGTTGATTCTAGGTGGCGCGGCTCACGCTCTTAAGGTCAATGTCGACTTGGAGCCGCTCGAGCCTTAGAAGAATCGTACACCGTGTATCCTGCTCTTCCAGAAAAAGCGAGTAGCAATCGAAGAAACGGAACCCTGACCTCCTCATTCGTTGCAATCGCTGTGCCGGCTTCCTCGGTTTTTGAACTCATGATCTGGTATGGCGCGGCCATTCCATGTGCGCGACGCTACCTGCGTTTTTGCAGAAGTTATTGCTATTTGGATAACTCAGCTTGCGAGTCCCCTCCTTCATTTGTCTTAAAATAACTTCGCCGCATCATCCCGAATACGTGTGCAGAACGGACCATTTGTTAATCAGAAATAAAGTAACCATCTTCCACACATGTCATGAGCTCAACCGGGCGCCCCGAAGGTGAAAGGGGGGTGTGTACCGCGCGAGGGCAATCATGGGCGCCTGTTCGTTACAAATATGCCAGTATCGCTTTATCCCCGGGACGGTCAGCAATCAAGCCGTAGCTTTCTCTATGACTCTCGAAGTGGTTATCGTTAGTCCTCTCCAGTAATCACGGCCTGCGGCGGACAAGGGGAAGTATGATGTCCATTGGCCGCAAGCCCGGTTGAGGAGCTTGGGAGCCGCATGGAAAAAATAGCGGGCGGACTCGAAAGAGGCCGCCCGGCTGGTTTCTAGCGACTCCTAATAAAACTGACTTCGCAACCGGAGGGCTCGGGCAGAAAGAGGATTGATATATGTCCAAGCCGCTAATGCCGACGGCCTTTTTCACCGAGGAAAGGCCACTTGATAGAACTCATCAGAGCCACACCTATCCTGTTTCTGCCATAATGAGTCAGCATTTCGATGGGAGGAGGGGAATGATCTAGAACCTATCTCCTAAACTCAATCTTTTTGATGGAAGAATGTGTTGTTGATGTCGGGCCAGAACTCCTTAAATACGAATGTTCCGGCATCGATCGATACACTGGTGATCCAGCGTTGATAAGTCTTAGTAAAGGTACGGTCGGCGCTGGGGTAGTAAAGGTCCGAGATGCCGGCGGCCGCACCCGCGCCAAATATCTCGGAGGCATTGAAGGTTTCGTGACCGCTGTCGGTACGCGTGATAGCCACTCGTGAGAAAGAATAGGTGAGCCGTTTGGCAAAGCTTCCCCGGCCGAGCGTGTAATAGCGGGAATCCTCGCGCAGAGTCGAGGGAAGAATAAACTCAACCCAGAGGTTCTCGTCCGTATTATCCGCAAAGGTATGCCAGTAATATCTTCCGTAGCCCGCTGCGCCTTGGCGAAACTGAGGTTCGGAATTACGTGCCTGTGCGATTCCCGCTTGAATGCCGACAAAAATGAACGAGGAATAGTCGATACTGTCAAGAGTTGCTGTGTTGAATTTCTGCTTAACAGTCTGCGGCGGTAGTTCCTGGTCCGCACTAACCGCGCGGAAATTGGGAACGATAAAAAGAATTCGCTTGGTTTGCTTTCCGGTATTCTGGGTGTTCGACGTGCCCGCATCCTTTTCATTGCTTGATAGAGCGGAAGCTACCTGGCCATCCTGCTGCGATGCGCTTGGAGCGTCGGGTAAGTTACCGGCCTCCGGCTCCGGACCTGCAGGGACCGAACCCAGGAGGGCCGAGGTCTGCGTCTTGGGGTCCGGCCCGTTAGTTTCTCGATCGCTTTGTCCAACTGCCCTCGACCCAATTAAAACGACCGTACTCAGCAGCAGAGCGGCCATGTGTACAGGAAACAATCGTCGGAGCGTCAAGTCAGCCCGTCGATTCGCCCGCGGCTGGTGAAGCACTGCACTTGCATCCGATGTGCATCGCACATTGCGTATCATACCCAAAATACACCTGCAATCCTGGCTCTGTTCCAGCAGAGAGATCTCGTGGAAACGAGCTGAAGCAATGCTTGAGATGTTGCAATGCAACAGGAAGTCGGCCCACAAACAATGGATGTTAGCTGTCCCATAAAGACTCTTTTTGCGGCGTTCTCAGGTTTCTTGAAGCGTATGAAGCTACATCTGCAGGATTTAAGGCTTGATTTCGATTCGAAGCACCGTCGTCTCAAACCAGTTGTACAAGCATGCTTGGGGAGCGAACATTTGGATGCGACGAAGCGGAATCTGTTACGGAAGAGCAGTTCCCGTACAACGACGAATATCGGCGGGGTTCAAGATCCGGCGCAAATTCCCGGCTTCGCCGGCGTTCATTGGGTGAACCGTCTGATAAGGATGATCTTCAACGGAAGCGATCATGCGTCGCTTTGGCAGTCACGAAAATCGCGGGGCATCGAGAAGGGTCAAGCGTCCTTTCGCGAGAGAGGTGATTTTTGTTGTAGAAGAGGGGAAAGCGATCCGGGCAGCCTATGAAGGCGCAGATCGTGGACCTTGAGGGTCATAACTACGAAATCATGGATCGACAGGCATAGAAACTCATCGGAAACCGTGGACCGGGAGTTGCAGTCGTGCCGAAATATCTCGTCCAACAAGACGCCGGCTTGAAAGACACTCCGGGATATATAGTAAGAACGTTGCAATACAGATGTGGAGAAGGCAAGGACCCGATCGATCCGAAGTAGAACCATCGATCTGCAGGTCGAGCTTAAGGACGCCGTCCTTTGCATCCAAGAAATTCTCGCAATTCTACACCGCTGAACAATAGACAGGGGAACGCAATGGGATTGACACGCAGGGATTTGCTGATCAGTGCGGGTAAAACGGCCTCCGGTATTGCGGCCGGAGTTCCTGCCATTCAAAGTGGAGCGGAGGCCGATCGACGGGCTGACCATGCTGGCCCGGGCAAGCTGAAGTTGATCGTCTGCGGCGGTCATCCCGGCGATCCAGAGTACGGATGCGGCGGTACAATCGCAGAATTGACTAAGCGCGGCCATGAGGTCATCCTGCTTTACCTCAATGACGGAGCCTGGCCGCCGACTCCGGCTCCGGTACGTTTGGCTGAGGCCCGGAGAGCATGCGAAATCCTGAACGCCCGGCCTGCGTACGCGGGCCAAGTCAATGGCCACGCCATCGTCGACAACCAGCAGTACGGCCATTATCGAAAAATACTGGAAGAAGAAAGGCCCGACGCGGTTATTACCCAATGGCCGCTGGACAATCATCGCGATCATCGGGCCTGCTGGACCCTGACTTACGATGCTTGGCGCCAGATGAAGCAGAGTTTCGCTCTTTATTACTACGAGGTTTCCAATGGGCGGGATACTTTGCAGTTTTCGCCAACGCACTACATCGACATTACCGGCGCCGAGCCGGTAAAGCGGTCCGCCTGCTACGCTCACGCCAGCCAGTCTCCGAATAGTTTCTATACCTTGCAGGACCTGGTCGCCAGCTTTCGCGGAATTGAGCATGGCTGCACCCGGGCAGAGGCTTTTCTTTTACAGGCGCAGAGTCCCCGCGATGTATTGAGCTTGGCATTTAGCGCATGATCGTATTTCCATAGAACCAGATTCGCATCAGTGCTCGCGCCGGCATATCTGGCAAACCGCGACGCCTGGGTGCCCATATCTGACGCGCTGTTTGCGTCAGATGTGGGAAACCAAAAATTAAGAAGATCGTATTTTCAAGAATATAGCAGCCCTATTTTCAGGGCAGTGTTCGCGCCGGAGTACTTGGCAAACCATCTGTACTTTCTCTAAGGGTAGGCGTAGAGTCTGGCTGCAGTTCCTCTCATCACTTCCATGGCGATCTGTCCGGCGCGCTGGCGGCTGATCTCTCTATCGTCAAGCATGCCGGTCAGCGCCAGCCCGAGCGCCTCGCGGCCATTGCGGGATGCAATCAAGGCGGATTCTTCCCACCCCATGACATCCGAATAGGGATAAGCATCCGTGCCAAACATTACCTTATCGGGATAAGTTTCCAGCCACTCCCGTAACCAGCCGGACAGGGTTCTGGGAGAAAAGGAAATCGTCTCCTGCGACAAGTCAAGATACACATTCGGCTTCTGAAGCAAAGCCCCCGCTTCCCGGACAAACGGCCAACCGCCGTGCAGCAGCACAAAACGCGTGCCGCGAAGCCGTGGATCATCCAAGACCGGTTCCAGGAGAAGCGGATTCGCTTGGGCGACATCGAAGTATCCTCCTCCGCCGGCCATAATATGCAGATGCACCGCCATGCCGAGCCGGCCGCACTCGCCCGCGATGTAGCGGAAGAGGAAATCCTGCAGTAGCTTGTACTCTGCCGTATCCGGCCGCGATTGATGCGATAAGTTCGTGTAAACCTGCTCCGCCTGTTCCTTGGATGGATTACCAAAGTCTAGTCCTCGCAGGTAGGCAACCTCGAATTTTTCGGCAACCGCTCCAGTTCGCCTTTGCCGCTCCAGCGTAGGCGTTACTACTTTAGCGAGATACTCTTCGAGCGTCGGCGGCGCAGATGTAAGACCCACCGCGTGCAAGTACTTCGCTCGCAGCTTATCTTCCATGGCAAAGAACAGTTTTCGATCGGGCGTCGCTTCTGCTATTCCACTGTTGTCTAGGGGAAACAGCAACGCATCGACGTAAGGTACCCATCGGAACCTCGGCTCAGCAAGGCCGGCGCCTAGGGTCACGCGATTTGCCAACATGGCCCCGATGTCGGCTTGGTCCAGGATCCACTCGTCGTAGTGTTGCCCCTCCCGTGCTTTCACGCGGTCTCGCGCCGCCTGCAACTGCTTGGTTTGCTCCGCGTCTAGAGGAGCGGCCCCGTCAAAGCCCCATAGAGCCTTCCATGCCGCTGGTAGCTGTGGATTGCTCGGCCTCCACGCAGCTATATCGGTGTCCGCCTCCATATTGTCGACTGGCAGAGCATCGAAATCCCGGTCGTTTCGATCGTTTGGCGGAGGCAGGACCGGGTGCGCATGGTCATCGATTGCTTGCAGCGCATCGATCTGCGATGCGATTCCGGCATCGATATGCAGTTCGATTGCATCCGGAGCGATTGACACGGAAGACTGCGCATGCGTTACACCCCCGGCCACGGCGACCAGCAGCGCCAGGCGCCCAGCGCCCACCCACGATAGCCACATCAGATCGCGCACTAGCTTCACGTTAGCAGTTCCGCGCCTGAAATTGAGAGAGTTTTTGGGATGAGCCGCTCTTGAGAGACGGAAAACCGCGCAGAAAAGCTCGCTCGCAACGCTGCTCGCCCTATTAGTGTTAACAGGTCCTACATCTCACTTGATTCGAATGTAGCGGTAATCCTGCAGCTTAAAAATCCGGTTGAGATATGTGCCCTTCGAATCAGCAACACAAAAAGCAGCGTGTTCCTCGGGAGGCACGTTGAGATAGTCGTAGATCTGTCCAGTTTGCCGGAACTCAAGTTCCAGGATCTGCTTGGCGGCATCGTAACCCATGCTCGCGATTACGCTCGAATCGATCGGCTCTCTATGCATTGAGGTTTGCCGGCATTTCTTTGAAATCTTTTAAGACTGGGATTAATCGGAATCCATTGCAGTATGCTACTGGACCTTACAATGCGCCCGCTATATCGTCGCCAGTTACAAGTTGTACAGAGACGACAAACAATCGGCGACTACACTTAGCTAAACAGCTTCAGCATCACGTACTACTAAGAACATACGCACGACAGATCGCCGCCTGTATGGAACCGTTAAAGCTTCTTTGTAGAACCACCTGCTTCGATCCAATGTAAGAAGCGGATTTGCGGAGAATTATCGTTCATTCCTCGTGGAATGGTAAATACCCTGGGGCCCTCGCGACCTGCGAGGTTGGGCAGATTTCCCATCAAACCTACAAATGGGATACGAGAATTTCTGCGAGCTTGTACTTACAAATTCGTGCCAATCCGGCCGCAGAGGCGTGTAATTCCCGCCAAGCAGCGCGTTCTTTTTTCCTCATCCGCGCACAATTTGCACAGATCGCGAATAGACTGCCCACTATTCACAATTTTTTTGCGAATTTGCCGGAAAAAACCTTTTCTGCTCCGAAGAGTTGTGTATCATCCGTCTAGAAATTAATTGGATTTTCTGCCTGAAAGTCTTGAGTTCGAGAGCTGAGTGGAGATTGTGAGCGGAAGCCCACAACCCTGTGGGAAAGCCGCAACAGTATATCTCTACTTTGTTCCTCGCATTCGAGCCGGACTTCGGTTCGAGGCCTAGCCGAGGTATATGCCTCGGCAGCCGCCGGAGTATGGCAAATGAGGTTGTCGAGTTCTTGTCAGGCGCACCGCGTCTCCTCGCTCAGACCAGCCCAGTGACATAAGGAACCTATACGACTCCCCACTGATAAGGTGCAGCGGAAGGAGCCCTACGTAAACCCCAACGGAATTTACCGACGTAATCCCATGCACGTGCTCGACATAAGTTATCAAAATTAAAGGCGACATTCATGAAAACTCTCCCCTGCGTTATCTTTACCGTTCTAATCTTCGGAGCGCCTGCGTTCGCGGCTGTTACCGTTAGCAGTCCATCCAACGGCGGAACGGTTAGCTCGCCGGTAAATTACTCGGCAACCGCCACTACTAACACCTGCTCGAAAGGCGTGGCTTCCATAGGAGTCTACGCGAACAACCAATTAGCCTATGTTGCGAATGGAGCGACGCTGAATACTCAGGTAAAGCTAGGCGCGGGAGCCCAGAACACGGTAGTCGAAGAATGGGACAACTGCGGCGGCGCCTCCTACACAACCGTTAACGTCACCGTGCAGGGTAGCGGACCTAGCGGAAGTGGTGGAAACGTACTCTCTAACCTGCAGGCTAGTGGAGGATGGAGCGAATACGGTGAGCTGGCTCCGGCCTATTCCATTTGTTCCTCATCGTCGTCGTGTCCGGGAGTTAACTGGTCAATGTCGCAGCATGTCAGTTCACCTTCTCTGAGCGGAAATGCGACTAAATTGACTATCGGCGGAAATACGCCTTATTCCGATGTCTTGTGGACTGATGCGTTGATCGGCCAGAACTCAACGCAAAATCTAGCTGACTCCGACCACACGCTTCTTCCGACGCTGCATAACTTCACCTATGATGCCTACGTATACGTGACGAATTACTCGATCACGCAGGACCTGGAGTTTGACATCAACATGTACATGAATGGAGTCGGGATGTTATGGGGTACGCAGTGCAATCATCTCGCCGACGGGGACTGGGATATCTGGGATGATGCAAGTGCAAGATGGGTTTCTTCCGGGGTCGCCTGCAATCTCGTAAACAACAGTTGGAATCATGTGACGGTTCAAGCACAGCGCGAATCCAACAATACGCTTCTGTATCAGTCGATCACGGTGAATGGCGCCACCTCCAACATAAACCAGACATCGGCGCCCTTCTCCGTTCCCGGCAGCTGGTGGGGTATCACTATCAACTATCAGATGGACGGAAATTACAACCAGTCTGCAAATACCACCTACCTCGACAACCTCAGCTTCACATACCAGTAAGAACAATCAAAAAGCGGCTGGACGGGCATCTCGCCCGTCCAGTGGTTCAGGCACGCCAGGACCTGCGTTATCGAGCGTTTGTTTCGCATCCTCGTTTTGAATACCCTTAACGGATATCTGCTGCAGCACGTGTTTGAGGATCTGCCGCTCAACATCCGGTGTCGGCATGGCAGGTACAACCGTAAGACCGCCTGCCAACGCGCTCAAAGTCAGATAGGACTCGCGGCTGGCACATAGAAAATCGAGCGGATACTCAGGTTTTCGCGCACGGGCCTGAACCGGATCCGCGTCCAGCAAATAACTGATATTTGGCCTCGGAACCAACTTCGTGATCAGCCGGACATAAGCGCGCGCGCCTGGATTGCGCAATGGTAGGTTGGCGAGTTCGTCATAGATATATCGGTCAAAAATTACGAAGTCCGCATCGGACCTTAATGCCTTCTGCACCACAAGCCGAAGCGAGAAGGCATCAACGAAGTAAAGGCCCAATCTCAGCGCAGTCATCAACCCTGAACGGACGTTTTTATCACGCCGGTTTATTGGCGCGGTTGGAGTTCCTACTCCTTTGTCTCCTTTGAACAAGGCGTGGCCGGTCGCCTCTCGAAAACGAGTAAACCTGGCGACGTCATCCCAGAAGGTGATCACCACAACATGTAAGCCGGCCTGTTGCAATCGGTCCTGGAGAATTTCGATCTGAGTGCTTTTACCGGCTCCATCAATGCCAGAGAAACTTACCAACTTGCAGCGCCTGTGATCGGATCGTGAACTCATCGTTAGGCTCCACAGTCTTGTGGTTGGATTTTAAAGCAATTTTCCTGATACCGTGGTGTGGCAAGACTCGCCATGTGTAGCCATTGATTGGGGAAATGGCTACGTCAAGAGCCGTTTTTCTCCCTCTACACCACTAGTGGGGCTGGCCGGGGCTGGCGCTGGATAGCGCCACGACTGTCCCAATCGCAACGGCGGCGCCCACCAGCAAACCAACCTTGATCAGAATGGAGCGCTTTCGCCTTTGTTTTCCCGGTGCAATGACCGCTCCTGCCGGCCGGGATGCTGCGACACCTATACCCCTTCTCATACGGCGCCGCGGCCGTGCCTAACGGGGGCCCGTTGGGCTTTTGTTCCGGGGTGGTTTGCGGATCGGCGGCCTGAGGATTGCCATTGATAGTTTGCGGGCTCACGGAATCCTGATTATCAGAAGGCGTCTTCGACGGGTTTGTACCCGCTTCCGGCTTTTTGGCTCCCCTGTCAGTGTTCTGCGATTGGCTTTGCGCGGAGGACGCGCCTTCCGCCTCCTGGGCGGCCACTGTTTGTTGTGGCGGCGGCGCGGCCGCTTGCCCAAACGGAACAGCCAGGAACGTCAAGAGGCAGTTAGCGGTCTGCCGCCGTAACCAATACCCGGAGATTCTCATTGATAACTCCGAACCGCAGATTTGTTATATTTCTCAAAGTAATGATCCCCTAAGTCGTTACGCCGCACTTTCCGATCCGTGATGCGAGCGCCCGGAGACAAGTGCCTGCGAAAACGCGTCCACCCGAAGTTGATCGAAGCTTTTGACCGCGTCAGCGGTTGTGTCAAAGATATCGAAGAGACGGCTGACTCCCGTGAGTTCGAGAATTTCCCCGGCTCCTGCCGGGATCGCCGAGAGTTTGACGTCTCCCTTGCGTTTCATGGCCTCTTCCAAACAAAGTAGCAGCAGGTGAATTACAGATCTGTCGAGTTGGCGCAGGTTAGAACAATCGATCACCAGATGAGGGCGATCGATATTCATGCAGTTCTTTATGTCGCGTACAAAGTGTCGCGCTTGCTTCCCTTTTAGCTTCTCCGGTAGCTGCTTCACCGCCACACTACGTATTCCAGTTGTCATTTATCTACCTCCATCTCAGGTTCCGTGCATGGTGCTTTCTCTGAGAAGAACATCAATGAGACCAAGCTAAGTCACCTCACGTTGGAGTTTGTCAGCAGGCGTGGTTCGCGATCCTGTGCTTTGCAAGAGGCGTGCAAGCTCAGCTTCGGGATCACGCACAATGTGCGACAAGACATTTTTCCCGTAGCGAAAAAGAGTGACCAGGTTCGTGTTGTACCAACAGCACTCCGCCATCGTTGGCGATAGTCCGCAGAGAAACCGGAATTTATGTAATTTGCATGGCGACGCCAGAATTGCCGCCACCAACCGATGATTGCCATCCAGGACGGTTAAAGGTTCGCTGTCGTTAACACCGATGAGGACCACAGCGCCCAAACCGGATTCCTCCTGGAGAAGTCGATCGCGCAGGGCTGCAATTTTCGAGGGGAATGGGCCGTCCACGACGTCTTGGCGGCCGCGTATCCGTTCGGCGACTTCAATGATCGAGAAGTTGCCCCGCGCGAGCTTCCGCCATTGTGCCCGGGGGAATACTCGAATCCGGTCGAGTTCTGTTTCCCTCAACTCCACCTCATACCATTCCGTTCCCGCGGGAAGCTCTTTCCACAAGGCAAGATGCCGTATGAATAACAGGGCGCGCCGTTTGGCATTTTCGTCGGCGTCGTGAAGGTTGGGCCTGATTACAATGTCGCGCAGCGTTTCCTGATACTCGTGAAACGCGGGATTGTTAAAATCACTCTTCAGAAATTCCGCGACAACCTCATCTTCCGAGACACGTCGAATCAGCCTGATCGGCTGAGAAACCCCACTGCGCTGCGTACTTTCTGAATCGGTCAAGGAGTTAATAAGGAACGGCAGTGCTACCAGGGCCAGTAAGAAGATCATCAGGATCAGTTGTACCCAGATAACTTCCCGCAGAGAAGAATGAAAGCGGCAGATGCCGGCGATGAGAACACCGCTGAACGCCAACTGTATCCAGCTGGTATTCGCGATCTTGTAGGACATTTCGTAGGTGATGATCACGACGCTGAGTGAATACACAACCGTCGTGATGGCGTATAGCGCCAATAAATACGGGAGGCCGTATTTGCCTGCTATTGCAAATTTGGCTCCGAAGAACGCCGTCCAGATCCAGGCAGGTGTGACGCGCAGGCAGAGGGCCAAGATTGAACCGATAGTGAAGACGAGCAATAGTGAAGTTGCAATGACTTTGAGATCTTTTCTCTCCTCATCCCGCGTGCCCGCGACAAGTGGAAACATGGTGTTGACGACTGCTGAGGAAAACGCGAAGATCACTCGACCCACCATTGCCACGGCAGCATATAGCCCCGCTGTTGTGGACGAAAAAAAGTGCTCTACCAGAACAATGTCGCAGTTGTTGATAAGCACTTGGCCGGCAAAGAAGACAATCGCCTGCAATCCTTCTCGAAACGCTTGGGGTAAATGAAGGTGGTTGGGGACGGTGGCTGTCAGTTTGGGTGCGGCAGCAAGATAGGCCGCGGCCACAGCCGCGGCATTGGCCGCGATCACTCCAGGGACGCCCAGTCCGAGCGCGATCAGCAGCAGCGATCCAAGGAGCCGAACCACGCCTTCCAGGACGAGATTGGTAGCAAGAAGACGGAAGCCGTAGGCCCCTTGGATGTAGCCTCGCCGGCTTCCCAGCGGAACGTAGAAAGCCGCTCCTATTGCAAGCAGGACAACAAGAACGGGACCGGGCAGCTTTAAGTAATCCGCGATTGCTCTCTGAAACAGCAGTAATATCAGCGCAACGAGAATACCGCATACCCAAGCGCCTCGATGGAAATCTCGATAGACGGAGGATTTTCCATCCGGAAAACTCTGTTGTGCTACGACCTTCGCGGAAACAATCTGAAAAGAGAGGGTCACCGCGGATATCAAGATGAGGAGAGTGTAAACAGCCGTGGCGTGTCCGAAGGCCGTTGGACCGAGGAATCGCGCAACTGCGATGTTGTACGCAAAATTGATCGCGGTGGCCAGCCCCGAACCCGAGAGCAATACGAAGCTTCCCGAAAGTATACGGGCTTGCAAAGTCTTCGGCTTCTGCGTCGGACCATTCACCACGGAGGGACTCCAGCGTACCAGGCAGGCGGAGGCTAAAAGACCAGCCAACAACGGTCAGCGCGGGCCGGCCGGGCATATTTCAAGAACATGGATCTATTCATGCGATGCGGGAATCCAGATTCCGGCTGCTCGGGGACTGGAAGTCCGGCGCCACTCATGACAACCCCAGACACTCCTAAGCGCCTCTAAGAGGTATCTTTATGATCAGTCGTGCAACCGCTGCATCACTTTTTATTTTTTTGCTGCCCCATGGATGCTCTCATGTGGGATCACGCCAAGGCTTCAGAGCGAACGCTCAGTCCGTAGGCTCTTCACCGCAGATTTTGGCGGTCTATGAGGGATGGTTCGGTCATCCCAAGCACACCATCGCTGTGGGCTATAACTCGCACGATCCGGTTGTGATACGCAAACAGATTCGCGAGGCTAAATCCTTAGGGATTTCCGGGTTCGTGGTGGATTGGTACGGTTATCGGGAGCCCTTCATCGATCGCAGCTATGCCCTGGTTCAAACCATGGCCGCCCAACAGAAGTTTCATGTTGCGATGATGTATGACGAAACCGACGAGGAAGATGGGGCGACCGACGAGGCTATTGAGGATTTCAAAATGTTCGATGAGAGCTATCTTTCGCCGAACGCACCGGGCCATCAGGCGTATCTCACTTATAACGGCCGTCCTATGATCTTCATCTTTCCACAAGGAGGGCACACCGATTGGAACCGCGTGCGCGCCGTCACTGAGAAATGGAACCCCCAACCCCTGCTTATATATGAAAACGAGCCAGGGCAGTTTTCGAATGCGTTCGACGGCTTCTATGCGTGGGTCAACCCTGGAAAGGCCGGGTGGGCGCCGGATGGGAGCAACTGGGGGGAGCAATACCTGGACAACTTCTATCACACCATGCAGGCAAAATATCCTGACAAAATTGCGGTAGGCGGCGCCTGGGCCGGTTTCGATGACAGCAAGGCTTCTTGGGGCACTAACCGGCATATTTCCCAGCGCTGCGGCAAAACATTCAGTGATACGTTCAACTTGTGGCGGAAGTATTACCCTCCGGATAAACCTTTGCCTTTCCTGTTAATCGCGTCTTGGAACGACTACGAAGAGGGCACGGCAATTGAACGCGGTATCCCCAATTGTGGTTCCGGCTCGCAACAGCTTCCTCTACATTGATGTACGATCTGGTATGTGAGCGGGTGGCGCATCCTTCGCCTGACGTGTCCGTGTGAAGCTGGGGATACAGCAAGTCCCCGCGAAGCTCGATTACTTTCAGCCGGCGATGCCGATCACTCGGATTCCGCTTGGAAAACGCGCACTCTCCACCTTACTTCAGCCGGGGTCAAAACCACGATGTAGCGTGCGCGTACTTGCTGCTCCGCCTGCACCTTGCCATGATCGAGGATTTGCACATCGTATTGGACGTTGTCCACCATTTGAATAGATAATCCTTCCGGCGAGTAAAACACTATCTGAAGATCGTGCGCACGGTCCTGGTAACGTGTACGAATCCCCGCTTTGGCTTGCTCTTGAATCGTTTCCGTCAGTTTGTCTCTCGCAGTGCCGACGAAATCCGGATCGAGCAGGTCAGCGCGATTTTGCTCAAGTGCGGATCTTAAACTCTGCCACGCTTGCAGGTAATCACGAATCGCTGCTGTCTCGGTCTGCTTTTCAAGGGGCCGCGGCCCTTGCAAATTCATGGGCTCGACGTGTATCGCCGTTTGGTCAGCTCCAGGAGCAAAGGTCGCACCGAGGACCGCGCAGATGGCCAGGACGGACCTTGTCATTCTTATTTTCCCCATCGAATTTCATTTCCCAAGACAACTCCGGTCGCAGCGGAGATCTTTGCTCCGTTGTAGGCAGGTACCTCCGCCCGTGCAACCCCGCGTTTGAGCGGAACGTCTACTGTTGTTTGGCTGCCGTTGTAGGCTTCAGTAAAAGTGACCACTGTTCCGTCCGGCACTGGATTGCCGGCACAGTCGCGCACCGGATCTGTCTCCAACTCAAGCTCCTGGTCCACCTTCCGGGCGCTCATTCGCAATCCGCACGGATCGCCCGGAACCTGCTCGATCACGCGTGTGCTGGAAATACCATCGACTCGAGCGACAAACTGAGCGGCGCCTTCTTTGGCGGTGGAATCCATTTCTGTCCACGCCCGGCCGTCACGAGTGACTACTGTCCGCGCCTGTACTGCGCCCGAGACACCGGAGATTTGAAAAGAAACCGGGGTGGGCGTCGTAATCAGATTCTGAAAGGCGTCGAAGACATATACGGCGCCGCTGATCCCGTCATGCAGGCCAACAGAAAGACGAGACGGTTTTGCCAGGAAACTCAGGCTCGCAGGTTGATGAGCAGGCGTGACATCAAACGCACCGTTTTCTGTTGAGGACCCGTCCACAAGAAAGACCAGATAATGACCGGCATTGTTCAGAACTCCGGCGGGAAAGAACGTAGCCTCTCCTAACTGAACATCACGCTTCAACACCTGCCCAAGCCCGACGATGTACAAAACCGCCTTGCCGCTTCCCGTGTTTTGAATCGAGAAAGGGTCGCCCGCTTCTACGGTTTTGGGCAGGTTCATGGTCATGCTTTGCGCGAGAGCTGCCTGCATTGCAGCGAAAACCAGGCTGCCGATGAGGAATGCGAATCTAAACTTCATTGGAATTCGCCCGAACTGTAGGTTGCGGTGACCGCCCGCTCGCTACTGACCTTCCGCGCGATATCCGCGGGAATAGAAATGTCGAACGAAACCGGGGTCTGGGGCAAGAGTGCGCGATCGATATATTTATCCGCCACCCAGACTACTTGGCCGGTCTTGTCATAGAAAGTTCCCAGAACATGCGCGACATTCACGACTTCGCCGCTTTGATTAACCAGCTCGCCGCTCAGCGAGGCTCCCGGCGCTGGATTCAGGCGCTGATTTTGAATCTCGATAACCGGGTCTGCCGAAGCTGCGACCAGCATCGCTGAGGGTTCCATGTTGACACTGCCGACTTGCGACAACGTTACGTTGCGAAACGTAATAAGAAATGGCGTGACTTGCTTTGGTAAGAGAAGATGGGAAATCTTGTCGAAGCTGCCTTCGGTCGCTATTGGCGACCCATTCTTCGTTTGCAGGGTTGCTTTGACCGATACATAGGCGGGAACTACATCTTCGTTGAGAAGTTCGCCCAGTATGACCACTCCGTCACCGCGTTCCACAGGGTGCATATCGACGATGCGCACGTGCGGCGCCTCCACGTCCTGAGCTCCCCAGTCATCTTCCGGGCCACGATAAATCACATCCCAGCGCAGGTAATTCACGGCAATGACCTGCGGCGGCACTCGAGGCTCCTTGACAATTGGCCACATCGGCTCCCAGCGATCGCCGTTTTTTACAACGCGCAGGTTGCGTGTGTCCAGAAACGTGCCAACCACGGTGGACCAACGCAACCTGAGCTGAATCTGCGCTTCATCGGCGGAAGCATGAAGCGGCCGCACCTCGAAGCTGTCCAAAGTCGCATAGGTGCGAAGGCTGAGATGGCTCCCGGTCAAGTCGCGCACAAACTCTGGTTCAGTAAATTCGCCCTTGTTGCTGAGCGTGGAATACGCTTTTTGCCAAGCTTGCCGGCGGATATCGTTCGCCAGGTTCTCAACTGCGGCTTCCGGCGTTGCAGAGGGGCGCAGCAGACCGGCGCCCCCCCAGTCGGCCATCGCAACCGCGGATGGAACGGGCCAGACGGTGCCTACCACGATCAATGCCAGCGTCGCGGCGGCGATCAGGGCGGCGAGCAGACGTCCGCTGCTCATGAAACCAGCCTTCCCGGAACCAGATCCTCGTCCGCTGTCGAGGCTTCGATGCCCCGGCCTCCGGACCTTCGCTTCTCCGGAATTAAGATAATCAGCAGCGCCAGGATGCTGCTGCCAAAAGGCAAAGTGCCCCACATGAGACCCTGCCAGTGAGGAGGAATTTGCGGCGCATTCACGGGTACGGCCGGTGGCACCCCCTCCTTGCCCCATATGATGATGGTCTTGTCTTCAAGACTATCTACGCGGCGCCATCCGGCGAATGACAGGAGCGGATCATAGTACGGGTCCCTCACAAATACCCATTTCAGTCCGTAACGATCTGCGTGCTGCAATATTGCGCGCAGCGCGTCGAGGCCCGGCTTGCCAAAATATTTCGAACTGGTGAGAGGACCCGCGCCGTGCTGGGTGAGTTCCGGCAGCATTCGGCCGGAATTCCATTCGCCATCGACACTGCTGGCGTCTGTCAGGACCGCCAAACGAGAAATTTTGTTGCCAAAACCTAGGGTGACGTAGCGGTAGTTGTCGTGACCGTCACGGTTGAGCCACGCGGCGACTGAGTCCACCTTGAAATCTTCAGCATCTGCCGGCCGATAGGTTACCCATGCCACTGCGAGTCCGCAACTGAAAGCCGCCGCCAAAGTTAATCCGACAACTGCTCGCAATTGGTACCGGTCGATAAGCTCGCTGGCCAAAAGCCCCACAAAGGGGAGCGCCAGCAAAGTTGCCCAGTAGCTGAAGCGCTCCATCGTAAGGACTTCGAAAGCACGGCCTAAGAGCAGACTACCGACAGGAGTTGTCCCTCCAAGCCCGACCAAGAACGCGACCCAGAAGCCTAGGAGCAAGGGACGGAGCCGAACGACTGCGGAACCTCGTAACACAATGAACGGGAGGACCAGAATCAAGGCCCCATAAGGAACAACAAAATAATTTAGCCCCCACTGCGGGCTCAATATGTAATTTGCCCGGCTAGGGTGCGGAATCGGAGTTTGCGTGACGGGATAGTGAATCAATGCGATCCAAAATGGCAGGAGGACCGCGGCAATCGCAGCACCGACCACCGCTACGATTATGAAGGTGCGAAGGAGAAACGCGGGCGTGGAGACTGGTTCGCCCTCATGGCGGCGGTCCAGGAGCACCAGCGCTAGGACGGGCGCCGCGAAAAATATTGACCCGAAGAGCAGTGTGGCATGGTGGGCAGCCGCGGCGGCCGTGAAGAGCACACCGCCTTTAAGAAAAGATCGCCACTTGCCGTGCCTGACCCAGTCGAAAAGATATGGGAGGGCGTTTAAATAAAGCGGGGCCGCACAGGTGGTGGACAACTGCCCCGCGGAATAGACCAGAAAACTTTCCGAGCCAAGAAAAATACTCGCCAGCGCCGCAAACGATGCAGCCCGTTGGTTCACCCAAAGCAGGGAAAATCGATAAACACCCACTGCGAGCAGCAGAATGGCAGCTAACTGCACCGCCATATACGCCATGTCCAGGCCAATAATCCGGGATATCAACGCTACCCACTGCTGCGGCAACGGTGGATAGGTAGTTTGGGAAAATCCCGCATACCACTTAGCGTTCCAGGGATTGAACCAATGGTGAACGTAGTGCGAGGCAAAGAAAATATGAAAATTCGCGTCGTAGGAATTCAGCGGCAACTTCATTAACAGAAGTGGCAGGTGAACTACACAGGCCGCCATCAAGATTAGGCTAAGGGGTATGGCCCGAGTTGATTGTGAGACAGGTTCGATTCTGTGCAAAGGGGCCCTCACGAATAATCGTTTAGATTCGCGAATCGCGATCGCTGGTTGCCTCGCGGCGACTCCGTCGGGCCTATTTGCTATGGCCCAGCCAACGCTGACCGCGTTCTTAGAATCTAATCGCTTTTGAATCTGGATCAGTCTGCCGGTGAAACGTTGATTGCTCGATCGGGGTTCCTGAAGATTGCGTACGTGTATTTCCTCGTCGCCGCGCTTGGTTCCCCCGTCCAAGCCCAGACGTACAAGGTGGGATCTGAAGCTCCCGAGAAAGCTCAGACCAAAACCGATCACACCCCGCCAAGGCCACCGTTGGGTTGGGGGTCTAATATCCAAAACGCACGGCTTGCGCGTGCAGCGGAATCGGCCCTACAGCGCGGCGATCGCGCACTCGCTGTTGACTATGCTCAACGTGCCACCCAGGCAGCCCCGAATGATCCACAGCTATGGTTCCTGCTTGGTTACGCGGCGCGGCTCGACGGGAAATCTCAACTTTCGACAGATGCTTACAATCGAGGTCTCCGCCTGAATCCGTCTGCGCTGGACGGGATCTCCGGTCTGGCACAGACCTACAGCGTAATGGGCCGAACGGAGGAGGCGGAGCATTTGTTGAAGCAAGTGATTTCGTCCGATCCTAGGCGTATAGACGATGCGCTGTTGCTGGGAGAGATTTTCATCCGGTCTGGAGACTACGCTGGCGCACTCGATAGTTTAAATAGAGCGGAACGCATTCAGCCCGGCACGCGGTCGGAATTGCTGCTGGCAATTTCCTACCAACACCTGAAGCAGTTCGATCTGGCAAATCGCTATCTCGAACTGGCCAAACGGCGCGCTCCGGATAATCCCGACGTCCAGCGGTCATTGGCGGGCTATTATCTTGAAACTCAAGACTATCCGCACGCAATAGCTAGTCTTAAGTCAATCCGCAGCCCTAAACCAGACGTCAAGGCTGAGCTCGCGTACACCTATCAGCTCTACGGCAAGCCGGGGGAAGCCGCCAAACTATACACGCAAGCCGCCGATGCCCGGCCGCGGGATTTGGCTTTGCAGCTTTCGGCAGCGCAGGCTGAAGTTGCCGCCGGAACTGTAGAACGTGCGGGCGCTTTTCTCCGGCGCGCCGCGGGCCTCGATCCGGATGATTATAGATTGCACGCGATTCGCGGACAAATTGCACGGCTCCAGGAACGCGATAGTGATGCTGTCCGGGAATACAACGCCGCCTTGGCTCACCTGCCTCTAAACCCGGCTGAGGGGCCGCTTTATGGAATTCAGTTGCACATGGATTTGGTGCAACTCGATGAGGGCCTGAAGCACTCAACTGCCGCCCGCCGCCATCTCACGATAGCGCAGACGGAAATTAGCGAGCTGGACGATCATGGACCCGGCAGGCCGCAGTTTCTGCGGCTGAGAGCTCTGATCAAAATGAACGGGGGCGATCTCGATGGTGCGGGAAGCGACCTGAATGAAGCGCTCGCGATCAATGGCCGGGATCCTGATAGTTTGCAGCTCGATGGAGACCTGCTAATGAAACTCGGGCGGACCGGGGATGCGATTGCAGTTTATAAGCGAATCCTTGCGATCGATCCAGTGAACCGGTTCGCGCTCACGTCACTGGGTTATGCTTCGCGCGAAGCTGGGCGCGACCAGGACGCGGAAAGATATTTCCACAAACTGGCGGAAGCCTATCCATCCTTGTACGTACCCGATCTCGCGCTTGGCGACATGTACACATCTCGCCGGGACTTTACAAAAGCTGAAGGCGCTTACAGCAAGGGTTATACCTTGGCGCCGCGGAATCCTCTCATCGTAGCTGGAGGAATGAACGCCGCGATCGAAGCCCACAAGCTGGATTTAGCGGCAATCTGGTTGAGTCGAGCGACCAACGAAATGCAGCAGGAGCCTCAGCTGCTTCGGGAAAAAGAGAGATATCTCAGCTTCAAAGGCGACTATCGGCAATCCGCAGATGTGGGCCGGGAAGTTATCAAGATGTTGCCGGCAGACAGGGATGTAGTTGTCTATCTCGGTTACGATCTGCTGAACCTCAAGAGGTACCACGATCTGCTGAAGCTTACCTCCCAATACAACGAGATATTTCCTAAAGAGCCTGATATTCCGCTCCTGGCCGGCTATGTGCATAAGCACGATGGATTGCTTGAAGATGCGCGGCAGGACTTTACAGAGGCGCTGGAGCGCGATCCCACCGTGGTGACGGCCTATGTCAATCGCGGATACGTGTTGCATGATCTTCACCGGTCCCAAGCTGCGGCGGCCGACTTCGAATCGGCTCTCAAGCGGGAACCAGACGACGGCGAAGCACACCTGGGCCTCGCGTATACCAGCCTCGATCTGCATAAATCTCAGACAGCTCTGCGGCAAGCGCAACTGGCGCAGAAGGCTATGGGCGATTCAAAGCCTATACATCTGATCATGGCGACGGCTTACGGCCAAAAGGGCATGCTGACGAAATCCGCCGGCGAATATCGCGCGGCTTTGAAATTTACTCCGGACGATGGATCGCTGCACCTCGCGTTGGGGGGTACGTTGTATGCGCAGCGGCGATACCACGAAGCGGTCGACGAATTGCGAATCGCGCAAAAATTCTCCCCTGACGACGCTTTTGTATATGCGCTGCTTGCCCGCGCCTACGCGCAACTCGAAAACCGGGATCAAACGTTGCGATATGTACAGCTTGCAGAGCAGCACGCCCAGGTAATGCCGGCTACGGCAAGCGATGCAAAATCGGGACAGAGTGAGGTATTCGTCTCTACCGGGCAGGCTCTAAGCGTGCTGGGAGACCAGAAGGCCGCCATGCAGCGCTTTCGCAAAGCGCTCATAATCCCCGGCAGCGATCGCGTAGGTGTGCGTTTAGCCATTGCCCAAGTTATGGCGGACCAAGGTCACGCGGATGATGCGAGGAGGCAGATTGCATTAGCTCTGATGGAAGCTGAGGCAGGAGAGACGTTGCCGCCTACGGGCGAGCAATTGATCGAGGCGGCGGACGTATTCCGCGGAGTGCATGATTATCAATTGTCACAGACGTATCTGCGGCGTGCCCAAGCAGCGGGTGCGGCCGATACAACCGTGCGGATCGGCTTGGCCAACACCTACCTTGCGCTGGGAGATACGGCCAGGGCTCAGGGCGAACTCTCGGGGATCAGCGGTGCAGCCGATAGCGAGCCTGATTATCAGTATCTGTTGGCCGAGGCGAACGTATATCGCCAGGAACATCACAGTACTCAGGCGCTTACCGCCTTCGCCCAGGCTTCCAATGCGGCAGGGGAAGATCAAACGGCTCAACAGAATCTGCTTCAGGCGGGAGCGGACGAGGGGTTGAGGGTCAATCCCCGGGTGAGCTTGCTCTCCGATTTCTCGGTGGCCCCTATCTTCGAAGATACGACCGTCTATGTTCTGGACTCCAAGTTGGACGCGCCCTTTCCGGTGCCGAGTTCTGACAGTTCTCTCCTTCCGCCGCCCCGTTCCTCTTTGGAGACACAATGGACCGGCGCATATCATCTTCATCTGAACTATCTACCCACCGCCAGCGGATTCTTCCAGATACGCAATGCCCGCGGGCTCATATCAGTGCCCAGTACGAACTCTATCGTCAATCGCGACACAACCGACTACTCGCTTAACTTCGGGCTGAATCCTACGGTCCATCTGGGGAGCAACGTATTGACATTCAACAATGGCATTCAAGCAACAATGCGCCGTGATTCCGAGTCTCCGGTTGCAATGAACCAGAACCTCTTCCGCGTGTTTACGTATATGTCCACAAGCTCATTCTTCAACGCGGTTTCCGTTAGCGCGTATGTCCTTCGGGAGGCCGGTCCCTTTACCGAAAGCAATCTGCATTCGCGGGCCTTAACGGGTGCGGTTGACTTCCGCGTTGGGGAGCCGTGGGGAAAAACCGCTCTGGTTACTGGATGGGGAGCCAGCGACCAGCAATTCTCTCCTGTAGGTATAGAAAATTACTACACCTCTTCCTATCTCGGCATCGAACGCCAGTTTTCGGATTGGCTGAATGTCAGAGCTGTCGCAGAAGACCTGCGGGCATGGCGAGTAGTAGGGAAAAACTCGGGAATCGCGCAGGCTCTACGCCCGGCCGGGATGATTGATTTCACCCCAACGCGGAATTGGGATCTCCAGGCTTCGACCGCTTACTCCAGGACCATGGGCTTCCATGTTTACGACGCGATCGAAAATGGCTTTTCTATCTCGTATGGAATGCCTTTCCACCGCGGATTCAAGGACGAACGCGGAGAAGTCGTCCTGGAGTATCCGATTCGTTTTTCGGCGGGCTTACAAGAGGAGACTTTTTTCAACTTTGCGGGTGGTCAGAATCAACAGTTCAGACCATACGTAAGCATCAGCTTATTCTGAAAGCGGGATTCGATGAAAATCTGCCTAGTTGCAACTTTTCCTCCCAGCGGACGCCAGTTGAACGAGTATTCGTTTCATATTGCGCGGGAACTGCAGCGCAGTCCCCACGTCAGTTTAACCATCCTCGCCGACGAGCTTACTGATTATGAATTCGTCACCGACCAGAACGGTAATTCGTTGAACGCCCAGCAGCAGCAAGAGTTGCCGGGCTTCGACGTGATCCGCTGCTGGAAATTCAACAGCTTGAGAACTCCGGTCCGTCTGTTGAATACCATTCGAAGGCTGAAACCGGACGTGGTGTGGTTCAACCTCGTATTCTCGAGCTTCGCAACACCGGAAAACCCATTTGCCGCGTTTGCCGGGCTGTCTGTGCCTGCTCTGACGCGCGCCTACGGCTATTACACGCATATCACTCTGCATCACGTTGTTGAACATGTCGACTTTGCCGCCGGGGGAGTGCGGCGGGAAAAGCTATTCCGTATGGGTACCGGCGTCGCTACCAGGGCATTACTTAAGGCTAATTCGGTTTCTGTCCTGCTTCCGGGTTATCAGCGTACTCTGGTCACTAAATATTCCGCTCAAAACGTCATGTTGGGCACACATGGAACATTTGCGCCCAGCCTTAGTTCCAGCCCGCCGGACTTTACTAAACGCGGCAACCCCGAACTTCGTATTCTTGCGATCGGACATTGGGGCACCTACAAGAAGCTGGAAACCCTGATGGAGGCATTCCCGGCTGTTTTGAAAAAGATCCCGAATGCCAGGCTCATTGTGGCCGGGGCCAATCACCACACCAAAGCGGGATACTGGGAATCGATACGCGAAGCCCTACCGCCAGGTCTGCCGGTCGAGTTCCGCGGATATGTCCCCGAAGAAGACATACCTGAGCTTTTTCAGACAACCGCGGCCTTGGTTATGCCCTACGACTCTGCTACTGGATCGAGCGGACCGGCCCACCAGGCGTGTGAGTACGGAGTGCCAATCGTTTGCGCCGACATCACCGATTTTAGGGAAATGGCAGCCGACGAAGACATGGCTGTCAGCTTCTACAAGATAGGCGATGCGGCCGACCTCGCAGAGCGGCTGGTTGCCATTCTGCAATCTCCCGAGCTGCAACGCCGCATGGCGGAGCGCAACTTTGCGGCAGGAGTGCAGATGACCATGGCCAGCGTCATCCGCACTTATCTCCGCTGGTTCGAACTCAATAAATGCAAGAGGGAGATATTGAACCCAGGTGTTTTTCCCGGGCGCCGCCGTACCTGGCGTTCTCCATTTTCACGTCCTGGCGAGATCGCATCCGACTGGACCTTGCGCTCAGGTTCCTTCGCTGAGGGAAGAGACGGCGTTAAGAGCCGTCACGGCCTCGAACCCATGGGAAACAATGCACTATCCGTCGATTTCGCGGATCCCCGTGCTTGGCGTATGTCGGAAGCTTCCAATGACCATCATAATGCCGATGGGTATCGGTCGAGTCCGACGCTTGAAGGCGACTTTTAAGTTATGGCTTGAGATTTCCAGTTGTCTTCCGAGCGCATCGGGCCACCGTTGCTCGGAAATTGGAAGGAGAACACCTTGAAAACCGTATCTGTTCCCCTGCCCCTTTCCTGCATAGCGCTGATACCCAGTCTCGCGCTGTCCTTGCTCTTCACCGGATGCGGCGTTACCACCAACGCTCATGCGGCTGGTACCGGTACTGGGGGGGGCGCCAGCGGTAGTTCGACTCCGGCGCCGAGCGTCAGCATCACTGCCAATCCTGCTTCGGTTGCCTCGGGGAATTCGTCCACTTTGACTGTGACCGCGGCCAATGCCACTCAGGTGACAGTAACCGGAAGCGATGGCAGCACGTATAACCTGCAGCCGAACGGCGGAGCGGAGGCGGCGACTCCGAAGACGACGACTACTTACACTGCAGCCGCGACCGGAGCTGGAGGGACGGCCTCGGCGGCCGCAACCGTAACCGTTATGCCGGCTGCTGCTGCGCCGACCGTGAGCATCGCCGCCAACCCTGCTGCGATTGCCTCAGGAAGTTCGTCTACATTGAGTGTCACTGCCGCCAATGCCACTCAGGTGACGGTAAGCGGAACGGATGGCAGCGCATACAACCTCCAGCCCACCGGTGGAACGCAAGCAGTCAGTCCGGCGGTAACCACTACTTACACTGCAGCCGCAGCCGGGGCTGGAGGGAAAGCTTCGGCCTCTGCAATCGTAACCGTGGCGGCGGCGGCTGCGCCGACCGTGAGCATCGCCGCCAATCCCAGTTCCATCAGCCCAGGCAATTCGTCCACTTTAACTGTGGCTGCCACAGGTGCTACGCAGGTGACGGTAAGCGGAACGGATGGCAGCGCGTATAACTTGCAGCCGAACGGCGGAACGCAGGTAGTCGATCCGACCCTAACGACTACTTACACTGCGGCAGCGACCGGAGTTGGAGGAAAAACTTCGGCGGCTGCCACCCTGACCGTGGCGGCCCCGGGTGGCCTTCAATCCATCGATCACGTCATTTTCATGATGCAGGAGAACCATTCATTCGACAATTATTTCGGAATGCTGAATCCTTACCGTAAAGCGAACGGCTGGAACATCGGCGATGACGGTAAGGATTACGAAGTGGATGGCATCGACGATAAGCTGGCGACGATTAGCAACCAGGATGACCAGGGCGATGTTTTCCCGCTGTTCAAGTTCACCAGCTCCTGTATCGACGATGAGACTTCCTCATGGCTGGAGAGCTACGGTGATGTCAACCGCTATAATTTTCTTGCTACACGCCCGATCCTGATGGATGGCTTCGTCCACAATGCCCAAGGCTTCGCGAACGATTGCGCGAGTTCCGGCACATGCTCGGGCAAATTTACCGATCTGACCGGAAAGCGTTCTATGGGGTACTACGACCAAACTTTTCTCAACTACTACTACTACATGGCTTCTCAGTTCGCGTTATCCGATCGTTGGTTTTCGCCGGTCTCGAGCAAGAGCATTTCCAACCGCATCGCGACCTTTACCGGAGGCACGACCCAGGGCCTGGTCTTCGATCCCGGCAACGATGACCACCTTCCGCAGCTCGATATACCAAGCATTTTTGAGGAACTCGATCAGGCGAAAGTGTCATGGAAGATTTACTACACCGTAACCAACGGCCTTTGTCTTTCCGCTGATGAATGCTCCGCCTCCGCGGGCGCGAACTATCCAGCAACTGACTTCTCTTCTATAACCTACTCGTACCAATACCTGTACGAGAATCCAAGCGGCGCTGCCTGCATCGGTACTACCCAGCCATCGAGCGTGGTTGGAGATACGTCGAACTCCTTCTGCATCGATCCGAACCACATTGCCCCGCTGTCCTCCTACTTTAGCGATCTCACCAACGGCACGCTTCCCAGTTTTGCCTTCATTGAAGCTGGTTACGGTAACAATGACGAGCATCCCGGATCAGGTCAATCAATTCTGGCCGGCCAGGCGCAAGTGGCAAATATCGTGAATTCTTTCATGGCCAGTCCTGAATGGAAGGATTCCGTCTTCTTTCTCAGCTACGACGAGGGCGGAGGGCCATACGACCATGTTCCACCGGTGCCCGGGCATTCCAACGACAATACCGATCCCTCGCTTGGAACTATCCCGGATATTTCACAGATTGCGGTGAATCCTGACAACTACTCTCCGTGCGTGCCAAGTGGCGGGACGCCTTCGCTGCATTGCGATCTGGTTTCGGATGACCCGGGAGCCAATCCGGGCGATGCCGCCGCCCTTCAGGGCTTCGCCGCACAACTTGGGTTCCGCTTGCCAAACATGATCATCTCGCCGTTTACACGGCGGCATTATGTGTCGCACACGCCGATGGATCACACGGCGGTGATCAAGTTTGTCGAGAACCGGTTCATCGGTCCCTCAGCGCACCTGACTGCCCGCGATGCCGCCCAGCCCAACTTGTTGGAATTTTTCGACTTCAACAATATCCCGTGGGCTTCGCCGCCCACTCCGCCTGCTCCTGTGAGCCCGGCATCGCTAGGATACGATCCGTGCACACCTACGAACATTGGACCGTGACAGGCTGGGGATGAAGTGCCACCCGGGTGCGGCAGCGCGTGCCCAGATTCAGAGCCCGCGCCATATTCGAGTCCGGTACATAAGCATCGATGTTGCGCTGTTCCATCTGTTCCAGATTGGCAATGGAGAAGAAACCACTGTCGGCCAGAGCCGCGTCCGGGGGCGCGCCGCATCGCTGCTCGGTTTGATCGAGCATGCCTTGCAGCGAAGCGTTATCGGTCGCATTCTGCGTTACTCGCTGGGCTACGATCAGATGATCGTCCGAGACGGCGATTTCGGCCGAGTAACCCAGCACAAATTCTCCTCCGCGCCGGCGCAGAAAGCGCGCATCCTGGTCGGTACGCGACAGCTTCTTCAAGCCGCTTTTCTGCAACCGCTCCAGACGCCGCGGCATCTCGGCCAAAGCCTGGTTCAGCTCTGCGATGGCCACCGTCAAGCCGCCCGGCTCCGAGTCGTCGCGGTCGGCAGCCTTCTGCCAGGCGCGCACCTGGCGACGCAACCGCGCACGCGTGTCCCGCAGCGCCTGCTCGCTGTCCACCCGATCCCGGCTGGCATTGGCCTGAATCCGTGTCGAATCGATCGCCACCCGGCCCAGCTTCACCATGCCCTGCGCCTGCGCCCACTCAAGCACTTGCGTAAAGGCGTCGTTCAGTGCCCGGCTGTGCCGCCGCCGGAACGCGCTCAAGGCCCAGTTGTCCACTCGCTCCCCAGCCGCCAGATAACGAAATGCCAGATCCTCCACCAGCCGCCGCTCCACCTGCCGTGCGCTGGTGATTCCCAGCGCGTAGGCATAGAGCCAAACCCCCAGCATCAGCTGGGGCGCGTAAAGCTCCCCGCCTTCGCTGCTGTAACTCTGCTCGAAAACCTTCATATCCAACCGCTCAATCACTCCGCGAACGAAGAAGCAAAGATGCTCCTTGCCCAACTCGTCCCGCACGCTCGGCGGCAGCAGATACGCCTGATCTGGGCTGTACACTTTGAATCGCGACATGCTTATCTTGTCGCCCAAACCCACCGTGGATTACAATAGAAGGCTAAGCTGAAATCCTATCTTGTCATCCCGACAGAGCGAAGCCGGAGTCCACAAGTGAAGCTTGTTGGGGGGAAGCGCAATGGAGGGATCTGCGTTTTAAGCGGTGCATAGACTAGTCGAGCTTAAGCGCGTTGGCCACATAACGGGCGCCGTCGAAGTTTGCCGTGACTGTTACATGCGAACCTTCGTGAATGTCCCGGCTCATGGGGAAGCGGCCGGAATCAAAGAAGATCTTATAATTTTTTCCGTCATGCGGGTCGAGCAGTACCAGTTCCCCGGAGGGCACGTCGAGGAATGCGACATTCCCACTGAACACAAATGCTGATCCCGGGGTGGCCAGGATCGCGATCTGGCTGGCAATACCCCGGCCCTGGTTGTCCGATTCATATCTGACCGAGATCAAAGTTCCCTTGACGAGATTTGAAGGGCCTACTTCCCCCGAAGAGGATGCGGCTTGTGCGGCGCGAACGAAGGCCGTGCCCGCCGGCACGCGCAGCTTGATGGGTCCACGAGACAAGGCATCGTTCACCGTCAATTCACGACTTTCAGGATTGTATTTCAGCACCTGGCCTTGACACTCGCCTTCCGGCGTTCGTGACAACATGTGGATACTGAGGGCAAACACGTTTGCTCCGTCCAGCACTGTCTCGACCGACGCGCGATCGTCGGAGCGGAGATCCCGCAGAGAGGTTCTCTGTCCATCGCGATAGACTTCGGTGCGTTCGTCAAAGAGAATCTTCATCGGCCGTCCGCCGAAGACCGTCAACATAAATTGGTCACGAACGGGATCCAGACCGCGAATCTCGCCGCCTATCACTGTGCTTTTTCCTGGGGGAACGGGCGGCAGGGCGGATAAATCTCTTGATGCGGTGTCCGGCATCGAGCCGGACTGCGCGCCCGGCATCTGTTCCGGCTTCGCGCCTGCCAATGACAATTGGGCAATTGCCATGCCGGTAAGCATCACTACCGCGGGAAAACGACGCATTCGGCACACCTTTGCCGCTAATGGATTCTTGACACTTGTTGGATGCCGGAAAGCGAAACGCGGTGGCCGGAAGTCTGTTGCGCGGCAGAAATGCCGTTGGCCGGCGGCAACAGATTCTGACGCCACGCATCAAAGTTGTATGCCCGAATGACCCGCTCCTCCGGGCCACAGGAGAGAGGTCACAGAACATAAATGGTTGCTAGGCAGGTAAGATTACTCGCCGCGATGGCGGTCCTCGCAGGCTGCGGGTTGCAGAGTGCGTCGGCGCGCGACGTTCGAATCACGCTACCCAGGCGCAGCGAACTGACACCCGTGCAGCGGCTTAATCGCGCCGGTGTGGATGCCATACGGAAGCAACAATACGAAAAAGCCGAAGCGATCTTCTACAAGGCGTACCTATACGATCCCGCTGATCCCTTCACCTTAAACAATTTGGGCTATGTCTCGGAACTGCAGGGGCAATTGGATCGTGCCCAAAAGTTCTATGCGCTGGCATCGGAACAGGCCGGCGATGCATTCATCGACCGCAGCAATGCGAAGCAGTTAGAAGGAAGACCGATCAAGTACGCTTTCGATAACTTAAAAGACGTGCCCATGCGGATCAACCGCATGAATGTCGAGGCCATCGAGCTGTTATCGGCAAATCGTAATTCGGAAGCGGATGCTCTTCTCGAGCAAGCCCTGGCTTTGAATCCCAAGAATCCCTTTACCCTGAACAATTTGGGAGTAGCCAAGGAAGCCTTGGGGGATTACGAGGATGCGTTGAAGTATTACAACGCGGCTGCCGCGTCGCACTCCCCGCAACCGATCGTCGTCACATTGAAGCCCGCATGGAGAGGAAAACCGGTCAGTGAGACGGCTGCCGACAGTGCCCGGGAATTGAAAGAGCGGATGCAGAGCGCAGGCGCGGTTGAGGTGCGCGCCGCCGTGCTTGCGTTACGCGGAGTGTCGGCGGTGAATCGCAACGATTGGAGCGCCGCGAGGCAAGACTTTCTTGCGGCCTACTCCCTCGATCCGGACAGCGCGTTTTCGCTCAATAACCTTGGATACATTGCGGAAAGAGACGGCGACCTGGAGACAGCCCAAATTTTCTACGACCGGGCCCGCAAAGCCGCCGATGCCAACGCTCGTGTCGGGTTGGCGACCCAACTCTCGGCGGAAGGGAAGCACCTCTCTGCAGTTGCCGGCGATAGCGATCAGAATGTCGGCAGCAAGATTGATCAGGAAAGGGAGGCTCGGCGCCGGCAACCAGGTCAGATGAAGCTGAAACGTCGCAACAATGCGCAAGAGCCTCCCTCCTCGAAAACCCCGCCGTCGGCCTCCCCATCCGTGCCGCAGGCCCCTCAACAGTAGGCAGGGAAACTGCGAATATGTCTAAGCCAGTGGCTCTGCCCGGTTCGATAAAATCTCTGATCATTCTTTCCCGCTTACTGTTGACGTTTCCTGGGGGCGACGCGGCAACTCCGGTCCGCAGGACTGAATTCGGAGATTGCAGGCATCAGCAGGGAGGAATTCGACGACTTAGTGAACTTGTCGAATTCGAACCATGTGATTGTGCGAGGCTTAGAGGTATTTCTGAAGATCCTCCGCGGCGCCGAGGACGACAATCGTGCAGAATGGGCCGCAATAGCGCTGGCGGCTGAGCGTGCGCGTATCGGGAACGCGATGTCATTCCTGCATACAATTTGCGCCGCGCTGGAAGAGGAGGGATATGACGCTACGGTGATCAAATCGCTGGATCACTGGCCCGATCTTGGCAGTGATTTGGATCTGTATACCAATGCGAATCCGGAAGAGATAATCCAGTTTATGAAGAGGCGCTTCCAGGCGCAATTGGCGCCGCGCAGTTGGGGAGACCGCCTGGCGCGCAAATGGAACTTCCTTGTCCCCGGGCTACCTGAGGCGGTGGAGATTCATATGGGCCGCTTGGGTCAAACTGGAGAACAGGTCGCAATCGCCTCTTCTTTGGCTGAACGTGCCCACGAGGTTTCGATCGGAGACCATACGTTTAGGGTGCCGGCGGCCTCGGACCGTCTGATGATCTCTACTTTGCAACGAATGTACCGCCATTTTTATTTCCGGTTGTGCGACATAGTTGACACGGCCGCGCTTTCCGAAGCGGGCGCCATCGACTACCAGGATCTGCGGCGCTCGGCGGATGCCGCCGGCATCTGGGAAGGAGTGGCGACTTACCTGGTTATCGTGTCGGATTACCTGAAACAGTACCGAGGCTTCGGGCTCGATCTCCCTGAAATGGTAAGAGCGTCAGCGCGTTTTAACGGCGGCGAAGTTTACTTCGGCCGAGGTTTCCTGCGTATTCCGCTTATGCCGGAGTCCGCTAGCCTTTATGGATCGCAACTTACCGGTTTGCTGCGCCGGCGGGAATTGCAAAACAGCGCCCGGCTTGGTTTATTGCCGTGGCTAGCCACAGCGGCTGTCGTCGGGCAAAAGATTACCGGAAGCGATAAAGGTATCTGG
>CAWDNI010000037.1:0-83051 GCA_963803615.1 uncultured Acidobacteriaceae bacterium
ACCATGAAAATGACGGGCGGACGAGGGTGTGCAGTTTCAGTACGCGTGTCCAGATGAAACAGCAGGTAGTTCCCCCGGGTTTCCTCGTCCGGCTGATGGAAGACGGATCATCCATTTGGCAGGATCATAGCCTTTGCGTCTTCGAAACCGCGCACCCGCTATCGTGCCGAAGTAGTGGCTCAAAGGAACGGTTCTCCTACATAAGCTGGACGACATGCTTCAACTCCCGTAGGGTCCGGAGTGCGGCCCCTCACCCAGCGCTCGCCGGACGTTCGGTGCGAATGCGTTCAGGAAAGGCGTTAGCGCATCGATGGAAAGTTGTTCCCTCGGACCCACTGGATCCCCGACCTGAATCTCGTTCGGATACTCAATCTTGAGTCGGCTGCCCATCCCCGCAGAAAAGTCGACCAAACGCGGATTCGTTCATTTCGCAACCCTACGTTCAGCGCCCAGAACACCTGCGGCTCTACTTGACAATGAATTACATGAATGTCGGCAACTCGGATACTAATCGTTTAATCAGGAATCGCATCGTCAGGACGGTCGGTCGAGGGGCGCCTCACCCTTTAACGTAGGCAAGCTTCGCGGCCACTTTGCCGTCACGAACGGTAAAGACGTCCACGCCGTGCAGGTGCCACGGCTTCCCATTGCGCAGCTTGCGATATACCCAGCGCACGACGGCACGATCGCCGCTTACAATCACGTCTTCCGCCTCGAAGCTTGCGTCGGCGTTGTGCGTGAACCAAATCCGCCAGAATGCGAGCACCGCGGCTTTCCCTTCAACACGCGTGCCGTCCGGAGCAGGAGACGTGTCTTCGAAGACGGTGTCATCGGTGAGCAAAGGCGCGAGGGCGTCTGCATCGTGCCGGTTGAACGCCTCGTTGAAGCGATCAACGACCATCCAGGTCGTCGAGGCGGTCATCTGCGAATTTTGCTCTGGAATCATAGCTATCGGACCCGCCACTCCAATCGTGACTCTTTTTTGAGCTGCCGCTCGAACCACCGTCTCCCCCTGGTGCTGATCCCGGCATGGGAAAATGAGAGCTGCGGTGATCAGCACAATATAGACATATTCTTCGGTTCGCATGTGATTGCCTCCGCGCTATGGCATTTCTGGGTGGAATAAAAAGCTAATTCGGGGACTTGCCCTGCCGCGCTCAGGAGACTCAGGGGCTGGAAGTGGTACAGTTAGCGCGCTATTCACAAAAGCCGAAGAACGCTCGGCCAGACCGACAATTTGAGAATAGGTCCGGCGCCGAGAGATAGGCTGCGCGAAGGGCAAGCAAAACTGGTTCGGGCCCTTAATTCAGATGGCTGACCGTCCGCAATTCCGCGTGCCACACCTCAAGACGGGAATTCAAGTCGCTCGTGCCCGCACGTCGCGGGCAGAGCCACACTTCCTGCCGTGGGTTTGTGCCTTATAACTGCATTGCCCGTCTTAGGAGCCTGGGGTCAGGCGACCGCCACCTGGGCCTCCGGCGCGTCTTTCAACAATCCGCGAAGTTGCTCGCGCAACTCAGGCGCGTCCTCGTGACCGTGGACGCTCACAGCGTGCATTACGGCTGCGTCGAGCACTTCTTGTTCAGTACCGGAAATCGCCAACGAGCAGTTCGCCTCATTCGGGAACTCTCTGCAGTCGATATATTTTCTCGCCATAGCTGCCTCCAGTTGATAGGCTGCAGCACAAAAGATACTCCCTGGCGGCAACGCATGTAAATGAGTTCCATACCGACTACGCACATCCGCATCCGGTGTCTTGTGAATTGAACAAGTTGAGACAGCAAATAGGAAGAAGAGGGTCGGCGGAGTTACGCTTTAACAATTCAGGATTCCGAAAGCGGCCTCGATTTTTCCTTCCAATCGCCCGGTCCGAGCGGACGTATAGTTGCCAACATGGAGATCTGCCGGTTTTAGCTCCACATGGATTGCTTCTGGATAGGCCGTCATCCTCCCGCAACTGGATGAGACGATCTTCGTGGATTTGTCGCAAGCCCACTTCCGGGATCGTCCTAATCACCCCAGTTCCTGCCCCAGATTTGCAGCTTTGCGATGCGTCAGGAAAGGCGGCTTTCGGACTCGTGAATCAACTCTTCGTGAAGAATGGGCGCGGAGCCTTTCTGTTTTCCAAGACTGCGAGGCCGCTTCCCGTTGAAGTCCTTGAATCCGTACTCCAGGGCTGCTTCTGCTGAGATGAGCTAGCTGATGGTCGACGCCCGCGGAAACCGATCAGGCTCCCGATCTGCTCCTCTACGCTGCGAATGACTAGGCTTTCGCCCCGTCCAAAACGGATGCTTTCGCAAGTACTACGTTCCAGCGCGGCCGGCATGGCTATCCGAATTCGCTCCCGCTGATGCAGTCGATCTTCATTGTGCCCGGTCCCGGCATCAAGCAGACGGGCGAGTCTCCGGATCATCCCATGGGAGGGCGCGTGACGGGACGATGAAGGAGCTTCGTTAGGAGAGAGGAATAGGTGGAATAACTTGGACTTAATCTGCTAATTTGTTCGCAATGATAATTTATCGCCTCCGCTTCGCGCTCAAATATCTCGGTTTGGCCTCGCTGCTGGCCGCAATGTTGTGGATCCCAGCGCCTTGGCTAAGTGCACAAATAACTTCCGCTCAGACAGCACCCGCTCAGCCAACCACTACACCTGAGGTACCCGATTGGGCGCTGCCTGGCTCTCCTACGCACAAGCAATATCCGCCGCCGGCAGACTTCCATAGGCCCAGCAAGAACTTCGATACGCCGATCGGCATTTTCGAGGGTCAGTCTGATATTGGAAGCGCTCTCGTGCCGGGCAGTGCGAGTTACGATCCCAAGACCGGGCAGTACACCATCAACTCCGCCGGCTACAACATCTGGTATACGCGCGACGAATTCCGTTATTTGTGGAAGAAGATGTCAGGGGATGTCTCGCTCGCCGCAACGGTGAGCTTCCCAGTCCCCCAACCTCCTCACGACCGCAAAGTCGTGTTGATGATCCGGCAGGACCTCGATGACAATTCTCAGGAGGTCATGGCAGCCGAACACGGCACAGGCATGGTCCACATGGCGGCGCGTTTCGAGAAAAATGGAATGATCAAAGATATGCAATATCGTATTGCAGGCAGCTTGCTTCCCGCCGTTATGCCCCAGCGTATCGGAATCGAAAAACACGGAGACGACTTCGCATTGTTCATCAGTGTAAAGGGAGAGCCGATGCACCAGTTCGGTCCTCCCATTCATCTGCATATGAACGGGCCGTTTTACGTCGGGATCGGGTTTTGCCCGCACTACCCGGCGACGGTGGACACAGGTGTATTCTCCGACGTCGTTCTCGAGAACTCGGCAGGTCAGGTTCACTAAATCCCATCACTTGCATGTTGGAAGATTTACCTTGTCAATAACGCACTGACAGAACTAATGTATTGTTTTTTCAGAGGTGAACGAATGCCGGCGACACACTCTAGCATCAACCCCGCGGCCAAATCTGGAGAACCCGCTCGCTCGACAGGGTCACTTAGATTGATCCTGTCAGCTCTCGGGCTTGCTTTGTTTCTGTGCCCGGCAGGCCAAGGGCAACAACCACGCCACGACTCCGGAGACCATGCTCCTCCGGCGATAACCGGCTATCCGGTCCTGCCCATCGGCTCCCATGCGCCAGACTTCACCCTGCCGGGAATCGACGGTAAGACGCACAGCCTCAAGGACTACAACTCGGCCAAAATCCTTGCGATCGTCTTCACCTGTAATCACTGCCCTGTAGCGCAGATGTACGAGAAGCGAATCAAGCAACTCGTCGCCGATTATCAGAATCGCGGTGTGGCCTTCGTTGTGATCATGGGCAACGATGACAAGGCGGAGAAATACAGCGAGCTTGGCTATACAGATGTAGGCGACTCTTTTGAGGACATGAAGGCTCGGGCTGCCTATCGTGGACTCACTTACCCTTATCTGTACGACGGCGCCACGCAAGCTGTCACGCGAAAATATGGCCCTACGGCTACGCCTCACATCTTCATCTTCGATCAGCAGCGAGTCCTGCGCTATGAAGGACGCATCGATAGCAATCCGCGTGAGGCGCTCGCAACCAAGCACGAGGCCAGGAACGCCCTGGACGCTCTTCTTGCCGGGAAAGAAGTCGCCGTCAAGACCACCCCTGCAATGGGTTGCTCTACGAAGTGGGCTTTCAAAGAAGGCAGTGTGAACGCGGAGGACGTGGCGAACGATGCAAAGCCCGTCACTGTCGATATGGTGACGCCGGCGCAACTCAAGACGCTGATCAAGAACCAGGGCACAGACAAGCTTCTCTTTGTCAACTTCTGGGCCACTTGGTGCGCCCCGTGCACGGAAGAGTTCCCGGAGATAGAAAAGATGGTCCGCATGTACGGCGACCGTCAGGTGGAGTTCGTCACTGTGAGCATCAACAGTCCCGACGAAAAGAAATTCGTGCTGGCCTTTTTGCAAAAGCAACATGCATTCAATCGGAATCTGCTTTTCGACAGCAACGATTCAGCCGAGGCAGCCGCTGCTGTTGGCCCGGATTGGAAAGGCGCCGTTCCATACACCGCGATCATTGGTGCCGACGGCAAAATTCTGTACTCGACGCAAGAGGGCACGATGAATCCGCTGGAGGTTCGCCGCGCCCTGCTGAAGTATCTGCCGGACGATCGATACATCGGTCAGCAGGCATACTGGAACAGCAAATTCTAGATCTTTGATCCCATGAGTTTGCTTAGAAAAAGAGCTTCAGCGCAAACTGTATGACTCGCGGCGAATAGTTGGTATAGAGAGCGCTGATCCTCCCGAACGACGGACTCGTCTCTGTAGTATTCGGATTAGCAAGATTGACGTTGTTGAAGAGATTGAAGAATTCTGCACGGAACTGCAGACTGGACTCTCTCCAAACCGAGAAATTCTTAAAGCCGGACAGATCCGTGTTGATGAATCCAGGTCCGATCGCAACATTTCTCTGCACGTTTCCATATGGGACGCGGGCGGGAACTTGCGAAAACGCAGCCGTATTAAAGAACTCAGCGATCTTTTGTGTTCTGCTGCGGCCGCCGGGAAGGACGGGACTGCCGGTAAGATTTGGCCTATCCGTGGCAATGCCATCAAGATTGGAATCGATGCCGGAGAGAACGTTATAGGGTACACCCGTTCGCAGAGTAGTGATTCCATTCACCTGCCAACCGCTCAAAACTTCACTCCCGAGGAATCCGAAGTGTTTTGTGCCCGGAATCGCCCAGATGTAGGAAGCGAAGAAGGCTTGCGGAATATCGTAGTCGGAGCGCGCGTAATCCCGCTTTAGATATGTCTGGTCCGAGAGCGTGAGGGTAATGTTAGCGGGATCGATCGAGCTGATGTCCATGGACTTCGACCAGACATAACTTGCCAACAAGGAAAAACCATGCTCAAATCTGCGAGTCAGCGTGAGCTGGAGAGCATTGTAGTTGGCATTATTGGCATCGGAGTTCTGCACGATCTGGCTGAATTCGTAGGTGGAGGGGGTCGGCTCATACGGGCGGCGAGCGTTGATACCGGCCGACGTGACCGGAGCGCCGGGTATATAGACGGGCTCATTGATATCGCGCGAGATAAAGAATTTGCGCGATTGGCTGCCCACGTATGCCATGCGCGCTCCCCAGCTCCTGCCAAGCTGTTGCTCGAGAGTCAGGTTATATTCCATCACGTATGGATATCCGGCATTCGGCTCTACGCCTGAGATGGTTGCGCCGGAATAGAACACCGGATTACTCAAATTGGAGTTATATGGGAAGGGATCCACCCCGTTATAGGGAGGGATGGAATACGGCGTGACAAGGTTCGGAGTACCGTTGAGGGTATTGTCAAGCACAAACGGCTGTTGTTCGGTATTGTCGAATTGACTGGCGCCTCTGGTCGCATAGAACAAACCGAAGCCACCTCGGATCGCGGTGCTGCCGTTGCCAAAGGCGTCATAGGCGAATCCCAGGCGGGGAGCGAAGTAATCCCACTTTGTGGGAACAATGCCATCCGGCACTCCCGGATCTCCGGCGGTAAGCAAACCCAGGGGAGCTGTGGGGAAGCGTTTAGACTGTACATTAGGCATAAATGTGCCCTCTGTATTCCCTCCCACAAAAGCGGCGTAAGCTTCCCAGCGAATCCCAAGATCGACCGTCAGCTTGTGTGTCATTCTCCAGTCATCCTGAAAGAATAGAGCCGGGTCGGGTTGATGAAACCTGTGATACACGCCGCTGTTCTGGCGGAGAGAAGCAGCTCGCCCCTCTAGAAAATCCGCGAGTGCGTTGCCGGTAAAGCTGCCTGAAAAGGTGGCCAGGCCGGAGCCATAGTAGACACCGTCTTCTCTGTATTGGTTGAAGAAGAATGACCCGCCGGCCTTGGTCTGATGGTTCCCGAGAGTCCAGTTAAATGTATCTTCGAGGCCAAGAGTCTGCATGTTGTTGTTGGTGATGCCGGCCGCAGCCAATCCCTGCTGATAATAACCGGTGATGGAAATCACAGGCGATGTGTGCTGAGGATATCCATCATTGATCGTGCTACCTAGGCTTTTCCATGTTGTAGGCGGTACGACTTGCTGCGTCTGGGTGTGATCCACGGTATAAAACGTTCTGACGATATTTAATTTTGTCGGGGAGATCGTCCAGGTATCGCTCAGAATTATGTTACTCGTCGTATTTAGCTGCCGGGCGGTGCTGTAACTGAGGACCTGGTTCCCATCCAGGCCGGGGTTGATGACCGTGCCACGGGTCTGGAAGAATGCACCCGTAAACTGATGTTTGGGATTCAACTGATAGTCAACGCGCGCGAGATACTGATTAGCCGTAGTGCTGCCATGAGCATCCTGCTCGGGAGAAACACCGCTGGCGCTTGCCAGGGGGACAAACTTCAACAGATTCTGTGCAACTGGATCAAGCAGGTTGGGACAGATGACGCCGGCAACACCGTTACAACTCACCTTGGGCTGTTTGCCGGCAGGAAGCGCCGAGAAATCGCCCTTCGCTTCGGCTGGAGTGGGAAGGTTGACCGCTGTCGAAAGAATTTGTGTCGGCGTGGAGATGCGCAGCCCCTCATAGGCGCCGAAAAAGAACGCTTTGTCACGAATGATCGGACCGCCAAACGTTCCGCCGAACTGGTTCTGAACCAGAGGGGTAACACGGGTCGCAAAATAGTTCTTCAGGTTCAGCGCGCCATTTCGAAAGTAGTCGTATGCCAGACCGTGAAACTCATTGCTTCCGGAGCGAGTGATCGCATTGACCACGCCGCCGGGATAGCGCCCAAACTCCGCGTCGAAGTTATTGGTGAGGACCCGGAATTCCTGGAGGGCGTCGGGGTTGGGGAAGACATTTCCCCCCTGGCTCATAAACGAGGTGTCATATGCGCCATCAAGATAATAGGAATTCTCGTTAGTGCGGTTCCCGTTGAGGCTGAACTTGTTGCCGGCGGTATCCCCAATCGTAGCCGAGGGCACAAAGGTCGTAACCCCTGGGACAAGCTGCACTAAGCTGACTGCGGAGCGGCCGTTCAAGGGTAGATCCGATATCTGCTTGCGTTCAATGGTCGTGCTCAGTTGGGATTCCCGCAATTCGACCATGGCAGCCGCGGCAGTTACCTCAACCCGTTGCGTCGCGGCGCCAACCTGTAGCTTGATGTCAGTGGTGAGGTTCTGGTTTGCATCCAGATGGAGGCCATTTTCGGTGGTAGCGCCAAAACCCTGCGCCTCGACCGTAAGGGTGTAGTCGCCGACAGCCAGAGCCGGAAAAACGTAGTTTCCTGAGGCATTGCTCTGGACCGCTTGTGAGATGCCGGTCTGCACGCTGGTTACCGTGGCCTTTGCGTTCGGAATCGCGCCGCCCGTAGGATCTGTGATGGTCCCGGAAATGGTGCCGGTGGTCGTCTGGCCCAGCGAGGAAAGATTGACCATACACAAAGATATGATCAGGCAGCACAGAAAAGCTGATCCGGTTCGTAGCTTCGCGAGCGCCCGGTCCCAATAGTTCAAATTGGTAACATAGACTCGCATTGGTCGCCTCCAAAAGTTGTTCTGTGCTGCAATTGAGCCACAATTCAACATGACGGAGGGTAGGCGTGTCAATGAATATTGCAACCGGTTCCCGTGTGGTGGTATGGATACAAAGAAGGGGGCAAAACTGAAAAATGATTGATGGTGGCTTTTTTTCGTCTCCTACGATTTTCCCGCCCGCCAAAAGAACATCTTTCAGGAGAAGCTGAAATGAAGAGATTGCCGCTCGCAGCGTTTGCCGTTTTCCTGCTCGCCTCCGTCCTATCCGCAAGCGGACAGGCCTCGGATTCCAGACCGTCCATCACCGGGATCTCACATTTAAGCGTTTACACTGCGGATCCCGGCAAGAGCGAAAGCTTTTATGTGCGTGATCTTGGCGCGTTCAAGGGCGCGGATCCTGAGAATGCCCAAGGCGTGCGCTACTATTTCAGTCCCACTCAGTTTGTCGAAGTGCTCCCGCTGCCTCCGGGCTACACCTCGATCAGTCGGCTCGATCATGTAGCATTCGTGACCAGTGAAGCTGATGGCTTAAGGCAATACTTGGCGACGCATGGGATTACGGCGCCTGCTTCGGTACAAAGTGGATCGGATGGAAGCCGATGGTTCGACGTGAAGGATCCCGAGGGCAATAAAGTGCAGTTCGTACAATTGCCGGCGACGCCCCCTCAGGTTCCGCTGGACCCGCTCAGCCATCACATCATTCATGTTGGCTTCATGGTTCACAGCCGTTCCGCGGAGGATGCTTTCTATCGCACCGTACTGGGATTCAGGCCGTACTGGTACGGCGGCGCCAAAGAAGGCATGACCAGTTGGGTCTCTCAGCAGGTTCCGGACGGCACGGATTGGTTAGAGTACATGCTCGTGACCAGTTCGGAGACCACAGGCATTCCCGCGGATATAACGGCCGATCGGCTTGGCGGGATGGATCATTTTTCTCTCGGTGTACACGATATGAAGAAGACGGCGGAGGTTCTGTATTCCGGTGATCGAGTTCCCGAGAGAACCACCGGACCCAAGATCGGCCGCGACGGAAAGTGGCAGTACAACCTCTTCAGTCCTGACGGCACGCGCGCCGAGATCATGGAGTTCCAGCCCGTAGGCAAACCCTGCTGCTCTGCTTTTACGGCTGCCAGCCCTGTCGAGTGATCGCTGCCGTTATGTAAGTTCGGTTGTTGCGACGGCTGTCAATACTTGCTTTTATGCTTCCCGAAATTCATTCCCGAAGGGAATCTGCTTTTCCTACCCGCCCGACGCTCCAGAAACCGAGTATGCCCCGAGAGACAAGAAGCAGATTCCGGCGGGAATGACAGGGCGGGAATGACAGAAAGAAAGGCAAAAGGCAAAAGCGGAATTCCTGCGGGAAGAAGAAGCTAGATGTATTCGCTCTAATCGGGGCCTGTGCAGTATAAGGATAGGGGAAGTACTAGGAGAGGGATATGGCCAACGGTATGGAGGATGGGAACTCGTTTTGGAACCGGCGTGACTTCCTGAAGCTCGGCGGGGCGTCGGCGGCAGCCCTGGGCGTCTCAGAGACAGCGAGCGCCACCGTGGGAACGGCGACGGCTTCCCAATTGAGTGTGCCGCCGGATACTTCCTATCCGAAGCTTTCCATCATCACGCCCTACTCGCCGCAAAAGCTTGCCTTCGCCGCGCAAGCCGGCTACGAGGGAGTGGTGGTCACGCCGGGACCCGATTTTCATCCCGGTTTGAGCGACAGCGCAATTGATCAGATCCTGGCCACCGCGCGTGATGCCGGCATTCGCATCGTCAGCATCGAGTACTTTGCTCCCAACCATATTGATCCGGACGCCGGCAAGCGCATGGCCGCCCAAGCCGACTTTATTCACGCGCTTGAATTTTGCCATCGCCTAGGCTGCAAGTTCGTGGGCACGTTCAGCGGCGGACGGCCAGACGCCAGCATGGAGGATCAGGCCGCCGCCTTCGCCGATGCCTGCAACGAAAAATATTTGCCTGTGTGCGAGAAGCTTGACGTGAGTATGGGGTGGGAAAACTATCCCACTGGAATCAACTTCGCAACTTACCCGGCTGCCATGCAGGCGATCTTTGAGCGCGTGCCGAACCGGCGGCTGGGGCTGGAGTTCGATCCCTCGCACTTCGTGCGCCTCTACATTGACCCTGTGCGCGTGGCATGGGAGCTAAAGGACCGGATTCTCGCGGCGCACGCCAAGGACACCGAGATCACGGCGCCGGTGCTTCAGCAGGTGGGCATTCATGGTCAGGGATGGTGGCGCTACCGGATTCCCGGACAAGGGTTGGTGAACTGGCCGGCGTTCCTTACAGTATTGCTACAGGCCCGCTTTAACGGCGGCATTGCCGTTGAGCACGAGGACGAGTTCTGGGACGCGCCGCACACCAAGAACGACGCGGATTTTCCGCAACAGCGGAAGGACGGCTTCATCCTTGCGCGGCGCTATCTCGAACTCTATTTGCCGGGGCGGCGGGTGGCCAACTCAAGCGTTATGGCTTGAGTTGGGGTAGTTTCTCTGTTGGACTGATTCTTCCCGCAGACCCGGAAACTCCGCCTAACCTGCTCAAGCGCAACTTCAAACGCATGCTTTGCCGGCGCGTCGATGAGCGACTCTCGGCGACTGTAACAGCAGAAGGTTACAAAGTAAGTCTACCCAGATTCCTGGAATCTCTTCGGCACATTCACCCATTCAAGCCAAAAAACGGCTTGAATGGGCCACCCGTCACTGATCTTCGAAGAACTCGGCTATGGCCCGGACGATGTCTTGGACAGAATCACCCGCCATCAAACTACACTTCCTTCAAAATTAGATGGCAGCTTTCCGCCGTTCAGCGCAATAGCAAAGAGCGGTTTCGCCTTTACGGCCAGCTTCTGCCAGTCGTAGAAAGCATCCGCCGGCACGAGGCGCCTGCGGTGCTGGGAGGGGTTGGCGGAGTGAGCGTACTTAGCACTTGCGTTACAAAACAGACCGGAGACATCCGTTACAGCGAAGCGGAACCCCGATGGTTCCTCAGCTTCGGTCGACGCACGATGTAATCCTATGGTGCACTTGGGGCGTCCTGTTATTGAGAACACTCTTTGCGTGGTTTCAGTTCCCTGTAACCGTCCGGGAATTGCTGCCTGCAGTCCGGATCGAAGGGCACTTTGCTCACCTTGACATTCTACTGGAAGTAACTCTATTCTTACCTAGAATGTCTACCAAGGAACAGAAAGAGCGTATCGAGCTGCTCCAGGGCACCCTGGACCTGCTGATTCTCCGGACGCTGCTGCTGGGGCCGACACACGGTCACGCGATCGCCAAGGCAATCGAATGCAACTCCGACGATGTGTTGCAGGTCGAGCAAGGGTCGCTGTACCCGGCGCTGCACAGGCTCATCAAGCGAGGATGGATTTCGGCCGAAGAGGGCACATCCGAGAACAATCGTCGCGCGAAATTTTATAGGCTGACGGCCAAGGGACGGCGACAACTAGCGATCGAGACCAGCAAGTGGGAAAAGCTCGCCGGAGCGATCGCACGGGTCCTCCGGCCTTTGGAGCAGGAGGGCAAATCATGAGGCGCCGCAAGCGCATGATGGAGGACCTCGACCAGGACATCCGCGACCACATCGAGATGGAGATACAGGACAATATCGAACGCGGCATGCCGTCGGAGGAAGCGCGCTATGCGGCATTGCGGAAGTTCGGCAACGTGACAAGGGTCAAGGAGGAGACGCGAGAGGTGTGGAGTCTCACTCGGCTTGAGCAGCTCTTGCAAGACGTACGCTTTGGCGCGCGGACGCTACGGAAAAATCCGGGATTTACGGCCATTGCCATCATTACGCTCGCGCTCGGCGTCGGTGCCACTGCGGCGATTTTCAGTTTTGTCAATGCCGTATTACTCAAGCCTCTCCCCTATCCACAACCGGAGCGAATCGTCAGCGTGCGGGAAAAGCTTCCGAGTGGAGGCAGCAACTTCATTTCCACTCTGAACTTCCTCGATTGGGAGCGGCAGAATCGCTGTTTTCAATTTCTCTCAGCCATCGCCTGGGACACGGTGACCTTGACCGGCTCGGGCAGCCCCGAGGAGCTTAATGTTCACAGAGTCTCGGCATCGTATTTCAAGGTGCTTGGTGTGGGCGCGACGCTGGGACGCACCTTTGCCGCGAGCGAAAACGAGGTTGGCAACGATCTGGAAGTAGTGCTCTCGAACCGCATTTGGCGGAGCCAGTTTGGCGGCGACCCGAAAGTTATCGGCCGTAAGATCACGTTGGATGCAAAAAGTTACACGATCATAGGCGTGCTTCCGGCGAACAGTTCGTTTGACCGGACCTGGGCCGTAATGTGGCTGCCTCTCGCTCTCACACCCGCGAACATGACACGCAATTATCACTGGCTTTCTGCCATTGCTCGCCTTGAGCCCGGCGTCACTCTGAAGCAGGCCCGCGACCAAATGGACACGATTGGAGCGCGCATTGCTGCCCTGTACCCGGATTCGAATAAGGGTTGGGGCGTAACGGTCGATCCTTATATCGATGAGGTGGTTCAGCCGGAGCTCCGCCGCTCGCTTTGGGTGCTGCTCGCAGCGGTGGGAGCCGTGCTGCTGATCGGGTGCGCCAATCTGGCCAATCTGACGCTCGCGCGGGGTACGGACCGCGAACACGAGATCGCTATTCGCTCAGCATTGGGCGCGGGTCGTCTCCGCCTGATCCAGCAGTTGCTTACGGAAAGTATTTTTCTCGGAATCCTCGGTGGCGTGGCGGGCCTCGCGCTGGGCAATGCATTAATGCACGGAATCAAACTATGGTTGCCGCCTGACATGCTGCCACCGCAAGCAAACGTCCGCATGGACTACGGCGTGTTGCTTTTCACGATGGTCATCGCAATCCTCACGGGAATCCTTTTCGGCCTAGTGCCAGCGCTCAGCGGCACGCGGCCCGATCTTGCCGGATCACTGAAGGAAGTTGGACGAACGACCGCCGGGCTCAGGCGGCATCAGATGAGGACAGCCTTGGTGGTTGCCGAAGTGGCGCTGTCATTTGTATTGCTCGCGGGCGCAAGCCTGCTGATCCGAAGCTTCAACAGGCTTGCAAGCCTCAACCCGGGCGTGGATACAACCAATGTTCTAGCGATGGATCTTCCAGTGCCGCTGACAGAATTCACGAACGGCACGACACTGACGAACTATCTTAGGGAAGTGACCCAAAGGGTCAGAAGCGTGCCCGGAGTGCGGGACGTCGCCATCACTGATAAACCGCCGATGGAAGGCTTTGAGAACGGCGCGCCCTTCCTGATCGAGGGGCGGGAGTATCTTCCCTACTCCCAGCGCCCTGGCTGTGGGTTCAAGGTGGTAGGGCCGTCGTATTTTGAAACGGCTGGTATGAGGTTGTTGAAGGGGCGCAGCCTTGACGAGAGCGATGTTGCCGATACCGTGCCTGTTACCGTGATCAATGAAACTATGGCGAAGACTTACTTCAAAGGCGAAGATCCCATCGGTAAGCGCATCTTGATTCGGCAGCTCGTGTTCGGGAAGTCCGCTCGCGGCCCGGAAATCCCCTGGCAAGTCGTGGGAGTGGTAAAGGACGAGAAAGTCGGGGGGAAAGTCTTTAGCCTCAACGAGGACATTCCGGTCGTCTACGTCACGTTCTATCAAAGTCCCGGCACTCGCAATAGCCTGATAATTCGTGCTGCCATGAATCCGTTGCTCTTAAGCGGATCGATCGAACAAGCAATCTGGAAAGTGAACAATAGTCAGGCGGTGGCGAACATTGAAACCTTGGGAGAAATAAAGTCACAATCGGTAGCGCCAGCCCGGCTTCGCACGGCGCTGTTGGCCATCTTCGCTGCCATCGCGCTTTTGCTGGCTGCCGTCGGGATCTACGGCGTTGTCTCCTATTCCGTGGCGCAAAGAATGCGTGAAATGGCGATTCGCGTGGCCCTTGGTGCATCACCGGGCGACTTGCTCAAGCTTGTAATCGGAAAAATGATGCTAATCGTCCTGGTTGGACTCGCTCTCGGTGGGGGCGCGGCACTCGCGCTTACGCGCGTATTGGCGAGCTTGCTCTACGATACAAGCCCGACGGATCCGGTCACGTGGGGCGTCGCAGGGGCGTTGCTAGCGGCGGTGGCGCTTTTGGCCTGCTATTTTCCAGCCCGGCGCGTGACGAAGGTGAACCCCCTGACGATTTTGCGCTTTGAGTAAATGATGGATAGCAGGTGACTCGTCCACATGAATAGCTTCCGGGCATCTCCGTCAAATATCTTAGCCCAAGCGTTTCGGCATATCAGATAATCTGCCTAAGCGCGCCAGCCACTTTCTCACCCGCCGACCTCAGCGCAACGGCCGCCATTTCTCCCGCGGCACAGGTGTGCATGAGGGCCGATTTCTTCCGTGCTCCACTGTGCTCAACAGAGACAGTTTCGATCCCACCACCGAAAATCATGTATTCCTCTTCCAGACGGTCGAGAGTTGCATTCAACTCCGCGACGACTGATTCGGACTCATCAGCGACGACGATCAGTTCCACGTTGATCTTTTTGTAAACCATTTTGTACACCCAACCGCAATTCTACTGCGCTCGTCGCCCGAGCGGTTTGCCAGATCAACAGCTTAGATGGCGTCAGCCGACTGAACTCCGGAGCAAGTACCGTATCAATCTGAGGAATTCGCAATACAGATGTCGTCAAGAAAGCTACTGATCGAAGAGATCACCGCTCTCATCACGGTTGATATCGCCTGATGCCGGCTCAGTAGACTCCCGCATTCTTTCCATGAGGTCAGGGGTGTCATTCTTGACGTTGCCTACCCTAGCATCCACCTTCCATGCGGTCATATTCTCCGCCGGGAAGGGCCGAAGCAGATCGAGCGGTAATTGCGCAGGATTGCCTGGCGTGAGCCATCGCTCGTAGTCCTTCGGCTCGATGATCACCGGCATCCGATCGTGCAGCGGCTCAACCAGTTCGTTCGCGTCGGTGGTGATGATCGCGAAGGTTTCTAAAGGCTCGGGCGCTTTTGGATCTTTCCATCGCTCCCAGACTCCAGCGAAGGCATATGGCTTTCCGCTGTTCAGCGCAATAGCAAAGGGCTGTTTCGTCTTTGCATCCAACTTTTGCCATTCAAAGAAGGCATCCGCCGGCGCCAGGCAGCGGCGGCGCTTAATGGCTTCGCGAAAGAGCGGAGCTGTGGTGATGGTTTCGGCCTTTGCGTTGATGGTGGAATAGCCGATCTTCGCGTCTTTCGACCAATATGGAATCAAGCCCCACCGCATGAGAACGATCTCGCGCTCTCCGCTATCCCGGTTGAGACGGATGATCGGCTGGAAGGTCTGCGGCGCCACGTTATACGATGGGCCAAAGTCCGGGATCGACGGGCCATGAACGTGGAAATGCTCAGCGATCCGTTGCTTGTCAGAACGGCGGACGTAGCGGCCACACATGGAACAAGGCTAGCACCTCGCATCTTTCTCCGGCTGCGCGTACCGGTATCCTCATCCTTCCAGGAAAGCAAAAGCGGACAGTCTGAAATCTGCGTTGGTCGAAAAACGTCAAGTTCCCTAATGGTCTTTCATTGATAAAGTCTTAAGGCGCCCCTCTAGGTTCGCGTTTGCCCTGCAGGACCGCGAGCTGTTTCTTGATGTCGCCGACAGCAGGCCTCATGGGTCCCAACCGTTCAGTTGTGACGGAACTTGGCTTTATACTGTTGTGCGGATTGAGTGAAGCCCACCGCAACTCCAGCGGTCTGAATCGCGATTCTTGACCGTCCGATCAACGCGGGTGGGCACAATGATGGAGATCGCAAGAGATGTTAACCGCCGCCGAAGACAGTGTGGTCGTCATCGTTATAGTAATTTGCTCCCTGATCTTCATGCTCATTATGAATCGCCTCTGGCCCGCCAGCCAGCGCAGCGTGCACAACGACATCATCGGATGGCAACTCAGCATTCTAGGAACTACCTACGCCGTGATGCTGGGATTTATGCTCTACACTGTGTGGACCAATTATGGAGCCGCGGAGCTGAATGGGGATTCCGAAGCCAATTCACTTTTGAATATCTACCACTTGGCGAATGGTCTGCCGGAACCACAACGCGGAGAATTGAAGGCCACAGCCCGCACCTATGCCGACGTAGTGCTCCAGGATGATTGGCCGGCGATGTCCTCAGGAAAGGATGTCTCATTGCAGAGCCGGACGGTGGCTGTAAAGATGTGGAAGATTCTTATGTCAGTTAAGACCGCCTCTCCCTCCGAGATCAATGCGGAGGATCATGCGCTGTACGAGTTGAGCTCGTTGGCGGAGCAAAGGCAAACACGGAAATTGCAAAGCATCTCCCATATTCCAGGTGTGCTTTGGTTTGTATTGATCGTCGGAGCAGCCGTCACGATTATGTCGAGCTGCATGTTCGGCTCGCAGAACGCCCTGCTCCATGCTGCCCAAGTGTTTGCTTTTTCGTTCGTCGTGGCGCTAGTGCTTATCGCGATCGGTGATATCGACCGCCCGTTCCAAGGCGCGGTACACGTCAGCAATGCCGCCTTCCGGCGGGCACAAGCAGATATGCAGCAAGAGTAGCACTGTTTCGGTGCAAAACCAGGTGGCGCATCGGGAAAACTCGGACGACAAGAACCTGCAGCGTTCTTGATCCGGATGCAATCGGTTCCAGTGCCTGCATTACCCACCTATACCAAGGTATAGCTTGTTGAGTCTGCACTGCACCCCTAACATGGGCAGTCGGAGTTTCTCGAGCATGATTCTGTTCATATTCAACGTCTGCAGGTGCATTCTCGAAATGGTGTTTTTTGCCGGGGTGGTGGGTTGCTTTTTTGTTGTTGTATTGAGCTGGGCTTCAATTTTCCCGGATGGCCTCTCCAGCGATCGAGACTGAAAAGGTCTAGGGCGCTGAGTGCCAAAACTCCTCTCAGAAACAGCGCCCTCGTAAGGCGCCTCTCCTTTCCTCCGAAAAGAGAGGGATCGCCTTACCCGATACAGCCCAATCCCCGAAGAGTCGCTTCGACAGCAGTCTGCAAAGGAGTATGCGGCTCTGTCCCGAGAAAGCGTACGAGCTTCTGGTTATCGAGCCGGATCGGCGTCCGCCACAGCGGACGCGTTGCATACACTTCGCGCATGGTTTCACTGAAAGGCGATGCGAGTTTGAGGAGGAACCAGGGGAGCGCCTTAGCGGGGAGAGAAGGCTGTCCGGCCGCTTTCCGAATTGCGGTGATCATCTCAGTTCCATCAGCGTCCCAATGCCCTTGGAAGTGGAATCGCTCGAAGGCGGCCAACTCGCCCTCACGGTCCATCAACTCTGCGAATACCTCTCCCGCATCTGGCAAGTAGGCCCAATCATGGCCGACACCTTTCCCTCCAGGATTCGTAATACTCGTTACCGGTTGCTGGGGCTTTACGAAGCCCCGCGAGAACCAGCTGTTGCCGGCTTTGGGTCCGAAGAAATCGCCGAAGCGGACGATCAACGAACGCACACCTTGTCCCCCAGCCTTCTCCAACTTCTCTTCAAGAGCGATGCGGATCTTTCCTTTGTGCGTCGCGGCATGCTGAGGCGAATCTTCTTGCAAGACTGGAAAAGCGTCTGGACCATAGTTATAGATGGCGCCCGGCAGCAGAATGCGCGCACCGCTCGCTTGGGCCGCGTTGATGGTGTTTTCGATCATGGGAAGCACAAGCTTGGCCCAGTTCCGATACTCCGGCGGATTTACCGCGTGCACAATAGCGTCGACTCCCTTTGCAGCGTCCGCAACAGAAGCTGCGTTCAGGGCATCACCATTGATCCGCTCCCATGACTCTGGAACATCCGAAGCCACTTGGCCCCGATACAGAGCACGAATGCTCCAGCCACACCGTGCAAGTGCACGAGCCGTCTCACCTCCGATACCGCCAGTGGCGCCCAGTACAAGTACCTTGCGAGCTGTGTCCGGCATATACATGCTCCTTGTCATAGATCTATCCCCGATAGATTTGCGATCTGGCCGGATTATATTGCGCAAGCTGGCGCTGGGAAAGGAGAAGTACGCGCCTCCAGTTGATGCTGATATGGTCCCTGAGATCAGTCCCGGGGAGTCGGCCGGTGGATGGTGACCGGGGCAACGCGATGAGTGCTCTGGCGATTTACCGCTCGCGAGGTACACGTGGTCGAGAATAAGGCAGCATCCAAATACCGAGGGGAATCGTATGCGCCACAAGCAGATTGCCAATCAGCCCAAGACCTTTGTCCTTATCTTCGCTACCGGTGACGAGATTTCATCGGCTCTTTCGGAATTCGCTAGCGAACAAAACCTCGCTGACAGTAGCTTTAAGGCGATTGGGGCGCTCTCGCACGCCACGATGGGCTGGTTTGACTGGGAGACGAAAAAATATCAAGTTGCTGCCGATCTCAATGAACAAGTCGAACTGTTGTCCCTGATCGGGGACATTGCGGTCGAAGACGGTAAACCGAAGGTGCACGCCCACATGGTAGTAGCCCGTAAAGATGGAACCGCCTACGGAGGGCACCTGCTGGGGGCCCACGTTCGCCCCACCTGTGAACTTGTCCTCACCGAAAGCCCGACGCATCTACAAAAGCGGATCGACCCGGAATCAGGCTTGGCGCTTATTCGCCTCTAGCGCCCTTCGGCGAAACAATTGTGCGCACCCGATCGTCGCGCAGGAAAAGGCCGGCCCAGATCAGCAGGGCGAAATAAACCGGGAACAAGGTTTGACTGAAAAGCGGATTACCCACCCGTAGCTGAGACGCGACGGCGCCCCCAAGATAGCCCGTCAGCAGAATTGCGCCAAGAATGGACGTGCGCGGAATCATATAAACGGCTGTGCAAACCAGCAGAAGAATCCCGATAGCTGGGATCAGAGGAACGGGGTATCCGAGTTGAGCGGATGCCTTCAGTACTGGAGTCACCTTCATCACTTTCGTAATTCCATCGAATAAAAGAAACAGCACAGCGAGGGCGCTAAGGATACGTCCCGTCCAGAGTCTCTTTTTCGAGAGCGATGCTGGTTGAGTCTTCGATTGCCTCATAGTTTCCTCCTGGTCCTTGCCGGCGGCGATAGTTTGCGTTCGGGAACGCCATACCTGCCGGCGTCCCCGAATTTGAAACGAAGGGTTATGCAGCTTTCTCGCAATTCACTATCCATGGTGTCCCGAATCGATCGACCACCATGCCAAAACGATATGCCCAGAAGGTCTGCTGAAACGGCATCTGGACTTTTCCATCTACGGCAAGCGCATCAAAAATGCGTTGCGCATCTGCCGGCTTATCGATCGAGAGCGATACGGAAAAGCCTTGTGGTTTTTGATAGTGCTCCGGCGGTGCGTCGGAAGCCATCAACACCTCGTCGCCCACACGGAGGCAGGCGTGCATGATCTTGTTTTGCCATTCCGGCGGCACATGTTGTTCCGCGGGGGTGCCGGCATGCGTCATCATGGCTTCGATTTTGCCGCCGAGCACCTGCTCGTAGAATTTGATTGCTTCTTCGCAGTTGCCGTTGAAGTGGAGATATGGATTCAGTTGCATGAGTCGCTCCTTTTCATGTTTTTACGCCTAGGGTGAAAACCCTTCCAGTGCTCCGGTATGCGTTACTTAGTTCATGGATGCTTGCATCGCGGTGTCCGTTTATGATTTCTCCTTTGATCTGGACGGTTCAGAGTCAAGTAGTTTGCCGGGTGCTTTCACAGCAATCTTTTCTGAAGCGGGCCAAATGTATCCCACTGCCGCGGCCAGACACAGGTATCTCATATCTTTCCCTTTCCGTCACGTCAGAATCGCCGCATTCACCAGATAATCGTTTAAGGAGCAGTTAAAATCGACAACCCGCAGGAAAAAAGTTTTCTACCCCGGGAACGTGTGATTCACAGGCAGGCTGAAGTAAGGGAAGGAGAGCAGAAGCGTTTCTATATCACAGGCTTATGAAGGCCTTGCCGGCCGCAAGAATCGGCGCCATCGATGCTTTTCTTAGAAACGCCTTCGTGGGCAAAGACCTGCGGGCAATGCGCTCACTGGTGATTCTCTACAGGTACCCGATCAACAAAATGCGCAAGAACTCTTCAGGGTCAATCGCGGGACGACCCGCATGACTCTAGTTGTCTTTCAGAGTCCTCGTGAACGAACGCAAAATCGACATGGCGAATCAAAAGAAAGTCCGGGCACACGAAGGCGTTTTTGTCTACGGTGTGACGATAAAAAGCTGCGTCGAGACCATCTCTTCGGTTTACACGTGGAGGAAAAATGCTCTAACCACGGAAACGCTCAGTTAATCCTGTCGAATACTCCGCTGTTTAGGATTGCCAGATTCTCAACAAGAACCTGCTTCCCACCGTCGAGGAATTTTACCCCGCGGCGGGCGACCCCGCAGCTCTCGCTGGTGAAGTAATACGTGAAGGTATCGCCGTCCCAATGCGTCAGCTCATAATAGGCGCCGCGCGGTGGGAGGCGAAGAATAAGCTGATTCCGTTCGACTTCGATCTGGAGCTTACCGTAATAGGAATTGAAGTAGGTGCCCGCATAACCGGAAAGCGGCCCGGCAGGCGAGGAATTCTGCGGTGGCGGGAGTTTCGAATAGTTCGGAGACGAGTTCTCCGTCTCGCGCAGCATTCCCTCAAAAATCGGGTTGAAGATCGCGAAGTAGTCGTTCTTCGCATAGCCGTAATGGAAGAAATCAAGAAAGGACACGCCGATCGTTTCCGGCACACCGATCGGAGTGCCATTCTCGAGGACTACAATTCCGATCTGCTCACTGGGCAGCATGTAAACGGCGGTGGCGGTTCCCAGGTCGAATGCGCCGCTATGGCCAAGCTGCAATCGTCCTTCAGAATCCCTGCTGACATTCCAGCCCAGGCCGTAGTAGCGATTGCCTGGACATTGCCCGGGTGGAACCGGGCCAGGAACTGCCGAACAGATCTGCGGTTTATGCGTCTCTTCGAGAGCTGCCCGGTCCACAATCTGCTGGCCATCGAATGCACCGTCACCCAGCTGCAGGCGCACGAAGTTGGCAAGATCCCGCACGTTGGAGCTGACGCCGCCTGCCGGCGATTCCGAATCCGCTTGCCGAACGAACCAATTCCTGTAAACGCCATCCTGAAGGTAGTGGAGCGCGGCCTTGTCTGGATTGTTCGCATAATCGGAGTAGCGGGAACTTGTAGAACTCATCCCGATTCTGGAGTAAAGCTGCTGCTCGGCTACCTCTTCCCATGTCTTACCCGTTTTGAGCGTAGCCGCAATTGCTCCCTCTGTCAGCCCAAAGTTGCTGTAATGGTAGGTCTCGCGGAATTGGCCTGCAAGCGGAATCAAACGGAGTTGGTGAAGGATCTCCGGACGGCTATAGCCCAGATCCTCCAAAACGTCACCGGCGGTTGTGGGTAGGCCGCTGCGATGCGCGAACATGTCGCGTACTGTCACCTGCTCCGTAGCGGCCGGGTTGGAAAGCTGGAACTCTGGATCCAGCGCTTCAATCCGGTCGTCCCAACTGACCTCCCCGGTACCAACCAGCGAGGCCACGATCGTCGAAGCGATGGGCTTCGATACCGATGCGATCTCGAAGACGGTGTCTGGATCAATTTTCGCGGCTTGGCCAACCGTGCGGACTCCATATCCTTTGAGAAAGACAACCTGATCCTTATAGACGACCGCTACCGCGAGACCCGGCACGTTTGTCTTCTGCATAATTTGGCAGATAAAAGCATCCAGCTTGGCTAAAGCTGTTGTGATGTTGCCCGAACTGGACGAATCTGTTTGAGCGTGGCCACAAAGGAAAGAGATCAGCACAGCGACAAGCAAGGCTTTCTTGACCATAGCTTCCTCGAATAATTCTTGTCTATTTCTAGGGGAGGAGGGTTGATCTGCTGCGTCGCCCGTAAGCAAGTCCGAACCTAGAACAGCCTGCCGAGCGCGACTTAGCATACCAATGCACACCCATGAAGACAACTAAATTCGTCGTAGAGCATTTTAGCTTTTGGTGTATGCGCGGGAAACACTGCCCATGTGGCCGTTCCATCGAAGAACGGCCATACACAGCGGTTATCGCCAGATCACAGTAAAGCTAAAATGCTCTAGATTTGGGAAAACGCAACCTCATTATGGAGAAGCCCAGGTTAGCTTCATAAGATCTAGGTCAGATCCCTAAGCTGAGGATTGCAGTCTCTTATAGCGTTTTCACAATTACTGTGTCCTGGTGAGAGTTGGCTATGTGCAGGCGTTCTTTGATGGAACGCCTGCGTCGAGAGCAGCTTCTTGGGATACGCCAATCGTGAAAACGCTTAACCGGTATAACTGCGCTACTTGTAGCCCAAGGCGAAGGAGATAAGATTGCTGCCGTCAATGCCTGCGATATATTGCCGCCCGTCCAACATGTAAGTCATGGGCGAAGCGCGCCAGGAGTCGTTGCTACGAAATGTCCACAGCGTCTTGCCGGTTCTGGAATCGACGGCGGCGAAGTCTCCACCTGTCTCGCCATGAAAAACCAGCCCGCCGGCAGTCGCGAGTACACCGGTATAGTTGGTTTCCTGCGGACCGACCAACGGCTTTTCCCAAGCGACATCACCCGTCTCGACGTTGAGGGCGCGCACATAACGCGTGCCGATATCACTTGGGTCAGGGTTGTTGTCCCAAATGCGACCGGCCTTGCGATAGATTCCGCAATCCTCAGCTGCCATCACGTAGAACAGCTTATTGTGAGGGTCGAATGCGGTGGAGTACCAGTTGGTGGCTCCGCGCACGCCTGGACAGGTCTTAGTGCCTTGTATCGTGGGGGTTTGGCCGGGGATCATTATAGGCGAGCCGTCCGCCCTGAACCCGCTCGCCCACGTCATCTTCTTGACGAAAGGTCTGGCGAGTAAGAACTGGCCGTTGGTTCGGTCCAGCACATAGAAGATGCCGCTGCGCTGAGCCGAAAGCAGCAGCTTTCGCGGTTTGCCATGCCAGATTGTATCCACCAGCAGGAGTGGCTCGGTCGCATCCCAGTCATGCGTGTCGCGGGGGGTGAACTGGAAGAACCATTTCAGTTTGCCAGTCTTGGCGTCCAGCGCGACTACCGAATTAGTGTAAAGGTTAATACCCTCGCGTTGATCGGCATCAGTATCGGGGTAAGGATTGCCGACGGCCCAATAAAGCGTGCCCGTCTCGACATCGTAAGAACCGGTAGCCCAAGTGGCTCCGCCGCCCGTCGCTAGAGCGCGTCCCGTCCAGGTCTCAGCCGGATGCTCGCCGGGTTTGGGAATAGTGTATAACCGCCAAGCGAGCTCGCCTGTGGCGGCATGAAAGGCCACGATGAACCCGCGCATCGGCGCGTCGCCACCCGCGACACCGGAGATAACCAGGCCGCCGGCCACCAACGGCGCGCTCGAGTTATAGAACTTGCCTGCCGCTCCTGCTTCGGGCAGTGGCTGGGACCACATCACCGCACCCGTAAGGCGATTGAGGCAAACCATGAACGCGTCGTCCGACACGTAATAGACCCGGTCACCCAACACCGCAACACCGCGGTTTGGACCTTTGGGCGCCGTTGCGCTCTGGCGCTTACGATTGCGCGACACGCCGGCGCCGAGGCCGTTCGTACGCGGCGTGCACCATATGCGGCTGCCGGTGCGCGCATTGAGCGCACAGGTTTGCGGGCCGCCCGTCACATACATGACGCCGTCCATCACCACGGGCGTGCCTTCCAGATCACTCCCGCCAGGCGAGAAGATGAATTGCGGCCGTAGTTGCTGCACATTGGAGGTGTTGACCTGAGCTAGGGAACTATAACGGTTACCATTGAGTGCGCCGTTGTACGTGGTCCATTCTCCCCTCTTGGGATTCATCACCTCAGCAATTTCGGCCGGCGACAACTGCGGCAAAGGAGCGCTCACGGGTCCGGCCTCGATACCGCCGAGGCTGGAGAGATAGGCGAGAAGATCGCGGCGCTGTTCCGGAGCAGCCCTCAGCGGCGGCATAGACGACTGCTTTTCCCGGCGGACAACTGTGTAATCGCCGGCGTCCAGCAACTGCAGCCTGCCGTCGAAGGACTGCAGCTGCAATTCATGCTCGGTGCGGTTGCGTTCCAAGCCGCGGATTGTGACTCCGTTTTTGAGCCTCACGTCTACTACTGCCCACGAGAAATCGGGGCAGAAGGCCCAGGGCGGGCAGACGGCGAGCGAATGGACTCCCATTTGAGAAGTCGGATTGTCCAGAACCTTTTCGATCTCAGGCAGGGTTGAGCGTGCGGCCAGGTTGGAGAGATCCGGACCATTGGCCGCCCCCCGGCCATGAACCATATGGCAGCCCGAGCAGCCGCCCTCCCCAAAGAAGAATCTCTCGCCTGCCGCAACCTGTTCCGGCGGCGCCTTAGCTAGCGCGGACTGGTTCATGGAATGAATCCACTGCGCCAGCCGGGCCACATCGCCACCGGGCAGAGAGGAGAAGGCCGGCATGCCGCGCGAGGTTCCCTGCTTGATGATGTTTGCGATCTCCGCCGCATCCAGCTTGCGCAGATCAGGATTCTCGTTTAGCGCGGGCGCCCGGTCGCCACCCACCGCATCCGGTCCATGACAACTGGCGCAATTGGCCGCAAAAGTAATCTTCGCTGCGGCAGAATCGGCCTCCCCTGCCGGTAGAGCCGTCTCATCCTGGGCATGAACATGAAACAACACTGCGAATGCCGCGATGCTAACGGCGAAAGAAACAAGGCCGATTCTTCTCATCATGTATCCAAATCAGATTACCCTCAATCGGTTGGTTCACCCTGCAGGAATGCCTGTAGCGGTTATGCGGGACCTACGACTTCAAGATCGAGGCCCCAGCCAGGTTTCCGCGGCGGGTGCATGTAGAGGCCCTCGGGCCCTTTGCTGATCTCATAATTCTCGTCAAACATGTCATACACCTCCTTTGGTCCACCCGGCGGAGGCATGAACAACTCCGCCCAGGGCCCGTTCACATGGGAGATGGACCATTCGACAGCCCCGTTGAGGCCGCCGGCGTGGGGGATTACGGGAATATCGTAAGCCGACGCAAGCGCGCCGATGCGGCGCAGTTCGGTCATTCCCCCGCACCAGGTAACATCGGGCTGCCAGATCGACGCGCCGTCCGCTTCGAGCAGCCGGCGAAAACCATAGCGGCCATAAATATGCTCTCCGGTGGCAATCAGGGTTGAGGTAATCTCCTTCTTCAGGCGGCCGAAACCTTCCATGTCATAGGGCGGAAGGACCTCTTCAACCCAGTGCACATGATAGGGTTCCATCAGCTTGCACATCGCGATGGTGTAGGGCTCATTCCACGACATCCAGCAATCGCACATCACATCGCCGTCCGGGCCCACCGCCTTACGGGCGCGTTCTACCAACGCGACGTTGCCGCGCATGCCTTCGTTGCCGCTGGGCGGCCCATAGGGCATGGCGACCTTGACCCGCTTGAAGCCGTGCGCTACATGCTGTTCGATGTCGTTGCCGGTGCAATAGGCGGGGACACGCGGCTTGGTTTCGCCGCCAAGAAGCACATAGATGGGCAGATCCAGCGCCTTGCCGACAATGTCCCACAGCGCATTATCGAAACCGCTGATCGCATTCATCGTGACGCCCTCCTGGCCATAGGACTCGGTAGCGCGCCAGTTGATATCCCAGTTGCGCTCGATGTCAAAAGGATCGCGGCCCATCATCAGTTGGGCCAGATGTCCCATCACGATGGGACCGCCGCCCGGGCCCCCATCGCCATAGCCGGTGATGCCTTTATCGGTAGTCACTTCGACGGTAAAAGTCTGGACACCCTTGGCCGCAAAGAGGCTGCGCGTCGGCTTGTATTCCGGATAGATGTTGAGTGGCGCAGAGACTTCGACGCCCTGCGTCGACCAGCTATTCGGATCGGGCTTGTAGTCGGGATATGGGCGCTTGGGCTTGGTCTCTACCAGACGAATTCCGGTGATCTTAAGCTTGGATTTTTCCTGAGCCCAGTCCAGCGGCGGCAGGAGACCCGCGGCAGCTAACGTTGCCGCGCCTTGCAAAAATTTACGGCGCTTCAAGTCGCTCTCCCTTTTTTCTTGTCTTTATGCAGTACATTCACCGGATGTGCGAAGTACCTGGGGGCCTGTTAACACTAGACAAATATCTTTGAATTTTCTGGATCAGCTTGCTTGAGGGATCTTGTGCCGCAATGAGGACTACGTCCTGCCTGCGCCTGCGGCGCATGGAGAAGCAGAACACCTACGGCGTCTGTTTCATCTTCAAGAGCATGGGGCAGTGTCGGTGTTAATAGACCCTAGTACCTGCGTCCGCGATCGCGATCGCGATTGCCGCCACCACCACGGCCTTGTCGTCCGCCGCCCGATCCGCCACCGCCTTGCTTGGGCCGATAGCAGCTCTTGCAGTAGACCGGACGATCGCCGCGGGGTTCAAAGGGCACTGTAGTAGTTTGCCCGCAACTGGCGCAGACAACAGTTGTCCCCATGCTCGAGCCGGAGCTATACCCGCCGCCGCCGCCCGTATCGTGGTGTCCCGGCGAAGGGGCGCCCTGCTTGGCTTGGCGGCACGGCTTGCAACGCCGGGGAGAGGAGTACCCGCGCTCCTGGAAAAACTGCTGCTCTCCCGCGGTGAACACAAACTCCTGCCCGCAATCGCTACATGTAAGTAAAGAATCGCCGCCGCTCATAACATAGCCCCCATCAGCCGAGTGTACTGCCAACCGGCTGCGTCCTAACGTAAATAGCTGGGACTGCCTGCTTTTTTAGGATTCCGTCCGGAACTGGGCCCTGCCGGCCGTGCCGGCAAAGGCAAACAGATTGTCATCTCTACGGAGTGTTCATGGGCCCGTAGCCCACCCAAGAGGATGAGAATCCTTTATTTGTCATCCTGGCCCAAGCGCATCCGGCGTTCCCGGCAAACGAAGCTTGCTGGGATGGGAAGCGAAGTGGAGGGATTTGCGATTGGAATTGCTTTCCAGCGAGCAGAAGGAAATCCGCTTACGCCTTGGCCTTTTTAATCCCATCGATCAGAGCGGGCACCACATCGAAGAGATTGCCGGCAATTCCATAATCAGCAATCTCGAAGATCGGCGCCTCGGGGTCTTTGTTGACTGCGACGATGGTAGATGCGCCCTTCATGCCGACGATGTGCTGGATAGCTCCGCTGATTCCCAGTGCAATGTAAAGCTTGGGCGATACAGTCTGACCGGAGCTGCCGATCTGCCGCTCCAACGGCATCCAGCCGCTGTCGCAGATGGGTCGAGAGGCGGCTACTTGGCCGCCGAGCACATGGGCCAGTTCCTCGGCGAGCGCGATGTTTTTCTGCTCCTTGATGCCTCGGCCTACAGCAACGATTATTTCGGCCTGGGACAGATCCACGGCCTGCGTGGCTTCCTGAAACACTTCGTGCGGCCTGACGCGAGGCGGCCCCGGCAACTCGGCGGCCTGCACGACTTCCACTGGAGCTGAGCCTGTTTTCGCCTGCTCCGCGCGATAGCTTCCGGCCTGAATGGTCGCCAGCCACGGAGGCTCTCCTCGAAATGACACATCGGCAACAAACTTCCCTTGGAACATCGGCCGGGTGAATAGCATCCTGCCGCTTTCCAGTTTGTAGCCAATGGCATCGGAGATCACGGTGCTATCCAAGGCCAAGGCCAGCCTCGGAGCAAAGTCCCGCACCTGATAGGTATGCGGAAACAGCACCAGTTTCGCATCCCTGCCGCGAAGAAAATGCTTCAGAGCATGCACATAGGCGTCTGAAGTATAGGCGCCAAGCGACAAGGCATTCAGCGCATAAATCTTTTCCACCGCCAGCCCAGCCAATTCGCGGGCTAACTCGGCGACCTCGCTGCCAGGAAGCACCACTTCCACCGGCCACGCTGTTTCCTGCGAGATAGCTTGGGCGGCGGCCACCGTCTCAAATGAAGCGCGGTTCAGCTTGCCTTCCCGCTGCTCCGCTACGACGATGATGCCTTCCGCCATGCTCGCCGGGTGCGCTTAAAACTCCGAACCGCCGCGACGCAAAGCCATCCCACTGATTCCGCAGGTACCGCAGATTCCCATCGCGATCAGAAAATAGAAGAACATCGGATGCGCCCCGCCCGGCGAATATCTCAGATCCTGGCCGATCCAGAGCAGCAGAACAGAGGAAATGATCGCGAACTGACCGGCAACGACCATCAAAAGTAGCCCGCGGTGTCTGCGCTTGTCGAGTTCGCTGACTTGCTCGGGGCTCAAACTGCGTTCTTCCATCGGAAGCAAGGTATTGGCCATAGTGCTTTTCTCCCGCAATCAAGACTGGTAATACGAAGCCGGGCGCGGCGGCAAATTGAAGTTTATCAGAGCACGCGCACGTTTTTCCTGAGCTCTTCGATCAGCTTGCCGGCCGTCTCGGCCGGGGTCCCGGTAATCATCTCCGTCTTCTTTTGCTTTACCGGAACGTACAGCCGCTCAATTGCCTGCAGATTCTTACCCGTTTTCCCGGCGACCTCGCTCCAGCCAATCTTGCGCAGCGGCTTGAGCTTGGCTTGCTTAATGCCAAGCAGAGTAGCGTATCGCAATTTGTTGATGCCGCTCTGGATGGTAACGACCGCGGGCAGCGCAATCTCCACGTATTGGTAGCTGCCGCCCTCGAGCTCGCGCTTCAACCGCAAGCCTGCGCCTTCGATCTCCATGCCGACGATGATCGTAGCGTGCGGCCATTCCAGCACCCCGGCCAGCAACACGCCCGTCTGCGCGCAACCGAAATCGTCCGATTGCAGTCCGGTGAAGATCAGATCGAACTGCTCATCTGCGATAGAAGCGGCGATGGCGCGAGCGATATTAGCCGAATCCATGGTGACAAACCTATCGTCTTCGATATGGATCGCGCGGTCGGCGCCCTTGGCCAATGCCTCGCGTAACACCTGCTGCGCCCGCGCTGGTCCCGCGGTTATTACCACCACCTCGCCCCCGAGCTTCTCTTTTTGGCGCAGCGCCTCCTCTAACGCGTAAGCATCGGGTTCATTCACCTCGTAAGGGACGTCTTCGCGAATCCAATCGCCGGCCGGATTGAGCTTGAGCGGAGAATCTTTCTGCGGCACTTGCTTGATGCAGACCAGAATTTTCATCGTGCCCTCGCCGCCATTCTATCCGTAGCCGCTCGAAAGCATTTTCCTCACGGATAGAGGGAGAAACAGCGCCTGGCGCAGAATGGGCATCCAAAGTCTGTGGTCAGTCTTAAAGCCGTAGGAGTAGAGCGCTTGTCGAAAGCGGAGTTCAGGAAAGTCCCACATACTCAAACGGTCAACCCCCAGCGGGGAAACAAGGACAATCCCAATGAGTGCCGAAATTCGAGCGACTTCGACAGGTTCGGCCGATGAAGATCGCTTGCCGAGGAGCTGTTGCAAGCGCAGTCTGCTTCTTTATCTCCGCAGCCCTGCTGCCGGCGCAGATTCTCGGCGATCGGAAGCCCGGCAATCCGCAAAGTGGCGAGAGCGTTTTTGAGAACGGGTGCATTGCCTGCCACGGAGCAGAGGGCAAAGGCGCTCCCCGGACCAGCACCGAATTCACGCGGCCAGACACCTTTCCCGACTTCACCCGCTGCGATCAGACCACTCCGGAGCCTGACTCCGACTGGAAGGCGATCATTACGCACGGAGGCTCCTACCGCGCATTTTCGCAGATCATGCCCGCCTTCGGAGAGTTGCTTACCTCCCAGCAGATCAACGACGTCATCGCCTATCTACGCACATTCTGCACCAACAAGCACTGGCCTCGAGGAGAGCTGAACCTGCCGCTTCCGCTCATAACGGAGAAGGCGTATCCCGAAGATGAAGAGGTGGTCAGCACAGCGGTGAATGCGAGCGGCGCTCCCGGATTCAAAACCGACATCATCCATGAAGAACGCTTCGGGGTTCATAACCAGATCGAGGTCGACGTCCCCATCAATGCGCAGGATCAAAATCACACCTGGTACGGGGGCGTAGGGGATACCACCTTCGGCGTAAAACGCGAAATGTTCGCCAGTCTGCGCACCGGATCGATCCTCAGCCTGCAAGGATCGGTGATCGCGCCCACCGGCAACAAGCAACGGGGATTCGGATCGGGAACCACCACCTTTGAGACCTTCGCCGCCTTCGATCAATTGTTCCCCACGAATACTTTCGTGGAGTTCCAGGCGGGCGCCGATCTTCCCCGTCACACCGCGATTGCTCCGCAGAGCCTCTACTGGCGTACCGCCGTGGGCCAGAGCTGGGGACAGGACCACGGATTGGGCCGGCTCTGGTCCCCGATGTTCGAGTTTGTCGCCGATCGTGACCTCACGCAAGGCGCCAAAACCGATTGGGATATCGTGCCCCAAATGCAGGTGACCATAAGCCGCCGGCAGCATATCCGAGGCAACATCGGAGTGCGGACCCCGGTGAGCAATACCTCGGGCCGATCCCCCGAGGTGGTGTTTTATGTCTTGTGGGATTGGGCCGACGGAAAGCTGACGGAAGGCTGGTGATGCGCAAAATAGGCTGGAGCCCGGTTGCCATTCTTGGAATTCTGGCGCTTTCGCCCGCGCTGATGCGGGGCGGCGCGGAGCATCCAGGCCTTAAGCCCGAGTTCCGAACTTCCGATCGCTGCGTCGCGTGCCACAACGGATTGAAGACCAAGACGGGCGAGGATATCTCTATCGGCTTCGATTGGCGCTCCAGCATCATGGCGAATGCCTCGCGCGATCCCTATTGGCAAGCCAGCGTCAGGCGGGAGTCGATCGATCACCCCGAGTCAGTGCCTCATATCGAGAATGAGTGCTCTGTCTGCCACATGCCAATCGTCCATCTGCAGGCAAGAGTACAGGGCAAGGAATCGGAGATCTTCTCGCATCTCCCGTTCAACCCCGGCAACAAGGACAATGCGGCGGCGGAGGACGGAGTTTCCTGCTCGGTCTGTCACCAGGTCGCAAGTGAAAAGCTGGGAACACGCGCCAGCTTCAATGGTGAGTTCGAGGTCGATTCTCCGTTATCGAAGGACAACCGGCCGGAGTACGGACCCTTCGACATCGATGCGGGACACAAGCGCGTGATGCAGTCCTCAACCGGCGGCTTCGTGCCGACGGAGACTGCGCATATCCGCGACTCCGCGTTGTGCGGTTCCTGCCATACGCTTATCACGCAGGCTCTGGGCAAGAATGGTAAAGAGATCGGATCTCTGCCTGAGCAGATGCCTTATCTGGAGTGGCTGCACAGCGATTATCCCAAGCGCAACACCTGCCAATCCTGCCACATGCCCGAAGTGCCCGAGCCGGTCGCCATTACAGCGATTTTCGGCCAGCCGCGAATGGGAATGCACCGCCACGTTTTCGTAGCGGCGAACTTCTTCATGCAGCGAATGCTCAATAATTATCGTCAGGATCTGAGCGTTGCAGCGCTGCCGCAGGAGCTCACTACGGCAGCCAATGGGACAGTGAACTTCCTTCAATCGCGAGCGGCGCGCGTGAGCATCAGGAACGTGGAGACTGAGTCCGCCCGCCTTAGTTTCGAGGTGTTCGTTGAAAACCTGAGCGGGCACAAGCTTCCTACCGCCTACCCTTCACGACGGGCGTGGCTGCATGTAGTTGTCCGCGACAGCCACGGACATACCGTCTTCGAATCCGGCGCGCTCAATCCCGACGGCTCCATTGCGGGAAACGACAATGATGCCGACCCGCTGCGTTACGAGCCTCATTATCGCGAGATCACCAGTGCGCAACAGGTGGAAATTTACGAATCCATTTTAGGAGACTCTGCCCACCACGTAACCACGGGCCTGCTTTCGGCAATCGGGTATTTGAAAGACAATCGCCTTTTGCCCAGCGGGTTTAACAAAGAAACCGCGGAAAAAGACATTGCTGTAATCGGCGGGGCCGCGAAAGATCCGGACTTCAACGATAAGGGCAGCCTGGTGCGATATTCGGTATCTGCCGGGGGCGCAACCGGCCCGTTCCAAATCGAGGCTGAGCTCTGGTACCAGCCGATAGGTTTCCGCTGGGCCCATAATCTCAGTCCATATCACGCGATGGAGCCACAGCGCTTCGTGGGCTACTACCAATCGATGTCATCGGCGACCGCGCAGGTATTGGCCAAAGCCGAATGTACGCGCTGATTCCGGATTGGCGGAAAGAAGCCGGAGTTTAGAGAAACGCTACTGACTGCAGGCTGGATACCTCGAAGCGCTTGCGGCAGCGTATGTTCTTGCAGCCGGCAACGTCGTCCTTGCGCACCATGTAGGATTGGGCTTTAGCGAAGCGGGCGCGGTCTCGTTCGTCCGCGTGACGGGGCAACTGCGCCTTCTTGCGGCGAACCAGCCAGGAAATCTCGTATTCTTCTGCTTTGCCGCAGTGCGGACAAACCAGCGTGTGCTTGCGCTGCTCGGATTTCTCGTCAAAAAAATCGCGCTCTTCCATGGAAAGAAGTCCCTGCTTCCCGGCGCCGGAGAACTCGTCCAGCCCCTTCAGAAGTATTCCACACTCGCCGGGCGAGGGACAAACCTCAGTCTTTTCCAATGCAGGAAGAGCAAGCAACGCAAAACATCACGAGGCATTATGGCAAAGAGGAAGCGCAGACCGGCAAAATTTTCGGTGACCAAAGCAGTCAAAGCAAATGCCCGCGAACGCGTCGGACAACCTAAACCCCGCCGCGTGATCGAAGATCAGCCGCGGGAAAATGGCCGCAAACAGAAGCATAAGGAGACCCTGGGCAGATTGCTGGATTCGGAAAGATAAATCAAAAAACCCAGACTCCAAGACGTGCGTGCACTCACGAATGGCGGGCGTCGCTGTGGCCCATTCAAGCCAAAAAAAAACGGCTTGATTGGGCCACACGGGAATCTGTTATTGGACATAGAAAAGCGCGGGCATTCCTCGGAACGCCCGCGCCCGGTTTTCGTGCTTACATCGAGGGGCTGACTTAGCGGAGCTTAAGGCCGGGCAGCACAGACGTGCCTTCTTCGCGAACTGCATCCAGATTTCGCGGGTCAAGATCGAGCGCCTTCAAAATGGTCGGCGCAACCTGGCTGGTGCCCACATCTGTGTAGACGGTCCTCGCATTGAAGCTGGGATTGCTGAGAAGCATCATGACGTTCGTATCGTCATGAGCGAAACCTCCATGCTCCATGAGCTTGGCCGAGCTGCCGGTATATACCACGCCGACGTTGGGCGTCACTATAATGTCTGGGGTGCGCGGATCATCAGGCGGCAGGCCGGGTACATCGTAGTTGAGCGCGAGAGCTGGTCCGTAAAAGATCTGCCCTATGCTTGCCTTGGCTGCATTCTGCTCCAGGATGGATACAGCGTTTTGCGTCTGGCTCTGATCCGCCAGCCACAACAAGGAAACATCGTCTTCGGTGGGCCCGATTCCACTTGGATTGGTTGGCGATTCGGAGGGGGGCAGAAGATTGGCTATCAGATTTGAGGGTGATATGCCATTGTTGCCGCCCGGCCCAGGTATGGGGAAGTAGCGAGCGGGATCGATGGGCGACTGGCCGTGTTTTGCAGTAATGATGATTAGCGTGGAATCGTAAAGTCCGCGGTCCTTGAGCGCTGAAACCATCTCGCCGATGGAGTCGTCGACGAACTGAATCTCGCTCAGCAGAGAGGCAGTAGGTGTACCAGCTCCATCCTGGTAACCGCCGGTGGCTACGTTCTTTTCAATCAGTTTCTGACCTACGCTGACAGCCTGGAAGTTCATGCCCAGGATCGCGGGTGTCGGGGCGTCTTGCCGGCCATCATGCCGCTTTCCCTCAATTTCATTGACGACGGCTTGCACTTTGAGCTGGTCGTAGCACTCGATATTCTGGAAACTGTCAGTCCACGCGCCGGTCTGCGACGGGTCCGGTATAGGCGAGCATGAGATCCCGGTAGGAGTGGAAACACCCGGCAGCGCGACCACCGTGGAATTGATTTCCGGCGCGTAGTAATCGTCGATGTTGTTGCCGCTGCCCGGGCCGGACACGGCGGAATATGCGGGATGCTTGTCAGACCATGCGGTATAGCCGCCGGCGGCATGGATGACACCGAAGACAGTGTTGGTCCGGACAAAGTTCCAGGGATAAACCGGTGCGCAGCCGCGGCTGGGGTCACGAATGAGGCGCGTCGGGTCAATGGATGCGATGCCGCCATCTGTTAGTCCGGCGCCGGGAGCACCGCCGTTCAGCTTGGTTTGATCGATATCGATTCCTTCTTCATATTCCGTGCGCGTGCCGGTGGGAGCGGCGTTAGGTGTGCACGGGCCGGCGGCCACGCCGTTACCGGTAGTCTTTGCAGGCGCATCCAGAGAACGGTCATAGGCCACATCGTAATAGATGCCCATGGTGCGGGGAGTGGCGCCGGTGACAATCGTCATCAAACCCGGGAAAGAATCGGAAGGCCTGGATGTGCCGGCCGCCACGTAGTTAATTCCCGTCTTCCGTAGGGCCGCCAAGCTAGGACAATAGGGAGCGCCATTGTTGAAGCCGCTGATGCCGTTGGAGCAGTTCAGGTAATCGACTGCGTGCATGCCATCCACGCTGATGAGCAGAACATGACGAATGGGTCCGCCCTTCCCGTCGTTGTCCCAGTTCTGCGCCTTTGCCGGGAATACCGGCAACGCGATTGCGAATACGAGTGCAATAGCTTTCTTCATTACTGCCTCCTGGATAGGTGTTACCAGAGAGGCAGGAGCGCGCGAATTTAAGGCGAATCAATTTTCGATGAAACCCCGATGAACCGAACTGAGCAGAAACGCTAGTTCGCGTCCGCGGCAGCTTCCCAAGAAAAAAACTCCCAGATTCACGAACTGGAGTTACAATTCCTGGCCATGAGCATCCGACGTCTTGGTAACTCGCTATTGTCTATGCTCCCCGTTGGTCTTAACGACGCAACTACACAACTTTTCTATGAGATGGTTTTTCGTAAACGCCACATTCAAGGCCTTTTTGAGGCTCGTAAATACCGGGGGCGAAGCCGGATGGCAATGCACCTCGGCTGCGGCAACGTCATTATGGGGGGCTGGATCAATATCGACCTAAATCCCTGCGCAGACTTGATGCTGGATGCTCGGGAGCGGTTACCATTCCCGGACGGTAGCTTCAGTACTATCTACAGTGAGCATTTTTACGAGCACTTCAACTACCCGCGCGATATTACGCATTTGCTCTCCGAATGTTATCGGGTACTTGAGGCGGGCGGTCTCCATTCCTTCGGAGTGCCCGACGGTGAGATCGTGCTGCGCCATTACACCACACATGAGTATGCCGAACATGCGGCAGCGCAGATCCGTTGGAACCCGGAGTGGTGTAGGACCCAGATGGATCACGTGAATTATTGCCTGCGCCAGAACGGCGAGCATCGCTGGTATTATGACGAAGAAACGATGCGGCGATTGCTCGAAAGAGTTGGTTTTGTTGCTATCCAACGCCGTCAGTTCGATCCCACGCTTGACCAGGAAGCGCGGCGGGTCGGGACAATGTATATGCAATGCCGGAAGCCGAACAATTTACTGTCGTCTGCCGTCGAGTCCCTCTCATACAAATCCGGTGACGGGCGTAGCGGATCACAAATGTTGTGCGCCGCATGACGGAGCTTGAGAAGCTATTCCGAGATCTTGCCTTCGGGCTTTCTGCCCTGGGGTCCCGCTGCTCTTATTTCTGCAGGCACATCGAATTTCGCGAAGTTCGCTTTGAATTTCCGGGCGAGCTGTTCAGCCTGGGCATCGTAGGCAGCTTTGTCTTTCCACGCATGCCGCGGGTTGAGCAACTCCGGCGGCACTCCTGGACAGGCAACGGGAATACTCAGGCCGAATGCCGGTTCGGTGATGAACTCTATATTGTCAAGCTGCCCATCGAGAGCGGCATCGACCATCGCGCGCGTATATTGCAGATTCATGCGCTTGCCGGTTCCGAATGCGCCCCCGCTCCAGCCGGTGTTGAGCAACCAGCATTGCGAGCCGTTCAGGCGAAGGCGATCGCCCAGCATTTTGGCATAAACCTTGGGAGCGCGCGGGAGGAACGGCGAGGCAAAGCAGGTAGAGAACTCCGGCACCGGTTCGCTGCCCAACCCGGCCTCAGTTCCGGCCAGCTTGGCTGTATATCCTGAGAGAAAATGATACATGGCCTGCTCGGGGGAAAGCCTGGCGACGGGAGGGAGCACGCCGAAGGCATCGGCCGCGAGGAATAGCACGTTCTTGGGGTGCGGACCAGATCCTTCAGTAACCGCGGCCGCGATGAACTCTACCGGGTAGGCGGCGCGGGTGTTCTCTGTGTAGCGAACGTCGCTGTAATCGGGAATGCCGGTGCGCGGATCGATGACGACATTCTCCAGCACCGCTCCAAAGCGAATAGCATGGAAGATTTGCGGCTCTTTTTCGACCGACAGATCGACGCATTTTGCATAGCAGCCGCCTTCGATGTTAAAGATGCCGGCAGGACTCCAGCCGTGTTCATCGTCGCCAATAAGCCGCCGCATAGGATCGGCGGAAAGGGTGGTCTTCCCGGTGCCGGACAAGCCGAAAAATAAGGCCGTGTCTCCGCCGGCGCCGACATTAGCCGAGCAGTGCATGGGGAAAACATCGCGCTCGGGAAGAAGGAAATTCATCACTCCGAAAATTGACTTCTTCATCTCGCCGGCATATTTCGTGCCTCCGATGAGAATAATCTTGCGCGTAAAGTCAGTAATGATGAAAGTGCCGGATTTGGTGCCGTCCCGTTCCGGCACTGCCTCAAACTCGGGCGCAGCGACGATGATAAACTCCGGCGTATGCCCGGCCAGCTCGTTGAAGAGCGGACGGACGAAGAGCTGCTTCACAAAGAGTGCGTGCCAGGCGTATTCCGCGATGATCTGCACCGGCAGGCGATAGCTCTCATCCGCTCCGGCAAATAAGTCGAGCACATACAGGTCTCGCTCCCGCATGTGCGCGATCACACGATCCAGCAGCGATTGAAACTTTTCCGGATCGAACGGCTGGTTGACTTTGCCCCAGTCCACCGTGTCGCGAGTGCTGTCGTCTTGCACTATAAACTTGTCCCGCGGTGAGCGGCCGGTTCTCGATCCGGTGAGGGCAACCAGGGCGCCATTGGCAGCCAGACTGGCCTCTCCGCGCGCGATTGCCGCCTCGACCAACTGGGGTGTCGATAGGTTCCGGTGAACGTGAGGGCCTTCCACCAGACTTCTTGTACCTGTGCTTGCTGTCACCGGACCCATGCGGGTATGCTCCTTTTCCGCCTTCGGTGGAAGGCAGTCTGCCATCCAAAATAGCGAAATTATTGGGGGAGGCCAGGGTGCGCCACGGGAGAGAGACCTGAAGTCCCGGCCGCGTCAACACCAGTATCCTACCCAGCGATCACCGGCAGTTGCGGCAATAAACTGGAATGACGCGCCTCCTGCATCACAACTTCGACTAGCTTCAATACTTGTTCGATGCTCATGGTGTACATCTCACGTCCGTTGTCATAGCCGCTTGCTACAGCATCCTTGAGATATCGGCCGGCCACCTGAGCCGCCAGGCGATCCGTGATCACGTGCCCGGAACGTCTTTTCTGCTCTACCCACGCCTCCGCCGGCAAGGCAATGAAAACCGGCCTGCCGTTCACTTCAAAGCGAACGTCCACTGCATCTGCATGCCGGGTTGCGATTGCGACGATATTCGCCGTCCATCTGCAGTGCAGGTCCTCGTCCGTCCACGGATTGGTTATGTGGAAATCCTCATACATGCTGCTTACTATACCTTTTCTCCGTTCGCTCAAGGGAGTGAATGTCCATTCCGCTCCCGTCTTCCCGAAAGCCGGTAGCCGCTCCCTTAGGGGTTTGAAAAAAATGCGAATCTCACAAAAAAAAATACAAATGTTCCACGTCCTCCTGCGTCAAATGCTTAACGAGAACGATCCACCTTCGCCCTTGGCGCGCCTTGGCCGCCATTCCGGAAGTGAATGACAGGAGCAATATAAATGCCGCATAACCCGCAAACGATCCGTCGTCTTGAAGAGACTCTTCGCCATCAACAAGAGATGCTGGAGCGCTCCATGACCTCCGCCGTCGTGCAAGGCCGCGAAGCTGCCACCGACGATACGCGGGACGTAGCCGACCAAGCTGTCCAGTCCTATCAGAAGGAGCTCCTGTTCAGGCAAAGCACCAGCGGACATGAGCAACTCTCGCTGGTGCGCCTCGCCTTGGAACGCCTGCAGGAAGGTACCTATGGAGAATGCATCCACTGCGGCAAGACGATCGGCCTCAAGAGGCTGGAGGCTCTGCCCTGGACTGCCTCCTGCATTGAGTGTCAAGAGAAGATTGAAAATGGCGAACTTAGCGGGGTTCGCGCCGCCTGACTTGAATCAGGCGGCCGCTTCCCGCGTTCCGGCCCTTATTTGGAGCTGGGTGATCAAGATTCCCGCCGCCGGTTGTCTGCTGTTTGACCCGTCAGGTTTTGCGCTGCTAAACTTCACAAAGCAGACGGCAATCCCGTACGTTTGCTGTCCGATTCAGTCGGGCGCTGAAGGATTGTAGTGGATACTCAGACACGTCACGCGCTCAAGCAGGACAAGTTAGTGGAGGCTACGCAGACCAGCCTTGACTGGCTGCAGGAGCACCGCCGCATAGCTATCCAACTGACGGTCGTCTGCCTGATTGCTGTGGGGGTGATCGTCGCAGGCTTGGTGACCTATTATCATCGCTCCGCGGCTGCCGATCTAGCTTTTGGCCAGGCCATGGATACCTACGGAGCGCCGCTGACTCAACCCGGCCAGCCCGCAACTCCTGGTGAATTGACCTTTGCCACCGCGGCCCAGCGGTCCCAAGCGGCACACGATCAATTCGCCGCGGTCGCTGATCGCTATAGCCGGCTGGCGGCGGGCCGCAAGGCACTGTACTTCACCGGCGTCACGGCAATGGAACTCGGCAAGAACGGCGAGTCCGAGGCAGATCTCGAGCGGGTAGCCAATTCCCACGATGCGAATCTGGCGGCTCTTGCCAAGCTTGCACTTGCCAGCCTGTATCAGCAAACCAACCGCACCGCCAAAGCGGTTGTGCTCTATCGGCAGCTTATAGCCAAGCCCACCGCAACAGTGCCTGCCAATGCGGCCCAACTGCAATTGGCTGCTCTTTACCAGACCACCAATCCTGCAGAAGCTAAACGCATCTACGCGCAACTGAAGACCGATAAAGGAGCCGCCGGTGAAATCGCGGCGCAGAAGCTGGCGCAAAAGTAGATAAATCAGGGCTTAAGCGCCAGGTTCCGATGATCGCTTGATTTCCAAAGGCCTGGCAAACGCCATTGTATTTTCTATGCCGCTGCTCTTTCCCCTGTTATAACTGGAGTGCCTCCTTGGCTCTCAAAATGGCTGAAAGGAAACGCGGCAATGATAGGTCTGTTTTTGAAATGGATTCTGAGCGCGCTGGCGTTACTGGTTGTCACGTATATTGTGCCTGGCTTTAGAGTGGTAAACCTTCCTTCGGCCCTTATAGCTGTCTTGGTTATCGGCTTTTTGAACATGACCTTGGGCCTGCTTTTGAAAGCGATTACGCTTCCCTTTGCCATTCTGACCTTCGGACTGTTTTTCCTGGTCGTAAATGCCATCATGCTGCTGATCGCCAGCAAGATCACGCCTGGGCTGCAGATTGCAAGCTTCGGGGCTGCCTTCATCGGCGCGGCTGTGCTGGCAGTGGTTCACATGGTTCTGAATGTGGTGTTGTAGACTTCGAAAGCATCTTCAACTTGCTGTGAAGCAGCTCCGTTGCTGAGTAACCTTCGCGTCCTTGGGAAATCCCGCCCGCCAATTCAATGCCCGGTGCGCACCACCGATTAATCGGCTAGCCGCGAAAAATTCTAGCGACGGCTCGCACTTGCTCTGGCGTGGTCCGGCAGCAACCGCCGATCCACTCGGCGCCGGCCCGCCGCCATAGGCTAGCCAACTCTCCAAATTCGCTTGTCTCGCTTCTCCCGGTCCAAAGATGGCGCTCCGGGTCCCAATGCTCGCCGGAATTTGGGTAGACAAGGATCGGCTTGCCCGAGGGACGGCCAAGCACACCAGCCAACTCACCGATGAGCCCGGGAATGAACTTAGGATGGGTGCAATTTACGCCTATCGCTACGATTTGGTCTTCCCTTTCCAGCAGCCGGGTGCACTCTTCCAGCCTTTCGCCGTGAGCGACATGCATTGCATCTTTGCAGGTGAAGCTCAGGATTGCGGGCAGCGTTGGGTACCGGTGTAGAGCCGCAACAATGGCCGTCGCCTCTTCTAAGGAAGGAATAGTCTCAAAGGCGACGAAGTCGGCATTCGTTTCCGCGAGCACGGCGAGCCGCCGGCCGTGGAAGGCCGCCAGATCGTCGAACCCGCAATCATAGTTGCCGTGGTACTCGGCCCCGTTGTGCAGAACCGCGCCATACGGGCCGAGTGAGGCTGCAATCCACACATTGCGTGGCGCCGCTTGCTGGTAGTCCCGCCGGGCCTGCTCGGCGATCGCTACGGAAGCGCGCAATGCATCGGCTGCATCGTCCGGGCCGCGGCCGAGTTCCCGATAGCCCTCGGATGAGATTTGATAGCTCGCCGTGAGCAGGCAATCCGCGCCAGCCTCGAGATAGGAGCGATGTACCGCGGCAATCGTATCGGGCGAGGTTTCAAGCACATGCGCCGACCATAGCGGTCCGCCAAGGTCGCAGCCTCTAGCCTCCAACTCGGTGGCCATGCCTCCGTCGAGAACGTGCAAGCCGCCGAGGTCGAGTGCTTGTACAGTCTTCATGCCGGTACAGCCATTTGTTTCCAGAATATCGCAAGCATCACACGGATTCTGTGCTCCGGAGCGTGCGGAAAGGCCGATGAGCAGGACGGTGACTGAAGCAAAACAAACCCGCTCTTCTGGTACACTCAAGGCAGCTTGTGGGATTTCTAGAGAGCACCTGCCAGGGTGCTTTTCCGCTCATGAGCATCCAGCATAGCGTTTGCGCGCAGCGTTCGGGGAGTGGCTCAGCCTGGTAGAGCACCTGGTTCGGGACCAGGGGGTCGGAGGTTCGAATCCTCTCTCCCCGACCATTAAATCTTCGACCTTCTGAACTGCATCTTTCGCATCTGCCGGAACCGAGTGCAAAATGCTCCAGCTGCCGATTGAGGAGATTGCGGCGGCGTCAACGACCCGGCTCTGCGCCTGCCGTTTCTCGGCGGGCATTTCCATAGCTTGCTGTTGATTGGCTATGTCTATCGGGATAGAGTATCAAAACAGGAAGCGCTTGTATGTCTCTCGAGATCAATTCCGCAAAAGCCGGCAATTTGGCCTCCGCTTTCGATGCTTTCCGCAAATCGTGTAATCGCTCGCGAATCCGATTTTTCAGCCAGTCTGCAATGAGGGCGATATTCTATGCCTATGCCACGCCACTAACACTCAATGACCCGCTGATTCCAACAGCTACGCTTCTATCCGCGCCAGCTTGGTAACCCGGCCAGACCGGTTCCAATCCGATACATAGATGTTCCCATCCCGATCGATGTGACATCCGTGGGCTGCGCTAAAAACCGCGGGGGCTATCTCGCCTGGATTGAGGTTGTAGTTTGCCCACTGCGCTCTCTGCGGATTGTCTCCCAGGAAAGATACCGGAACATTGTCTTTGTCCAGAATCGTGACTCGCCCCTCCAGCTCAGAGACCACGGCATAGTCGCCGTGAAAACTCACCTGGCAAGGACGGCGCAAATGGAGCGTGATATTGCGCACGAACTTTCCGTCGAAATCGAAATGACAGAGCCGGCGGTTTTCCCGGTCGCACACCAGCAAGAGCGGCTGCTCGTAACGTAGGTCGACAGCCAGGCCGTGGCAACAATTGCATTTACCGTCCGTAGTCCCCTTGCCGGCAAAGCTCGCCTGGTAATTACCATCTCTATCGAACCTGAAGATGCGAGAGTCCCCGTATCCATTGGCGATATAGATGGAGCCATCCGGTCCAGGCACAGCGGCGGTTAGGCGCCACTCGTTCGCCGCATGAAATCCCGCCTCGGCCGGAGCAGTAATCTTCTGCACAACCGTTCCATCCGTCTTGATTTTGACAAAAAGCCAGTTCTCCTTGGGTGTTCCTTTCTGAACCGTGGCGTAGAAGAACTCGTCGCCATTCTCTTCCGCGTAAGTCATCGAATGAATTTCGGGATATTCATTGGCGATGGTTCTTAACAGCCTGCCATCGCGCTCATAAACAAGCACGCCCGTGGCGCTTTGCGTGCTTACGTAGAGAAGCCCGGCCTTGTCGGTGGCAATGCCGCCATGGGTTCCACCAAACGTCTTCCCCTGGGACAAATCCCCCCAATGAGGAACCACACGGTAGGTCCATTCGCCATTGCCGGTATGAAGCTGGACCGGGTCTACGCTTTCCCCAACCGGCGCTTCCCCACGTGCATGCGAGCTTAAAAATGTCATCAAGGCGGTAACTCCTGTAACGGTGCAGAATTGACGCCGATCGAACCTGCCGGCGGTGGAAGCAGCAATGCTGTCTGGTTTCATGGTGAATTCCTGGTTAACGGCTCGGGGTTAGTGACTCCCTGATTCCGGGTCGGCGCAGCGGATGCCGGTTGAGCCGGAGTGTTGTAGAGATAAATATGGTGCAGGCTTTTGATCGACGCAAGCGAAGCCACCGCCGCTTTTGTCACCTTTGTGCCGCTCAAGTTCACATATGTCAATTGAGACAGGTGAGTTAGCTTCGCCAAGCCCTGCCCTGTAACTGCCGTGTCTTCAAGATGAATCGCGCGCAGGTGGGTAAACTTTCCCAGCGTATCGAAGCAAGCGTCAGTGACGGCGGTGCGCCCCAATTCCACTTCCACAATATAGGGCGCAAACCTCTCCAATTGCGCCAGCCGGGCGTCGTCAAATTTTGCTGCAACGTCGACCGTGTTCAAAATAAGGCCATCCCCCAGCTTCTTCGATACTGGCGCCAGCCTGATTCCCTGGGAGATCTCTACCTGCGAGATCTGGGCCAGCATTCCGCTGTAATCGCCCACCTGGGGCAGTGGGATTTCTCTATACGGTTCCGGAACCGAGATCCCTGCAAGCGATGTCGCCGCAGGCGACGCCCCCTGAAGAATCCAGGCTCTGATCCATGCGATTTCCTCCGGCTTCAAGGGCGGCTTGCCCTCCGCCGGCATGGATTTCTTATCCCCTGGCGGCAGCGTGATCCGCGTTAACAAGATACTCTTCTCCGGATGCCCGGGAACAATCACCGCGCCTTCTGTTCCTCCCTCCATCAAAAGGTTATAGGCATCGAGCCGCAGCCCCCCTTTGACCTTTGACTCGCCGTGACAGGCCACACAATTGGCATCCCAAATCGGATGAATGTGCTGGGCATAAAACGAGTTGGGAACGAGTGGGGATTTTGCCTGCAGCATCCGCATGCCTGGCAGTCTCTTTATTGGTGCGGGAAGATACTCAGTGAGATAGTAGTTACCGCGGCTGATCGAACCGCCCTGGTGAGCTGCCCACACCAGCAGGAGCATAACGCAAGCAAGCAGTGACGGATAGGCGAAAGGCAACTTGCCCGAGGTCCACCAAGGACGAACCAGAGAACAGAGCAAAACTCCGATGGTGAGGGAGATACCGCCCCACATGTGGCGCGTTACCCCCGCTCCGGTTGCGCCGCTGCCGTAGGCCAGCAGATAGCCTAATGTCAAAGTGCCGATGCAGCTGAAAACACTGAGCCACAAAACAAAGAAGGCGGCTTCGCGCAGAGCGGGGCGGAATCGCCCTCCGATTTCCAGAAGCGGGAGGAGCAGGATCATGCCGATGGGAAGGTGCACGGCCAGGGGATGGAATCGCCCCAGGAATTGCTGCCAGTCGGCATGCGTTTTCCCGTCCAACTTAAACAGCGAAGGCAGGAGCAGCAACAATGCAATTACCAGCAGCGATGCAATCCACACCGGCCTCGTCAGCCTGCTTTCGCTACAAACCTTACTGGAAACCACGACACTTGAACCCACGACCTCGGCCTTTACGGGCTGTGGTAAAAAGCGCCGAAGCAATGAGCGAGGCGCAAGAAGATGTATAGCTAAAGACATCCCACCCCAGGGGTAATAGATGGTGAACTGGCCCCGGAGCCGTTTTCCGCAGTCGGTTTATCACTCCTCATGACGCGAGCAGCCCGGTGACCACTTCGGCAGGTGTGGTGCCAGTCAGCTTTTGATCCAATCCCTGAAATTTATATGTCAGCTTGTTGTGGTCGATTCCCAGACAATGCAGGAGGGTCGCGTTGAAATCCCGCACGGGCACAGGGTCTTTCACAATGTTATAGCTGTACTCATCGGTCTCGCCGAAGGTGATTCCCGCTTTTACGCCGCCGCCGGCCATCCAACTGGTGAAGCAACGCGGATGGTGATCGCGGCCATAGTCATCCTTCGACAGACCACCTTGGCTGTAGACGGTCCGCCCGAATTCTCCTGACCAGATAACCAGCGTATCCTCCAGCAGGCCCCGTTGTTTGAGATCCGTGATGAGCGCATAACATGCGCGATCCGTTTCCTGACATAGAATCGGCAACACGCCAGTGACATCCGAATGCACATCCCATCCGCGCTTGTACACCTGGACAAAGCGGACGTCGCGTTCGGCCATGCGGCGGGCCATGAGGCAGTTGTAGGCAAAGGTTCCCGGCTCCTTCGCTTCGGGGCCGTAGAGATCCCATGTGGATTGGGGTTCATCGCTCATGTTCGTAAGATCAGGCACCGAGGTTTGCATGCGATAAGCCATCTCATATTGGGAAATGCGCGAATTGGTCTCCGGATCGCCCAGCTCCTGGTATGTCTGGTGGTTGATCTCATTCACTGCATCGAGCATCTTGCGGCGCACGTCACCATCGATCCCCTTCGGATTGCTTAGATAGAGAACCGGATCCCCGGCGGACCGCAATCCGACTCCTGCGTACTCGGAGGAAAGAAAGCCGCTGCTCCATAAGCGCGATGAAACCGGCTGGTTATTTTCCTTCGGGTTCAGTTTGCTGAGCAGCACCATGAAAGTCGGTAAGTTATCGTTCATGCTGCCAAGTCCATAGGAAAGCCAGGAGCCAAGACACGGCTTTCCTGAGTTCATGTTTCCTGTGTTCATGAGCATGATCGCCGGTTCGTGATTGATGGCGTCCGTATTGGTTGATCGAATGATGGTAAGGTCATCCACCATGCGCGCCGTATAAGGCAGCAGATCACTTACCCACGCCCCTGACTTGCCGTATTGCTTGAATGCCCAATGGGAAGGTGCGATCGGAAAACGCGCCTGGCCCGCCGTCATCCCGGTGAGTTGCTGACTGCCTCGAACTGAGTCGGGAATATCCGTGTCGTACAGTTGGGCGAGTTTCGGTTTGTAATCCAGCAAGTCCATCTGTGGCGGACCGCCAGACATGAAAAGGTAGATCGCGCGCTTGGCTTTCGGGGCAAAATGAGGCAGCCTGAGAAGCTCCGGCGGCGGTACTGTTGTATTTGCCGCGTGGGCATTTCCTGTCAGGACCCGGTCGCCAACCAGGCTCGCCATGGCCGCCCATCCCAGCACCTTTCCCATCTTTCCCAGGAAATGCCGGCGCGTCTCTAACCCAGCCCATTCCATTTTCAAACCGTCCGGGATGGGGAGATCCAGGATCGTCGGACCATGGTCGGGATCGGTGCAAAGCGGATGTTGCTTCATAGTTGTTTCCCTTAAAACGGATTCTGAGCTATTTATTCAAGGTTTCGTCCAGGTTCAAGACCTCGCTCGATACCATCGTCCATGCGGCTAGTTCAGGCGCGGGAACAGCGGCATCGCGAGGCTTTTCCCCTACGTCAATCAAGTCATGGGCTGCCTTCGGATCGGCTGCGTAGTGATGTTCCATCTGCTCCAACGACTGCTGCAATACCGATTCCATCCGCGGAGATGGATCATGGGAAAGCAGGAGATCGCTAAGATACCTGATCCTTTGTTCCGGCTGTTGTCCGCCCTGTCTGATAACCCGTTCAGCCAGCGCCCTTGAGGCTTCCACCCACTGAGGATCATTCATCGTTACCAATGCTTGCAGCGGTGTATCCGTGCGCTGACGCCGGGTACATACCGCATCGCGAGGGGGTGCATCGAAAGACTCCATGTCCGGAGGCATCGCCATGCGCTTCCAGTAAGTGTAAAGACTGCGCCGATAGAGCGCGTCTCCGTGATCCTGCTTGTAGTTGAGAGTGTCGCTCGTGGGATAACTGACCGATTCCCAAACGTTCTGTGGCTGGTAAGGCTTTACGCTGGGACCGCCGATTTTGTTTACCAGCAACCCGCTGGACTCGAGCGCGATATCGCGCAGCATCTCGGCATCCATGCGGAAGCGCGGCCCACGCGCCAACAACAGATTCTTCGGGTCGTTCGACAGTTGTTCAGGGGTCGATTTTGCGCTCTGGCGATAGGCTGCGGACATCACCATAAGTTTGTACATGTGCTTCATGTTCCATCCGCTCTCCCGGAACTCCACCGCAAGCCAATCCAGCAGTTGGGGATTAGAGGGACGCTGGCCCATGATCCCAAAGTCCTCCGTAGTCTCCACTAGACCCGTCCCAAAGATTTCGTTCCACATGCGATTGACCGTAACTCGTGCGGTCAATGGATTCTCCTCGCTTACCGTCCACTTCGCCAGCGCCAGACGATTGTGCGGCATGCCGGCAGGCAACGGCGGAAGAAAATGAGGTGTATTGGCCTCCACTCTTTGTTTCCGCGCGGAGTAAATGCCGCGAACCAGAATATCCGCATACGCAATCGATGGCTTCTCCCACGACACAAGGGTTAGGTCGCCTCCCTGAGAGAGCTTGTCCAGCTGCGCATCCAACTGGGCGATCTGGCTTTGGATCGCTTTGGAGGACTGGTCCACGTTGTTGAAATAGAAGTCGCTCACCACATGCCATTGATCCGGATTCCACTGGCGGATCGGCTTACCGGTGACCTCCGCGACATAATCCTCAAAGGGCAGCCGCTTGACTTCATCCGCCGACAATGCACGCGCATACAGTCGAATATCCTGATAGCGTGTGTCCTGCGCAGGAGTTGCATCGGGATATCTCCGCCCAAGCTGCATCGGAGCCCGTGTCCGTATGGTTGACCGGCGAAGCCTATCGAAGCCCACGCTGGTCGCAACCGGCGCTCCGTTCACATAGATCCTGACTCCGGATGCCTCGCCCGAGCCATCGTAAGTAAAGAACACATGCACCCATTGGCCATCGAGAGGCAATGGATCGACTGTCGAAACCTTGATTGCCACCCGCGGCGTTCTGTCCACAACCATCGGGGGCGCCGCCTTGGGGACCGCTGCCGTCTTGAGCCCTGCCTTCTTGGCCGCCGCCTTTCTGACCGCCGCCTTGTCAGGTCCCAGTTCCTGGGCCGTTAAATGCGCCGGTGTTGGATAATCGAACGTCTCCTTCTCGAGGACCACCTTCTTAGCCTTGGCCCCATTGGCAGACTTCTGCTCCTTGGGTGCTTCATTCACAAGATCGACGCTGATTATCCCTTTCTCGATCGACAGATCCCAACCCCGGTTGTGCCGGGTCGTATCCATCTTCGACATAAGGGCACCGGAGGTGCTCGATACGGTATAGTTGGGCGCCGAGCGCAGCATGAACCACCCGCCCGAGGAAAACGCCTGATTCCATTCAGCATCACCCGTCTGCCCCAGCATTACTTGGGTACTGGTATCCATGCGGAAATCAGGCCAAAGCCAAGTCGTCTCGCCCCATTGCGGCTTCGACTTTCCGATAGGAAAGCTCTTCGGATTGGCATTTGGGGCGCTGTTCTTCAGCACATCACCCCCGCCCTCATCCAGGCGCAAGCGGAGCAACAGCTTATCGGCTGAGACGGGCTGTGCCGGACTCTGCCGCGACAGAAGCCACCGCTCGACTAAAGCGCGCTCCTCTAAACGCGCGGCGTTCAGTTGGCCGGCAAGCTCGGATCGCTTCGCCAACACCTGGTTGTACGCTTCCAGATTCTGAGTCTTGGGAATTCGGGCAATGGGCGCCCAAACCCGTCTGTCGCCGTTGAATGGCTGCTCATCAATGTTGTTAAAAAAAGCACTTAGTGAATAGAAGTCTTTCTGGGTGGTTGGATCGTACTTATGATCGTGACAGACGGCGCAGCCTACGGTGAGGCCCATGAACGTGGCGCCGTAAGCCTCGGTGCGCTCCCGCGCAATGTTCGTCCGCAACTCCTCCGGAATGGTTCCACCTTCGTTGCTGCTCACGCCCAGCCGGACATACCCGCTGGCAATCAGAGGGTCCAGATTTTTGGCAGGGAGAAGATCCCCGGCTATCTGTTCCATGGCAAATTGATCGAAAGGCTTGTTGCTATTGAATGACTTGATGAGATAGTCGCGGTAAGGCCAGATCCAACGGCTGTTATCGAAGTGCAACCCGTAGGTGTCGGCGTAGCGCGCGTAATCAAGCCAATAGCGCGCCCGCTCCTCGCCAAAACTCGGCCTGGCCAGCAGACCATCCACCAGATGCTCGTAGGCCTGCGGAGAAGTGTCCTTAACAAAGGCATTCACTTCGTCAGGCGTAGGCAGCAAGCCGGTCAAATCGAGAGTTACCCGGCGGATTAGAGTTGCTTTGCCGGCCTCGGGAGATGGATGCAGCCCTTCCCGTTCGAGCCGGGCCAGGATGAAAGCGTCTATCGGAGTTTTTACCCATCCTTTGTCTTTTACCTCCGGCAGAGCGGCGCGCACCGGTTTTTCAAACGCCCAGTGGGGCCGGTAGCGTGCGCCCTGCGCAACCCACTCCTTGAGGATGGCTATGTCCGCAGGTTTCATGGGCTTCGCCTCGCCCTGCGCCGATTGCGGCATGAGGTAATGAGGGTCCTTGGATTCAATGCGCTTGACCAGTTCGCTCGATTCCGGATGTCCCGGAACGATGGCGTCCGGCTTCCCTGGGCGCTTCTGGAAGGCGGATTCTTGAAGATCGAGCCTCAGCCCCGCCTTACGCATTTCCGGATCCGGACCGTGGCAACTGTAGCAATTGCTGGCCAGGATCGGCTGCACATCCTGGTTGAAGTCGAGATGCCGCGTGGATTGAGAGGCGACGGAATGGGAATGCGTGCCTGTGCATCCGATCCCTGCCGCCAGCAGAGCCCCGGCCACCATCATCAAGGATGGAGCCCGTTCAAAAAACGTGGGTCTGAATCGGAGCATCACGAACTTACCCCAGGGCTTACGGCATTCAGGCCTTCTGAATTACGCCACCATCCAGGGCCGATAAATGCCGCAGTTAAAAAGCTATCTGAAACCGCAGGACATATCAAATTGGAGTTTCGCCCAGTTCACGATTGAGATCCAAGGCCGTGAATGTGGGTCCTCCAGGTTCGCGGAGCTAACCTGGGTCTTTTCGCTTATACATCAGGGAATCACTGGGTTTTGCTGCATACTCCAAGTCGATCGGCTTTATAGGCTGCGGAAAGAGGTTGGTGCGGAGCGTTTGGGTGGAAGCCCTCGCATTTATGCGGGGGTAGGAGCGCTTCAGCGCTCCGGGAAGTTCGACTCTCATCATGACGCGCTTTAGCGCTGGCATCGGTAAATCCAGGGCTAAAAACCCATCTTAAGATCAATCGCTTTCCGCTGGACTTTCAAGTCCAGCTTCCCCCTGCTCAAGAAGCAGGGGGCCAGTCCACCGCAAACGCGCTGCCATCCCTGACAGCAGTTTTTCTTCGCAGCCTGTTAGCCCCCGTGAAGCTATTTTGAGACTGCCGCAGTTTCCAGCCGGCCGCCTCGAACCCATTCCAGGATGGTTTGATATTGCCAGCTTGATTCATTTCCAGGCCAGCGCTGGCCGCCATTGTGCGTAGCGCGGTAATCGCCCACGTTACCCACGCTGTCGGTTGGTCTGGTGGGCTTGATCAGGACCAGGCTTTGGGTTGGATTGTTGATGTCCACGACGTGCATCGCATATTTGTAATTCTCTTCGCTGTCTTGGGGTGAGAATACTCCTTCAGCGTTGGGCGGCCGCAATCTGAAAATTACATGACTGGCGTGACAAAAAACGCAAGCCTTGCCGTCCGCTCCCGGCGTCGCCAGAATGGGCTCGATCTTAGCGACGAAGTAGTTAAAGTCGAGCACCGAGCCGGGTTGAACGTCCTTAAGCGCATCGCTGAGTTTCGTTCCTTTGAGCACGCTCGTGGCGATAAGCTTCAATCGTGGATTGCTGGAATTCTGTAACTCCACCATGGCGGCATGGAAGTCCGGCCGTTGCTCAACATCTTTTACCTTCCGTAATACGTCGAGCGCGGCCGCGCGCACATTGCCGTCGGGGTTGCGCAGGCTTACCAGCACGGTGTCGAGCACGATGGGATTATCGAGGAGATTCGGAACTTTAACGGATACGAGATTTTTCCCCAGAAAGTACTGTTGATCCTGCGATACAGCGCCACCCGCGATACCCAAATGCCTGCTCATGAACTTCGGATTGCCTACCTCTTCCATCAGAATGTTGAGCGCGGAGGTGTTCAAGTTGGCAAAAGCCGTCTTCGCCAGGGAAGCAGTTTGCGGATCGCTCAGGAAATGTTCCAGGGAAACCTGCACGGCGGCGCGCTGCACCTCAGGATTCGGATCATTCAGCCCGGCTAGAACCTGCCTCTGCAGATCCGGCTCCTGCCATCAGGCTCTTGAAGGACGATGCCGCGTTAAGGATCTGCGCGTAATTTGCAGGCCGCGGTTGTTCTTGGAGCAGGGAACGCAAGGACTGCGTAACCTCCGCCTGCTGCTCCCAGGGAGAGTTGCTGGGCAATGCCGCGAGAAGGGGAAGCACTATAGCCTGACTGTCGGGATTTGGATGGTTCAGGATCTCGACCACCTTGTGTACCAAGTCGGGATCGGGTGCGGCCGGAGTCTCAAGATTCAGTATTCCCCGTTGGCCGTCTTCATAAACGTAACGAACCGTCTGCCGAACTTCAGCGCTCGGATCCTCTGACAAGTTAAGCGCCGCGAGCGTGAATCGTTCGTCGCCGGCTTCGCTCAGCGTGCTTCCCGCCTTGAGGACTTCGATTTTCATCGACTCGTCGGCGCCCTGCAGGCAAGCCAACAGAGCATTCTCCAATTCCGGCCCGGAGCTCTTAAAGAAGTGGATGAGATCGCTATCGTTGCCGACTCGCGTCTGGAAGAAGCCGTTATGAACATCGTATTTGAAGTCGACTGTCTCGCGATAAGGCGGGTACTCATAGTCCGGGCGATGCAGATCGGGCACGCCGCTGACGTACTTCGTAAGAACCGCCGGAAGGCCTATTGCAACCGTGTTTGCCTTAACCGGCGGCAAGGCATAGTGGCGAATGTGAAAATCCCATAAGGCATTAAGGATGCCTTCGCGGCCGAGAGGCGTTCCCTCGCGCAGCACCTTGGCCAGCACTTGGGCCTGGTCACGCACCACCGCTTCGTAGCCTTTGCCGATTCGGCTCCTATCCTCGTCTTGAGAACTCGCTCGCACCCAGGCCGTGAGGTATCCGGTATTCTCGTCCAGCAGGTCGTAGACACTCTCTTGGAGCCCGCGCCGAACCATCGGGTCGGTCTCCGTGTTGAGGCGCGTAGCCAATGTTTCCAAGGTGCTGCGGCGCACATTCGGCTGGTCTACTTGCCAGTAGTACCAGCGCCACAGACCGGAGGCGGCTTCGAAACGGACGAAGGGAACAGGGTCATTCACATCGCGTTCCAGAGCCGCAAGCAAATCCGGATCGCCGGTCAAGTCCTTGAAATGTTGATTGAAAACCCGTGCCGCGCCCCAGCGAGTGCGCGCGCTTGGCGATTGAAGAGCGGCGGCCAGCAGTTTGCGCCCTTCGGGGGCAGCCTCCTGGCGGCGCGATAACACCATGCGGATGGCGTATGCCGCGCTGACCTGCACCATTTTGGCCGGATCACCCAGCGCCCGAATCAGAACCGGCATGGAGCCGGGGTCAGCCATGTGCCCGAGCGCGCGGGCCGCGGCTTCACGCGCCAGGGGCTGATCGCTTTTCACCAGCACTTGCCGAATCTGGCGCAGCACGGGCTCAGGAGCCAGGTCCCAATATTGGTCAAGTTGCGCCAGAAGCAATGGCAGGTCGTTCTTAGCGAGTTTGGTGGGTGGCGCGGGATACGCCGCATCCCAGTTCTTGGCCGTGGTGGTTCCCGGGTAGAGTGTCGCCAGCGACATCACCGCAAACTGAGTGGCGCGGAACGGCGTGTTGAAGCCTTGATAGACAGGATCTCCTTCCCAACTGCCTTCCGGCCGTTGGGCAGCCATCATCGCCTTCACCGCGCGCGCCAGATGTTCGTCGGTTTCCGGGCGTCGCCCTGCCTCGGCCAAGGCCAACACTGAGTTATAGGAAATGAAATCCGCGGGCTTAGCTTTCTTGTCGAAGGGGTAAGGCCAAGCGCCCTGGGGAGTCTCGTAGCTATAGAGCTGGTCGATCAGCTTGTCTATTTGCGCGGAGTACTGGGCGCGGTTCACGGTCGACAGAAGCTGAATCTTCCAGTTCAAATCGATCATGTTCTGGGGCTCGTAAGCGACCGCCAACCGTTCCACATGGTCGCGCTCCGACAGCCACTCCGGGTTGTGCGTCTGCTTGTAAACCAAATCGAAGGTTTGCCAGCTCTGCAGGGCGATTTCGAAGGGGCTCACATCGGGTTCACAGCCGTCGGTCTCGTCGCCAGGCATCTTGGTCACGCCTTTATAGTGAATCTTCAGAAACTCGGCGTACGGTAGGTCAAAGTGTGGCCGCGGCGGGTCGTGCGTGACATTCTGCTCGAACTGATGCGTGATCACGGGCAGCCGGCTGGCCACGGTGCGGGCGGAATAAATCACGCGCACCCAATTGGTATCGGTCTCTCCATATAACGGCCTGGCGTTGTTGTAAATGCGATCGGTCAGGAACTCCAGCGCCGCGCGTTGCGTGGGGGGATAGCCCTTTTGTACGGCGGTTAGATAGCCGCGCGTGGTGAACTGCGAGGGATGGCAGGCGATGCAGAGCTGGGTTTCGGAGTGCTGCATGCTGGTGCGCAAGGCGACTGCGCCGCGGCGCGGCGTATTCGAGAGCCACGAGTCGCCCATATTGACCAGGAAATCCATGCCGGCGCGCACCGCCTGATGAGGATCGGAATAAGGCGGCACCGCGAACTCGGATGTACGTAGTTGATAGGCTGGGTGGTTGGCGGCCACCCGCACGTAGTACTCCTGTCCCGGCTGGAGGATGCGTGTGCGGAACTTATAAAGTCCGGGATAATTCTGCGTCGCTTCAATCTGGTAAACAAACTCCCCGGTGCTGAACGGGACAACATCCGGCTCTCCCGCCGCATTCTTGCCAAGCTGGAAGATGTCCACGTCGAGCGGGACGTCGCGATCCGTGACGTTCAATATGAAGTAGACCAGCCGCGGTTTCTCTTCATGGAAAGTGAATTTGAACCACTGAAACCCTTTGAGCATGGCCGCGTAGGCGTCCTCGCTTTTGGATGGAGCGTAGGGCCTTTCGTCGTCAGTACCATAAATGGTCTGCCCCAACTCGAAGGACTGGGCGCTTTGCCAGGAATCGTTGGGCGCCGCGGCGATCACGGCGGGTTGCCCGTTGATGGCGTTGCCCCCCACCGGAGCCGGAGCTTGCGGGATTTTGCGCATCGTGGCGCTGATTTCCGGCACGTGAACCGTTGAAGGAGCCGACAGAGTCACCGTGACCGGACCCACAGCCCGCGGCCGCAGGGTCAAGTAGAAATCGAGGTCTGCCGTGTGCAGCCATTTGGATTGAACTTCTCCCCTTGCGTCTTTCACCGTGGCCAGCACCGCGTCACTCCCTTGAAGTTGCGCGGGATCCTTCACTGCTAGCGTCAAGGCATAGAGCGCGTCCGGGCGCGCTACGCCCAACTTGATCTCACGAACGGAAGGCGGTGTGGTTTGATCGGCATGGACGAATCGGCCAACGTGAAGCAGTGAGCCGATGATCAATGCGGAGACTGACAGCGGAATGAATACCCAACGCAGGTTTTCCCAGTTTCTCGACAGCATTCCCATGGTTCACCCCCCGGCCCAGGGGTATGCCCTTGGAGCCGGTTTGCTTTTTGGCCGGAATTTCACTCCCTAACTCCCGGCAGCCCCCAAACTATATACCCATCGAGCGACTCCGTCACATTAGTTTCTTTGAGTGGGCGCGCCGGGGGTGGAGGCAGGGTCCGAGCTGCGCCTCAGCTCCGTCGCTAGCAAACTTTGCAATAAGAGCCTGTGGGAGTGTTAAACGAAAACGCGCTAACCTGCATTTCTCAGTGCGCCGTGAAAAGGCGTATGGACCACAGCGGGTGCAAATCCCGTCCGGGAACTGGTTGGTTCCACCCGGTAGCAATCGGAGCAGCGGTAGAGGTAACGAAGCGGCTGAAGCCTCCGGTGAAGAGGGTCGCAAAGGCGACTTGGTAAGCATGCAGGCCGTAACGTGAGTGAACGCTGAGCAGGCCTCGAAAAGGGCAACGCAGGAGCCGACCCGCCTGAGATTCGGGGAAGGCCGATGTTGGTGGGAGAGTACGAGCGAACAGCTTCCATCGAACCTGCCGGGGTAGTGGCGACGGCATGTAGGCAAAGGGGACCATAGGCAACACGGGAAGCCCCAGCGGTGATCCGCAGTGTGGGATCAACCGGCAACTCGCGAGAGCCAGGCTGGGCCGTTTGGGGTGACGGAGAGGCCCGTAGTACCGCAGAAGCCGGGTAATGCCGGTGGAGGGAAGGGGCCTTACTTTTGACGCGCTTCGGACTAGCAAGCGGGAGGGGATTGGCGATGAGCCTGGAAACCCCAAGTAACATCAAGCCCGGTTTGCTTTCGAAAGAGCTGTATCGCCCGGCGAAGGCGGCATCGCCGATAACCTTGCGATGAAGTCAATCGGAAAGCCGGATGCGGCAAATCCGCATGTCCGGTTTGATGAGCGGGATGTGGAAACGGAGCACGGGGCTGCTATTGAGGCACGGCAGACGAAAGGGCCGGTAACAGATAGGCTGCACCTAAACCACCGCGCCACATCTCGACTCTACCCAGAGTTGAGAAATGCAGGTTAGCGATTGAAGTTCTGGAGCCTTAATCTAGGTTTGACCGCGGTACGGCTGGTTGAGGGCGCCCCGGGCCTTTCTCTGCGTTGCAGTTGCGTAACATCGTAGCCCATACCGCGACAACCCCCGCAAGCAGGAGTATTAGCGCGCCCGCAAAGCCGAGGGCTATATCTCAGTCAAAGAAGTGACGATCTTCGTCCGCCAGGTGCGATTGAGCTGCCTGAACGTTGAAGGTGACACCGAGACCGGGCCGGTCCCAGACCTTGATAAAGCCCCGTTCGACGATCGGGTTCGGTAGCCCTTCGACAATTTCATACCACCAATCAGGCTGGCCCAGCGGATACTCGAAGGCGATATAGTTCTGCGGCAATGCCGCCGCCACCTGTACATGCGCGGCCAGACCAATCAGTCCGTCGAAGATTCCATGAGGAGCAATCTGGATGCCGTGAAGGTCGGCGTATTCCGCGATCCACTTCATTTCCGCTATCCCGCCTACGTCTTCCGGATCGGGACCCACAATGTTCACCGCCTGTTTCTCGATCAGGTCCTTGAAATTCTCCCTGAGGTAGATCTCCTCTCCTGTATGAATGGGGACCGTAGTACTCACGGTCACCTCCCGAAAGAGATCGGCATTTGGATAAGGAGTGTAGTCGCCTGTGATGAGGTCTTCGAGCCATGCGATGTGAAGCGGTTCCATTGCCCGCGCAAACGTGATCGCATCCTTGACCGTCCAGCCTGGACCACAGTCCAGGGCGAGCCCGATCTCATCACCGAGGACCTTCTTCATAGCTTCTACGCAGGCGACAACATGTTCGAGCCCACGCTCCGTCATCATGCCGCGATCGGGATGCGATGCTCCAGTCCGAGGCTCGTCGTACCACGCGTTAGGAATGGCGGTCATCATCGGCGGATCGTGAAACGCGACGGCCTGTTTGATCAAGGTAAAACCCTCTTTGGCGTCTTTCATCTTCTCCATGATCGCGGCGTAATCTTGTGGCATATGGCCGGTCATGGGGAAGCGGACACCTCCGTTATAGATACGGACGCGGTCCCGAATCTTCCCGCCGAGCAGTTTATATACCGGCACTCCGGCCACCTGCCCCGCGATGTCCCAGAGCGCTATCTCGATCGCGCTCACGGCCGCGCCCCAGGGCTTGAACGCACCTAGCCGGCGAATCTTCAGCATCACGCGTTCGACGTCCGTCGGGTCTTCGCCCAAAAGATAGTCCCGATAGAAGAGCACCATCGGCTTGAGATACGGCTTGTAGGACTCGGCTTCCCCATACCCGGAGACGCCCTGATCCGTGACGATGCGCACCACCGGGCTCCGCCCGATGATGGCGCACCGCATATCTGTAATCTTGATAGATACTTGCCCCGTCCGCTTTTCAGTAGGCGGCATATTGCGCTTCTGCTGAGCGCCGAATGCGGTTGCTGCCGCCGCTGCCGAGAGCGATCCTATAAATCCTCTTCTTGTCCAATGCGCCATGAGTCCCTCCCTTTAAAAAAATACCCTGCATCCAAACCAGCTCCCGTGGGCGACTTCCATTTCTCCCTCCCCTGCCATTTATATCTAAGATCACTTCAGTGGATTGTTCAGAGGAGGGCACGACTATAGCGTTTTCACAATTATTGTGTCCTGGTGAGAGTTGGCTATGTGCAGGCGTTCTTTGATGGAACGCCTGCGTCGAGAGTAGTTTCTTGGGATAAACCAATCGTGAAAACGCCATAGGGTACTGGAGAATTCATTCGAAGCAGTGTGGGGCGCCCATATCTCCCCGCGCTTGGCTGCGGGGAGATATCGGACCGATCCGCAGGATGTTGTCAGGCGGCTTACTCTAACTCTCCCCGTTTTCCGCTTCGATGGTGACTTTGATCAGCGCGGTGACTTCGCGATGCAATTTGACCGGAACGTGGAACTCACCCAGTTGGCGCAGCGGCTCTTCCAGCTGAATCTTGCGGCGATCAATGGTGAAGCCCTGCTGCTCGAGTTGCTGTGCTATATCGGCAGAGGTTACAGAACCGAAAAGGTGCTCGTTCTCGCCCACTTTGCGCCTGAATAAAAGGGCGGCCTTATCAAGCTGGCTGACCTGCGATTCAGCATCGGATTTTTCGCGCACCGCACGGCGAACCGCGGATTGCTTCATCTGCTCGATGACAACTTTGTTCGCTTCATTTGCTTCGATGGCCAGCCGCTTGGGCAGCAGAAAATTGCGCCCGTATCCTTCAGCCACCTTCACCACGTCACCACGGTGACCGAGGTTGTTGACATCTTCTTTCAAAATCACTTCCATAACCAATCTCCAGTCGTGAGTTCGTGAGGTGCAAAATATCAGAAGCGGGCGGCAAACGGCAGCAGAGCAATGTTCCGGGCCTGCTTGATGGCGCGTGCCAGCGACCTCTGGTGCGTAGTGCAAACCCCGGTGAGACGGCGAGGCACGATTTTGCCGCGCTCCGCCACAAACTGCTGCAGCAGCCGTACGTCGCGATAATGAATGACATCGATCTTCTCGACACAGAATTTGCAGACCTTCTTGCGGCGAAAAAATTTGCGCCCTCCTCCTGGACCGCTCGGCCGGCCGGCTGGAGCGCGTCCTGCTGGAGATGGGGAGGAAGACCCCGATCCCTCGGGACGGGGATTGCTGGAAGTAGTGTGCGTGCTGGTTTCGTCAGCCATTGTTTCTTATTCCTTCTCCGGACCATCTTCCGGTCCGGCGCGCCATTGCTCTCGCGGCAGTGGCGGAAATTCATGCTATTAGATTTTAGACAGCCGCGTTCGCCGGCTCCGCCGGAGCACTTGCCGCCTCTGGAGCGGCAGCAGCGGACTCGCCTGCCACAGAAGCAGGAACCGCCGCAGGTTGCGCGCTGAGCTTCTTGCGCGAGGCGCGGAGAGCCCGGACCTTGGCCCGGCGCTTCTCTTCCTCGTCCATGCGAACGGTGATGAATTTGATCACCGGTTCGGAGACCCGCAAGCGGCGTTCGAGCTCTCCAACCAGCGAGCCGTCTGCCTCGATGGTCAGCAACACGTAGCTGCCGTCGTTGAACTTCTTGACCAGGTAGGCAAGTCTGCGGCGGCCAAGCTTCTCGGTCGACTTGACGGTGCCTCCACCGTTGGTGACGTGAGCCTCGAACCCGGCAATCAGCTTGTCGAGGTCTTCGTCCTGAATATCAGGCCGGACAATGAACATAATTTCGTAGGTGCGTTGCATAGCTTCCTTCTTCTCCACTTCGTCTCTTGAACCTGTCTTGGAAACCTGGTTTGGAACTCCCGTTTAAGCCGTACGGTTGAATTCATTCATCGCCGGACCGGCGCCCTTCTCTAGAACCATTTCGACCGCTCGCGCCGTGCGATCGAGCACCTCGTCGAGGATGGCCAACTGAGCCTTGCGCCAGGGCGTCAGCACATATTCCTTTGTATCCCTCCGTGCACTCTTCGCAGCTTCTTCTCCCGGAGGCGCGACTCCGATACGGATGCGCAGCCACTCGTCGCTTCCCAAAGCTGCGGAGACGGACTTCGCTCCGTTATGTCCAGCGGAAGCGCCCCGTTCGCGGATACGCAGCGCGCCGAGCGGAAGATCTATATCGTCATAGATCACGATCAGATCGCGCTTGGCTTGCTCCGCTTCGAAATCCCGCACCTCAAACTCCCGTAACAGCGCCTGAACCGCCATGCCGCTCAGGTTCATGTAGGTTTCCGGCTTGGCGAGAACAATCTCCTGCCCGGCGATTCGCGCAGTGGCGGTCAAGGATCGGCAGCGGCGGTTCGTTACCGTTACGCCGCTCTGTTCCGCCAAGCGATCGATCGCGAGAAACCCGGCATTGTGCGGCGTGAACTCGTATTCAATGCCGGGATTCCCCAAACCGATAACCAACACCACGCCATTCGCTTCTGCTTCCGCTCCGCTCCCGGCCAAGGCTTACTTCTTTGTGCCCTTGGCTTCGGCCGCCGGTGCTTCCGCAGTCTCCTGCTTACCCTTCTTGGCCACTTCCGGCTCACCGGTTGCAGGGGCTGCCACCTCCTCGGCCACGGGAACAACCTCTTCCTTAATGGCCACAATATGCCCTACCGTCGCGTTTCCGTCGGTGAGGAATCTGATCTTGCCGCCCCCGTCGAGATCCGCTACCCGGACCACATCGCCCATGGCCATATTGGTCGAGTCCACCGTGATGTGGCTGGGAATATCGGCAGGCAGGCACTCGATTTCCACTTCGCGGAGCACCTGGTCGAGAATGCCGCCCTGAGTCTTCACTCCAATCGCGACTCCCACAAACTGCACCGGAACCTCAACCCGGATCGGCTTGTCCATGGCAATGCGTTTGAGATCGATGTGCATCAGCGCGCCCTTGATAGGCTCGTATTGCCAATCGACGATCATGGCCTTGGTCTTCACGCCGGATTTTGCGGCGCCATCGATCTCCAGATCGAAGATGGTATTGTGACCGGCTCCCGAATGCAGGATGCGGGCAATCTGTTTGGGATCGAGCTCGACCGCCACGGACGGCTCCTTAGCCCCATAGATAACTCCGGGAATCATGCCCCGGACCCTCACCCGGCGGGCGGCATTCTTGTTGAACTTGCCCTCGCGGGGCCTTGCTGCGACAACTTCTTGCTCAGCCATATCTCTCCTAGACTTCCTTCATTCAAGAACTTCACGCTCCGAAGTTTTCTCCGAGTCAATTAAAAAGCGTGCTGACACTGGTCTCCATGTGAATGCTCTCGATGGTCGCTGCAAGCAGTCCGGCAATCGAAAGCACCTTGATCTTTCCCTGGCGTTCCAGCCTCTGCGCCTCTTCACGCAGCGGAATGGAGTCGGTGACTATTAACTCCTCCAGCTCCGATTCGGCGATGCGCTCGATAGCCGGCCCGGAAAGCACGGCATGCGAAGCCGCCGCATATACCTTGGCCGCTCCGGCATCGAGCAACGCCTGCGCCGTCTTCACCAGAGTGCCCGCCGTATCGACGATGTCGTCGACAATGAGGCAGGTTCTCCCGTGTACTTCTCCAATTACGTGCATCACTTCCGTCACGTTCAAATCGGTGCGCCTCTTATCCACGATGGCCAGCGGAACCTGCATCTTGGTGGCGAAGAAACGCGCCCGCTCCACTCCTCCCGCATCCGGCGATACTACCGTGAGATGGGGCAGCTTGAGATCCCGGAAGTAGCTCACCATCACCGGACTGGCGAACATGTGATCGACCGGAATATTGAAAAAACCCTGGATCTGCGCCGCGTGCAAGTCCATGAACAAGGCCCGATTGGCTCCCGCCGTAGTTAACAGATCGGCCACCAGCTTGGCGGAAATCGCCACCCGCGGCCGGTCTTTCCGGTCTTGCCGCGCATACCCGTAATAAGGAGCCACTACGGTGATGCGCCCGGCGGAGGCGCGCTTCAAAGCGTCAATCATGATCAGCAGCTCCACAATGTGCTGATCCACCGGAAAACACGTTGGCTGGACGATAAAAACATCCACGCCGCGGACGTTCTCCAAAAGCTGAAAATAAATCTCCCCGTCGGCAAAGCGTTGTAACTTGCTCTCTCCCAAACGAACCCCGACGTGAGTGCAGATCCCCTCGGCCAATTTGCGGTTGGCCGAACCGGCGAAGATCTTAAACCGCCTATCCTCGCTCAAACGTCCCGCGCGCTTGCGCTCCGGCGCTGGTTTGATCTTGAGAGCGGCCGAGGGCGCCGCTTGCTCCGCTTCCTGCTCCACGGTCTCCGCCGCTTGTTGCGCGGCGGGAGTCATCACCGTAACGTCAGCTTTCACACGAACCTCCCATGCTGGTTTGCTATGGATGTTCCGTTTTCTATAGCGTTTTCACTGCCAAAGAGCCGGACATCAATCCCGGCCCCCCTCTTCTCCCTTGCGCTGAAGGCGCATCTCAATGCTGGCTGGGCGACTAGGATTCGAACCTAGACAAAGTGCTCCAAAGGCACTTGACCTACCATTAGTCGATCGCCCAATCGCGTGCAGTTTTGTTGATCTCGCGGATAACTATTCTACCTAAGTCCTCATCTCTCGCCAGTACTCATTTCGCGGCAAGGTCCTGGTCAACACACCTTTCACTCCTTGCTGCCGAAGCCGCTCCAAGGCAGACTCGGCCGCATACAGCGTGCGGTAAAGCCCGAAGAGAGCGGAACCCGATCCGGAGAGGCCGGCATAAACAGCCGCTTCCCCCGGGCTGGACCCGCCTAAAAGAACACGCTTGATTTGGCCGAGAAAGGGATACTGAGGAAACACGACCCGTTCGAAGTCGTTTTCAATCCCGGTTCGGACAAGCGCGAGAAGAGGAGTCTCGGGCTGGCCTTCTCCCTTGGAGAAGACACCGGAGGAGCACGGCTCGCTAAACGCAACAGCGATCGACCGGCTCAACAGATTGATTGTAGCCGAGTTGGAGGGCGGGGTCAACGCGTCCGCCTGGAGGGTGTCCCAGTCGCGATAGGCCCGCGGGGTTGAGACCCCCACTTCAGCAAGCGCAAGAACACAGGGCAGCGACGGCGTCTCCGGCAGCGGATAAACCTCTTCGCCGCGTCCTGTACCGAAGACCGCGCCTCCGATCAGAAAGAGCGGCACGTCGGACCCGATCCCGGCAGCCAGACGGAGCCGCTCCGAGGCTGGGATTCGCGTACCTATCTCGCTCTCCAGCTCTTGCTCCAAGCCGAGGAGCGCCGCCGCGGCATTAGCCGAGCCGCCGCCCAAGCCGCCTTGCACCGGCAGCCGCTTCTCGATGTGAATACGAACCTTTGCGGTTATTCCAACTTCGGCGAGCAGATGCTCTGCCATTCGCCACGCAGTGTTGCTTGAATCGGTTGGCACTCGCGGATTACTGCTGGTGAGCGTGATCGCGGTGAGCGGGGCAGGGCTGGCTTCGATGGTGACGATGTCATGGAGCGCCAAGGTCTGGTAGAGGGTGGTTAGATCATGGAAGCCGTCGGAACGGCGAGGCCCGATGGCCAGCCCCAAGTTGATCTTGGAATACGATCGAATACTGGTTGACATGAACTCCTATTGTTTTGTTGGTAATCACAGTAGCTTTTGTCATCGCGACTTTTGGTCAATGACAAGTTCACCCAGTGTTCTATTTAATTCCAGCCTAAGGGTTAGCGGAGGGCAAATAACGCCGCCCTGCGATGCCGTATTTGCCGGAAAGCACGCGGGCAATCGCTTCAGGGTAGGCCAGGTGTTCCTGCTCCAGGATGCGAGCCGAGAGGCTGGATTCATCGTCGCTTGAAAGCACTTCCACTGCGCGCTGCAGGACAATCACACCGTGATCGAGTTGTTCATCGACGAAGTGGACGGTGCAACCGGAGACCGCGACGCCGTATCGTAACGCTTGGCTCTGTGCATGGAGACCGGGGAAGGCGGGCAGCAGAGACGGATGGATATTGAGAATGCGCTGAGGAAAGGCTTGGACGAACTCGGGAGAGAGCAGCCGCGTGTATCCGGCCAGACAAACCAGATCGACTCCGGCGCTCTTAAGGCAGGCGATCATCTCAGCATCGTGCTCCGCGCGTTTCCGCCCGCGGGATTCAAGAACGGCGTGCGCGAATCCCAGGTTTTTAGCGGCCGCGATTCCCGGCGCATCGGCGCGGTTCGACACTACCACAGCAATCTCCGCCCGAGGAAGTTGTCCGGCAGTGATAGCTCCGGCGATAGCGAGAAAGTTCGATCCGCGTCCGGAAAGCAAAATCCCCAATCGATGGTTGTCTGAAGAGGACGTGCTCACGCGTAGATGACCTTGCGATCGCCCTTGACTGTGCGGCCAATGACGCAGAACTTCTCGCCGGCATGGTCGAGGAGGGTCTTCGCGCGTTTGAATTTATCCGCCGGAACCACCACGATCAGCCCAATGCCCATATTAAATGTACGCAGCATTTCATCCTGTTCCACTCCGCCCAGCCGCTGCAAATGCTCAAAGATTGGCGGGGGAACCCAGGAGCCGGTTTCAACCACGGCGGAGATGGTTTTAGGTAGGATACGCGGTAGATTTCCAGTGATTCCGCCTCCCGTGATATGCGCCATCCCAGCGGCCATATCGGCCGCCGGCGAGCTTTTTGATGACCGCCAGATAACTGCGGTGGATCTTCATCAGGGCCGCGCCGGCCTTGTCCTTCAACTCGTTAACGTATTGGTTGGGCGTGTACTGAGCAACCTCGAAAAGGAGCTTGCGGGCCAGCGAATAGCCGTTGGTATGCAGGCCCGTTGAGGGCAAGCCGATGAGCACATCGCCAGGTTGAATTCGGTTCCCGGTGATCAGTTTTTCCTTGTCGACGACTCCAACGATGAAACCTGCGAGATCATATTCCCCGTCGGCATAGAAGCCAGGCATTTGGGCCGTCTCGCCGCCAATGAGCGCGCAGCCGTTCGCTCTTGCAAGCCTCAGCGATCCCGCCCACTACGGTCTCGGTGACCTCGGCATCCAACCGGCCGGTGGCAAGATAGTCCAGAAAAAACAGCGGGATGGCCCCCTGGACCGCAATGTCATTCACGCAGTGATTGACCAGGTCAGCTCCCACGGTGTGGTGGGAACCGAGCTCAAAGGCGATTTTGAGCTTGGTGCCTACTCCATCGGCGCTCGAAACCAGAACCGGGTGGGCATACTTGGCCGTGTCCAGTTGAAAGAGCCCGCCAAACCCGCCGATTTCACTCAGCACCTGTTTATTGAAGGTCTTCTGCGCAAGATACTTGATGCGCTGCTTGGCGCGGTCCCCGCGCGATATATCAACACCCGCCGAGGCGTAGGTTAGGGGAGATTTTGCGGGGGCGCTCTTGCTTTCTAGCGACACGTTTCCAACTTGAGATGGGATGCCCGTCTGGAGACAAGCAGATCTGGATCCGCGAGTTAGCCGGGAAACAGACAGTTTATCGCCTTTTCGCAACCCTTGAGTTGAGAACTTTCGGGAACCCGGTTTAACTCAGGTCAGCTTCGCGAGCTTGGGGAAAAAGGCTCTAGGAGCTTGTTGAAAAACGGCATTGCGGACCACAGGGACCCAATATCTTGTATGCAGCGGCGGCGCTACGTACGTCCGCTGGCGCCTCGCTTGGTGCTTTGGCGCGTTTTTCAACAAGGCTCCTTAGTCTCCCGCGAGAGCCATCTCCCGGCTTTGGCCGCAAAGGGATTGCTCGAATGCGGCGAGCGGGAACCGAGCGCCGCCAGGTTGGGAATGCTGGCGGCGTAAAGAAAAACATTCTTGGGCAGGGTTGGAAGTTCACAATATCGGATTGCATGAAGACAGCACAGCCATATCCGAACGACGGCATGGATTTCGCGGAAAAAGCGACATCGGCAAAATCCTCCTCCTTCATGCCGAAGCCTTCAGCGGTCGACTGGAGGAAATAGCCGTTTCCGGCCGAGCACTGCGTATTCAGCTTGAAGTCCTTTACCCGGCCGTCTTTCAATACGATGAGCTTGATGTCCTGACCTCCGACATCCACAATGACGTGAGGATCGTCATAAAACTTCAATGCCGATTCGGTAAATCAACTACTCAGGGCTGAGCCGGCGCAGAGGGCGATGCAGGCGGCGTCTGCGCCGGTGGACCGGGCAGCACCTTGCGGGGCGCTGAGAAGGTATTGGAATCGTATCCCCCGATCGAATTAGTTCCTCTGATGTTAGCGACGTGCCCTTGTTGGCCGGCTGTTCCCAAACGCGCCGGTAGCGCTGAACGAGTGTTTCTGGAAATAGTGTTTGTTTTCAAGGCAATCTACCGGTCGTCGAAGGCTTGACTGCGGAATGAGAATTGGAATATTGTTTTGGACCGATCACGCACTAACTCAGCGCGCTGTTTCGCATTCCCCACTGCTAGGATCATTTATGAACAATGAATCTAAGACCCCGAAACAGCAATTTGCACAACATACTCTGCGACCAATCGACAGGAGAGGCTTCGTTCGTTTGACTGCTTCTCGCCGCTGTCTCGGCTTTGAGGACAGGGGCTGACGGTCTCAGTACGAACGCCGGAAACAGCGTCTCCGCAACGCTGAACATTCAATCAACGCGGATCGCCGAGACTATCTGGATTCCCGACGGAAGCGGCCAAACCAGTGGACAAGTCTCTTCAGCGGCATTCAAGTTCGCGGCCTGTTGGCACAATCAATTTTGCAATCCGCTTTGAACCGGCCGCCAACACATGGAGACGGTGTTTTCCGGCGGGAATTCGAAGGTATGCCATGCGGGAACGGTGGCCGTACGGGTGGACAATGAACAAGAACCGATTGGAAGCGTTCAGTGATGGGGTTCTCGCCGTCATCATCACTGTCATGGTACTGGAGATGAAATCGCCGCATGGAACGAGCCTTTCCTCGTTGCGGCCAGTGATTCCCGTTTTTCTGAGTTACTTACTGAGCTTCATTTACATCGGCATCTATTGGAACAACCATCACCACCTGCTGCACGCAACGCAGCGCGTCAACGGCGCGACGCTGTGGGCAAACCTGCACCTGTTATTCTGGCTCTCACTTGTTCCATTCACGACTGCTTGGATTGGTGAGAACCACTTAGATCCGTGGCCGGTCGCTGTGTACGGCATAGACCTGCTGTTCGCTGGTGTTGCATATTTCATTCTCGCCAGAGCCCTCATTAACCTTCATGGGCGCGACTCAACTCTGGCAACGTCCATTGGAAGGGACAGAAAAGGAAAAATTTCAATTGCAATCTACGCGGCGGCAATTCCGCTGGCGTTCGCGCAGCCGTGGATTGCCGGCGCATGCTATGTAATCGTTGCGATCATGTGGCTGATCCCCGACCGCCGCATCGAAAGGAATCTAGCGAAGTAAGCCGTTGTGCTCTGCAGGTACGCCTCGGTTATCTAAGCAGCAATCTTTTTCTCAAGCAGAGCAAATTCAACAGTCGTCAGTTCCACAGAGGTGGCGCCCACATGAGTTTTTTTTTAAGAGGGGTCCATCACTATTGGACTGTAACAACTGATTGAGAAGTGATTCGCCGGTTTGGATCGAAGTATTTCCACTTTACTGTTTTTGGATTTTTGTTGTACTGACGGATAATAGCGCATGAGTTTTCTTTTGAGATCGGGAACCGACTCGGCAGCAACGCGGAAGTGTTGAGCTTGTACTAAGCTCAATGAGCGCATCGGCAAATCGGCGTAAACGAGAACTCTCCCGGCGACGTGCGCATTTAGCAGGAAATGCCGTGTTCCGCGCTGGGTTAGACCCGGCAAACCAGATATCGAGAAGCCTCGGGAGCCGTGACTCTTAGAGAGCGTTGGCTGAGGCAGCCCCGCCATGCGCCGCCACGAAGACCGCCATCATCGTCTACGGCAAGTGCATAGGCACAACCCTAAACGTATGCACCGATATGGGACGCCAAGTTTGGGAACTTCTCCAAAGAGCTCCAGTCATCATCACCGAGGGGATTTCCGGAGCGTATTTCTGTGACGCCGATACGCCGGAATCCACCGTGCAATTCCTTCAGTACCTGCAGAAATATGGAATTGGGCTTGAGGTGGTGTTTGGGACTGGACTTCAGGAGGCTTCGGTAGCGCCCGCTGGGACTTTCCTTCGCCCAAGGTCTCCGGCTTTACCGGCCTGTCTTGCCACCAGAAGGGCTACGGCCTTGGAAAAGTGGTTGAGTCCTGGTACTCCACGGGCATACCTCCAACGACTCCTAAGTAGACAGAAGCTGTTAGTGCTTTGGAGCAATGGACCGGCTGGATCGCTTGGAGACTGCACTCTTCGGCAATCGCGGAACAGCCTGGACGCCCGCCCAAAGCGTTGCGATCGTTTGCTCGACCACGAGAGTCTGGTCAGGCAAGTCAGGCACAACCCCTTGGATGACCATGAGCGTGGCGAGGCCAAAGATCGTGTACCACCAGGTGTGGGCTACCACTATGTCATCCCTATTTGGCAATCCTTCATCCTTGGCAACATCGAAAAAGAGCTGCACGAAACGTTGGAACAAAGGCCTGCCAATGTCGTCGATATATTGTCCAGCGCGGATGCCGTTGCGGTTCTCCGGCCCGAAGAAGACGTTGCGAAACTGCTGTGGATGGGCAGTGCAGAACTGAATTAAGCCACGTGAAGTCGCAAAAAGGCGCTCCTTCGGTCGAAGATGTTTAGCGGCAATCGCGTCGAAGTTCTGAATCAGCAGCCCGATCGTCTCTCTGCTCAGTTCGGCAAGAATATGCCATTTGTCGGGGAAATGCTGATAGATCACGGCGTGCGTATAGCCAATCTCTTTAGCGATCGCGCGAAGCGTCACGGCTTCGTAGCCGCGATCGGCAAACATTTTGCTGGCAGCCGCAAGGATTTCGCCCCGCAACCTCTCCTTGCGCTCTACCCGGCGACTTGGTGATGTGGATGTCACTTCAAGAGCCTAGTCCCTTTTGACGAATTTTTGCAACCGATTGTTGATTTATAACCATTGGTTAGTAACCGATGAATAATTTGCAACCAATGGTTTTCATAGGCCTCTAATGGTCAGGTCGCTCATTTGGATGGGCGGCCAAATACGAGGCAAAAGGAGGATGCGATGAAAGTTCTAGTGATTGGAGCAGCGGGCAGGAGCGGAGAGGCGCTGGTAACTGAGGCGCTGGCGGCCGGACATAAGGTGACGGCTTTCGTGCGCGGTGCCGCGCAGTACAAGAAGGCGAACGTCAGAGTTGTTGCGGGCGACGTGCTGGACGCGGCCGCGGTCGACGTTGCGGTCGCCGGACAGGATGCGGTGATCGACGCGCTGGGCGGCAAGACGCCGTGGAAAGTGACGACGATGGAAACGAGCGCGGCACACAATATTGTGGACGCGATGCGGCGCAATGGCGTGCGGCGATTGCTGAAGATTTCGGTGGTGGGTGCGGGCGAAAGCGTCAAGAACGCCGGCTTCTTCAACGAGCACCTGCTCATGCGGACGTTTCTGCGGGGTCTGCTGGTAGACAAGGCGGGCATGGAAGCCGAGATCGAAGGCAGCAACTTGGACTGGACGCTCGTGCGGCCGCCTATGTTGACCGACGGTGAGAAGACCGGCGTTGCCAGGGTGCTGAGCACGGAGGGCGGCGAGAAGGCGCACAAGATCGGGCGGGCCGATCTGGCAGCCTTCATGGTGCAGCAACTGGAAAGCAGCCGGTATGTGCGTCAGGCCGTGACAGTGACGACCACATAGCAAGGCCTCCGCGAGGATCAACCACCTCTCTCATCGAGGCGATCCGATCGGCTGTGTAAAGGCCTGTAACGATTCATGCGACAGATAACTGTGGAAACTCACGGGACTAGCGGAGTGCTAGCTGCGCAACTCACAAGCTCTGGCGTTCGCATCAGAGCATCACCTTCGTTCTAACAAGGAGAAAACGAGCATGTATTTAGTCATGGGCATTACTGGAAAAGTTGGGGGCGCCACCGCACGGCATCTGCTGAAGCAAGGCAAACAGGTACGAGCACTTGTGCGCAATCGCGAGAAAGCGGCGAAGTGGGCAGACCAAGGCGTGGAGTTGGTGGATGGAGACTGGAACGATGCGACAGCCATAGCGGCGGCGCTCAAAGGTGTTGAGGGCGCGTTTGTTATGTTGCCGGCTGTATGGGCACCCTCGCCTGATTACAGAGAAGCAAAGGGCGTGATTGCGAACTATGTCGAGGCGCTGACCAAGGTAGTGCCCCCGCGGGTGGTAGCGCTCTCGTCGATGGGCGCGAATAGAACAAGCGGGGTGGGGATGATCACGGCCTTATCACTCTTGGAGCAAGGTTTTCGCAGCCTGCCATCTCCGGTCGCATTTGTGCGCGCAGGCGGCTTTTTCGAAAACTTTCTTTTCGGCTTACAGGCCGCCCAAGGCGGAACACTACCGGTCTTCTACAATCCTACAAACCGGAAATCGACAATGGTCGCGTCAGACGACATCGGCGCAGAGGTGGCAACGCTTCTGACCGGGCCGGCGTGGTCAGGGCATCGCGTCATCGAACTGGGTTCGATGGTAAGCGCGGATGAAGTGGCCGGACAATTGGGTGAAGTCCTGACACTCGACGTAAAAGCCTTTGCAGTCCCGCGTGCAGGGTGGGCGGAAGCGTTCGAGCAGTTCGGCATCCCGAAGGGCCACACTGGACCTGCCGAAGAAATGTTTGAGAGCGTTAACGCGGGATGGATGGACCTCGGAATCACGGGTACGGAGCACGTAGCGGGTACGACGTCCGCACGCGATGTGTTTGCGGCTGCACAGAACGCCGTCAAGGCGTAAATCCGGGGCAAGCTGAATCAGCCCGGTTCCTTGGGAACTGCGGCGCTAACGTCAAGAAAGATCGAGGTCAAACATGAAAGTTCTTGTTTTGGGTGCAACGGGCGGAACCGGACGGCTGATCGTCCGGTTCCGCCCTGGCGAAAGGCCATTCCGTCGTGGCCTTGGTTCGCTCGAAGGCGAGCGCCGATCTGCCGGGAGTAGACATGATCGAGGGCGATGCTCGTGACGAGGGCACCCTCACCTGTTCTCTTGTGGTGAAGGGTGCAGAAAGCCCTCGTTTAATGCACGACCCGGAGGCCGTCCCGCCCATGCAGCGCGTTGATTTCAGTCGCGTACAAGAGCCGACTTATTGCAGAACGATTTAAACCATTTAAACCGCAAGAGGAGGATCGCTTTTAATATGAAAGCTGAACACACAACAGATAAACCCGCGCGGGCAGGTCGAGCAACTCAAATAGCCGCGATGGTAATAACCGGCCTTGTCGCCTTCATCTGGGTGTACTTCGGAAGGTTATATCTAATTCACGATCCCGGCGAATGGAGGATCGCCAATCAGCAGCTCGGATACCCGCTCTATATCATCCCTCTGATTGGCGTGACCCACATCCTTGGTGGCGTGGGCCTTCTCATTCCCAATGTGCCTCGATTGACTGAGTGGGTTTATGCTGGTCTCGCGATCAATCTTTTACTCGCGTTCTATTCACAACTGAATGGCGGTGGCAGTACTTGGGATAAATTTGATCCGATTCTCGTCATGGCGTTCGTCTTTGCTTCGTATGTATTAAGACGCTGCATGCGCGCAAACAGGTGGTCGATATGAAGAACACGCTCGGCGGGCAGTTTTACTTTTCCAGGCACGTCGCGGAGGCCCAACGAGGGTCCGGCCCGCCACTCATCCGAAGCCCTAAACGTACAGTCGTCCCTCGCTCTGTAGTAGATAGCCAATCATGAAGCTTTCATCGGAAGGGGCAAGTCGAGTCGGATGCGACGAGGTGAATCCAACTTCTCCAGTGTCCTCACGAATTCGCTGACGATTCTCGAAGAGTCATTGGCCCTTGCGATCAACTTTGAAGAGATAGACAGCTGCGGTTGGAGCAACGGCCTCATAGTCAGTTCATTGCGCGCTATTCAACGGCAGGCGTTCGCGATGCGATCTGCAGCCCAGGTAAATCATCGGGTTCTGTAGGATAGATTCTGGATCAATCAACGCAGATGGGATCCCCATCCAAAACCGGGATCAGCGGAGATGTCTCCGTTCCGCCGCAGAGCACCGGGCGCCGATATGAAGCGGTGCTTCGCCTTAGCGAAGCCCTTTCCCGGTGCCGCGAGCCCGAGGACCTGACGAAGATCCTCTCCGACCAGTTGCGTGAATTCCTCGAATTCCTACAGTTCTACATCATTGTCTACAAAGAGAACTCCACGGAAGTCGAATGGGCGGTGGTGGGCCGAGAGAAGAGCCTCGTGGCCGGCTATGCGGATGTACCAGTTCAACAGCGGCCCTCGTGGCAGGCATACACCACCCAAGAGCCATTCCATATTCACGACTGGAACAGGGATGAAAGAGTACCGGCACGTCTCAAGGAAGGAATCGCCGCTCAAGGGCTTGACGTTGGTCCGCTCGTTTTTGTTCCTCTAACTACGCCGCATCGCCGCCTGGGCGCATTGGGCATGTCCGGACCTCCTGGAACCGAATACAGCAGCGATGACATTGGCTTTTTGCGAGTCATTGGTCGAGTAGTCGCATTCGCAATTGACGACAATTTCAATCTCCGCCACGCGGAGGCCGCTCGCGCGGAATTACAGCGCCAGAATGAAAAGCTGCGGCGCAGTGAACGAGAGCTGCGAGATGTTATCGAAAGTATTCCATCGATGGCATGGTCAGCCGCGGCAGAGGGCGCGGCTGAATTCTTCAATCGACGGTGGCTCGATTACGCCGGGCTTACGGCGGACCAGGCACAGGGTTGGGGCTGGACAACTGCGGTCCACCCGGACGATTTAAACGTGCTGGTGGAGTACTGGCAAAGTATGTTGGCTTCCGGCAAGCCGGGGGAGATCGAAGGGCGTCTGCGCCGTTTCGACGGGGCATACCGCTGGTTTCTTTTCCGCGCGACTCCAGCCTTCGACGAAAGCGGAAAAGTCTTCAAATGGTACGGAACGAACACCGATATTGAGGAGCGAAAAAAAGCTGAGCAGATTCTCGCCGTCCAGAAGACTCGACTTGAACTACTTCTGAAGCTTACCAACCAGATCACTTCAAATCTGGAGCTTCGGAAAGTGCTGCGCGCAATCTCGGCCAGTATTCGGGAACTCATGCATTGTGATTTAGTGCACATCTCATTGCCTGATCCGGCATCAGGAAAATTCCGGGTGCACGCATTGGATTTCCCGGAAAGCAGAGGCTTTGTTAAGGAAGAACTACTCATCACTCCCGCGGGTGTTGCCAAGCGAGCTCTTGAAAAGCTGGAGCCGGCGGTTAGAAGTACAGCCAACCGCGAGGATTTTCCTCCCGATTATTATGAGTTGCTGCTCGCTGAGGGGGTTAAGAGTCAATGTGTGATACCTCTTGTGAACCAGGGTCGAGCCGTCGGAGTCCTGGCAATTGCCCGGACCACAGACAATTTGTTCACGCCTGAGGATGTCGACTTCCTCAAAGACGCTTCCGGGCAGATAGCCATTGCTATTGAGAATTGCCTCGCGTATCGCGAAGTTTCCGAACTCAAAGAGAAACTGGCTCAGGAAAAGCTCTATCTCGAATCAGAAATCCGGGGCGGCATGGAGTTCGGGCAAATCGTGGGGAACAGTCCGGCGCTCAAGCGCGTTCTTCAATTGGTCGAAACCGTTGCGCCCAGTGATTCAACGGTCTTGCTGCTCGGTGAAACGGGAACGGGCAAAGAGTTGATTGCCCGCGCGATTCACGATGGCAGCCGCCGGAAGGATCGCACCTTTGTGAAGCTGAACTGTGCTGCCATTCCGACGGGTCTCCTGGAGAGCGAGTTGTTTGGTCATGAAAAGGGAGCCTTCACGGGCGCGATCATTCAAAAGATCGGCCGGCTGGAACTTGCCGATCAAGGCACCCTGTTCCTGGACGAAGTAGGCGACATTCCACTTGAAATCCAACCCAAGCTATTGCGGGCATTGCAGGAGCGGGAATTTGAACGGCTCGGGAGCACGCGCACCCGTAAAGTGAACGTTCGGCTTATCGCCGCCACCAACCGCGATCTTGAAAAGATGATGGCTGCGCATGAATTCCGCAGCGATCTTTACTACCGGCTGAACGTGTTTCCGATCCGAATACCGCCGCTGCGGGAGCGCAAGGAAGACATTCCTCTGCTCGTCAGCTATTTCGTTGAGAAATTCGCCAAACAGATGCAGAAGAAGATCGACAGTATTCCCGCGGCTGTGATGAAGGCCCTGAAGACATGGGAGTGGCCGGGAAACATTCGCGAACTGGAGAACCTCGTCGAACGCGCGGTGATTCTCACACGCGGTAGGTCGCTGGAGGCTCCATTATCGGAGCTACGCAAGGTGAAGGTCGATGACGGTGAGCGTACCCCGGCGGATCAAAACAACATTGCCCGCATTGTGAACGAGACCATAAAAGCACTACACGCTAGCAGCACTGTGGCCGATCAGGATAAGAAGAAACAGCGGGACGCGATCGTGGGCGCGCTCACTGAGTCGAAAGGGCGCGTGGGCGGTACCGATGGAGCCGCCGCGCGCATTGGCATCAACCGCACTACCCTCCTCGCCCGAATGAAAAAACTCGGCATCGATCCCCGGGACTACGCCTGATGCAGTCAGCATAAGTGTCAAACCTCCATTGACAGTCTCTACTCCCGGCGGTCGCTTCCTATTCAGCGCTGAAAACGGAGGTACTTACCGCTCGGGGCGTTTGGCATCCGCCTTGCCCTCCTGAACTCAAGGATAGGTGCGCATGTTGAAGATCTCGCTAGTCGACGGCCAGCGCCAACGCAGGTTGATTGTGGAGGGCACACTCGTAGCCCCCTGGGCCGGTGAACTCGCAATCGCTTGCGAAAAAGCCAGAGCTGACCTTGAGGGCCGCGAACTCATCGTTGACCTGAGAAGCCTGACAGGAATCGGTCCGGAGGGAGAGCGCGTGCTCTTGCAATTGATGAAGAACCAGACCAAGCTCCAATGCGGCGTCTTTGTGAGGGAGCTTCTGAGACAACTTGTTCGCAGCACTCAACTGAACGCACTGGACGCGGCGGATGCCCTGAATGACGCGGATTCAGAAAGCTGAGTGTAAAGGCAACCCGAGATGGGACTACGGCAGAAACAGGATGGATATTATCCCAAGCCGCTGCCATCAACGGCCTTTTTCCTCAAGAAAAAGGCCACTTTGTGGAATTCATCGAAGCCACACCTTTCCTGTTTCTGCCTTAGAGCGACTGTCAACGTCTCGATAACAGCTTTGACACCTTCATCCTGGTCCCAATGCTCCATATGCGCCGCCGCCCCATTTTCAATCCCTTACCGGAATCCGAGAATTGGCACGCGTATTGCACTTCAGTGAAGGCGCGGGCGAACCGCCGGCAACCATAGGAGGTGGAAAATGAGCACCACAACCGAGACGACTCTACACAGTCCTGATCTCGCAAGCCACGCTGCGCCGAAACCACGCGCAGTACTTAACCACATAGACGCCAAGAGGCTAGCTGGCAAGGTCGCGGTCATTACCGGCGGCTCGACGGGGATGGGCCTGGCCACAGCAAAGCGTTTCGTACTAGAAGGCGCGGATCACGTCTTCATCACGGGCCGCCGCATGGATGCATTGGAATCTGCCGTTGCTGAAATCGGCGAGAAGGTGACGGGCGTCCCGGGCGATGTCGCCAGGCTGAGCGACCTTGACCGCTTGTATGAATCGGTCGATGGATATGGTCGAAAAATTGACGTGGTCTTCGCGAACGCCGGTATTGCACAAATCGCGCCGCTCGGAACTATCGACGAGAAATTCTACGATCTTCACTTCAACGCGAATGTGAAGGGACTGTTTTTCACGGTTCAGAAGGCGCTTCCTCTCTTAAAGGATGGCGCATCGATCATCCTGAACGCATCGATCGCGACCATCAAGGGCTTCCCGGGCACCAGCGTCTATAGCGCCACCAAGGCGGCTGTCCGGTCCTTCGCACGCACCTGGACCAATGAACTCCGTGAGCGCCATATCCGCGTGAACGCCATTAGCCCGGGTCATATCGATACGCCGATATTCGAAAGCTGGCAAAAGGGCGAGGCGCTCACGCAGATGAAACAAGAGCTGGCAAAGAACGTTCCCTTGGGCCGCCTCGGAGATCCGGACGAAATCGCTAAGGCTGTCGCGTTCCTCGCATCGGACGAAGCGAGTTACATCTCGGGCATTGAGCTTTTCGTCGATGGCGGTGTAGCGCAGATCTAATCTGCCGCAGATTTTCGCTTCCGGATCCGTCCTGGGTCTTCTGAAACTGCCGGACAGTTGCGGACGATTCACGCTTAGCACTCAAACCGAGAGGAGACTTTCTATGCAAACACTTCAAGCTGACTACTTCACTGCCTATCGCAACGTGAAGCTGACGCGAGACGCCAACGGTGTGCTGATAACTCAACTCCACACCAACGACGGGCCGTGCATGATGACCGCACAAACTCACACGGAGTTTGTCGAGGCCTTCTACCGTATTTCGCAAGATCGAGCGAACAAGATCGTAATCCTAACCGGAGCGGGCGGGGACTTCATTACTGATGTCGATTGGTCATCTTTCGGCAACGCCGCCGATCCCGGCGTCTGGAGCCAGATTCACGACGAAGGCGTTCAGGTTTTGGAAAACATAGCCAACATACGCGTGCCGGTCATCGCGGCGATCGAGGGACGAGCGCATATTCACTCCGACTATGCGCTGCTCGCCAATGTGATTGTGGCTGCCGAGGGGGCGACCTTCCAGGACGTGGGCCATTATGCCGCTGGTGTTGCACCCGGTGATGGAATCTTTACCACCTGGAGCTATCGCGCTGGAGCTGGACGAGCCGAGGCCTTCCTCCTCAACCCACAGCCGCTGCCGGCGCGTACTGCACAGGAATGGGGAGTCGTTGCCGAAATTGTGCCGAACGGAAAGGCGCTCAGCCGGGCGCGGGAATTAGCCGAGCTGTACTTGAAGGCTCCGGAAGTGACTCGGCGCAATACACGGGTCCACTTCATTCAACCCTTGAAAGAGCGCATTGTGCGGGAAGTCGGCTACGGGCTATCGCTCGAAGGAGCGTCTGCAGCCGACCTGGTGAAGTCAATGCAAGTCAAAACCGAACCTCGGGCTTCGACAGCAAGAGTCGCATGAGCACGAAGAATTCATCCGGCCGGCGACCGCGGTTTGACACGCAGCCGGCCGGAGAATTCGGCACTTACTGACCACTGTGGACGACCTCCTGTGAGGAAATTTGGAGCCGACGGAGATCCTCGCCGCCCTTCAAACAGCGCCGCCCTGAAGACTATCTGCAACGACCTCGACCACATCTCGCCTGCGCCCGTCGGTCAGGGCGTTTGTGGCCAAACTGCCGCGGGTGGATTTCCCGCAATGGTAGGAAACGTGGCTTTTCTGATGAAAGACGTGGTTCTGCTGGCCGTGTCGTTCTATCTGCTTAAGCAGGATCTAGTCAGAGCGACAGTTCCAATAAATACGATTGCTGAGCAGGAAACAGTCATGGGTTGAAGCAATTCACTACTTGACCCTCAGAACTCTTAGATTCTAGGTCAGCCGGAAATGGCACAATTCACAAAGAAGACAGCGCTCGTAACAAGAGCATCGCGTGGCGTTGGCCGTGCAACCGCATTAGAGCATTTTAGGTTTCGGTGTAGACGAGAAAATCGCTTCCGACGCAGCCGTTCCATCGAAGAACGGCCGCTCATAGCTGATATAACCAGATCACAATAGAACCTAAAATGCTCTAGCCATGGCTCACGCCGGCGGCTGTGCAGAGATAAGGGCTATTGAGTGACATTCCTCGTGTTTACTTCGGGAACGAGTCGCCGAACATCGGATTCCCGCTCTTGGACTGTTGCTCGGTAGCCTCGTCCTGAATGACATCCCAGTGTTCGACGAGAATCCCATCCTTCAAGCGAACGACATCCGCTGCGATCCAGTTCACCGGCAGTCCGATGTTGGAGAACCGGCCATGAACGATGACATAGTCACCTTCTGCAAGAATCACTCCGGGCTCATACTTGAGCGACGGCGGCGCGGCTTTGATGAGGTTGAAGAGCCCCTCTAGTCCCGGCTCAATATGGGCGCTGTGTTGAATGTAGTTGGGAGACCAGAACCGCTCTGCCGCCGTGTAGTCTCGTTTGTTGAACAGGGTGTCGAATGCTTCCAGTACGATCGCCTTATTCTTCTCCGCATTTAAATCGCTCATTGTTTTCCTCTCTTACAAATAGACGGTTGAGATCCCATGGGAGGCAAATCGCGGGACGGTCGCAGATTCCACGGTGTCTCGGTCATGCAGCAAGCGGCTGGGTCACCTTCAGATTTCGCCGGTCCGGGTCTGCGAGACACAGTCTATTTGACTGGGCGTGAGCCTGTGATGAGGATGTCCACCAGCCTCCGGGCGCTTTGCTGCCAGCCAGGACCGGACGCGATATAGGAGACCCCGATCAGCGCTCGAAGCAGATCGAAGGGGTCGAGATCTCTGCGGATGTCGCCGCTCTTGATCGCGCGTTTCACCAGCCCATCAATCGCTCCATGGATCAGTCCGCGAGATCCCTCATATAGCTTCGAGGGACCTCCGACTACACTATTCAGCGCGGGGGCGATGATCTGCTTTGCCGCGATGTGGTCGACGAATAACAGCATCCACGCTCGCAATGCTTCAATCGGGGGCATCGTTTCGGCGAACTTGCGTTCCGCCGCTGCCAGCTTTTCCACTTCACTCCGATAGACCGCTTCGATCAGGGCGTCTCGGGTGGGAAAGTGACGATAGAGAGTCCCGGCTCCCACATCTGCCTGTTTGGCAATATCGTCCAAGCTGGCGTCGGCGCCAAAACGGGTAAACGCCTCCTTCGCCACCTCCAAAATACGTTCGCGGTTCCGCTGCGCATCCGTGCGCGGCTTTCGGGGGACGGGTTGTGAGCGCTTCTTTGCCATGCGCAAAATAATTGCAACCGGAGACAGTCTCCTATTATCTATTCTTTCGGAGACACTCTCCGTTTTATTAGGTGATGCCGGGGCGTGTCAATTCGGGGCGCGGTATATTGCAACGCGCCCACAACCAGTATGGGAGGAAAAGAAGATGCGTGTATTTGTTACGGGTGCGACAGGATTTATCGGTTCGGCTGTGGTTCGAGAGCTGATCGACGCCGGCCATCAGGTGCTCGGGCTTGCTCGCTCCGATGCGGGCGCCAAGTCACTTATCGCGGCCGGCGCCAAGGTGCATCGAGGCGATCTTGAGGACCTGGAAAGCCTGCGCAGCGGAGCAACCAAGTCGGATGGCGTGATTCACCTTGCCTTCATCCACGACTTCTCGAAGTTTGAGGCGAACTGCGAGATAGACAGGCGTGCCGTCGAGGTCCTCGGCTCCGCCCTCGCCGGCTCGGACCGTCCCCTGGTGATCACGTCCGGGACCGGGATGGCCAGGACGCCGGGACGCCCCTCGACCGAGGAAGATGCGCCCAACTCCCCGATTCCCCGAGTAGCTTCGGAAGAGGCAGCCGCTTCTCTGGCGGCGCAAGGCGTTCGTATTTCGGTGATGCGCCTTCCGCAGGTCCACGATACAGTCAAGCAAGGTCTCGTCACCTACATGATCGCTGTGGCCCGCGAGAAGGGTGTCTCCGCATATGTCGGCGACGGGCTCAACCGCTGGCCCGCGGTGCACGTGCTCGATGCCGCCAATCTCTACAGGCTCGCGCTGGAGAAGGGTTCAGCGGGAGTCCGTTATAACGCGGTCGCAGAAGAGGGAGTACCGCTTCGAGAGGTCGCTGAGGCGATCGGCCGGGGCCTGAAGCTGCCAGTGGTCTCCATAGTCCCCCGAGCAGGCAGGCGAGCACTTTGGCTGGCTCGCGCTGTTCATGGGTTTCGACATACCGGCTTCCAGCGCACTGACGCAGGAATGGCTGGGATGGCGCCCGACGGGTCCCGGACTCATCTCCGATCTCGAGAACATGCGGTATTTCCAAGCCTGAACAAAGGAAGGAGAAGAGATGATCGTCGTCACCGCGCCGACAGGACATATCGGATCGCAGATCGTTCTACAAAGAAACATTCCTGCGGAGAGCAAAGGAGTTAAAAGCATGACGAACAAAATCGCCATCATCACGGGCGGAAGCCGTGGCCTGGGCCGCAACACCGCCATTAACGTTGCGCGGCGCGGTGTCGACATCCTCTTCACATTCCGCTCGAATCAGAAAGAAGCCGAGAGTCTCATCGGCGAGGTCGAAACCATAGGCCGGAAAGCAGCAGGATTTCGCCTCGACACCGGCGATATTCGTGCATTTGACACCTTCGTCACAGAAGTCCGCAAGACGCTGCAGAGTTGGGGACGGGACCGCTTCGATTACCTCGTGAACAACGCCGGCAATTCGCTGCATGCTGGCCTTGAGGAAACGACAGAAGCCCAATTCGATGAGATTTTTAATGTCCACGTCAAGGGTGTTTACTTCCTGACGCAGAAGCTCCTTCCCTTGATGAACGATGGCGGACGCATCGTGAACATTTCCTCAGGACTTGCGCGTATTGCTCTGCCCGGCAGTTCCGCGTACGGAGCCGCGAAGGGTGCGGTCGAGGTGCTGACCCGCTATCTTGCCAAAGAGCTCGGCCCACGCGGAATCACCGCGAATGTGGTCGCACCGGGCGCCATTCAGACCGACTTCAGCGGCGGCATGGTGCGCGACAATCCCGAAATCAATAAGCGTGTAGCGGAAATGACTGCGTTGGGACGTGCGGGTGTTCCCGATGATATCGGACCCATGATTGCGGCGCTTCTCTCGGACGAGAATCGGTGGGTCAATGGACAGAGAATTGAGGTCTCGGGCGGAATGGTCCTCTAGGACTATGCGGACCGATTTCAAGAAACACGCATACGAATGGGAATGAATATGCAAAGTTCATCGAAGAGAATCGCGCTCGTCACAGGAGCGAACAATAGGCTATAGCGCATCGAAGGCCGCTCTCAACATGCTCACCGTGGAAGCCTTCCGCCGAGTGCGCCAAAACACCGCCGGACCTAATTCTTTAGCTGGAAGCAGACAGAATCTGTTATACCAGATTCGACCACTGTGTCTTCTATTGCAGTGGAAGACCACATTCATCTTCGACAAATCGAACACCGTGGTCGATTCAAAGCTTGTACTCGCACCCGGCTTGGTTCTCAAATCGCCAACAGTCGCGGAGATCAGGTCAGATTTTCCCGACCTGCAGATCGTACATGCTATGGGTAACTCTCTAGAGCAGCCTTGAAAGTGACGTGTGTCGTTGGATCGCTGCTCTAGATTTCTCGGCTTCAAATTGCCCGTCATATCTCCTCAAACAATTGCTCCTCTGCAATCCGACGCCTGAGGAGGCCAGCGACTACAGCACCTCTGGCATGATCCCAGGACTCGAACTGTGCCGCCGCTGCAGTCAAGTTGCCCAAATTTAAGTCCCTCAACAATGATGAGTTGTCGAAATTCCCAGCTCCGACATTGAACACAAAGTCGACAAGCGCATGGAACTCATTCTGAGTCAGCTCGATTCGGCATCACGGACGTTTCGGATGGGATTGCCGAGCTACTGTTCGGGATTCGCACGCGGCGGCGCGTTACATGTATTAATGTCCAGGAAAACTAGCCTCCCCGCACCGTATGCTTCGACTGCCCCAGGTGAAAGACATGGTGGGCCTCAGCAAGTCCGCGATCTACAACAGAATCGCCCAGGACACCTTTCCCAAGCCCATTAGCCTCGGGGGCAAGGCGGCAGGGTGGCTTGACGCCGAAGTGATTGCATGGCTCGACGCCCGGATCGCCGCGTCACGCGGTCAGTCGCCAGCCTGACTCGGAACCACCAGATACCTGCACGTTTGAGCTGTGCGGTCAAACACTGACTACGGCAGCGGTCTACTCGCTGGCTATAGGTTCCGCGTAAACCGGCAAACCTTCGCCAGCGCCCCAAGCCCGCATCCTCTACGCCATGGGGGGCGGTCCTTTTGTTACCGCCGCTGGTTCATTTGCTTACATCAAGCATGATCAAAATGTTCGCCTGAATGAAGAGGACCAGAAACAGAAAGGCCAACAGGAGCGCCCCTTGAGCTACCGAACCCAAGAAGCGGGCCAGATTTGAGCGGTACTTAATTTTCTTGTCTAAAGATACTGCGTCTAAAAGGGAGGGAACGGCAGTGACTTTACTAACGTCCGACACGTGAGGGAGAGACAACAGTCTCAGCTTGAGCTGTATATCAACCATGGTAAGCGCATGCTGCTGGTCCAGATGCTGTCCTAATCTTATCGCGACACTGTTGTACAGGAGACCGGCGGTAATCGCGGCGACAAGTAGCCAGCAGGCAGCAAGTACAAACGGAATGTGGCTCACCCGCTGTTGGGCCTCATGAAGGTGAGCACTCACAATACCGAGGACCGTGAAGATCAAGGTTAGGGTTCCTCCAGCCAGCAGGATCACTCGATCCATGTAGGCGATAAAAGCTTCACTGGCCTTTTGAGTCCCGCTTCGCAGCGTGCCAAGATTTGTAATCATGTCACGGAAAACGTCGGCTAAAGCTTCCGCCGTTCCCGGTGCGAAAGTTTGTGTTGGTATTTGGCCCTCAGGTGTGGGCTTTTCCTCATCAGTCATCAAAACCTCCCCCCTCCGACCTGGTGCATCACCCGTTTTGCTGATCCTCTATTGTGGTGTGGGTCTCGTTGGCGTGGACTGTAATCGACAGCGGCGTTCCAAGTCATCCGCAAAAACATCCAGCTTGCCGATCTGAAACTGTTCCTCCTGGTTCAAAGGGCCGTTTCCGATTGTGGCAAGCCCTTCCGCCCACTCTGTAGCTGCCTTCTGAGACTTGATGACGGCCAGCACGTCGCTCAGGTCGTTTAGCGTCGAGTGAACCTCCCTGAGAAGGCCGTACAGCTCAATTTCAGCGCTGAGGTGGTGCTGAGCCCGAATCGCAGATGTGTAACGGAATGCCAAATCGAGATTCTGTTTCAGAATGGTCTTGTTATCTTCGATGAGCTTTCCGGTTGTATATGGGATAGCAAGCTGAGCCGGGTCGATAGCATCGATTTGTCCTTCCCATTCGGGGATCAGTTTCTGCAGCCCGACGATGTGCCTTTCATAGTCCTGATCCTCTTGGGACCAACATTTTGGGGCCATGATCACCAACAAGGCCCAGCAGACAAAACACGTCAGTTTAATCACGTTTTCTCCATGAGAGATCCAGACGAGCAACACTATGATCGTCCAGCCTCGACAGGAACGGTAATTTTAATTGTGGCCGAATTCTGGGTACCCATCCCAATCCGGGTATTACCCATCATGACCGAATCGACCTTTGAACGCCTGCTAACTCCCCACGATGCCGCGAAGCTCCTGGGGATCCACTCCCAAGACATTGATCCGGCTGGCGCGTAATCAGCAGGCTCCAACAGTGCGGGTAGGTAAGCATTGGCGCTTCCGCGTTTCCACGCTCGACGCCTGGTTGGGCACCCAGACCCGTGTGGTAGACTCGTCTCGCCAGCCCTACTGAGTGCTCACGAGATCAAATGCCTAGCACTCGCTCGTCGTACCAAGAGGGATCACTCGATAGAGTTCACCGCGCCAAAGGCCCGGACGTTTGGATTTTCCGCTGGAGGGAACTCCAACCCGATGGCTCTCGCGTCCAGCGTAAAAAAGTCATTGGCGACGTGGGCAAGTACCCGAAACTCGCCGCCGCCCGCCGAGCCGTCGAAAACCTTCGCGCAGAAATCAACGCCCAAAAAGAGAAGGTCGGCAGGATAACGATTGCCGAGGCCTGGGGCCATTTCCAAGCTCATGAGCTGCGTGATGCCGATGTCGATAGAGCCCAGTCGACCATCAACAATTACCTGGATCTATTCAGGGCTCACATTATCCCGAAATGGGGAGACGTATTCCTTGACGACGTGAAGGCCGTAACCGTCGAGAAATGGCTCCGGTCGCTCAAATCACTTGCTCCCGCATCCCGAGCCAAAATAAAGAGCCGGATGCATACTCTTTTCGCACATGCAAAGCGGCATGAGCTATGCGAGAGGAACCCCATCGAAGATGTCCGTCAGGGCTCGAAGAGGGTGCGCAAGTCCACCATCCTGACGATCGCCGAAAGCAAGGCGATCCTGGCCAACATCTCCACACAGGCCGTCTTGGTCGCCGTGCTGGTGGCGCCCGCAACCGGATTCCGCAGATCGGAGATTCGCGGCCTGAAGTGGAAGGACATCGACTTTGAGAATGCGCAGATCACACTGGAACGCGGCAGCATCCGAAAGCACGTGTCCGCCCTGAAGAACCGGTCGTCTGGAGCCACGGTCCCAATCCTGGAGGCGCTGGTGGTAGCTCTCCAGCAGTGGCGTAAGGAGACACTCTACCGTGGTGATGAGGATTGGATCTTCGCCTCGCCGGCAACATCAGGCGGGAATCCACTATGGTTCGATTCGGCGCTGGTGAAGCAGCTTAAAGCCCGCAGCGAAGAAGGCCGGCATCTCGAAGCGCGTGACATGGCACACCTTCAGGCATTCACTGGCCAGCCTCCTGGTCAAGAAGGGTGAAGGAATCAAAGTTGTCCAGGAGCTGATGCGGCATGCTGACAGCCGGGCCACGTTGGACCTCTACACGCAGTCTGACGACGAGGAGAAACGTTCAGCGCAGCAGCACATGAGCGGTCTGTTCATCGTCGAAAAGGCAAGCTGAAAGACCTTCCAAAACGCATCAAAGCCCACGGTTACTAGTGGGCTTTTCTTTGTGCTTGCGATCTCCCGGAAAGGACCATATCTTCTTAATGTGCCCTTTTAGTGCCCTCGTTTTGAGCTTTATGAGCTCGAACCGGTCTCCTTAAATCTTTGATTGTAACGTAGAT
>CAWDNI010000038.1:0-22863 GCA_963803615.1 uncultured Acidobacteriaceae bacterium
TCTCTTGCACTCGTCGAGAGGACCACCCGTTACGTCCACCCTCGGGCGGCCTGCGGTCCGGAAGCTTCCCTGCCGTAAGAGGAACGCTGAAAGATTCGGGCAAGAAACAAGAAAAAGCAAGCGTGACAAAATTGCGGAAGTGGTGAAATGGCAGACACACCATCTTGAGGGGGTGGCGCGGAGATGGCTAGCTTCTTGAATGGAAGGATTTCAAATCATTTAACCGCTTTCGCATGATGTGGCGTGTCGAACTCTCCTTCTTATAGAGTCATGCTTCAAACCCTAGTGACGCTTTTGGGCTTCATATCGCGCCTTGGTCTCGTCATTCGGCGGGTATAATCCCGGCAGCGGAACGCCCCTTTCCACCTCCCGCATGATCCAGCCTTCCATATCTTCCTGCTGTGGCGCGGCTGCTAAGACCTCGCCGATAAGAGCAGCCGGAATCAGTGTCGCGCCATCGTCATCGACCACCACCACGTCATCCGGATAAACGGCCACGCCCCCACAAGCAACCGGCTCTTGCCAATTGACAAAAGTAAGGCCTGATACCGATGGCGGAGCGGCCTGGCCTTGACACCAAACCGGTAAATTCGTGGCAAGCACGCCGGACACATCTCGTATCACCCCGTCAGTTACGAGAGCCTTCACGTTGCGCTTCTTCATTCGTGCACAAAGAATGTCTCCAAAGATGCCGGCATATGTAACACCCATTGCGTCGACCACTACGATGCAGCCTTCAGGCATGGCTTCTATGGCAGCGCGTGTTGATCGGGGCGACGCCCAGGACGCCGGAGTGGCCAGGTCTTCTCGGGCGGGAATAAAGCGCAATGTGAACGCAGGACCGGCCAGACGCGGCAAGCCCTGCCGCAACGGCCGCGGACCACGCATCCATACATTGCGCAGACCATGCTTGAGAAGGATTGTCGTGATCGTTCCTGTCGATATAGACGACAGAATGTCAATGGCTTCACGGTCAAGTGTCATTGAGGCACCATGGTAGTTTGCGTCTCCAGCATTTGGCTCTAAAACGCTTTGGTCAGTGCAATCTTGCCTTCTTCGCCCCTTGGCAACACCGTCCAGCATGTCAAGTTGAGCTCAACGGCGTGCAGGCTCATGGCAGGACTTGATTGTCGTGCCGCGGTTGCCTTCTTCGGGCTGTGTCAGCTACGGAATAAGGTGCAGATCGTTCCGCGGAGGACCATTCCAGGATCGGAAGCCTATCTTGTCCGCCACCCCGGGAGGCAAGGATCGCGGTCCATACACGGGCATCGGCTTACCCAGTTCGTAAGCGCCAAGATCCGGAGCTCGGCCTGTAAATCCATCGTTGATGGTCGGAAGCACAATTCCTGCGTCTATGGCTGCAGAGTTCGGCCTCAGTCGGAAGTCCATATCCTCAGGATTATACAGGTGCTGGGGATCCGATATATCTGCCATCGGAACGTTGACGAACACATCGTAGTCGACCATAACACTGTGTTTGTCCTGCCCAGTTGCATCGCTGTACTGCTTGAGTGTCTTAAAGTTGCGGGCGGTCAGTTTATGTTCGTAATTGTAGTCGGCGGGTATACCGAAGGGAGGTGAGTTCCATGCGAAGTTATGAGCACCTTTGTTCGATGTGAATCCGTTGTAGTCCGATGTCGAATAGTTCGTCGTTGTATGTATAGAGAATACGGAATCATCCGAACCCCGCCCTAAGAACAAATTGTTGAGCAGGTGCGCATTCGATACGGGTCCCCCCGGAAGCGTATCGCCGGCGACAAATGTGTTCTGATAAACCAGAACGCCTGCCGGCGTCTCGGAGAACTTCAGAGGGCCTCCCTCCACTACGTTGTACACAAGATTCTTGTAGAAATACACGGGACCGCCAAACTCCGGCTGAGCGCTCAAAGCTTGTTCAGCCATATTGAAGCACCGGTTTTCGTACACGCGGACATTGTGGGAACCCCCATCAGTTTCAACACAATTGTCTCCCATGTTATAAATGTCGTTACCGTAGAAATCGATCGACGCAGCCTCCAATTGGGGTTTCTCCGTAGGCCCTGTGACCTCAATGCTGCCTATCCCCGGCGTCCCGTCGGGCTCTCCGTAAGTTGAGACGTCGATCCCATCGTGCCAGTTAGCGACGTAATTGTGCGCCACGACGTGACCTTGACCGTATACTTTGATCGCGTATTCCGATAACAGCAGCTCCGGGTATCCCGGAAGGCTCGACCATGTCTTGCCGGTCCAGCCCATCATCTTGCTCGGATCGTGCCTACCAATGATGATATTGTCTGCTATATAGATATCTCTTGAACCCGACCATTCTTCCTGTACCGCTCTGGCTACGTCATAGATTCGGCAATGTTTCAACGTAAAACCACTCGAACCGGCAATACCCTTCCAGCCGAGCAAGAACGCAACCGTTGTGTTTCGAATCGTAATCCCTTCGAAATAGTTGTAGTTGGCCGCTAAGAGATTGAATAAATTTCCATTACCCGCGCCGTCGAAAATCACTTCCCCGTCACCAGCTGCTTTGATCACAATCGGTTTGTCGGGAGTGCCGCTTTGGTCCAGGTAGTAGGTACCATCAGTTACCGAGGCTAGGGCATTATAGCCAGGATGTGGCATTCCCGCGAGGTAATGGAAACGATCGCTTTCGTAGATACCGGCATGGACCAGAATCGTATCACCCGGTTGGACTCGCGGCGGGAACGCGTGCTCGTGGTCAGATGCCGACGCCCCCATGTTGTAGGCCCTCATTAATCCCGTAAAAGCCGGCTGCTGTTTCGGCCCCTTCCATTCAATGGGATACACGTGATAGATATGACCGCCCGGCGCCGGTTCCGGCTCCTTGCGGGTTTGCACGGTGATGGTCTTCTCTTTCTCTCCGTTGACGCCGTCAGGATCGGAAAGAACGAACCGGCACTCGTACTCTGTTCCCGGCTCCAAGTCCAAAATGCTTCCGGCAAACATGTTTCCACTGTCGTAATGCCAGGGACTCTCCCGGCTTCCCCTGGGGTTCTCGGGCGTGGGCTCTGAGGTTTGGAATGGAGCTGTGAAGCTGTTCACCACTTCGTGGTGTAGCCGCAAAAGCGGGAGTGCCTTATGCCACTCCTGCTCGCCTTTGCGCCTATAAAAAGCCTCCGCCACGGCATTAACGTTGTCATCTCCCGAAATCTTCCACTCCACCCCGATTGCACGTAAGGTGGGTGCTTCGACGATAAGAGCTTCCGGCACAGACGCCGCCTGCGCCCAAGCAGATGGAGTGAAAATCGGCGAGAACGCTAGCAAAGCCCCAAACGCGAGCGTTGGCTTACGAAATTCCACCGCGTATTGCCTCCAGTTTTCCATTTTCGACGCCTTCTCCCGTGAACTCGCGACTTGATTACTCGAGCTTGCTCCACGAATTCCCGTCACTGTGACAGCTTCTTTGTTTCCCCTTGATCCACCTGCGCGTAAACGTTCACAAGCCTTTTCCTGACTAGAATGACCAAACAAGATCACTGCGCAAATTCCTACTCTCCTAATAACCTTTTCCTATGCGTTCGTGATTCGGACATGGAGCGGAACTGGCCGTGTATTCAAGCTCTCGAAGCGTGGCCGCTCGGCACAACTTCTTGCAACGCAAGTCTCGCGCATGGCGTTGAGTTCCGGGGACTAGACTCACCCTTATGAACCCGAAGGATTCGACACGGATGAGCCTCTCGGCAGCATTAGAAAGGAATCTCCTTCCCGTCGTTCTATCCTGCCCTTTCAGCGGTACTGAGGTCCATTGCATGCTCCCTGACAAAATCAGTGGAAAACTTGAGCCCTAACCCAGGCGTCTCGGGCGGTAAAAAATAGGCGCGGCTATCCTGCCACCCGCCTGCAAAGAGTTCTTTGTTTAAAACCGGGTCAGTGTTGCCTTCTTCCAAAATCATGAAATTGGACATAGAGGTCGCTAGATGCAGGTGTGCAGCCAGGCACACCGGGCCGTTTGGATTGTGGGGCGCCACGGGAATCCAGTGAGTCTCAGCCATCGCCGCCACTTTGCGAAATTCGGTTATGCCGCCGATCCTAGCAGCGTCGGGCTGCAGGATCCGGATCGCGTCCCGCTCGATATATTCCCGCACTTCCAGGCGCGATTTTAACCGCTCACCCGCGGCGATTGGAACACTCGACATGCGCTGCACCTGGATCATGGCATCGACATTGCCTGGAGGCACTGGCTCTTCCAACCATAACGGGTTGTAAGGCTCAACAGCTTTAATGATGCGCACTGCAGAATTGACGTTAAACTTAGCGTGAGCCTCGATACAGATCTCAAAATCCGGACCGCCCTCGCGAATGCCTCGAATCATTTCAGCGACATTATTGATCGTGTGTAGCTTCGCTTGCCGGCTAAAAATATGGCTGTCATACCGTGCGGCTGTGGCATTGCTGTAAGCCGCGAAATCCGGCTCGTCGAAAAAAGGATCGAACTTCCCCGCCAACGCTCCTTCTGCCACCAGTTCCTTAGTGCGCTGTTGGTAAGCATCTGCCGTGCGAGGGATGTTTCCCCATCGGTAGCTGGTATAGATTTTGATCTCATCATTGATCTTCCCGCCTAGCAACTTATAGACAGGCAGATTCAACTTCTGTCCTACGATATCCCAGAGGGCCATATCGATAGCGGAGATCGTCGATTGGACCGCGCTTCCATGCTGAGCGTTGCGGGCTCTGAATATCGTCGCCCAGATCCTCTCAATGTCAAATGCGCTCTGTCCGATTACCCATGGCTTTACCATTTCGATTTCAGTCGCGATAGTTGCCTCTTTTGGGAAATTCGTTCCTTCGCCCCAACCGACAATCCCCTCCGTGGTTTCCACCCGGCAAAACATATAGGCCGTGCCCGACTGTTTTCCTTGCTTGTCCTGATGGACTCGCATGATCACCGGCTCAACCTTGGCAATCCTGAGAGAATCGTTGTCGCCCGGCCGCGCCTGATTGACAACTGAGTTTGTTTGCCACCCCGTCCATGCACTTACGGCACTCGATCCCGAACCAACCGGAACCCCCGCGCCCAGCGCGCCAGCCGCCACTTTCGTTAGAAACGTACGTCGGGTATCGGTCATCTTCTGCCTCCAACTCGGCTGCGAACAGCACCGCTAGGAATTGCTAAGAATGATTTATTCACTACGCACTCGGAGGAACATGTATTAGGGATCGAGAATACGGCGTCCATTGAGCTCGTTCGAAGAACCAGCTCGGCAATCACCGAAGCGACATCCTCGCTTAGCAAACCCGACCCTCGAGTGAGCTATAAGCTAGACTACGGCCTTATCTGTGTACCATCCGTCTTTCTAATGGGGAACCTGAACCCTGTGCCCTTAGGCCAAGGTGGGAAAGGATATTTCGCCGCCAGTTTTTCATCGATGTCTACGCCGATTCCAGGCGCCTCGTTTATGTACATATATCCCTTCTTCATTGTCGCCGCCCCTGGAAAGACTTCCTGGACCACTTGCGGCCAACCAAGATCAGCGTCCTCCTGAATACCAAAGTTAGGTATCGTAAGGTCCACGTGTCCTTGAGCGGCGTGGCCAATTGGATCGATGTTTCCCGGTCCGTGCCAAGCAGTCCTGACGCCGAACGCTTCTGACAAACGAGCGATCTTTAGTCCCGGTGTTATGCCGCCGACGTGATTAAACCCGATCCTGATAAAATCAATAAGCCTGTCGGATATCAGGCCGGTCCACTCCAGCGGATTGCTAAACAGTTCACCCATTGCGATGGGTGTCGCGCACTGCTCCCTGATTATCCTGAAATAGGCGATCTGTTCCGGTGAGAGTGAGTCTTCGACATAAAATAGCCGAAATTGCTCTAATGCTTTTACTAAGTTGACAGCCTCAATTGGCTCGATACGCTCGTGCATATCGTGAATCAATTCCAGATCGTCACCGTGCTGCTTTCGAATGTATTCGAAAAGCTTGACCGTACCCTTTACATAAGGTTCAGAATTCTGCAGCCCGTCCGTTGGCTGTCCGAAGCCACCCGCCTTGAAATCTGCGCCTTGCGATAGACCCGGCGAACCGTAACCTCCCAGCTGTATGCGCACATGCTTCCAGCCTGCGTCAACGTATTTCTGAACGTTCTCAGACACCTGCTCAACAGTTTTACCGTCGGCATGACAGTACGTGGTTAGGGCAAAGCGGCTCTTGCCTCCAAGCAATTCATAGATGGGCATATTAGCCCTCTTGCCCTTGATATCCCACAAGGCCTCATCCAGGCCAGCCAATGCCCCGTTTAAAACCGGGCCATTGCGCCAGTAAGAGCTGACATATGCTGTCTGCCACATATCCTCGATGTTTGCAGGATCACGTCCCGTGGCAAACGGCGCCAAGAATTCATTTAGGGCGGTAACGACTGCATCACCCCTCGTCGTAAGCGTCGCGCATCCCACCCCGTATAGTCCTGGCTCACTCGTCTCTACTTTGACCACGACGTAATTGCCGCCCGCCGGACAGGTCTTGATCGTTTTGACGCTTGTGATCTTTAACGGCGGCAGGCCCCGTGTGGCCTTCGCATATGTTTGGGCGAGCGCTTCTCTCTTTTGGCTGAGCACGCCGGCAGTTCCTACAGCTACTGACGTCGCCATCTTTAACAGTTTTCGCCGATCCATCCCTGACCCCTTTTGCGGATTACCTGGTTGAACTACCGGCCTCTCGTCCACGTCATGAGCTACGGCCCCGAGCAGTCTCTAATATGCCGCGCGACAATTGACTCCCATCTACATTGCCAGCGGCGATATCATAGATGCATTGCCCTTAGAACTTAAATTGTAGACCCAGACGGCCAATGGTCGGCGGTAGAACGGCGCTCACAGTCCCAAACGCTGAAGTACCGCTTCCCGAGAGGTAGTTTATCGTTGTTCCCGGACTCGAATTCAGAGCATTGAATAACTCCAGAGTTGCTATAAGGGATCTTTTCTCACCTATCGCGATAATCCTCGCGGCGCGGATGTTCAACAGGCTGAGGGCGGGATTACGTTGCGAACCCCAGCTTTCCACTGGAATAGTGACTGTACCCAGTTGAGGAACTCCTGTGAACTGATCGGTCCGATAATTTGGAGCCCCAGCCAGGTACTGGTAATTTAATCCAAGCTGTATCTTAAGCGGTAGATTATAGGTGAAGTAGGACTTAAGCGCCCAGTCCCATGTCTGGTCCAAGGGAAACGCTGCTTGATATGGAGCTACCGGAGTGGCAGCCGATTGGTAGGACGCGAATATGGGTGTAGTAAAAAGAGACTTATGGTCTTTGGTCAGGTCGAATGTCGCCAATGCACTCCATTTATCCGACTGGCGTTTAGTCATCGTGATCTCGATCGTATGGAAGTAATCGGGTTTTCCGTTACGATTCACCAGCTTGTTCTGATTGAATGGGCAAAACGGTGTTGACTTCGGGCAGACGAGCGAAGCAGGATAGGTCAGGATAGTAATGGGTTTCCCGCCGTTGATTGGATCTTGCAGCGGATATTTAGTGTTGTAGGGAACGTTGTAAGAACTAATAGGCCGGTTGGGGAATGTCTGATCGAACATGTCGTCTTCCCTGTTGTATACATATAGGACCCGTAGCGCCAGATTAGGGCGAATTTCACGTTCGAAAGTTGCCGATGCTGTCTGCATGAATGGCATCTTTAGATCGTGGTTTACGATTCCACCGGCGCCACCGGTAGTGCTGATATATGTCGTCGTGCCTGTTCCAAGATTAGCCAAAGTGGCTTCCGTGACATCGCAGTTGGTGTGTGCTGTTACCTGGCACGGTCCAGTCCACTTATAAGTGTTTGCCGTGATCGCGGCCGGGTTGTAGTTGTCGATATCGAATTGCCCTAATTCGTCGAGATTGTAAATTCCGTAGGATCCCCTGATGACAGTCTTGCCGTTTCCTGCCAGGTCGTATGCTGCCCCGATACGTGGAACCAGCCTGTTCCACACATAATCGGTTTGAGCTGCATAATGAGCGGGGGCATAGAAAGGGCCGCCCCCCTCCGATTCTTCGTTGTGATATCCACGGTATCGGTCAAATCTCACACCAGGATTAAGCGTCAGACGAGTCGAGACGCGCCAGGTATCCTTCGCGTAGATGCCGACAGCGGTCTCCTTGCCGGCAGCATAGAGCGGGAAATTATACGTAACTATCTGGAGAGGTGTGACTACCCCATTGATGGTCGAAAATTGGAGTTCATAGTTTCCGGCTGGATGAGTGACAAACGTCTTTGTATCCGCCTGGGGAATGAACGCCATGTAGCCGAACTGAAACGAGTGCTTTCCAGGAAAATATCCGACACTCCCGGTAGTCTGGGCGCGTTTGTGCTCCCCTTTGTCACTCGAACTGACATTGATATTGGCGCCCGTGATTTGCTGGGTTGTAGCACTGAAGGTCCACGGGTTGCCGGGTACTCCCACTCCTACTTGATTAGGATAACCATACGGCTGCCAATAGTCTCCACCTAGAACATCGACTATCAGCTTAGGATTGGGTGTCCATACCGCTTCGCCTTTGACGGTGTAGTAGTTATCATATTGTCTGAACGTAGAGTAAAACGGAACCAGGTTGCTTCCATTACGCTGATTTTCGTATTTTGTACCGTCTGATCCGGAACCAATCAGTTTAATAGTCTGTGTGACTTGGTAGGTCATCTTCGCTTCCTGGTTGTCCTGCGACAGGGGATCGAATCCCTGACCGCCATTCTGCCCCACGTAGCCAATAATTGCCGTGCTCCTCCGCTGGAAGTGTAAGCCGCCGTAGAACCACAATTTATCGCGAATGATTCTGCCGCCTACATCGCCAAAGATGTCATAGAAGTCCTGAAGCTGGTTAGCCGTTTTGCCACCAGGAAAGGTTGGAGGGAGGTTCGTTGCCTGGAAGCCATTCCACTCCTTCATACCCCGGGCATCACCATGAAACTCATTGCCCCCTGATTTCATGACCGTCACCAGGGCTGCCCCAGGCGGCCCGATGTCAGCATCAGCGCTTGTCGAAATCACTTTCAGTTCCTCTAGCGCATCGTAGTCGACGAAATCTCCCGGAGAATCTGTACTGGCGAGAGAATTCGATTGCAGTACATTGATTCCGTCGATAAGCGGAATTGTATTCCCCGCATAGCCGTAGGCCCCCAGGGACTGCTGCTGTCCCAATTGATTGCCTCCGATGTCGGGCGTGGCCGAAGGGCGAACCCCGGGAGCCATGTACACGGCCTGGAATATGCTGCGGGTGGTGGGGACCTCATCAAGTGTGGTCCGCGTTAGGGTGCTGCTGGTCACCGTTGTCGAGACGTCAATCACGGGCGCTTGACCCGTTACTTCAACCGTTTGTTGCACCGATCCGGCTTTCAGAGCAACATCGACACGGGCGGAGAATCCGGCTGTGAGAGCAAAGTCGCTACGAACCTCGGTTGCGAAGCCGTTTTTCGAATAGGAAATCCGATATACGCCGGCCGGAAGGTCGGAGATTCGATATGCGCCCGCCCCGTCGGCTGTGGCGGTCCGTGCTCCTTGCAGTGCAGGACTGGTCACTTCAACGACTGTGCCCGGTATTGCAGCTCCAGTTGGATCTGATATGGTTCCGAAGATAGTTCCGTTCTGCTCGGTCTCCTGCGCGTGCAAGGGTCGCCCGATCGCGCCGGCAAAGACCAATACTGCTACGCCATAAATGGCCACGCTATGAAAGATCAAACGGCTCATAGAAGCCCTCCATACTCTCCTCGGTCAACGCCCTCTTGCGGTTTCCAGGAACCATCGTTAGCATTGCTATCCCGAGTGTGGCTTGGGATGACAGTTCAGCCAGGGCCAAAATACGATGCCGCCAAGTCTAGTTATCGTAAAGTTTGCTGTCCAATTAGTAATTGTTTTCCATCCATTAGCGTGGTACCCGCTCAAAGGGAGTGGCCAGGCTTAGCTGGAGCCGGCTATCCGGTAATCCTCAGGCGTGTCATAGAACACTGCCTGGCATCGAGGATCGCTAGCCGGCAGGTGATGAGGTTGGCGAGTAGTTTTGGCGCGTCTACGAGGCTTGCATGAATGTTTTGTGGCCTTTTGTGATGCCGAAGGCGGCTCAATACGCTCTAGAAGACCACGTGAGTGGGTCCCTGAGTTACCTAAGCCCGAGCTGGTGGGCGAGAGGACAACTATTCAAGTCCGAACGGATAAAGGTCTGATCCATCAGACGGGTACTAATTTTGCCTGTACCACTCCCGGATCTTCGCGGCCTGAGCGAGAGGAACTAAGCCCTTTAACAAGCTTGACCAGTTCCATGGCCGAATCGGAAAGATAGTTGCGCCGGAAGATCATAACGGTACGTCTCGGAATCTTGATCTCGTCCACGGGAATCTCCGTGAGGACTCCGTCGCGAAGTTCCTGCATCACAGTGATTCGGGGCACAATAGCCAACCCTACATCCTCTTGAACAAAGCTCTTGATGTTTTCGAAGCTCCACAGCTCCGCCACGACGTGCAGCCGGCTCTTATACCGCTCGAACAGTCGGGCGATTATATCGTCAGTCGAACTGCACAGGTGGTGTACGACAAACGGCATACCGTCCAGATCGCGGATCGATACTCCTGGGTGCGAACCCAGAGGATGATTCGGTGAAGCGATAAGCACCATCTCGTCTGAATGCACGTCCACCCACTGAAGTTCGCGAAAGACCGGCTCCTCTTTAACAAAACCAACCTCTACCCCGCGGTCCATAACACGGCTGGGAATTTCCTCGAGGCGATTGCGGTAAATTCCCACTTTCACATCCGGGTATTGTTGCAGATAAGCGCGTATCGGACCCGGCAATAAGTACACGGCAGCAGATTCATGTGCGGCAATCGACAACGAGCCGCTCTCGAGCGACTTCAGGCGCCCCAATTTGTACGTGGCCTCATCACGAAGGCTGATCATGCGTCGCCCGTAATCGACAAGCAACTTACCGGCTTCCGTTAGCGATACCTCGTGCACGTCGCGTGCGAAGAGCGGAGCTCCCAGTTCCTCTTCAAGCTTTTTGACACTTTGGCTAAGCGCGGACTGGGTACGGTACAAGCGCTCTGCTGCACGCGTGAATGATCGCTCGTCAACAACCGCGAGAAAGTGTTCCAATTGAAGAATATCCATGACGAGTTTCCTCCGCCTGGCGTAAACACGGGGAATAATACGCGATGCATGAAAACTTGGGAAGGGTAAACTTGAGCGACTATTCCCGGCGATTCTCACCAAGGGGTTGGTAGCGCCCTAGACGCTCTGGATCATGCCTCCATCGATTCGAAGCATGGTTCCGGTAATGTAAGACGCCCGGTTGCTTGCGAGAAATGCAACCGCATTTGCGAACTCCTCGGGCTGCCCGTAACGACGAATAGGAATCGATGTCGTGCTGAGCTTCACTACTTCCTCAACAGTCTTACCTTCTCGTACAGCGCGCGCCTCATCGAGTTGGCGAATGCGACCGGTCGCGATTCGACCAGGTATCACAACGTTTACTGTGATCCCGTCAGCAGCCACCTCGCTTGCCAGTGTCTTGGACCAACCTACCAAGGCAGAACGGAGCGTGTTCGAGATACCGAGATTTGGTATCGGCGCGAGAACGCCGGAGGATGTGCTGGTAATAATGCGCCCCCACTTCCTAGCGCGCATGCCCGGGAGGACCAGATCGGTGACGTGTATCATCGACATGACCATTGCCTTAAATTGCTTATCCCAGTCTTGTGGAGAGACATTGGCGGCCGTCGTTGGAGGCGGACCTCCCGAGATGTTAATAAGAATGTCAACCCCTCCCAGTTCCTTACCGACTCGGGAGACGAACGCGGCCAGCCCCTCCGTATCCATCAAGTCGACAACTCCACTCGCGGCACACGCGCCGGATGCTTCGATCTGATTGCGCGTCTCAGTAACCGCCGCCTCATTGATATCAGCTACCGCTACCGCAGCTCCTTCACTCGCCAGTGAGAGCGAGATCGCCCGGCCGAGGCCTCCTCCCGCAGAGAGCACCAGTGCTGTTCTGCCTTTTATTGCCAAGTCCATTCGACTGTCTCCCTAAGAATATTCCTGCCTTGCCGGAGTGGCTTCACAGTTGCGTACCTTGGTTTAACCATCCGTTGCTATCGCTTCGCCGAATCCATAACGGCTATAGCGGCTGGCCGGCTGAATCACCGACGCACGCCGTCGTCACGAGCCGTTGCTCAAAGCCGACCGCACGAGCTTTCCAACTTTAGTTATATTGAGGGTCGCTGTCCAATTAGTAATAGTTTTCCACCCATTAGCAGAACGTGCGCTAGCGGAGGATCGATAAGAGTCCACAGAAACGACTTCATCGTTCACCCCAGCATCGCCGAGAATGTGAAGCACACCACCCGCCTGGTTATAGATGGCTTCACGGCAAATTTCTTGTCAGGCATGCCAGAAACTCTCGCCCGGATATCAGAAATGTTGTACTCTCAACCGATGCAGCAGCAGCCCGTGCCGGCAGGCGCCATGCGCATCTCGTTTCCTCGAATGGCGGTGCTGGTTCTTGTATTTCTGGTTATTGCCTTTGCCATACCCCACCCGCAATCGATTAAGCCATCCGCATGGCGCTTATTCGCCATTTTTATAGTTACCATAGTGGGCTTTATGATTGAACCGATTCCTGGCGGAGCGCTGGTTCTTCTGGGTGTCACAATTGCGGCCTTATTCGGCGGTATGACAATATCGCAGGCGCTCAGCGGATACTCCGATCCGGTTGTTTGGCTCGTGCTGACGGCTAATTTCATAGCCCTTGCCCTCATGAAAACCGGGCTGGCGCGGCGTATAGCTCTTTCTTTCGTAAGAAGATTTGGCAAGAGTCCTGTTACGCTGTGCTATTCGCTGTCTCTGACCGACATGGTTCTTGCAACGGTTATTCCCGCAAATAGTGCGCGATCCGGCGGCATTATACTTCCCATTGCATCCTCAATTTCAGAGCTATACGAGTCTTACCCGGGGCCAACCGCATCTCGGATTGGCTCTTTCCTTTTGAGTGCGGTCTACCAATGCATTTGTATTACGCCCGCAATGTTTTTGACCGGTCAAGTAAGTAACCTTTTGGCGGCTCAGATGGCAGGTAGTTTCGGGTATCAAATGTCTTGGGCCCGCTGGGCAGCAGCCGGCATAGTTCCAGGACTAATCTCCCTGGCGGTGATGCCGCTGATCGTTTGGCATCTGAATCCCCCCGAAATACTCAGCACCCCCGAAGCTGCGCTTTTTGCCGACAAGCATCTTCGAGCGATGGGGCCCCTGGCTAGGCAAGAGAAAATACTGACTGCACTTTTTGCCGCTATATGCCTGCTTTGGGCGACAGCGAGTTGGAATAAAATCAACATCACCGTCACAGCGCTTCTGGGAATCCTTGTTCTCTTGTTTACCGGGATTTTGAATTGGGAGGACATCAAAGGGGAGAAACCCGCTTGGGATATTTTTATATGGTACGGAGGGCTGCTGTTCTTTGGGAGAGCATTGAACGAAGTCGGGCTCCCACAACTTTTTGCTCGATGGGTAGGCTCGTTCGTCGGTGGAGCAGGGTGGATTGCAATACTTGCCATAACCCTGCTGATCTATTTTTACTCTCACTATGCGTTCGCTAGCATCACTACCCACCTCTTAGCTATGTATAGTGCTTTCGTGGCTCTCCTATTACAACGCCACGCCCCGCTCGGACTCGTAGTGTTTTCGTTTGCTTGTTTCGCCAATCTCTCGGCAGGATTGACTCACTACGGCACCACTCCCGCGCCAATGTTTTTTGCCAGAAACTACGTTTCGCTAAAGCTATGGTGGAGAATTGGCCTCGTCGCTTCGATCACTAACATAATCATCTGGAGCACCGTCGGATTCGGGTGGTGGCGCTTCATCAGAATCTGGTGAGCATGCATTACCTCCCGAGGGTTTCGCACGATAAAACGATGTCATACTGGTGCTTCGATCTTCGAGTAAAGTTGTAGCTCCTTTTGTCGGGCAACCCTTGGCTCCGCAGCGAACAGAGGAACTGTTTCTGGAAAGGATGCTATGAAAATCATGAGAACGGGGAAGACAAGAATGTGGCAGGCACTTGTTTTCGGGTCAATTGCTATTCAGACCCTAGCGGCTACCGGGAACAATTTCGCCGCCACAACGGATCACAACAAGGTCAAGCCTGGTGAGTTTGTAATCGATCATCCTACTCTGATCAACCTTGGCTTCGAGTGGATCATTGACGGAGACGCCAATCGGAACGCGCAGGTGCAGGTGTCATACCGAAAACATGGCGAGACCCTGTGGAAAGAAGGGATGCCACTGCTGCGTTTGCAAGGCGAAAGGATCTACCAGAAGGATTCCTGGGATGTTGTCTCTCCCAATATGTTTGCGGGTAGCATCCTTGACTTGGAGCCTGATACTGCGTATGAAGCCCGGTTTGTAATGACCGATCCGGACGGCATTGCTGGGAAGACGGCAAGGACGGTGACTAAAACCGTGGCGGTACACACTCGGGCAGAACCCAGACCTTACGCTGGCGGGCGGATCTTCCACGTTTATCCATCGAGCTATAAGGGCGTCAGGCTTGAACCTTCTTTTGAAGGAATAATGTGCGCTTATAAGACGTATTGCGGAGGTGGAGATACGACCACAACCGCCAGGCCCCGAGTCAGGCCGGGCGATATCATTCTGGTACATGCCGGGCTCTACCGTTACCATCCTGAATATTATGGGCCCGATCGGCTGAACAATACCACCAGTCCAGTCGAGGGCACCTATTACCTGACAGCCAGCGGCACTCCTGATAAACCTATCGTAATCAAGGGGGCCGGCGACGGGCAGGTTATCCTGGATGGCGGCGGCAATTTCAATTTATTTAATGTCAAGACGGGGAATTATAACTATATTGAGGGCATTACCTTTCGGAATACGGATATCGCAATTTGGGCGGGGACGCAGTTTCAGCAGGGAGCGAAGGGACTGACAGTAAAGAACTGCCGTTTTGAGAACGTGGACATCGGCATTTTTTCAAACTACTCCGGCTCCAGCGATTTTTATATCGCAGATAACACCTTCATAGGCCGCGACAACCCTGATCACCTGATCGCGTGGAGTGGCCGCTTTTGGGCCCAATTCAATGGAGTCGACAATCAGAGATTCCCGCCCACAATGGCGTCGTATGTTGCAGTCAAGGTGTATGGCCCCGGCCATGTGATTGCATATAACTACGTTGCCAATTTCCACGACGGCATCGATACCGAGACGTATGGTAATCCTGATGGTTCAAGTGCCATCGACGGACCCCAATACCCGCCAAGAGAATACTGGGAAAAACGATCCGTGGCAGTCGATTACTACAACAACTACATGACTAACTTTCATGACAATGCTTTTGAGGTCGATGGAAGCATGCATAATATTCGGGTGATGCGAAATATGATGCTCAACTCGGCAAACGAGCCAATGTGTAATCAGCCCGGAGTTGGGGGGCCAATCTATTGGATTCGTAACGTTATCTACCATGCTCCGGACGGAGCAACAAGGATGACGAGCGGCGCCGCCGGTGTTCTCTTTTACAACAATACGATCTTGACTGAAGTTAACGTTGCTAGCTCATCGAATAATCATTGGCTCAATAACCTGATTCTGGGAGAAGGCTCGAACCCGGCTATCTTCAGGGAAACTACATACACGAATTACAGCTCATCGGATTACAATGGTTTTCGAGTCAACCCGAAGGCTCCCTTCTCGTTTCAATGGACGTCTCCGCCGTGGAACAACGTAGCCGACTATACCAGTCTTCTCAGTGGAGGCGCCCGTAGTGGTGAAGAGAGTGGAGGGACAAGCGGAGCTGGCCACGTTGCCGGTCCGGCTGCCGCGGCCGGTCATCGCGCTGACGGTTCATTAGTAATAAGGCGGTTCGCAACACTCGCGGAATATTCCGCGGCCACTCACCAAGACCAGCACAGCATCGCTGTAGATTATGACATCTTCGTGAACGTTCCCAGGCTGGAAGCACGGGACCCCCGGACGGTTCAGAAGCTCTACAGAGCTGAGGATTTCAATTTCAGCCTCAAACCCGATTCAGCTGCAGTCGACCGCGGAGTCATCATACCTAACGTAACCGACGGATTTAGTGGTCGAGCTCCCGACCTTGGCGCCCTCGAGGTTGGGCAATCGGCGCCTGGCTACGGTCCAAGGCCTTACCCCAGACCCTAGGAATGTCGGACTGCGTCCAGATTTACTATGGAACCAGGATAAATATACCCAAGCCGCTACTGCCGACGGCCTTTTTCATCAAGAAAAAGGCACTTCACAGGACTCAGCGAAAGCCACGCCTCTTCTGTTTCTGTCTTACAAGATCCGCGCCTACATGACGAGGCAGCAGAAAAGAATTTACCTCGCCGGCCGCGATCCCCTGGTCCAGGCGTGACCGGGCCCGGTGAGCACCCTGCGAAGCTGCCAGAGAACGCCCGCCAAGGCGGCGAGCCCCGCAGCCCACGCCGCGAGCGTCAAATCCACCACCCACCCGGGCGCTTCGCCTACCCGCTTCAACAGGAAGGGGAGGAAATTCCAGGTGGTGATGTGGACGTAGTCCCATGGGTCCTCGGTCATCGTATGGGTGTTCAGGCCCCAGGCATTCATCTTTCCCAGCGCAAAGGCAACGATATTCTTCATGCGCAGCCAAATCACGAAGGTGGGATGACCGAACGCCTCCATCTGGTAAAGCTCGAGGGATAACCAGAAGGCGAGCGACGCAACCTGGATCACGGTGCTGACCGCTAGCAACGCGATTCCTATGCTCCAAACCAGCTTTCCCACTTGAATGCGGTGACGCAGGAGCAGCGGAACGGCGAGCAGCGCCGCCAGTTCTGCGGTAGTCGAGACATAGCGGTCGCCCCAGGCGGAGTCGCCGCTCCAAACGGTATATCGGGCGTAGAAACTGATGTATGCCAAAAGCAGCAGGCAGCCCGCGATTTGGTATGCCTTGACCACCGGGCTGAATTTTTTCCAGGCTACGGCGGCGAGCAGAATCATGAGGATCAGCAGAGGATCGAAGAGAAAAATAGACTTCTCCGGCGCGAAGAGCGCCCCGAAAAAGCCGACGTGGAACGGGGTCTCGAAAGGATAGCTGGCGGGCAGAGATGGATTTCGCTGCCGGGTTTCGTTGGCGATCACTCTCATGTAGGTGTTGAAGAACGAGCCAAAGCGGTAGTACTGATAGAGGCGGTCGAGCAAACCGAAAACCGCATAAACCGGAAGAGCAACCGCGATGTAGGTACGGCATCGATCCCAAAGGACTTGGCCACGGATCCCTTCAAGCCACAGGACAAGCAGCAGGAAAAGGGCTCCGGCTATCAGATCCATCCCCGTGGTAAGCCGGGTGAGCAGATTGAGCCCGAAAGCCCCCGAGCCGATCAGGAGAGCGCGGCGGCTGCCGTTACGCAGCCACTCATACTGATACGAGAACCCGGTCATCGTCAGCAGAAAGATGTAATTGTTCTCCATCATGTTCTGTGTGTAATGCAGGTGGGTTGTCGCGAGCAGCAGAGCCAGAACGCCAATAACGGCATGCTTCACTCGAAAGTTCAGTTGCCGCAGGAAGCGGAAGCAAACCAGGGCTGTCAAGACGCTGAGCAGAATATTGATGGTGTAGCTGACGATGATGGCGCGTACGGTGGGATCGTTCCCCTTGTAATTGGCAAAAACAGGAAGCCGCTCCACGTAGGTCGCGACTATATCCGCCGGTAATAGCAGCAACGACTGTCCGATGCCATACCACCCCTGCAGCTTGCCTCCGCGGCCATGCACGCCGTATTCGGGAAACTCCTGAGGAAATACCGGCGGCTCCGCAGTCCATAACGCATGAGCGGATTGCAGCCGGTGTTGTGTGTCGGCCGATCCCAATTCTCCCGATTGGGCGACGAATGCGATGAGACCCGCTGCAAGGGCCAGCAGGATGAGCGGATCACGGAAGCAGCGGCGGAGATGGGCCGTAAACTTCAGAAGGGCCGCCCGCGAAACAGATAAACCAGCTCGATCAACAGGATGATTACAACCGTAGCCTCCAGGAAGAAGGCCCGGCTCTGATTGAACTGATCGACCATGTAGCGATACAGCTCTTCGGCCGTTCTCAGCTTCTGGGTTACCAGATCCTTGTAATCCGGTACGCCGACCTTGGCTGCGGCCAGCTTGTACAGCCTCGCGGCAAACATATCGCTGAGAAACTTGATCGCATTGTCCGCGTGCTCCGTCAACTCCGTAACCTCGAGCAGCACGGTGTGGAGATTAGTCGCGGACCGGGCTAGCCGCCAGCGCGCCAGCATTCCGGTCTTCTGGCCTAGCGAGTCATAGACACCGTCCAGAACCCCGGTAAGCAACTCATCGTAGTGGCGAAACTCCAGAAGCTGCGAGTTGGCATACTCCAGGAGTTGAATCGCGGTTTCCGCCCCCGCGGTACTGTCGTAGAGAAAGGCGGCGTTCCAGCCAAGCACGGCCAGATCGCCAGCATAATAGGAGATTCGCGAATGCAGAACCTCCGCGCATTCGCCCTCGGAGAGCGAAAGCCTGTCGCCGCGAACCACTTGAGCGATTTCGAGTCCGTGTTGTTCGATAAGTTGGGCAGCGGTGGGCGCTCCGGCGGCTTCGCGAACGTGGAAGATGAAATAGTCCTCGCTGAGCCACTGGGAGTAGGGCTTCACCAGTGCAGCCGCGGTCCGCTCCAGTTTTTGCCGCACGATAGGCTCGGCGTAGGAGGCGAAGTCTACGTCCCACACCCAGCGGCTGGCTAAATGCACCAGGCTGTCCCAATCACCTGAGAAAGGGAGTTGGAAGACGACACTGACGACGCCATAGTCGTAATATTTGATCTCTCCCTGGAGCCGCTCGCCGCTTCCCAGCAGAAGAGGTTCGAGCGGTTCCATTATGGGCGCCCGCTGGTATCGAACATAGGCCGGCGCAAACGGCTTTAAGCGCGGCTGCTGAAGGGTGCGGGCGCTGACCATCTGCTGCAAACGATCGAGCCTGAGCTCTTCGCATACGTCGAACTGGATCAGCACCAGGACAGACCCGTTGAGGCAAGAGGATGGCGGCGATGAATAGGCGGTGGACACGTACTCAGGGATCTTACTGTGTCACGAGCTTAGGAGTAAGGCTGAGATGCTGGAACCGGCGCGATTCACCGGCTGAACGCCATCACCCCCCGTTGCGGATCGACCGCAATTCTGGCGATACCCAGGGCTGCCGGACTCAGCAGGCCATCGAAATCCTGTCCTGCATCACGGCGGTCCTGGACCAGGGATGCCGATTCTTGTCCGAACTCCGCATCGCCCAGCCTGAGGCTGCGCAGCCACACTTGCTTCCGCTCGAAATCGCCGCTCAGATTAGCCGACCGTTGGACGGCGCTGACTTTTAGACCCAAAACCGTGCCGGGCATTCTCGATTGGAAAACGATCAGCGAAGACGCCCCGGTATCCACAAGTAGACGTACCGGAGCCTGGTTTACCTGGGCATCGACGGTCGCCAGTCCGTCCTTAATTCGTATTGGAATCGACACGGGCAGCGGTCGAGGCGCGCCAAAGCGGATTTCGCGCGCCGGGTAGTCAATCTCGAAGGTGCTTTTACCCAACACGTCGAGACCAATCACTCCATCGATACGAACCGAAAGCGCTCTTTCCAGAAAAGACAAATCTTCTATCAGGACAGGGAAATTCTCCCTTCGATTAGGGCCGAACTCCAGATCCGACGCGATTGCCCGTCCAGCTTGCACTCTTCCGTCCAGAACTCCGACGCTGGCGGGCAGCTCCTCCAGATGAAGCTTTCGCGCGAGCCGCCGATCCAGAACCGAGGGACTCGCCCCGGTATCCAGCAGAAAGTTCAGACCTTTCAATGGGCCGGCTGAACCTCTGGCCACAATCAGGTAGCCCCGATAGAGATCGAACCTGACCGTAGTTTCAACAGCAGGGCGCGTCCCGGTCCCCTGATCGGCCTTGATAGACGGCGGGTACGCCAAAATTGCCAAACCTATTAGAAAACTCGCCAGATCCCGATAATGGCCGCGCATAAGCCCTCACCTCACCGCAAGGTTCGGTCAGAAGGCCAGTGACCTCAATTCACCGGGGCTAGCTTGTATGTACAGTGCTGGTTATGGAGGCAGGAGATAGGTTGGAGAGATGCAGGAGACCAATGTCTCCAGGCAAAAATAGTTGAAGAAACAGGTTCCCTGTGGCATCAAGAGATGGTGAACTAAGGATGCTAGACTTCTCCATGAATAGCGAGGCACAGGTACGCGATGGAGCCGGGACGCTTCGCTTTGGAGTGTTCGAGGCCGATCTCCATTCAGGAGAGATTCGTAAATCGGGAAGCCGCATCAAGCTCCAGGATCAGCCTTTTAAGGTACTGCAGATTCTGTTGGAGCACCCGGGCGCTCTGGTCACTCGCGAAGAGCTTCGCTCCCGTATCTGGCCCGAAGAGAGCTTTGGGGATTTCGATCACGCAGTCAATGTCGCGGTCGGCAAGCTCCGAACTGCTTTAGGGGATTCGGCCGACAACCCATCCTTTATTGAGACGGTGCCACGGCGTGGCTATCGCTTTATCGCGAGAATGGAGGGCGCGCCGGTTGACGAATATCCGGCTAAGGCGCAAGTAACCGATACTGCTCCCCCCGCCACGGTCATCTCGCGCCGCAAGCGCGCTTTTCTGGTATCTTTTGTAATCGCCACCGCTGGGATCCTCCTCGGATTGGGATTCTTGCTAGGGCACCACACCGGCCGATGGCAGCAGCCGGATTTTGAACGCCTAACCGTTCGGCACGGCACGGTGTTCTCCGCCAGGTTTACTCCCGACGGGCGCAATGTGATCTATGCTGCCTCGTGGGACGGCGCGCCTCTCGAAATATTCTCAGCCGACCTGAAGTTCTCTGGTACCCGCAGCCTCGGATTATCCGCAACCGATCTGCTTGCGGTCTCTTCCTCAGGCGAAATGGCGGTGCTGCAGCCGGCGAGATCTCTTTTTATGCTGGCCTTCCACGGTACTCTCGGCCAAGCCCCTCTAACAGGCGGTTCCTCACGCCAGATTGCCGAAAACGTGGAGTGGGCCGATTGGGCTCCGGATGGAAAAACGCTCGCCGTTGTCCGCGATATGGGAGGCAAACAGCGCCTCGAATTTCCCTTGGGCCATGTTCTATACGAATCCACTGGCTGGATCAGCCATCCGCGGATCTCGCCCAAAGGTGACACAATCGCATTTCTCGACCACCCGGTCTACCACGACGACCGGGGCGTCGTTTCGGTAGTCGATATGGCCGGACGCAAGAGGGTTCTATCCACAGGCTGGGAGTGTGAGGAAGGACTGGCGTGGTCGCCGGATGGAACCGAGGTTTGGTTCTCGGCTGCCGAGTCCGGGATCCAGCGCCGTATTTATGCCGTGGATCTCTCGGGTCATCAGCGTCTGATTTTCCGTGCGCCCGGCGGGGTCACGCTGCAGGATGTCGCGCCAGACGGCAGGGTCCTTCTGACTCGCGATGAACAACGCGCCGGCATAATGGCCTTGGCTCCCGGAACAACCAAGGAGCAGGACCTCTCCTGGCTGGACTGGTCGCTTCCCGTGGATCTCTCACGGGACGGTAACAGATTGCTGTTGGACGAGCAGGGTGAGGAGGGAGGTTCGACCTATACCGTCGCCGTGCGTGATATGCGGGGGTCTCCGCCGGTTCCGCTGGGAGAAGGAATGGCCGGCGATTTCTCTCCCGATGGCAAATGGGCGGCTACGATTGTTTCCTATGACCACCTCTTGCTCTTGCCTACAGGGGCAGGCACAGCCAAGCAAATCGACCGCGGCGGAATTCAACAGTACGGCGATGGAGTTCATTGGCTGCCTGACGGTAAGCGGATCATCTTCTCCGGCAACCAGCCTGGGCGCGAGAGCCGTTGTTTCATTCAGAATATAGATGGTGGCAAACCACGGCCCGTGACACCGGAGGGAATTAGTTTCTGCCAGCTCTCTCCCGACGGAAAATCGATTGCTGCCGGCGATCTTACCGGCGATGGAGCCCAGTTGTATCCCATAGATGGCGGCTCGCCGCAGCCCATCCCAGGTTTGCTGCGGGGAGAGAGTTTTTCGTGGACCCCCGACCCGCGCTTTCTGTACGCGTACCAGTGGAAGCAGACGCCGGTAAAAATTTATCGCTTGAACGTCCTGACCGGACAAAGGCAGTTTTTCAGGGAAATAAATCCCGCGGACGTCACTGGAATTTGCCAAATGTCTCACGTTCTTTTCAGCTCTGACGGCCGCGCCTACGCCTATGAATATATCCGGCTGCTTTCCGAGCTCTATCTGGTCAAAGGGTTGAAATAGGAAAGCATCCTGCACGCAAGAGGCGGAGAGGGCAAATCGCCGCTTTTCATTCTGACTAGAAAGACTATAATTCTAGTTGGTATGGGACGAGGTGCATATGGCCGTCTGGCAAGTGCAGGAAGCAAAAACACGTCTGAGCGAAGTGATCGAAGAGGCTAACAGCAAAGGTCCGCAGATTATCACCCGGCACGGTTCCGAACGCGCCGTCATCCTCTCCATCATGGATTATCGCGCCCTAACCGCGCATAGGCCGGACCTGAGAGAGTATCTGCTGGGAGGGCCGAAGGTAGACAGTTTCGAGGTGAAACGCGTCCGCGATACAGGCAGGAAGATCGCTCTGTGAGCTACCGCCTCCAATATCTGCTGGATACCAGTGTGTTGTCCGAAACGCGCAGGAAACAGGCCGATGAGCGGGTGATTTCGTTCCTCTCTGCCGCCGAATCCTCCGCGCTTTACCTCAGCGTTCTCACGCTAGGGGAACTGAGGAAAGGAGTAGCCCTTAAAAGAAAGTCCGACCCCGATGCAGCGAAGAAACTCGCCTCCTGGTTGGATGGACTGGAACTCAGTTTTG
>CAWDNI010000039.1:0-49597 GCA_963803615.1 uncultured Acidobacteriaceae bacterium
GTAAAGAGCTGGCAGCGCTTCGGGCGTCCAATGGCTGCAGGCGGAAAAGTGATTTCCGCGACATGCATAGGCTCGCGGAACTGAAATAGCGGCATCGTCGTAGCATCTCTAGGCGGCCAACTTCTCTCGAGAAAATTTGACACAAGGCCGAGAATCCAGCACACGCCCACACTCGTATTTGGGATATTTCGCGTATGAAATCACGCTTCACATTTGCACTCTACGGAATCTCGCTTTTGTTCGCTGTCCCGGCGATGGCCGAACCTACAATGAGTTGCGATGTCGGCACATATCGCCTCGCTGATGGCTCCGTGGTCGATATCGCGCCGTCGGAACGCGATACGCTGCGCTGGTGCATCCTCACAGGTGAAACAGGCCAGTTGCACAAGCAGATGAACGGCATGTGGACCAGCACTTATGGCTGGACCGACCGGCCGGACGGAAAGACGGTTTCATTTTCCGGTTGCGACCAGGGCAAGATCGCCTTCGGAAAGGAAAGTGGCCGGCGTATCCCCTTCATTGTGAGCGATACAACTTTCGAAAGCGGTGGTGTGAAGCTCGTTGGCCGATTGATTATGCCGCCGGGCAATGGCAAGGTTCCCGTGGTGGTGTTGATACACGGCTCGGAACACAGCTCCGGGATCGATACCCTGTTCCTGCAGCGCATCTTCCCAGCTCAGGGTATTGGCGCGTTCGTCTATGACAAGCGCGGTACGGGCCGCTCGGGAGGTGTTTACACGCAGGACTACAATTTGCTGGCGGCAGATGCGGTGAAGGCCTTGAGTGAAGCGAGACGTCTTGCAGGCGCGAGGCTGGAACGCATCGGCTATTGGGGTGGCAGTCAGGGCGGATGGGTTGTACCGCTGGCGGCGAACAAGGCGCCCGTGGATTTCGCGATCATCGCCTACGGCCTCGCCGTCAGTGTCATCGACGAAGATCAGGAGAGCGTGGCGCTCGACATGCATTTCCACCATCACTCCGCGGCGGATACGGCAAAAGCGCTGGAGCTCGCGAGCGCCGGTGAGCATGTGGTGGCCACGCATGGCATGGACGGCTACGCGCGATTCGATGCGCTACGGCAGAAAGATAAATCAGAGCCTTGGTACAAGGACGTTCACGGCGATTACCTTTTCATGGTCCTGCCGCTCGACCAGAAGCAGATTATCCAAATGGTCAAGCCCTTTGCCGCCACGCCGTTCAATTATGATCCGATGCCGGTGCTGCGCGTCTCGACCACGCCGCAGCTCTGGATTCTGGGCGGCGATGATCTCGATGCGCCAAGCGCGGAAACATCCAGGCGCATCAAATCCCTGATCGCGGAAGGCAAGAACTTTATACTGGCCGTCTATCCGGGTGCGGAACACGGCATGACGCTCTACGAGCTCGACGCGAAAGGCGAACGCCTCCCCACGCGCTATGCACCGGGCTATTTCCAAATGATGGCCGACTTCATCAAGAGCGGCCGCATCGGCAATCACTACGGCGGGGCAGAAATCACAAGGCCGATAAAGCGCTAGTTGCGGATTCTGTCAAAGAATCCACTACTAGATTAGGGTACCCGGCATTCTCGTCGATCGCCGATCTGGGGCGAATCACCGCTATCTTTCAGTTACTACTCGAATAACAACCCGGTAGGAATCGATCTCGTCCGAATTTTCAGTACCGGAACGTCAGCTAGCTCCGCCTATCTATCCAGGTGCAATCCTCGGTTGATGCCAATAGGGCGATGCGCTCATTGAACGCAGAGGCTTCCCTCGATATTCGAGGTCCCGACGGATCGATCCTTTCTCGGACTTTGCCAGAGTTCGTCTACCCCAAAGGGCTCATGGTCCGGAGGGTGAACAACAGTGGCGATATCAGTTGCACAAGAGAGGGTCTTTGACAGTGAGATTTTTCGGCTTTGAGATGGTGACTCAAGACTTATATAAGGTCTATTTCCGCGGTATTGAGATCGGAGAATTCGACATCGAAGTGTTGCGGTTCAGACCTATGCATGTCATGCGATGAGCGTGGGAAGTTGTCATGGCGCTGAGGTTCGGGTCCCGTTTCGTTAGCTTCTGTTGTTACGACCGTCGTCCCCTGTTCCTGACAAAGACAACCAAGGAGACATTCGAGACCGCGCTGGAGCGCGTGAGACACAGCTTCGGTCTCTGCGTCTACGGGTATGTGGTGATGCCGGAGCATGTCCACCTGCTCATCGGAGAACCACAGCATGGAATACTAGCCCATATGCTCAAGTCGCTAAAACAAGGTGTTTCGGGGCGATTTGATCGCGAGGCGGAACACTTCTGGCAAAAGCGCTATTACGATTTCAACGTTCGGAATCAGCGGCAGTTCGCGGAAAAGCTTGGCTATATCCATCGCAACCCGGTGAAGCGCGGGTTGTGTGAGCGCCCTGAAGGTTGGGAGTGGAGCAGTTTTCGCCATTACGCAATAGGGATTGAAGGCCGCGTGGAGACTGAATCCGAGTGGCCCGCAAGAAAGCGCGAACGGGCAGCTGGGAGGCTATGCCCGCCAGTGGAACTGCCCCAATCAAGCCAAAACAAGGCTTGAGTGGGCCACCCGCGAGCGCATTCCCTCACCGTTCGGCAGATCGTCATCGTTTTGAGAAACGACAGCGACCCTCGCTTTCTCCGTCACGTCCCTGGCCACTGGCCGTTCCAACCTGTTGCATGGTGCCAGTACGTGATGCCCGGATATCTTGGTCGTATCCTTGGCGGAAATGAATGCGCCTATGTCTTTGGAAAGCCGGTTAAATCTGCGCCCGGCCGGCGCGTGATACCCAGCATTTCCTCAAAAGCCCAACCATCCGACAGGCCGCCTAACGGTCACCCATGCAGCCGAGCTTTGGTGCATCAAGCTTGGCCTGTTAAATGGTTTTCTGATGAAGGTGAAACGGTCCTAGACCCATTTATGGGTAGTGGCACCACTGGTGTTGCTTGTGTTGAACTTGGGCGAAGGTTTATCGGTATCGAGATCGAAAACTCATACTTCAACATCGCCCTTAATCGCATATCCAGGACCGATCCGCAGCCCCAGCAGATCGAAATCGATTTAGAACCTTTTACAATTCCGGAATGGCCGACCGTGGAAAAAGGTATAGTTTGATTCGGGGATGGCCAACTGCATCTTTTGTTACGAACCCGCTGGCAACAAGGAGCACATTTGGCCCCAATGGATACTTGCACGAAGAGAGCATGGAGCGTTCAGATTGCAGCGGGGCGGCAAAACGGAGATTGTTCTCAACAACACGGCTATGACCGTCAAGTCGGTCTGCAAAAAATGCAATAACGGCTGGATGAGTGCATTGGAAGAAGAAGTCAAGCCAATTCTTACGCCGATGTTCGACGATAACGCTGTTTCGCTTAACCCTGAGCAGCAACACACTCTTGCCATTTGGATCACAAAAATGGCATTCCTTTTCGATTCGACGAAGGGCCGCAACACGAAGGACATTTTTTACAAGAAGATTGAGGGTGTTGCGCTAAGAGAATCCCGTCAACTTCCGCAACTCACAAGGATATGGATTGGCCGCCTCAACGAAATCCACCGCGCGATTACAGGAATAGATTTTAGACGACAGACTACCATCGGTCCCGTCGAGGGGTCTGTGCTGACACTCACCAACGAGTATTTCGTCGCCCAGGTTGTAAGCGTGCATTTAACGAAAACTCCTACAGGGCCAACCGCGCGACTCGAACCTAAACCCGGAGAATGGAACAAGGCACTCGCGACCCTATGGCCGGTTAAGAAATCCATCGTGAATTGGCCACCGAGATTCTCGTTTACAAATGGTGGACCGAGTGGATACGGTTATCTTCTCGACCGCTGGAGAATTGGGGATCCTGTCCAGAAGCTGCTGTTTTCAGAGGACAGGTGAGCTAGAGGCTTGCCACGGAGGATCATCCTTGCCAAATCCGCCAAAGCCAAAAAAGGAGGTTTCATGTGCAGAATAATCGCGGTGATAAAGCTAGAAGTCGGCGCACCTTTGGCATTCGTGCAAAAGCTTTAGCCTCTCGTAAACGATACGAAAAAGCGCCGCAATTCAGGGCAGCGGCTCACCGTATTGGAGGTTGGATCCGGCGAACCGCGAAAAGCATCGGTCCAGGGAAATTCATTGCTGCTTGCATCATCGTCTGGATCTTCTATGAAGCGAGCAAGCCAGCTGTCACAATTGAGAACTTCGCAATCGATGACTCCGTCAAAAGCCATCTGCTCCCAGCTACCGCCGTTACCAACGAAGTCAAAAGGCAGATTTCGATCATGGCCACTTCGGCGTCTATCGACATGGACCCGATACTTCCTATGGGAAAGGGTGAGCGGCCATCAATCCACGGAAACTCGGACGCCTCCTTTAGAATGTCTAGTGACTTGGAGACGGATTTTCAGATCCCAACCGTCGGATTCTCCTATGTCACACTATCCAGTCTCATCCGTCAGACGGTAGGGCGTCGACCGATCACCGTCCAAGGTGTCATAGCGAACGAAGACGATTTATTTAGCAGCCTCAAAAAGTTACCCACTGATGAAACAAAGATCAGTTGCAAGATTACATTCGAGAACCTGCCCGGCGCAGACCAGGACGATCAGATAGAGGTAACGACAGATGAGCGAGCGAGGAGAAATTCTCTGTATCGGCGTCATTAGCAAAAGGCGCTGCGGCGGCTATCTTGAAAAAGGTCGATCCCTTAAGCTACGCGCTTTATATACGGAATGACGACGCCAAAGAGAGCATCCACGGTTTGGTGGCTTTACTAAAACAAACCAAAATTGAACGATTTGGATTATTCTTTCCTTGGAGCACCAAAAGACATCGCGCCGCGTTAGTGCACGGCTTCTTGGGCGAAGAACTCTCGGACGCTGAAATTGACAACGCACGCGCTGAGACAGAATTCCGTGAGTCGTTCCGCCTTGTGCCCATCCCGCGATTGCTAACAATTTGGCCTATCTTTTTTACAAGGAGCATCGATATGAAGAATCTATTGCATGGTTCAATAAAGCGCTCGCACTGCTGCCAGACACCAAGCCAAGTCTCGCACGTTCTCTCGTTCTAGGAAATCGCAGCGCAGCCGAGGATGAGCGAGGCCATCTGGACCGAGTGATCGATTCGGCCCAAGAGGCGACCCGAGCGGATCCTGACAACACAGAAGACCCGTCAGCTTATGCTTTCTTGGCAGGGCTGTACTCCGAACAGAAGAGCTGGCAAGATAGCGAGGAACCTGCAAAAACATATCTCACCCTAGCCCCTTGGGATCCAGACGCGTACGCTGATTTGGGCGTAATTATTACGCAGCTTGGGAAAGAAAACGAGGCTGTAGCAACTTTTGAAACAGGGTGTGGGAAAAGAGGACTTCTCAATGCGCGCGTCTGCCTGCTCTGGGCTCGTAGTCTTGTCGATCAACATCACAGTAGCGAAGAAATAGAGGCTGCGCAAGGCGAGCAGAAGCTCGGTACGGAAAGCGATCCCATATCCGACAAACTCAAGTCCATAAACTCCCCATAGAGCTTTCAGGAATTTTCATCACAAATATTTTGCGGTCACGCTCCGCTTTGCGGAGCTGGCCTGTCTAGCGCTGCCGCGCCGTTTCAAGCTGGCTTTCCCGGCGTTGCCTTCTCCCCATCCGTTGGTGTTGCCGCCTTCCGAAGATTAAATGAAAGGCCGAACATCCCGAGGGCAATTGTGAACATTAACCCGATAAACCATTGCGTAAGGGTGAACAGCCTTCCGATCTCACCTCTGATGCCGTCAAGATCGCTATGCGTTCGGTCTTGGAGCGAGTCCAGTTGTTGCTTCAACATTGGCAAAGCGACCGCTTTTTCCGGCGACGCCATAATTGAGGCTTCCAGCGCACCCAATCTCGCATCCAATTTTGCTTCCGCAGTTCTGATTTGATCTATGCTTTCCCGATCCGCCGGGTCGAGATTTGAGAATGAAACGGTTTTTCCAGAATGCCTAACTTGCTCGAGTGACTTCAGGATGGAGGTATTCATCATTCGTAAATCTGCAAGCTCTTGGTTGGAGCGTTCAAGTTGTTCCTTTTGTTGTTGTGCCAACCTCTGGCTTGCAACCACCTGATAGCCTTGTAGGACCGCTCTATCCCGTTGAGTTCTTGAATTTAATATTGCAGCGAACAGCCCAATCATAGTTGCCAGAGCAGAGACAAAAGCCACCCAACTTCCTTGCCGCAGAATTGCCGCTAGCCGCCCAACGAGAGCCATTTATTAGCACCTCTTTGCCATGGCGACGAGTATAACCGAGGCTAACCGACTATTGCGTCCGCTGGCGCGGACATGAGTACGCCGCCTTGTGCGCTAAAGCGCAGGCGGCTCGCGGGCTGCCATGTAGCTTTGGGAGCTTGATCTTGTTCGATCAGGACGTGCGGATTTGCTCTATCTTCTCGCCCATCTTCCACCTGTACGTGAGGTAGGCAATGCCGTCGGAGCCGCCATTCGTGAACGGCTTTTTGGGCGGCCATTCAACCTTCTTCTGCGTCTTGGGATAAATCTCGATCAGCTTATCGTCCCAATTGCCAGGTCGTGGCTGAATCGCCGGTATATCAAGATGGGCGTATTCCGGCACTATACGTTCGGTTATGACCTGCACTACAAAATGCCCCGCGACGATTGTGTTAACGATCCCCGTTCCGACCCGGGTCTTTCCGTCGCCTCCAACGATCGTAAAATCAGTGCCGAACGCTCCTAGATGAACTTCCGTCAGTGCGCCGATCCAGATTCGGGTTCTGTCGGGGATCTGATGGTTGAGCCGCGTAGCCGCGCGTTCGGCGCGGGTGTAGAAGTTTTCGTTATCAATTCGGGGCTTTATTGAATCCTGAACCATTGCGGTTTTAACAGCCCATTCAGTGAGCAGGCGCTGCCTTCCGGGATCGATAGTGATGGGTATGTTCTGGAGCATCGGCTTAAGCGAAGGTATGTTTTTTCCCTCAAGCTGACTCATCCATGTGTTATTGCACTTGCGGCAAACGGTGTTGATTTTCTTCTCGGGATCGTCCTCTATGACCTCCGGGCGAGAACCTTCCTGAACCCGGATCGGACCAAACTTTACAAGACGATGCATCCAGGCTGGCCAGAGATGTTCTTCACTGCCGGATTCGTTATCGCAGAAAATGCATGCGGGATTCATCTGATGCAGGCATTCTATCGAAGCCGGGCTCGTTGAAGGCTCTCGGCTGGTTTAGAAATTGCAACCTTTGTCGTACGGCGGACACGGAGGCGTGGATTGGTAACGATCCGCTAGTCGCAAGGTTTCCCGAAGTCGTGACTTGTTCCTGACGGATTACGGGCAAGCCGAAAGTAATCCTCAAGTCGCGCCTCCAGCCCGATGCGCTCATCGAGCGCAGACGCTTGCCTCGATGTTCGAGTTACCGGTGGATCGCCGGCAACCCGGAAACAATCCTGCTGACCGGTGCTACGCATCTGGGTTCTTGTTTCCCGAAAAAAGGGGAATATCGGCAACTCCAAAGGCAGACCAAGGAAGTAGATCAGGAAAAACGATCCATGATTTGCGGCACGACTGAAGTCGTGTCCTGATATAAGGCCATTCTTTCTCCGCAAGCTTTGAAGTACGTTCTACAGAACGGAAATGCTGTGGGCGTCAGTCCGGCGTCCTTTCACGACCGTTGAGCCATGCTTTCTCTCCTTTGGGCTACACGCATTTGCCAAAGGGGAAGCGAAAGATGAGACTGAAAGGTTCCAGTCAGACCCAACGCGAGAGGACGGCCAGCAAGAAATGTCGACACCCCACAGCAGCGGTCAAGCGTCCGCTGACAGCCCACAGAGTCACCCTCCCACAGGCAAATTAGGAATCATGATCCCAGGAATGGGAGCAGTCGCCACTACGTTTATCGCCGGCGTGGAGGCGGTACGCAAGGGAATAGCTAAGCCGATCGGCTCGCTTACCCAGATGGGAACCATCCGCTTGGGAAAGCGGACCGAGGGGCGCATTCCCCTCATCAAGGAGTTTGCTCCCTTGGCCCGGCTGGATGACCTCTGTTTTGCCGGCTGGGATATCTTCGACGAAAACGTCTTCGAAGCGGCGCGCACGGCGCAGGTCCTCGACCGCGATCAACTGGAGCGTATCCGGCCGTTCCTTGAAGGCATCAGGCCGATGCCGGCGGTTTTCGACCAGCATTACGTCAAGCGGCTGAATGGATCACACATTAAAAAGGGCAGGAATAAGCGTGATCTGGCGGAGCAGCTGCGCGCGGACATTCAAGAGTTCAAGAAAACCACCGACCGCCAGGTGATGATCTGGTGCGGCTCGACAGAGATCTTCCTTACTCCTACAGCGGTGCATCAATCGTTGGCCTGCTTCGAGAAAGGACTCGAAGCCAACGACGAAAATATTGCGCCCTCGATGATCTATGCGTATGCGGCGCTCAAAGAGGGAATCGCCTTCGCCAATGGGGCGCCGAACTTGACTGTCGATCTGCCGGTCATGCAGGAGCTTTCGCGCAAGAATAGCGCGCCTATCTGCGGCAAGGATTTCAAAACCGGCCAGACGTTCATGAAGACGGTATTGGCGCCGGCTTTCAAAGCGCGCATGCTGGGCGTCAGCGGCTGGTACTCGACCAACATTCTAGGCAATCGCGATGGCGAGGTGCTGGACGATCCCGAGTCGTTCAGGACCAAGGAAGAGTCCAAGTTGGGAGCGCTCGACTTCATTCTTCAACCCGAGCTCTACCCCGACCTTTACAAGGAGATTTACCACAAGGTCCGCATCAACTATTACCCGCCACGCGGTGATAATAAAGAGGGTTGGGACAACATCGATATCTTCGGCTGGCTCGGTTACCCGATGCAGATCAAGGTCGATTTCCTGTGCCGCGACTCGATTCTGGCGGCGCCGCTTGCTCTCGATCTGGTTCTTTTCCTCGACATGGCGGCGCGCACGCCGGAACTGCAGGACCTGGGCATTCAAGAGTGGCTTAGCTTCTACTTCAAATCGCCGATGACGGCGCCCGGCCTCTATGCGGAGCATGACCTGTTCATTCAGTTGATGAAGCTCAAGAACACGCTCCGGCACATTGCGGGGGAGGAACTCATTACCCACCTGGGTCTCGAATACTACGATTAAAGCATTTTAGGTTTTACTGTGAACTGGTTATATCAGCTATGAGCGTCCGTTCTTCGATGGAACGGCCGCGTCGGAAGCGGTTTTCTCGTCTACACCGAAACCTAAAATGCTCTAGATTGTTTTGAGCGCAGGGTCCTGTATGAGATTTGGGCGCCCCGGATACCACATATTTGCAAGATCATGTGGGCGAAGGCAGCCTCTACAATCCTTCCATGCCTACAACCAAGAACGCGATCGACGCGACTCAGAGTTCGGTTCATTTGGACGCAGTGCGAGGAGCCGCCGCGTTGGTTGTGCTTCTGGGGCATAATCGCGATCTCTACTTTTCCTCGCTGAACGAACGGCCGAGTCAGGCTGTGCACGCCTCGAAGGTGCAGGAGCTGCCGGCGCGCCCGGCCGCACCCGGTGAGGCAGGGACCACCATCGGGAATGAAGCTGTCATGATTTTCTTCGTCCTCAGCGGCTATCTTGTGGGGGGAAGCGCAATCAATGCTCTACGGCGGAATACATGGTCGTGGAAGAACTACCTCATCAAGCGTTTGACGCGCCTATGGGTGGTGCTCATTCCCGCTCTGCTCTTGGGTGTTGCAGTGGATTATGCGGGCTTGCATTTTTTCTCCACTCCGGGGTCCATCTATACCGCGCCACCGCAGCAGACGTTGGTTCTGAGTGATATTGCGGGCCGGCTGACAGCACGGGTGGTTGCAGGCAACGCGATCTTCCTCCAATCGATTCTGGTCAGCACGGCAGGCACCAATGACTCGCTTTGGAGTCTTGCCAATGAGTTCTGGTACTACATCGCTTTTCCGATGGTCTTGCTCGCGCTGAGGAAGAACCAAAAGCTGCCGGTGAGATGCGTTTACCTGGCGGGGATTGTGGGCATAGGAATCCTGGTAGGCAAGAGCGTCAGCCAGCTCTTCTTGATTTGGATTTTGGGAGCTCTTTTGTCCGTCGTGCCGCTCCGAGTTCCCCGGCGGCCGGCGAAGCTTGTTTCCATCTTGCTGGCCTTGATGCTGCCCATTGTTTTTGTCGCTGGTCCGGCGCGCCCCGCTGCGAATGTATGAGGCAGATTGGATTGTGGGGCTGTTCTTTGCAGTTGTTCTATATCTGCTTCTCCATCAAACAGAGAAGGCAAGGATGGGAATATACCGGAGCGCCTCGAGTTTCTTCTCCCGCATTTCCTATACGCTCTACCTGGTCCATGTTCCCATAGCAGTGATGCTATGCGCTTTCATCAACAACCCATGGCGCCTGTGGCCCAAGTCACCGGGGAATCTGACTATTTTCATGGCGCTGAACGGGTTGTTGGTGCTGGTTTCCTATCTGTTTTATCTGGCATTCGAGGCGAATACCGATAAGGTGAGGCAGGCCTTATTCCATCGCACGATGAGAGAGAAGCATCTTCCCACGCAAGTGGGGACTTGAGGGGGTTCGCCTGCATCCAAGTTCGAAAGCATCAGGCGCCAAAAGACCTGGGGCGCCCCGATATCAGATACCCGCAAACTGTTCAGGAATCGCAGGCTTTTTCGAGGTAGCGGGATCGAGCTGCCGCGAGTTGCCCAAGATGATCCTGGGAGAGCGGCTTGGCGCCGCCCAGTTGGCGCGTTACCAGGCAGATATGCGCAAAGTGCTCCACCGTTTCCATGCGCATGAAAGCATCCTGCAGGGATTTCCCGGCAGTGACCACGCCGTGATTGGCGAGAAGAATCGCATCGTGATCGCCGATGAGCGGAGCGATGCTGGAAGCGACATCGGAGGTTCCGGTGGTAGCGTAAGGTGCAAGAGGGACGGAACCGAGCGCCATGACTACTTCGGAGCAAAGCGGCTCTTCCAGAGCCAAGCCGCAGGAAGCAAAGCCTGTAGCAATGGGCGGATGCGCATGCACCACCGCCTGCACGTCGGCTCGACGGCCGTAGATGGCGAGATGCATACCGATCTCACTGGTGACGTGGCGGGCTCCTCCCATCTGATGACCGTCAAGGTCGACCAGGACCATGTCGGAAGGCTTGAGGAGGAATTTGCTCATGCCGGTGGGAGTCGCCAGAATGAAATCGTCGTTCAAGCGCACGGAAAGATTGCCCGCGGTGCCAGGCACAAAACCGGAGCGGTAAAGCCATTTCCCGAAACGCGCAAGCTGCCTGCGGTGCAGCGTCTCGGCAGAGCGTTCGGGAACGGCCGGGTCCAAATTCGGGCACTCCAAATTCGGGCAGTCCAGGGCCAGGTCAATAGTTGCGGTGAACTCACTCCGCTCCAAAGCCGTTTGCGTCATATAGTCACCGGTCCCTTTGCTCCGTAATGGGCAAACCGTTGCGAGCCGTCGAGCCGCAAGCACGCACCGAGAGCGGCCTAACATCCAACTCAAAACTGAGTGTCTTTAACTCTCTCCGCAGTTTCTTCTGGAAACTGGGGAAACGCAACAGAGAAAAGCGGATTTTCCATAAAATTTCGAGCGCCCGTTGATCAGGTTGAGACCGGTCTATGTCGGGCAAATGAGGGAGTTTGCCTCCGGATAAACAAAGCAAGGCAAAATTTGCCGATCCCCAACTTCTCTATTGATTTATGGAGGAAAAATCCCTATAATGGGATGTTTGGCAATATCCAAGCGAGCGAATTGGGTGAAGAGAAGGCTTGCTGGAAGCCAAATGCACCTCATCTTGCTAGAGGATAAAGGATAAATGGCAAAACGTCGTGGAAACCCTAATTGGGGCAAACCGGAGCCGATTGGCCCTGTTGTCCCGACTGTTACTTCTTTCGAGCAAGTCGTGAAGGAATTCAAGCTGACCCCGGACCAATATGTGCGTTCGACGCGCTTGCGGGAATGGGCTCGGCGCAACAAAAACTCGAAGTACATCCCAGAGGCCCTTTTGGAAGCATGGGGATTCGAGATAGAGTCTACCCTGTAGCACGAAAGATAGTAGGGAAGCCAAAAACCGCCCGGTTGGGCGGTTTTTTTGTGCGTGCCTTTTTCGCTTCCCGCCTGCGCTCCGCTCCATTGCAGGCGCATATACAAATAGAAAGCAACTACGGCAGAATACGAACATGCAGATCCAGCCTCCATTTACCGGTGTTCCGGGAGCAATTGAAGATTTCAAGACCGGGCGCATGATCGTCGTGGTGGACGACGAGGACCGCGAAAATGAGGGTGACTTAACCCTGGCGGCGGAGTTCGTCACTCCGGAAGCAATCAACTTCATGGCCAAGCATGGACGCGGGTTGATCTGCCTGACCTTGACCGAAGAACGCGCCGATCATCTCCGGCTTGCGCCGATGGTGCAGCAGAACTCATCCCGTTTTGGAACCGCGTTCACCGAGGCGATTGAAGCCAAGGAAGGCGTAACGACGGGGATTTCGGCTCATGACCGCGCACACACGATCCAGGTCGCCATCGCGCCTGAGACGACGGCGGCCGACCTGGCTCGGCCGGGGCATGTCTTTCCTTTGCGCGCGCGCCGGGGAGGCGTGTTGGTGCGAGCCGGACAAACAGAAGCATCGGTTGACCTGGCGCGCATGGCGGGGCTGATCCCGGCGGGCGTGATCTGCGAGATCATGAACGACGATGGCACCATGGCCAGGGTGCCGGACCTGATTCAATTTTGTAACCTCCATGGATTGAAAATGTTGACGGTGGCGGAGTTGATTCGCTTCCGCCTGCAGAACGAGCGGTATATTTTCCGGGTCGCTGAGTCGGTTGTGCCCACGCGTTACGGCGACTTCAAGATGGTTGCCTATGAGAGTGAGGTGGAGGGCGGGGAAAGCCACGTGGCCCTGGTGCGCGGCGAGGTGGATGCGGAGATCGACAGCGAGCCGGTGCTGGTCCGGGTACACTCGCATTGCCTGGCGGGGGACGTCTTTGGCAGCACGATGTGCGACTGCCAGCGGGTTATCGAGCGCTCGCTCGAGACCATCGCCGCGGCAGGCCGAGGCGCCCTGGTGTATCTCCACAACACCAGCAAAGGCTTCGCTATCGACCGCAGCATCTTGCCGCACCGGCTGCTGGCGCATCGCGAAGAGTGGGCCGGTGCGCACGGCGAGGACCATGGACAGCACCAGCGGATATTGCGGCAGGTGGGACTAGGCGGCCAGATTTTGTCGGATCTGAATATCCGGAAGATCCGGCTTCTGTCCAATACGCCGACGCATATTCCCGCGCTGCAGGGATTCGGCCTGGAAATCGTAGAGCAGGTACGGCTCACTCTTCCGGCGGGAGCGAGGCGCGAAAAGGAGTGAATCCGCTTTGGTAGATAACGCGACTGGTGGCCCATTCAAGCCGTTTTTTGGCTTGAGTGGGGCGGATTTGCCGCCTAATCTTGCTTTATGCCTTGGGACTGAAACGATTCCAGCAATCTGGGCAGACACATTTTGTAACCTTCTGCTGCTACCCTCGCCGAGAGTCGTTTAGCTTTAGCTCGAATCCGAGTGGACGGCAAGAAAGCGCGAACGGGTGGCGGGGAGACTCAGTCCCGCAGTGGAACTGCCCCACTCAAGCCAACGTAAGGCTTGAGTGGGCCACCGATCCGCTTTCGGGTCAAACGACGACGACGGCCTGGGGTAAGGGAAGATCGAATTCGCGCCCGCGCAAATCCCTGGCAAGCTGCTCAATATTGTTAAACACAATCGCATGCAGGCCTGCCGCCTCTGCGCCGGCAACATTAACTTCCAAATTGTCGATGAAGAGCGCTTCCTGGGGTTGAACGCCGAGCTTGCGGATGGCTTCAAGGTAGATGGCGGGCTCGGGTTTAACAATTCCCAGTTCGCAGGACCAGATAAGAGCGTCGAATTTCTCCAGCCACGCAAAGCTTTTGCGCATGGCGCGGAGAACATCTTCTCCCATATTGGAGAGGATGGCGGTGCGTAGGCCAGAGCTTTTAATGCTGAGCGCCCAGGCAAGCATGGGCTCGTTGATGTCCATCCACATGCGCGCGTCCCGCTCGATCAGCCGGTCAATCTGTGCCGCGGTAAATTCCGCGCCGCTTTCTTCCGCGATCTTCTCCCAGTAAGTGCGGCCGTTCAGGATCGCGGCATCATAGTCCAGGCGATACTTCCAGTAGTTTTTTTGGAAGAGACCTTCGGGGAGCTTGGAAATCTCAAGGAGCTCGCGGTAAACGGATTGGTTCTCCGGTCCGCTCAGGACCTCACCATAATCGAAGATGACGGCGCGAAGGTGCATGCGTTTTGCGGCTCCTTTGGAGTCAGGTTTGGAATTTATTCTGCTCTCACTATTAGAGCATTATTGGGATTTGGAATCCCACGCTCAACTCTCCCGCTCTGATAATGCTAGATGGGAGGTGAGGGAAGCAGAGTGGAATTCTCCAGGCGGACCGAATGGGATACGGCAGAGACGGCTTGGGCGCGGCTGCTCGCAGAAATGCGCCGTTCCGGGGCGAGATTGCTCGATCTTACGGCTTCCAATCCAACTCATTGCGGTCTGGAATATGATGCGGGCGCAATTCTCGCGCCGCTCACAGATCTAAAAGCAATGGCATACGATCCCGATCCTCGGGGCAGCTTGGCAGCGCGCCAAGCGATCTGCCGCTACTATGCCGAGCATGGGTTGGAAGCCGCAGAGGCAGTCGATCCCCGGCAGTTGCTGCTCACGGCAAGCACCAGTGAGGGCTATAGCTTCCTTTTCCGGCTGCTTTGCGATCCTGGGGACGAGATTCTGATTGCACAGCCAAGCTATCCGCTCTTCGACTTCTTAGCCCGGCTCGACGACGTGCGCCTGTCCCCCTATGAGCTGTTCTATGACCACGGCTGGCAGATTGATCTTGATGGTCTGCGGCGGCGAGTGAATGCGAAAACCAGAGCGATTGTGGTGGTGCATCCTAACAATCCAACCGGCCATTTTACCCACGAAGAAGAGCGGGCAGCGCTCGAAGCCATCTGCCGCGAATTCGATCTGGCTCTGATCGTCGATGAGGTCTTTCTGGACTATGGGCTCTCCGTTCAAGGAGTGAGCTTCGGCGCCGGGAAGCATGATGTGTTGACATTTCTGCTAAGCGGAGTGAGCAAGATCGCGGGGCTGCCGCAGATGAAAGTCTCCTGGATCGCGTGTTTCGGCGATGGACCGAAGCTGAGCGCAGCCTTGGAGCGTCTGGAGGTCATCGCGGATAGCTTTCTGTCGGTCAGTGCGCCGGTCCAGTGTGCGTTGCCTTCGTGGCTGAACGACCGGCATAGGCTGCAGCGGCAGATAAGCGCACGTACCGCACGGAACCTGGCGAGTCTCGACAGGTTGCTGACCGGCCAAACGATGGTGACCAGGCTGGAGGTGGAGGCGGGTTGGTATGTTGTGCTTCGCGTTCCGGCTCTGGCTGAGGATGAAGCGACAGCGCTTGCATTACTCGCCCAGCGGGCGGTTGCTGTGCATCCCGGATACTTTTTCGGTTTTGCCGGCAGTGGATGGCTGGTGATGAGTCTTTTGCCGGTGGAGGAGCAATTTACCGAAGGAGTCACCGCTATCCTCGACCATTTCAACCATTTTGCTGCGGAAAACGCCGGTGGGTGGAGGAATCAAACTCGTTAATAACACCTTCGCTTCATTGATGTAGTTCTTTTAGGCTACTCGATAAGCGATTCTTTCTAAAGGCGAACGCCCGGCTGGAGAAATGGATTCGAATCCCGCTCCTCTCCGATGGTGGTTTCCCCGCCGTGGCCGGGTATGACTAATGTGGTCTCAGGCAGGACCAGGAGCCGGTCGCGAAGCGACCTTAGAATCTGCGGACCATCGCCCCCGGGCAGGTCGGTACGTCCGATCGAACCGGCAAAGAGGGTATCGCCGGCCAGCAGAAGATTCTGACCGGCGAAATGCAGGCAGATGCTTCCCGGCGTGTGGCCCGGGGTGTGCAGAACTTCAGCAGACAGCCCTTCCAGTCCGACGCGCAGGCCATCTACGGCGAGAATATCCGGAGCAGCGACCTCCGGCGCGGGAACTCCCAGCCACTGTGCCTGCATGTCCATCATGGCGAGCAGACGCAGATCATGCTCATTCATGACGATGGGCGCGCCGGTTGCCCGCCGGAGTTGGACCGCTCCTCCCACATGGTCGATATGGGCATGGGTCACGACAATCTGCTTGACCGTCAGGTGATGCCTGGCTAACCGTGTCAGAATCTCGGCAATATTGTCGCCTGGATCGATGACGACAGCTTCCCGGGTGACTTCGTCTCCCAGAATCGTGCAGTTGCATTTGAGCGGGCCGACGGGGAAGGTCTCACGGAGCATACACCGATTTTATCGAGCTAAGGATTCGGCCGGGGTAAGATTACTCCCGACGATGCGAATCTACATGGCGATAGCTGCGCTGTTGGGCTGGTTGGCGTTATTGCTCCAGCTTTTTCTGATGATCGTCCAGTCTCCTCCCGGAGCCTTCGCGATGACCGCCACAATCGTCAGCTACTTCAGCTTTTTTACCATCCTGAGCAATTTGATCGTGACGCTCACGCTGACCTTTGCGCTGCTAACTCCTAACTCCGGTTGGGGAAGCTTTTTTTCCCGTGCTTCGGTCCAGGCGGCCGCAGCGGTATACATCGTTGTGGTTGGAGCGTGCTATTCCTTACTGCTGCGGCACCTGTGGAACCCGCAAGGCGCACAAAAGCTGGCCGATGTGCTTCTGCACGATGGAATGCCCGTGATCTATGCCCTCTATTGGGTGGTCTTCGCCCCTAAGCAAGGGCTGCGCTGGAAAGATGCCGCCGTGTGGCTGTCCTACCCGGGAATTTATCTGGTCTATATTCTCTCGCGAGGAGCGCTGACCGGCCTCTATCCTTATCCGTTCATCGATGTCAGCGAGCTGGGATATCCGCGCATGCTGGTCAATGCCGCAGGCTTGCTCGTGGTCTTCCTTGCTCTGGGTCTGCTGGTAGTTGCATTCGGCAGATGGAGGGCAGGGAATTCGCAGGTCGAGCCTGCCCGGGAAAGATCGTAGCGCGACGTCAAAAATTGACGATCAATAATTGACGATTCTGGAAAACGAGACCGGATCGAGGCTCGCACCGCCGACCAGAGCACCGTCGATCTCCGGCTGATTGAGCAGCGAGGCGGCATTATCAGCTTTCACGCTGCCTCCGTAGAGAATGCGCAGGCTTTCGGCCAGAGGACGCCCAGCCACGCGGGCCACTTGGCTGCGAATGACGAGATGAGCCGCAGCCGCCATTTCGGGAGTAGCCGTCTTGCCCGTCCCGATGGCCCAGACCGGCTCATAGGCTACGACCATCGGCGTCAGCTCCGCCGGATTGATTTGCTGGATGGCAATCGAGATCTGGCGGGAGAGTACCTCATCCGTTTTACCATTCTCCCGTTCTTCAAGGTGCTCGCCGATGCACACGATGGGAATCAGGCCGTGCTTCAGAGCGGTCACCAGTTTTTTGTGGACTGTTTCATCGGTCTCGGCGAAATACTGGCGGCGCTCGGAGTGACCTAGGATCACATGCGTCACGCCCAAGGCAGTAAGCATGGATGCGGAAATTTCGCCGGTATATGCGCCCTCTTCGGCGAAGTGCATATTCTGGGCGCCCACCTGAAGCTCGGAGCCTTGTACCGATTGCAGCACAAGGGTCAGGTCGACGAAGGGCGGGCAGAGGACGATCTCGCTTCGCGTCTGTTGTTGGGCGAGCGGTGAGAAAAGTGCGGACAAAGGCCTCGGCTTCCGCGGGCGTCTTGTACATTTTCCAATTGGCGGCGATCAGTGGTTTGCGCATGGCCCTTGCTTTCTTTTCTCCTGGTTTTTGTCAATAAAGGATTCGGGGAGTCACTTGGAATCGCGTTTCTTTTGACTCTCCACGAGCGAGTAAAGCACAGATAGCGTATGGTTGCGGTCCATCCGCGCGGCGACGCGGACCGCAGTCCAGCAACCGAGGAAACCGAAGAGAAAATAGCCGAGGTAAGCGATTCCGAGTAAGACGGAGATAGGACGTTCCGAGAGCCAGTCGCCTATCAGGCTCATCTCCAGCTTGAGTACGGAGAAAAACCCCATGAGGCCGCTCAATGCAAAGAAAATGATACCCAAGGTGACGCGATAACGGTAACCCCGCAGGAATCCGGTAAAGGTACCCAGAAGCCAAGCCGCCGCCGCGCAGACCAGTGCGGCAAGAAAGAGCAGCAACGGCAACTCGACATTGACGATAACCATACTTCGAAGAGTTACTTCTCCGAAAGGGCCGCGACACCCGGCAGTGTTTTGCCTTCAAGAAATTCGAGCGATGCGCCGCCGCCGGTGGAGATGTGCTTAATTTTATCCGCCACGCCTGCCTGCTTGACGGCGGAAATGGAATCGCCTCCGCCGACAATCGAAACAGCGCCGGCATTTTCCGCGACCGCCTCCGCAATCTTCATGGTGCCATCGGCAAAGGCCGGCATTTCAAAGACGCCCATGGGCCCGTTCCAGACGATGGTGCGCGCGCCGGCGACCTCTTTGCTGAATAACTCAATCGTTTCCGGTCCAATGTCCAGGGCCATCCATTCAGACGGGAAAGCGCCATCTCCCTTAAACGTTTGGGTCTTGGCGTTGGCGGCAAACTTGTCGGCCAGTATGTGATCGACCGGCAGCAACAGGCGCACTCCTTTGTCACGGGCTTTAGCGATCGCCTCACGAGCCACATCCAAGTTATCGATCTCAACCAGTGACTTACCTGTCTCCTGCCCCTGAGCTTTGAGGAAGGTGTAGGCCATTCCGCCGCCGATGAGCAGGGCGTCAACCATGCCCAAGAGATGACGAATGACTTTGATCTTGTCGGAGACCTTGGCCCCGCCAAGAATGGCGACGAAAGGCCGCTCCGGAGCTTTCAGAGCCTTGCCGAGATAATTGAGTTCCTTCTCCATCAGCAGACCGGCGGCGGATTGCGAAACGAAGTGAGTGATGCCCTCCGTCGACGCATGGGCGCGGTGGGCGCTGCCGAAAGCGTCATTCACATAGAGATCGCACAAGCCGGCGAGCTGTTTGGAAAAGCTGGGATCGTTGCCTTCCTCACCGGGGTGGAAGCGCAGATTCTCCAACAGCAGGACTTGCCGCGACTCCAGTTGCTGAGAGAGCTCGACGGCCAGATCGCCCACGCAATCCGGAGAGAAGGCGACGTTGACCGATTCGCCTACCGCATGGTCGAGCAATATCCGCAGGCGATCGACGATCGGACGAAGGCTGTACTTCGGATCAGGTTTGCCCTTGGGCCGGCCAAGGTGTGACGCGAGGATCACTTTGGCGTGGTGGCGCAGGGCGTACTCGATGGTGGGCAATGTCTCCTTGATGCGCGTGTCGTCGAGAATTTCTTTGCCGTCGGCGGAGAGCGGCACATTGAAATCGACGCGCACAAAAACATGTTTGTTGTTCAGATCAAGATCGCGGATGGAAAGCTTGGGCATGGAATTTCCTTCGTACGCTTTTTAGAGGTCGGAATAAGTCGTTAGGATGGCAGAGATCCCTCAGCGGCTAAGGCGATACAATTTCCAGCTACTTACGGCACGACGAAAGCCGTGCTCCTGATACACAACCGAGTCGTTCCGCGGCCTATTAGTCAGACGCGGGGAGGACCGCATCGGCTTCAATCTCCAGGCGCCAGGCGGGATTGAGTAGTTTAGCCACTACAACCATGGTTGCCGCGGGCCGAATGTCACCGAAGAGGCTGCTGTGAATGCGGCCTACTGCTTCCCAATCTTCCACATGCGTGAGGTAGATGCGAGTCCGCACCACGTCGTCGAGCGAGGCGCCGGCCTTTTCCAGCGCGCTCGCGATGATTTCGAAGATGCGGCTCGCCTGGGCCGCGGCATCGCCGGTATCGGCTCCCACCGGGCCTGTTCCGGAAACGTAGACGTTGCGGCCAACGCGCACAGCACGAGAGAAACCAATGATGGGCTCGAACGGTGAACCGCCGCTAATCTTCTGCCGCATGGATATCTACGCACCGTTTCCAATGAGATGCCCAGGAGTTGCTACAGGCCTTTGCGTTCCAAGAACAGCACCAGATCGCGCACCCGATTGGAGTAGCCCCACTCGTTGTCGTACCAGCTGATTACCTTGGCTGTGTTGGAGCCGACGGCCTTGGTTAAGGGCGAGTCCACAATCGATGAAAGAGGATTTCCTTTGAAGTCGCTGGAGACCAGCTCATTTGTCTCGTAGCCTAAGATGCCCTTCAGCGGACCTTCGGCTGCGGCCTTGAGGGCGCCGTTGATGGAATCGGCGGTGACCGGCTTTTCGGAGACAAACGTCAGATCGACCAGCGAGACATTGGGCGTGGGAACACGGATGGCGAAGCCGTCGAGCTTGCCCGCCATCTCCGGAATCACCAGCTTGAGAGCCTTCGCCGCCCCGGTGGAGGTGGGAATCATGGAAAGCGCTGCGGCGCGGCCGCGGCGCAGATCTTTGTGCGGGAAGTCCAGGATCACCTGATCGTTGGTGTAGCTGTGGATGGTGGTCATGATGCCCGAGGAGATACCGAAGGTGTCGTGCAGAACCTTAACGACGGGAGCCAGGCAGTTGGTGGTGCATGAGGCGTTGGAGATCACATGATGTTTGGCAGGATCGTACTTGTCGTCGTTTACGCCTAGCACGACGGTCAGATCCTCGTTGGTGGCCGGAGCCGAGATGATGACCTTCTTCACCGTTCCTTGCAGGTGGGCCTTGGCCTTGGTTGCATCGGTAAAATGCCCGGTCGATTCGATCACGACTTCTGCGCCGGCGGAGGTCCAGTCGAGCTTGGCTGGATCTCTCTCGGCAAAGACCTTGAGCTTTTTGCCATCCACGGAAATGAAGTCCGGCCCGGAGGTAATCGTGTGGTGCAAGTTGCCCAAAATGGAGTCGTATTTCAGCAGGTGCGCCAGGGTGGAGGGGCTGGTGAGGTCGTTGACCGCAACGAATTCAATATCCGGATTGCCGAGCGAGGCGCGAAACACGTTTCGGCCAATACGGCCGAAGCCGTTGATGCCAACTTTTACTGCCATAGCTACTGGAATCTCCTTCAGGTTTCTAAAGCGTGGTGGCAAAAGAGGATGAAACTTGAGTGTACCAAAACCGTTAAGGTTTTCTGTCGGGTTTGCTGCCGTGGTCGAGTCTGTGTTACATCCTCATCATGCGCCAATGGATGCGCGAACGAATGAGACGACGCAACAAGCGTGGACCGAACGATTCGGAATCCACTGGAAAAATCGGGCAGGAAATCCCGTCGAACCAGCCGACGCCTTTGCGGCCAACTTATCCCGATGCCCCGCGCACGCGAGCCGAAGAGCGGCTGCCTGGCGAGGAGAACGGGGAAGAGACGGGCACGGCTGGAAGGCAGGATGAGAACGGCGCAGTTGAAATTGAGGGCGCCGGCGGTGGGGACGAAGTCGAGGCAGTGGAGCAGGTTTCGTTGCCTGCTACGGAAGTTCAATTGCCCCAGGCTGCATCCAACGGAGCCGATGCGTCTGCAAGCGAAATGGACGAGGCAAAAGTTGGCGATAGTGGAGCAGGCGAGGGAAAGCTTGTGGTCGAAACCCAGCCCGAGTCACCGTCGCTTCCGCCGCCGGAGTTGCCGCCCTCGAGCCCAAAAAATCCGAAGGGCTATGTAGTCTTGACCATCGGATTGCCGGGTTCTGGAAAGACCACATGGTTTAAGCGCCGCGGCGTGATGCCGCTCTCGAGCGACATGCTGCGCAGCATTCTGTTCGACGACATCACCGAGCAACGGTATCAGGGACTGGTGTTCTCCACGCTGCGATCGCTGTTGCGGGCTCGCCTGATTGCCAAGATGCCCTGGAACTATGTTGACGCCACCAACCTCTCTCCGCATGAGCGGCGGCAGTGGATCAAGATGGCCAAAAGCTTTGGCTATGACGTGCAGGCCGTCTTCTTCGATGTTCCGCTTGAAGTCTGCATGGAACGCAATCGCCGGCGGGAGCGCATGGTGAGCGACGAGGTCATGCAGAAGATGGCTGAACGCCTGCGTCCGCCGAGCTTCAAGGAGGGATTCAGCAAAATTACGCTGGTGCGGGTAAAAGGCGCGCCGCCGCTCAAACTGCCGGAGAGTGATGAGGAGACGGCGAGCTAGCAGTCCCAGCCCGATTTTGGTATCAAGTGATTCTTCCGCTGGACTAAAAACCAGTTCCCCCTGCTAACGCAGTGGGGCTGGTTTTTAATTCCAGGTCCCCTGCTCCCCGCCGGGGATGAAGATGCTTTAATCGAACAGGATGAACCCCACCTCCGATGAGCGGGCAATTTCATTTGAGGGTGTGGGCTTGCGCACATCCGGCGGGCGAGTCATCCTCGACAGCATCGATTTGGATATTCCCAGCGGCACGACCACCGCGCTGCTGGGCCGTAGCGGCTCAGGTAAAACGACTCTGCTGCGCACGGTCAACCGCCTCATCGAGCCCACAGCGGGGCGGGTGACGGTCGAAGGCAAAGCCACGGCCGATTGGGATCCAATCGCTCTGCGCCGCTCGATCGGCTATGTGATCCAGGAGACCGGCCTTTTTCCTCACTTCAGCGCGGAGCGCAACATGGGTGTAGTTCCGGAGATCGAAGGCCGGCCCAGGCAGGAAATTGAACAGCGCGTCCGCGAGTTGTTCACGCTGGTCGGTCTTGCGCATTCCACCTTTGCCCGGCGGCTGCCACATCAGCTCTCCGGAGGCCAGCGGCAGCGCGTAGGCTTGGCGCGCGCGTTGGCCGCCGACCCGAAGGTGCTGCTGATGGATGAACCCTTCGGTGCGCTCGATCCGCTCACTCGCGCGGAGATGCAGGACATGTTGCGGGATCTCTTGCTGCGGTTGAAGAAAACCGTCCTGCTGGTCACGCATGATCTCAATGAGGCGCTCTACCTGGCGTCGTATATCGTTCTTCTCGACGACGGTAAGATCGTGGTCAAGTTGCCTGCCGGGGAGTTTCTCGACTCAAATTTGCCCGCGGTTAAAAACTATGTCCACGCCTTGCGCCGCGGAACAGAGAAACAGTCGAGGATAGAGAAATGATCTCGGGCTTCCTGGCGCAGAATGGCTCCGATATTGCCCAGCTTACGTTCGAGCACCTGTGGCTGACCGGATCGGCCATGCTGTTTGCCTCGGCTATAGGCGTGCCCACCGGAATCTGGCTGACGCGGCATCTTCGCTGGGCTAAACCGGTGATCGGCGTAGTGAACGTGATCCAGACAATCCCCAGCCTCGCCTTATTCGGATTTCTGCTGCCTTTGCCGTGGCTGGGCGAGCGCGCGGCGCGCATTGCCATCGTTGCGCTTACCGCGTACGCTCTTTTGCCGATCGTACGCAACACCTATGAAGGCATTCGCGGAGTCGATCCCACGGTGACTGGAGTAGCAACGGCGCTGGGTATGACCGATTGGCAGAGATTATGGAAGGTGGAGCTGCCGCTGGCTACCGGGTTCATTCTCGCCGGGCTGCGAACCGCCACCGTGCTCGCGGTCGGGATTGCCACGATTGCGGCAGCGATCGGCGCCGGCGGACTGGGAGAGCTGATTTTTCGCGGAGTTGCGTCGGTTGACAACCGGCTGGTGCTGGCTGGAGCGATTCCCGCCGCTTTGCTGGCCATCGCCGCGGACACGCTTTTAGGCTGGATGGAAAACCGGTTGCGCGCGCGGGCGCACGGGCCGGAGAGATCCCCGGCATGATCCGGCGATGGCTGGCCTGCTGCTGTGCCAGCCTCTCGCTGCTGGCCATGGCGGCGTGCGCGCCGCCACACTCCAACTATGTGGTCATCGGGGCGAAGAATTTTACTGAGCAGGTAATTCTGGGCGAGCTGCTGGCGCAACATATTGAGGCTCGGACGGGACTCAAAGTGGAGCGCCGCTTTTATCTGGCGGGCAGCTATATTTGCAATCAGGCATTGCTCGCCGGCCGCATCGATGCCTATGTCGAGTACACAGGCACTGCTCTGACGGCGATTCTGAAACAGCCGGTGGATAAAGATCCCGAGCGAGTGCTCGCGACCGTGACCCGGTTGTACAAACAGAGATATAACATCGTGGCCGCTCCTGCGCTGGGCTTTGAAAACACCTTCGCCATGGTAATCCGCGGCGATCAGGCCCGCGCTTTGCACCTAACTACATTGAGCCAGGCGGTGAAATTCACGCCGCAATGGCGGCTGGGTGTGGGCTACGAATTTCAAGAGCGGCCGGACGGCCTCCGCGGCCTGGAGCAGGCCTACGGGATGCGTTTCGACGGATCGCCGAGAGTAATGGACTTGGGATTGCTCTATCGCGCGCTCAACGCCAGGCAAGTGGATATGATCGCCGGCAACTCCACCGACGGGCCCATCAAGGCTTTTGGCCTGACGGTGCTCACCGACGATAAGCATTACTTTCCTCCCTATGAGGCGGTGCCCCTGGTACGGCAACAGTCGCTTGACCGCTGGCCACAGTTGCGGCAGGCCTTTAACGATCTTGGCGGCAAGATCACTGCCGGGGAGATGCAAGCGATGAATGAGGCGGTGGATGGAGAGCATCGCGATCCCGCGGAGGTTGTCCGGGAATTTCGCAAAGCGCATGGTCTATAAGGAGAATCCGGATGCCAAGCTTCACGTCTTCCACCCAGTCGGTCCGTGTACCGCGATCTCTGCACGGTCTTGGCGTCGTCTGCGCAATCACAGCCGGAGCCTGGCTGGGAGGAGCCGAAGCGCCTGCCAAGCTGGTGAGCGCAGGTTACTCTCCTTTGGCCATTTCTCTGTGCATGGTCTTCGGCGTATTCATCGCACGTTGGACCTTGCCTATCGTTTTCAAAGGAACGAATTACGTCTTCCAGGATCTCCAAGGAAAACCGCATCTGATCGTGTGGGCGGTGCTGGCCGGCTCTCTCTGGGCAGTAGCGAATACCTTGACCATCTTTGCCATCCGCGATGTCGGGCTGGCGATCGCCTTCCCGCTGTGGAATACAAACTGCCTGGTCGGGCTCTTCTGGGGATGGTTTTTCTTTCAGGAGTTGAAAGGGGCGGGCGGAAAGACATGGGCTAAGGTGGTGGGCGGGGCGATAGCTATTGTGGCCAGCGCGGTCATGCTTTCGGCCGTCTCGGTTAACTCAGGAAGAAGCTCATCGCACCAGGCAATTCTCGGAGTCATCGCCGCGTTGACCGCGGGCCTGATGTGGGGAACCATGTATATCCCCTACCGCAAGGCATACCTGACCGGCATGAACCCGCTCTCTTTCGTCACCGTTTTCACCTTTGGCGAGTTAGGCACGATGGGCCTGCTGGCGGTTACGCTGCGCAGCGGCGGGAGCGGTCTTGTGGCTGAACTGCATGCACTTCGGCCGTCCATGCTTTGGCTGTTTCTAGGCGGCTTCTGCTGGGTTATCGGAGACCTGTTCCAGCAATATGCAACGAAGTATATCGGCATCAGCCGCGCGATCCCTCTTTCCAACACAAATCAACTTTGGGGATTGGCCTGGGGGGTGCTGGTGTTCGGAGAATTTTCCCAGGTTTCCGTGCCCGCGCGAATTCTAGTCCTGACCGCTTCGATAATCATGATCGCCGGAGCGGTTGCCATTGCCAGCGCTTCGGCGCCAGCCGAGGAGCGCAGCTCCTGCGCCCGCGCCATCGCCCGCGAATGCAACCGTTACGGTATCGATTTCGAGACCACCATTGCAATCAATGACGGCCGGGAAGCCATGCCGGGCCATACTCAAAAGCGCCCGTGGTGGGATTTTGCAATTCTGGGCGCGGCAATCGCGATTTTTGCCTGGATTGCCGCGCAAGTAAAGCGGCCCCCTATTGTCATGAATGGGGCATTCACGGTGCTGCTGACAGCGATTCTCCTGCTGCTGCTGGCGGGGGGCGGGTGGCTGCTTTGGAAGCGGACTAAATTCGTATAATCAGTTTAGATTCAGATGCTTTATCCATTACTATGAATCTGTTACCTGAGAGTTCGGCTGTTTGCTCGTAGGCGGGTGAGAACCTGGAAATGAGGTCTGCCATGCATTACTTCGGAGGGCAGGTATCTGCGCTTTTCTCCGCAGATCGAACAGACTACGAGGATCGCTCTAGCAGGGAAGCCATCCGTGCCGGAAGAGACGTCATGGCCGCAGCACTTGCAGGAGACAACGCAGGTTTTCGGAATGGATAAGGTACGCATGCAAGGCCAGTATAGGGGAATAAAAGGAGAAGATCAAGAGGGGCGGTAAGTATCCCCTCGGAACAAGTATGAAATATGGCTCTCTTTCAGATCAGCCCGGAAGTTTTAGAGCGGCAGGCCCCCACAGATTAAAAATCAGGCAGTCTTCGTGAAAGACCCCGTCGTCTATGACAAGCTTCAGGCTAGATTCGAAGGACTTTTAGCTGAGGCGGCGAGTTGCGAGAGGTGGAAAAGCAGGTAGCGAACTGGAGGGCTACTGCCAACGTGCTTGGACGAAATATTTAAGACGCAATAATGTCGTATTTGAGGTGATAATTTGCGGCGACGTTTAATGGTTGATGTGCCTGCCCTTCAGCGGGCCGTTCATGATGCTAGGTTGCCAGCTAGTCTAGCCTTTCCTATTTTCGACGCGGCTGGACTCCATTTAACGCATCGATCCGTTCCTCGATCTGCGCAAGTCTCCGCTCAATATCCTGTAGAGACTTTGCCACAAAGCAGAGACCGTGGCTCAAATTCCAGCCGTGGGGATCGCGCCGCTGATAGGCGTCGGTGAGATTGTCTTGAAAATAGTGGATGGCTGCATCTAGGCCGGTCTTTCTAAACATCTTCGTTACCCTCCGTACCGCGCAATGAGTTTATAACGACAAGCGGTAGAGCGGCGTCCTCGTATACGCGGGTTTTAGGTTCAAGTCTTAACGATGGCTCCGCATTCGCATCTAGAGGCGCACAAATGCAGGTAATAGAGAGTTCCTCGCCATACCTGAAGTCGATTGGGTTATCCTCTGAGCCGGAAGGGATAACCATGGCGCTTCAGGTATTCTTCGACGAAAGCGGAAGACTCCAAGACGGCTCCTATGTTGCGTTCGGGGGATGTGTAGCTTCCGAGGCTTCGTGGAAGGCTATCGAGAGAAATTGGAACCAGCTACTCTCGCCTCACGGTATGTACAACTTTTCCCTAAAGGACGCACTCGAGTTCAGGGGCAATTTTTTAGAATGGCGCAACCGCTGCCAGGAAAGGGACGATCTCATTTGTAGCTTGGCTAGGATCGCATTCGAAAACGTCGACTTCTTCACTTATTTCTGCATGTCCTACGAGGAGTTCCAGGCCCTTAGCGAAGACGAAAAAGAGAAATACGACAACCCAGTCTACTATGGGTTTACTGGCTGCATGCGCCAAGTTTTAGAAAGATCGCAAAGAACCGAGCCGATACAAATTTGCTGTGATAACTCAGAGAAATATTCAGAGAAATGTCTACAGCTTTACCATCAATTGAGGTTCGGCTATCCCGAATTTAAGCTGCGCTGTGGCCATATAGCCTTCGGAGAGGATCAGTGGTTTACGGGATTACAGTTGGCCGATCTTTACGTGTATTGCGTCAGGCACCGGGAGTGGAACAAGGGTTCGCTTGATCCGCTCGTCGTTAGGGTGCTGGCGATATTGGAACCAAACGGATATGTAGAGGATGTGTATGAGCGCGATTTCGGTGCAGGCTTGGTCTCGGGAAATCTGAAGAAGAGCGAGCGTATTATTAAGCAATGAAGACGAAGCCCAAGCCGGAACCCCCTACACGCGCTCAGGCTTCGAATCATTGCTGCGCAAGGCCGCTACTCCTCTTTCACCGCAACCTGATCGATCAAAGCCACAAACATCGGGATTGCAGCCCTCCGACGGTTGTAGCGAAACGAATACTCGTCCAGGTAAGACTGAAGATACTTCTTGCTGACTGAGTGGTAGCCGCCGCCGATTCCACGCTTGATGAGACTCCAAAAGCCTTCGATGGTCTTGGTGTGAATATCGCCCACCACGTAGACTTTTGCGGCATGCTTGATGCGGGCGATGCTGGTATCCCTTGTTGGGCATCGACCCTGATTGCCCTTCTCTGCGGCGGTGATAAGAGCACGCAGGACAAAGATATTGAAAGGGCCAGGAGACTGGCAAAGGAGACAGCATGAGCGCGGAGAAGACGAAACCGTTCGATCCGGCGGAATACCTGGACAACAATGAGGCAATCGCAGCCTATATGACGGATGCTCTCGAAACCGGCGACCCGTCCTTTGTAGCAGACGCGCTTGGGGTAGTAGCGCGGGCGCGTGGTATGAGCGAGGTGGCGCGGGAGGCCGGAGTTTCGCGGGAAAGTCTCTACCGGGCGCTGAGCGCTGACGGGAATCCGGAGTTCGGCACGGTAATGCGGGTGGTGCGGGCGCTCGGCTTGCAACTTTCCGTCATCCCGGCGCACCATGAAAACGTTGCCTGAGGCGGAAAACCGCCAAACAGTGGATAGGAGCGCAGATCTCTCTTCCGCGCCGGTCCGAGTTACTATCGGAGCTTTACACTGTTCCCCGCTTCGGCCATGCAACCAAGCTTTAAGGTCCCAGTCCCGGTTCACATTGCGATTCTGATTGCTATTCCCTCAGTTGCCGCCATCCTCGCAGCGATTCAGCGGCTGGTTCCAGGCAAACGCAAAATGCTGCGGACCGGGCTGGCGGTTACTCTTCTGCTGAACTCGCTTGTCTGGTACGGATATCTGGCTGCGCGCGGCTGGCTGGCATTCCCGAATAATCTTCCTTTACAGCTTTGCGACGCCACGCTGTGCGTCACAATCATCGCGCTGTTCACACTCAACCCCGTTGTCTTCGATCTGGCATATTATGGAGCTCTCGCCGGAACCTCGATGGCTCTGCTCACTCCAAATCTTTTGGAGCATTTCCCGTCCTTTTCGACAGTCGATTTCTTTGTCGCCCACGGTCTCGTAGTGGTGGGAGTGTTATATCTGGTTTGGTCGGGACAGGCGAGGCCGCAACCAGGATCGATTTGGAGAGCCATGATAGGCCTCAACGTCTTTGCAGCAGCTGTGGGCCTTTTCGATCTCTTCTTTAAGACGAATTACATGTACCTTCGAGCAAAACCGGAGAACTTTTCGCTGCTTAGCTTACTGGGGCCTTGGCCATGGTACATAGGGGCATCGGAGGCCGTGGCTCTGCTGTTCTTCATGCTGTTGTATCTGCCATTCCGGCGCTCAGCTTCAAGGCCAGCCGAAATGTCCTAGAGTTGGAGGAGGTACAAAATTTTGATGGTTATGCGAAAGCCTTGGAGCTGCTTTTGCGGTGTTGCCGCGATGCTTGTATTGGCGATTTGCGTCAGCTTTGCAGCGGCGCAAACTCCAGTCCTGGATGGCATCGCGCATATTGCATTCCGAGTAGCCGATCTTCAGGCTTCGAGAGCATTCTACGGGAAGCTCGGCTTCGAACAGGCGTTCGTGCTTAGCAATGCGGCGGCCTCGACGGAGGCCTTTATCAAAATCAATGACCGTCAGTTCCTGGAACTGTACGCGCGCACGAAGGATTCTCAGCAGCCCGGCCTGATGCATTTTTGCTTCGAATCAGGCGACCTGGAGTTGCTCAATCACGAATATCTCGCGCGCGGCCTTGAACCTACGCCGGTGAAGAAGGCGGGAGCAGGGAACCTGTTATTCACGCTCCGCGGTCCGGAAGACGAGAACATCGAGTTCACGCAATACATGCCAGGATCGAAACACTCCGAAGATCGGGGTAAGCATCTGGGACGAGACCGCATCTCGGAACAACTGATTGCGGGCTCGCTTATAGTGCGGGACCCAGCCGCGGCGCGGCAGTTCTATACCAGTAAACTTGGATTTACAGCGGGCGCAGACGGGGAGTTGATTCTGCCGGGCAGCTCCGGAGAAGCGATCGAATTGGAATCGGCGCGGCTATCGGCCAGAGCTCATCTTGTGTTCAAGGTCGCCGATCTCAAAAGAGCGGCGAAGGAATTAAAAAGCCGCGGCTTGCCGGTTCAGTTGAGCCATGCGGCGGTGTCTGTTACCGGGCCCGATGGCGCGGTAATAGTATTTCGCGCGCGATGACACTGAAGTTACCAGGCAGAGAGCGGATCGAGCCGCAGTGTAACGTAGGTAATTGAGCTGACGCTTTCGCGCCATTCCAGGCGAATTCGCACCGGTTTAATCTTCCGGCATGTTCCTCTGTGCTTTTGTTGTTTTCCTTGGTCTCTTCGTGCTTAGCCTTGCAGCGCTAGTGTTTCTGCACCGCCATATCGAAGCGCGCCCTTTGAAAGAAGCGACAGAAGGCCCAGCGATTCCAAGAAAATCGCCGGGATCATCTTCGCGCTAAGTGCCGATGCTCATCGATCCCACATCTCTCCGAAAAAAAGCGGGGAGATGTGGGGCACCCACTTCTGCTTCGAGTACGAATTCCGATCGTACGCAAGCTGGCCCTGGGTGGTAGCGCTGGCGATCTCCTGCGTGCGGAGGTCGAGCGAGGAGCGGCCCTGCCGGTTGCTGCGGGCGAGCAGGGTGGCCAACGCGATGCCGATTTTACCGCGGCGCATCTCGGGAAATGCGACCGTGTTCGTGCCGCGCCCTTTTGCCTCCATGCCTGCTTCGGAGAGACGGATCTCGGCCACGCTTTGATCTAAGTCGCGGTTCCATCGCAGCGCATTCCAGGATAGATCCAGGTGTGCATCGATAATGACCATACTTTCCATTCTCACCTACCCGTGATTCGAGTTATGGCATGTTAAATAGGCTGGGGAAAAGTCTGTTATGAGCGTAGAAATCCATCCGTCAGCGGCTAAAGCCGATCGATTTCCCAATCACTGCGGCGCGACTAAAGTCGCGCCCTGATACAAAGCCCAGTTTTCCGCAGCCTATAAGGGAGTGCTCAACAAAGAGGATGCCCTAGCAGAAGGGCGGCTATTCGGAAATATCGTATCTCATACAGCTACGATATGCTCCAGTTGGCCGGATTCAACAAGCGTTTATCGGAGACGTGGATGCTGCGAATTTGCGCGATCAGCGCGGCCTCGAGGGGGCCGCGATTCGCATATCCGATGGCGGACTGTAGTTCTTCGCTGTGCGCGGTGCCGCACAACGCCACGCCATCGGAGCTTAGTACATAAAGGAAGGCCAGTTCGGGCAGCGGCATTCCCGCTCCGGCGGCCAAATTGTCAAGCGCCTTGACCGCAACCTTAACGGCTCCAAATCTCCAGGAAGGATGCGGTAGCGTGATGTGATGGCTCCAGCGGGATCTCGTTTCGACGTGATACCTGATTATCAGAATCTCTACTTCAGAGATGAAAGCTTCCAGATCGCCGAGAGGCTGCAGGAGGTCTCGCAGCGCACCGGAATACCTTCCGCCCAGCTTGCGACAGCATGGTGTCTCTCCCATCCGGATGTGAACAGCGTTCTGGTGGGCGCGCGCTCTACGGGACATTTACAAAACGCCATCGAGGCGGAGAGACTGGCCAGCTCGGGGGCTTTGCCGGAGATCGAAGTTTGAGGGCGGTCTCATGATGCTTCATTCGGGGCCTAGATGAAAGGAGGGTTTAACAGGGGCCCAGCTAACATCCGGCCCGGCTCAATGAATTTTGGTTAACATCGCCCCTTTTCCGATTGACTTGCAATGCGTCGAGCGATAGCATTGGCTGCCTTGCGGAGCACTTTCAAAGGACCGGCATGATCGATTTTATTGCGTCCGGCGGCTGCGTCTTGCTTCTTGATCAGTGGAGCAAGAGGATGGTCGAAGTATGCGCCGCTTACGGTTGTCGTTCATCCCGATACTTCCTGCGTATCCCTCCTGTGAGGAACGTAAGCAAGAGCGGTAAATCAAACAGGGACAGAGTCATCCTTGTCTTCGTCTGGGCAATAGCTGCGGTTTCAACGCTTCTGTTGTACCGCAGCGGTGCGAGGTTTAACAGTCACATCGGGCGTATCGGTATCGGCTCTGCGCTAGGTGGCGCGGCGGGAAATCTTTGGGACATATGGCGACGCCGTTTCATAGTCGATTTCATCGACTTACGCGTTTGGCCGGTATTCAACTTGGCCGATATAGCGATTACGGCCGGTATCGCTTTGAGTTTCTGGCCGGGAAATCACTGAGAGCAAGGAAATGCGACCTGTGCTTTTTCATGTGCGTGGTGTTCCAATCCATAGCTATTTGGCGATGCTCTATTTGGGGATGGTGGCCGGAGTGGAGGCTGGAGATATCGCGGCGCACGCCGCCGGGATGGATTCATTCCGGGTGTTATTGGCCCTGTTGCTGCTATTGGGCCCGGCACTTATAGGCGCGCGGTTGCTTTATGTAGCCTGCCACTGGCGAATTTACCGAGAAAGTCCGCACCGCATCTGGAACATGAAAGAAGCCGGCGCCGCACAGTATGGAGGGATACTCCTCGCTCTTCCACTCTCTGTACCTCTGGTGCAGGTGCTCCATCTGTCGTGGGGTGGGTTCTGGGATGTAGCGGTGTTTACCGCCGTGGTCGGTGTGATTTTCGGGCGTTTCGGCTGTTTGTTGAATGGATGTTGCGCAGGCCGCCGATCGAATTCCTTTCTCGCCCTATACTTGCCCAACGCCCACGGCGTGCGGGCCCGGCGCCTCCCCACTCAATTTCTGGAGGCAGGGTGGGCTGCGGCAATGCTGATTACGGCCATGCTGATAAGGTCGAAGATGCCATTCCAGGGCGCGCTGTTCTGGGTGATTGCGGCGCCCTACGCCGCGGGCCGGCTTGTGCTTTTGTCAATGAGGGAGCCGGAACCCGGCGCGCGCAAGTTCACGATCCAGCATGGCGTTTCAGCCGGCCTGATTTTGTTGTCGCTCGCCATGCTGGTGTACCGATGGCCGAAGTCTTAGAAAATTGAGTGCTCCGAGGAAAATCAAATGATCGATTGGTATGCCCTGTTAGTCCCTCTTGCCGTGTTTGGGGTGCTGCTGTTATTTCGACTTGTGGGATGCGGTTTCAGCCCCACTCTGTTGACCAGCCAACAGTATGCCGACGATGTTATCCAGGATAATCCCATCGTTTATTATCGCCTTCAGGAAGCGTCCGGCGCCACTACAGCGGCTGACGAAACCGGTCACGTGCCGGCGCAATACGGGATCGCGCCCAGCGCATTGAACAATGCCGCGTATCTTTCCCTGCCGATTGCTTCTCCCAGCCAGCAGTTGGGAGCCGATTCGGTAATGCCGATTGACTCAAGTGACCTATCTGTCCGCTTCAATGGCAGTTTTGTCTCGACACAGGGCCAAGGATCGCTGGGAGACCTATCACAATTTACGGCGGATGTTCTGGTGCATCCGGAATGGGACATTGCCAATGAACGCAATTATTATTGTGTGATGGACTACTCGATTTTTGTGCCGGGATTCCCCTCACCTGGGCCGCAACGCAATGCCGGTTTTGCGATTTATGCAGGTCCGGATGTTTATAACGATCCCGCCTCGCCTATATGCTGGCAACTTTGGATCGGCACGGGTGACGAATTCGCTCGCGCCAATCCCGTCAACGGCGGTCCTGGACCGCTTGTCTCGGCTCAAGATACCTATCTTGCCGTTCAGTTCGGCGATACGAACGCGTTCCTGTGGGCTTACACTGTCGATGCGGATGTGGATCAGGTGGAGTTCCCAGTAATCCGGCGGCCCTACGTACAGGCGACCGGTCCTAATCCAGCGAATCTCGCGTTTAACGTCGGCATCAGCCAGAACTTCGCGGCCTTGATTCCACCTACTCCCGGTCCGTCAGGCTTCATTTATCCATTTGTAGGGAGGATCGCGGAAGTGGCCGTTTACAATACGATGCTGGATGGGGGAAGGATAATGTCCCACATCATGAATGCATTCAACACGACTTCTTAAGGAGATAGAATGGCTAGCGGCGACGATTTTTACCAGCAGTTGAAACAAGCCAACGATAAGTTGAGCGACTTGGCGCCGCTGCGTGCGGACGTAGAACAACTGGCTAATGTTGTTTCTTCGAGCCTCAGCCAATTGACTACGCTCGTTACGTACGATAATCAGGCGCTTTTTCAAAATGCGCTACAGAACGCCACCATCATCTGTATTCTGGAGAAGATTTCCCAGCAAACCTGCGAGCTATTAAGCCAGGCTTGCCTACAGACGGCGTTACAAACTCAGATTGCGAAGAACACAGCAGCACTAGCTGAGATTGTCGCGACGGCCCATCCCGAGGCTGCCCTGATACGCGAACGCGAGCAGGCATTGCGGATGGAACTGGAGAAATGCTGCCCCCCGGCCCAACCCAAGCCATGTTGCCATTACGAGCCGTGCCAGGCGCCGCCCCAGATCCCTCCACCACCCACCAATGTAGTGATCGAGACCGCCGGGAAACGGTGAGGCGATTTCCGGTTATTCGCTGGATAAATGCGACGGCTTTCTTACGGGCAAGTATGCACGTGATGGCGATCGCGCTCCAGCGGGATTTCGTTTCAATCAGGTCCAAGTTTAGTGACCATGAAGCAGCGGGTGTTCGACGGAAGGAAAACCTGAGATTTCCGTCATCGGCTGAAATCCATTTTCGGACGGGTTTTAGGGTGGTGGCGGAGCACCGGTGGCTAGGGCAACGGCAGCTTCGGCGACTTTCCGAGAAAGTGTAAGCCCGGTCAAAGTCGGGTTCACGGAGCCGACCGTTGGAAACAGGGCCTGATCCGCGCAGAAAGCATTTGTCACGTTGTGGAAGCGTCCATTCGAGTCAGTGACGGAGGTTGCAGGATCGGTACCCATCCATAAGGTGCCCGCTTCATGATAGGTCGTGCCGAGACCATCGCGGTCCTGGCTTGTAACTTCAATCTTGGATGGATCGTTTCCTGCGAGTTGATTCGCCAAGGCGAGAATGGCTGCATCCATGGCGTTTGCAAGTCCGTCCTCGGAAGAAGTGGTGGTGAGCTGCACATAGGCGCGGGGTAAGCCGAACTCATCCGTTTCAAACGGGCTGAGATTGATCCAGCGCCCGGAAGGATTGGGCACACTGCTTGTCTGGTCGCCAATGAGTTGGGAGACTCCGCGAAAGCCGATCGAAATTGAGCTCGCTTCTTGATTTGCGAGGGTGGCGTCAAGCAGATCGATATCGGGAATCATGCTGTAGAGCAGCACATCGGAGTTGCCGCCGGGGTCGGCTGAGGCCGTGACCTGAATGTGAAACTTGCCTTGCGCCGTCGAGCCGCGGACGAGCAGAGCCCCGGTTTGGAGAGCGACAGGAAGAGTGGAGCCGGGATCGAACGCGGATCGCTGAATGCTCACGAAGATATTCGAGCGCCAATGGGCCATGAGATTACGTCCCATAAGTTCATTGGCCGGGTTGTCGGGACTGGTCGGGAACGAATTGAGTGCCAGGCGCGTGGATTCGATAGTGCCGAGCGCCAGAATGACCGCGCATTTCGGACCCACGGAGAGCGATTGCGTCACTCCGTTCACGACCACGCTGATCGAGGAGGCGGTTCCATTCGCCGTGTTGATGCGCGCAACATGCGCGTTGGGCACGACAAAGAGACGGCGCTGATCATCCGGCTGGTTTGATGCATCGCGTGCGGCTTCGATCAAGACGGTCGCACTACTGTACTTGTCAAAACTGAAGAGGCCGGAAGCCGGAGACTGACCCTGCACTGCAAGCGGTGGATCTTCCACGGAATCGAGATTGGGCACGGTGCTCGCCGCAATAGCCGCGGAGGCCTTCTGTTGGAGCAGGTTAAAAAGCGAACCTTGAATGAACTCTGTTTTTTCGTTGACTCCCGTCTGCTGTTCAAGGAGGGCATAATTGGCGGTGAGGTAGGCCGCTACAGTGGGCGGCCAGAGAGCCAGGTCGCTATCGAGCAACCGTGGACACCATCCACCCCAATAGAGTGACTTTCCACCGAAACAATATGCCTGACCAATGAAGGGCACATTTCCGCGCCATGGCATGCCCCAAACCAGATCTCTCGCTACTCCAGGATCATTTGCCGGATTAAGCGGGTCGGGGACGTTGAGACCGATCTCGGGGAGATTCTGTACATGCGTCGAGACCAGGAAGGGTCCCGCGTCGAGTACGAGGACCTTGAGATTGTTTGTCGCCCCAAAGCGATAGATCTTGTCTGCGCAATAACCGCCGAACATGCCGGCGCCGATGACAACCGCATCGAAAGACCGGCTTCCGTTCGCGGTCGCCTCTTCCCAAGTGTTGCAGACGAAGCGGCCTACTGCGTCGAGACCCAGAGTGGTGCGTTGCACGTCGGGCGGGGGAGTGATTGGTTGCCCTGAATCGATCAAGCGGTTGAGGGGCATGGCTTGCGACTCCGTTGCGCGAGTGATCGAAAATGCCAAGTCACCTGCGCGCTTAGTTTTTGAAGACGAATTACCGAGAAAGTCAAACTCTGTACAGCCTAGGGCCGACGGCGGATTGCCAATGCTAGCATGATTGCCGATTCTATTCACGTCTGCGCAAAAGGACCGATCCTCCGGCTTGTGATCCAGGCCTACTGCTTCTTATCCGGTGACGGCGCGGCCTGCGAGGCGGCTGCTGCGCCTGCCGACGCGTTCGTGAGCGGATCGGCAAGGAACTTGCCGACGATCTGCGGCACCTCCGCCGAGGTTATGAAATTGTAGTGACTGTAGCCAGACACGACCGCCAGGCGCGACTTCGACAGCTGCGTGTTCACCCAACCCGGCTCCCTCAGGCCGCCGCCCAAGAGCGCGAAGAACTCCGCAATGTGCTTCTGCGAGACAGAGTCGTTGTCCGCGAACACCAGAAGCACGGGCATGGGCAGCTTCGCGATGTCGGCGGACCAGTCATAGTCCTCGCTCAGCATCTTGCCCATCTTGTCGAGGAACTGCGGAAAGCGCTGCGGCTCGGGCCATTGCTTTGAAAGTTTGCCCGCCGGCGTCTGCATCATGGTTTCGGCCATCGCCGCACTCACGTGGCTCATGCCCCGCTGCGCCTCCGGATACCAGCCGGACCTGGCATAAGGGGAGGAGATGACCACCAGCCGCCGCACCTTTTCCGGTTGTTGGATCGCCGCGCGGAGCGCACTGGCGCCGCCGAACGAATGGCCGACCAGGTCGGCTTTTGGGATCTCGAGATGGTCCAGCAGCACCGCAATGTCGTCGCCCAATGTGGGGAAGTTCATCGGCCTATGCGTGTCCGCCGTGCGGCCGTGGCCCTGCATCTCCACCGCGATTACCCGCCGCGTCTTTGCCAGCGGCTGCACCCATCCCTGCATCTCGCCGATCGTAGTCAGGCCGCCATGGATCAGCACCAGGGGTTCGCCCTCGCCGTAGATCTCGTGATACAGCTTGATGCCGTTCACATCAGCGTAGCCGCTGCTCACCGGTTCCATCTCCACCTCTCCTGCTGGCGTGACTGCTTCCGAGGCGGCAGACTTCGTCCTCGGCGCCGGCGCGCAGGCCGCGAGTGATACTGCTGTTAATGGCCAGAACGGGTGCCCTGAGACTCTTACAAACCGCCATTTCAACTGTGAATTTTAGAATCGCGATTGAGTAATGCGCAACCGTTCCATGAGACTTACGACTCACCCGCTAGGGATTGCTGTGTGCTGCGTCGATTTAAGCCGTGTCGAGCAATGCGGCGGATGTCCGTTCCCGGACATTGCCGTTCGGGGGCGAACACTGAATCTCTGGATAGAAGCGTTTCAAAATGGGAGAAGCGATGGGATGGAAAGAGGCTGCTCCCGGCGAACAAACCCTTTCGGGTTAAGGTAACCTGGCCGGTGGAAGCCGACAACGGGAAGCTGTATGCAATCTATACTCGAGCAGCAGTAATTTGGGGCGTGGCTTCGCAGGCCAGTCCTGCCAGGAGAATTATTTCCGGCGAGTTTCAAGATGAGGTGAGCACGCCGTTGAAAACGGGTTAGCCAAGAATGCGCCTGCGATTCCAGAGACAATGACCGTGCCATCAGAATTAAAATGAGCGGAACGGAATTCTCCATCGGGAAGGTCATTGAGCCTTTGCCAGCTTTTCCCGCGATCATTGCTCATGTACACACCTGTAAGTGAGGTTACAAGTTCCCGGTTAGGCTTGGATGGATCGACCTCTATGCCGAAGGCCCGGATGTTAGGGCCTGCCTGATCGCTAGCTCTATGCAAAAGAAAGTTCGCCTTGACTACTCTCTGCACGGCGCCTGCACTTATAGGGTTATAGACTCCCCAACAGGCGGCTAAGTGAGGGCCTCCTATCATACTGATGGACTGTATCGCTGAATCGGGACCGACTCCACGGATGCGAGTCCATTTCATTGTGTGGAAGTTGAGATAGTAAGCTTGATCGCCGGTTCCCACGTAGAGAGAGCCTGAACGTGGTCTTTGCGGATTGCCGAATTGCATGGAGAGAATATCCAGCCGGGTAGGAAGGGGAGGGAGGGGCCCATCTTCGATCCATGAGCCATCGTGTCCTTTGTGGTAGCTCAAGAGCTGAGGATTCAGGTCAAAGTAGCCATAACCGACGATCATATGTTTTCCGTCGGCCATGATTTTTACAACTCCCGCGGTTACAGGGTCACCTGTGCTCTTTGGGATGCTCACTCTTGGATCTGTTTCAGAGACCCGCGGCCCGGGAATCGATTTCACCACGGCGCTGGACATACCTTTCCCGGGAAAAACCTGAAAGGCCCCTCTTTGCGTCGTGATCACAAATTCGATTCCGCCAGGAGATACACCTAAGCCGTTCCGCTCGCCTTCACCTATATCCGCATCGAAATACCTGGAATCCACTCGCGCCACTTGAGTCCATGTTTTTCCGCCATCGGTGGACTTCGATATGTACATAGCCCGCTGCCGGGAGGGGACTTTGCTGCTTAAGTCTGCCGTGAGACCCCACACTACGTTGGAATCTTTGGCCCTGGGATCGGGATCACCGGCCAAGGCTTCAAGAAAATCACTTCCAAACTGATGACTTCCGGGGAGACTGCTCACCCGATGGATATGACAACTGTCCAAGTCTCTTTTTGCACCCTGGTCTTGATCGTCGTCAGAGCGTTTTTGCGTCGACTGAAGATCCAGTGAAATCGGCAATTCGATCGCGGAAATGTTTAGAGCTGCCGGCGAAAGCTGCTGTCCCCATGCCATGATGGGACCAGCCATCAATATCAAGCAAAACTGCCGTATTAGCTTGCGACAGCCCAAGACTCTGGAGCGCGAGAGGGAGTCGAATGCAACTCTTCCTGTTCGGCTGGACGCCATTCTCGCCATATTGTCTGTTTATTCTAATCCCTGTTCTGTAATTGGCAGGGGCCCGTCACAAGCTGCGTTCCATTGTCGATACCGTCGTCTCAATCCCCCGCAGAGGCCGCCCATTGCGGAATACGTAACTGATTCCGACCGGCGGCAGATCAGGTTGCTCATACGTCGCCGGACTGTTTATGGCGTCTGCATCGAAAACAGCCAAATCAGCATAGGAGCCTACGCTCAGTGTTCCGCGGCCGGAGAGGCCATAGCGAGAAGCAGGCATCGCGGTAATCTTGTGTACGGCTTCGGGGAGGGATAGCCAGCCACGCTCCCGGCATATCGTGCCGAGGAGAAAGGGAAAAGTTCCATGCAGTCGTGGATGCGGACGTCCCTTTACGTAATAGCCATCACTAATAATGGTAGCCGACGGATGTGTCAGGCTGAGTTTTAGATTATCTTCGCTCTGGTTGAAGGAAATCATGTTGACATCGCCTCTTTCCTCAATCAGGAGATCGATGAGCACGTCGACGGGTTCGGATTTGCGGTCATTGGCGAGTTCACTAAGATTTCTACCTATAGTTGAAACGTTTTTGCGGCCTCCTACCGCGGAGATATAAATGTCACTCCAGTTCCAGGGAAGCATAGTTAACGCTTCTCTCGCAATGGCGGCCCTTTGAGCCGGATTGGTTAGCCGGGCAAGCATCGCCTCCGTACCTCCGTCCAACGCGCGTTGCGGAAGCAGCTGGGTTAGAACACTCGATCCGGCGATGTAAGGATAACAATCGAATTCCACGTCGATACCCTGGTCGCGCGCCTTTTCGATAGCAGCGATTGCGAGGCGATGCTGCGGCCAGTTGGCGGCGCCGACTGCCTGAAGATGGGATATCTGCAGCCGGCATCCACTGTCTTTCGCTATTGCAATCTGCTCTTCAACTGCCGCGACCAGACCGCCAAAATATGTGCGGATGTGACTTGTATAGATTTTGTTCCGGCGGGCGACGACTTTACATAAATGCTCAAGCTCGTCAGGGGGTGCGCTCGATCCAGGCGCGTACATCAGGCCGGTAGAAAATCCTGCGGCGCCGGCATCGAGCGCCTCGGCCAGCAGGCTCTCCATCCGGGCAATATCGGCGCTCGGGAGCGGACCCTGTTTGTTTCCCGCAACCGCAATCCGCAGAGAACCGTGGCCCACGAGGGAGACTACATTGGCTGTATGACTCTGCGCGGCAGCGTTCAGGTAATCCTCGGTCGACGCCCAACCCCAACGGTCATCGCCACACAAAATGCCATTCGCGAATTGGCGGAGTACTGCAGGATCCGGGGCCGGCGGATAGGCCGAGAAGCCACAATTTCCAACCACCTCCGTGGTTACGCCCTGGCGAGGTTTCTCGAGCCGGCCCTCAATGACCTGAAGATCGGAGTGAGTGTGAGAGTCAATGAAACCTGGAGCAATTGTTAGTCCGGAACAATCGATTTTTTGCGCGCCGTCCGGCGGTTCAAAGGCGCCCACCCCGGCGATAAGATCACCCTTGATATATACGCTTGCCTGGAAAGGCGGGCTTCCGGAGCCGTCGACGATCGAGCCGCCTGTCAGAACGTATTCATTCAAAATTCCGCCCTTTCAAAAGCAAACAGAAGCCGAGCCGCATTCTTCTAACGAATCTATTATATGTCTGTCGATACGGCGCAAACGCCAAACCGGCCAAGCGTCATTGAGATACCCACGTCTCTCTTATGGAACGCAAGAATGGCAGCCAGTATTGCGTCCTCTTCGTCGCTCGTATCCTTGCCGATAGCCGGCAAACGTGATGACGATCTCCGGGTCCAAGATATTTTCACTTCTGGGAGATGCCCACTAGATCTGCTCAAGCGGTGTGGAAGGTGAGCACAGGGGGCGGCCGGATAGGGAGCGTTTAGATTGCCTCGTCGAGCGAGATATGAGCTAGGGGAGAGTGGCGATCTGCACATTACGTCTCAACCAATAGAGCGAAAGGCCTACGGCCATCCACAGTACTCCGCAGATCTGGGCGGCATGCCCCAGGTTGAGCCAGATGAAGGTGCAAACCACGATGCCCACGGCGGGAATCGCTGCCGGAAAGAGAACCTTTTCTGAAGAGCGGAAGCGGTAGTGGATGAGGGCCGCGAGGTTGACGCAAATGAAAGCGATGAAGGCGCCAAAATTCAGCAGCTCCGATCCCTGCTCGTAGGTCAGCAAGAAAACTCCTATCAGCGTGCAGAGGCCGACCAGGAGCACATTGTTTCGAGGAATGGATGTCTTCGGATCGATCTTGGCAAAAAATTTGCTTGGGAGTGCGTTTGCACGTCCCATTCCGTAAAGTAGACGGGATGCGCCAAACTGCGCTGCAATTCCAGAACCGAGGTTGGCGATCAAAAGCGTTGCATTGAGAAGGTGGAAGATACGCCGGCCGCCAATCACACCAGCGACGTATACGTATGCGGTGTCGAGGATCCGGGCAGGGAACGGGCCGTGATAGGGCAACGCAAGCTGGGCCATATAAACCTCGGCTGCGGAGATGATCCCGATGATGGCGCAGGTCAGCACGGTGGCAAGGAGGATATTGCGGCGAGGGTTCTCCACCTCTTCAGACATGGTGGAGATGCCATCGAACCCAATGTAGGTGAGCACAGAAATCGAGGTGGCGCGAAAGAACAAAGATGGTTGAAATGTCGCGGGATTGTAGAAAGGAAGCAGGAAGTCGCCGCCGACGGGACGAATGACAGACGCAATGTATCGAATACCGTATGCCAGAACGACAACAACGACAACGCTCATGGCAATAACCATCACGGTATTGACGCGGCCGGAGATCTGAACGCCGAACAAATTGAGAACGGTGAACAGTATCACGATGGCTACCGCCCAGGCAGCATAGGGCACGCGGGGAAGTATGTTGCCGGCGGCAGCACTACACCAGATAGCGCAGATGATCGGATTCAGTAAATAATCCAAGAGCATGGACCAGCCAACCATATAGCCGGCAAGCGGGTTGATCTCACCAGTCACATAGGCGTAAGCCGACCCGGCACTTGGATAAACTCTGGCCATCCGCCCATAACTGACGGCAGTGAAAATCATGGCCACCATTCCGAAGAGGATGGCTGAAACCACATGACCGCGAGCCACATTGCTAACCACCCCATAGATGCCCATCGGAGCGGTCGGTTGAACGATAACGATGCCGTAGATGATCAGATTCCACAGCTTGAGAGAACGTCTGAGGCCCGGCGGCTCTGCAGTAGTACTGCTCGTGGTCATAGTTATCTAGAATCTTTGCCGCTGCATGCTAAAAGCGCCAACGCCGGGTCTTACAGATCCGTTACCCGCGACCCCAGCGCTGAATTAAAATCGGTTGTTCTTATTCCACGTCAGGACGCAGCCTGCGTTGTGTCTCCGGATGGAATCTGGTTGAGATGGAGCCTGTGACGGAGATGGAAACATCCGCTTTTGAGAAGACTTCGCCTAGTCCCACCGCAGTCAGGGTTACATTGTAGCTGCCCGGCCGGGTGAAAGCGTGGGTTACATGCTTGCCGTCCATCGTAGTGCCGTCTCCGAAATCCCAACGGTACAACAAGACGGGGTTGTCCTCGCTTGCATCTGGCGCACTGAACTCGGCAGTCGCCCCAGTCTTGCTGGTGGTAGAGGCAATGATCTTGGCAACAGGAGACTCGGCCGGGGATGTGCTATCGACCAGCTTCGAAAGCCGTACGGAATGCGGAGGCTGGCTAACATGGAGGACGCCGTTAACCTTGACCGGGGATGCTTGTGGCGCCAGAACGTCGGTGACATCGTACGCATGACGCTCATTCAGGCCCAGTTGTGCAAGCGGCAGATCGTGGCTGCGCGATGATTCTGTCCAATTGAAGATCGCAACCATCGTTTGGCGGTTGCTCTCTTTGAGAACAAATATGCTTGGCTCGAGATCTTCCTTCTTATAGGTGAGAAGGTCGGCCGGCTTGGCCGCTCGTCCCAGTTGCACCATGTCGAGCAGGTCACGATTCTTCAGCCAGGCGAGCCGGTCAGGCGATTTTCCGAGTGTCGGCAGGTCATCCCCGATTTCGAACATGCCTCCGGATACGGCGGAGAGTACGACAGAAACCATCGCCTCATCGGAGGACAGCGGCTTCACCCCGCCATGCCATGCCTGATCATCAACGGTTTGCGTAGACGCGCTAAATGCGTCCGGGTCGGCTACGAAGTAGTTGCGGTTCATGAAGAAACGCGCAGCAATGCCGGTAGCCGCGTCCTTGCTGGCAGAAAACGAGTGTCCTGTGTCCTGCGAGATGCGGCCCATATCGACAATGCCTACAGGGTTCAGCATCTCGGAGCCGTCTTTATCGAGCAGGACAGAATCACCTACAGCATCGCGAATGGTCTCTAGACCTATACGCTGCGCTTCGAGGGCGGTGGTGTTCGGACGATGATGAAAGCCCTCGACAGCGCTGTCTTCCATGAAATCCAGCTTGATATACCGGATGTTCCACACCTTTGTTAGTTTGGTGTAGGTCTCGCGCAGATACTGCTGTGCTCCGGGATCTGTGGTGTCGAGTGCGTATAGCTGGTCCTTGTTCTGCGATACCGTCCCAATGTGGATCGGCTCTCCCTTGGCGTTTTTTACCAGCCATTCGGGATGATGTGTGAAGACCCAGGAGCGCTGTGAAACTTCAAACGGGGCTGTCCATATCCCCGGGGTAAGCCCGAGGTTGGTCACCTTTCGCTCCAGGGTCGCGAGACCATGCGGGAACAGATCGGCATCGGGGGTGACGTATTCGCCGCGCGCAAACTGATACCCCTCATCTATATGGAAGAACGTGTATCCGTAAGACTTGAGGTTTTGCGCGAGCCATAACGCATTCGTTGTGGCGGTGCCTTCGTTCAGCCCGAAATAATATGCGGTCCAGCTCCACCAGCCGAGGGCGACGGGCGCCGTCACGCGGGCATGATGGAGATCGCGAATCAAACGCCCGTAGGTTTCAAGCTGCGTAATGGGATCGTCGCCGATACTAAATAGCACCCGTTCCGAGCTCAACGTGGTTCCGGGATCCAGCGGCAGACTCAGCATCACGTGGTCTTGCGGCCGGGAATTTCTTAGAGAATTCTCGTCCAGCAATTCCGTCGTCCCGGTTGCGTCAATCTCATAGGAAGCGAGATTCCGGGGGGCATCGGGGGAGACATGCAGCCGAACAACGGTAAGGAACTTGTCCGATGTAAGTGTCCCAACAAACCAGCTACGATGGCTGGTCAGGTTATAGACGATCTGGCTCCCCACAGCGCGGTGCATGCCATGCACCGGGTCGATGAAGTCATGAATCTTCATGGCCGGGCGATCTTCGCTGAAGCTGTCTGAAAGGACGCGCTCGTCCGCATGAGAGCCCCCCAAGCTTAACGAATTCGCGTCGCCGTCCACGGAGCGAATTTCTTCTACGTGGAGACGCTTTGAGGTCGTATTCTTCACGGTCACCTGCAGTTCGCCGAAGGGCTGGTTCTGGTAGGCACGGAGACTGACCAGAACGTCGGGTGCATCCTTGCGTCCGGAATACGTAATGGTCGTGTCATCGGCTGGGCCTAAGTCGCCCGACGCAGTCTGTCGAGAGACAGTGTGTCTGGGGTAGTCCGATGCTTTCAGCCATACTCCATCTATCTTGATGGCAGAGCCGGCCTGCAGCACCGGTCGGGATGCTCCGGGAATGGAGACGCTGTAGTGTCCGTCCGCTTCGTTTGCCTTAATCAGCAGCTTGGCTGTCGATCCGGATGGGACCTGACCGTAAAACGAAAGCGCTGAGCAGGCGACGAAAGCGGTAGATGTGAGCGTTCTGGTGAAATGCATCCTCATACCTTACTGTGGGCGAGTGTACATTGGATATACGACACCGGCGAGCATCTGCTTTCGTACATGGTCGCTTGATTAGCTTTATATGGGCAGAGATAAGTCGCTCTCGCCTCGTAGCCGGTCCCTCCTGGATCCAACTCTGACAGGCGTGGAAATCGTAGTCGTCTAAAACATGTTTCTTGGATATCGTCAGCTCCGCGTCATTTCCTGAGAATCGTAGGATGCTGCTGCAAGAACTGGGAGAGTAGAGCGGAATCGCGGAAGGCCTCGGTTCCACCTGAACGCAACGTGGAAAGCGCCGCCGCGGCATTCCCTGCGGCCGCACATTCTTTCAGTGGAAGCCCGGCGATATAGGTCATCAGAAATCCCGCATTGAAGCTATCTCCGGCTCCGATGGTGTCTAGCGGGTCTACATTCAGCGGAGGCACAGTCCATCGGCCATCTCCACTTTGAACGATCGCGCCACGCGGCCCGCACTTCACCGCGACGATGGGAACACGCTGCGCCAGCAAGCCAATGGCCTTATCCAGATCGCCGGTCCGGGCGATGCGTTTGGCCTCGCTCTCGTTGGGCAACAGCAAATCGACCAGGGGAAGCAGTTCGTCCAGCGTTCCGTCCCACCCGTCGGTAGGATCATCGTTCGTATCCAAAGACAGCGTGAGCCCGCGCCGCTTTAACTCGCGACATAGGTTGGGAAGATCGGGTTGTAAACTCTTTTGCAAAAAGAGGGAAGAGATATGAAAGTGGCGGCTGGAAGCTAAGAACGGCAGATCGATCTCCGCCGCGGTCATCTTCTCCATGACACCCAGATAGGTCAGGATGTGCCGGGTCTTGCCGTGATGCAACAGAACCGTCACCCCGGTTTGTTCGCCGGGAACAGGCGCGGCGTAAGAGAGGGCGACACCGGCTTCTTGCAATCGCTCAAGAGCGATTGTTCCCAAAGGATCGGAGCCGATCCTGGTAGCGAAGCCAACCTTCACGTCAAGAGCAGCGAGATTGTGGGCCAGGATCGCCGATGAACTGCCCAGAGTAAGAACGAACGAGTCGGAGAGCAACTCGCGCTCCAACGGCATCTGTTCCGGCAATCCGTAAAGAATAAGATCGAGATTGATCTCTCCGGCAATGGTGATGTCAAACCGGCTCATTTGCTTTCCCAGTCATTTGCGTTCCTAGATGGTAACGACCCGGCTGAGATTTCTAGGCTTATCAGGATTGAGGCCTTTCTCGAGTCCACGATAGCTCCCAAGTAGCTGCCCCCAAACTACATACATCACTAGCCGCGCGAGTTCGGGTACGGGAAGGTTCAGCTCAATCAGCAGATCGGCATTCTTGCGCAAGGGCGCTGTCGCCGCGTTCACCACCGCGAAGATTTGCGAGCCTAATTCTTTCATCTCAAGCAGAACAGCGGATTCAGCCTGATAACCGGATTCGGAAATCAGCGCTCCGATGAGGGTCGAGGGGCCGGCAATGGATTTCGGTCCGTGGCGGAATTCGAGCGTGTGAAAGTATTGAGCAAACGTGGAGGAAGACTCCATCACTTTGAGCGCCGACTCGGAAGCGATAGGGTAGAGGGGGCCTTGGCCGAGAATCGCTATGTTCTCAAAGGGGCGCTGTGCGAACCGGGCGACGTCCTCGTCGTAAGTATCCAGCAATCGTACTAGATGGTTTGGCAGTTGTTGCAGTGCTTCTATGAAGGCGCGATTGCTTGCAAGCGTGGCGGCGAGGTATTGAAGTGCGAGCAGCATGGAGGTGAAGGACGATGTCATCACCGTGCTTTGCTCTTCGAGGTTCAATTTCAGCAACCGGTCGGTCAAGCGCGCCAGTTCCCGGCCATCGCAGGTTACTGCAAGGAATGGAACGCTCCGATGGTTCAAAGATTCAGCAACATCCAAAATCTCAGACGTGTGGCCTGAACGAGAAATGAGCACCGGGTAATAGGATTTTGCGCCTCGGGGGAAAACCAGTTCAGGTTTCAAGAGCACTTCAGAGGCAGGTACGGCCCGCGCTGCGGCAGTCAACAAGAGTGTGAAGCTGGCTGCTGCTGCCTGAGCAAGATAGAAGCTTGTACCGCACCCAATAAATATCCATTCGATATCCCCGGGACGATGACCTGCTGCTAACTGCTGGAGATCTTTGGCGTGAAGATCTTGCAAACATTGCTGCCAAACAGCCGGCTGGCCCTTGATCTCCGATAAGGTTTTCACATCGGTGCGCATAATGCGGAGGTCCTCCCAGCGGGCCGTGGGCGGGGCATCTGTTTTCAGATTGCTCCGTCCGAACCTCGGCTAGCATACCATCAAAGAGTGTTTACGAAACGATGCGAAAGCACACGATCAAGTGAAACACAGTCGCGGCTCCTGAGGTGAGAGCGTCGGGGTCAGGTCAATTGGCGGAACTGAAGAAGGACTTCTTAGGAGAGATGAGCGTTGCGGCTCATCCCTCCTGATCCAACATTTATTTCATCAAACGTCCAGGAATGGGTCTAGGACGCTTTTCTGCCGCCGCTCTCGCCGGCATTGCTTTCCTTGCGGCCCGTTTCGCTTGCGCTCCCGCGCTTGGAACCGCCTTCTCCCTCATGCTGCTCCATATAGGTTGTGGTGTGGTGGTGAATTTCACCGTCCGGGGCGCGATATTCGCGACTCTTCAGGTCCGATTCACCTTCGCTTCCGGATTGGCTGCGGGAGGAGCGCTGACTCTCTTCTGAACTGTGCCTGCCGCTGTCCCGCTTGCCTTCAGACTCTCGGGAACTTTCACTCCTCTCGCTCGCGCGATGCGAACCGGAATCCTCTCTGCCTTCATTGCGTGTTGTTGGAGCCTCATGATGCGGGTAAGGCTCTTCGCTGCTCTTGTGTGGGTGATGTCCCGTTCCTTCTCGCTCGCTTTGTGCCATGATGTTTTCTCTCCTCAGGGTTTTTCTTGCTGATATTAACTGAGATGCGGAGAGTGTTTGCCTTGGAAGCCATCGGGAGATCGTTGACGGCGATTGATTATCGAGTACCAACACTGTGTTCGAGAAGGACTGTCTGCCCCGGGGAAACCTGCCGGGTCAGCGCAGTCCAATGACCGGGTACTGCGGAACAAGCTCCCGCAGCAAATCTTCATTCTTCCGCTCCACCATGCTGGAATGCGAAAAAGATTGATTCAGCAAACACAAGCCCCAAGCCGGCTGCGGTAAACGAGTAAATGAAGTGGATTCCGATCCGCCCGAGATGCAGGTAGTGGAACCAAAGAAAGAACCGGAGAACGCGGGCCGGCAGCACGGAGTTTGTGCAGCTCATAATCCCGCCGCATGAGGCACAATCGCGACGAATCGAGAAGCTTTCTTTACGGCAAGACGTCGCTAAAGGGAAGACCGGCCTTCTCATAAAGCGCAGGACGAGTGCGCTGCCAGTGCTCTTTAAGCCAGAGGTCGGCAGGGCGATCGTAGTAATTCCAAGGGATGTGCGCGGCATTCATACCCACGAAGTGCGCGCCGCATGTGCCCAGTTCCGGCGAGCCGGGCCAGAAGGGAGAACAGATGCTGACCTCAATTGTCTTAACCAGAAATAAGGGATGATAGTAGCAGATGGCCGCCGTTTGCAGGCCCTGTTCTTCAATCTCAGGGAAGAGTTCCATGGGCCGGTCGTTCGCGGCTTGGGCATCGAGCAAAGCGCGGCGTAATGTCAGGCGCAGGTCTCTCCCCGGCGGCAGGCCGCGGATGCCGGCATTGAATGCGCCAGGCGGACAGATTGCGTCGAAGCTGCCAAGCGATCGCTGCACATCTTCCGCGAAAAGGCATCCATCCGCCGACTGCAACCACAGCTTCATGCCCTCAGGAAGCCGCCACAGAATGCAATCGTTGTCGAGCGCGAGCTCATAGCACTCCGGGTAAACGCGAAGAGGCACAAGCTTCCAGCCCATGCCTTCGATAAGACTGTCATCGAAATAGGATTGCAACACGTCGGGAACATCGGTCCTGGTCACCGCGCGCCATTCAACCTCCGCAGACAGCGGTCCGGTCCGCTTCTGCGCCTCGTCTGTTGAGAGTGAGTTGACGCAGACCACGTAGCGAGTGCCCGGTCCAAAGATCTGCGTGGCGCACTCGATCGAGAGCCGCAGCATCTCGAAGCCACGATCGCGGACTGCGCCTATCGTCCAGCGAACCACGAGCCGGTCTGCCTGCGGAATCAATTTGCGCCCATCGCGCGACGGCCTAGCGCAGCAAAAGAAAATGCAAAACTAAGGACCGTCAGGCGCATGCAATCGCAGACTCCGCTTGGTTGAGTGCCTCCGTTGCACGCGCCGGTATACCTCGCGCGAATGCGAATGCATGAGACCGGATCTCCCGCTGATCCCGCCGTGCGCCGTCGCTCACATGGACGAAATGTGTTCGCTTGCAGCCGCTGGATCCGGACTCCCCGTGCAATCGTCTCATCGTCAGGATGCGCGAAGACCGCAGTGGCATTAGGCACAGGGCTGCCGCTGGAGGCCGTCGCTCTCGTGAATAAGTCACTCCAGTGCACCAGCCTCTCTCCTCCGCGTCCGTTCCTTTCCTCTATTTTTTCTGATGCATAGCGAGATACTGAAGCTGCCAGTCTTCGGAGAACGGCAGAACGACGCGGAATCGAATCTTTTGAAGGGGTACAATTCTCGATTAC
>CAWDNI010000040.1:0-78073 GCA_963803615.1 uncultured Acidobacteriaceae bacterium
TTAATGAAGGCGTAATTCAACGGGAGGAATCTCTGGGACAGGATGCCCAAGTCCTGGTGAGTGTACTGGGGCGATCAGGAGAACAGCGGTCGAGCCTTTTGGATTCGCCAAAGAAGATACGGCAGAACCGTGAGCGAGAGAATCATTACGGCGTGAAACAGGCCGTCGTGCACATTCTGAGCCAACGGCCAAAGGGCGAAGTCCATGGATATATGTCCGAGTCCGCCGGGCACTGCCGTGCGGCTCGCTTGAATCCGGGCGGTGGCTCCCATCCATGCAATCAGAACCAAGCCGATAGCGGGCCAAACCGCTTTAGCTTTTTGACGGACCGCGATGAGTTCGATCCCCCAACCGACGAGGATCGGCGCGCTGTAATAGTAATACTTGCCGAATTGAAAATAGAGGTTTGCGACCCCCTGTACTCGGTGACCACCGAAAGGTGAATCGGCTCCCGGCAGAAAGACCCTCCAACCCGACCATAGAATCAAACAAGCAGCAAAGTAGGCCCCGGCAAGAAGAAACACGGGAGCGAGACTGAACATCGCCCACGGCGCTCTGACGCACCACGAATGGAATTTAGCAGAACGGGAATCTTGATCCATTGTGAGTCCTTGGGTTGGGAAGATGCGCTCACAAAGTGCCGACCAAGCGACGTTTGCCGAAGTGCGAAGGTCCCGACGGCCGGTTTCAAGAAACGCTTCAAACTCCGCTCCGTAGCGATCCCTCCAAGAACGCGGATACAAGCGTATAAGCAGGCGAGCAAGTCTTGGATTCATAAGACTTCCAATCTTTTCAATCCGGATTTGGCGAACTGTTGTAGTGTAGTAAGTTTCGCGCGAAGAACTCTCAGACCTTGAGCGGTGATGCGATAAGGTTGGCGTCGTTCCTCGGCCGGGAGTGGCTCGATCCAACCCTGCTGCTCTAAACGGCTGATCGCGCCATAAAGTGTTCCCGGCCCCAATCGTGTCCCGCAAAGGCGCTCGATGTCTTCGACCATCAAGTGTCCATGCTTCGGTCCGCTGGCGAGGCTGGCAAGGACCAGTAGTGGCGGGTCAGAATAGTGCCCCAATCCTGCGTTACTTTCGGTCGATGCTACGTGTCGCGTACTTCGCATAACGTAGTTATCGCACAGCTCACACCCGGCTGCAAGCAGTTTTTGAACACGTCTGACCTAAATCTGGAAAAGGAGCGGTGGCACAGAGGAGGAGGGAAACCATCTCTGCTTTGCGGCGCGCGCTGCATCCCTTGAACGGTTTCTCAGGCCGTGCGGCGCGTTGAGACACGCCGGGTAACGGTTACGGCACCATTGTTAACTGCCTCTGAGAAGGGAATCGGCCTATCTTCGATCCGAAGGCTTCATTCAAACCTGGAGCACAAAGTGATCAAAGATGCGTAGCAGGGGCGCCATAACAGTGGCGATCTTTCTCTGTTTTATGGCCGGAGTTCCTCTGCTCGGCTCGCAACCGGGGCACAAAACCTGGTCGGATTATGGAAGCGGGCCCGATAGCTCGAAGTACATGGCCCTCGATCAGATCACGAAGGCCAATGTCAACCATCTGGCCGTCGCCTGGACATACCCCACGCGGGATAGCAATTCGTATTTTTTCAATCCTATTGTCGTAGGCAACACGATGTACGTGCTGGCGCGAGATTATTCGTTAGTTGCGCTGAACGCTACGACCGGTAAAGAGATCTGGGTGCATGAAAACCTGTTTGGCATTGCGACGAGAGGAATCAATTTCTGGGAAAGCGAAGACCATGAGGACCAGCGGCTCATTTTTCAGATCAATCACTTCATCGAGGAGATCGATGCCCGGACCGGCAAATCGATCCTGACATTCGGAGACAAGGGCCTGGTGGATCTACGCGTGGGTCTCGGCCGCGACCCGGCCAGCGTTGCCCGCATCAAATCCGACACACCGGGGCGCGTCTTTGAGAACCTGATTATCCTCGGATCCTCGACCGGGGAAAACTATATGGCCCCTCCCGGCGATCTTCGCGCTTACAACGTAATTACCGGCAAGATGGCCTGGATCTTCCATACTGTTCCGCATCCCGGAGAACTGGGCTATAACACGTGGCCTAAGCAAGCCTGGGGATATGCAGGTGGAACGAATACCTGGGGCGAGATGTCGTTGGACGAAAAGCGCGGAATCGCTTATTTTCCGACAGGATCTTCTACCTATGATATGTATGGCGCCGATCGCGCCGGTAAGGATCTCTTCGCCGACTGCCTCATAGCACTGAATGCCCGGACAGGAAAGCTGTTGTGGTATTTCCAGATGGTGCACCACGACCTGTGGGATTATGACGCCACATCGGCGCCGCAATTGATCACCATACGGCATAATGGCGAGACCATCGATGCGGTTGCTGAAGCTCCCAAAGACGGATTCCTTTACGTCTTCAATCGCGTGACCGGCAAGCCCATCTGGCCGATCAAGGAGCAGCCGGTCCCGAAGAGCAGCGTGCCCGGAGAGCAGTCCTGGCCGACACAGCCGGTCCCAACCGCGCCGCCCCCATTTGCCCGGCAGGGAATGACTGTCGGCGAAATCGATCCTTATTACCTGACGCCGGAGGAACGGTTCGCGTGGAAGAAAAGGATCGAAAACGACAATAACCAGGGGCTATTCACGCCTCCGTCGGCGGTTAAGGAAACAGTCGCTTTGCCGGGTGCGCGTGGAGGGTCGAACTGGGGAACCACCGCCGCCGACCCCGCGAATGGCATCATGTATCTGCTGACGCAGGACTGGCCATCTTTTATTCCGGAGGTGGCGGAACGCATCCTGCCGCGCGGAGGAGGGCGCTATGGTGCGACCACTACAGGCAAGGCAATATTTCAAAACAATTGCGCACGCTGCCACGGAGCGGAGCGGCAGGGTTCGGCGATAGCTCCTTCGCTCATCGACGTGGATTCGCAGCTCAATCTCGATGAGTTTCATCAGTTGGTCGCCTCGGGGAGGGGCGATATGCCGGCCTTCCCCAATCTCAGCGGAGCCAACGTAAGCGCTCTATATGCATACTTGATCAACCCGGAAGGAATAAGCCGCCCCTTTCGGGCGCCTCGGAGTTCCGGCCGGCGATGGGGCGGACCGGTCGTAGCATCGGGCGGCGCGCCAGGGGGATTGATAACACCGCCCGCCGTTGATTATGGCGGAGGATTTACCGGGGCGCCTTATCCTGCGGGTGTGAAGGCGCCTAAGCGCATGTATTCAGACTACGGATTGGATTTCCCCTATGTCATCAGCCCGCCGTGGTCTTCGCTGGTGGCCTATGACCTGAATAGCGGAACCATCAAATGGAAGGTTCCACTGGGAGAAGATCCGATGCTTGCAGCCAAAGGCGTGACAGATACGGGCATCCTGCGGGGAGGCGAGCGCCGGGGAATCGTTGTGACCTCCACTGGATTGTTGTTTGTAAATTGCAAAGACAGCCGAGTGCGAGCATACGACGCCGACAGCGGTAAGGTCCTATGGGCAGCGGTGCTGCCGGCGGATACGGAAGGGATTCCGGCGCTGTATGAGGCCGGAGGGCGCGAATACCTTGTAGTACCGGCGGCATCGCCCGCCTCCAATGGGCGCGAAACGTCCTATGGCTCGGCAAAGGGTGCGGCCGGCAGAGCCTACGTAGCTTTCGCGCTGCCGCAGTGAATGGATTGCAAATCGAGCCGGTTTTGCCGGGCTCACGAAGGATCGGGAATCGCTATGGTGAAATATTCTCTGCTGATGATTGTGCTTGCCCTAGCCGGTACGGCCCGGATGTTTGCCGCGGGTCCGTCTTTTTATCCGGACGCAACTCTCCAAGGCTCGAGCCTTAGCGGATGGCATCCGTTAGGCCAAGCGGAGTGGCGCGCGGAAAACGGCGAAGTCGTTGGAACCCCGAAGGCCGGCGGAGGCGGCTGGCTCATGCTCGACAGGTCCTATCAGGACATCGGACTGTACACTCAGTTCCGCTGCACCGGGGGATGTGAAACCGGGGTGCTGTTCCGCATCGAAAAAACTCCCGACGGCATGAAGGGCATTTATGCCTCGCTCACCCCGGAGATGAAGTACTACAGCGTGACCCTGGACGGGCAGGGAAAAATTCTTGAGCGGAACGAATTGCCGGAGGGCGGCGGCCAGATGCGAATCGCGCCTCCGCCTAATCCCAATCAGCCGGCTCATCATTTTGCCGGGTATCCGAAGTACAACGTAAAGCTGCCTTTCGAGCCGCCGGATACCAGCCTGCGCGCCAACGACTGGAATCACGTTGAGTATTTCTTCGACGCCAACATCCTGCGCGGGTTTCTCAACAGCGGCAGGGAGAGCGGAGGGGTGGCGGACGAGGGATATGGGCCGATTGCGCTCTATGTGGGCGGCAGCGGGGAAGTGCGCTTTAAGCAGGTTGCCTATAAAAACCTGGAGATACACGTCCGTCCGGCAAAGGAAACATCGCCCGATTTCCGCGAACAGCAGATCAATCCTTTCTATTACTCCTGGGGAGCGGATGCGGCCGATTTCAATCATGACGGCATTCTGGACGTAGTCTCGGGTCCTTACATTTATTACGGACCCGATTACCGGAAGCGCAGTGAGGTCTACCTCGGCCAGACCTCCAATGTCTCAACCGAGTATGCCAACGACGCCTGGATGGAGTTTGCCGCGGACTTTACCGGCGACGGCTGGCCGGACGTGCTCACTTGCAATTTCACGCGGCCTAATGGCTGCTTCCTGTATGTAAATCCCAAGGGGGAGGCCCGGCGGTGGGATAAGCACCAGGTGGTTACCGGTTTTCAGACCGAGATTGCAATGGTGAGAGATATCAATGGTGATGGCAAGCCTGCTGTGATTTATGGCGGGGATGGTTATGTGCGGTACGCCAAACCAGATCCGCAAAATCCTACAGGACCATGGGTCGTCCACAACGTTTCCGAGCAAGGCTATGAGACGGCGCATGGTATCGGGGTAGGGGACATCAATGGCGATGGGCGGCTGGACATCGTGAATCCCTACGGCTGGTGGGAGCAGCCCCCGGCGGGCAGTAACCCGGAGAAATGGATCTATCATCCCGAGGTGTTCGGCCGTTATGGGCGTGGAATCATGGGCGGCAGCGAAATGGCAATCTATGATGTCAATGGCGACGGCTTGAAAGATATTGTGACCATCCTCAACGTGCATGGCTGGGGTTTGGCCTGGTTTGAGCAAAAGCGGGATGCGCAGGGAAAGATCTCCTTCGTCAGGCACATGATCATGGACGATCTTTGGACCAAGAACGCGGGCGGCGTAGCCTTTTCGGAAGGACATGGAACCACCTATGCGGATATGAACGGCGATGGAATTCCCGACTTCATTGTCGGAAAGCGATATTGGTCCCACCGCGACGACTATCTGGATCCCTATCCTTACGGTCCGCCGGTCCTATATTGGTACCAGACGGTTCGCAACCCAAATGCGCCGGGAGGAGCGGAGTTCGTGCCGCATTTGATCGATAACCGCAGCGGCGCCGGCTCCAATCTCAAAGCCATTGATCTGAATCACGACGGCGCGATGGACATCATTACGCCGACCAGGTTCGGAACCTACATTTTCTGGGGAAAGCCGCACGGCGGCGAGTCCGCAGGGAAGGGCGCGCAAAAATGAACGACGCGTGTTCTCACATCTCGTAAAAGCGCGCGCCAGGTGTGGGAACGCGCAAGCTTTGTTGCCTGGAGTGCGCAACCCCGACCCTCGTCAAGCCACGTAACGGTTACATGCGGATTGTAACTACGCTACAGATCGCCGGTGCCCCAGGATGGAATGGGTTACAGGAAACGACTGGAGGAACTTTTTGGTGAATCACCGTGTGATTCCGATCTCAAGCATTCATCTTGCTCTTGGAGTCCTCTTCCTCCTGGGCGGCTTGATGACGTCCAGCCGCGCCTATGCGGATTCGGCTTATACGCTTGTACCTGTCCAATATGGCATGGAGCTGAAGACGCCGGATGGCCGGGTGGTTTTCCGCTATATGACGACCAAGCCCGAAGACATAGGTCTCACGTCGCCCAGCGTCGCCTGTTTTCATCCCGTCTTCACGCCGAAGGGGGAGATGATCAGCAATATTGCTCCCAATGACCACCCTCACCACCGCGGGATGTTCTTTGGGTTCATGAATTCGGAGTTTCACTCGCCAGATGCCTACCCTCCCAACGCTCCGCCGACCCACTGGCTGAAAGCCTACACGGTGCATCGAGCTGACTATTGGGCCTGGGGAGTCTATGCGCCGCGCGAGGGCCGCGTCATCCAAAACCACAGTGTCAAGCTGACCAGCGGCGATTCCAAGCACGCGCAGATCGAGATCCAAAATGACTGGACGATCGCGGACAACGGAAACAACTTTAAGAATTATCTGCATGAGACCGACGAGGTCTTCGTTACTGAGCGTGACGGCGTTTATGTGATAGACACTTATTACCGGCTGGCCCCGCTGGTGGACTACGAAATTCTGCCTACGGCATTCGGAGGATTCGCTTTCCAGGCGCAGAAGTATGGGGACTCGTACTACTCGTCGGCGGCGGGAAAAGTCGAACTACGCGATCCCCATTACTCGTATCCCGATTCTGATTGGCCTTCCGAGCCGTGGTACGACTTCACGATCAAATTGCAGAGCGACGGAAAGACCGCGGGCGTGGCCGTTGTCGATCATCCGCTGAACCCGCCGACCCGCTGGCACAATGCACGCTATCTCTGGATGTTGAATCCCTGTATTTCGACGTTCGGACCGTTCACAATCCACCCCGATCAGCCGTTGATCCTCCGCTACAGGGTAGTCGTTCACGATGGGCCGCCGCCCACCGCGCTGATTCAGCAACTCTCCGATGAGTGGCGGGCGACGGATTCGAATCCTTTCCCCAATCAAGCAGCGCAGTCTGCGGGAAATTAACCGGTCACTTGCGGACCAAAAATTTTACGGCATGGCATGGACTATCAACTAAAAGGAAAAAAGGCGTTTATCAATGCCGGGGCGCACGGAATAGGCGAGGCGATCGCCAATCTGCTCACCCAGGAGGGCGCGAGCGTGATCGTGGCCGACCGGGACCAATCCGCCCTTGAGGAAAAATCTCATCGCTGGGCGGGCGTAATTGCCGCGGACTTAGCCACTGCGGAGGGAACCGACCGTGCGGTATCTCACGCCTTTGCCGTCTTCGGACGGGCGCCTGACATCCTGGTCAATAATCTTGGAGTAGGCGACTCGGCCTCGTTCGAAGACATATCCGATGAGCGCTGGAGGCAAAGCTTTGAGATTAACCTCATGGGATGTATACGGACCTGCCGCGCGCTGGTGCCCAAGATGGCGGAGTTGGGGGGCGCCGCGGTCGTCAATACGGCTTCGGACCTTGCCAAGCAGCCGGAACCTACCATGATGGATTACGGGACATGTAAAGCCGGGCTGCTCTACTTTACTAAGGCATTGGCGATCCAATACGCTCCACGAGTGCGCGTGAATGCGGTTCTGCCGGGCCCGATTTGGACACAGATGTGGACGCGTCCGGGAGGGATCGTCGACCAACTGGTCGCTAGCTATGGCGTTGACAGAGACGCTGCCCTAAAACAATTCCTGGAAGACCGCTATATGCCTTTGGGCATCGGACAGCCGGAGGACGTAGCGAACGCGGTTGTCTTTCTGGCATCGCCCTTGGCCAAGTTCATTACCGGGGCGAGCCTGGACATAGGCGGGACCCTGCGGGGCTTGATCTAAGATGTTGCCGAATAGGCGGCGAAAGGGATGGAAAACGGCCCCTCGAAGGCTGAAAATCCCGCTCCGGACTTTTTCAGGCAGTTACGGCGCCGCTGAAGCCGTACCCTGATAGAAGGTCATACTGCTTTCAAAATGCGCCGGTATGCAGGACCTGAGCGGTAGCGGTAACCGTAACCGAACCGCCGTTAACTTCTAATCCCACCTCAAGCCGAATAGCGTACACACAGGAAAATGGAGAGTCTAGGAAGAGCTGTATTTTATTGGAGGTTGCGCAATGCGTTTCGTTTGGAGAGTCATACTAATTCCCATATCTTTTGCGCTTGTCACCGGGCTGACAGCCTATGCCCAGTTTACGAGCGGGTTCCAAGGAACCGTAGTCGACACATCGGGGGCGGCCGTCCCCGGCGCGCGGGTTTCTATAACCGATACCAAGCTGGGCGTAGTCAAGACTGCCACCAGCAACGGAGCCGGTTTTTTCCGCGTAGACAACATTGCCGCTTCTACATACGACATCTCAATTACCGAGAGCGGTTTCCAGACGTGGAGTCTGCCGGGGGTCACCCTCCAGGTTGGTGAGATACGCACCCTTAATCCGGCGTTGCAGCCGGGCTCGGTATCGACGACCGTAAACGTCTCGGCCACAGCAGCGGCGCTCGACCTCGCCACGCCGACGACCGGGGCGGTGGTGGCGCAGGAAACCGTGGCTCAGACACCCCTGGTCGGCCAGGCTGTCTACTCGCTGGCGCAGCTTGCGCCCGGCATTACAGGGGCTGCGTTCACCTCCGGGAATAACTACAACACTTCTAATATCAACATCAACGCCGCAGGCCAGCGCGAAGAGTCAAACACCTTCATCATGGACGGAGCGTTCATCGACGCTCCCTCGCGAGGCGGCACGGTTTCTGTCGCGCCCAATCCGGAGATTGTTCAGTCGCTCCAGATCAACGCGAACGAGATGGATGCGCAAAAAGGAAGAAACAGCGGCGCGGCCATGCAGATTTTTACAAAATCCGGCAGCAACGGCTTCCATGGCACGGGCGATTACTATTTTTCCAATGACACTCTGACGGCGAGGACCGAGTTTCAGAAGACAGTGCCTGCATATAGCCTGAATGAAGGCGGCTTCACTTTTGGCGGACCTATCATTAAGAATAGAACGTTCTTCTTCGGGAGCCTCGATGTGCTGCGCTCTTCGACGGGGCATGCGCAGCAGTCGGTGGTTCCGACGCAAGCCTTCTTGAATTATGCGAACAGCCAGTTCCCGAACACCACGGCCACTACGATCCTGACCAGCGCGCCTCCGCAGTCTTTTCCGGTCACGAACTTCTTGACCGCCTCGCAGGTATTGGCTAAGAATCCGGGACTCCTTCCGCTGCCCCCGAATCTCTCCCCGTCATTGAATGTCCTCGGCACTGCGAACATCAGCTATGCAACGCCGCTCAACGGTAGCCAATGGAGCTTTCGCGCAGACCAATATATCAGGCAGAGCGACCGCATCTATGTATTTGCGGATCGTATGGTCGTGAACTCGTTAGGGTTCAATGTATATCCTGCATTGAATGCTCCGTCGTCCACGACATTTCTCTTCAATAACATCGGATGGACCCACACTTTCTCTCCGCGTCTGCTGCTCGAATCCGGAGGAAGCTTCCTGCGCACAAATGGATACAGCCACCCCAATGCGCTTTCCGATTTTCCCTACATCTCTACCACCGGCGTTTCCAGTCCGGCCAACTGGGGACCGGGAAACTATGTGCAAAATACAATAGGCTGGCGCGAAATTGCCAGTTATACCATCAAGTCGCACGAGCTTAAATTCGGAATGTACCTGGATAATGAGCGCGAGGCGGACGCCCAATCGGGAGCCAATAACCGGCCCACCTACTCCTTCGATAACTTGCTCGACTTCGTTCAGGGTAGCGCTTATCAGGTGAGTTCTACTCCTGTCAATCTGAAGAGCCTGCAAGCGGCGGGCTTACAGCGGATTACCCGTCTCACCTACATAGACGCCTTTGTACAGGATAACTGGCGAGTCAACCGGCGGTTGACGGTTAACCTCGGCCTGCAATACAACACTATGGGACATTATATAAAGTACATCTCCCCTCCGTTGAGTGTTTTCACGCCCGGAGCGGGCGCCACGAACGAACAGCAGATCGCCGGCGGCATAATAGGAGCGCCTCCGAACGGTTCGGCACAAATCCTGCCGAATCGCATCATGGATGCATTCAACCCGCGCCTGGGGTTCGCATGGGATGTCTTTGCCGATGGCAAAACCGCGTTGCGCGGCGGCGTCGGGCTGTTCTCGGACAGGATCCCATACCTCGGCTTTATCAATGTCCTGACCGCTAACCTGCCATACTCCTACACGCCTTCGTTCCTGCTCAGCCAGGGACAAACGATTCCTCCTTTCACTCTCTGTCAGCCTCCGCAAGGCACAAACGTAGTCTGCCCCGTCTATCCTCCAACAAATATTCAATTTGACTCCCACGGAGGTATCGTCGGCCAGCGCGCAAATATTGGAGGGTTTTCGCAAAATATCAAAATGGCACAAGTAGAAAACTGGACTTTGAGTCTTCAGCAGCAACTGCAAAGCAACCTGATCATGGAGCTGAATTATTCCGGATCAGCCGGGCACTACCTGCCCGTCCAGACCGACGTTAACCGCTTCGCAGGCAATATAGTCCGGAACGGATCATTAACTCGCCTAAACCAGAGTTTTGGTCAAATTAGCTATATTGACACCATTGCGAACTCGATTGGAAACTACTTCTCGGCGATGGTGACAAGACGCACCGCCAAAGGCTTGACCCTGCAAGGCGTCTATACCTGGGGCAAGACGCTCGATCCCTTCAGTAGCGATAACACAAGTAATGGTGGATTGCCGTTTGCGACCACGGGTGGCGGCAACCTTGCCTACGGAACGGAAGTAATCGATGCCAATAATCTCAATGCTCAGCGCGGCCGCGCCGACTTCGACATACGGCAACAATTCTCGGCCGATGGAGTCTGGACCTTGCCCAATCCATGGTCGAGCGGCTGGAAGCGGGACACCTTAGGAGGATGGCGCGTTGGGGGGATAGTTACCCTGCATACGGGCCTGCCATTCACGGTTTATACCGACGCAAGCTTTGCCGCCGGCGGCGATTATAACGCGGACGGCTATCAATTCGACGTGCCAAATACGCCGTCTTTCGGCAGGCACCTGGCGGGACAATCGAGGAGCGCGTTCCTTAGCGGATTATTTCCCGCTTCGGCCTTTCCCAAGCCGGCTCTCGGGCAGGAAGGAAACCTGGGCAGGAACACTTATGACGATCCCGGATATGCGAACACCAATCTGAATGTGGCTAAGCTGTTTTACGCGCCGTGGTTCCGCGGAGAAAAGATGAACCTCGAGTTCCGAGGAGAGTTCTTTAACCTTTTTAATCATCCAAACCTGACGACCATGAGCGCGGATTTGGTCAATTCGAACTTCGGCCAAGCCACGAGTCAGCAACCCGCGCGGAGCATTCAGCTGCACTTGAGGGCTGAATTTTAGGATGTATTGGATGATCTTGCGCCGACGGTAGCGATTTTTCGCAGCTTGTTAAGGCATTTTCGGGAATAGTGTGAACTTCCTGTAATCGCGACAGCGGATTTTCTTGAGGAAATCCGCTCGACAGTTGTGGCTTCGGTCTACACCAATCCCGAAAATGCTATAGACCGCTTTCACGGTTAACCGTGAAAGCGGTCTATGGATTCACGCTGGGCTTTCTTTCTACTGCTTGATTACTGTGCCGTCCAGAGTCCGTATTTCTCCCCATCCGCCGTTCAAGTTGTTTCGTCCTGGCGTATATGGAGCTTTGGCGGCTTCCTTCTCGTCGATCTCAATGCCCCATCCGGGCTTTTCGTTTACCCAAAGATATCCGTCTCTCATCTCCGGGCAGCCATGAAAGATCGCCTGCGTCCGCGCATTGAAAGGTGAGTATTCCTGAATGCCGAAGTTATAGCTGACCACATCCAAAGTAACGTTGGCCATGTGCCCGACCGGCGAGACATCGCCCGGACCATGCCATGCCGTTCTGACGGCATACGGTTCGGCAAGGATGGCGATTTTGCGCGCCGGAGTAAATCCGCCTACCTGCGAAACATGGCACCGGATGTAGTCGATCAATCGCCCTTCGATCAGAGGCTGCCATTCGTGAGGATTATTAAAGAGTTCGCCCATGGCGAGAGGCGTCGCGCAGTTCTGACGGATCTGTCTGAAGTAGTCGATATCTTCCGGAGAGAGCGGATCCTCCAGGAAGAACATGTGGAACTTCTCCGCGTCCTTGCAGAACTGCACTGCCATGTTTGGCGGGAAGCGCTCGTGCATGTCATGGAGCAGTTCGATCTCCTCGCCCAATTGTTGACGGCAGATCTCAAAAAGCTTCATGGAACGGCGGTAGTCGTAGGCCGGCTCGAACAGAGGTTTGTCGGTGAGCGGCTTAAGGTTCGTGGCTCCAGCATGCCGCGAGCCATAGCCCGCCATCCCCGGGTCTCCTACCTGGACACGCACATGGCGGAAGCCCTGCGCGATAAATTTCTTGGCGCTATCGACCACGTCCTGAAACTCAGCACCATCGGCGTGCCCGTAGGCAGCGGCTGCTTCCCGGCATTTACCGCCCACAAGTTGATAAACCGGCATTCCCACCTGGCGACCCTTGATATCCCACAGCGCCTGATCAACGCCGCTGATGGCATTGTTGAGCACCGGACCGTTCTTCCAATAGGAGCTGTCGTAGCACGATTGCCAGATGTCTTCGATCCGGTCTGTGGTCTTATTCAGGAGGAAGGGCTTGAGATATTTCTCGACCGCCGGCTTAACCAGGTCGGCGCGCTGGGTAAAGGTGGCGCAGCCATAGCCGTATAATCCATCCTGGTCTGTCGTGATCTTGACTACGGTAAGCCGCACTCCGGCAGGCTCGCATTCAATTACGCTGATGTCTTTGATGCGCGGCGTCGCCATTCCGCGAGTGGCTTGCGCGACCTGCTCTTGAGCCCGAATGACGGGCGCAGTAAGACTGAGCAGACCGGCGCTTCCGATCGACTTCAATAGATGGCGGCGATTAATAGACATTTCCGAGAATCCTTTCATGACCCTTTTCTGTAAGTTGGCAGTTATTAAGTTGAAGCTTCAAATACAAGATGTTGAAACCGCATCCCTTCACCAATAACGGGTTACACCATGTCTGGCGCGCTCTTCTGCTACTTGGGGAAAGAAACCGCAGGTCGGGATGACAAATTGTGACGTCGATTCAAGTCTATCCCCACCAGCTTTCACCTTCCGCCAGATGAGCTTTCACTACATCGGGATTCAGATCGGCTCCAAGCCCCGGCTTGTCGTTTACTCTCAAGTGCCCATTTTTGATATACGGGCCGTCCAGGAGCAGCATTTGATCCATCCAGCCACCCTGTCCGGTGACTGTTTCACAGGCGATATAGTCTCGGATCGATCCGGCCCACTGGCAGGTAGCCCAGGTATGTAGCTGGCTCCCGGTGTTATGATTCGCCATCGGCAGGGCGAAGGTGTCGGCCATATCCGCAATGCGCTTGGTCTCCAAAAATCCGCCGCTATTGCGTAGATCGGGATTCAAGATGTCACATCCCTGATAAATGATGAAGTCTTTGAAACCCGCTCTCCGTTCCAGATTTTCACCTGTGCAGATGGGCACACGAGAGCTCGCAACCAGTCTTTTCCAGGATTCGGAGTAATCCACAGGAAGCGGATCCTCCAGCCATAACGGCTTGATGGGCTCAACCGCCTCGGCTAACTGGATGGATGTCCGTAAGTCGTACTCCCAATGGCAGTGAACCATCAGATCGTGATCCCAGCCAATCGCTTCCCGGCAATTCTCGTATCCTCGCGCAATCTGAATCAGTTCTTCGGTCGTAAGCACGCGGTTGGCGAGGTCCCGGGCGCTATCCGCAGCAGGCCTGGTATGGCGAAACCCAAGCTTGTGCGCGGTGAAGCCGCTTGGATCGGCCTTGATCTTTTGCGCCCATTCCCGGCACGATGCTTTGTCCAGCATATTCCGGGGTGTGGCATGGTCGTACACTCGAACCTGCTCGCGGAATTTGCCACCTAACAGTGTTGTCGTAGGAACACCAAGGGTCTTACCCGCCAAATCCCAAAGGGCCATTTCGATGCCGCTGGCCGCTCGCATAAGTGAATGCGCCGAACCATCTGTTCGGGTCCCGGAGAGAGCAGGGCCTCCTTCTCCGAGAAACGTGTAGATCGTGTCGATCTCCAGCGGATCTTTTCCCACGAGCAGCGGTTTAAGGGTGTGGATCTGCTCTTTCACGCCAATGGCCGGAGTGCCGTATGCTTCAGCGATTCCGAAGTGCCCATCGTCTGAAACAACCTTGACGAGCACGTAGGTGCGAGGCCCGGTAATCGTCATGGTCTGAATGTCGGTTATTTTTCTGCGGCCTATTTCAGCCGCCGCCAGTTGACGAAACCCGCTCAGAAAACCGGTTCCACCGAGAAGCGCTGCGCTGCCTGCTACTTTGAGGAATTTACGCCGCGACCAATCGCGATTACTTAGAGCAATCACTATTCACTCCTGAAGAACTCTGCTGCTTAATTCCCCGTGAGCGAACTCTTGCTGCCGTCTGAGCATCTCCTCAGTCACAGGCTTCAGCTGATTTTGTTGATCGTTGGAGATCTCCGAGATGAATGGAGGAATAACGCCGGTGGCAGCGATGCCTGCCAATTCCAGGGCATGATGCAGTACTCGCGCCGGCCCCCACGCATCCCGAAGATCTTCCAGATTCAGGAACATGGAGCGAATGCGACCGGCTTCGGCATAGTCGCCGTCGCGGCAGGCAGCGAAAATAGCGGCGCTCAACCTGGGCGCGAGGCAGCCCGAACCGGTAGTAAATCCCGGCAATCCCCATTGCCGCAGATGTGTTATGGCGGGCCTTTCACCGATGCCACTGATGACTTTGGCTCGATCTACGCGCTTCAGAAGCTCGCTGAGGTAGGCATCCTGCTTAGGATCGTCGCGGACCACGGCATACTTAATCGCTATGCAGGTACCGTCATCGACGAGTCTTGCGACCACGTCGAGACCGGCCGCGAGATCCCGGCCCATATTGGTTTCTTCTTTAAGGTAGAGCATCAGGCGGGTACCCGCTGCCTCGGCGAACTCCCGAACACCGCGTTCAATACCGGCTGCATCGCGAGGATCCCCACAGGGAAGCGTCATGACACATGGAACGCGAAACCGGCGCAATAACTGAGCTTGGTCTATCAAGCGGCCGTAAGAGGGACCCGCGCTGGGAATGAACCAGAGCCCGTTTTTCTGAATTCCTATCTGCCACTCAAGCAGTTGCTCATATTCAGCCAGCGTCAAATGATAAAGGAAGGCGTTTCCACCATAGATAAACCGGGAAATCCCGCCCTGTGCAATGTATCGGACGATTCGCGAATTCTGCTCGAAATCGATGTTGCGGGTTTTGTCATGGCTTCGCGCCAGCGGCGGGACAGCGAAAACACCTTCCAGTGATAAAGCATCTCCTGTCATTCGATCACCACTCCGCAACGGAACCGTCCTGGTGGAAAACGCGCGCCATGGGCTTCGACCCGCCAAACGGATATTTGCTCAGAGAGGCCTCGCTTAATTCAAATCCCAGACCGGGTTTTGCCGGCAGCGGAAACCGGCCGTCTACCATGCGCATCGGAGGGAAGCCGAACCACTCAGCCCAAATCCGCTCTTTGTCTCCCGGGTTTACAAAGCTGCAAATCTCCTGGATGAGAAAGTTAGGCATTGCAGAATCCACATGCAGGGTTGCGAGACCTCCGATAGGTCCTTCACAGGCATGAGGCGCCATCGATACGTTGGAGATATTCGCCATGGCTGCTACTTTCCAAAGGCCCGTGACACCGCCTACGTGATTAGCATCGGTTTGCAGGATATCGACCACTCCCATTTCGATCAACTCGCGGCAGCCGTAGGCGGCTACCAGGCGTTCGCCTGTCGCGATGGGGGTGGTGGAACGGCGGGAAACACGGGCCATCGCCTGCACATTTTCCGGCGGGCACGGCTCTTCCACAAAAAGCAAGTGCAGCGGCTCAACCTCCTTGACGATGACAGAGGCCACGCTGGGGCTTGTCTTCGCGTGGAAGTCCACGGCGATATCGATAGAATCCCCCAACTTTTCGCGAATGCGCTGCATATGCCTGATCGCGCGATCGATTTTCGCGTTGGTCTCGATCCATTCGTACTCCTGGTCGGGAAGTCCAATCTTAAAACAGGAAACCCCTTCCTGAAGAGCGGTTTCGCGCAATCGCGCGAGGTCCTCATCTGTTCGTGCGTTTTCGGCGTGATAATAGCCGCGCACCCCACGCGGATCGTACGGTCCTCCCAGAAGCTGATATACAGGAACATTGAGAAACTTTCCGCGAAGATCCCACAACGCCTGATCGATAGCGGAGATGGCCGAGCCCATGACCGGTCCCGCGCGGTAGAAGCTCTGAACGTACATGGATTCCCAGAGATGCTCCACCTGTAATGGATCCGCGCCGATAATAAAGTCGCGGAAGTCTTGAATACAGGAGATCGCAGCTTGCGCTTTGCCCTCAAGCGTGCCTTCTCCCCACCCCACGAGACCCTGGTTTGTTTCCAGTCTGACGAATACGTAGGGCCGATCGGAGTCGGGCGTTAGTGAGACACCGAAGACTTTCATCCCGGTAACTTTCAAACCCGAGCTGAGATCGCGGAATGCATCGCTTCCTGCCGGTTGACCGGGCGTCGGTTTAGCCATGAGCGGGTCGCAACCGCAGAGGCCGGAGGTATGAGAACTGGAGACGGCGGCTGCAACCCGGGAACCGGGCGCAACGGCTGCGATTGCTGCTGCTGCTGATCCAAGAAAGCTTCGCCGATTCATGCGATTTCGTTTCTCCCCAGTTCGGTCTCATCCACCTCGACGCCTAGTCCTGGACCCTTCGGCAACTCGAAGAATCCATCGCGCAAGGTCGCCGATCCGGCGCCTGAAGTGGGCAACTGGACGATGAAGAAATTCGGAATGCTGGCCGCGGCGTGGAGTGCCGCTGCAGTAGCGACCGGGCCGGCTTCATGCCAAGGCGAGACAGCGACGTAATATGTTTCCGCCATGGCCGCGAGCCGGCGTACACCGGAAATCCCATGGGTCAACAGATCGGGCCGAAGCAAATCGACCAATCCGTCGCGAAGCAGATCCTGGAACGTACCGGGATTCGAGATATCACGGCCGAAGCCGAGGGGAACGACCGTCTCATCGGCGATCTTGTGCAGCGTAGACAGATTGGAAACGGGGCAAGGCTGATCGAACCACAGAGGATGCATTGATTCCACAGCAGCGGCAAGGCTTGCGCTATCGCCGGGCGTGAGCCGGTCGCTCGCCTCAAACGCGAAGTCCGCATCAGCCGCGGTAGCCCGCATCGCTTTAAAGCGCTCTACTCCGGCATGAACGAAAGCGCTCCCCTGATTGCGAGCCTCCGGCTCGGGGATGGGGACAAGGAACGCGCGAAAGCCCAATGCGAGTTGCCTCTGAAGGTCTTTTTGCAACTCGTCATCCGACGACCCGGTGAGCCGTGAAATAGCGCGCGCCCGGTTTCGCGTAGGACCGCCCAGCACGCGGTAGACCGGAGCTTTGACAGATTTCCCCAGAATATCCAGCAGCGCCATGTTCACGCCTGCCTGCGCATGTTGGGGGAGCTGAGAACCCAGCTTCTCATATGCCGATGCAGGCTGGCCGGTTATAACCTGCCTGGTGGCCTTCAGATCGGGTCCGGTGAGCGATCTGCACTCGCCGTACCCAATCAGTCCGGATTGGGTTTTTATTTGTAAGAGGACATAGGAGCGTTCCGTCCCGGAGGGGCGCATGGCAAACGCTCGCACTTGGGAAATCGGATGCGGCCCCGCCGCGCTCTTATCCGCTGAATGGATCTGCGCCAAAGGAAGCAGACCTTTTCTTCTTTCTGCGATATCGATCATGGGCGGTGAATATATCTCCTAATTATGAAAGCCGATCGAGGTTTACATCAGTTACCGGCACGACTAAACACGTCCCCGCTCCGAGAATTCCCAGTTCATTTGCGATCCGAGGTGGAAGCCCCTTGCTTTAGCAGGGGGGAGTTGGACTTGAGTCCAGCGAAAATTCGCTCGATTTTACATTGGGCTTTAGCCCTGGGATTTCAATGTCCAGCGCTCAATCGCTCCTTCCCCCGCATAAATGCGGGGGCTTCCACCAATACTTAACCGCTCAAAACGTCAACCTGAGCGCCGCTTGGATCTGGCGCGCCGTATTGGAGGTAGAAGTAATCGTTCCGGCGCCCCCGGAATTGATCACAGCCGCCGGAACTTGAAATTGCGGATGGTTGAACATATTAAAAAACTCTACCCTGAACAGCAGAAGGGTACCTTCCTTGATTGGCAAATGCTTTTCCAGCGAGGAATCGACGTCGATCTCATCAGGCCCGCGAAGAGTATTCCTCCCTACGTCGCCCCAGTTATAGGCGGTCGGCGATGTAAATGCGGCGGGATTGAACCATTGGGTGACGGATTTATTGGCTGGATACTGAGCTACCCCCGGGATAACATTGGCCCGGCTGGAGCCCGCCCCCGTATTGGTCGCGGTTCCGCTTATGGTAACCGTGAACGGCAAGCCTGATTGCCCGACGAAAATGCCATTTGCCTGCCATCCTCCCAGAACAAACCGGTCCAGCAGGGAATTGCTGTTGAGGAAGGCCCGGCCCGGTCCGAACGGCAGCTCGTAGGTTCCATAGACATTTACGCGATTCCGGATGTCGTTATCCGACGACGAGTAGTCGGCATTACGATCATAGGGGTTTTGGGGAATTGGACCATCCACGCCTCCGTCGAAAGGTGCATTGTCGAAGGCGTGGGCCCAAACATAGTTGGCGGTCAGGAAGAACCCATGCGAAAGCTGTTGCTGAAAGCTGGTCTGAAGCGAGCTGTATGACCCTACCCCCACTGACTCAAGATAGGCGATCGCGGTCACGTTGGGATACTGCGCGTTGTACTGCCGTCTGGCCTGGATGTTGCCTGGGCCGGGAGGGGGTTGGTCGATCGGGTTGTTCCATGTCAAATGACGGCTGATAGACCCCACATAGCCCATGGTGAACGACGAGTGCCCGGTCAACTGCCTTTGGAAGCTCAGGTTGAATTGTTGACCCGAGGCGTTCTTGAAGTGATGGTCGATTCCCTTGAGCGTGCCGAATGGGGTGGCGAAAACAGAAGCTGGAATCTGTGCCGGAGTCAGGAATCCCTGCGAAACCGTGTTCGAGGGAATGAGCGTTCCCGGGGAGAGGGTATAGATCAGATCATATGGCCACTGCCGCTCCTGCCGTATGGTGGTTCCTTCGTTGGCCTGAGGATCGTAGAAAGCGCCATAGCCGCCGCGTAACACGGTTTTGTCGTCAAGGCTGTATGCGAAACCGAGGCGCGGGCCGACCGATCCGTAATCGGTTTGCCAATTTGCCGTTTTCGACACGCCATTCTTGCCCGCAAGTTCAACCGCCGCGTTCACAGGATTGAAGTTTACCCAATAATCATGAGCATCCGCATACGGGGTGTTGATTTCATAATGAAGCCCAAGGTTGAGAGTCAGTTTTGCAGTAAGCCGCCAGTTATCGCCTGCAAAGACGTTGTATTCGTCGCCGAACACATGTGCTGTTCCGGGAAGAAACAAGTCGCGCACTGTGGATGCAGGATAGCCAAGCAGAAATGATGCCATGGAATTTCCTGTCCCGGTGGTGGAGGCTGGGTTATTGGAGAAATTGCTGTCGAAATTGAACCGTCCGAATGGGCTCTGCCCCGGAGGCGAATCGGTCTCGCTGATCAGATGATGGAGAGTGTCAACGCCGAACTTGAAGTTGTGCGTACCCCGTTGCCAGGAAATTGTTCCGATATTCTCCCAGAGATGCTCGCGCCGAATCTCCGGCTCCGAACGCGAATTGCCCAGTCCCCCGAATCCGGATGGGCTGATGATCGGCGCCACCGGGCCTTCGCCGGATCCTTTCGGCTGGAAGCCGGGCATCGGCGTCCTTCCTGGAATCTCAGCCCAGATCGGAGACGTCAGGGGAGAAGGCAGCAGAAAACTGGTGAATCTGTTGAATCCGAACCGGTATTCAGCCACCAGATTGGAAGTAATAACTTTGTTATAGGACAGCACCCCCTGTTGGCCTCGATCCGCCTCCGGTCCGGAGAAAGCTCCCTCACTTCCGCCGATTACATTATTGAACGTGTTGGGCATTTGTATCTGGGTGTCGTCGACCGAATAGCGTGCAAAGAACATCTGGCTCGGCGAGATCTGGTAGTCCACCCGGGCATCGCCCCGGTTATCGTTACTCTTCTTGAGGGGATAGGTGACAATGTTGTTCACTAATGCGCTCGTCTGAGGCAGAGGATACGCATTCACCAGCTGATAGGCGATCGGATCGAATCGTGAGGAGGGAATGACGTTGTTAGCAAACTGGGTCCGCGTGGTGGTCGAACCTGATGTTTTAGTCGTCAACGGATCGTAGATATTGGCTACTCCCTGAAAGTTGCCCTGCCTCTCCGCCATGGTAGGCACGCTATTGACCTGGGTTCCGGCCGCCTGCTCATAGTAGCCTTCGTAATTTACGAAGAAGAACGCTTTGTCCCGTTTGATTGGGCCGCCCAATCTTCCGCCGAAATCATTCAACCTGTAGACAGGAATCGGCGTATTCGGTCTCACAAAATAATTCTTGGAGTCCACGGCTGAGTTGCGAATGTACTCATAAACAGAACCGTGGAACGCATTCGACCCGGAACGTGTGCTGGTGACCAGAATGGCGCCTGCGCCCCGGTTATATTCCGGCCCAGCGTTGCTGGTGATGATGTTGAATTCCTGAAGAGATTCGACGCTTGGGCGCACGATTTGTGTTTGCGCGATCATCTCCGTATTGTCGACGCCATCCAGGAGCAATTTGTTTGCGCTGTCGCGGGCGCCGTTGGCTTCGATGGTGGTGCCGCCGGGGCGCAATTCGTCCGGCCGAATACCCGATCCGATGGTGCCGGTGGGAGCATACTGCAAACCGGTAACGCCAGGCGCGATTACCGCAAGCTGGGTCAGATTCCTGCCGTTCAGGGGCAACTGCTGGACTGCCGTAGGCGCAATCACCTGTCCTACGGAGGCGCTCTGACTTTGAAGAACTGGGATCGCGCCGGTTACATCCACCTCCTGAGTTACGGCGCCGACGGTCATGACAATGTCGAGGCGCGCACTCTGGCCAACCTGCACGACAAATCCTTTATTTACATGTTTGGTGAATCCTTCTTTTTCGGCCTCAATGGTGTAGCTGCCCGGCGTCAGATTATTCGCCGTATATTCCCCGGCGCTATCCGTCTGCAGGGTCTGGGTCTCGTTGGTGCTCTCCTGAATCACCCGCACCGCGGCTCCAGGAACCACCGCTCCGTTCGTATCGGTCAGAGTCCCGGTGATCGTCGCCCGCTCAACCTGCGCGGAACATACGAGAGCGAACGCTAAAGCCGTTACGATTGCAACTGCGCCACGCAACAGCAGCGATCGGCTTTTCTTCGAAATGGACGAGGTGGCCTGAGAAAGCGTCATCATGATCTCCTGTGGCTAAAACTGCCAGTTGTGCAAGTTTGATCTGTATCTGTTTGTTGTGGAATACGCGGGACTACCATACACCACTCCCGGCGTGCGCTGTCAAGGGCTGTTGGAGAAACTGCACCGGGGCGCGGCATTTCGGAGATCGCCGCTGCGCAAAACCCAGGGCCTGAAGCCACGCCTTAAGACCGCTATTTCAATATATGAAATGGCGCCCGGGGCGTAGTCTCGCCTGAGAACTGAAAACGCGGCTTGACAATCGGCGAGAGAAATACGAGAGTTGCTCGGTGTTTATCGCGTTTCCACAATTACCGTGTACTCGGGCCTGTTAACCGGCCCTAAAGAACAGGAGAGTCCCAATCATGGCGCAAGGCTTCCTCGCAATCGCGCTTACCCTCCCTTTGATGACGGCGGCTGCTCCCTTGGCAGCGCAAAGCGGGACCGTATCGAATGCTGCCCGGCCGCTCGAACAGCGCATTGCCCATGCCGATCCTTCCAAATATCAACACCTCAGCGATCTGCATGGCGGGGCAGGCTCGATGGATTTCAGGGTTATGCTGGGCGCGGACGCGCTCGACACAAATCTGATTTTTTTCCATCGCGGAGTCATCATGCCCAAGAGCGGCATCGGCCAGCATTTTCATAACAAGTGCGAAGAGATGTTTGTCATATTGGACGGCGAAGCCCAGTTTACGATCGACGGGCGCACGTCCGTGCTCAAGGGGCCCGCAGGGGCTCCGGACCGAATTGGCAATGCCCATGCTATTTACAACGCCTCGGACAAACCAGTGCAGTGGCTGAATATTAATGTCGGGTTGAGCAAGACCTATGATGCCTTCAATTTAGACGATCCGCACGTGGGTGCTCCTCTTGATCCGATTCCCCAGTTCATCACCATGCATCTGGACCGGTCGCTACTCAAACCGGTAGATCGCATGGAGGGAGGCTCCGGCGCCGTTGAGTATCGCCGCGTACTCCAACCCAGCGTCTTCTTCACGACATGGTCTTATGTCGATCACCTTCTCATTCCTCCCGGCAGTTCCATCGGTCCGGTTACAAAGCAGGATATGAGCGAGGTTTACTACGTGCTCGCCGGCGGCGGCACTGTCAAGATCGGCTCGGAGACTGCTGAAATTCACGCCGGAGATGCCATTCCCGTCCGGCTCAACCAGAGCCAGGAGTTCAGCAACTCCGGCAACGAGCCGCTCGAGTTGATGATCATCGGCGTGGCTCGCGATTTCGCCGCCAAGAATGCGCTTATGGCCGCGCCACAGCACGCCGGCGGAAACTAATCGCTTTGACCGGGTAGGTGTCATAGCCGGGTTGAGATCGCGAGTTGAAAACGGTTAACTATCCTTCGGGTTCCGAGAGTAGCTCAGGTGCTATAAACCTAAAAAGGATGCTCAAAACACAGTATTCGGCGCGCTCATTCTTCCTGGGATTCATCGTGGCTGCCCTCCTTATTGGAGCAGCGGCGTTCTGCTATATCCGATTTGGATTTGTAGACCCTCGCGCGGACATTCCTGTGGGAGCGCTGGAGCGCAGCTTGGCCATGCCTGCACTGGATGCGGCCGTCGACCGGCGGGCTCCCGATGTGAAGAATCCTCTCCAGGCTAACCAGGCGAACCTGACCGCGGGAATGAAGATTTACCAGACAAACTGCGCGGGCTGCCACGGTGACATCCATCAGCCGCACGGGACATTCGGCGATGCGCTCTATCCTCGCGCTCCTCAGTTCCTGGAGGATGCGGCCGACATGCCCGATAACCAGAATTTCTACATCGTCAAAAATGGCATCCGTTTCAGCGGAATGCCTGCAAATGGAAAAATCCTCAATACACAGCAGATATGGCAGGTTACGACTTTCCTTAGTCATATGGACAAGCTGCCGCCCGAAGTTAGCGAACAGTGGAAGGCCCTGGCGGGCGCGTCTGCCCAGGCGGATTCTCCGGCACAGCCATCCTCATCGGCGGAGCGGATGCGCATGCAATAACACATAGGGAACCGCGACCGGGTTTTGGGTGGCGGCCGCGCTCTGCTTCGCCGTATACTCTTGCCAGGGCGTTGAGTCCGTCGAAGGCTCGCCGCCGGTAACGAGGTGTATCTTCTGCAGTCAGACTGATCCCCTGACTATCGATCTTCCTCCATCGGAGACCTCGGCATGGCGTGCCGTGGTTCGCGTATTGCGAAGTCCTGTGGACAGTCTTTCCTGTGCCCTGTTTCCTTCCTCCTGCGCCCTCTGCGGCCGCTCTCTTTTGCGCCTCAACCGCGTTCCCATTTGTGAATCCTGCTGGAACTGCCTTCTGCCCCAAGATGGAACTCTCTGCACCCGTTGCGGAGAAGCTTTGGAAGTAGCCAATCTTTCCATACCAATGGCAGCCGGCGACGGCAGCCTGCAAAACCGGGCCGGTATGCTTTGCCAACCCTGCCGGATGTCGCCGCCCGCCTTTGTCAAGGCTGTAGCTTTCGGCGCATATCAGGGCCGTCTTCGTTCTCTTATCCATCTGCTCAAGTTCGATGGTATGCAGCCGGTGGCCCAGGGGCTCGGCCGGCTACTGGCGCGGAGCATGAATGCGGTTGCCGCCACTGATATTGCGGAATCCAGCCCGGCGGCCGCCCCCCGGCGGATGTTGGTCGTGCCCGTTCCCATGCACCGCGCCAAGCAGCGCCGGAGAGGATTCAATCATGCCGCGCTGATCGCCCGGGCGGCTATCTTGGCCTTGCGTCCTACTCATCCCGAATGGGATTTACGTCTTGCTCCTGGCCTGCTAAAGCGCACCAAAGCCACGGTAAGCCAAGCTGGCCTCACGTCAAGCCAACGCCGGCGGAATTTGAGCGGCGCCTTTGCCGCGCCCCGCGCCGCGGCATTGCGCGGCCAACACGTGCTTCTGGTGGATGACGTTTATACGACCGGCGCTACCGCTCGCGCCTGCAGCCGGGTTCTTATAGCGGGCGGCGCGGCCTCGGTCCGGGTAGCCACAGTGGCCCGCGCTCAGCGCGAAGGCGCTGCTTTTTGGGACGCCGATTTCTTGCGACACGCCGGAGTTGCTTCCTCCCCGGGAAGCAGTCAATATCTGGAGTTACATGAGGACTAGAACCGAACGGCAAAATGCGGGAGGACCAGCAAGATGTCTCTGGGAAGAAGCATGATTCACGGACGCAAGCCAAAGTCACCGGGGCAAGGCCACACGCCGCACGACTTCTCCGGCCCGCATGAAGCGCCGGCGGCGCATCGGATCTCCTCGGCCTACACCATGCAGAAGCCGGTGCTGGTGCTCAACGCTTCCTATGAGCCCATCAATATCTGCGGCGCTCGCCGGGCGCTCATTCTGGTCTTGAAGGGCGTCGCGAAGACCGAGGAGGAACAGGGCGCCATCCTGCACGCCGCCCGCATACGGATTCCGATGCCTTCCGTCATCCGCCTGCTCGAATACCGCCGGATTCCCCACCAGACGCGCGCCCTCTCGCGCAAGAACATCCTGCTGCGCGACCGCAATAGCTGCCAATACTGCGGCACAGTGCTGCCCGCAGGCGAGCTCACGCTCGACCATGTGCTTCCCCGCTCTCGGGGCGGACTATCGACCTGGGAAAATCTGGTCGCCTGCTGCCACTCATGCAATCGGAAAAAGGGGAATCACCTGCTGAGCGAGCTGAGCAACATTAAGCTCTTGCGCGAACCCCGCCCATTCTCGCTGCACACCAGCCGGCATATCATGCGCATGATCGGCCACTCCGACCAGAAGTGGCGCAAGTACCTTTATTATTGAATTGAATGTCCGGCAAAGAGACAAAACGGGAAGAATTCGCAAGCCACTACCGGCGCGCCTTCGAATGATTTGGGGTATCCGCATTGTGGAGCGGCAAGCCCGTGCCCCATCCGAAAGGCCGAGTTCTTCAAAACCACCGCCTTCGCACCTCAGCCTCCAGGGGAAGTTGGCAATACGCCGCGCGACTCGCTCTTCGGTCCTGACTTCCGTCACCGTGGAGTCTGTCTCTTCCTCCCGGAAGCTCATTCGTGAAACTCTTGGTACAGCGGTCTTTCTTTAGAGCGGCGTGCTGCATCGCTGCATTTTGATCTTCGATGGAAACTCGCGCGTAGCCTAATTTCATGCTCTGCATATTGCAACAGACATTTGTAACATCGCAAGGCTAATGTTTGCGGGCTTTTCCGCAATGGTGCAAATTACACTTTGTGAGACACACGAAAAAAGGGAAGAGAGCGGCTTTGAGAACCGCGGATTTTACGCGTATTCTTCCGAAGGCTGGTCGATCTCGACGCCATCAGGAGGGACGCCTTCACTCTCCGGGGACGGCAAGATGGTTGCGACGTTAGCCACGTGCTCAAACTTGTCCTTGAGAACGAAATCGATAAAGGTGCTTTTCGCCTCCGCGATGGTCGTGAAATACTTGCGGAACTGCGCGGATGTGTTATCTGCCCATTCTTTGCTGGTGGGCATAGGCAGAATGATTTCCAAATATCTAGCTCCGCAATCTTCACGATTGGTCTGCATCAGAGCGATACGCCGCCACTGCTCACGCACAGCTTTTAGAGAAAGTGCCCAAAGTAAATAGAAGTGATCAAACAGCTTGTCGTCAAGCACGCGGAGAATGAAGACTTCTTTGGTGACGACAATTCGCTCTTCTCCGGGCAGCAGGACCGCAAATTCCCCGATGTTGCTGCTTGCACGGTTAGGGGTTATCAAATCCCATGCTTCAAGGCCGCTGTGGTTTGTTCGCCAGAAACGTCGCGCGACACTCTCGGTGACTAAGTTGGTCGGATTGATGTTAATGCGGAGTCCACGAATATCAGAAACTTTGACGTAAGGGATGCTGCCGGACCGCTGATCGTTGCCGGGGCTGCCGTGACCGCCGCGAATCTTAATCAGTCCTTGCTCGATCATCTCCCCAATGGTGATCCCTTGAAGTTTTTCCTGTTTGAGGAGTTGGCTTATTCGATGCTGATATCGATTATCGTAGTATGTCGGCGCGAGCACGTGGTTTTGGAATATCCGAGGAAGCGAGATTTCCGTTGCGCCTTCCGGCATCTTACCACTCAAAAAAAGATTAACGTGCTCAATCAACTCGTTGTCTACTTTCGTCGTGCGCTTGCCCGTTGAGAGGTCCGTCTTGTAGCGGGTGCCTCCGTCCTTGTAGATGCCGCACGTTCGAGGGTTGAGAAACACGACTTGATCTGTATGTTTTTTGGGCATTTTTAGCCTATCTTCTCGAAGATATAGAAGTTTGTTTTTGCTCGGCAAAAACCTTGGAATGCTTCCATGGGTACATTCGCTACAACAAGAGGCTTGAGCCGTTCCTTCATCCAGTCGAAAATGAATAGGTAGTTGGACGAAAAAAAGTATGTCTCGGGGAGGATGATCCCCAATTTGCCGCCTTTTTTGAGAAGTTGATACGCCCGCTGGAGGAAGATAAGACCGATTTCAAGGCTTTCAAAGTTGTTGGTTCCACACTTCGCGATGTCGAGACCCGCGAGCCTGTTATCTTCCGCAGACACTTTAAGGTTCTGCCCGAATGGAGGATTAGTTATGACAATACTAAAGCGGCCGTTCCGAAACTTCGCATCCGCCATATGCGGAAAATCTCGGCTCCAGTTGTGTGTACGTACTGAATCCCCGCGAACGCAGTGAGCTGAGCCGTCTCCAGCAATCTGCATGATGGCCTTCGTCAGCTTTACGCCGATGGCGTCTTTTTCGATACCAAACACATGCGTCTGCGCCCATCTGGACAACTCTTCGGGTGCCATGGTCGGATGTGTCCGTTGCATCTCCAACATGGTTTCGACAAGAAAACCGCCAGTCCCGCAAGCAGGGTCCAGCACGATATCCTCCCATTTAATCTGCATAAGGCGAACACCGGCCTCTATCACGGCTTGTGGCGTAAAGTATTGCCCTTCGCCCTGCTTCAACGCCTCGCTGCGAAGCACTTGAAAGGCCATCGAAATCGTCGAAACACCAAGGTCTATGAGCTTGAGGCCGGATAGTTCCTCAACGCAGGCGGCGATGGTTTCGGTGCTGAAGCGAAGTGTTTTGTCCTGATCGGTAATAAAAACTTCCGGGTATAATTCCACGAACTGCTCGTAGCGTTTTCTGATCGTAGTCGCCGTTTTCGCGGCTGATTCCATTGGACGGAAAAATACCGGCTCGGCGCGCTTCGATTTCCCCTCTTTGTCGCTTTCGAGTTTGAGTAGCAGGACGTTGCACAGTTGATCGAGTTGCTCCTCACGTCGAGTGACAACACTGTCACTGATAACGATCCGGTCGAGCAAATCCTCGATGGTTTTTTTGAGCAACAGTTCGGTTGGAGCAACCAGATCATTAAACGTTACGCGCTGCGAATCAGGGCGGATCGCTTCACCGGGGCTGGGAATCTCTGAGACAGTCCGCCTCTTCAAAAGCATCCGTCCGTCGCGCTGCCGGTAAATGAAGACTGCCGGGGCGCCGGGCGTCGGATCGTTGGCCCAAACTCCAAGTTGAACGTGTGGCTCGCCCACAAAATATGCTTCCAGTTGTGCGAGTCCGGCTGTTTCGGTGGCCTGTTTGCACTCGATAAGAAACAGGAGATGGCGAGGGTCTCCGATGTTCTTCGGGTCATCAAAAACGGCGATGTCCACCGGGAATCCTGCAAATGATGTGTGCTTCTCTCTTTTCGTTGCTTCCGATGGACTTTTCGGAACGCGCCACTCGGATTTTCCAAAAATGATTTGATCGATGCTCCATCCCGAGGTGACCAGTCGCATAACTAACGGACCAACGACATCTCTTTGCTCGGGAATATCTTTTAACTTCTTGGTGATCGCGTCTCGAACTTCCTTTTTTAAGTTCATGTCCACCCGGCGTGCCTAAGTAAAGCATTCATTATCAATCATTTTTTGGTTTGGACCACAATTCGTCCTGACGGGTGTTGGCCGGAACGACGACGGAAACGGCGGGGGAAGGAAGCGTCTTTTAAGTTGTCGCAAGAAGGAACCTTTATGCATCGTCGCCTATTTTTCAGTACCAATCTTGTGCACCGGGCCATGTGCAGGATTTAGACAAATTCTTCGGTGGAACGGTACACAACCACGTAAGGTGAGATAACGAGTTCGCGGGTTCCTTTCACCTCTCCGGGTCGGCCGAACACCTCTCTCGCCGGGCGGGTACGACCGCGTGCTACATCATCCAAACCCTGGCGAATACCTTCGTCAGCGTCAGCACTAGCGGCGATGTCCGGCAGGCGCTGAAAGGCTTCCGCGTCCTGCACAACGGCAGCTGCCTTGCCTTTGACCGTCAGCACCACGAGGCGCTTACTTTTCTTCAGCTGTTTGAGGAAGTCACCGGAGCGGCAGCGAAAGGTCGTAAGCGATTGAATGTCCTTCGTGCTATCGAGCATCGATGATCCCATGTTTTCGGACCTTATTAGGTGCTGCCAGAATACACCGGCTCCGTAAAGCACAACCCACGAGGCGGAATACGCCGGGGCTCTGCGGGTGCAAAGATCACGCCGTCCAGCTCGGCGCCTGCCCTTTGCGCAATCGGCGGGTAAATTCCTTCGTCTCTTATCCACTTTTCAGGCCAGAGACGGCTAGCTGAGCTAGCCAGGGGCGCTTGTCGGAGAAAGATTCGATGTTGGTCCAAGCTTTTTCTGAACCTTCAACCCTCATCATTCCCCGATTCGAGAGAAGAATTCCGGAACTCCGCGAAAGGAGGTTTCCAGCCGATAAAGCGCGCCGGCGCCGGCGCCTTCCTCCGGTTTGTTGTCGCCGCCCGCCGTGGTGACATAGATATCGGAGTAGTCCCTCCCGCCGAAAGTCACGCTGGAGACTTTCTTTGCAGGGAAGGGAATTCTGAGTTGTTCTTTTCCTTCAGGCGTATAGCGGACAAGGCAGCCGCCGTCCCACCGGGCCGACCAGATGCAGCCTTCCGCGTCCAGGGTCATCCCGTCGGGCATTCCTTCTGTATCCGGTACGGTGGCAAATATCCGGCGATTGCTGATCGTTCCGGTCTCTGAATCGTAATCGAAGAGGTAAATCTCTCGCGCATAGGAATCGGTATAGTACACCTGCTTCCGGTCGGGTGAAAAGGCAAGCCCATTGGAACAGCCGATATCTTCGAGTAGAACGGTCAAGCGGCCGTCCCGGTCGAGCCGGTACAAACGGCCGCGCCGCTTGGAGGTGGACATCGTGCCGCAAAACACACGCCCGGCAGGATCGGCGATCACGTCGTTGAAGCGGTTCTCCCGCTCTTCGGCGATTTCTTCGACAATGGTGGCGAACTTACCCCTGCGCCATGTTTTGATCGCGCCCCGGGCCATAAACAGCAGCAAAGCGCCATCCTCTTGAATGGTGAAGCCGCCAACCGGCTCACCCTCAAAGCACACCCAATGCGAACCGCTGCCGGGCTCGTAGGCAAAAACCCGTCCGTAGGTGATATCGCACCAGTACAGCCGTTGATCGACAGGATTCCACAGCGGGTTTTCACCTATGTGGCAGTCGTAGTCGGCGATCAATTGCGGAGTCAAAGAGGCGGAAGAAGACACGGCTTGCTGGTTGACGCTCATATCGGTTAAGGATATGCCATTCCGCGGCTGCGGAAAATGCCTGTTCGCAACGGCCCCGCAAACCCGAAGACTATTTGGGCGCTGCCGAGGTACCGTCGGAAGTTGCCGGTTGCGAATTCGCTTTTGGCTGCTGGCCATTATCCGGCGGAGTGGTTTTGTTGGTCACATCCTGGCCTTGGAAGATCAGCTTCACCGTGGAGCGGAACTGCTTGTAATCCGTGTACCGGCAGATCTCCCGTATTCGTACATCCTGGCCCAAATATCCGCTTCCCCCGGAGAAGTGGAGCACTGCATCCGCTTTGGTATAGACGGGAAACCAATATTTTCCATCTACCTGCTCGCGATAGGTGGTGAAGGGCGGGGACAAGTCCTCATGGCCCTTGCGCGTATCATCCGGAACATTCTTTCCGCTGGTGATCACGATTTGCAAATCCTTCTGATCTACCCAGATTCGTCCCTGGAAGTAGCGCTTGTTCTTCTCGATTACTTTAGGTGCCACATCAAAAACGTAGGTGTCCACTGCGTCCACCTTTTGCCGCCCTACGTAGTTCAGGTTGTACTGTCCAATATCTTCCGTTGTCAGCACAAACGGCAGGCGATGTTCGATATCGGACATGTCCGCAGGACTCATGGAGATGCGCTCCAGAGTATTTTGCGGCGCGAAGGTCACCCTCTCCACCTTGCGCCCATAGTCGTCAAAAGATATCTGCACAACCTGCCGGTACGCGCCGTCCGGTTTGCCGTCATCGTCTATGGTTTCCACCGTCACGTCCCGCTGGTACGTATAGTTATTCAGGGCTTGGCGAAACTGGCTTTCCTTGGCGGCAAACTGCTCGATGATGGTTGCCGGCTGGATGCTGGGAGCGCTCCTGTCAATCGGCCCATAGCCCTGGTCCGGCCGGTCCGGGGTGGATGCGGTCTGGGCCGGCAGCGAGGCCGCCGCTAAAAGCATGAGCATAGGCAGAATCAGGAAGTTGATGAGGCTCAGTCGCTGTTTTCCTCGATCCACGGTAATCGACTCCATTCTTTTAAGAGCAATCCATCAAGCGTGCACCCTTCAATTATGCTCTTCTCCCAATATGCTTTTCTCCAAAATGCTTTTCTCCGGGTCGCGGCCTAAAGCATTTCCACCCGCATCAAATTTAGACTTCTCTGAACTGGAAAAGGGATGCAACTCTGTGCGGGCTTGGTTGTTCCAACCGCCGTCATAGCAGCATGGCGGCAAGCAGGGCCGTGCGCGGGGCCAATTGCGTCCGCAGGCAATGCTCATCGATGGCATGAGCGCCCGCTCCGACCGCGCCCATGCCGTCCAGGGTGGGCACGCCCAAGGCGGAGGTGAAGTTCCCGTCGGAACCGCCGCCTGTAGAGGCTTCCGCGAGCGTGATTCCAATCTGCCGTGCAAATTCCTGCGCGCGGCGGAAGAGCGCCACGGTTGCCCGGGTACGCTCCATCGGCGGCCGGTTCAATCCCCCCGTAAGGTGCAGGCTACAAGCCTCGTCATGCGGGTGCAGGCGGCGAAGGGCCCGCTCCACGCGCGCCTCATCCTTGGCCCGGGCAATCCGCACATCCATTTCGACCCAGGCTTGGGCGGGAACCACGTTCACCCGCGTGCCTCCACCGCCCAAGCCTGGACTGACGGTGATTTCCCGCGCCGGGTCAGTGATTTTGCTGACGGCTTGAATCTGATACGCGAGCTCAAGCAGGGCATTGTGCCCGCCAAAGAAATCGATTCCGCTGTGCGCGGCAGTTCCGCGTACTTCGAGCCGGTATTGCCCAACCCCCTTACGAGCCGTCTTGTACGCGCCTGCTTCTCCTTGCGCGGGCTCCAGCACATAAACTGCGCGGCATTGCCGGGCAATAGTCTCGGTGAGTTTCCGCGACTCCGGGCTACCCACCTCCTCGTCTCCGTGGAGCAGCATGATTACCGGCCGAGCGAGCGCCTGAACTTCTGCCAGGATGCGAATCGCTGCCAGTATCATTACTATCCCGGCTTTCATGTCCAGAACCCCCGGCCCGTGAATACGGTCCCCGTTGAGCCGCCAAGGCATAGAACGAATCGTGCCCTTGTCCCACACCGTATCCACGTGACCCAGCAGGAGAACAGGCTCCGGTCCCCTGCGGCGCACCCCAAACCGCGCCTCCCCAAACCGCGCCTCCAACGAGTCGCCAAATCGCTTGTGCCTGTGCAGCTTGATTTTTCCGCCTAAGCCCTTCGCCCATTGCGCAACTTCCGCTTGAGCTCGATCTACGGCCAGCTTGTCATGGCTGGGTGACTCCATCCGCACCAGCGCGGCTAGTTGCTGAAGCATCCACGGCTCGAGTTGGCGGGCCTGCTGCAACAGCCCTTGGATCGTGACGGAGGGTGTCTTAAGCATGAGTTCTATGAAATAGCCTTTGCATGCGCGCCTACGCCGCCCCAGTCATGCTGCGGCGTTTTGACCAGCACCACAAGCGATAACCGTAAAGCGCGAGATTCAGGACACAAACTGAAACTCCACAGATCGTGAGCAGTTCGACGGAGAGGTTTGGATAGACAATCCGGTCGAGATAGTGGACCAGAAAGCCGCCTGAGTAACCCGCAGTTCCCGCGCGGGCCTCAAAGGCATTTTCAGCCAGGGTAAGCGGACATGGCCATGGACCGAGCTCAACGGCGATACCCCAAAAGAGCGAAGAGAGGTGCAGCACAGCCAACCTTGGCCGGCCCCGAGTGATAAGTGCGCCGCCCATGACAAAGATTATCCAGGCGAGGTGGAGCAGCAGCACCAGTGCCGCTGCTATGGTATCGAAGCGCCGGTCCATTCAAGCGTTTGTCCGTCGAGAGAAATTTCGGTGCGAGACCAGAGTTAGCCGAGGACTGTTAACAGGCTTTCGGTTAAATGCCGCCCTCGGAGCGGAGAAACCTGCAATTACAGACCGCTTAAGCTCTCCCCTGGGTTCGGCTCATTGGCCAGTAGTTCTTCCCTCACGTTCTTGAGCACGGCTAAGGATCGCTCCACGCCTACTTCGCCGGTCAGCAGCGGATCCTCGTTCTCGATGCTAAGCATCCCGTCGTAGCCCACTTCCATGTAAGCGGCGATTACATCTTTCCACACGCTGGCGCCGTGTCCATAGCCGACTGCGCGAAAGAACTCCGAGCCTTTCATATCGTTTTTAGAGCCGAAGTTTAGCACGCCGTAACGTGCAACATTGACCGGAAAGAAGGCTGTATCTTTCATGTGCGCGTGATAGAGCGCGCCCTGCTTGCCGAGAAAGCGAATTACCTCGACGGCGTCACATTGCTGCCAGAAGAGATGGCTTAGATCGCAATTCGCGCCAATCTCTTCGCCTACCGCGCCGCGCAGGCGCATCAGCGTCCGCGCATTGTAGACCACCATGTTTGGGTGCATCTCGAGCGCAATGCGATGAACGCCGTGCTCCCGAGCGAACTTAGCCGTCTGCTGCCAATAAGGAATCACACGCTCCTTCCACTGCCATTCGAGCGCGATACCGTGTTCGGGCGGCCAGTCGTAGGTAACCCAATTCGGGACCGTATCCGTAGGGGAACCGCCGGGGCAGCCGGAGAAGCCGACGACTGTCGGGATCCCCAACATTCCGGCGAGCTGGATGGTCTGGCGAACCTGTTCAGCGAAGGGTCCTGCCTTGGCTGGATCCGGGTAAAGCGCATTGGCATGGCAGCTCAGAGCCATGACCTGAATGCCGCGATCCTCGAATTTCTTCTTCCATGCGCGAGCCTTGGCTGGATCCGCCAAGAGTTCAGAGGTCGGACACTGCGGCGTCTTAGAATAACCGCCCGCCCCGATCTCTACCGCTTCGATACCCATGCTGGAAAATTTATCGATCATCTCGTCGAGCGGCAAATTGCGGAATGGAGGATTAAAGACGCCGACAGGCAGCTTCTTCGGCGCGGGCCGGCTGCCGCTGCCGCTGGAAACGGACTGCGCTCCGGCTGCGCGAACCGCACCCGGGCCCGCGGCCATGGCCGCTCCAGTTGAAAGCGTGGCGTTGAGAAATTGTCTGCGATTCATAGAGCAAGCCTTTGCGGTAAGAACGTTCGTCCTAATGATAAGAGAGAAAAGCAGAAACTATAGCGTTTTCACAATTGCTGTGTCCTGGTGAGAGTTGGCTATGTCCAGGCGTTCTTTGATGGAACGCCTGCGTCGAGAGTAGTTTCTTGGGATACACCAATCGTGAAAACGCTACAACGTGGCCATTCCAGCGAAATCGGGGTCCCCAGCACGCGGTCTTTGCGTGATGGGGTGAAAGAATGGCTAAATCTCACTGATCTTTCCACATCACCGTATCAGGAAAATGCTCTAGGATATGGACGTCTCACTCCCGTCGCGCCGAACAACGTGATGCTGTAGAGCGTGACTGATCAGTCCGCAGTATCATCCCACGCCGAGCGCCCTTTGTGCCAGTGGAGATCGCTTGGTTGAGGACGGTCCGTATGAGCGAAAAACAGGGTCAGAGGGCGCAGGCCCATATCGCGCTCTTGCGCGGGATCAATCTCGGCGGCAAAAACAAGCTTCCGATGAAGCAGCTCATAGAGATCTTTGCCGCGGCCGGATGCCGGGACATTCAAACATACATTCAGAGTGGCAACGTCGTCTTTAATGCTCCCGCCACCGTTGCTGCGCGTCTTCCCGCTGAAATCAGCGCGCAGATAGAAAAGCGGTTAGGACTCTCGACACCTGTCGTGTTGCGAAGCTTCCCGCAGCTTAGCCAAACCATCGAGAATAATCCTTTTCTTAAAATGGGCACGCCCGAAGAGATGCTGCACGTGATGTTCCTGGCCGAGCAACCGAGTTCAGCGGCCGTCGCCAGTCTTAATCCAGACCAATCGCCAGGGGACACGTTCATAGTGCACGGGCGGGAGATTTATTTGAGACTTCCCAACGGCGTTGCACGAAGCAAACTTACGAATGCCTACTTCGATGCGAAGCTCGCGACAACCAGCACTCAACGAAACTGGCGGACGGTGATCAAGCTTCACGAGATGGCTGCCGATCTCGCGGGTTGAGCGATCAGGCCGCGCTTCTTAGTCCCGGCCTTTGTAAGGGACGAATAGATCCGGGAACTCTTTTTTCAGCGCTTCCACCTTAGGGCGATCGCAAACCATGATGTAGGGATTAGCGGGATTCTTAAGTGCGTAGTCCTGGTGATAATCCTCGGCGCGATAGAAGCCTTTGAGCGGGACAACCTGAGTGACAATAGGCTTCTTAAAAACCTTCGCCGCATCTAGTTGTGCGATGTAGGCCGTAGCAATTCTCTTCTGCTCGCCGTTCTCATAGAAAATCACGGAGCGATAGGATGACCCGACATCCGGACCCTGCCGGTTGAGTTCGGTAGGATCATGCGCGACGGAGAAGAAGATGCGCAGCAGCTGGCCATAGCTGAGGCGCGATGGGTCATAGACCACTTCGACCGACTCCGCATGTCCGGTGGTTTCAGTAGTGACCTGATCGTAGGTCGCGGTCGATGCGGAACCTCCCGCGTACCCCACAGTCGTCTTCACTACTCCTTTGAGGCGCTCAAAGACGGCTTGTGTCCCCCAGAAGCATCCGCCTGCGAAAACAGCTGTTTGCCTCCCGCTGGAAGAGGCAAGCGGTAAATCCTCCTTGGGCGGAGGAATCGGACCGTTCGGCGCCGCATTGGCAGTGCAGGCGAGCATGGGAATAACCAGCGCGAAAGTAAACAGCGAAGAAAGCAGGCGGCAAGACATGAGTTTCTCCGAGCGAAATCGTTCACCCATAGGACTCCTAATGTCCCCTATAGTTACAAGCAGGATTTGTTTTTAGGAGCTTATTATGCAGCCGCAGATCATTGGCACGACCATGCCTGTTCTTGAATTTGTTCTTCAACCGAACGAGTCGATTATTTCCGAGGCTGGAGAACTCTCCTGGATGAGCAGCTCGGTCCAGATGACCACGCATACGCAAATGGGCGGCGGCGGAGGCCTTTTTGGCGTGCTGCGCAGAGTGGCCGGGGGCGGAAGTATCTTCATGACGGAGTACCGCGCGGTGGGAAGCGCCGGTGAAGTCGCATTTGCTACCAAGCTTCCGGGGCACATTCTTCCCGTAGAGATCGGCGCGGGAGAGGAATATCTGGTCCATCGGCATGGCTTTCTCTGCGCTACCCCGCAGGTGCAGATTGGCGTTGGCTTCCAGCAGTCGCTAGGCGCCGGCATCTTCGGCGGAGACGGCTTCCTATTGCAACGAGTACACGGTCAGGGCATGGCTTGGTTGGAGCTGTCAGGGGAACTGATTCAGAGGGAGCTTCGCTCGGGAGAGACTTTGTTCGTTCATCCGGGGCATGTAGGCGCGTTCCAGGCAAGCGTGTCCTTTCAGATCACGCGCGTTCCGGGGATCAAGAACCTCATCTTCGGCGGAGACGGAATTTTTCTGGCGGCGCTTACCGGTCCGGGCAAAATTTGGCTGCAGACCCTGCCCATCGCACAATTGGCCCATCAGCTCATTCAATATATGCCGCAGCGCCCCAACGAGGCGGTCCAGGGAGGAATTGTGGGGGGAGTAATCGGCGACATCCTCGGCGGGATGAAGTAACTGGAAGGCTTTCGCTCCATCCCCCATTTTGACCGTTACCGGTGGGGGAACATATCTGATCTGAAGTGAAGTAAGATATAAAGCGTGATGAGTTCCGAGTCTCAGTCTGCGCCTGCGCGTTCCCGGTTTCAGGCCGCCGACGCTGGTTTGCGCCCCATCGCAGACAAGATATTCGCGGGTCAGCGCTTGGACTTTGCGGAAGGTCTCTCGCTGTACCGGTCGGGAGATATTCTGGCCGTAGGATGGCTGGCCAATTATGTCCGCGAGAAGATGCACGGCAATGTTGCATACTTCAACGTGAACCGGCATATCAATCCGACCAACGTGTGCGTAGCCGCGTGCCGCCTGTGTGCTTTCGGACGGAGAAAGGGCAGCGCAGGCTCCTACACCATGGCGCTGGAGGAGGCTTGGGAGACCGCCGCTTCAGGCTACAGCGAAGCGGTAACAGAGTTTCATATTGTTGGCGGCCTGCATCCCGATCTTCCGTTTGAGTACTTCCTGGAGCTGGTGGCCGGCTTGAAGCAGCGTTTTCCCCAGGTTCATATCAAAGCCTTCACCATGGTTGAAGTTGCGTATCTTGCGCGGCGGGCGAAACTATCGATCGCCGAGACCTTGACCAGGATGAAAGAGGCCGGCGTCGACTCCATGCCCGGAGGAGGAGCCGAGATCTTCTCCGACCGGATCCGTCACATCATCTGCGATCACAAAATCGACGGAGACGATTGGCTGGAGACAGCGCGCACCGCGCACAAGCTCGGATTGCGCTCCAACGCAACCATGCTTTACGGCCATGTGGAGAACGACGAAGACCGGGTCGACCATTTGCTCCGCCTGCGTGCATTGCAGGACGAGACCGGCGGCTTTCAGACATTCATTCCGCTTGCCTTCCATCCGGACAACACCGCGCTCGATCATCTGCCGCGAACCACCGGAATGACCGACATCCGGCAGGTTGCGGTCAGCCGCCTGTTGTTAGATAACTTCGCCCATATCAAAGCCTACTGGCAGATGATGACGGCAAAGATCGCCCAGATTTGTCTCAGGTTCGGAGCGGACGATATCGATGGCACGGTTATCGAAGAGAAGATTTACCACGATGCCGGAGCCACTACGCCTCAGGGAATGCGGCGCTCCGATCTGATCCGGCTGATCCGCGAGGCCGGCCGGGATCCCGTCGAGCGCGACACCCTCTACCGGAAGGTGGTCCGCAACGAAGAGAGTTTTACCGTCGCCGTTTAAGGGATTGCATACCAGCTGTGGAAAACCCGGCGGACTAACGCCGATTAAGATTGGAACAGTTTGCGTACGGCAACGCCGCTCGATTGGAAGAAGCTGGTTTAAGCCGCATCGGCGGATGGTTTCAGCTGAAGACGCGCATGTTTGCGGCGTACCTCCCGCAGCGCCACCATGATAAGGCCGACGAAAGTGATCGCCACCAGGAGCAGGGCGTTGGCTCCATGCAACTCGCTGACTTCGCCATAGAGCAGCGCCAAGCCGACGAAGACGAACACGAGGTGAGCGCAGAAGACTTCGAGCGAGGCCTTGCCCAAAGTCAGCAAGGGTTCCCTGGTTACCAGCCGGGTGAGATACTTGCGCAGCCAATAGACCAGGCAGGAAAGGGCAAACAGGTTGAGCACGCGCAACGGACCTAGCTGCCACTTATCCACAGAAAGGCCAAGAGTCTCGGGCGTAAGGCGGCCGCCTACCCAGGAGTAGCGGACGCCCATGAAAAAGAGACATACGGGCCCACTAATGGCAAGGACGAAGCCAGGCACCTTACCGAAAGGATTCTCTCCTTCGGCGGATTTGGCTCCTACCCACATGGCCACGATCCATATCGCCTGCCAGGCGAATAGATTGAATGCGCCTGTCTCCTGCAGCGGAATGTGCAAGCCGGTAACACTTACCAGGTGGTTATGCACCCATGCGCGCAGGTGAAATTGCGCCATCACCCAAAGCGTGCCGCTGACCAGCAGAATCCGGTTCCAGCCCCAGCGAACGGCAATGGTGAGAATGGTGGGTGTCATCGCCAGAAAGATTATGTACATGGGCAGAATGTCCAGCAGCGGCGGGCAGTAGATAAGGAACACCGAGCCGGCAATCGCCGTAAACGGATGAGCCAGATAGAAATTAAGCAGGTTGTAAAGTGCGGTGCGATGCTCCGTAACGGCAAACCATGCCGCCAGCGTGAACGCCATGGTGAGCATAGCGAGATGGTATCCGTATAGGCGCGCTGCCCGTTTCCATAGCTTGTTGCGCATTGCCGCGCTGTTTTCCCGAGCTGCCCGAATGGAAAGCCGGGCCACCAGCAGGGCGGAAAGAAAAACAAACCCCTCCGCCGAAGAAATAAACCCAAACGGCTGATTGACAAAAACGCTCAGGTGCGTGGGTAAATGAGTGAGCGTCATCCATACCAGAAAGAAGCCGCGCAAAGCATCCAACTCCGGGCTACGCCGCAGCTTCCCCAGTCTCGTCATCTTAATTGGTCCCGCCTCGACGCCCATTTTGGTAATTAAACTCATCCTGTGTGATAAGACTCTGCCATAAGACAGAGGTTGCGCGAAATTAAATAGATCTTTTTATAGGTCTAAGGTTCCAATAGCAGAGAAGCCGCTGCAATCACACGGTGGTGTAAGCCTGAGAAGCTTTCTCTCGAATAAACCAGGAACTTGGGAAAGCGGAACAACTCCCCGGAAGAAAATGCATCTCACTGAAACAGACTAGAGGCTACTTCTGACACTCAACCCACCTAAGACGTGAATCCATCTCCTTTTGAAGCTCCGCGTTTTGCGGGCTCTCATCCTCGAAAATCCCTGTTTCTCCTTCCTAATCAAAGCCTCTGAGCGGGCCCGCTGGAAAGCGGGCCCATGTGCTCCGGACCGAAACGTACAATGGTCTGGTCGATGATCTTCTCAGCCGATAACGAATCTGGCCGCCAGCGGACAGATGGCCGCGCACAACGCGGGAGGCGAGGATCGAAGGCGGCCACCGCCGCGCCTGAGCTGATCCGCGTTCGTTCCTGGCTTGCCTCGGTTGATCCGGCGCTCGGCTGGCTGGTCCACGCTTTCAGCACGCGAAGGGGAGGAAGAACGAAGATATATCGTCCGGGCGCCGCTCAGGATGATTTCGATCTGAATTTGGGGTTCACGGAGGCCGACAGACCGGAGATCGTCTTGATAAACCGCAAGCTTTTCCTTGGGGAGCTATGCGGCGAAGGGGAAGAGCTTTCTCTGGTTACTATCAGGCAGATCCATTCCTCGCTGGTGCGAAGGGTGCGGCGCCGGAGTGGATCGGTCGAGCCGGCGGTGCTCCGGGGCGACGGTCTAATGACCGATACTCCTGGAATGCTGCTGGGTATTCAGACTGCCGACTGCCTGCCGGTTCTTTTGGCAGACCGGAAGAACCGTGCCGTAGCAGTATTTCACGCGGGCTGGCGGGGCACTCTGGCGCGTATCGTTGAAAATGGCGTAGGCCGGATGCGCCTGGAATTTGGCTCGGAGCCGAAGAATCTGATTGCGGCTATTGGTCCGGGTATTGGGCAATGCTGCTACGCCGTGGGAGAAGAAGTGAGCGATCAGTTTGAATCCCAGTTCGCCTATGCGCCGGAGTTGTTTCGGGAAGTCTTCGACCAGGATCCGGTTAAGCAGAAGTATCCGATGCTATTTATGACCGCCCGGGCGCCGGGACATAGCGATTGGGGTCCAAGTTTGCATCTGGACCTTGCGGAAGCCAACCGGCGGCAGTTGATGGACTCGGGCCTCGATGCCGCGGCTATTTCTATCATCGGCGAATGCACATCCTGCCGGACAGAGCGCTTTTTCTCTCACCGGAAGGAACAGGGATTCACCGGCAGAATGATGAGCGTGATCGGAATCAGGCCCTGACCGGATTTGTTTACCTCCCGGCAGGCGAGCCCCCCGCGACGAACCGTATTCTCAAGCAGCGTTGTGCCCTGTACCGTCAGGTTCTTGTGCGGCATCCGGTTCGGTTTCTGGGCCGCCTCCCCTGGGATTGACCAAATCGCGCAATTCCTTGCTGGGTTTGAAGTAAGGAACACGCTTTGCCGGGACATCCACCTTAGCTCCCGTTTTGGGATTTCTCCCTGTCCGAGGCTGGCGCTGCCGGATGCGGAAACTTCCAAAGCCGCGGATCTCTATCTTGTCACCCGAGCGCAGTGCATGGATCACGGAGTCGAAAATGGTATCGACAATCATCTCTCCATCGCGGCGCGTCAGGTCGCCAAGATGAGTAACTTCCTCAACCAGGTCTGCTTTGGTCATAGGCGATCTGCTCCAGAATCAGGGTAACCCGTGTTAACCATAGTAGATGCAGCAAATTGATGTACATGGGCAGAAAATCCGAGAAAGCCGCCCCGGGCAGATGACAGGATCAATAAATTGCGGAATCTGCGTCTAAATAGTCACTCCCGTCCGTCACAAGTACCGGTGTTCTTTCCGCTCGAAGCGATTCAATCCGGCGTATCATTAAAAGACGTCTCCACGTCTATTTTTCAGAGGAAAACTCCTTTGCGGTCAGGGCCGGGAGGCGGGTAAGAGAAGCTCATGGCTAAACTCCTTTACAGCATCGTCGTTCCGGCATACAACGAGGGCGCCCGCATCGGCAACACGCTCATTGAAATTCTTCATTGCGTTCATGAGCGGGGCTGGCAATCGGAGATTTTAGTCGTCAACGATGGTTCCACTGATAATACAGCGGAGATCGTTCAGGAGTTTTCCCGGCAAAATCCCGAGATCCGGCTGCTGGAGAACCAAAAGAATTCGGGTAAGGGATTCAGCGTGAGGCATGGGGTCCTGAGCGCTCGCGGTGAAATCGTGATGTTTACCGATGCCGATCTATCAGCCCCTATGCAGGAAGCCGAGCACCTGTTCGCCGCGCTGCGGGAAGGGGCCGACATCGCGATCGGGTCGCGCTGGCTGGTGCGCGGCCGGCAGACCTCACAGCAGCCTCTCTACCGGCAATTTTTTGGGCGCTGCTTCAACGCCGTCACCAGGCTGGTCATGGGATTGCCGTTTGCCGATACTCAGTGCGGGTTTAAGGCCTTTCTCCGTCCCGTCGCCCAAACCATTTTCCAACTGCAGCGAATCGATCGCTGGGGATTTGATCCGGAGTTGCTCTTTATAGCTCTGAAGCGCGGCTATACCGTTCGCGAAGTGCCCGTAACCTGGGGACACGACGAGCGTTCTCGTCTGAGCTATCTCAAAGACGGATGGAGAATGCTTCAGGATGTAGCATACGTTCGTTGGGAGGCGCTGATGGGCGCTTACGACCGCGAAGTGGTAGAGTTCACTCCGGAATTGCCCAGAATTAAAACCTGACTCTTCACGCGGACAACACCGCAGTGGATTTGGGCATTATACGGATGGTTCGGTCTCCGTTTTCTTCCAGGCGGAAAGCTTCAGAACAGGGGCCGCAAAGCCAAAAATGCTCCAGCCGGTGAGAACGCTTTTTGCCGCTAGAACCTGACGGGCCGGGATGATCGAAGACATAAATTTTTCCCTGGCGAAGGTACAAGAGAGGCTTCAGGCATTTGGGATTGGAACAGTGATTGACCACGATAGGTTCTCCCCGTCTTCCTCTTCTATAAGATCAACTATCCCGGAAAAGGGCTGACTCCGCGCGAGCAGACGCCATAGCCGATAAGGAAGAGTAGTCACAGAGCCGGCGACCCGTCTATCTCTGGCGCGCGCTTGGGCCAGATGTGAGAAAGCGTGAACCTCGCGCTATTGCATCGATCCCCCATCTCCCCGCAAAAGACCGGGAGACGTGGGGCATGCTAAATATTACATAGCAACGGAATCCCGGCGGCTTTACTTCGACAGCCGAAGCAGCACCACATCGTGCCGGGGCACGGTGACGGTGTAGCTGCCTTGCAGCCGTCCCAAATCCTTAGCAGCCCAAATATCTCTGGCATTTGCTCCTGCCGCAAAGCCAACATCACTCAATCTCAACGTGACCGGTAGCGCGGATTCACCCCGGTTGAACAGCCCTACAGCTTTTTCTCCGCCCTTCAGGGGTTTAGACCAGATCTCAATTGGCCCGGTCTCTGAGACACGGTCGCCTTGTTTACCGAGCGGGTCTTGATCGATGGCTATGGCCTCCCGGTTGGTGAGGATGGCGGCGATTTCCGGTGTCATCTTGAAGAGGTCATTGCCGGCGAGCAGGGGAGCGGCAAGGATCACCCACAGGCTCATATGCAAGCGGTTTTCGTCGCCGGTCAGCTTACCGTTGCCCACCTCAAGCATGTCGGGGTCGTTCCAGTGCCCTGGCCCGGCATACTTCGCCAGTCCTGCTTGGGAAAAGCCGATCAGCGTGATGCGGTCGTAGGTGGGGTTGATATCTCCCGTGGTGCGCCATAGGTTGCCGCCGACGGAAGGACCCCATTGCCAGACTGCATCCCACCCGTACTGGCACAAGCTGAAGACCATGGGCCGACCGGTCGCGATCAATGCCCGGTGCATCTTCTCGTAGGCTTGCTTCATGATCTCAGTGGCTTTGGCCGGATCACCTCCCGACTCTTGCTGCATGATTGGACGGAAGCTGCACAGATCGTATTTCAGATAATCCATACCCCAACCGGCATAGGTCTTGGCGTCTTGCGCCTCGTGACCATAACTGCCTTCAAAACCCGCGCAGGTCTTTGGTCCGGGTGAGGAATAAATTCCGATCTTCAGGCCTTTGGAGTGCACGTAATCGGCTAAAGCCTTCATGTCGGGAAATTTGCTGTTGCTTTGGATATTGCCTTGCGCGTCCCGTTGCCCTTGCCAGGTATCGTCAATGTTCACGTACTGATAGCCGGCATCCTTCATTCCCGAGGAAACCATGGCATCGGCGGCGGCGCGTACGTCCGCGTCGCTCACCTTGCGGGCGAAAAGATTCCAACTGTTCCAGCCCATGGGCGGGGTGGCGGCGAGAGTTGTCCTCTGCGCCGGCAGCAGAGAAGGCATCAGCAGAACAGCGAACAGCGAAGCGCGTATCGCGTGAATCACAGAAGCTCCCAAAAGTAGATGAGTTGAATGTCGAAGAAGAATGTAACCCTTTCCATGGGGTGGGTCAACATCAGGAAAGATGGTTTAGCGGGCCGCCCCCGCCTGGTCTCCCCCAGGACCGGCGAGCGGCCGAAGAATATCGTCCAGCAGCGCCGGCGTGCCCGGCACTCGCTCCAGTCTGGGATATTTTTCTCCGCCGTGGTAATCCAGACGGACGATACGAAATTCGTTGTCGTTGGAGACGATCATCTCGATCGGATCGGTCGATCCTTGCGCCTGCCGGATTGCATCTTTGAGCACGTCGGGGGTGAAGCCATGACCATTGATCGCCACAATCTTCGTTTCCGGTCCTAGTCCCGCGCTGAAAGCGGGCGAGGACATTCGGACGTCAGTAATGTCGCCGTCCTTATCCACTTGAATGCCGGCGGAGAAGAATGCATCGACCTGATTGAGATCGTCGAGCGCAGCCTGCTCAAACTCCGTCGGCTCGCCAGTGTAGATCAGCCGGTACCCGCCATGCTCGATCCCGCCCAACGGGGCTTGGGGCGAGTGGCTGTTGAGCCGCTCGGTCAGGAAACCGCGCCAATCGTAATGAACCACGGAATTCAGGTCTGCTACCACATCGTCGAATGTGTAGGGCAATACTTTCGGCGGAGTATTTCCGCCTACGGCAAGAAACTTCAGGCAAAAATCATTGAGCGACTTTTTGTTGTGTGTGAGCCGGCGAATCGTGGTGTCCGCATCCAGCCAGATCAACTGCCCTTCAAAGTAGTAATCCTGCCCGCGCTTCCAGTTGAACCATCCTTGGGTCCGCCCTCTCAGGAACTGGGATCCGACGGCGGTATCTTCGATGTTGCGCCAAGTGCGCCCGGTCCGATTGTCCATGGTAGCCGCAGTCAAAGCGAGCGCCTCGCGATATTGTTCCGGAGTCCACAGTCCGGTGCGCGCTGCCAGCACGGTTCCCCAATACTCCGTCATGCCTTCGTAGACCCAGAGCAGATTACCCTTCATTGGGGTTGCATAATCCGGTGTATCCAGCCCGGCCGGCCGGCGATATTTGCCATTCCAGGAATGCGTGAATTCATGAGGCAGCAAATCCGCATTCAGCATGGCAAGTTTTTCATCAGAGATGCCGTGTTCTTCAACGCCGTTGTCACTCGACTGGTGGTGTTCCAGGCCCTCCTCGCGTATGTTGTCGCTCAGGCTGAGAAGAAAGTGATAACTCTCATAATGGCGCGAGGCATAGAGCACTCCAGTTTCCCTCACCAGCCGCGAGAGGGAGCTTAGAAACTCCGGCTTCACCTGAATGTCTTCCGCGGTTTCTCCCGCAACGTCCAGGAAATGCTTTGGGGTAATTTCCGGCGCCAGCGGAATCTCACGAAAGTATTTTCCGGTGATCACGGGAGAATCCACCAATTGCCCTAAAGAGGCCGGTGCGAAGAATACATCAGCGTCATCCTGGCGGTTTACAGTCAGCGCGGTTCCGAATTTCCAGCCGGAGGGCAAAGTCAGCGAAGCAACGATAGGAATTTCGGCAACCGGAACGTGCGCCGGATACATCACCACCGAATTCCACTCGAGTACGGTGATGTTGGCGCTCGTGGCCTGGTCCTCGTCAGAGTTGGTCTGGCCGGGCACGGCAAGGAAGTCGAACGAAACATCGAGCGTGCTCGCGCCTCGCGGCACATCGACATGTATCCCATACATATCGATGTCATCCCGGCGCCATGGCAGATCCCGGCCTTTGGCCCGGATAAACACGCCGGCGACGTTGTCGATCGGACCGGTAGGCTGGTGATCGCCCGGAATCCACTTCGGATACTCGAGCGTCAACGGGCCCGGATTTACCGGAATCTCCAAATGAGCGTGCAGCAGATGGCGGGGCGCATCACGCAGGTCCACGTTCAGCAAGATGGGGGAACGAGGGCGCTCCGTTTGGGTTTGTCCGAGAGCGTGATAGCCGGGTCCAGGCAAGCAGATCGCAAGCAAACTGAGAGGGAAAATGATTCCGGCCAAGCTCTGTGGAGGCGGCTTCATTGCTCAAATGATCGCATAGGCCAAGGGGATGAAAATGACTGAGATTTGCGGTATCCACCCTTCGCACGGAATAACTTAGCAATCGCCTCCAGCGTCGCGCACGTACTCGCCGCTCTTACCGCCCGACTTGCGCTCGAGAACAACCTCGCGGATAGCGATGGATTTGTCCAAGGCCTTGCACATGTCGTAAACCGTGAGCGCGGCCACGGCTGCGGCGGTCAGGGCCTCCATTTCAACGCCGGTAGTCGAGACGGTCGCCGCGATACTGCGGATCGCGATTCCGCCGGAGACGACCGCAGCCGAGACATCGATAAGACTCAAGGGAAGCGGATGGCACATGGGAATGAGTTCCGATGTTCGTTTGGCGGCCTGGATTCCGGCAAAGCGCGCGACTTCAAGCGGATTGCCTTTCGGGTTTTGAGGCAGCGCGGCGAGAACCTCCGGCGAGAGAGCAACGAAAGCCGAGGCTTCCGCCTGCCGGTGAGTGGCCGGCTTGGCGCTGACGTCGACCATGCGCGCGCGGCCCTGTTCGTCGTAATGGGATAGCTTGCTCACAGGGGAATTCTATAAGAGTACGGTTACTGTCTCGCCGGCGGAGAGACTCGGCTGGTCTGAGGGAACAACCAAAAAACAGTTTGCCCGGCTCGCGGCGGCCAGATCGCCTGAGCCTTGCCAGGGTACAAGCTCGACTGTGGGCTCGATGGGGAGCTCTCGAAGAGCGGCATCAAGCCTGGCGGGAAGAAACCGCGTAATTCCCGGTTTAGCCTGGAATTTGCTCTTTGAGCTTGGCCTGCGCGAAGCGAGGTCCGGAAAATGGACGGCCCTGAAGCACCCCTAACAACGGCTGGACAAAAAGAGAAAACGTAACCATGGTGGATACTGGATTGCCTGGCAGGCCGAAGAAGTATTTTGGGTGTTCGGGGGGACCGATCCTGCCGAAAACGACGGGCTTGCCCGGCTGGATGAGAGCGCCGGTAAAAAAGAATTCAGCACCCAGAGAGAGTAAGACCTCCTCCACCAGATCGTACTTCCCCATAGAGACGCCGCCGGAGACAAGCAACAGGCCGGCATCAAGACCGGTACGGATCAGCGCTTCCAGTTCTTCGGCTCGGTCGCGCGCAATGGCAAGCTGGACCGGTTCGGCGCCGGCGGCCAGGATTTGCGCGGCGAGCGAGTAGCTGTTGGAGTTGCGAATCTGATGGGGCAGAGGTTGCCGGCCTAACTCGACAAGCTCGTCGCCGGTGGCGACGATGGCGACGCTCGGCGGGATGAAGACGCTGAGTTCGGTTGCGCCGCAGGCTGCGGCCACGGCGATCTGTGCTGCGGATATTTGGGTGCCGGAGGACAGGATCACCTCGCCTGCCCGCGCCTCGGCGCCGGCGGGAACGATGTTCGCGCCGGGAGAGATAGCTCGCTTGTTATCAGGGCTGTCGAGGAGGTACACGGCGTCTCCGTCATGCCCGGCGTGTTCGAGCATGACAACGCAATCGGCGCCCGCAGGCAGGGGGGCGCCGGTCATGATTTCGACGGCCTCCCCGCTCTTAATCTCCGTTGCGGCTTCGCCGGGCGCTCGCGCCTCCGCGACAAGGGAAGGCCATGTCTCTCCAGCCCGCACCTGCCCAATGACCTTCAGCCTGCGGCCGGCAACGAGATCCGCTGCGCGACAGGCGAAACCATCTCGTGTTGAACGGGGGAACGGAGGCTGGTCCCTATCGGCGGCAAGGGGCCCGGCCAGCACTCGCCCTAAGGACTGCAGCAACGGGATAGTCTCCCGGGAAGGAATGACTCTCCGCGCCAGGTGCTCTGCATGATGGCGAACAATCTGAATAGCCTCAGCAAAACTGACCACACGGGATGGCGCTTGTTGCTGCACCCTTTTAAGCGCTACTTCTTTTTAGGGGCGGTGTACTTGCTATTGACTTTCGCGCCGATTCCCGCAAGCACTTGCTGCGCCTCCGGGGCAAAAGGACCGTTAGGAGCGAGATCGAGGTATTTCTCATAGGCCTCCACTGTACCCGGAGGAACCACGACCTTTTGCGTTTTGGGATCGACTGTGGCTTTCGCGACGAGCGCTTGGCCCTTCAAGTAGTAGGGAACAGGCTTACTTGGATCGGCGGCAATGGCCTTGTCCGCGGCAGCGGCGGTAGCGTCGCCCTGTCCCGACACCCGGCTGAGAACGATGGTCTCGTTGGTGTAGTACATGCCTGCATTCGCGGGTTGCAGCTTAGCCGCAGCGTCGTAAGCGGCGACCGCGTCGGGGATTTTGTTGGTATTGGCGTAGACCTCACCCAAACCATTGTTGGCTGCGGCTTCGATTTCCGGATTCGGCTTCTTGGAGGCGGTATCGAGATCCAGCGCCTTCTTGAATGAGGTGGCGGCGTCGTCATACTTCTTTTGCCCGGACTGGGCAATCCCCAACTCCAACCAGAGCACGGGAGCATCGGCTTTAATCGTTACCGCCTTCTGCATGAGCCCCGCAGCGTCGTCATACTTCTTAGCCTGGTTATCGGCGCGGGCATCCTTGAGCATCCCATTCAGCTGGGCCACCCCCTGGTTTTCTTTTATGATCGCCGCGTTCTTGGTTTTAGCCTCTTCAATCGCCTTGCGTTGATCCGGGGGTAGCTTCGCCAGGTAATCAGGGCGGCTAAGGTCGAAATCCTGCAGGGTATCGGTGCCCGCGGTGACCTTCACATTTTCGAATCTGTCCACAGCCTTATCGGGCGCCTGGAAGAGCGTGACCACGTAGGTGTTTGGGGCGATGTTGTCGCCTTTATAGTCGCCGTTCTGGTCGGTGGTGAAAGTATATTTTGGGGTCTTGCCGTCCAGGCTAAGCACTACCGGCACGTTGGGCATAGGGGTTCCCGCGGGATCCTGCGCGTGTCCGTGAATCTTGCCCATAAGCTGGGCGTGCGCGAGAGCGGGAAGGAAGGCGGCGGCGAGCAGAAGCACAGCCAGCCAGACAGTTGTTTTAGCACGCATGGTATCTCTCTCCTAAAGAACCGGCAGCTTTCGGGGCACTCGCCAGGGATGCCGCTGCAGGTTCATCTTACTAATCCTCATTCATTGACGAAAATCCCGGCCGGCGTACCGGATAGGATCTCGAATTCCGGCCTGCTCAAAGGCACGAAGACGTAAGATGCAACTATCGCACATGCCGCAGGCAATTTCTTCGCCTGAATAGCACGACCAAGTTAAATGGAAGGGCGCTGACAATTCAAGGCCCAGGCGAACGATCTCACTTTTCCGCATGTGGATGAGCGGCGTTTCCATTCTAATATCGCCGGCGCGCGTTCCCCTGCGGATAAGCTCTTGAAACGCTTGGTAATACGCCGGGCGGCAGTCGGGATAGCCGGAGCTGTCCTGTTCAACAGCGCCGATGAAAACAGATTTGGCGTCCACCACCTCGGCCCAGCTAACGGCTGCGGAAAGGAAATGCGCGTTGCGGAAGGGCACGTAGGTTACGGGGATCGATGCGCCGGGGTTTGCAGCTTCCGCAGCCGGATCTCCCGAAGACGGTGGAACCGGAATCGATAAATCGGTAAGCGCAGAGCCGCCGATGCGCCGGAAGATATCGATGGCAAGGGGGAGAAAGTGCCGGATGCCGAGAGCATTGGCGACCTCGCGCGCCGACTGGAGCTCGCGGCTTTCCGTCCGCTGGCCGTAGCTGAAATGGAGAGCATAAACATCGTTATCGCGAGCGGCGAGAGCGGCGCAGACGGAAGAATCCATTCCTCCGGAAAGGCAGAGAACTGCGCGCGGGCGGTCGCTTGATGTCATAACTTTCTCTATGTTAACGCGGGTAAGCCACCCTCATTGCGCATCACTGAGGCGTAGGAAATGACACCGGTCCCCGCATTTAAGCGGGGAAAAGAGCCGCAGATGTTGAAGCGGCGTACTCCTGTGTCTGCGGAAGCCGCCAGGCGTCGAAAAGATTGAGGGCGCGTTCGCATTGAATGCGGTGGCGCTCCCGCTTGTCCCGTACTTTTTTGCGCAGCTCCTCCTCGAGCGGCAGCAGCAGGTCGAAGGTGATGTTGGCCGGCTGAAAATGCTCCGGATCGGCATGAGTAATGTAATTGACCAGTGAGCCGAGAGCGGTTCCGCGGGGAACCGGTTTAGGCTCGCGGCCGTGGACCAACTCGGCGGCATAAAGACCGGCGAGCATGCCGGTAGCAATCGATTCGGTGTAGCCTTCGACCCCGGAGAGCTGCCCGGCGATGAGAATATTGGCGTGCCGGCGGAGCGAGAGCGCCGTGGTGAGGACCCGCGGGGAGTTGATGTACGTATTGCGATGGATTTGTCCGTAACGCAGGAATTTGGCATTTTCCAAGCCGGGAATGAGACGCAAGATGCGCGCCTGCTCGCTATATTTCAGATGGTTCTGAAAACCGACGAGATTATAGGAGTCGGCGCGCAGGTTCTCCGAGCGGAGTTGCACCACCGCCCAAGGCGTTTTCCCGGTGCGGGGATCGCGCAGGCCCACAGGCTTCATGGGACCAAAGCGCGGAGTGTCGCGGCCGCGCCGCGCCAGCTCCTCGATGGGCAGGCAGGCTTCGAAATATTCGAGCTTCTCCCAATCTTTGCCGGCGACGCCTTCGGCGGAGAGCAGCGCTTGATAAAAGCGCTCGTATTCCTCCTGGGTCATTGGACAGTTGATGTAGTCGGCTGAGCCTTTGTCATAACGGGCGGCGAAGTAGACGCGGTCCATATCGATGGAGTCGGCTTCAACGATCGGGCTGATGGAGTCATAGAAGGCAAGATCGCCGCTTCCGGTGAGGCGGGCGATCTCGACGCAGAGGGCCGCCGAGGTGAGGGGACCGGTGGCGACGATGGTGAGGATATCCTCGTCAAGCTCGGCGACCTCGTCGCGGTGTACGGTAATGCGGCTCTCCCGTTCAATCGCGGCGGCAGCCCGGCGGGAGAACTCGATGCGATCTACGGCCAGAGCATGACCGGCGGGCACCGCACTCGCATCGGCACAGGCAAGCAGGGGCGAACCGGCGCGCCGCATCTCCTGCTTGAGCAGCCAGGGCGCGGTGTGCAGGCTTTCGGACTTGAGAGAGTTGGAACAGACAAGCTCAGCGAAATCGGCGGTCTGATGGGCGGGAGTAGTACGTAATTTACCGTCGATGACGGCGCGCATTTCATAAAGATCTACCTGGCAGCCTTGACGGGCCGCTACCAGGGCAGCCTCCGGTCCCGCCAATCCTCCGCCGATCACGCGAACCCGCGGGCAGTTCCGGGCGGTCAACGGGGCTGCTCCTGTGATTCGACTTCCGGAGACTCGATTTCCGGAGATTGAATCTCCTGAGACTCGGTCTCCGGAGACTCGGTTCGGAGAGGAGATTGACTTGAGACGGGAACACCGGCAGCCAGAGATTGCAGAGCGTGATCGGTGACCCGCATGATTCGCCAGTCCGCGAGCAGGCGCGCTCCCATGCGATGGTAGAAGTCCAGTGCCGGCTGGTTCCACTCGAGCACATCCCAGCCCAGCCGGTCGAATCCCTGCTCAACGACGCGTTGAGCCACCCGAATCAGCAGCTCTTTACCGATTCCCCGGCCACGGAACCGGGGGAGAACAAAAAGGTCTTCCAGGTGGATTCCGGGACGGCCACGCCAAGTGGAATAGCTTACGAAATAGAGCGCAAATCCGGCCGGCCGGAGCGCGCCTTCAGAATCCACATCCTCCGCAATCAGGCATTCGAAGCGCGGCTGCTCGCCAAAGCCGTCACGCATCAGGTCTGCTTCAGTTGCCCGCACTGCCTCCGGCTCGCGCTCATAGGCCGCTAGTTCGCGGATCAGGTGCAAGATGACGGGAATATCAGCGGAAACAGCGCGGCGTATCGACGGCATTGGCTTATAAAGCCGATTATAGAGCGTGGAGCACCTGTGGGAGGCAGGCTGGGCATGAGCTAATTACCAGTCGAAATGGCTCTGCTACCCTTAGAGTGACAGACACTTAGATTCGCACGGACTCGGCCCGCAATTTCCCTGGCAGGAATATTGAAACGCTTCCCTCAGACCGGGAACCATCACAATGTCAACACCGTGGAAAGCGATGCTGTTGCCGGCCTCTGCGGCGCTTATTGGGGCCCTGTTGGGATGCGGTAGCGCAGCCGTGTCCTCCACTGCTGAAAAGACTTCCAGTGCCCCGAGCGCCGATTTCGCGCTCGCGGTTTCGCCTGCATCCGTGAGCCTGACGGCAGGGGGCGCGGCGCAGACAATCCAGGTATCGGCGACGGCGGCGAATGGATTTACCGGGACGGTGCAAGTTGTCTTGAGCGGACTGCCATCGGGAGTCAGCGCCACTCCAGCCACTGCGGCGCTCACTCCCGGCGTACCCCAGACGATCAGCCTGGCCGCGAGCCCAGGCGCCGTGGCAGCAACAGCGACCGTTACGATCTCCGCCACATCGGGCGTTTTGAGCCATTCCGCGCAATTGGCTTTGACGGTCGCTGTTCCGGCGCAATCCTTCACGCTGTCGGCTAACCCGGCGAGTCTGGCGCTTGCACCAGGCGGTCCTGGCGAGCAGACAGCGATTACGGCTACGGGAGCAAACGGCTTCGCCGGAACTGTCAACGTGACCTTGAGCGGACTGCCTGCGGGAGTAACCGCAGCGCCCGCGTCGCTCAGCCTGGTTCCAGGCACGCCTCAGCAGATCACCTTCTCGGCGGCGGCATCGGCGCCGGCCGGAAACGGCTCTGTCTCCGTCACAGGCGTTTCGGGAACGCTCTCCGCGGCTACGCAACTCGCCGTGACGGTTTCCGCCGCACCGTTGAACAATGATGTGACGACTTACCATAACGATTCCGGCCGCACTGGGCAGAATCTCAAGGAAACCGTTTTGACGCCGGCCAGCGTCAACTCGGCGGCCTTTGGCAAGCTCAATTTCTTCTCCACAGATGGCAAAGTGGATGCCGAGCCTCTGTATCTGCAGAACCTGCTGGTTAGCGGCCACGCACACAACGTGCTGTATCTTGCCACGGAGCACGATTCTGTATATGCCTTCGACGCCGATACCGGAAACCAGCTATGGACGGCATCGTTGTTGGAGACGGGAGAAACCACCAGCGATGACCATGGCTGCTTCCAAATCAGTCCGGAGATCGGCATCACCTCAACGCCGGTAATCGACCGCTTCTATGGAGCGCACGGAGCTATTTTCCTGGTGGGGATGTCGAAGGACGGCTCGGGGCAATACCACCAAAGAATCCATGCGCTCGATGTCACCACGGGGGCAGAGTTGGCGGGATCTCCCGTCGAGATCCAGGCCAGCTATCCCGGTACCGGTGCCAACAGCTCCGGCGGAAAGGTGATCTTCGATCCCGGCCAATATGCGGAGCGAGCTGGGCTGTTGCTGCTGAATGGATCGATTTACATGGCTTGGACCTCGCATTGCGATTTTGCACCCTATACCGGCTGGGTGATGGCGTATAGCGAATCCACCCTGCAACAGACGGCGGTGCTGAACCTGACGCCCAATGGCAGCGAAGGCGCGATTTGGATGAGCGGCGGGGGATTGGCTGCCGATGCGAACGGCAATATATATCTGTTGGATGCCAACGGCACCTTCGACCCAGCACTCGATCCCGGCGGATTTCCCAGCCAGAGAGATTTTGGGAATGCCTTCCTCAAGATATCGACGGCAGGGGGCGGACTTGCCGTGGCCGATTACTTTGCGCTCGACAACACGATTGCGGAGTCCGGCGGCGATGTCGATCTCGGCTCGGGCGGCCCGTTGCTGCTGCCTGATCTGACGGATGCGTCCGGACAGGTACGGCAGCTCGCCGTGGGAGCCGGAAAAGACTCCAATATCTATGTCCTCGATCGCAATAACATGGGCAAGTTCAGCGCCAATACCAATGGCGCCATTCATCAGCAACTAACCGGCGCGATTCCCTATGGCGTCTATTCCACGCCGGCATACTTCAATAACGTTGTTTATTACGGCGGCAATAGCGATGCGATTGAAGCGTTCTCCATCACCGGCGCCAACCTGGCGTCCGCCCCAACCGCCGTTACCGGCAATACTTTCGTTTATCCCGGCGCCACGCCCGGCATCTCGGCAAATGGCACGTCCAATGGAATTGTCTGGGCTGTAGAGAACACCTCTCCCGCAGTTCTCTATGCGTATAGAGCCGATAACCTGCAGGAGATCTACGACAGCACCCAGGCAACAGGCGGCCGGGATAACTTCGGCGCCGGAAACAAATTCATTACACCGTTGATTGTGAATGGCAAGGTCTACGTGGGTACCGCAAACGGAGTAGCGGTCTTCGGCCTGTTGCCCTAAGCGCTTTGACCGCATGATTCTGTTGATGGGTGCCGCAGGTTCGCACCCAGCTTACCTGGGCAACCGGATCTTCAATACCCAAAAATCATTTTTTCAAAGAACGTCTAATACCGGCGCAGAAGGGGTGCGCCGAGTTCGCGATTTGCCGTTTGCAGCTTCTGTTCGAAGATCACGCCGGTGACGAACGGAACAAGAACCAAGCCTAGAATGCCACACCAGGAAAAGATCATATTCATTTGCAATTACTCCCCCGCTCTTTGACTCGGAATTCAATCAAAATGTCACGAAATTCGATGCGTGAGAATAACAAGAAAGGTGCATTCCCTCCTACTTCGCTTTTTTCTGGTTGCGGGCACGCACTTTGAACCAGATAGGCGAACCGAGAAAGCCGAATGCGGCGCGCACCTGGTTCTCCAGAAACCGCTCAAAAGAGAAGTGCAGCTTCGCCTGCCGATTAGTAAAGAGGATGAAGGTGGGCGGCGCGACGGCGGCCTGGGTCATGTAGTAAATCCGCATCTTGTTCGCCGCCGGAACAGTAGCTCGCTCAAAATCAACTTTCTCGAGGAAACGGTTCATTTGGCCGGTGGAGACGCGCTTGCGGCGTTCCGCCGCAACTTCGCGCACCAGCTTGAGAACCGCATGAATGTTCTTCCCCTCGGCGGCTGAGACAAAGACGATCGGAGCATAGGACAGGTACTTAAGCACGTTGCGCACCTGACCCTCGAAGATGGCTTGGTCGGCCGGCGGCTTACCGTCGGTTCGTCCGGTGGTCACGAGGTCCCATTTATTTACCACAAGAATTACGGAGCGTCCGCTCTCGTGCGCATAGCCGCCGATAGTTGCGTCGGAGGAGGTGACGCCCTCGGTCGCGTCGATGATCAGCAATGCGACGTCGGCAGCTTCGAGATGCCGCCGCGCCATAATGACGGAGAGTTTCTCGGCCATCTGCCTGGTCTTGCCCTTGCGGCGAATTCCGGCTGTGTCCACGAAACGGAGGCGCCGGCCCGCGTACTCGACCACCTCGTCCACCGCGTCACGCGTGGTGCCGGCGATGGGCGAGACGATGGCTCGCGAAGAGCCGGTGAGCACGTTGAGCAAAGTGCTCTTGCCCACATTCGGCCGTCCGATGATGGCGATCGAAGTCTCATGCTGCTGGTATTCGCCATGTGTGCGGAGGCGGATTTCATCAGCCTCGGTCGCCGGCGTGGGCGCGATCTCCTCCTGGTCTGGAAAGGGCAGAGTCGCGAAAACGTGATCGAGAAGATCGCCAATTCCGATGCCATGCTCAGCGGATATCGGGATGATGTCGCGGATACCCAGGCGGCGGTATTCCGCAGTTTGCTCGACCATGCGCTCCGTATCCATTTTGTTGACGGCGAGCAAAACCGGCTTCCCGCCCTGGAAGAGGAGGCGAGCCAGGTCGTAGTCGGGCGCAGCGAGCGGGGTTCGGCCATCGACCACCATCACGATAGACTGAGCCTCATCGAGCGCGACGCGCGCTTGGCGAAAAATCTCCGCCGGAATCAGCTCCGGATCGTCGGGCAAGATGCCGCCGGTATCCACGATGCGGGCTTGGCGGCCGCCCCATTCAACTTCCCCGTAGATGCGATCACGGGTGATGCCAGGCTCGTCCCCGACAATCGATCTGCGCGATTCCGTGAGGCGGTTGAAGAGCGTGGACTTGCCTACATTCGGGCGGCCTACAATAGCAATCACGGGCCCGCCGGAGCATTTCCGGTTGCAGATCGCCCGTTCCGGGCGCCCATTGCGAGATCCGGCAACAACGCTTCCTCGGCTGCTTTGGGCCCTTCGGCCTCGATGGCGCGCATCCGTCCTATCTGCCGGCCGGGACGCGTACGGGAACTCGGCTGGACGGCTCTATCTGTCTTCACGCTCGTGCGATTGGACGTATTTGGTTTCGCCGCCGCTTTCCGCGCGGCTTCGCGCTTGGCTTCGGCGCGCGATTGACCGGCGCGGTTAGAGGGAGCGGCCCTGCGGGCGGCTAGCGCTTCGGAGGCGCGTCTTCCGCCTTTGGAGTGCGGCTTGGGCTTCCTCCCCTTAGTACCTTTGATCGGCTTCACATCCGCTAGTGTTTCATATACGCCCATATAGACTAAGGTTGAGCATCAAGGGATCTTTCGTCTGCCGACCGGACCCAACGCGCCGCGCTCATTGCCTTCGCTGCATGAGTTTTTCACTCCCGGCGGCATCCTCGCGCGCTCCGGACTGCCCTATGAATTCCGCAGCGGTCAGCTCAAGATGGCGCAGGCGGTGGAACGCGCGCTTACCGCGGGCCAACACCTGATCGTCGAAGCAGGAACCGGTACCGGCAAAACGCTGGCCTATCTGCTGCCCGCTTTGCGCATGGGCCAACGGGTGATCGTCTCGACGGGAACGAAGAACCTGCAGGAGCAGTTGTATTTTCGCGATCTGCCCTTTCTCGAGTCTCTGCTGGGACCTTTGCGAGTCTGCTATATGAAGGGCCGGGCAAACTACCTATGCCGGCACAAGCTGTACGCGCTGCGCAGCCATCCCATCCTCAATGGTTTGGAGGAGATTGACCATTTTCGGCAAATCGCGGACTGGGAAAAGAACACCCGGACCGGCGACCGGGTGGAGATCGGAGCTCTGCCGGAAGCGAGTCCGGTCTGGGCGAGGCTCGATGCAAGGAGTGAAGCGTGCTTAGGACAGAATTGCCCGGATTACGGCCGGTGCTTCATCACCGAAATGCGGCGGCGGGCTCTGGAGAGCGACGTAGTCATCGTGAACCATCATCTCTTTTTCGCCGATCTCGCTATCAAGCAGCAGGCCAAGGATGCGCCGGACGCGGGCGTTTTGCCGGATGCGGGAGCGGTGATCTTCGATGAGGCGCACGAGCTTGAAAACGTAGCCTCAAATTACTTCGGCATCACCATGAGCAATCTGCGCCTGGAAGAGTTGGTGCGCGATGCGGAGGCCATGCTGAAAGCCAAGGACGTATTCTCCTCGGGTGTGAAGGCATGCGCGGAAATGGTGCGGGAGCGGGGAAGGCTCTTCTTTGCCGCCCTGCCGCAAGCTGCCGGCGAGGGTGACGGACGAATGCCCTTTGCCGAGCGCGCGGATTTCCTGGAAACGCAAGGGGACGTCTACTCGGGCGTGTTGAATGCTCTCTCCCGCATGGAGGGTGAGTTGGATTCGCTTCGCGGTGCGGAGGAGATTCCTGCCCTCAAAAAACGAGCGGCCGAGATTCGCGGGCACTTGCACTTTTTGCTGGAGGGCGACAGCGCCAACACCGTCTTCTGGATTGAGCGAAGAGGCGCATCCACTTCGGTTGGCGGGATGAGCGGGTTGCGCATCGGATCGGCGGCTCGCCAGGCCGCACGCAACACTTACCTGCAAGCCACTCCCATCGATGTTTCCGGGCTGCTTTCCCAATTCCTATTCGATAACTATCCGAGCGTGATCTTGACCTCCGCAACCTTGGCGGTGCAAGGCGGATTTACTCATTTGAAAAAGCGGCTCGGTGTAAGCGATGCGAAGGAATTGATCGTACCGTCGCATTTCCGCTATGGCGAGCAGGCGCTGCTTTATCTGCCGCCGGAGATGTCCCACCCGGGAGACGCGGAATCCGTTGTGGAGGCGGCGCGATGCATTCGCCGGATACTCGACATTACGCGGGGTCGTGCCTTCTGCCTCTTTACCAGCTATCGCAAGATGCGTGATGTGCACGACCGGCTGCTGGCCGAGCTGGAGTTTCCCTGCTTCCTGCAGGGCTCGGCCTCGCGCAAGGCTTTGCTTGAGGAGTTTCGCTCGACGCCCAACGCTGTCTTGTTCGCAACCTCCTCATTCTGGCAGGGAGTCGATGTGCAAGGAGAGGCTTTGAGCTGCGTCATTATCGACCGCCTGCCGTTTGCCGTGCCCAGTGATCCGGTCGTCGCGGCGCGCATGCGGGCCATTGCCAGCAATGGAGGTAATCCATTCTTCGAGTACCAGGTGCCCAATGCAGTCATCACGCTCAAGCAAGGGTTCGGGCGTCTTATTCGCTCGCTCGAAGACCGGGGATTGCTGGTGTTGCTCGACCCCAGAATCACCCACAGACGCTATGGGCAAATCTTCCTTGACAGCCTGCCGCTTTACCGCGTGACCAGGGATATTACAGAAGTGGAGCGCTTTTTTGCGCCGGCGGAAATCCGGCAGGTGAACTCCAGCTCTGTTGCTAAAGCATTATCCGAGCCGCTGTGATGTGGTCAGATCGGCTATGTGCAGCCGTTCTTCGACGGAACGGCTGCGCGGAGAGCAGTTTGCTACTTTAGACCAACTCGGATAATGCTGATCGGGGCGCGTGAAATGCTCTAAGGCAGAAACAGGAAGAGTGTGGCTTCGATGAATTCCACAAAATGGCCTTTTTCTTGAGGAAAAAGGCGGTTGCTGGCAGCGGCTTGGGATATTTCCATCCTGTTTCTGCCGTAGCATGGAGAAGTTGGAGCTTCATTGTCATGTCCCGGAATCTTCTAGTACTTGCAGCTACCTTGCTGTTTTTCGCGCTGATCTCCTGCGGCATGAGCATGGTTCCCAGCCAGACGCAGCCCGGCCTTCCCGGGAACGGATCCTTATGGAAGACCATGGGATTGTTCCTCTTCCTGGGCGCGCTGGTCTCCGCCTTCGCGGGCGTGATGACGGCCATGTTCGAGCAGGTGGAGCGCAGGAACGCGGAGCGGGCGCGACGCCGAAAGAGCTGAACAGGCCGGTACAATGGAGAAGTAGTCAAGGACAACTAGATCATGTATGAAGTGACGGTCGAATCGGGCTTCTCCTCCGGGCACTACCTGCGCAATTACCGGGGAAAGTGCGAGAATCCGCATGGCCACAATTACAAGGTCCGCATCACTCTAAGAGGCCGGGAGCTGGATGAAGCCGGATTGCTGCTGGATTTTAAGCTCCTCAAACAGGTAATGCGTCCGGTGATCGACCGCTTCGATCACCAGATGCTCAACGACCTGGATCCGTTTACCGGCGTCAACCCTTCGGCGGAGAACATCGCGCGCTACTTCTACGATGAAACCAATCGGCAATTGGATCAGATGACCGGGGGACGCGTAGGGGTAAAGGATTGCACTATCTACGAAACGGACGTCACTGCCGCAACCTACTATGAGTAACCCGTGTACCTGATCGAACTCTACAAGTCCGTGCAAGGGGAATCGAGCTTCGCTGGCCTTCCTTGCATTTTCGTCCGCTTGGCCGGGTGCAACCTGCGCTGCAACTGGTGCGACTCCGAATACACCTTCAAGGGCGGTTACAAGCAATCGATCGAAGAGGTTGAAGCCGCGGTTAGGGCCCTCAGCCCCGTCATGCTGGTGGAGTTTACCGGGGGAGAGCCGCTGCTCCAGGAGCGCGAGCTGGTTCCGCTGATGGAAGCCCTGCTCAAGAAGAATTACACCCTGCTGATTGAGACCAGCGGGGAGCGGCCGCTGGGCAAGTTGCCCGCTGCCGTGCATAAAATTGTTGATGTGAAGTGCCCCGGCTCGGGAGAAGGCGAAAGCTTTCATTTGCCAAATCTGGACGCGCTCACCGCCCGGGATGAGGTGAAGTTCGTCATCAGCAGCCGCGAGGATTACGAATTCGCGCGGCGGTTTATCCGCGAGCACGCGCTTGAGGAGCGGGTGGGCGACACCCTTCTTTCGCCTGCATTTTTCAAAACTCCGACGACCGCGCGCAGCGCGGAAAACTTTATGCTCGATCCGCGCTCATTAGTCGAGTGGATGCTGGAGGACGGCCTGGGAGCCCGCCTGAATTTACAAATTCACAAATTCGTGTGGGAGCCGGCAACCAAGGGAGTTTAGACCGACTTCACAGCTAAAAACCTCCGCTTTGTAGATTTGCGGTCTTCCCACGCTACGCACGGAAAAACGCCGTGCGTAGGATGGGGCGCCTTCGATTTGTGGTGGGTTTTGGAATTCATATTCCAGTTTGGTTCTTGGGTGGGAATGTGCCTTTGAGCTAATTAATTTGAACTGCCGGAGGAGGCTTTCGCGAGGTACTTATTGAAGGGAATTTCGAAATAAAACAGCTCCTTGCCATCGGCATTGCGCAACGTGTTCAAATTGAGTTTGCCTCCAACCAGCGGATTGGCGATGTCCTCGAGATCGTAAAACAGAAAGCCGGATTGAGTGGTATGGGGCTCAACCGTTGCGGCTGAGTATTCGAAGGATTTGAAGTCGGCTTCGATATCCTTGCTTTGGGAAGCGGACTTGTTGCCAATGCGCGGCAGCGGGCCGGGTAACTTATAGCCGTTATCCGGACGCTTGACCTTGTTGATGCGCCGTTCGACATCAGGCGCTTCGGACGTGGGGATTTTATCGCCGGCGGCGGTAATGAAGTTGATGCGCGCATCGGCCAGCGAAATCGGTTTGTCTCCATTATTGGTGACAATGATTCGGATGGGCATGAATCCGTATTTGAGGTAGTCCACGCGGAAGAGAGAGATCTTGGAGCGGGTGTTGTACGGATCGGCGGCAATGGCGACGTGCTCTGCTGCGTGGATATCCACCGCGGGATAATTGGCGGCATCTCCTGCCGGACGCGCAATGTGGTCGGCGGCCGAGGCCCGATCGGGAAACATTGGACAGGCAAGCAGCGCTATCGCAAGAGAGGCAACAAGCGTGAATCGACAAGGCATTTCCAAGATCGATTATGAGCTTGCGAAGCCGGATGAGTAAACAGGCGGCCTCAGAAAGTCTTCGCACCATGCTGCTTTTCGTTTATAGCTGCGGGTTGTTTTCAGTGCTGGTTCTGGGCTTGCCCTATTGGCTGCTGCGCATGGCTACCAGCGGCAAGTACCGTGAAGGGTTGAGCCAAAGGCTGGGCCTGGTTCCGAAACATTTGATTGGCGGTGACCAGCGGCAGGCGATTTGGATCCATGCCGTCTCGGTAGGGGAGGTGCTGGCGGCCAGCCGCCTGGTGAAGGAGCTTAGGGCACGCGCGCCGGCTTTTCGCATTGTGCTCTCGACCACTACGCGTACCGGCCAAAAGCTGGCGCGTGAGCAGGTGGGCGCGGACCACGCCTTCTACTTCCCGCTGGACTTCGCCTCTTTCGTGAGGCGGTACCTGAAGCAATTGCGTCCGGCGCTGCTGGTGCTGGTGGAGACGGAGTTCTGGCCTAACATGCTGGTGCAATGCCAAAAGGCTGCGATTCCCGTGGCAGTGATCAATGGGCGGATCTCCGACCGGTCCTTTCCCCGCTACATGCGGTTGCGTGGTCTTTGGAAATCCATTCTTTCGAGTATCGCGCTCATCCTGGCTCAGAGCGAGGAGGATGTGAGGCGCTTGAGGGCGATTGGAGCTCCCCGTGATCGTGTCTTTTTTGGCGGCAATCTCAAATTCGATGTGCGCGCGGTGCAAAATTCCGGAGTGACGGCTGCCCTGCGATCCAAGCTGCCGAAGGGAGCGCGAGTGGTTGTGTGTGGCAGTACAGTCGAGGGCGAGGAAGAGATTCTGCTCAACAGCTTCCGCGAGTTGAGGACTTCCTTCCCGGAGCTGGTGATGATTCTGGCTCCGCGTCACCCGGAGCGCTTCAAGCAAGTAGCTGACCTGCTGCGAAACCGCGGCGAGCGGAGCGTGCGGCGTTCGCAATGGATGCGCAAACCTGGCCTGATAAAGCCGGGAACGGTGGTGCTGCTCGATTCGATTGGCGAGCTGGCCAGTGTCTATTCACTTGCCTCGATCGCGTTTGTCGGCGGAAGCCTGGTTCCTGCCGGCGGCCACAATCCCCTCGAACCAGCCCAATTCGGCGTTCCACTTACCATGGGGATTCACTGTGCAAACTTCCGGGCGATTGTCGACCAGTTGCTCCAAGGCGAGGCCTTGAAGCTAGTTGATCGAGAGACGCTGGTCCCCATTCTTACCATGCTTTTAACCGACCAGGAGTCTGCGAACCTGCTTGGCGTGCGCGCTCTGGAAATCTTCGATAGCCAGGCAGGCGCCACCGAGAAGGCGCTCTCCGCTCTTCTTCGTTTGCTGCCTCAACCGGCGGGTTTGAAGCGATGACGCGGGCATTGCTGGCCCCTCTGGAACTGCTCTACTCCGCAGCCATTCGCGCCAGGAATAACCGTTATGACCGGACGGCTCCGCAACGGTTGGGTTGGCCGGTGGTCAGTGTCGGGAATCTCTCAGTCGGCGGCTCGGGCAAGACTCCGCTGGTGATTCGTCTGGCTCAATTATTCGAACAATCAGGCTGGTCGGCCGATGTGTTGTCGCGGGGATATGGACGCAGCAGCAACGCGGCGGAGCGAGTAGATGCTTCCGAGGATGCGGAACGCTTTGGCGATGAGCCCTTGCTGATCGCCCAAGCGGCTCACGTGCCGGTGTTTGTCGGCGCCGAACGGTATGAGGCCGGGCAGCTTGCCGAGCGCGAAGCTGCTGAGGGCGGAAAGCACGTTCACCTATTAGACGATGGGTTTCAGCATCGCCAGCTAGCACGGACAGCGGATATCGTCCTGATTCATCCTTGCGATCTGAGCGACCGTCTGCTGCCCGCAGGGCGCTTGCGGGAACCGCTTAGCTCGCTGGAGCGGGCGGACGTGATCGTGTTGCGGAAGGAGGACGCGGAGCTGGCGGCCAAGCTTGAACCCTATATCAGAAGCGGTACTCCCGTCTGGCATGTGCGGCGCAGTGTCTCCGCGGCCGGCGGAGGAAAACGGGCGCTGGGGTTTTGCGCGATTGCCAGGCCGGGAGAATTCTACAAAAGCCTGGAAGCGGCAGGAACGGAATTAGCAGCGCGAATGAGCTTCCGCGACCACCATCGCTACACGCGGAGAGACATGGAAGAGCTGGGCAGCCTGGGGGCGCAGCGACGATGCGAAGAATTCGTCACTACAGAGAAGGACGCGGTGAAGCTCAATCACGATCTGCGCGCGATGCTTACCCGGATTGCGCCGCTGCGTGTGGCGAAGCTCTCTCTTGAAATCGACAATGAACGCGCTGCTATGGCGCAACTGATCGCCATGCTGGAGCAGAGCGAAATTTCCCGCCCGTCTCATGAGAAAATCTGAACTTGTCCTCAGTCAACGAGCAACTCCGCGTCCTTATCGTGCGGCTGGGCGCGATGGGCGATATTCTGCATGCCATGCCGGCGGTAACGGCCCTGCGGGAAGCGCATCCGCATTGGTTTCTAGGCTGGGCCGTGGAACCGCGCTGGCAGGCACTTCTGCGTAATGATAAGGGTGAAACGCCGCTGGTGGATCGCATGCATTTGGCAACTGCCAAAAGCTGGTCGCGCTCTCCGCTCCACCCGGGAACGCTCCAGGAGATTCGCGCAGTGCGCGGGGAATTGAGGGCGGAAGGCTACGACGTCTGCGTCGATCTGCAGGGAGCGGTGCGTTCCGCTTTGCTTGGGCGTCTAGCGGGCGCTTCGCGGATGATAGGAGAAGATCGTCCGCGGGAGCCGGCGGCGCGATGGCTCTTCGGCGAGCGGATATCCACCCAAGGAGTTCATGTCATTGAGCAGGCTGTGGAGGTGTGCCAGGCGATCGCGGGCGAGCGCTTGAACGCGGTGCTTCCTCTGTTGCCCGTCGATCCAGCCGCCGAGTCGTGGGCAGATATGCTCTTAGAGGAAACTGCCGCCGGGTCCGTTGGTGCTGATCAGTCCCGGAGCCGGTTGGGGAGCAAAGCGCTGGCCGGCGGAGCGCTATGGAGCGGTTGCCGCCAAGCTAAGTGTGGCGGGTTATCGGGTTTTGGTGAATGCGGGGCCGGAGGAACGAGCGATTGCGGATCGAAGTGGTGGAGGCGAGCGGCGGCGCTGCGCAGGCGCCGGAATTTACCTTGCAACGGCTGATCTCGACGGCAAGGAGAGCCGGCTTGACGATTGCCGGCGATACCGGCCCTTTGCACCTGGCGTGCGCGCTGGGCAGACCCGTGGTCGGGATCTTCGGTCCGACCGAGCCCAAGCGCAACGGACCCTTCGGCGTGCCGTTCCGCGTCTTGCGGCATCCTGAGAGCAAGCGCGACCACACGCGGCATGCGCATCCGGAAGCTGGTCTATTGACGATTACCGCGGAGGAGGTCTTTCACGCCGCGATGGAATTGCTGCAGGGTGGGATTTAGCTGGAAGCCCCCGCATTTATGCAGGGGAAGGATCGCTTAGCGCTCCGGGACCTCCTGCTAAAACAGGGGGCTTCCACCGTGGGGTTTTGCATGCCGATGACAGGCAGCTGGAGCAGGATCGCGCGGCGCATTCGCGTGCCCATGGGCTTTCTCTTCGCCGCTTTCTTCCTTTGGAGAGCGCGGCCGAGCGCCGCTTCCATCGCTTGGAGTTTGCTGCTGGTTGTGCCGGGAATCCTGCTGCGCGCCTATGCCTCAGGGTACGTGAAGAAGAATTCATCACTCACCGTAACCGGTCCTTACGCCTATACACGGAATCCGTTGTATCTCGGCTCGATCCTGATCGCCTTCGGGTTCGCTCTGGCCTCGCGCAGCGTTTCTATCGCCGTGCTGTTGGCGCTTCTCTTCGCCATGATCTACGGGCCGACTATTCTTTCCGAGGAGCAATTCCTCCGCTCCACGTTTCCGCAATTCGATCTCTACGCCCGCAGCGTGCCGCGCTTGTTCCCACGATTTACCGCGGCGCATCTGGCGCGATACTGTCCCCGGCGGGTTCTCGAGTGCCCTATATCTTAAGCACCGCGAGTACAATGCAATCTTGGGAGCGTGTGCCGTTTATGCCGTCCTGATTGCAGGTCTGATCCTTCGCCGCTGAACGCCAATCCCTGAAACTTCGAGTGAGCTGAGATTGATTCGCTACCTTCCCGATCAAAGACCTGACAAATCCGCATCTGCCGTGAAGCTGGCGTTGTTTTTGGCGATTGCGATGCTGGGGGGAACTGCGCAGACCGCTCCTCCTCCGCTGTTGCCGCCGGCGGAGGGATTTTCCTTTCCTGCAAAACAGACCCTGAACTACGCCGTAGACTGGCGCGTCTTTCCGGCGGGCGTGGCTAGCTTTCATCTGGAGCAGGCAGGCGGGTTGGAGCGCATCACCGCGACCGGTCAATCCACGGGCGCCGTGAATCTGCTGTTTCGCGTGAATGACTGGTTTGAGTCATACCTCAACCGGCAGACAGGCTGCTCCACTACCTTCAACAAACGGCTGCAGGAGGGAAGGCGGCAGATTACCAGCAGCCTGCGCTTCGTCTCGGGCAAGCAGATCTTCGATGAGAGGAACCTGGTAACGAAAATCGTGCAGCACAAAGAGGCGCCCATCCCTCCCTGCGTGACGGATCTGATGTCCGCGATTTTTTATGGAGGCTCGCAGCGCCTTGAGCCGGGCCAGTCCTTCCAAATGCCGGTTGCCGACGCCATGCGCGTGGTGGACGTCACCATGAAGGCCGAAGCGCGCGAGCAGGTGACAACCACCGCGGGAACCTTTCAGACAGTTCGCGTACAGCCTATGGCCGATGCGGGCGTGGTGAAGAACCGCGGCAATATCTGGATCTGGTACACCGACGATCAACGCCGCATCCCAGTGCAGATGCGCGCGCGCCTCTTCTGGGGAACAATCACCCTGCGCCTAACCAGCATCGACCCAAAATAGGGACTCGCCGTCCCAGGCGGACGCCACGGCGTTCAAGGTCGAAGGAAACTCTGCCGCTATGCCAAGCTGATCTCAAGTCTAGTAACAGATGCAGCTGGTATGGTTACATTCGCCGTGTCACCGCTGATGGTGGCGTTGAGTGGCGCCGATTTCACCGCGTTCGGTTGCTCGAAAGTGTTGTGCGCGTGCATATCATCGGCTGCCAAAACCGTGCCGGTAACATGTGCTATGCCGGCGCCGCGCAGCGCGATCTGGGTTTCGGACGGACTCGAAAGTGCGGAGTTTACCATGGTCAAAGTAACGATTTTTCCTTTTCGGGACGCCGAGCCCTTGAGCCCCCAGAAGCTGGCCGGCTGCCCATCACGCTCATATTGCACATCCGGCGCCACAAACTCCGTCCTCAGCGATTGACCACCCTGGTGAGGTGCGTACATCTCGAAGACATAGAAGTTCGGCGTGGAGAAAAAGCGATCCTCGTGGCAGAGGAAGAGGGCGTTGATGTTGTTGACCAGCTGCGCGCAATTGGCCATGCTTACCTTTTCTGCATTGCGATTGAATGCGTCTAGCGTGAGCGCCGTCGCAAGTGCGTCGCGCACGGTCACTTGCTGGCCGAAAATGTGGGTGGGGTCCAACTCCGTGCCTTCGCGGTACCATGGGCCATATTCATCGACTACGAGCTTGACTTTGTGCTGCGGGTCGTACTGGCCCATTTCTGCCCACTGGTCGTTCATGATCTGATTGATGCGGTCACACTCCCGCAACAACTCGTACCAGTCCACCGGGTCAAACTTTAGCGCATCTCCCTTGCCCAGGATCCAATCTTTGGTTTTGCCGCGGCTGAGGTTGGCTGCGTAGTGATGGATGGACCAGCCCGTAAAATGCGGATTGCTATAGACGTGCCCGGAATGCAGCTCTTCAAAAAATCTATGGGTCCAGTCGAGGTCGTCCCCGTTAGGTCCCGCGGCAACCAGTTGCAGGTCTACCCCGTAGCTGGGAATCCAGGTGGTGTACCGGCGAAAGGCGGACGCATACTCCTCCGGCTCGAAGTTGCCGCCACATCCCCAGCTTTCGTTCCCCACGCCCCAATACTTCACTTCAAACGGCTCCCGGAAGCCCGCCTCGCCGCGCATATCCGCTAGCGTCGTACTCCCGGCGGGAGAGTTGCAATACTCCACCCACTGGTCGAAGCTGAGCGCCGGCAGGCTGCGCAGGTTCGCGGCAAGGTAGGGTTGCGCCTGGGTGAGTTTGCAGAAGCGCATGAACTCGTTGGTGCCGAATTGATTCGGCTCGAAGATTTGTGGACCCTTTTCGTGCAGGCGCTCTGCGTCGCGATCGGTTTCCCAGAAGTTAGTGCGGATGGGGCGCTTCGTGGGCGGCCCGATACCATCTTTCCAGTCATAGCTGTCGGCGAAGCATCCGCCGGGCCAGCGAATCACCGGAACATGAATCTGCTTCAATCGTTCTACCAATTCGGTGCGAATACCGTATTGGTTAGGAATCTTGGAATGCTCGCCCACCCAAACTCCGTCGTAGATGACTCCGCCGATGTGCTCGGTGAACTGTCCATAAAGATTTGGATTGATTAAGCCCCCGGGCTCATCCAGGAAGACCTCGACGTGGGCGTCCGTTGACTTTGCCCAGACCCTCCGGCCGGAAAATGCGAGTACCGCACCGGCCATCGCCGAACTCTTCAAGAACTGTCTACGATCCATCATTCACTCTCTTTCGCTTCAAATACCTGTTGCTTGGCAGCGTCTACTTCGTTTTCAGCCGCTGTTGCAATTCCCCCTTGACTCCCTCACTCCTTCCCGGGAGATATGGAGTAAGGGCGTTTGATCGGACCAATCAGCTCGCTTTTCACGAGCGGGACAAAGCGGGCTTGGCGGGTACGAGGCCGTGGCGCATCATCACCTCGGCCATCTTCGTGGGGTCTGGAGGTGCGCCGGGTACGAGCAGTTCTCGCACTTCCCGGAAGTATTGCGCACCGAGGACTCCGGGCGTGAGCACGCAAAGCACCTTTGCCGTCTCATCGAACGGGTTGACGAAGGAGTGGACTTCGCCGCGCTTGATCAGGAGCGAATGGCCCTTGCCGACCTCGAACGCTTGGCCCTCAATAGTCATCCGCAGCTTACCGGCCATGCCATACGCGAGTTCGTCGAAACCGACGTGATGGTGCGGTACCGGCATCCCGGCTCCAGGCGATACGTCCATCTCGAACATCGTGAGCGAGGCGCCCGTTGTGGGCCCGTCAATCATCATCCGTAGAACAATCCCCAGCAGGCGAATCTCCTCTGCCTGATCTATCGAACACAACATGTTTTGCCTCCGTTTCGTCCACTTATCTCAAAGTGCTGTAGTGATTGTCCAGCACTAGGTGGCGCGATAGCCTCGCGGAAGTACTGCCCATCATGCCGGCGGAAGAGAACGCGATGAGCAGACGGCCGGCCTTCTGCGGACAGAGGAAAATGTGTGTGGCACGCGAGGGCCAGCACGGATTCCCCGCATGCAATCGCACCCGGCGGGAACCTTTTCAGACAATCCGGGTACAGCCTATCAATGGCGGCGGGTTGAGGAACCCGGCAACATCTGGATCTGGTACAGCGACGATCAACGTCGCATCCCAGCCTGCCTCTTCTGGGGAACAATCACTCTGCGCCTGACCAGCATCGACCCAAAATAGGCGACTCGCCGTCCAGGGCGGACGCCACGGTGTGGCGATTTGTTTGTGCCTCACGTTGTTCAGGCAATCCGGGTACAAGCTATCGATGGCGGCGGGTGAAGAGCCGCGGCAATACCGATTTTTCTGAAAAGGTACTTGACCTGTCTGCCGCTTCGGAACTCGCGGCCATGTATCACCACGACATTCACATTTATCTCGGCGGGCGTTTTGTCTAGTTCCCAGCTTGGAGTTGTGGCTCGATCCGAGGTTAGGCCGAAGTCCGACCGCGGAAAGTTTCACCGTCTGGTCTGGGTGAATAGTCGACAATTCGGAAGTCACCTATAAACGATAGCCATATCAAAACTGCTCCGAGAGAAATCCGCGCAAATCGTTCGTCGTGGTCGGGGCAGCCCTGATAGAGGCCTATCGTTTAGCAGTATTTAAGAAGAATTATCTCTCCGTGTCGGCACGCCCGAGTCTATCTGTGCTCCTCGTTGCTGCGATCTTCTTTCGGACATGGAGCCCTTCCTTTTCTCGTTAGATTTGAAAAAGCCATACTCCGGGGTGTCATGCCAATGTGGATGGCGGGAGCCTGAATCAGTTATACTTTCGGTCCACAAGGACATTTAGTTGACTATCAGACCGGCGGATGGTGTCTGCTAAGCAGAGCCGGCTGATGCCTAGTAAACTTTCTTTGTTTTGGAGAGTTTTATTGAACACACTTGCTTGGATAGGAAATGACTTGTGTCATCCATCTCCTCGTCCCAAATGTGAGAATCGCCGCCTGACTTCACCCACAGAAACCGAGGCAAAATGACCGACAGTCGCAGTGATCGGTTTTCAGCTGGGGAACAAGGGCTCGGCTATCTGTACCAGCCGAGGTTCGCACTCTTGCAGTTAATGCAGTTGCCGGAGGGCACGTCCGCTTTCATCGAGAAAGATGACGATCTAGACTTTGTGGACGTCGGCGGAAGGAAGACCCTCGGGTCCTTAAAGCATAAGGCTGCGGGCGAGCGGCTGACCAACCTATCGAAGGACTTTTGGAAATCCGTTCGTATCTGGCTCACCCGTTACGAGGACAATGGAGTGCTCGAGTCGACACACCGCTTTTATCTCTTTACGACAAATGAGGTGTCGGATACTTCATTTTTGAAGGCCTTCCTTCCTACTGCGGCCGCCCGCTCCGGCTGATGATCTACCCCTATTTTCCTTGGCCAATGCCGCCCTGGAAGAGACGAAATCGGAATTCATTCAACAGATCGCAGCCCAGTTGCACTCCTTGAACGAAGCTGAACAGATCGATTTTTGGGGAAGAATCGTGATATTCGATCGTTCCCCGAGGATCGATGACATTCCGGGGCTCATAAAAGATAGGCACATGCGAAGCATCAGGCGTGAATATCGGGATCCCATATTTGAGCGCCTTGAGGGCTGGTGGCAGGACACTGTTTTGGCGCTTCTGACAGGCAAGCGATTGGTTCCGATATACGGATACGAAGTCTCGGACAAACTCACAGCATTCGCGGAGGAATATAAATCGGACAACCTTCCGATCACCTTTAGAGGGAAGATGCCCGATGGCGAAATTGACACAGATCCGATGGCGAAATTGACACAGATAATGATGACCGGCTCTTCGTGAGACAGCTTCGGGAACTCGGGATTTCTTCAGTACGTATCCGAAATGCGATTCTGGATTATTACCGCGCTTACGAGCAGCGATCCGCCTGGGCTCGTGAGAATCTTCTTGTCTCGGGCGAGCTTGAGGAGTACGAAGATCGTCTTGAGGATGAATGGTCCAGATACCGCGATGTTGTCTTCGAGACCTTGGATCAAGACAGTGCGGAGTCCGTTATGCGCGAGGCCGGCCAAAGACTGTACCGATGGGCTGATCTTGAGAGCGGAAATATCAGTACGCTCCGCATTCGGGAGAGGGTGACCGAGCCTTACGTGGTCCGCGGCTGCTTTCACATTCTCGCCAACATTACGCCAGAACCGCGTATTTATTGGCATCCTCTGTTCCTGAATCGCCTGCGCGAACTCTTGGCGGTGACTACATGAAGCCATGGAATCAGCGCCCATTCGAAGTGAGGAATCTCTTCAATCCAGCCTTTTGTGGAGTCATTCTCTTCCGCGCCTTAGTGGGCTACGAAGAAGAGAATGAAGCGGGCATGCCCTTTTCTCTCGCTTTGTTGGTATTGCCGCTATGCCTGCACAAGGACACGCGGCTGGTCCTTGCGGAGAACTTACGCAGCTACTTTCTTAGAGCTATCGAGAAAAACCCACGTGTTCTTGTCGGGTTCGCCGAGCGAGCGCAACATTTGATGCCGTTCACGTTGGAAGCTTTTGGATTATTGATGGAGCGTGGCTGCTTCGTCGTTACAGAAGATGGGCGTCTTCGGTCTGTAGACAAGAAAGTGCGGAAAACGATCAGTGGTACGGACGAATCTATTTCCTGCCAAAGAGTCGCTCGATTTATCGGCAGAGAATTCGCACGCGTTGGGGATCGAGGCACCATCTATACATCGCTTGGGGTTCGTCCATGAAGATCAAGTCAATTCACATCTACAGTCATGACGGTCAGCGGCGGGATCTTGAATTTCACGTTGAGGGTCTAAACGTTATCACAGGACGCTCATCCACCGGCAAGTCGGCTCTCTCAGACATTGTCGAATACTGCATGGGCCAGTCTGATTGCAACGTGCCTGAAGGAGTGATCCGGGACAGAGTTGCGTGGTTTGGGGTGCTGTATCAGTTCCCAAACGAGCAAGTGCTTATTGCGAAACCGTCGCCAGAAGCTGGCGGAGCCAGTTGCAGCGTTGCCATGGAGCGTCGAGGAACCGTCGTACCAATACCAGCATTCCAGGAGCTGGTAGTTAACACGGACGATGGCGCCGTTGTAGCACTACTTTCGAAGACTGCTCGGAATTCCTGAGAACCGGACACAGGTGCCGTTGGACAGCAGCCGAGTCAGCTTTGAAGCGACTATCAAACACACGTACTACTACTTGTTCCAGAAGCAAGGGTTAGTTACGAATAAAGATCAGCTACTGTATCGACAGAATGAGCAATATCAGCCTCAAGCAATTCGGGATACGTTTCCCATATTGCTCGGAGTGTCTTCCAACGACAGGTATGAACTTGAAGCCAAACTACGGATGGCACAAAGGGAGTTGCGAATATGCGCCAAGTTCCTAGAAGAAGCACGACACGCGATCGATACCTCTCAGCAAAAGGGGCTGAGCCTTCTGTCAGAGGCCAGATCCGTTGGGATCGCGCCCGTTCTTGCACAAAACGAGGACAATGAAGCGGTTCTTGAATTGCTTCGGGGAGCGCTGAATTGGAAGCCGCAATCTGATTTCGCAAGATACTGCTGATAACATCACACCGTTCGAAAGACGAATTGCTGATCTTCGTCAGCAGCGGCGAGATCTTCAAGCGAGAATCGACAGCACGCGTCAGTTCGCCAAGGAAGCCGGGGGATTTCAGAGCGAAGCCTCCGAACAAAGAGACCGACTCCTGTCGATCAGAGCACTGCCCAGAGAGCCCATCCACAGGAGATTGGCAATGGCCCTTCTCTGAGAAGAATCTCGGACTAGAGTCCCCGATTGCCATCGCCCTTCTCAATGAGGTGAGCAACTTGGATTCGGAGCTGGCGATTGTAGCCGGGCAACGACCCCGGTTAGATTCATACCTCGGAGACCTTGAAGGTCAGATACGGGAGACTTCTAACGAGATCCGAAGTGCGGAAGAACAGTTGGCCGCCGCGATCGCAACCAATGAACTGGTTACGGCGATGGGCAATCGCAATAACGCTGCCGCCAGAGTGGTAGGTCGAGTTAGCCTCTTTCTCGAGAATCTTGTTCCCAACGCAGAACTAATCGCACGTGAAGCGGAACATCAACGGCTTCGGGTGAGGATCGCCGATCTCGAGCGGCGTGTTGGAGACGATAGTAGCCGCGACCGGCTCACATCGATCTTAAACAATATCGCAGCGTACACATCACAATTCATTCGCGAGTTAGACGCTGAGTTCAGCGCTTTTCCGGTGAGAATCGACCTCACGAACCTCACGATTGTATTCGATCGCCCCGAGAGATCGGTGCCGATGAGCAGGACCGGTGGCGGCGAAAACCATCTTGCCTATCATCTCTCTGCACTTCTGGCTCTACACTTGTTTGCAGCGAAGAGCGGTCGTCCATTTCCAAGATTTCTTATGATCGATCAGCCTACACAGGTGTATTTCCCGTCGGAGAAGATCTATAGAGAGGCAGATGGTTCCGTCCAGAAGACTGAGGAGGACGCGGATCTCGCAGCTGTACGCCGCTTGTTCGCATGGCTCTATAAGTTCACCCGAGAACTCGCCCCGGGATTTCAGATCATCGTGACGGAGCATGCCAACCTTCGAGATCCATGGTTTCAGGAGGCACTCGTAGAAGAACCTTGGGCAAAGCCGCCAGCACTCGTGCCAGAAAACTGGCCTGACAAATAGTGTGGCAGCGCAGCGGATCTCTGCGGAGTGGCAGCTTGGAAGGCGAATCGAAGGGCAGGCTTGGGCTGAGTTGGTAATGACAAGTCTTAGTGCAAGTCGGCTTGTGGGAAGTCACCCTTACAAAAATATGCGGTGACCTGGCTTTGCCCGAGCGATGGCCGGCTCTGAAAAGGGCTCCAAGGCAATCGTGGCGGAGGCTTAAATATCGCCTTTGGCCAGCGGGACTTCTATTTTCTGAATGACCGGTGTTTTTCGATAACATAAACCGCATGCGGAACCTGCGACGCTCTTGCCTGTTGCTTTTTATCCTCTGCTTCGCGATGCTTTGGGGGCAAGCGCCATCCTCCGATCGCGATTCGCGTGCCGTTCGGGACGTCATTGCTCAGTACATGCGAGCGCGGAATGACAAGGACGCCGAAGCAGTCCGGCGGCTGTTCACGCCGGATGCCGATCAACTCGTCTCGACCGGTGAATGGCGAAGAGGGATGGATGACCTGGTCCGTGGGACCACGGCCAGTTCGCAGAAGGAAACCGGCCAAAGCTCGATCGCTATCGACCGCATTCGATTTATCGATCGCGATGTGGCGATCGCGGACGGCCGTTATCAAACCACCTCTGTGGACGGAACAGTCCGTAAGATGTGGACGACGCTCATTGTGAAGCGCACCAAAGAGGGATGGCGGATCACAGCAATTCGTAACATGCTACCGGCCCCGCCCGGGGCCAAGCGCTAACCCGGGATCGAGACCCCGTTCGCATATCAACCGGCACCAGCCATCTCGGGTAGCTATGTACCAGTCCCATCCTCCCGTTCAGCCGCGCGTACAATTCAACGCAGATAGCCCAGAGCCTCAGCCCACCAAGTCTGCAGGAGCGAAGGTGCAGCCTCAGCCCTGGACAGCCGGGCTGCTTGGCCGGCCCACATCTGCATACGTTCAGGATCTCTCATTGCGCTTGCCTCTTCCCGCATCAGGCGGGTAAGGCCTCGCTGCACAGGGTATGGCGCCGGCGCTGGAGCTTCTGGTGATGCAGCTGCCTCTACATACCGTGTACGAACGGCCCGGCCTGCGCGTCCTGAAAACGCCCTTGTCAGGCGTGTATGGTGCGCCTCTGTACTCGCTAACCTTGCCGCATACGCGGGGTTGAGATCAGCTTCGGGACACCGCAGAAAGCCTGTGCCGATCTGCACCGCACTTGCTCCCAGGATGAGTGCAGCAGCTATTCCTCTCCCATCAGCGATCCCCCCAGCTGCAATGACAGGAACAGAGACAGCGTCCCGGACTTGCGGCAGCAGCGCGAAGAGTCCGACCGCCTCCGTCTCCGCATCAGCAGCCCGAAACACACCCCGATGGCCTCCGGCTTCCATTCCCTGAGCGACGATCGCATCCGCGCCCGCTGCTTCGGCTGCACGCGCTTCAGCAACGGTCGTTGCCGTAGCAAACCAGCGGATACCTTGTGCCTTCATTTCAGCAACGAAAGAAGGTGGGTAGAGGCCCATGATGGACGAGACGGCAGTGGGCCTTGCGTCGATGAGTGCCCGGCATTGCGCCTCGAAATCCGGCAACACTCCATTTCCCGCATCGGCAGGAACCGCCGGTCCCCAACCGGCGAGGAACGCGCGTTGACGCGCTTCTATCTCTTCATTACGGACTGCGGGCGGATCGGGCACCCATAGGTTGATCTGAAATGGCCCGTCGCTCTGTTTGCGAAACTCGTCACGCCAGAAAGTTATCGCCTGCGGTGACATCAGGACGGCGCCGCACGCTCCCATACCACCCGCATTCGCAATTGCCGCTGACAGCGAGGGTGGACATGCGCCGGCCATCGGAGCCAGGAAGATGGGCGTTTGCGCTCTCACGGAGGAAGCGAATTCAGTGGCGCGAACGAGCGGGTGATCGGCGGAGATCCCGGCCATCCTTCAATCGTACTGCAATCGTACTGCTGGTCTGCTGCAGGGCACCCAGGACCGGGTTTAAGGTCCTCCCATCCGAACGAGGAGGCGAATTAATTGCGATGATGATTAACGGCCCAGGTAGGGGGCTACTGCGCGGGTGGAGGAAGCGGCTTGACGCCTGCAACTTTGGTGCCGAGGAATTTACCTGCTTCGTCGAAATTGAAGGCCAGTTGGAGCGCACCGACTCGCGCACAGGCGTGGCAGCCGTCGACCAGAACATAAGGAATTACGAAGCGCTGGCCGCCGGCCGGAAGGTGTACCGCGGTCATGAATTTTGTGCCAAACCGGTCGCCGGGGAAGACGGCGATGTTAGGAAACTTCCGCAGCAGCGCGGAATATGCGGGGTTCTTCGCCAGTTCGTTTTTGGGAAGAAGCTTGTAGTCGTCCACGTCGATCAGGTCTGGATTTCCGTTAACCAGAAGACAGTGCTGATTTTCGTTGGCCGCGAACGGGTAGAAGGCGAATGCGACGTCCACGCGCCCGGTATCCCGGAAATCACGCATGAAACCGTTGTTATCAACGGCGTGCATGAAATCTACCGCCTGCGGCGATGCTCCCGCCGCTCGCATCTGCTCGACAAAGCACTCGCCGAATTGCGCTCCGGGAACCTTGCTGCACCTCTCGCGCGCCGCCTGCATAGTGCTCATGCCGGGTTGAAAGAGCGCGCCCGCATCGAACCGCCTGGGCCCCTGTGCGTTCGCCCCAATAACAGTTGCGCAGATTAGAAAAATAGTTATGGCAAGACTTTTCTTCATGGGTTTAGCCTCGGCTCCCGCACACCAGCACAAACCAGAATTTCGATCCGGTCGGCGGTTCTCTTCCCGCGCTCCGGGGCTTGGAAATTCCGGCAGGCATGCCGCTGGATTATAGTTCAGCTTGATAGAAACAGTTGGGCGGAGGCGGAATCGATGCGAGTGAGCCGAAGAGTATTTGTCAGTTCTATGGTTGCGGTGGCTGCCGCGCAAGTTGTCGAGGCGCAACTTCCCCCTGAGACTGCGAACCTATGGGGCTCGCCGGTGATCGACTGTCATTTTCATCCGCGGCGCACGCTTGAAGCCAATCTTGCGCACCTGAACGGCTCCGGCTGCCAGGCGGCGTATTTGCTGGCGCGGCTTCAGATGGCCGACGACGTAAAGCGTTTCATGGCCCGGGAGCCGGCGCGTTTTGCGGGGTACTCGGTGAGCACTGACGTTACAGTGCCCGATGCGGTAAAGCTGCTGACTGAGGCGGTAAAGGCAGGAGCGCATGGCTTCGGCGAAGTTAAGTATCACGTCGCGGCTGATGGTCCGGAGATGCGGCGCTTGTACGCCGCGGCGGCGGAGCTCAATGTGCCGGTAACGCTTCATTTTCAAGAGGTCCCGCACACGCCTACGGAGGGGGTCTTCAACACCGGCTTCAAGCGCTTCGACAAGATGCTGGAGCAATTTCCGAAGACAACCTTTGTCGGCCACTGCGACGCCTTCTGGGCCAACGTGAGCGCGGATTACGCCGATGACAAGGATTATCCACGAACGCCGATCGTGCGCGGCGGCATTACAGATCGTTGGCTCTCAGATTATCCGAACCTCTTCGCCGACCTATCGGCGAACTCCGGCAACAACGCGTTGACGCGTGACCCTTCCTTCACCGCCGGTTTTCTAAAGCGGCACAAGAACAAGCTGTTTTTCGGAAGCGACTGTAGCTGCGCCGACGGGCATGGCAGCGGCATTTCGCAGAATGGCAACCCCGGCGCGTCGCGGCTGCAGGGCAAATGTGTGGCAAGAGAAACGCTCGCAGTTCTCAAGAGGAACACAACACCCGAACTCTTCCGCCAGCTTGTCTGGGAGAACGGGCATCGTGTCTACAATCTGAAAACCTAGCTCGCGGCCAAATAAAGCCGCCGGCTCGAGTTCCGATTCAATCATCCCGTCCCGTGCCATAATCGCGAAGTCCATAGCGGAGCTGAACTATCAAGCGGTCCGTGCTTTCGGGGTGCAGGCCCTTATGAAAACCGAATATGTCTTCGGCAAATCCGGAGCCCGCGGGTCCGCATAAAACGATTTGCCGTTCAAGGCCATAGCATTTTTCAATTTCAGCGTCATCGCGTCCCTTGTAAATGGAAAACGAGTGCTTCCACAATCTCTTTATGTGACTGCCCCGGATGTAGACATGAGGCCCGCTGGATGGTCCCACATCCGTCAGGTAAAAGAAGAATGCCAGGCCGCCGTATCCATCGATATCGTAATGGAAGCCCTGTCCCGCTTCCATCTGTTCTTCGGTATCGGCCCGGCCGGCAAAACTCCACCACATTCGTGCGCCTAACAGCACCGGTTCAGTACGGAGATACTGGCGAGCAATGGCCAGCAACTGCATATCGGCAGCAAGAGCTTGGAGCACCGGCGAAGCACGTAATGCGCGGTTGTACCTGCCGAGCTTGAATGTTCGGCCAGACTGCTGTTCGGCAATTTCCCTTTCCTCATGACGGAACGGAAAATCGGCTATGCCATCGCCGAAACAAGTCGCGGCCGATGCAAAGGTCAGCAATTGTTCGACAGTCTGCCGGCGAAGACGGAGTCTTGAAAAAAATCCATCCTGACGAATCTTGCGGACGGCATCATCAATATCCACATCCTCAACCAGCGTTGGACCGGAGGATGACAACGGCTTAGCCGGCCTCTGGCTATATATCCATACCATGAACGAACGGACCAGATGGAAACGGCCACAGATATACATCAGAACGTGCCCTGGGCCGTGCTTCAGGTAACGACGCGATCGGCCATAAGACGATACCGACAACCTGGGCACAATCATGACAATCCCCGAATTCTCGATGCTACTCAAGGAACAGCCGGGTTTCGGAGCAACGGTCCAACGGTCCAGGAGGGAGGCTGGTCCTTGATTCCAAGGTATAACGGTCTTTAGATGGCCCATTCCGGAATCCGCGGTGGCGGACTCAACGGATACTCGATATCACCATGCCACAGTATAGGTGTCAAGCTCTTAATTAGCCAAAAACCGGTCAGCTTAAAAGCGGTTAGCGGGATTTGCGGCAGAACTAGCTGACCGGACTTTAGCCGCTCTTAGCTGCTCCGCTAATTTGTTCGCTCAATGGCGGCGACAATTTTGTCCATGGCTTCGCGGTCTGCATCATCTTCCGGCAGGTGATGATTGCACAGGATAGAGAATGCAACAGTTCGTCCGCTGGCCCCAACGATATAGCCGCTCAGAGCGGTGACCTCGCCCAGGGTACCGGTCTTAGCGAAGATCCTACCGTTGAGCGGAGCCCGCCTGAAGCGTGCCCCGAGCGAGCCATCCACGCCGCCGATCGGTAAGGTGGCCTGGAAGGCCGGACCCCAGCTTTGTTGCGCCGCATAAGTGAGCAGGGTGGTGAAAGCGCGAGGAGTCACCAAATCCTTAGGCGACAATCCCGATCCGTCGTAGAAGAAGAAATCTCCTGGCGCGATGCCGGCATCTATTAGAAACTGCCGCACCACCCGCGTGCCTTCTACCAGCGAGCCATCGGAGCTCTCAAGTTTGCCCAAGGTTCGCAGAGCAAGTTCGGCGTGAAGATTTTGGCTTACCTTGTTCGTCACTACCAAATCCTCGCCGATCGGGGGAGAAACGTGGGAGGCCAGGA